>JAJTEM010000018.1 GCA_021299735.1 Burkholderiales bacterium | reverse complement strand
CTGGTGACTACATCCAACACCAGAGTTTTCAAGCTGAGGTAATAAGCGGGCTTTTTTTGTAAATCAAGAATAATTTGTTTGGACACCTCGGGCACAATCCCGCGAATTCTGAAGATAATCGAGTTTTGTAAAAAGCTGGGCAGGCTTTCCCACAAAGTGGGTTTGTGCTTGAGCATTACCTCGCGGCAGGCCAGGTCTGCAGTTTCCTGCATGGGTGGGGTTAAACGATCAGATAAGCCTTGCGCGGGTATGCGCTTGATCATTTCATCCAGAGGAAGCAGTTTATGCGTCATCAAACGCACAGCAATTTCGGCCATGACCGATTTTTGATGGGGCACCAAACCCTGCCAACCCAAGCCCTCCAGCCCCAATTGGTGTAAACCAAGTTTCCTGAACAAGGGAATGCGCCAGCCCTTGAATTCCTTTGGATTAAACATGAGCCACAATGCAGCGGCCTGAAACGACCAGGCCAAAAAAAGCCCTGCTGCTGCCATGACTATAAAAACTGCCCAGGCTGGAAGCCCAAAATAATGGAAGGCAAAATCCAAAATGATCATCCTGAAGTAATTATTAAAATAATTGATCTAATTTCTGCCACCTGTTGAGCAGCTATTGATCGTTATACTGGCGAACGAGACAGGACAGATTAGAAAAAGCCGTCCAAAAAATAGAGCGACGACTATATATTTTCATACTTTACCAACAAATAATAAGATTCTAAGGGGACGCCTTTCATGGATTGGGCAACTATTTACGCTGATGTTCAGCAAAACTACCTCTTTTACCTCTCAATCCCTGTAGTTGCTGCAATCCTCGGATATGTCACCAAGATTGCCGCCGTAAAGATGATGTTCTATCCCATGAAGTTTGTGGGCATACCCCCTTTCTTTGGCTGGCAAGGTATTGTGCCGCGCAACGCACTTCGCATGGCATCAATTGCTGTCGACACCATTACCACCAAACTGGTTTCGGTAAACGAGGTGGTTTCCAAACTGGATTCCGAGCGCTTGGGCAAGGAACTGGAAGGCCCGGCCATGGAAGTGATCGAGAGCATCATTCGCGAAGTGATGTCCAAGCATCAACCCAGGCTTTGGGAAAGTTTGCCCAACTTCGCCCAGAAAAAATTGATTGATCGCGTGAAGAAAGACGTGCCCGGTGTAATCGCCAGCGTGATGGAGGACATCAAGGGCAATATTGATGAAATTCTGGATTTAAAAGCGCTGGTCATTCGCATCCTGATGAAGGACAAACACCTGCTGAACCGAATTTTCCAGGAAGTTGGACGTGAAGAATTCAAATTCTTCGGAGTGTCTGGCCTGTATTTCGGTTTCATGATCGGCGTGGTGCAAATGGTTCTGTGGGTGCTGCTCAAAGAACCGTGGATTTTGCCCGTGTTCGGTTTTCTGGTTGGCTTTATCTCCGACTGGATCGCGTTGAATATTTTGTTTGAACCCAAGAAACCCATTCCATTTGGTTCGTACACCATTCAAGGCTTGTTTCTGAAACGCCAGCAAAAGGTTGCTGCCGATTACGCAAAAATTATTGCGCGCGATATTTTGACCCCGCAAACCATCATTGGTGAAATGGTAGCTGGCCCGCTGTCCGAACGAGTTCAGAAAATGGTGGATGAGCGCGTTCGTGAAATGGTGGACAGCAAAGCCAGCATTGTGAAGCCTTTTGTAGTGATGGCAGTGGGTGCGGAATCATTCCAGCGAATGAAGCAAGATACTTCTGAAATGCTGATGGCCCGCCTGGCCGATGTGATCATGCACGCGGAAACTTATGTACAGACTTCACTGGATATTGAAAACGTGGTGGGCAAAAAAATGCAAGCGATGACACCACTTGAATTTGAAGGCCTGTTGCGCCCAGTGTTCAAGCAGGAAGAATGGATTTTGATCATGACTGGCGCCATTCTGGGCGGCTTGGTGGGTGAAGGCCAACTGATGGTAATGATCAAGTTGGGGATTATTTAAAGTTAAAAACCGCATCAAACCCACCTGTTGTGACGCTCAAAAAAACCCGGTCATGCCGGGTTTTATTTTGATGAGAATATTGCCTGCTGGTTAAATATGCACCCTGGCTTTGGCCAAGCCGGGGTTCTCCCGCCCTGTTTCAGCAAACTCCACAAATTCAGATACACAATTTGCGACCCATTCCGCATGGCTTTGCACCACCCAGTGCTGCGCATCGATATCCCTTCGCCACACATTGTGGGCATATGGGTAACACGATTCCACCAATGCTGTGGTCACGAATTTGTCTTTGGTGGGCACCAACAACTGCACAGGTACTTCGGTTTGCCGCAAACGCGGGTTACTGATTCGGGGCAGCATGTTGGCACGGTACAAATTAATACCATTCACACCATCTTTGCGCTGCGTGGGGTTGGCGTCGTGCTTCACACCTTCCATTTTTTTCACAATGCCTGGCCAGGCTTTGTCCAGGCCCAGTTTCCATGCAGCAGGTGCCAAAAACGGCAATTGAAATGCATACACATACCAGGAGTGCATTAACTGCCCCATTAGATTGCCCAAGGCTTTGCGATTGCTCGCAGCAAAGCTGTTGCGCATCCACATGCCAATGTGATCAAGGCAAGGGCCGGAAATGCTGGTGTAACTGGCAATACGGGATTTAAGGCGATAGTCGGTGACGCTTTCCCACGTTTGAATGGAACCCCAATCATGAGCCACCAAGTGCACTGGTTGTGTTGGACACACCGCACGCATAACCGCCTGCAAATCTTCAGAAAGCTTGCCAAGGGAGTAGTCCCACATCCAGCCAGGTTCTGTCGACTTGCCACAACCACGCACATCGTAGGTAACCACATGGAAATGATGCTTCAGGATTTCGACCACGGGATCCCACACAGTGCTGCAATCGGGGTAGCCATGCACCAGGATGATGGTGGGATTGTGAGGCTCGCCATGGCTGGTCACTGCCAGTTCCACATCGCCTGAATGTACAACCATTTGGCTTGCAAGCCGCTGCTTTTCGTTTGTCTCTGTCATGGGTTTTGTGCCCTTATTGGATGTTGTTGTGGTGTACCTTCGCCCCACTTTATAACCCCCATTGACGCCCTATTCTTGCCAATCGGTTAGAGTGGAAACTCCAAATAAGCAAATAACTAAAAAATAGAATGACTTACAGCGTTTTTTGATGCAGTGCGTTATTATTGGGCCGTTCGAAAAACTTACGAGATGTTAAGCCGCAACCATGTCAAACCTGATTCAAGAACAAGTCACCGAAGTCCACCACTGGAACGACACCTTATTCAGCTTCAAAACCACGCGAAGCCCCGGGCTGCGTTTTCACAATGGTCACTTTGTGATGATAGGCCTGGAAGTTGAAGGCAAGCCCTTGTTGCGCGCATACAGTATTGCCAGCGCAAACTACGAAGAACACCTCGAGTTTTTCAGCATCAAGGTTCCTGATGGCAAGCTGACTTCCCGATTGCAACATTTGAAGGTTGGCGACTCTGTATTGGTGGGCAAAAAGCCCACTGGAACGCTGATTCTTGACGACTTGAAGCCTGGCAAGAACCTGTTCATGTTTGGCACAGGCACTGGTTTAGCCCCTTTCATGAGCTTGATCAAAGACCCGGAAGTTTACGAACGATTTGAAAAAGTAATTTTGGTTCATGGCGTGCGCTATGTGAACGAATTGGCTTACAGCGAATTCATCACCGAAGAACTGCCCAACAATGAATTCTTTGGCGAGATGGTTCGAGAAAAACTGGTTTACTACCCCACCGTAACCCGTGAGGAATTCAAGAATGTTGGCCGCATAACCACACTGATGGAAAACGGTGAACTGTGCAAGGATGTTGGCCTGCCACCGCTAAACCCTGAAACCGACCGCGCCATGATCTGTGGAAGCCCAAGCATGCTGGCTGACATTCGCGGCATTCTGGATGCCAAAGGTTTTGTGGTTTCACCCGGTGTGGGTGAGCCTGGCGATTACGTGTTCGAACGCGCATTCGTCGAAAAATAATTTCTTGGCTACTACCCGCAAGGCCGGTGCAGGGATAAACCCCTGGCACCGGTTTTTTTATACCTGAATGAAATTAATCGCCTTGTGAAACTGGTGTTTTTTCGGCCTCAAGCTCTTCCAGCAAGGCTTTGGCATGGCGCATGCTGTCCATAGCCGCCGGAAAGCCACAATACACGCTGGCGTGAATAATCAACTCGCGCAGCTCATTGGGCGTTACACCATTGTTGATTGCACCGCGCATGTGCAACTTCAATTCATTGGGGCGATTCAAGGCAATCAACATTGACACCGTCGCGATACTACGAATTTTGGGTTCAAGCCCTTCTCGGGGCCACACAGTACCCCAGGCATAAGAAGTCACAATGTCTTGAAGCGGTGCTGCGAAATCTTCAGGATTTGACACTGCTTTGGACACATAATCAGCACCCAAAACCTTGGTACGCATCGCTTTGCCGGTGTCGTAATTGGCTGGTTTATCACTTGCCATATTTTTCCCCCAGCTTCTCAATGAATCGGTCAACCAGCCCATCGAACATGGTTTTAATAAAACCAGGGGTGGCTGCTTTTAAAAGCATTGGTACTTTGATGTCCCGCAACTGGCCGTTAATCTCGATCTCAATATCCACCTGCTTGCCGTTTGGCTTGAACTGAAACGCGCCTGACAAACTGGCATTGCCCACTCCCTCTTTGGCCTTGAAACTTAAGCGCCCATTGGCTTTGTCCACTTCATAAGTGGCCGCATAGTGAACCGCATGCGATACACCCATGGCACCAATCGGTTTGAGCTTCCACTCAAAGGTATTCGGGCCCAGCTTGTTCAGGCTTTCCAGCTTGGGGAAAATTGAAATTAGCGGTTCGATCTTTTCGAGATCGGCCAAAACGGCGTCGTAATTCAGCGCCACAGTTGCGGTTTTATCCAGCGAAAGCTTGCTGTCCATGTCAAATTCTCCTCAGTTTTAAGGCCGAGCCACCCACGCTGGAGTACACTGGCCGGAATAATAATTTGGTTTAATAATACTCATGAGTAACATACCAGCAGATCCACTGTTGCGGATTAAAAAGTTATCAGATTCGCTAGAAAATAATGAATTTGAAAACACGACAGCACTAATTTTTGCATTCCGGCAGGAGAAAGACCTGTTGCGCGATTTGCCCGCAGTCTTCGAGGGTGCCTTGGAAAGCATACTTGAACGCCTCGAAAGCACTGCCATGTTCGGTGGAGAAAGTTGCTCATTCAGCCAAAGCGACTTGGTTGCAGCACTCACCATTTGGTTGGAAAAAGCAAGGTCTTACCTCGAAAAACAACTGGGTATTGTCTAAACCAGCCATTGGTTTTTCAGTTTACTTTCAGTTTCTGTGGGGCTTGCTTCTGAGCAATTTCGTCAATCAATTTGTCGAGCTTCTCGAAAGAGACTGGCTTGGTCATGTGCAGATTGATACCAACTTTTGTCGACATGGCAATACTTTTGTCGTCTGACAAACCAGACAAAGCACAAATGAAACTATGCCTGGACAGCGCATTTTCCGAGGCACGAATTGCCTTCGTTGCGGCATACCCATCCAGATCGGGCATATCAATGTCCATCAACACCAAATCGAAACACTGCTTCTCGCACAGCTCTACTGCAGGTAAACCACCTGTGGCTTGCACCACCTGGTGGCCTCTTTTACTCAAATAACGGTCTAGCAACTTGATGTTCATCGGGTGATCGTCTACCACCAAAATACTCAATTCTCTTGATGGCGCGTTAAATTCTTTGCTCGACTTGAGCTGCGCCCGGGCAGAAGCCACCGGCAAATTCAGGCTAACCGTAAAGACCGAGCCTACACCCAGCTCAGAACTGACATCAATACGCCCACCCATTAACTCGACAAGCCCTTTGCAAATGGCCAAGCCCAAACCTGTTCCACCGTATTGGCGATTAATTTCGCGGCTGGCTTGGCTAAAGCGCTGAAAGAGTTTTTGCATGGTTGGTTGGCTGATTCCGATTCCACTGTCAGCCACCTCAATAAACACCTCGATCCGCCCTTGCGTGGGAGGTGATGCCATCAGACGCAATTTTACATAACCATTGTCAGTGAACTTCAAGGCATTGGATACGAGGTTTTGAACCACCTGCCGCAACCTGTTGGCATCGCCATGCACAAAACAGGGACCTTCAGACTCATTAAGAAAGGAAAAATCAAGGTTCTTTTTAAGGGCCAAATTGCGGTTGAGCGAATACACCTGACGCACCATGGCCTCCAGATCAAAAGGCGACGGATCAAGCCTTAAGCCGTTGGCCTGAATACGCGAATATTCGAGAACGTCACTCAAAATCAAATGCAAACTGGTGGCCGAGCTGGAAATATTGCGGACGTCTCCACGCAACTCCGGGTCATCTAACTGTTCTTCAAGCAGTTTGGAAAAACCAATAATTGCGTTGAGTGGTGTTCTTAATTCATGGCTAATGGTAGCCAAGAATTCGGATTTGGCTCGATCGGCGCTCTCGGCCTGCTCTTTGGCAAGCACCAAATCAGAAACATCAAGGCAAACTGCATACATGCAAACTCCAGGTGCCTTGGCTTCACGCTGAAGTGTCAACTGAAAATACTGTGGATCTACCCCACTACGCCGGATGGTCGAAAAAATGAGCGATTCACGGTTGGGAAATGCTTCCGGGCGAGACAGTACCGTTCGAAACGCAGCGTGATATCTGGAATCGATGTGTTTGAGAACCTGGGTCCAGTCCGCAATAAATTCCGCCATTGTCAAGGGAAAAAAACGTTCTATTGAATTGTCGACATTTTCAACCCGCACAAGCCCCTGCGCGGTTACGCTGAATTCAACTACAAAACCATTCAGACAGTTTTCAACACTTAAAAGACGACGTTTTTCATCGTCAAAACCTTTAAGCAAAGCACGCTGTTGCTGATCAAGGCGGTACACCGTATTGACCAAGGTTTCGAAAAAATTTTTTCCCTCTGGGTGGTCGGGTACAGCCTCGTGGCCTCCCAAGTTCAACAAACTTTCTTTCAGCTTAAAACTCATCCATGCCCTGGTCAGTGCACAACCCGCGGCAAACGAAACCACCACAAACACCAGCAACAAGACAAGCTGCCCAAACCAGGCCATTTCTCCCAATTGCGTCCAGAACACAATTGAGCAAACAACACCGATCACAAAGAGTAAACACAACAGAGGGTAATTGCGCCAAGAATCGTTGATTGCATTTGAAACGATCTTGCTCAAAGAAGCGGCACTGGCAGGGGTTGCTTTCAAAAAAATAGCCTTTAAAAAATAAATGGTCTAGGCCGAAATGGTTCGGGACAAAAATTCCAGCGAACGGCCCCTGGCCTGTGATGCTGCTTTTTGCTGATACATTGGGCGCCCCCAACAATTGAAACCATGATCCACGTTCGGATAGGTGTGAATTTCCACACCATGGTTGGACTCAAACGCCGCTTTGATTTGAGACACTGCCTCCATGGAAATGAAACCATCTTTTTCGGCGAAGTGCATCAACATGGGAATTTCGGCCTGTGGCGCGCGATCGAGTGCTGTGTGTATGCCACCACCGTAGTAGCAAACACTTGCATCCACAGCACCCACTGTGGTTCCCACCAAATAAGACAACATTCCACCCATGCAATAACCAAGGCTGGCTACTTTGCCGTTTACCTCAGGCCGTGCCTTCAATACTTGCACCGCTGCACACAAGTCTTCAACTGCTTTGGGAAAGTTCATCCCCTGCATCAGCCCGAATCCTTTTTTAAAGCCAGCGTCGTCATAACCCAGGTCAACACCAGGTTCCTGGCGCCAAAAAACATCGGGAGCGAGCACCACAAAACCATCGCTGGCATATTGATCTGCCACTTCACGGATGTGCTGGTTTACACCGAAAATTTCCTGAATCAACAAAATACCCGGACCTTTGCCTGTTGGAGGCAAGGACAAGTAAGCGCCAAACTGGCCACCATCTTTTGCACTGATCGAAATTCGTTGGGACTGCATAAACTCTTCTCCAAATGTTTAAAACACGTCAAGTTTGATTGTAACAGTCTGATTTCATTCAAGTGCACTTTAGAAGACTACAAAAAACCACAACCATTAAAAAATACTGTACGCAGTTACAGTGTTTATTGTACAGTTGTTTTAAGGGCGACATAAAAACAGTCAAAGGAGTAATCAAGATGAGCATCAAGCGTTTTGCCGTGTTTTTTATTCTGTGGGTATTGGGTTGTGCATTTATTCTCGAACCCGCATTTATTGCACCCATGTTTGAAACCAGCAGCACCCTTGAACTGGCGTTCGCAGGAAACCCGGGGCAACTAGGCGGGCTTGAATTGAACACAAACAGCAGCACTGCGGTAGAATCGCTGGATCATTTCAGAGTACTTTGTTTACTCTACTTCGGCTTGCCTGTTGCTGTTTACCTTGCAACACAGTGGAAGGAACTCTAATTCATCCGTGTTGAACCATGAAGTATTTTGTAGCTGGTGTGCTTAGTGTTGTCGCAGGTGTTTTAGTACTGGGCTGTGCGGCGTCGAATCCCTACTTTGATTCCAGCAAACCGCACCACAGGCCCAATGGCTTCGTGAACTCCGACGGCACCATTGTCTCAAAACCAATGTCAGACCTGCTTCGCTGGTATCGCGAACGATTCGGAAAGGATTTGCCACCTCCCCCTGGTGAATTTATTGCAAGCTACGCAGATTTCCCACTGAAAGCATTCGACAAAAGCCAGCTTTCAGATTACTCGGAAACCACTGCCACCTGGCTTGGGCACGCAACCGTTCTTGTTCGAGCGAACGGTTTTACCATGCTGACCGATCCGCACTTTTCCATTCGCGCATTTCCGGTGCAATGGGCAGGCCCTTCACGCAAGGTTCAGTCCCCCAGTCGTGTTGAAAACCTGCCAAAAGTGGATGTTGTAGTGATCAGTCACAGTCACTACGACCACCTGGACCACAACACCGTAGTGAAATTGGCCAAACAACAACCCGACACCCTCTTCTTGGTGCCGCTGGGCCTTGAAGCACTTTTGAAAAGCTGGGGGGTTGAAAGAGTCAAGGAAATGGATTGGTGGGAAACGCACACCATTGGAGAAAACCAAATCACGTTTGTACCTGCCTACCATTGGTCTGCCAGAACGCTGACAGACCGAAATAAATCACTGTGGGGCGGCTGGACGCTGAAAAACCCCAAGCTTAATTTCTACTTTTCAGGGGATACGGGCTACAGCGAAGATTTCAAGGAAATTGGAAAACGCTTGGGTCCATTTGACTTCAGTGCAATTGCAGTTGGCGCTTACGAGCCCCGCTGGTTCATGAAGGCCCAACACATTAATCCTGACGAGGCCGTTCAAATTCACAAAGATGTGGGGTCAGAAATGTCGATGGGTATTCATTGGGGCACCTTCGAATTGACCGATGAACCTCTGGATCAACCGATTGGTGATTTGAAGCTGGCTCTGGAAAAACACAAGTTGTCGCCCAGCGATTTCAGGCTGCTGGGTCACGGTGACACTATCGATTTGCCATGGGTTTCACTAAACTTAAGCGAATGACTTGGATTGTCTGTCTAGGTCAAATAAGCTTGTTGAATTGGGGCATACAGTGGCGAACCAAGGCAATCGTAAGCAGGTCGGTCAGTTGCTCGTCATTGGCTTTGTCCGATAAAAAATGTAAGCCGGCAACAGTTGCCCAAGTCGACTCGGAAACTCTGAAAGGTGTGTCCTGAAGAATAATCATTTGTGTGCCAGCCCCATACATGTCAAGAAGGGTGCTTTGCACCAATTGGCTTGAACGTTGAAAACTGGCGCGAACCACCACCAAACCCACATTCAGGTTTTTGGCCGCCAAGGCCAGTTCTCTACCGGTTTGGCGAGGCAACACTTCATTTTGGCCCCACACCTTGTGGGCAGATGCACAAATCCTGTCCAACAACTGTTTGTTGGGTTCCAGTACGACCACACCTATTGAGTCTTGCGCTGTTGACATCTTGTTCGCCTTTTTTGTCTAGGACAACTTTAATTATTTGACCACAAGCTCATGTACTGAGCAATGCAAATTACGCTATATGCTCAATAAAGATAATTAATCTGCACTGCAATAACCATTAACGCACATTTAGAGCAATCAAAGGTACAAAGGTTCCAACTGCTTTGGCGTCAAAGCAGGGTTTTAGTTGACATTTCCGGACAACGGATAATTGACGTGACTGAAACTTAACTCAAACCCAAGTGCGGCTTAAGAAGTTCATGCAAGCGCAATTCGGCCCGCAGGGTTTTAAGAGTAACCAACACGCCGCCAATTCGGCGATGCAGGAATATGATTTCCTGAGGTGGTATCTTGAAATGCTTGGACATCATTTTCAGGGCTGCGGTCTGACCAACCCTGGCGGGTAAATCAGTGTCGCCAAACCGGTAAGCACCGCCTGGGGTGTACAGCCTCTCTGGCACCAAGGGGTCGAATGGTTTCCGAAACGGCTCCACAATCAACTCAGTTAAGTCGCCAAAGCCCTCCAAAAAGGATTGAGGGGTGTCAGCGTCCATCAAACCGATCTCTAGAACACCACGGGCTACTTCCTGTCTGTTGGCTTGAAGCGATCCGCGAACAATCCGCCCGTAACTTTCAACAAAGGATTTGTCAAATGGCCGGGTTGCGCCAAAGTCGAGCGTCACAATTTGGTCGTTATCACCCACGGGATCAATACGAACCCGGTAGTTTCCAAA
The DNA here is from genome assembly GCA_021299735.1 of Burkholderiales bacterium. Classification (GTDB taxonomy): domain Bacteria; phylum Pseudomonadota; class Gammaproteobacteria; order Burkholderiales; family Burkholderiaceae_B; genus Limnobacter. The sequence continues at coordinate 37,817 of JAJTEM010000018.1, read as the reverse complement.
ATGGGGATCGGTCTGAACCAGATTCCACTCAAAAAACTCGGTAACAAACAACTCAGCAAAGCTTTTTGCCAAGGCGTTCCGGCGGCTTTGCGACAAGGCCTGCACTTCTTTGGAGGCCACCGAATAACCAGGCTCATAACGTGTGGTTAGAACCCGCTGGGCACAGAATTCAGGGTAGACCTTGGGCACTATAAAACGTGGGTTGTCAGCCAATCTGTTGTAAAACGTCTCTGTAAACTCACGCTCTTGAGCGTAATCGCACTCGCGAACAAGCATGTCGCGCAGTTCATTGAACACATCAGTCAAATCAAGCGCTTTGGGAGCCAGCCGAGTTGCTGATATTAGCCTCGACAAAGTACGTATGTCGGTATCGATCGCATTGGCAACCCCAGGATACTGGATTTTGACCACGACCTGCTCACCCGTGGCTTTGATGGTGGCGAGATGAGCCTGCCCCAAGGACGCTGCAGCAATTGGTTTTCGGTGAATGTCCAGCTTTGCAATTGTTTTTTCGCCCAAGGCGTCGATCAACTGCGGTTCAACAAAGGACCAATTCACGGCTGGCGTGTTGTCTTGAAGCGTAGCCAATACCTCTACTGCTTCATCGGGCAGAAAGTATTGTCCATACAAGGAGAGCATTTGCCCCGCCTTCATCACACTGCCTTTCAAGCGACCCAACTCGTCGGCCAGTTCCTTGGCTTGAGCGCGATAAAAATTTCGATTGGCCTCTTCTTTAGACTCGCCCTGGCGGAAGAAATTGCGCAAGGTGTGGCCAGCAATTTTAGCGCCAACACCAACCCCCATGCGTGTCAAGGCAAGATTTCGCTCGAATGCACCGGTCTTAATTCGGTCCATGGTGCGGTCCATCATGCTGCCATCGGCATCAACTTTCTCATTGTCAGGTTTGTCCTGCTCGGCCATGCTGCTAAAAGTCCTTGCGAATACAAAGTGAGGTGGGGCACATTGTAGTAGCTGCGTGCCCAGTGCTGATGAAAAAGCACTCTAAACCGCACCTTCAGTTTCAACTGGAATTAGCGCATTAACTTACGCAGCGCCGCTGGAGTGAAATCGCCTGGTTTTACTGGCACATTGAACTCTGTGGCGGGTTCTTCATTCTGAAATGCACTGAACACTGATTTGCGTGCATTCAAATCATGTTGCACCTCACCTGCGGTGTACAAGCCAGGCGCATCGTAGGCTTGCAGCAGGTACAGCATTTTGATGCGCCACAATTCGCCTTTGGTATCGTATTGGTCCATCAAAGCAACGTACCAACTGTCTTCATCAACATACATGGTGCGCTTGGAGTAGATGTGCTCAGCGCCCTGCTTCAATGTGCCTTCAATAACCCAGACCCGGTGCAACTCGAAGCGTGTCAATTCAGGCTTCAAAAAAGCATCATTGAGCATGTTCTCGTACTTCAGGCTTTTGTCGCTCAGCTTGTAGTTGTTGTAGGGAATGTACATTTCACGTTTACCCAGCAGCTTCCAGTCGAACCGTTCCGGCGAACCGTTGAATCCGTAAATATCATCGACTGTGCGCAAGGCATCGGTGTTTCCTGCTGGTGCGGCATGTACCAGTTCAGGCGCGCGCAACACACGCCGCTGACCGGAATTCACAATCCAGGCATTGCGGGCGTCTTCTTTAAAATTCAGTGTATCGAGCACAAGGAGCGCTTCACCGGATTGTGCCGAGGGCTTGGTAGACTCACCGATCAGGGCGAGTAAGGTTGTGCTGCCTGCCTTGCCAATTGCAGGGGCCCAAGCAATCGTTTGACTGCTGGCGAAAGTAACGGGCTTGCTGCCGTTGCCGGCTACAAAACCGGCGGTGTGCGATCTTAAAGTTTGAGCCGGGCGACGTAGCAAGGTGTTCCACACCGCTTCAAGCCCATTTGTGGGCTGCGGGAAAGGCACGCTGGTAGCTTGTACACCCTCAACGGCCAAACCACCATGCGCCAGTTTGGCTTTACCCGCCTCAGAGCCGATGCTGGCCATCATTTCTTGTGAAAAGGCGGCGGTGCGATGCGTTTTGTAAACGGGAATATTGTAATTGGGGTAGCGTTTGACCAAGGCAATTTGCCCTGCTGGCAAATATTTTTCGTGCTGAGCCAAATTACTTTGATTGATTACAAACAGTGGTTTTTCACCTGCAAACGGATCTGCATAGCCTTTTTTGGGATCAAACCCGGCAGGTGCTTTGGTCAGTCCACCCGTCCACGTTGGAATGGTGCCAGCCGAATTTCCCGCCATTTCAGCACCCATGGCGCTGATCGCGCCTGTTTGCGCCACTGCTGCAGTGCTATTTAATACAACCCACACCGCGCAAACCAAAAAGGTCTGCAATCGTTTGGAACGCATTTTGTCTCCTGTTTGTTGTTCAGGTTTTTTATTGCTTTTATTGCTTTACTTTACAGCACCGGCAGGGCGGGCGAACAGAATGCGACAAAAGTTTGCCCCTCTAGCAGAACATGCCGGCACTTGATCGGCGAAGTCACTGGGCTTGAGTATCTGACAAGCCATGCCGATTTCATACATAGCCTGTTGCAAATGCCCAGCGGTTTCAAAATGCAGGTGTACCTGGCCCCGCACAAAAACACCAAGCCCCGCAACAAAGGCCTGCGCCAAGGGATCCGAGTTTTGGGCTTTCAAATGAAGATCCGAGAGGTAGGCACCATACTGAAACCGCTCCAATACCGACGAGACTCTGGCCCACAAGTTCAGCACGGAATTTTTGTCGAAATAATTCAACAAGCCTTCAGTCACAACGGCCAAACCCTGGCTTGTATCCAACTGCATGGCCAAACCATCCAGGCTATGTTCACCTTGTTCGGCAAAGGCATCTACCTCCTTGACATGGTGATTTGGGGAAGCGCGCAGGCGGGTCGCCAGCAACCTTTTCTTCTGAGTCACCATGCCCGGTAAGTCTGCTTCAATGTAAGTGATTTTGTCGCCATAGCGCTCCACAAAACGGCTGCCGCGCGGCGACATTCCTGCCGCAATCTCGATGATCTGAGTGATCTTGCCCGACTCAATCAGTTCGGTCAGGTGATGATCAATCAGGTCGTGGCGGGCCAACAGGAAATCTTCGAGGGTAGGACCGCCGAAACTTCTGGAAACAAACATGGAGGGCGCCAGTGCGAGGTAGAGCGCGCTGGCAGGTATTGACTTCAGCTCTGGAATTGATCGACCCGTGGCTTGCCAAACCTGCCCCGTGTACAAAGCCGTGGGGCTGATGCGAGCCGCAGACAGCCACTGCGAGGCGAGTTTTTTAGCCATGGGGTCCTTTCACACAATCGAGTACTCGAGCAACACTTCCAAAGGGATAATTTCTAGTGCAGTTTGGTTAGTTCCTTCCAGATAAACCGGAGGCGCAACCCCTGCATCATGCGCTTCTTTCCAGCGACCCGCACACACGCACCAGCGATCACCAGGCTTCAGCCCGGCGAATCGATATTGCGGCATGGGGCTAATCAGATCATTACCCATGCGCAGCTGAAATTCCAGAAACTGTTGTGTGACTTTGGCACATACAACGTGGCGACCAAGATCGTTGGGGCCTGTGCTGCAACAGCCGTCGCGCATGAAACCAGTTAGTGGGGAATAAGAACAGGCTAGCAAAGGACCGCCGAGAACGTTTTTATCTTGTTTCACAGTAACTTTTGACATGAATTATTTAGAAACGGGGACAGGCACCACAGCCATGGTGAGTCGGGAAATGCAACTTAGCTTACCGCTGTCGTCGTGAAGTTCAATACTCCAAACCTGAGAACTTTTACCGGCATGCCAAAGCCTTGCTGTACCTGTCACTTTGCCGCTTCTAACGCCGCGCAAGTGGTTGGCGTTGACTTCTTGCCCAACGCAATAGAACTTGCTGTTATCAACCAACAAATTGGCGGCCACACTGCCCAGGGTTTCCGCCAACACCACATTTGCGCCACCATGAACCAAACCAAATGGCTGGAATGTGCGGGCGTCGGCTGGCATGGTGCCACGAATGTAATCGGGCCCGACTTCCGTAATTTCAATGCCCAAAGCCTCGCAGGCCGTGTTTTTGCACATGGCGTTCATGTGCTCCAGGTTGGGTGCGGTAAACCAAATGGATTGTTGCTCTTTATGCATGGTTTCGGTGTCTCTGTGGGTTTATTTTGTGTCCTATTTTAGGCATGCAATTTAAACTTTTGGACTGACCGCGATAAGTTTGGCTACGGTATTGGACAAATTCAGCGCGGTTTCTTCTTTTAGCCTCAGGCTATTTGCATACAATTCGGCCTCTGTAACTGAAAAGCCAGCACCTGAATGGGCCAGTGTGATCACATTGCCACTTGAACAAGGCGCCAAGGCAAGTGTGTGGCCGTTGAATGCATTCAGCAAACGCTGCTTGCTTTGCGCTGAATCTTTTTGATTGCTCAGCAAATTCGCAACAAAATACCCTTGATCACTTAGCAGTGCTTTGCAATTCAGATAAAACGCAGTGGAATTCAAAGGCCCTACTTTGGCCTTGCCATCAAAACCATCGACCATGATTAAATCGAATTGACGATTGCCTTTGCTAACCGCGTTTGCCACAAAGTCGGCTCCGCAATTTACATCCACTTGAAAGTTCGTTGAAAACGCCGGCAACTTGAAGTGCATTTGAGCGGCGGCCACCACAGCATGGGAAATTTCTACAACGGTAATTTTGCAGTTGGGCCTGTGCTTGTGCAAAAACTTGGGCAAAGCCCCTACACCCAAACCGATAAACAAAGCGCTGCGTGGCCAGTTTGTTTCAGGGTTTAGCAACAAGGGGGCCATCATTTCGCGGGTGTATTCAAGCTCAAGCGCATACGGCCTTGCTATTCGCATGGCTCCCTGCACCCAGTCACTGCCAAAATGAAGTTGGCGAACGCCCTTTTCTTCGCTGATTAATATGTCCATAGGGCGCAAGAATAACCGAATTATTCAAACAGGGCTTGCCCCATGCACAATCGGCTTCCTTCGCTTAAGCCTTCAACCAGCTTGTGTTGGGGCGGCACCAGCAAAACAATGGTGGAACCGTGCTCAAACCAACCAAGCTCCTCACCTTTTTGAATGGGTGTATGTATGCGAACACGCTGTGGCCCGCAGTCGTTTTGATCAAATACCCGGCCGGTGCAATGCAAGCGAATGCCCGCAACCAGAATAGCCGCTACAGGCACGATTGCAAACGGCTCACCGTCAGCGGTTTTACCGCTGAGCACTGCACGCTCATTTTTGCAAAACAGTTTTTTTACGCGTTTCAATGCCACCGGGTTTACATTCCAGGTGTCGCCGTGAATGTAATCCACCTGCTCTAAAACGCCATCGATTGGCGAGTGCATTCGGTGATACATGCTGGCTGTTATTCGGATAGTTGCATAGTTGTAGCCATGAAATTTAAGGGCCAGCAGAGGGTCGATCAGCAATTCCTCAATTGCATAGGGAAAGCCTTTTACTTGCAACAAGATGCCATTTTCCACCATGCCATGCGCGCCTAAAATTCCGTCGCACGGGCTGGTGGCCGCAGCATGGCTGGCCACGGGCCGCGTGCCGGGCTTCAGTGCACGTGTAAAACACTCGTGAATGGAATTGAATTGCTGCTTTTGTGCCTCATGCAAATTTAAATCAGCACACTGTCGCCACACCCACAAGGCAGGTTGCGCGAACCATGGGTGTTTTATTTTGCTGATCTTCCCCATCAACCAGCAGCTAAACAAGCGTGGAATTCGATTGGTCAACATGAAGTTGGCACTTTCCTGCAACTGAATGCGGGAAGCCTGAAACGAAGAAGCTACCTGTGAGTTTTTTTGCAATTTAATCAGCCTGTCACCGAATTGGCGTACAACCTTACCTGTTGTTTTTGACAGAAATGTGTATGAATCTTGACAGCCTGACCTTGCTCATTGGCGCCAGCGCCAGTGCATATCTTGTTTTCAAAGCGCATCGGCGCTTTCAATTGTCGCGCGCAAAACACCCCGGCTTAAGCGGCCATGTTCGCATGGCCAAACGGGTATCGAAATTGATACCGCAGTACAGCCTTGAAGGTGATTCGTTTTTCAATTGCGACAGTGCAAATGAATTGACCGTTGAGAAGCGCAAAAAAGGTTTCAATGAATTGTCTAGAGAACTGCTTGATCGTTGCCCACAAGGCAAGCTTTTGCTGGAACAGGCGATCACTAGTATTTCCGATGCACAATTCACCCACAAGTACCGTGTACCCTTTCAATTCAGAAAGATGGTGAACGAGAACCTGTTGCCCGCACTTTTTCTGAAAAAAACAGAAGGCGTACATGTGTGGGACATTGATGGCAATGAATACATTGATGTAACCGGTGCCTATGGCACCAACCTGCTGGGCTACGACATTTACAAAAGTTTCATTCGCCACGCTGCTACAGATATGGATGCTTTGGGCCCGGTACTCGGGCCTTATCACCCGGTGGTATTGGACAACACACGGCGCATTCTTGCACTGGCTGGCCAGGATGAAATTTCATACCACATGAGCGGAACCGAAGCTGTGATGCAAGCGGTGCGCCTTGCGCAATACCACACTGGCTGCCAACGCATAGTGCGTTTTGCAGGCGCTTATCATGGCTGGTGGGGCGATGTACAACCAGGTATTGGTAACCCGGTGAGCGCAGACAGAACACTGACACTACAGGAAATGAGCCAGCGCACACTGCATGTGTTGGCCACCCGAAAGGACATTGCCTGCGTGCTGGTGAACCCGCTGCAAGCCTTGCACCCCAACACAAATGCGCCAGGCGATTCAGCCTTGATTAACAGCGGCCGCAAAGCGGGCTACAACAAAGAGGCTTATACCCAATGGCTAAAACAGCTTCGACAGGTGTGCACAGAAAATGGCATTGTGTTGATACTGGACGAAGTGTTTCTGGGTTTCCGCTTGGCCAAAGGTGGTGCGCAAGATTATTTTGGCGTGCGTGCCGACATGGTGACCTACGGAAAAACACTGGGTGGCGGTTTGCCTGTGGGCGTGTTGTGCGGCAAAGCAGAATTGATGAAGCGCTACCGCAACAACAAACCTGCAGACATTTGTTTTGCAAGGGGCACCTTCAATTCGCACCCCTATGTGATGCAAACCATGAACCTGTTTTTGAAACACATTGACAGCGTTGAAGTGGAACGCATGTACCAAAATGTGGACGCAGTCTGGAATACGAGACGCGCTGCTTTAAACAAACGACTGACTGAACTGGAATTGCCTGTTGAAGTACAAAACATGGTGTCGGTGTTTACTATTCTGTACACCAAACCGTCCCGGTTTAACTGGATGTTTCAGTTCTACTTGCTGCAAGCCCGAATGATGTTGAGTTGGGTGGGTTCAGGCAGAATGATTTTCAGCCACAACTACACCGACGCAGACTTTGATACTTTCTGCGACCGCTTTATTCAAGCGGCCCGCCGCATGCAAGCCGATGGCTGGTGGGACACCAGCGAGGCCTGCAACAGCAACAAGAAAATTCAGCGGCGCGTGCTTAGTGAAACCTGGCGCGCTTTGACATCTTCCATTGGGTCGATCAACTGGCCTTTGAGAAGATAGAACGGCGACTTGTAATAAATTTTTACGTCATGGAATGGGTCGGTGATAATTTTCAAGGCCCACACCAAACCCGTTTCGATGTCACGAATGAAAAACAGATGAATGGTTCTAAACACCAAACCACCAAAACCCAGCCACAACCATGATTCGCCAACACTGCGCACAAAACTGGCCGTGTCTGCACCGGTTGGAGGCAAACCAAAAGTAGATGGGCTAAACCACATCAACACCGGCAAAGCCCCCCAGATACTGAGCAGAATCACCTTGCGGCGCAAGTTGTAACCCACCTTGATGTCTTCTTTGTGATCGTGCGTGGCATCATTCACATAGTCGTAGGTTTTGGGTTCAAAAAAGAAATGCCCGATCTGGCGACTGGTCATGGCCACAAGCCAGGCGACAAGCGCGGCAGACACAGGGTCGATAAACAACAGCACATAGCCAAACAGGAATGACAAGGCACTGAGCAAGTGCAGGCTTTGATTAATACGGCTGTGATGGTAGTAGCGGTGGTCGTCCCAACGCTGTTCGTGCAAAGTCTCGAAGATTTTTTTCATGTAGGCAAAGTATGGAAAGATTGAGGAAGTACTAACCTCTCTTTATGCCAGTGTGATGTTGCGGTTTTGTGTCGAGCGTGATTGCTTGCTCAATCGTCTGTATTGTCTGCTCAATCGGAGTGATTACGCATTCCATCGGTGCTGTTAGCTGCTCTATCGGGCGCTGTTAACTATCGGACGCTGTTAACTGCTCTATCGGCGCGAATCCCAACTCTCCGCCAGAAAACCTGTATTTCCCATGCTGAGCCTTGCGATGCCTGAGAACGACCCTCCAAAAAACGGGTCGGGCTCGTTCTCTGTCGCCCATGCTGTGCGACACCGGCCCTGCTCGGCACGCAAGGGCAGGTTTTCTTGAAGGCGAAGCGATTGGGACATCGCTGCCGATTGAGCTTGCACTACGCCACGCCAACTCGGCAGTGGGTTTGCCTGTTCCGAACTTCAAGAAAACTGCCCCGTTTGAATTCATTCGCTGCGTTTGGCGATTAGTCAACACCGATACTCGGCCATGTGTTTTGCCGAGATCGGTGAGCAAGAATTAATTCAAAAAGGGATCAAGCGGTTTTCAGTGAGGAAGCAGGCAACCCCGCCGAGTTAGCGACCGCTTCGCATCACCGCCCTAGCTCACCTCTCGCAATCATTTCCTTCATGATTTCCGATGTGCCCGCGTAAATGGTTTGCACCCGCGCATCGGTAAAGAATCTGGAAATTGGGTATTCCTCGGTGTAGCCATAACCGCCAAACAACTGCAAACATTCATGCGTCAACTTCACCTGCAATTCAGTTGACATCAGTTTCAGAATAGATGCCTCTTCAGTGGTCATCACACCCAGTTTGAATCGGGCCTCGCACTGTTTTAAGTAGGCTTTGGTCAACTCAAGCTGCGCACGCAGCTCAGCCATTTTGAAACGGGTGTTTTGAAACTGGGCCAGTGTACTGCCAAACGCTTTGCGTTGTTTCACGTAATCAGCAGTAACTGCCATAGCTCCCTCACAAGCACCCACCGCTTGCGAACCCAAGCCCAGGCGCTCACGCGGCAGTTCTTGCATCAGGTAAATAAAGCCTTTGTTTTCCTCGCCCAGCAAGGCATTGGCAGGCACGCGCAAGTTATCGAAAAACAACTCGGCTGTGTCGTTGGAGTGCTGGCCCATTTTCTTGATGCCCTTGCCTTTCTTGAAACCGGGCAAACTGCTATCCACTAAAAACAGGCTGATGCCTTTGGCACCTTTGGTGGCGTCGGTTTTTGCAGCCAGAACAATCAAGCCACAGTGCAAACCGTTGGTGATGAATGTTTTAGAGCCGTTAATCACCCATTCATCACCATCGCGAACTGCATTGGTGCGCATACCGGCCAAGTCACTGCCCGCGCCTGGTTCAGTCATGCCGATTGAACCCACAATTTCACCGGTCACCATGCGTGGCAACCACTGCACTTTTTGCTCAGCAGTGCCCAAATTATTGATGTAGGGCATCACGATGTTGGCATGCACATTCAACGCCGTGCTCAGTGAATGCAAATTCAGGCGGCAGGTTTCTTCAAGAATCATCAGGGCCACTTCGAATGGTGCACCAGCAGCACCAAACTCCTCTGGCATGTCTGGCCCCAGCATGCCCGCAGCACCCAGCATCAACCAGGTTTCCTTGGGCATCCAACCCTCTTTCTCCCACTGGTCGTAATGCGGAATCACTTCCTTTTCAAGACAACGCAATAGCATGTCTCGGAACAATGTGATGTCTTCATTTTCAGCCATTTTGAATTGATCTGCTGATTGGCCTATTACCTGGTCCACTGAGCCCATAATGATTCCCTTTCCTATGTGCTTTTATTACTTCGCCTGCATGCGAATGCTGCCGTCGATGCGAATTGTTTCGCCATTCAAGTAATTGTTCTCCACAATACTTACACACAGGCGGCCATATTCGGCTGGTGCACCAAAGCGCTTCGGATTTTGAACCATGGCGATCAGCGGTTGGCGATATTCTTCCGAAACGCCTTGCATCATCGGTGTATCAAAAATGCCGGGGGCAATCGTCATCACGCGAATGCCATAGCGACCCAAATCGCGAGCCATGGGCAAGGTCATGCCAACCACGCCGCCTTTACTTGCAGAATAGGCGGCTTGCCCGGTTTGGCCATCAAATGCGGCCACCGAGGCGGTGTTGATAATTACGCCACGCTGGCCGTCTTCATCGGGTGCGTTCTTGGCCATGGCTTCAGCGGCCAGGCTTGCAATATTGAAAGTACCAATCAAATTAATATTGATGGTTTTTGCAAAAGCTTCCAGTGGCAATGCTTTGCTGTCGCGGTCAAGCGTTTTTCCCGCCGTGCCCACACCGGCACAATTCACGGCAATGTGAATAGCCCCAAAAGCAGCCATGGTGGCCTCAATCCCGGCGCGGGCAGAAGCTGCATCAGCCACATTCACTTTCTGGAAAATCACCTTGCCTGGGTGGGCAGCTTGCGCCGCTTTACCCGCTTCCTCGTTCATGTCGAACACGGCCACTTTGGCTCCGGCAGCAACAAACTGCTCCACTGTTGCCAAGCCCAAACCCGACGCTCCACCCGTAACCACGGCCACCAATTTATTCAAATTCATTGAAAAGTCTCCAAAACTGCTGTTTTTATGAATTAAATGGACAATTGATCAAGAGATTAACGCAGAAAACGATAGCAAAGTGGAGGACTGATTCGAACGAACGTTCGTTTTTACGTATAGATCTAGCGGGGCGTTGCTTCCATGCCAAACGTTATTGGTGTTTACAGCTGTGTATGTTCAGGTGGGGGGACTGGTTAATCAAGACAAGGGACTTTGGATACCTTAATTTGAGTTCCCAGACTTGCCGGAATAGGCTTTAGCCGCTTATCTGATGGAGTAATCATGCCAACCAAAGCCATATGCCATTATTTTTATCGAGACACCATCCTTCCCACACTTAAAACCATGGGGATGGGAGGCGACAATGTGGCAGAGTTATTACTCGGAACTGCCCTAGTTGAAAGCAGACTAACCTGGAGAAAACAATTAGGCAACGGACCGGCTCGGGGCTTGTATCAAATGGAAATGGCAACACATGACGACATATGGAACAACTATCTCAGCTATCGTAAATCTCTGGCCGACAAGGTATTACAATTCAAAACGAACCACAAAGCCAATGCAGAGGATGAGCTCATTAACAATGATCTGTATGCCACTGCCATGGCGCGCGTACATTACGCTAGGGTAAAAGAAGCAATACCAGATGCGGGAGATACTGAAGGCATGGCCAATTATTGGAAAAAATATTACAACACAATTTTGGGCAAAGGGTTTCCCGACAAATACATCGAAGTCTGGAATCAGACCGTCGGGGAGCTTCTTTGCGATGGCAAATAAATTTGCTGCCTTCACCTTGTTGTTCTGCACCCAAGTGAACTTGCTTGCCACTGAGCCGATCCAGTTCATTGAAATTCCGACAATATATATTTCAGACACAAATGATTTACATGTGAATGAAGACGCTCCAGCCACGCTTGAGTCTTTTGTCAGAAACTGGTCGCAGTTTGAAATATTAATCGACAAGAAGCTGTTTCCGATCGAGGCGCCCAATTGCCAAAGAACCATTCAGATTCGATTCAAAGGGATTGAACCGAATAAAAGTCAAATTAGCCCAGTTCAAAAATCGAGATGGGAATTGCTGGATCGCCTAAGAAACGGTAATCTGAAAGATACAACTCCCATCTTTTTGCAGTTAGACACAAAGCATTACATTAAGAAGTCCGCCAACGGAAAATACGTCCTTGAATATTGCAACGTATTCGTTGAATAGGTCTTTCAGTCGTCACCCAACAACTCAATACCATCCAGTTCCCGCGCACACACTTCCCGCATCACCGCCACAAAGTCGGCGGTGTAGTGCTTTCCAGCAATGGCTTTGGGCAACGCGGCATACAAGGTTGACATCAAGCCTTTCCTGCCCAGTGGCACCTGCGCAACATAGCCACGCTCAACGTAGCCTTTCACCGCCCAAGCTGGCAAGGCGGAAAGACCGCGCTTACTGGCCACCAGCTGTAACAAAGCCACAGTCAATTCACTGCTGCGGCGCTTAACCTGCACACCGGCGGGGGTTAAAAAATGCTTGATCACGTCCAGCATGTCGTCAGGTACCGGGTAGGTCAGCAAGGTTTCATCACCAAAATCGGACGGTTTTAAATACGCACGTTTGGCCAACTTTGAATCTACAGGCACCAGGCCCACCATTTCAAACCGAAACAGGGGGAAAGAAACTATGCCCTCTTCCTCGCAAAGCTCGGACACAATTGCCAGCTCGGCCTCGCCTTTGTGCAGCAGGCCAACGGGATCGGCATGAAAGCCTGAAACAATGTCCAGCTCCACCTCCGGCCAGCGGTTGCGGTACACATCCATCGAAGGCATAAGCCAGTCAAAGCAGGTGTGGCATTCCACGGCCACGCGCAAGGGGCCGCCTGCACCCTGCTTCATTTTCAGAATATCCAGTTCAGCCTGGTCCACCTGCGCCAGCACCTGCCCAGCCAATTGCAACAGGCGTTGCCCGACCACACTGAAACGGCTTTGACCACCCTGCTTGTACACCAGCTCTTCACCAAACCAGTCTTCCAGTGCCTTGATTTGATGCGACACCGCACTTTGAGTAATGCACAACACATCCGCTGCGCGGCTTAGGCTGCCAGTTTCTTCAATGGCTTGCAAGGTACGCAAGTGCCGCAATTCAAGAATACTTTTTGACATGAATATAATTCACACTTTTAAGAAATATTATTCGTTTGAATAATACCCTTTTTGTACGGATCATGATGTTTTAAATCCAACACAAGTAAACACATCATGATCAAAACGCACATCCTGGGCTTTCCCAGAATTGGTGAAAACCGCGAACTGAAGTTTGCCCTTGAAGGCCACTGGCGCGGTGAAACGACCGAGGAAGAATTACGCGCTACAGCGCAAGAATTGCGACTGAAACACTGGCAAGCACAAATTGATTCTGGCCTGGACTTCATCACAGTGGGCGATTTTGCCTTTTATGATCAAATGGCTGATCACATTCAATTGCTGGGCTGCGAACCTGCACGTTTCGAGTTCAAAGAAAAACAATCCAAGCTGCAACGCTACTTCACCATGGTTCGCGGAAAATCGACCGAAAGCCACGGTTGCAACCATGTTCACGAAACATGGGCGCTGGAGATGACCAAGTGGTTTGACACCAACTACCACTACATGGTGCCAGAGTTCACATCTAAAACCGCATTCAAAGCGAATGCAGCCAGCCTTGTGGAGCAAGTGGAACAGGCAAAAGCGCTGAACCACCCTATCAAGGTTTGCCTGATTGGCCCGCTTACTTTTCTGTTTCAAGGCAAAAGCAAACAGGCTGGTTTTGAGCAGTTCGACTTGCTTGAACAACTACTGCCTGTGTACGGGCAAATCCTGGCAGAGCTTAAAACGCGGGGTATTGAATGGGTTCAACTGGATGAACCCATACTTGGGCTCGACCTTCCAGCTAACTACCTGGCTGCATTCGAGAGAAGCTACCTGCAACTGAAAAGCAGTGGTGTGAAAATTTTGCTGGCCACGTATTTCTCTACCACGCAAGGCCACACCAGTGCAGTGTGCAAACTGCCAGTTGATGGTTTGCACATTGATTGTGTGCGCGCCCAAGAGGACTTGCCATTGATTCTCGACTGGCTACCGAATTACAAGGTGTTATCGCTGGGTTTGATTGATGGGCGCAATATCTGGAAGACCGATCTACAAGCTGCATTGAACAAAATCGGCAAAACATTTGATGCAGGCAAAAATGAAGTGTGGCTGGCACCCAGTTGTTCACTGCTGCATGTGCCTTATCAACTTAGCAACGACAGCACCGTAAACCCGCTGGTATTGCCATGGCTGGCTGGTGCAATCGAAAAACTGGAGGAACTGGAGCTTTTAAAGCAGGCTGGAAACGCGCAATTGCAAGGGAAAAAACTCACAGGCGGACTAGCCACTTTATGGAATGAACACCAAGCCACGGTTAAGCAACGCGCGCAAAGCCCGCTTTTGAACAACGTTGAAGTAAAGGCACGCCTGGCTTCACTGGCACCCAGTGCAGACCAGCGCCACTGTGAATTTGCTGTACGCCAGAAATTACAGCGCGAGCGTTTTAACCTGCCAGCCTACCCCACCACCACAATTGGATCGTTTCCGCAAACCAAAAATATTCGGAATTTGCGGGCGCGGTTCAAGAAGAACGAAATTGATGAAAAAACATACTGGCAGCATATTAGCCAGGAAATTCGTCAAGCCATTGAGTTTCAGGAACGCATCGGGCTGGATGTATTGGTGCATGGTGAAGCTGAACGTAACGACATGGTGGAATATTTTGGCGAACGACTGGAGGGCTTTACCTTCTCGGCCAATGGCTGGGTACAAAGTTATGGCTCGCGCTGTGTAAAACCGCCAATTTTGTTTGGCGATGTAGCACGCCCCAAGGCAATGACAGTTGATGTAGCCCGCTTTGCGCAAAGCCTGAGCGAAAAACCTGTGAAAGGCATGCTGACAGGCCCGGTCACCATTTTGCAGTGGAGCTTTGTGCGCGACGACCAAAGCCGCTCAACCACTGCACTGCAAATTGCCCTGGCCATACGCGATGAGGTAACAGACCTGGAGGCCTCAGGCATTGGCATGATTCAAATTGATGAGCCTGCCTACCGCGAAGGTTTACCCTTGCGCAAAGCACGATGGGATGAATACCTGCAATGGGCCAGCAAGGCGTTCCGCATTTCAGCAAGCCCAGTGCGCGACGAAACTCAAATTCACACGCACATGTGCTATTCGGAATTCAACGACATTTTGCCTGCCATTGCAGCCATGGATGCCGACGTAATTACCATCGAAACCAGCCGTTCGGACATGGAACTGCTGCGCGGCTTTGGCGAATTCCATTATCCGAATGAAATAGGCCCAGGCGTATATGACATTCATTCACCCCGCATACCCGGTCAAGATGAGATAGTGCGGCTTATTCGAAAGGCTGCACAGGTAATTCCAGCCGAGAACCTGTGGGTGAACCCGGATTGCGGCTTGAAAACCCGCGGCTGGGAAGAAACCGAAGCAGCTTTGGCTGTAATGGTGAAAGCCACCCAGGTACTGCGGGATGAACTTAACGCAGAAAAAAGGCCTGAAAAAACTGCTGCATAATCACCACGCAAGTATATAAAAACCCTGTGGGCACAGGAAAATAGGAATCAATAAAACCTATTTTTCTGGAGACCCCACACCATGAGCCACGACCCCATCGTGATCGTATCCGCCGCCCGCACCCCCATGGGCGGTTTTCAGGGCAGCATGGCCAGCTTCACCGCCAGCGAACTGGGTGCCCACGCCATTCAACAGGCGGTGCTGCGCGCCGGGCACCCTACCCTTTCTGAAAAAGTTGATGAAGTGATCATGGGTTGTGTATTGCCCGCAGGCCAGGGCCAAGCCCCCGCCCGCCAAGCCGCACTTACCGCGGGTTTGCCATTGAGCAGCGCCTGCACCACCATCAACAAAATGTGTGGTTCTGGCATGAAAGCAATCATGATTGCGCACGATAGTCTTCTGGCTGGCAGCACACAAGTGGCAGTTGCAGGCGGTATGGAAAGCATGAGCAATGCCCCTTACTTGCTGCCCAAGGCACGCGGCGGCATGCGCATGGGCCACGGCCAAGTGATGGACCATATGTTTCTGGATGGCCTGGAAGACGCCTACGAAAAAGGCCGCCTGATGGGCACCTTTGCCGAAGAATGCGCAGACCAATACCGTTTTAGCCGCCAGGCACAAGATGAATTCGCAATTCGTTCACTGGCCCGCGCCAAACAGGCCACTGAAAATGGCAGTTTTCAGTGGGAAATTGCGCCCATTGAAGTGACCAGCCGCCAAGGCACTGAACTGATCAGCACCGACGAGCAACCGTTAAAAGCAGACCCAGCCAAAGTGCCCACCCTGAAACCCGCCTTTCGTCGCGAAGGTGGTACGGTAACCGCAGCCAACAGTTCATCCATTTCCGATGGAGCGGCGGCTTTGGTCATGATGAAACAAAGCCATGCAGAAAAACTGGGAATCAAGCCACTGGCGCGCATACTGGGGCACAGCACCCACGCACAAAAACCAAGTTTGTTTACCACCGCGCCAGTTGGTGCGTTACAAAGGCTGTTTGAAAAAACCGGTCTGAATGCTGCACAAGTAGACTTGTTCGAAATCAACGAAGCCTTTGCGGTAGTTACCATGGCCGCCATGGCTGACTTGAACTTGCCTGCCGAGAAAGTGAATATTCACGGCGGCGCCTGTGCATTGGGCCACCCTATTGGCGCAAGCGGCGCAAGAATTGTGTGCACACTGATTGGTGCCTTGAAGAAAACAAACGGAAAAATTGGCGTGGCCAGTTTGTGCATCGGCGGAGGTGAAGCAACTGCAATGGCCATTGAACTGATGTAATAAAAAAACCAGAGACACGAAATGATGGAAAGTGTTGTTTACTTTTTACTGGCTGCCGCCTTGGCAGTGCCCCTGTTCAAGAAATTGGGTTTGGGTGCAATTCTTGGGTATTTAGCCGCTGGCGTGGTCATCGGCCCGCAGGTACTGGGATTGATCGACGACCCTGAAAAAGTACTGCACTTTTCTGAAATTGGCGTCATCTTGCTGCTATTTGTAATCGGTCTTGAACTGGAACCCGCCAAACTTTGGGCCATGCGCGCCCAAGTGCTGTTGTTGGGTACAGGCCAATTGTTTATTACAGCGGGCATTATTTACGGTGTGCTTGCATTCATGTTTGAAATGAACAGCAATGCCGCTTTGGTCATCGCCCTTGCCTTGGGATTGTCCTCTACCGCATTTGCCATTCAATTGATGGCTGACAAGGGCATATTGGGCAATGAAGACGGCAGGCGAGGTTTTTCCATGCTGCTGTTTCAAGACCTGGCCGTTGTGCCCATTCTGTTTGCGGTGCAGGCCTTGGCCCCAATTGAACCCGACACCGACCCGGGCCAGTGGTGGCTGGCACCCGCTGCAATTCTTGGGTTGATTGTATTTGCCCGTTTCCTGATCAACCCGGCCCTGCAATTTTTGTCGCGCTACGGCGGACGAGAAATAATGACAGTGGTGGCCTTGTTAATTGTGCTGGGCGCAGCAGTCGTCATGGAACATGCTAACTTGTCCATGGGGCTGGGTGCATTTATGGCCGGCATGATGCTGGCCAACTCCTCGTTTCGCCACCAGCTTGAAGCCGACGTTGAACCCTTCAAGGGCTTAAGCCTGGGCTTGTTTTTCATCTCCATCGGCATGACGCTGAATTTCGGCTTGCTGATTGAATCGCCACTTACCGTGATGTTAGGCACCCTCGGCCTCATGTCATTAAAGGCACTTGTCATTATTGGCCTGGTCATGCTGGCAGGTGTTCCGTTCCCGCGCGGCCTCATGTTGGGTTTAATGTTGTGCCAGGGTGGTGAATTCGGTTTTGTCATCATGGCGCAAGCCACGGATCTTCGATTGCTGGGCGAAGGCACGGCGGGTATAGTCAATTTGATGATTGGTATTTCAATGGCACTGACCGCACCGGCTGTGTTGTGGTTTGAAAAATTCACAGACAAACAAATTGCAAAGGCCCCGGAGAGCCTTGATAAATTCGACTCCAGCGAATCAGAAGCACTTATTCTGGGCTTTGGCCGGTTTGGTCAGGTCACTGGCCGTATTCTTGCGGCCAATCAAATACACTTCACTGCGCTGGACAAAGATGCTGAACACATTGAATTTGTAAAAAAATTCGGTAACAAGGTTTACTACGGTGATGCATCGCGTGGTGAGGTGCTAGAAGCCGCAGGCATTGCCAAGGTTCGTACGGTAATCGTTGCAATCGATGATCCGAAAATGACCCAGGCCATTGTCGAATTCATCGTTCAAAACTACCCCTCAATTACAATTATTGCCCGTGCACACAATAGAAATGACTATCTCGCCTTGAAGGCCGCAGGCGCGCATTCGGTAATACGAGAGCTTTTCGCAGGTGCCCTGGAAGCCGCAACCGAGGCACTTCACGCATTGGGCTACAGCGACGGTCAAGCCATGCAAAAAGCAGAAACCTTCAAACTGCACGATCAGAATTTACTGGACAAGCAAAGCAAAGTGATCGGCAATACAGACAAAGTGATCGAGATCGGCCGCCAAGGCCGCGAGGAACTGGAAGCAATTTTCCAGCAAGATAAAGGCGTAGCAAGTAGAAGCTGACATGGAAATCATTCAATTTTTCAAAGACCTTGAACCCGCAGTCGAGCAGGTTTTCAACTTTCTCGGAGGGCGCTTGGGCAGGC
Organism: Burkholderiales bacterium; assembly: GCA_021299735.1. Taxonomy (GTDB): domain Bacteria; phylum Pseudomonadota; class Gammaproteobacteria; order Burkholderiales; family Burkholderiaceae_B; genus Limnobacter. Next base: position 19,373 of record JAJTEM010000018.1, on the reverse strand, counting down.
TGCTCCTGTCCATCGCCATTCTCATGCTGGCAGCCACCGTTAATCGGTTCATGCACTGGCGACTGCTGCGTGAAACCAAAGCCACACCACCGCACACCGGCAATGTGCGGGCCACATGGGTTCGGCGTAAAAATATTGTATGGGTAACTGCCTTGTTGTTGGTGCTGGCATTGTGGTCAGGCCAAATTACAGGTTTTCTGATTTCCCTTGCAGCAATTGGCGGTGCGTTGTTGATTGTCAGCAAGGAATTCATATTGTGCCTTTGGGGTGCAGTGGTCATTTCCTTGAACAAAAGCCTGAAAATTGGCAGCACCATTGAGGTGGGGCAATTCACCGGGCAGTTGGTCAACACAGGTTTCGTTACTTTTGAACTGGCTGAAATTGGCCCATCAAAAAAGCAAACAGGCCGTTTGCTTTCCTTGCCCAACAGCCTCGTATTCACGCAGGCCATGAAAAACCTCTCGGTGTATGGTTCCTACGGTATACACCTGATCGACTTCCACTTCGACAAGTGGGTAAAAATTCAGGCAGCAGAATCGCTTGCACTTCAATTGGCCGATGAAGCTGGCAAACACTGGATAGACGAAGCGGAACGTCATTTTTCGGCCATTGAACGCGATAACTTTGTGGACTTGCCCAAAGCAAGGCCCGAGGTATTTTGGGCAAGCGTCGATGAAAAATGCCTGCGCATGACCCTGCGCTTTGCTTGCCCCTTGAGCAAGCGGGGTCAGCTGGAAAAATCCATCGTTAAACGTTTCTGGGTAGAGTATGGCGAACTAAGTTGTACTCAACCAGAAACTGACGCCAAGGCATCCTGAATCATTCGAGCACGGCCTTGGTCGGGCATCAATTCAAGCGTGCTGTTCAAATTCAGAAAATGCTCGCATTCAACCGCCGGAGACACCAGGTAACCTTGGGCATAATCAACACCAAGTTCCTTCAGCTCACGCAGTGTGTGTAAATCTTCAACCCACTCGGCCACACATTTACACCCCAGGTCGTGAGCCAAGCCTACAATCGCAGTAACCACGGCATGGCTTTCTGTACTTTGGCAAATATTTTTCACGATGGATCCATCAATCTTGATCACATCAGCATGCAAATCCATCGCATATCTGAAATTGCTATAACCGGCACCAAAATCGTCCAGGGCAATGCGCACACCCAAGCCCCTAACCTTTTCAATAAAAGCCTGTACCGCCTGCAGGTTGATCACCGAGCCCACCTCGGTAATTTCCAGACACAGTTTTGACGCATGCTGCTGATGTGCCTTAATCAAAGCCAAAGAATCTTGAAGAAAAGTTTCATCATTCAGCGAACCGGGAGATACATTGATACTCAGCACACTCAGCTTTTTCAGCTGCGTTGCATTTTGATTCAAGAAATCGAGCGAGCGACTCAATACCCAACTGTCCAAAAATGCAGTGCGCCCTGCCCGTTCACAGGCCTCAAGCAAAAACCCTGCTGAGCCAAGCTTTCCTGTTTCATCTTTTATCCGCAACAAGGCCTCTACATACAAAGGACCATTATGATCATTCATAGCCAGTATGGGCTGCCACGCCAAAGTTAAACCGGCAGGTAGCTTCTGATCATCAAGCCGGCGAATTGTTCTCGATTGATCCAGCAAACGGCGGGTCTGGTTTTGCTCAAACACCACGCGTTCTATGTTGCTGACACGTTTGGCCTTGAGTTTGGATTCACGCATGGACATTTCTACTGTTTCCATCACATCCAGAACATTATCAACTGCGCTCTGAAACACCAGTGTAGCCAAAGCTGAAACCTGAATACTGCGTCCTTCAAATTGAAATGGTACTGAATCAAGCCGGTGTAAAAAGGCGTTGAAGGCTTCTTCCGCACGACCAGAATCATTCTGCTGAATCATCACTGCGAACTGGTCAAAATGCATTCGTGAAATTTCGCCATGGGCATTCATGTGGCGATACAACTCAGTGTAAAACGCTTGTAACAATTGATCAGCGATCGCAAGGCCATACGCACTGATCAATCTCGAAAAATGCCGGATATCTACGCAAAAAAAAGTGAAGTTGGCGGCTTGCCCGTTCAGCCTCTTGTGAATAATATTTTGTAATCCACGTCGATTTAGTGCGCCGGTCAACTCATCATGAGTTGCCTGGAAATGCAAAGCCAATTCCCGGTCCTTTCTGGCTGTGAAATCTGCCACAACACCAACAAGCTCACGGTGATCACGACTAACAACCAGTTCATACCACCGCGTTTGTCCCTCACTCACCACCACCGGTAACTCTCGCCTGACCGACTTGCCCGGTTGCTCCAGAAAATTAAACAAAGCAGCAAGTCGCTGGGGCTGAAGAAAATCCAGGGTTGGAACACCATCCTGATTCAGGAAAAGATCGGTGAACTGCTTGTTAAAATGGATCAACTGCCCCTGGCGCGTACAGGTAAACATCGCTGACGGCGCAATATCAAAAACATTTTCCAGCCGCTCATGAGCCTCTCTGATTTCCTGGGCTGCCAGTTGCTGCTGACGCTGTGCTTTTCTGAGAAACTCGGCTAGGGCAACGCCTGTCATTACACTGGCCAGTACCGTCACTGAAGCACTGTTGACATATTGGACCAGGAACCGCTGATCGAACCAAGCGGACAATACTTCAGCCACAGCACCAGCCAACGAAATCAACATGGCCGCAAGATAATAAATGGCAACCCGATCACGCTTTTCCAGAAAGTTCTGAACAACTACCCAGGCAACAGCGAAGGCTGCTACCAGGCTCATTGGCCAAAGCAACTCCAAAAAAGCGCGGTAAGGAGAAAATATTGCAAGCGCAAGCAAAATAAAACAGGCGCATTGCAGAGCTCGCAATACACCAAGCCAGGATTCTCTTCGAATATTCTCAAAAAGTTGGGTAACAATCAGTACGGTTGAAGAAAAGTACATTGCCAATGCCAGCATACGAGCTCGCATTAGGGGTTCTGATTTCAATTCAAAACCAAAAATTGTGTGATCCCAACCCTCGGACAAAGCCACCAATCGAAGGCTGGCAAAGAGCCAGAAACCGTAACTGACAAACAGTGCGCTGCGGGTCATGAATGCAGCCACAGCCACCATACCAATCATCAAGTACAACACGCCTTCAAGAAAGCTTTGTCGACGTTCCGACATGAGTATGTATTTATTAAGGTCTGCAGTCGTTTGCAATCCAATTTCCAGACTGGCCGGCCCGATGAACTTGAATTTACAAAGTACACCTTGCAAACTGTTTGAGTTGCCAAGATTCGCAGAAACAACACGCCCGTGGTTATCTTCAAGCTTTATCTGTTGCAGATCACCGCTTTCTGAAGCTAGCCAACAGCTGTGCTGCACAATGTGCCGTGACCGAAACAAGATTTGCTCATACTCGTTTGCCATGGTTTGCGACACAGGTGAATAAACCCAGTAAGGTGTTTCATTCAAATGTGTCCGCAACAAAGACCGCTCTGGCTCGTTTTTTATTTGTTCCAATACACCAGGCAAATCGTCTGTAACATCGCTTTCAGAAAGTGTTGAAAACAAAAGCGGCACCTCAAGGGGACCGCTTTCTTCAAAAACCGACAAGTTGACAAAAGACACCAACAGAAAAGAACTCAACAGCACCATTGACAGAACGGATGCCCAATGTGTTCTCTGAAACAAGTTTGCGACGATTGCTGGCATAAATATCATCCAATAAAGCGCGATTGGTTTTGTGTTTCCAAATGCAAAGTACGCATTTGTACATTTTGCAATAAATCAGGATGACAAGTTGAAAAATAAACTGAGTGAAGAGGGTTTGCACTCAACAGCCAGCGCGCCTCAATTTGAAATACATCGAACCAGAGAATTCTGTGCGGAATCATTCCAATGTGTTTCATGGCGATGAATTCATCGGGCTGAAGCACGTCATCCAGCTCGAACCTGCGATACTGCCTGTCAACAGGATAACGCACACATAAAAAACAACGCTCTACCCCGTTCTCCCTTGCATACCAGTATGCCGCCTTAATCAGCATTAGCCTCAAAGCCAAACCATTTGAACGTGCAGGTATTGCCAATCTGGATATTTCGGCAATTCGCCCACTTCTCAGGGCTTTGGGCAATAGATAGGAATCCTCAAGACGAAGCTTGCGCTCATTGGCAATTTGAACCCGCACAGTTCCTATGCAACTCCCATCCAGCTTTGAGAATGCAAGTAACACCGCACAGTCAGGGTGAAAATCATCGGCATCGGGTACCGCGAGTTTTTCCCCCAATGAAGGCAAATGCCTTCCATATGCAATTTGACGAGCTTTGGCAGCCAGGTTCAGTTCGTGATCGTTTTGTGCGATCGCGATCCAGAATGGCAGTAGTTGTGAGTTTAAATGAAACGGGGAATCAACTGCTGAAAGACTGGTCATGGTGTTCTCCAAGAGTATGGAACCACCATAAATATTTCACATTCTATTTGCGTCCCCCCGATCGGGTTAAAGGTCCGTTCACTCAAGATCACTCTTAGGACATACAAATAATCAGTATTCCGAATATCGGTACAAGGTTTAATGAATGTGAGAGAATTCCGCAAAACACAATATAAAACAGGAGACTAGGCGCAATGAAAACCAAAGAATTTGATTTGATCGTATTTGGAGCAAGCAGCTTTGTTGGTCAAATTTTGGTGCGGTATTTGTGGAACCGTCATGGCTTGAATGGCGAAATCAAATGGGCCATTGCCGGGCGTGATGCCGATAAACTGAAGGTGCTAAAAAACCGCTTGGGTGAACAAGCACGGGAACTACCTGTCTTTCTGGCCAATGCCAGCAAGGAAAGTGATTTGAAAAACCTGTGTGCAAAAACCAAAGTTGTTGTTTCAACCGTTGGGCCTTACGCCTTGTATGGCTCAAATTTGGTAAAAGTTTGCGCAGAGACCGGCACCGACTATTGCGACCTGACGGGTGAAGTGCAGTGGATTGCCCGCATGATTGAAGCCCACGAACAAGCTGCCAAAGAGACTGGTGCGCGCATTGTGCATTGTTGTGGATTCGATTCGATTCCTTCCGACCTCGGTGTACTTTTTTTGCAGAAGGCGGCCAGCATTCAATATGGCGAGCCTTGCCAACAAATTCGAATGCGCGTGCGAAGATTGAAAGGTGAATTTTCAGGCGGTACTGTGGCCAGCATGATCAACGTCACTCGCGAAGTAGCAGCCGACCGCTCACTGGCAAAAAAATTGGCCAACCCTTATTTGATATCCCCTGCCTGTCTGGCGGCACGCCAGCCCAACGTGAGCTTTGCAGAATTCGACCCTGTGGCGAAAAGCTGGTTGGCCCCATTTGTGATGGCCGGGATCAACACGCGTGTGGTTCATCGAAGCAACGCATTACAAAAATACGAGTATGGCAAAGAATTCAAATACGACGAAGCCATGATGACCGGCAGCGGATTCAAAGGTCGTATGACCGCAATTGCGCTGGCCAGTGGCATGGCAGGCTTCTTGATTGGTGCAGCACTTCCGCCAACCCGGTGGGCGCTTGAAAAGTTTGTTGTTCCCAAGCCCGGCGAAGGCCCCAGCGAAAGTTCTCGGCAGCGTGGTCACTATGACTTACGCTTTTATGGCACCACCAGCAAAGGCGCAGCCTTGACTGGCAAAGTAACTGGCGACATGGACCCTGGTTATGGATCGACCGCTAAAATGCTGGGCGAAGCTGCAGTATGCCTGGCCATGGACATCGAAAACCATGCAGGTGGATTTTGGACGCCCGCCGCACTGATGGGCGAAAAGCTGATAGGCCGCCTGCAACAGCATGCTGGCCTTAAATTTGAGCTGTTGGCAGACTAGGAATAATCAAGGCGCTTCAAACCTCGCCAGCAAACGCCCAAGCTGGTCATACAACTCCATTCGCTGACCCAGAATGTTCCAGCTTTTCACTTGGGTCAGCGTTTCAATCAATTCAGCATCTACAATGCCCTCACCAAAACAGGCCATGCGTGTTGCAGCAACCATGTTTAACTGAACAGACTGCCCGCTGAGTGAGTAGGAACCAAGCAACTGGTTGCAACCACCCGAACCACTTAACCGACCATTGTCGGTGTGCAACATCAAACCTGGCGCACGCCCTGTGCTCGGCAAAACAACCGGCTTGCCATTGAGTTGAACCAGTGTCCAAAATTGATCTGTCAAGTTCGCGGAGTACAAGCGCGCGGCACAATTGCCATGCTCCACGCTTTCAAAGCGCAAGGGCAGCAAGCTTGGCACCTGTTGTTCACCCTCCTCCATTGAAGGTGCCAGCTTCAAGTGTCCGTAAAGAGTGGCCAGCAACTCTTGCCCGGGTTCTTTTTGAAGCGCCAGGTACTCACGTTCTAGTTTTGCATTGTCTCCTTCACTGAGCACCGGTAACTTCAAACCACTTTTGCATTCTGTGAATAGTGCGGCGTCAGCAAGGTAACGGTATTGCCCTTGAAGCGGGAACAACTCCAAATCCGGTAAGTCTGCGCTGCCAGCGCGCTGCAAGCTGTAATTCAACGAAGAAAAGATGGTACGTGCCTCCAAATCCAGCATCTCAATCACTTCGGTTGATTTGACACGGAAGTAACGCATCTCTGAGTTTTGCCCTTGCATTACCAACACATTGCCATAATGCGACATCACCCAAGAACCCAAGTCATCGGCTTGGTTAGGTGCAGGCTTGCCCAAATAAACTTGCTTCGAGAAAAAAGTGCCGTCGGCCAGAAGGGTAATTTTTGTATTGATACCCTCACAATTGGCGCACGGCAGCGTGCCTGAAAATGTGGCAGGTAACTCCGGCAAGGGCACCGGAACAGCCAAGGTGGCCTGAACAACATTCGAGAACAACAAAGCCCCGGCCAAACATATTTTCGTAAATAGCTTTTTAAACATGCCGACTGCCTCCACCAAGTTGTTGTCAGTGAATTATAAAACTGAAAGCAATGCTGGAAAAAACACTTGTATTGATAACAACTATCATTTACGATTAATTCTCATTTGAACAAATCAGGTGCTCTTCATGCAACAGGAAAACTGTAGCCTCGTGAAAGCCTCATTGTGCGTGACCCAAACAATGGATACTTTGCTGATTGAAAACGACGCACTGTGCAGGCAACTGGCCAAACTGCAACAGCGTGCCAGTGAGCTGATTCAAAAACGATCAGCCGAAATTGAACAATTGAACATGGTGGTCCAATACCTGAGCGCAGAACTTCACGATCGCGATGCAATGATTTTGTTTTTACGAACAAAACTTCAAGAATTCAGGAAGATTGCTGAACCCCAGTAAGCTTGCATTTCAATTAATTGGTTTGCAAGTAACCAAAATCGAACCTGTGTATATCGTCATCTACACGCACAGTCACTGTAATGTTTTGCGCACTGCTTGCGGAAAGCTTTCTGGCCACCACAACCTCACCTTGCACCTGCTCGCCTGGCCGCACTACCTTAGGCTTCAAGCTGTATTTTTGAATTCGGTCAAAGTCAGCAAATGCTTTTTGTATGTCCAGCTGATCATTGAAATCGGTTTGAAAAAACAAACCTCCACCGTGAAAACCACGATAAAAAACAGGGGCACGCAAACCGTAGTAGGACAACCGATTTTGCACATCCTGAATTTGTGCGTCATAGCTGACTACCGCAGCTGGTTCGCCGTTAAAAGTCACCGTTACATTTTCAGTGGAAAACTCAAGCGGAAATTTGCCCTGATTGACAAAAGTAACATTAAAGCGTGGGCTATCAAATTGCCTGACCGAGTTATACACCGAACCAACTTGAACAGTGTGCTTCTTGCTTGAACTCAAAGACTCAAAACCCTGGTTTTGAACAGGGACCTGATTCTCTGCGACCACCGGCCGAACACTGTACATGGACACACATGCACTCAATAGCAATGCGGAACCTATCACCACACTTGCTGACACGCTGAACATACGCATTTGACTCACCCTTTTACCACTCAATTCAACGCAAAAACCCAAGTTGAATAAACGCTCTACAGGTTATCCACCTGAGGTAGACCATGATAGCAATTCTTGGTTCAAACCTTCACAGCGTCCCCCTTGGCTGTCTTGATTCTGGAACCTGACACAGCCACGGTTACACTCAAAGGTAACCGAAAAGAAAGCGGGCAAAGTAGATATCAAGCCCCAAATGGCGTAGACAATACATTACAACATGATGATTTCGAAGTATTCTTAGGTAATCATGGATCCATATTAGAAATAGAAGGTTCAACTTGGCAAAACCTGTCCGCAAATCCAAAGGCAAAGAAGTTAAACCCATCGGCGAAGGTGCAAAACTGGTCGACCAGTACTTCGACCATGTCGGCGAGGCGTTCCTTCGCCATGCCCCCGAAATAGCCCCAGAAAAACTAAAAGACTGGCGCCCCAAACTGTTCAGTTTTACGCGGCTGAATCCCTGGTACGGCGGCTTAATGGGCGTACACCGCAAACGAATTGGTGTAGGCAAAGACAAACTGGTTTGGCTTGAAATTGGCCAACCTAGCAGCCCGGCTTTGCTTCTGATGCATGGGTTTGCTGCAGCAAAGGAGCACTGGTTGCCCTTGCTGCCTTTTTTTGCCGGGCAATTCCGCATTTTGATTCCCGACCTTCCCGGCTGGGGTGAAAGCGGCTTTAACCCGGAACGCAATTATGGCCTTGAAGATCAAACGGAGCGCTTACACGATTGGTTGACTGAAATCGGGGTTCACAAAGTAAACGTGGTCGGCAATTCAATGGGAGGTGCGCTTGCTGGCCTGCTGGCAGCCCGTTTTCCGGAAATGGTTACCAGCCTGGTATTAATGGATGCGCTGGGCCTTCCGGGCACAGAAGAAACAGACTTCATTCGCGAAGTATTGCGGGGCAAAAACCGCCTGGTTCCGCGAGCACCCATGGATGTCATGAAATTGACTGACCTGGTATTTCACAACCGCGCTCTGGCAGCATCTGCTGCGTTTTTCTCAGCCACCGAGCTTATTCACCGTCGCGATGTGAACAGCTTTTTGTTTCAGGAAATGCTAAGCCGCCGCCCAGACTACACCAAAGCAACCTTTGAAGACATATCGGCGCCCACGCTGGTGATGTGGGGCAAAGAAGACGAGGTGCTCCACTTAAGCTGTGCTTACGAATTTGAGCGACTTATTAAACGTGCAGAAATGTGCCTGTTTGACGATGTAGGACACCTGCCGATGATCGAGACGCCTTACCCCTGCGCCCAAGCCATCAAGGAATTTGTGCTTAGAAACCTGTGAGTGGATGTTCCCTGTGAAGTACCCGGTAAAAATTGCCTTGGTTGTAGCATTTTGCTACAATTTAGACAGCACAAGGAACAATCAAGGAAGTACGCCATGGCCAAAGCCTCTTCACCTATCCGAATTCAGTCTGAATTAATGAGCAACGCGGCCGTACTGGGCAAACTTCACCACCGCAGTGCAGCTGAACAAATAGAATACTGGGCCAGCATTGGGCAAAAAGTGGAAAGCTTGCTAGACCCGGAAAGTTTGTTGCAAATCAAGGCCGGGCTGTTGCGTGTAAAGCTTGAGCAGGTGAACGCACCGCCTGTGAGTGCAGACTGGGTATTTGATAGCCTTGAAATGAAGCGCACCACCGGCGAACTGGCCACTGAAGCAAGCCAAAGCAAAGTGCGCTACCAAGCCAGCACCACGCACCCCGGCATGCTGGAACAAATAGATGCCAAAGGAAAATTGAAAATTGGCCAGTTTGACAATGGCGTATTCAAGCCACTGAAACCTGCATGAAACAACTTTGGCTGCTGGTGGGCGGCAACGGTGCAGGCAAAACCACCTTTTACCGCACCCAATTAAAGCCATTGGGCATGCCATTTGTAAATGCAGACGACATTGCCCGCGATGTTTTCCCCCAGTCGCCCGAAGCACACAGCTACGAGGCTGCAAAAATTGCTGAGAACCTTCGCAACAGCCTGCTGGAACAAGGCAAGAATTTTTGCTTTGAAACCGTGTTTTCGCACCCATCTAAAATTGATTTTGTCGCCAAAGCCAAAGCACTGGGCTATCAGGTTGTCATGGTGTTTATCCACCTTGAACAAAGCAGCCTTAACAAAGCCCGCGTACACCAACGAATAGAAACAGGGGGGCATGCGGTGCCTGAGGACAAAATAGAAACCCGAATACCAAGAACAATCGACAATGTGTTGAATGCCCTGCCCCTGTGCGACGATGTGTGGGTGCTCGACAACTCCAGCGCTCAAGCGCCTTACCAAAAGGTGCTGCGTATTCACGATGGCAAGCTACAACAATTCATTCAACCCCTGCCTGCTTGGGCCAGGCGTTTCACACCGCAATGAACGAAAGCTGAAGTTGGTAGTCTTAACACCCGATACAATTTTGTAAACAAGCCGAGACAGCCATGAAACTGGTATTGCGCCCCAAGGTAATTGCATTGCTTGCAGCCTTGGCACTTGTTAGTGCCTGCAGCGCGATCAAGCTGGGGTACAACAACTTGGCAAGCATTGCACACACCTATTTAACAAGCAAAGTTGATTTCGATTCTGATCAATCGGCTTTGCTAAAAAAAAGCCTGAATGAAATTGTTGAGTGGCATCGCAATGCTGAACTTCCCTCGCTAGCCAGTGAATTACAAACTGCCCGGCTGGCACTGGCTGCACAACATAGCGTGGTAAACCCTGTGAATTCAAGCCAGGTACAGGCACTGAACCAGGCAATACGCGCATCGCTTGTGCGTACAGCAAATGAAGCTGCACCGCTGATTGCGAAAAATATGTTGGGCCTTTGGCCCAATCAAATTCAGGATATTCAAAAAGCACTCCACAAATCCAACATGGAGTACCGCGAAGAACGCTTGATGTTAAACCCTGAGCAACGTGTGCGCGAATCGGCTGAGCGCATGGCTGATCGGTTCAAGCGCTGGTTGGGTACCTTGAACCCGGTGCAAATCAAACAGATTGAAGCATGGGCACAGGCTGAAACCCACCTGGCACAATCGCGTTATGAAAAACGACTGGAGCGTCAGCAACAATTCATGGCCTTGGTGAACAAAGCCGCCAACCGTCAAATTGACCAAGCCACATTAAGCCGCGACGTAGCCCAACTGCTGACTGCATGGCAAAACCCGGCCACTGTTGCTGAAAAAAAGGAAAGCGAAGAACGGCAAAAAGCAACCATTGCTCTGATTGTCGATGTGCTTAATTCGGCCACAGTCGAACAGCGCAACAGCGCAGCCGATCGGGCCGCCGGGTGGGCGAAGGATTTCCAGATTCTGGCCAGCAACAAATAAACCCTTCTTGAATCCATCAGTACTTTACTGGAGTAAAAGTTCATCGTGCTTCATACACTCATGGACTTTTACTGTGCCCTTTACCGTACTTTCACCATTTCAAAAAAAACTGATCGCTTTAAGCTTCTCGACCATGCTGGCTGCGTGCGGCGGCGAAAGCGCTCCCCGACTTTCAAATAACCAGGGAACTGGTACACCTGTTACCCCGCAAGAAACCGCGCAATGCAATGAGCAATCCTGGTTTGCAGGGGTAACCGAAATTTGTAACGGGGTATTGGTGTATCGCGATTATGTGTATGACGACTATGGCGCAGACACTGGCCTGCTTTCTCCAAGCCCCGCCTTGCTGAACATGGCCAGCCGTGCCGGACAGCAGGGCAACCCACAGGCCAATACACCTGGTTTGTTGTCGCCTACAGCGGGCGATTCACGCTACCCAGCCGGTGCCGAAAGCACCGCCGACCTGATTGAACTGCGCTTAAGCCGACAAGGCAACACCTACAGTGCTACGTTCGAGATGAATGCCCTGTACGAAGCAGGCCAAACAATTGCCGCAATAGCAATTGACACTGACAACAACCCTGCCACATGCACGGAAAGCCTGCTGGGGTTGACTGTACAAGGTGCCGATGTGGTGTATCGATTCGACACCGGAAACCCTGAAACAAATTTGATTACAGGCACTTTTCCTGCACCTGCAAACAACACATTCAAAATGTGGGCAGTAACAGCACAAAGTAGCGGCGAAGTGATGAACGTTGCATTTCGTGGCCCAGATGAAGAAGCCGATGCGCAAGGCACGCTACCCTCGCAGTTCTTGCCCAACAAAGGCGACTGGTGGGAGGACAAACAAGCTGCAGCTTTGGGTGCAGGCGATATCAGCCAATTCTTTGCCTTGGTAGACCGCAGCAAATTAGTACCAGGTATCACTGAACAAGCAGTGGTGGATGCCGGTTTCAAACAACGGGTTTACACCTCGAAATACACCGCTCCCAATTCCACCGGCGAAGGCATGGTGCTACAGGCCGAATCATCAAGCCCTGAAACCAACAGCCGCTTCTGTGGCCAGTACTTCAATTTTGTTGGCAAATACCAGCCTTACGGTGTGTACATTCCAAAGAATGGTAACTTTGACGACCAACGCAGCCTGCAAATGATTTTGCACGGTTGCGAGGCCAACCACGCCAGCCAAATTAACCAGCCCGGCATGCAAGCCCAGTTTGGTGATCAGCTTGACCGAGTTCTGATCTCGCCGCTGGGCCGTGGCCCTTACGGCTTTTATTCTGGTTTGTCTGAACGCGACATACTCGACGTGCTGGACGACGCACTGAACACATTCAACATCGATGAAGACCGTGTTCTGGTGGGTGGGTATTCCATGGGTGGCTATGGCTCTACACGCCTGGCAGCGCTGTACCCAGACCGTTTTGCGGGCCTGAGCAACTGGGTTGGCTTTACTGGCAGCATACTCAACACACCTTTAATTGGTGATGCATTAATTCAAGGCGAGAATGCGCTAACAGCCGCCCTTCCCTTCGCTTTGCCTGTGAGCAGCACAATTGGCGGCGTGGGCAATATCAGCAATTACCTGGGCAATTTGCGCCACATTCCTGGCACCCATTCCTATGCTGCGCAAGATGAACTTGTGCAAGTGAATACCGGCTTAGACTGGGCATTGAAGCTAAGCCAAACCGATGGTGTGTTGTACGAGTTCTACATGCACCTGACCGCTGAACACTTAACCTTGATTGCACTGGACAACTGGGAGAAAGAAGCTGAATTTACACGCAATTTAAAACGTGTAAAAAACCCGGGCCGAATTACATTCAAAACCAATGAAGCCTTTGCTTTCCCTGAATATGAAATCAAGCATGACAAAGCCTATTGGCTAAGCAATATCAAGGGCCGTGCTGAAGGCGATATTGCAATTGATGTTGAAAGCTTTGCCTGCGCACGAAGCAGCAGCAATTTTGAAAATGGTCAAACTGCGGGCAACGGGCCTGTGCCATTTGTTCAAACATTCCGCAGGCTATTGGGTGCACCAGTTCAGGCTGCCAGCGAGAACCGGTTTACAGCGCAATTGAGCAATGTGGCATCGATGCGAATTGATACCTCTGCAAGCTGCCTGCAAAACGGGGCTGCTTACACCGTAGTGTCTGATGGGCCTGTAAGGCTGACTTTCAGCAACGGCAAAGTGTTGAACCTGCCTGCCGGCACCAGTACAGGCAACCTGTAAAAATTACCCGGCAAGAAGGTCTTGCACCTTCTTGCTGCTGTAAAACCGTTGAAGATTACGGCGCAGGAAACCCTCAGCAAGGCCTTCCTTGACCACCAGTGCAGCCAGGTCGGGAATGTAATTGTTCAGTTCATCGACAATCATTTCGTGGCTGATACCAATGTCATCGAGCAGGTCCTGTAAAGACTGTTCGCCGTATTTCTCAAAGAAGAAATCAACGCCCAAATCAATGCAAGATTTCAAGTACTGGGTGTTGCGGAATTCAAGCCAAAATTCATAACCCAGCACCATGAATTCTTGCAGGTCTTGCTCGGTTACGTAATCGCGGTAGGCCGTTAGCGGCCATTCACGCACCACATCCCAAAACGCCAAGGCACTGTTCATGGCGGTTTCACGGTACTGTTCGTTGTCCAGGGTTTCATCGACCATTTCAAGCGAACCCTTCACGCCACTTTCCATGAGGTTGCGCACCCGCTCTTCCAGCCCTTCCGACAAATCCGGGGCCTTGGTGCTTAGCCATTCGCGCACCTTTCGGGTGCTGCTGGCAACCATGGAAAATTTCATCAGGTTGTTTTGCTCAAATACATAACCTTTCAATACTGTGAAAATAACATCGGATAAAAAATGCCGAAATGGTGTGCTGTTGCGAATGTTGGTAACCGCGTGATCAAGCACACCATTCTGTTCAAAAATTTTCTCAATGAATTCCGTGGCAATTGAATCAGACACCACTTCGCCAATTTTGGTTGTTCGGCTAGCCGGAAATTCAAAAATGCGGTTGGCAATTTCACCGAATAACTCGGGAATGGCACCACCAATTTCCATTTCAACCGCATAACGCTGCGCCGTGGCTTTTACTTTGGCTTGATCTACCGCATCGCGCAAGCGGATGTGCTCAAGCCTTGCGAGTATGTGACCCAGCTCATCAGCCAGCAAAACCTGAAACTTTTTTCCCTTCAGGTTTTGTAACCAAAAAGCCACCTCGACTTCAAGCAATTGTGACGCCAATTGGTTGGGCTGGTCAGCGCTGTTCTTGGCCATAAACAATCCGATGTGTAGTAATGTTGAATGATTCTAACCTGCTGTATCTACGTTACTGTGTTGAAAAAACTGATTGCTTTGCTGTTTGTTAGTGTAAGTGCTCCAGCCATGGCTCACCTGACCTGGATTGACGCTGGGGAACAAAGCCTTGGATTGTCGACTGGGCACAATTTTCCGGCCAAGGAAATTACGGTGAAGGGTGAATATGTGGAATCAATCACCTGCCGGGCACACAATGGCGAGGTGTTCCGCCTGACTTTCAATGAAAACAGTATTCGTTATGTGTACAAAGAACGCCCGGCCAACTGCCTGGCTATTTTGAAAACAAGCCTGATTGAGCTTTCTCCACACCAGGGTGCGCAGCATTTCGATGAGAACAAGGTGGACAAAACCCTGGTCAACAAGGTATTGAAAAGCGAGAAGTTCAGCGAAGAATATTTCAAGGCTGCGCAAATAAAACCGGTTGAGAAAGATGGCGATTTGTACAACGCAGACATGGCGCAGTTCATTACTTTGCCCGGCGACAATTCAACAATTTATGTGTACAAAAATGGACAACCGCTGGTGAACCTTCCAGTTGGGCTGGAGTACCCGGAAACACCAGTCACCTTGTGGTCGAAAACAGACTCAAACGGCAAAGTCAGCTTGCTGCTGCAGCCAAAAGGCAAGGCACTGCTGCGCACATTGATCACCGAAGAAAAAGGCAATGCTTATAAAAGTCAGTTTTTGTCGGTGATATTGAATGGCCAATAAAAAACCCGCAACCTTTTGAGCTGCGGATTTTTAGTTTAATCAGCCAAATCAAATGGTTCGTCTGTTTCCGATGTGGCCAATGTCAATCTACCCACATTGTCTGGCTCGCCAGTTTCAGAGGTACGGCCTACCAATGCACTTGCCTCACCTGCACTGATATTGCCATCGCTGGATGCAGTGCCAATGTTAAAGGGTATACCATCACCACCACAGGCTGCCACGGTGAGCAACAAGGCAGCCCCCGCTGCCAATCCAATTTTGCTTGTCCGTTTCATGATCAACTCCTTATGGCGTTTGGGTTGGAGCAGGTGTACCTGAACCCGGTGTCGGCGTGCTCAAGAAAGGGAAACGATTCAAAAACGGCACCCTTGCCTGATCTACTGCATCATGAATATTCAAGGCAGTGTTCCCCAAAGGTACACTGGTTGAAGTACAAGTGGAGCTAAGGCTTGTGCCTGGCACTGTATTCAGGCCCAATGTATTGCCCGTTCCGTTGGCCACGCACAAACCGCCCATCACAGCGACCAAAGAAATATCGACCACGTCATCAATTGGACGACGGCCGTTGGGGAAGCCCGCTGCATCACCAAACGCCAAACCAAGTTTGTTTTGCATGCCAATTGCTGTCGGTGCAGTTTCCGTGTTCAAACGCAACATTTCCGACAACACCAGATTCGCAGGGCGGTTTACGCCTTGAATGCCGGCAAGGAACACATTCAAAAGATCGGTGCGCGGGAAATTGGTGGGCGCAACATTACTGCCAGGGGAAAAAATTGCACTGATCAATGCGGGCAAAGTTGGGTTTGAAACATAGGTGAGGAACTGGGCATCACCGCTGGGTTTGGATGCGTTGAAGCGGTCTTTGTCTTTCAGCCCAATGACCACCTCATTCACCAAAGGCATGCCCAAGCGGGATACTTGCACCCAAGCGCCACCCACTTTCTCGGCCGTTTGATGGCCTTGAGCCGGTGAACCATCACCAATTTGAACCTGACGCACGCTGGCCGTGGTCCATCCACCGATTACATTTTCAGACCCTGGTGTCAGACAATCTTTGTGAATCTCAAGCGCAATGCTAGTTACGTTTTTGTCCTGGATGGAATTGGCAGCGGCTGCATTTTCAAATGTACGATTCGAAATAGTGCTGAAAGGCGCATTGACCAAATCAAAAATGGTGCCCAGGCACCGATGTAGTCCACGGGTTTCTCAAGGGTGCTGCTACCACCGGTGGTTTTGGTGGCCAGAGTTCGGTTACCGCTGCGCCGCCCATCCCGCACCACGGTCAAGGAGTAGGTTTCGTTCAAATTCAGATTGGTACTGCCAACAGTGCTGACAGCCCCCTGTTGAATCAAGGGAATGCTGACAGACTCGCCATTGATGCTTTGCTTCAAATCACGCAAATTATTTCTGAAATTAAATTGAAATGTAATTTCCTCTTGCGCATCACCATCGTTGTCAATGTGAATTTCATACAGGGCATTGGGATCCATCGAGAAATAATTCGGACCACCATAACCGTCTTGAAGAGGTTGGTAATTGGCGATCAAGGTAATAAAATTAGATCGGTTGGCCTCGTAGCTGCGGAACATGTAGAAATCCGTTCCATCTACTTTCGGGCTGGTGGTAATCGACGGTGCTTCGCGGTGACTGGACGCCACTGCCGCAGCACTGGCGAGAGCCAAAATACCGGTTGCCAGAATATATTTTTTGAAATTTCTATGTTTACCGGATGAGCTTGTATTCATTTGTACTTTCATCATGACTCCCTAACTTCCAATTGTTGCTTCTAAAAATTAACTTTGAATAATTTTTGTTTCACTGCAGGTTACATTGCTTATTATCGCGGTGATAATGATTGGCAAAACTATCACCCATTTGATACATAGTCCCTTTACAAACCGAAGAACAGGGTTTTAGATGCGTCAATACAAGTATTACGAGTTCGTTCTGGTCGCCTTTGTGGCCGTGCTGCTGTGTTCCAACCTGATTGGTCCCGCCAAAATTGCTGAGCTTGATCTGCCCGTGGTGGGCACGGTTACCTTTGCAGCAGGTGTGCTGTTCTTCCCTATTTCCTACATATTCAGTGACATTCTGACCGAGGTGTACGGTTACGGCCGCGACCGCAGGGCTGTGTGGGCAGGATTCGGGGCGCTGGCCTTTGCGTCTTTCATGGCATTTACTGTTGTGAATCTTCCAGCCGCTTCTTTCTGGGTCGACAAACAGGCTGCGGTTGAAAGTGTGTTCGGCAACACTTGGCGCATTGTGCTGGCCTCACTGATTGCTTTCTGGAGTGGCAGCTTCATCAACAGCTTTGTGCTGGCCAAAATGAAAATATGGACTCAAGGCAAATGGTTATGGACCCGCACGATTGGTTCCACCGTGGTGGGTGAATTCGTTGATTCTTCGCTGTTTTACACCATTGCGTTTTGGGGAATCATGACTACCGACCAAATTATTACGGTAGCACTGACTCAGTATGTTTTGAAAACCAGCTGGGAAATATTGGCCACACCATTGACCTACTGGGTGGTAGCACGCCTGAAACGCGCAGAAAACGAGGATTATTACGACAAAGACACCAATTTCACACCATTCAGTTTGAAGGTGTAGCGCCCAGCAAGCCTACGCGGCGTGCGGTGATGAAATGGCGTTGCCAGTACGGGCTAAAAAGCCTTGCTATTTCAACACCCGCGCGTGTAGACACGTGCATGAACTGATTGTTACCCACATAAACGCCAACATGTCTGCGCGTGGGGCCGGTACGGAAAAAAAGCAGGTCACCAGAACGCAAGTCAGCAACATCAACCCGTTCACCGACGGTCATTTGCTCTCGGGAGCTGCGCGGCAAATGAAGCTGGAACTTGTCATAGAAAAGGGCTTGGATAAAACTGGAGCAGTCCACACCATTGGCACCTGTGCCCCCCAGTTTGTGGCGAGTACCCGCCCAATTGGAATAATGGGCCAGGAGCGCGTTCTGTATTTCGTTGCTGTAAGACTGCCCCGCCGATGGCGGATTCAAAAACGAATCGATTGAGGAATCGCTGAATGCGAGACCAGGCCATAACGCAACGATCAACATCAGAAAACTGCTTTTTACCTTGTCGAATCGTTTTACATCAGCCATGCATTGGTTCCCGAAGTCATGTTGTAGGTTAACTAGAGCTGGTTAAAAACGAACGTATCATAGCGGCAAAGTGTCCAACAATCGGTAAAACTCGGTAAAAAACTCGAAACGAGTTCAGGTATGCTCGGCAAACCGCAGCAATTGCGGCTTGCCGAATTGAAACAAAGCGAAAAATTATTTGCCAAAAAGCCGAACCATTTCGGCGGTTTTCGGGAAAAGTGTCGCAACTTACTATTTCTTTTCTGGCTGCTTTTCGCCAACTTTGGGCTGGTCACCCAAAATTGACTTTGCCGGGCAAATTTTAAATGCAGGACATTTTTGACAACCAACAGCAATTGCAATCGGGCAAACAGTCATGGCGGTCCTCGTTTAGTTCAGGGAAAATTCCCGAAAGCAGTATTGCAGATTAATGCAGCGTTCCACTAGGGGATTTATTCAGTTGGTGATTCACGAAATTCTGTGCAGCGTTGCGCGCAAAATTTTCTTCGTCAGCAGACACGTCCTCAAGCAACAATTGAAGCTGGTCGGGTATGTCGGTATCAGGAAAAAGTACTTGGTAAATGTAAAGCCAACTTAAAGCGACACCACGGTCCTTCGGTACCTCGGCGCCGTCGAGATACAACAAGGACAAACTCAACATCGACAGGGGTGAACCAAGTTTGGCCGCCTCGGTGAGGTAAGCGATCGCCAACGCTGCATTTTTTGCCACGCCTTTGCCATGCAGATAATACACACCCACATTGTGCATGGCCTGCGACAAGCCACCTTGCGCTGCTTTGTCAAAATACCTGAACGCCCGTGCATAATCTGGGGTACTGGCATGCTCTAATTCAAGGGCCAAGTGGTAAGCCGAATTGGGATCGCCAAGGTCTGCAGCCTGCTGCATGTACTGCTGGGCCAGTGGCAGGTCGGCTGGTTGGTGGCCATCTACCCCGTTCATATAAATTTGCACCAAGGTAAGCACA
>JAJTEM010000017.1 GCA_021299735.1 Burkholderiales bacterium | reverse complement strand
AGGATTGCCATGATCTGGCTGTCGGTAAACCTTGATTGTTTCATTGCAGAACTCTCTTCCTCTATGGTTGAAAATTCTACTTCCGATCCCGTTTATTTGCAGGGGGTATTACCCAATGCATTGGCGGCCGGTGAAAAGCTGGCAATTCGCCACGCCAAATACACCATCATCACCAGGCTGAACAACAACAGGGCGTTGTGAAACCAGGGCAGGCTTTCAAACACCGCATTCAAGCCAAGGCCCATGGCCAGCAGCATCAGCGGAAAGCCCACAATAATTCCAAAAAAATGCGGCAAGCTTTTTCGCACACCAAAGTTCATGCTGCTGGTCATAATCATCAGGTTGTTGGGGCCGGGCGTGATGATGCTTAAAAATGCAAACAGGGCAATGGCTTGAAAGTGCTGCATGACGAACTCCTTTCATGGAGTGAAAATGGAACACTTACTTTAAGAATCTTTGCCTATTCAGTACAGATTCAGGATAATAAAATAATGTGCAGTACAGATTAAATGCAAAAAATTCTGTACTGCTTTTGAAATTCAACTTCTGTACGGGTGGCCCCCATGAAACTGGAACGTTGGCAGGCAATTTCTGCAGGCATTTGCGCCCTGATCCTGACCGTGGGCTTGGCTCGCTTTTCTTACACACCACTGTTGCCGATCATGCGGGAACAGGCCGGGCTAAGTGCCTTCGATGGCGGCTGGCTGGCTACCGTGAATTACATTGGCTACATCAGCGGCGCATTGTTGGCGTCAACACTGAGCAATCTGGATTACAAATACCTGCTCTACCGCTTTGGGCTTGTTGCGGCTGTGCTCAGTACCATCGGAATGGGATTAACAAGCGATGTAAACCTCTGGGTTTTCTTGCGCTTTATTTCAGGTGTTTCCAGCACGGCAGGTATGTTGATTGCATCGGGCCTGATCATGAACTGGCTGGCACGCCAGAATTTAAAAACCGAACTGGGCCTGCATTTTGCAGGTGCGGGTATGGGCCTTGTGTTATCTGGCCTTGCCGTGATGGCGATGGTTGATCATTTAAGTTGGGATCAACAATGGTGGGTGCTCGGGGTGATAGGAATTCTTTTCTTCGTGCCTGCATGGGTATGGATGCCCAAACCTGCCAAAGCTGGCAGTGCTGAGGCACAGGTTGCCGACGTAGAGCCACCCAGCGTGAAATGGATGCGGCTTATGTTGGGCGCCTACTTTTGCGCAGGCTTCGGTTATGTAATTAGTGCCACCTTTATTGTGGCGATTGCAGAAACCCTGCCTGAACTTCAAGGCAAAGGCCCGTGGGTGTGGGTGGTGGTGGGCATGGCCGCAATTCCTTCCACATTCATATGGGACCGAGTGGCCCGAATAACTGGTGTGTTTGAGGCACTGGTACTGGCCTATGTTCTGCAAATTCTCTCTATCCTGATGGCAGGTTTCATCGATGGCTATTGGGCCAATATGATCAGCGCGGTGCTGTTTGGCGGAACCTTTGCAGGTATTGTGAATTTAACGCTCAGCATTGCAGGCCGACAGTTCCCGGCCAACCCCGGCAAGGCCATGGCCAGAATGACCTTGAGTTATGGCGTGTCGCAAATTGCGGCGCCTGCATTGGCAGGCTTGATTGCAGAACGCACAGGTACTTACCGCGGCTCGCTTTACCTTGCAGCGGGATTGATGTTGGCTGGTGTATTCATGGTGTGGCAACTAAAAAAGCAAACCGAGGTTTAAGCCGTGGATTCATCTTCTTGCAAATACGAAACACTGGCGCTGAACCTGCAGGCCTTGATTGAAAACAATCATTTTGCAGCGGGGTACAAACTGCCCTCCATTCGAAAGCTTTCCGAGCAATGGCACTACTCCATCGACACGGTACAAAAAGCACTGAACCTGCTTGAAGACCGTGGCTATGTGCAGCCAGTGGCGAAATCTGGCTATTACGTGCAGGCACGCAGCATGCAAATTCCAATCGCCTGTACGCAAGCGCCCGATTCTATTGTGCTGGAACCCCCAGTCAATTTGGAAGTAGCCGACCAAATTGCCATTCTGTTGAAAAGCAGCGTGCGTGAGGGTGTGGCGCCACTGGGCGTTGCTTTTCCAGCCCATGAATTACTGCCAATCGCCACCCTGCGTCGAAGCTATGCCACCGTGAACCGCACACGCCCCGACCTGCTAACCCTGGGCAGCCATGTTGAACCCAACCAGCCTGAATTGGTGCAACAACTGCAACAGCGGTTCGAGCTCATGGGTATGAAGTTAAAGCGTGACGAACTGGTTATTACCGATGGTTGCACCGAGGCCCTTAGCCTGGCACTGCAGAGCGTAGCTAAATACAACGACATTGTGGCCGTTGAATCGCCTGGTTACTACTTGCTGTTGCAAATGATTGAATCGCTTGGCTTGCGTGCACTGGAAATTCCGAGCAGCCCCGAACAAGGTATGTCGCTTGAAGCGCTTGAAATTGCAGTGAAACAAACCCGCATTGCAGCCTGCATTGTGTGCCCCACCGCCAGCAACCCCATGGGCTCGGTAATGCCCGACGTGAAAAGAAAAAAGCTGCTGGAACTGGCCGAGAAATACGACTTTCCAATTGTTGAAGACAACGTTTACGCCGACCTTTACTTCGAACGGTTTAGGCCACGCCCACTGAAAGCAGGCAAGCAAAGCGACCGGGTTCTCATGTGTGGTTCGTTTTCAAAGTCGCTTAGCCCATCGCTACGAATTGGCTATGTGGCTGGTGGAAAATACGCTGCCAAGGTGTTGTCGAAAAAGCGAATTCTGAGCGGTTCAACAAACCCCATTACTCAAGTGGCCGTGGCTCATTACCTTGCCAAAGGATCGTTCGAGCGGCATTTGCGCACGCTTCGCCAGCAGTTTGAAACACAGGTGCGAACCATTGGCAATTTGGTGCTGAAACATTTTCCACAAGGCACCCGAATTTCGGAACCCAAAGGCGGCTTTGTGTTGTGGGTTGAACTGCCGGGCGATATTGACACTGCTGCTTTGTTCAACAAGGCCATTGCGCGCAAAGTAGCTTACATGCCGGGCAGCGTATTTTCTGCAAGCGGATTGTATAAAAACTGCCTGCGCCTGAATTGCGGCCACCCTGTGACTGACGACACAGCGGTTGCTATTGCCAAGTTGGGTGCCTTGTTTGACGCCTCAATATTTGCCTAGGGAGTAAAAAATGATTCACACCAAACGCGCACTGGGAGGCATATTTGTAGCGCCGCACCACTTGGCTGCACAAGCTGGCCGGGATGTATTGAAAGAAGGTGGCAATGCAGCTGAAGCCATGATTGCTGCAGCCGCCACGATTGCTGTTGTGTACCCGCACATGAATTCAATCGGTGGTGATGGTTTCTGGCTGCTCAGCGAACCGGGTAAAGCACCTGTGGGTATTGATGCCTGCGGAAAAGCTGCTAAAAAAGCCACGCGTACTTTTTACACTGACCAGGGTTTTGACGCCATTCCCAACCGTGGGCCATTGGCTGCACTTACAGTAGCAGGCACCGTGGGCGGCTGGATAAAAGCGCAAGAGGTAGCGCAACAATGGGGTGGCAAATTGCCCTTAAGCCGCTTGCTTGAAGATGCTGTGGTGCATGCGCGCAGGGGCGTGGCAGTTAGCAGCAGCCAGGAACGCTTAACCCGCGTGAAGTTTGATGAACTTTCAACAGCACCCGGATTTGCCGAACATTTTTTGAACAATGTCAAAGTGCCGGTGGAAGGCAGCGTGTTGAAACAAGCCGCCTTGGGCGACACGCTTGCACGCATGGGTCAGGTTGGGCTGGCTGATTTTTACCGCGGTGAACTGGCCCAAGCCATGGCCGACGATTTGGCCCGCGTGGGCAGCCCAATCAGCCTTTCTGATTTAAATAATCACCATGCGCAGTACGTAACCCCACTGCAAACGGAACTGAACAACAGCACCATTTACAACATGACACCGCCCACGCAAGGCATGGCCTCGCTGATGATTCTGGGCATGTTCGATACACTTGGAGTGCAACAGCCCGATGGATTCGATCACTTACACGGCCTGGTGGAAAGCACCAAGCAAGCCTTTCTGGTTCGCGACCACTACTGCACCGACCCTGCTTACATGACTGTGAACCCCAGCAGCTTTCTAAGCCGCGAAGCACTGGCTGCGCGTGCGAAAAAAATTGACATGAAACGCGCCCTACCCTGGCCACAAGAGGCTTGGCAAGGCGACACCATCTGGATGGGTTGCATTGACAGCGAAGGCCGCACCGCAAGCTTTATTCAAAGCGTTTTCTGGGAATTTGGCTCAGGTGTTGTGTGCCCTTCAACTGGCGTGATGTGGCAAAACAGGGGCATCAGTTTTTCTTTGAAAGAAAATGCACTGCACAGGCTGGAACCGGGTCGCAAACCCTTCCACACATTGAACCCCGCCATGGCGCGTTTTCACGATGGCCGCAGCATGGTGTACGGCACCATGGGTGGTGAAGGCCAACCTCAAACACAAGCTGCTGTATTTAGCAGGTATGCACTTTTTAATCAGCCACTTCAAACTGCTGTTACCGCACCCCGCTGGTTGCTGGGCCGCACATGGGGCGAACAAAGCACCACCTTGAAACTGGAAAACAGGTTTGATGAACAGCTGGTTCAACAACTGCGCAATGCAGGCCATGTGTTGGAAGTGTTGCCCGAAGCATTCAGCGACACCATGGGCCATGCCGGCGCTGTGGTGCGCCACCCCAATGGCATGATGGAGGGCGCTGCCGACCCACGATCGGACGGATCAGTGGCATGTGCTTAGTGCCGTGTACTTGGTATTTCAAACACCTTCGCTGATTCGCTTGAAATACGATGTATGCGCCGCAGTGCCTTCAGGCCACTGGCTTAGAAAGTGCTGCTGCCATGCTGCTTGGTCGATTTTTACACGCACCTGCTCAACCCACACACCATTCAGTTGGGTGCTTTGAAACACCAAAGAAGAATTGCTCAAAGGTGTTGCTGAAATTCTTGTGAACAATCCATTCAAGCTTCCGGGTTCGCTGGCCATGCCTGCTGCACCGTTGTTGCTGATTAAGCCGGTATGCCCGATTTGCCCATTTTGCAAGGGCTCACTATGAAACGCTGCACTGCAAGTGTGGCTGCTGGCAAACATGTTCACTTGCGCTTTTTCAAACAAGGCAGCACGCCATGGGGCTTCATCAGCCTGTTGCAAATGGGCTGGGTCAAAACGCCAACCTGCCAATGAATCGCCATCGCCATGCACCACGGCCACATTCAAACTGCCCACGCTGTAGCGTGCAAAGTAAGGTTTTTGTAACAACTCGCCCAGTAAATCGGGGTGTTGTTGTGCACATCGCTTCAATTCGGTGTGAATGAAATTGGACCTATCCACAACACCTTGGTCTACGTTCTCGGGATAAGCACAACCACAATCGGCGGCATCCAAAGGCTCGCCAAGCTCGGCTTCCACATTGCCCAAAATGCAATCGTGTTTTAACACCCGCTGGTTAATTTGAATGAAGTCTTCAGGCGATTTGTTGAACCAGTTGAAGTCACCATTGAAACAAATGCGAACGTGGCCTGCTTCCTGTGCAGCCAAATTCTCAACCGCATTCAACGCAAACCCATTGCCGTACAGACCACCCACCACGTACAACACATCGCAGGCAACAAGTGGGGCTTGCGCAATTTTCGCTGCGCCGTACTGGTATCGAATGGGGCAGCTTCGCCCTGCTTGCTCACTCATGGTTTACTCGTACAAATTGTCAAGTTGCGCTTGCGTTAATTCATGGCTGGCACAATCAAGCACCACCTCGCCAGCTTTCAGGCCAATTACACGGTGGCTTAACAAGGGCACAAGGCTCACATTGTGAACCACAGTAATCAATGTGGAATTCTCGGTGGCTTTCACCAGCAGTTCACACACTTCATCGGCAGCAGTGGGATCGAGTGCAGCGGTGGGCTCGTCGGCCAATACCAATTCAGGTTGCTGCATCAGCATGCGGGCAATGGCTACTTTTTGGCGCTCACCACCTGAAAGTTTGTCGGCGCGCTTTTCTGCCAAATGCGCCATGCCGACTGCTTGCAAGGCTGCATGGGCACGCTGCGTTTCTTCAGTGGTGAAAATGCGTGCCCAACTGCGCAGGCGCGGCATTCGGGCCAAACCACCCACCAATACATTTTCCATGGCGCTTAGCCGTGCAACCAAGTGCAGCCCCTGCAGTACCTGGCCAACCTGCGCACGCACTGGGCGTAAATCGCGCTCACGGCGCAGCGGAAACACGGTGCGCTGGTTCACTACAATGTGCCCGGCTGTAGGTTTTACAAACCCGTTTAGGCAACGCAATAAGGTAGATTTTCCCGCACCGTTGCGGCCAAGAATGGCCACCTTTTCACCGCGTGCAATTTGAAGGGAATCCACTTTCAAAATACGCCGCCCGGCAATCACCATTTCCAGGTTTTGAATTTCAATGATGTTGGTGCTCATAGCAGTGCCGTCCGAATTCTGCGGCTGATCGCATCAAATGCAGTCACCATCAGCACCACCACAATCAGAATGGTTGACAGTCGCCCCCACTGGAACAAAGCCACCGCCTCTGAAATCAGCAAGCCCAAACCGCCGGCACCAATAATTCCGAGAATGGTTGAATCGCGAATATTGTATTCCCACAGGTACAAATGGCTGCTGACCCACTGGGGCAACACATTGGGCCACACCGACCAAAAAAAGGTTTGTGACGGGCTTGCACCCACCCCTTTCACTGCTTCAATCGAGGCCATGTCAAGTGTTTCAATTGATTCTGCAAACAACTTGCCATAAGTACCCAGGCTATGAAAGGCAATGGCCAGAATACCCGCTGTGGGGCCAAGGCCCACAATGCCCACCAACACCAAACCAAACACAAGTGTGTGAATGGAACGGGATGTGTCCAGCACCAAACGCGAGAATGCGGTAAGCAAACGGGGGGCCTTGATATTTTTTGCACTCAGCACACCAAAAGGCAAAGCCAGAATTGCACCCAGCAATGAACCCAGAGTTGCTATTTTGAATGTAGTCCAGGTGGCATAGCCCAACTGCACCAGCCATTGTTGTTCAACCTCCTGCCGGTTCTCGGTGCGCAGCACCGCGCCATCGTCGCTTTTGTACTGGTAAGCTGGGTCGCCCAGCCACACATCGAGAAAACTGGGGCGTGCAAATTCAGTGGCTGTTTTAATGAAGTTGGCCACAGGGTTTCTGCCCATGGATAAATCACCGGCCGTGGCCAGGCTGTACACACAGCCAAACACGATAAAGGCATACAAAAAGACCAGCCCGAAAAAACCGAGCCGGCCTTTCAGGCGCAACTTGAACTGCATCCAATTCATGGTGGTTAAACAGCCCCTTTACTTGGGCTGCAAACGGCCAGTGGCCAAGCCTGCATCACGAATGGGCTTGTAGTAGCTGTTGTCTTTTTTCGCAAAACCGGTGTAACGGGGTGGCAGCAAGTTGGGCTGGTTTTTCAGTTCAGCACCAATGCCAAGCAAGGCTTCTTGCAACTTGGCCACAAAGGCTTTGTCTTCGAACAACTTGCTGCTGACAGCAAATGCATCATTGGGCAAGGGATCGGATGTCCAGATAATTTTTGAATCTTCAGCCTTGATCAAACCATCGGCAATCATGGCGTCGCGGTTGCGGTTGTAATCGGCACCCGCATCAATCGCGCCCTGGGTAACTTGGGTTTGAATGGCCTGGTGGCTGGTGTTGATCACCTTGGAAAAATACGTATCGGGGTTGATGCCCTGCTTCTGGAAATAATGGAAAGGAATAAGGTAGCCCGAAGTTGAACCCTTGTCGCCAAACGCAAAGGTTTTGCCCTTCAAATCGGCCATGCTTTTAATACCGCTTTTCGGGTTGGTCACCATAATGCCAAAATATTCTGGCTTGCCTTCATACTCAATCGTGGCCACAGCCTGCGCTTTGGCCTCGTTGTTGGCCAGTACATAACCCCATGGACCCATCAGTGCAATGTCAGTTTCACCGTTGGCCAGCGATTTCGCCAAACCCTCCCAACTACTCACCGTGCGCAGCTTCACGGGCTTGCCCAACTTCTTTTCAAGGTACTGGGCCAAGGGTGTGTAAGTGGCATCGTTTTTGTCTTTGTCGGGCTGGTACAAGCCCACGCCAAACTGAATTACTTCTTGCGCAATTGCAGGGCTTGAAACAAGGGCAAAGCTGAAAGCGCCGATCAGGGCTTTGGTCAATAAACGCATGGTCAGGTTCCGTATTGGAAATCGGGTAATTAAAATAAAATGAAAATCTAAACGCTTATTACGCTAAACAATTCGCAAAGGTTACAGGAATTTGAATTGAATTCGAGGGCAGTTATTGCGCCTTTGGCCTCCAGCGCTGAATAAAGGTATTTCAATTCAGCCGCTTGGTGGCAAGCCAGGCCTCGTAGCCACCCGCCATGGCTTTGGCCTGCCTGTAACCCTGTTTGCGCAAAAGGCCCGCCACATTGGCCGCACTGACATCACCGGGGCAAGCACACATGGTGACAATCAAATCGGTTTTCGGCCATGCGCGGGCTGCCGCCAATGCACTTTCAGCGTTGGCGGGTAACCAACCTGCCAGTGGCTCGGCTTCTTGAACAACAGCAGGACGAAGGTCAACAAGCCGCAAATTGCCCTGCCCTGCCTTGACCAAAGCCAGAACTTCCGCAGCGGGAACTTTGGGCATGTTCAGAGTGGCCAGAAAAGCGTCGCGGCGCGCCAGCTTCCACATCAACCCCAAGGCAACAATCAACGCAGCGAATACACCCACAATGAACAGGTTGTTTTGGAGGGCTGCAAAAATTGCATTGACCTGTTCCTGAAACAGCCAGCCTGCAAGCAGCGCAGCCATGGCCCACAAAAATGCGCCAACTGCCGATGCTATTGTGAAACTGAGAATGGACATTTTGACTGCGCCGGCAATGGGCGGCGCCACCGTGGAAAAACCGGGAATGAACTTGGCAACAACGAGAGACCAAGGCCCCCACACGCGAAAACGGGATTCGGTTTGGCTAACACATGATTCGGGATTGATGGACAACTTGCACAACACCGACAACACCCGATAGCCATAAAAGCGCCCAGCAAGGTACCAGGCCCAATCGGCAATCAGCGAAGCCAAGGTGGCCACCACTGCAAGCAGAAAAATACCGGACCACTGACCAGACAAACTCGCCGATAAAATCAGGGTGGGTACTGCAGGCACAGGCGCGCCCAACTGCTGCAACAGCACGTTGAAGAAAACCAAAACCTCGGTGGTTTCAAACAAAGACATGGTGGGGAAACGCCAAAAACCGCCCTGCAAACAAAACGCTCGAAGCGTACGTACCAAACATCATAAGCAATTTGCGACGAAGCACGACAGCGGAATCGGGCCAATGTGTACCTTCAGGCTTACCTTGCAACGCAACAATCTCAAGAATAGACAGCCAGTTTTAAAAAACTCTGCGATAACAATTAGAGTGATTACTCCAATTGGCTTACATTTACAGAATCAGGCCACTTCCCCTCAAACCCTTTTCCTTTGTGGATTAGAGACTTACATTGAAAAAGCATCTGCATATCACCCGATAGATTTATTCGATTAATTCAATAAATCAATTAAATTTTGCAATCGCACAATTTTTTTGTTAGCATTGCTTCGAATTAGTTTACTGACTGTTCATTAACTTTTTGGAGGACTTCAAATGTCTTTGATCAATACCACAATCAAGCCTTTCAAAGCCACCGCATACTGGAACGGCAAAGAAATCAACCTGACCGAAGCCGATGTATTGGGCAAGTGGTCCGTTTTCTTCTTCTACCCAGCTGACTTCACATTCGTGTGCCCCACTGAACTGGGCGACCTGGCTGACCAGTACGAAGAACTGAAAGCCATGGGTGTAGAAGTGTTCTCTGTTTCAACAGACACACACTACACACACAAAGCCTGGGCCGACGCCACAGAAACAATCGGCAAAATCCGCTTCCCAATGATCGGCGACCCCACAGGTCAAATTACACGCAACTTCGGCGTGATGATTGAAGAAGAAGGTTTGGCACTGCGCGGTACATTCGTACTCGACCCACAGGGCGTAATCAAGGTGATGGAAGTGCACGACCTGGGCATTGGCCGTGACGCATCTGAACTGAAGCGCAAGATTCAAGCCGCTCAGTACATCGCCAAGAACCCTGGCCAGGCTTGCCCAGCCAAGTGGAAAGAAGGCGACGCAGCCTTGACTCCATCACTGGACCTGGTTGGCAAAATCTAAATTCAAATCACCTTTGAATTTCTGGCAGTAAACCGCTCCCCACAAGGGGGCGGCCCATATGTTCAAAAGAATTAAAGAACACACCTGGAGTACCCCATGCTCGACGCAAACATCAAACAACAACTGAAAACCTATTTGCAAATGCTGCGGCATCCCATTGAATTGGTGGCCTCGCTGGACAACAGCGACAAAGCACGCGACATGGAACAGCTGGTGCAGGAAATTGCCGAGTGTTCAAACCAGGTTAGCGTGCGCCTGGATGGCGACTACAATTTGCGCCCTTCGTTTTCGGTTGCCAAACTGGGCGAGGAAGGCCGTGTGCGCTTTGCCGGTTTACCCATGGGGCATGAATTCACATCCCTGCTGTTGGGCTTGCTGCATGTAGGCGGCCACCCACCCAAAGTAGAAGCAGACCTTATCGAACAAATCAAAGGCTTGCGGGCACCAGCCAATGGCGGCCATTTTGAAACCGTTATCTCATTGAGCTGCCACAACTGCCCAGATGTAGTACAGGCGTTCAATACCATTGCTGCATTGAACCCGGCATTTAGCCACACCATGATTGATGGCGGCATGTTCCAGCCTCTCGTGGAAGAAAGAAAAGTAATGGCGGTGCCCACCGTATTCCAGGGCACAAGCAGCACAACTGGCAACAGCACTGAAAGTTTCGGTTCAGGCCGTATGACCCTGGAAGAAATTGTTGCAAAACTGGACGCTGGCGCTGCAGAAAAAGACGCCGCCAAACTGAATGCCAAAGGCGAATTTGATGTGTTGATCGTGGGTGGAGGCCCTGCTGGTGCTGCTGCTGCAATTTACGCCGCACGCAAGGGCGTGAAAACAGGCGTGGTTACTGAACGCTTTGGCGGACAGGTCTTGGATACGCTTGGCATTGAAAACTTCATTTCAGTGAAAGAAACCGAAGGGCCGAAACTGGTGGCCGCACTGGAACAACACGTGAAGGAATATGAAATTGACGTGATGAACCTGCAACGTGCCAAAGGCTTGACCAAACTTTCCGATGGCAAAGTTGAAGTTGAACTGGAAAACGGTGCGAAGCTGACCAGCAAAACGATTATTTTGAGTACCGGTGCGCGCTGGCGAGAAATGAATGTGCCAGGCGAAGCCGAGTACCGCAACAAGGGTGTTGCCTATTGCCCGCACTGCGATGGCCCCTTGTACAAAGGAAAACGCGTGGCGGTAATTGGTGGTGGCAACAGCGGCGTTGAAGCTGCCATCGACCTGGCTGGTATTGTGAAAGAAGTCACCTTGTTTGAATTTGACACCAAGCTGAAAGCCGATGCTGTGTTGCAGAAAAAGCTATACAGCCTGACCAATGTGAAAGTGATTTTGAACGTACTCACCACCGAGGTGAACGGTGACGGTACCAAGGTAAACGGCCTTACCTACAAAGACCGCGCAACCAATGAAGTAAAGCAGGTTGAACTCGAAGGCATTTTTGTTCAAATTGGTTTGCTGCCCAACACCGACTGGCTGAAAGGCACGCTGGAATTGAGCAAGCACGGTGAAATCGTGGTGGACCACAAAGGGCACACCAGCATGAAAGGTGTTTTCGCAGCGGGCGACTGCACCACTGCGCCTTACAAGCAAATTATTATTGCCATGGGTGAAGGTGCCAATGCTTCACTGGCCGCATTTGACCACCTGATTCGACAGTGAACAAGAGGGCCGCAAGCAATGTGGCCATGCGAAAAACCCGCTGAATAAAACCAGCGGGTTTTTTTATGCCTTGAATTCAATACGGCAAATAAGCTTCAACACACCTGGTTTCTTGGCCAGTGCAAAAGCCACTGCAACAGCCGAACCAATCATCAACATAATCCAAACCAACCCCGCAATTGAAGGCCTGTCGGCCATCAAACACAGCACCAGTGAAACAGACAATGCGGTGCAACCCAACACCTTCAGTGTTACTTTGGGTGGGCAGCTATTTGCCAAAGGTATTTGCTTCACTTGTGCCCAATGCACATCCATGGCCAAGGCCAGCCACGCCATGCCCAAGAAGCAGCACAAAGCGGCAACCGTTAAATAAAGTGCGTCAGGCATGAACCACCCCACCCGCTTCAGATTCAAACTGTTTTTCAGGTTTTGGGGGCAACACACCCACACCGCGCTGGCGCCTTGCAAGTTTCAGTGCAGCCCAGCCGCTTACCACGGCGCAAGCCAACAAACTTAAATCAACACCAGCCACTGGCCAATACGTGTCAGTGAAAATTGTTTTGATCAAATGATCGCCGGTAGTGGCCCAATTCAACAGCACCGCTGAAACACAGAGCACAACAATGCCCCAGCATTGCTCACGCCAGGCAGGGTTGAACAAGCCAAGCAAAACAGGTGCACTGCGAACATAAGCGTGCAAAAAGCTGAAACACCACACCGCCCAGAATGCTGCCCTTTCCCAGTCGGCTTTACCCAACATGTCGGCAGGCAAAATTCTATTCACCACCAACATGCCAACTGCGGCCATCACCATGCCGGTTATGGTGGTTATGGCCAGCGAATCAACAACACGGCTGCCATGGCTGCCACTTTTGGCGTGT
Organism: Burkholderiales bacterium; assembly: GCA_021299735.1. Taxonomy (GTDB): domain Bacteria; phylum Pseudomonadota; class Gammaproteobacteria; order Burkholderiales; family Burkholderiaceae_B; genus Limnobacter. The sequence continues at coordinate 33,239 of JAJTEM010000017.1, read as the reverse complement.
TGCAATTTGCGTTTTTCAACAAAGAAAATAAAACCAGTTGCAATACACACTGCACCCAACAGGCCACCCAACACATACAGCCAGCGCAAAAACCAGTGCTCAAAATGCTGCAAATGCAAGCCAGTCAAAAATTCGTTCACCTCTGAAACTGCCGTGCGTGGCGGGTCTTCACTCAGCACTTCCCCTGTGCTGGTTTTGAAGTGAATGCCCTCCCCAACCAAGGCCACACGGTCGCTGCCTGCGCGGTAAATGCTTACATAACTGTTGGAATCACCCACAAAATGTATTTTCAGAAAACCCACTTCACCAGCCATGTCACGGGCAGCCCAACGGCGTTTGGCCTCAGTTACCATGGCATCCACACTACTCATGGGTGCGGAAACACCTGCAGCAGCATGGGGCAAACCAGTGGCTGCCGCCTCATGAATTTCGTGTTGCTTGTGCAGCGGGCTTAGCATGGTGCTGGTCACCGGTAAAAAATAAAAACTCGCGAAAATAACCAAACCGGTAAACGCGAAAAAGAAATGGAAAGGCAAGGCCACAACGCCGGTGAGGTTGTGCAAATCAAGGCTTGCGCGTTGCGTACTCTTCCAGGGCCGGAAGGTGAAAAATTCGCGAAATACCTTGCGGTGCATAATCACACCCGTAACCAAAGCTGCAAGCATCATCAATGCAGCCAGGCCCACAATCCAGATGCCCAGGTTTTTCCACTTCAACTGCAGGCTGTAGTGCATGGGGTAAAACCAGCGACTACCAATTTTCAGTTTGTCGTCAGGCAACACCTCACCGGTGCGCGGGTCCAGTGTCACGTTTTTGTGAATGTGATTGTGGTCTTCCGGGTTCTTCGCCAATGGCACGCCGTAACCAACACCTGCTGCCAGCACCGGGTCGCGATGGGTAACATAGGCCCAGTACTCATCCACGGGCAATTCTGTACGCGGTGTCATCGCGCCCTTGGCGGGGTCGTGCAACCTCGGCATGTTGGCAGCGTAGTCGCGCTCATCGGGCTCTAGCTGTTGCAAAGCGGGCAACAACACCTGCTCAAAAGATGGCATGGTTTGTGGTTCAAACCGTGTTTCAGGAATGGCCCAACGGTCAATTTCCCGATCAAAAACCGACAGGGACCCGAAGAAAAAACAAACCATCAACACAAAGCCCAGCACCAAACCAAACCAGCTGTGAACCCATACCATGGACAAACGAAAATTACTGAACACCAACCTTCCCCTTTTTAATACAACATGCTGTGCTGAATTAACCAGGCTGACAGCGTCATCAGCCCGCCACCGCCGGCCAGAACTGCCCACACACGGGCAACACTGCTGCTGGCGAAAGCCCACAGAAAAACACCCAGAAAAACCAGAAACGCCAGCATAAGCACACCAGTTTCTGCCTCATGAAAATCAACACCCAGTGCGGCCAAACCCGCAATACCCAACGATGCGAACCCCCATGTAAACAGGTAGCCACCCAAAAGTGCCGACAAAATTCGATTGATCACCCAATGGTGAGCAGTGCCTACTTTGCTCATTCGCAAAACACTCTCAATTAAAATAAACACCAATAATAATAATTCTCATTACGTAAATCAACTAATTGGGGCAAATTTATTCCGCCATCGATCTGCTACGATCATGCTTTGAAGGTAAGTGTTTAAAAAATATGTTTATTTCGAGAATTAAAGTTGGCTTGCTAGTGGCTATGCTGATTAGCCCTTATTCATATGCCCAAACCCCTGGCGCTCAAATACCAGTTGACGAGGCTGATTTACGGGCCTGCCTGGTTTTGGAACAAGAGGGCCTGGAACGGTTTCGGGCACTTGAACAAAAGAGCAAAGATTTGCGTGCAAGCGGAAAACTGATTAACGAGCGGAGCATGGTGCTGAAAAATCAGAAAGCCAAAATTGATCCCGCCAACCCCAACAATCAAGCGATTGCTAAATTCAACGAGGCGGTCAGTGCCTTCAACCAGCAGGCCGACCAGTTCAATGCCGAGAAAGACGGGTTCGAAAAAGAATCGGGTGACTATGACAACTGGGTCAAAAGCACTTTAAAACCCACCTGCGACAAGGTTGTAAACAGGCCAGTGAATCCAGTCACGTCCTACTACGCTTGTGGTTTTAATGGGGCCAAACCCCTTAAGGAAGTGCAGCATTGTAAAACAGTACCGAACCTGGATTCACTGCAAACCTGCATTCAAAAAGCCGAATCAAAAGCCAAGGCTTACAAAATATGTCCACAAAATTAGCAAGCAAACGTTGTTCAGGTTTTCGCATTGTTCGAATACTTTGAATTATTGGCAGTATGAGCATTAACACCCTTCTGGCTGGCCCGGTTTTGCGCCGCATGCAACGCGAGCGAATCACAATTTGGTTGGCCACATCACGGCCTGTGCAATGGCGGCTGGCTTTGTTTCCAGATCAACACGATTCGCAGGTTCATGAAATTCGCGGGCATTGCCGTGAATTAAAAGTGGGAACGCATTATTACATCCACCTGATAGACCTTCCCCTGAACATGCCACTGCCAACTGACACCTGGGTGGGTTATGAACTGAGCTACAGACATGGGGCAGATGGTGAATGGATGAACCTGAGCCAGGAACAACCCCATTTGCTATACCCGGGTAAAAGCACTCTTGGATTTGTCATTCACAGCCGGGTTCACAGTGTGCTGCATGGCTCTTGCCGAAAACCGCATTACTCTCGCAAAGAAGGCAGCCCCGCAGGTGATGGCCTGGCTCGTGCCGACCAACACCTTCTGGAACTGGCCACCACACCCACTGAATGGCCAGCACTACTGATGATGAGTGGCGATCAAATTTACACCGACGATGTGGCTGGCCCAATGCTGGTGGCCATACACCGCCTGTTAAATGAATTGAATTCACCCGCAGAACCTTTGCCAGGTTCTGAACTGGACAACAGCCACACACTGCACCGCCAGCAGCCGCACTATTACACCCGCGACCAGTTGTTGCCAAAAACAGCGGCCAGCAAAGACATTCGCACTGTGTTGTTCACCGGCGTAAAGAAACCGGTATTCACCACCGACAGTGCCCGAAATCATTTGATATCCCTGGCTGAAATGATGGCCATGTACCTGCTGGTGTGGTCTCCAATTCCATGGCGCTATGCGGAAATGAGTATTCCGGTCAATGTGCCAACCGAGTTTGCCGAACGCTATGAAATGCAACTGGAAGCGATGGAGGAATTTGTTGCCGAACTGGATTGCGTTCACCGCCTAATGGCCCACATTCCGGTGGCCATGATGTTCGATGATCACGATATTACCGACGACTGGAACCTGAGTGCTGAATGGGAGGAAACCGCTTACAGTGAACCATTCTCCCGCCGTATTATTGGAAACGCACTGGTGGCTTACCTAGTGTGCCAGGCTTGGGGCAATGCGCCAGAAAATTTTTCAGATGACATGATGAAGCGCTGCGATGAGGCACTTCAATTGCCCGGTGAAGAAGCGCATGAAGAACTGATTTCAGAACTGATCGCTTTTCGTGGCTGGCAATACCAATGGAACACGCGGCCCACACTGATGGTGGTGGACACCCGCACCAACCGTTGGCGCTCGGAATTAAACCCTGCGCACCCTTCCGGTTTGATGGATTGGGAATCACTGTCGGAATTACAGCACCGGCTGCTGGGGCATGATGCAGTGTTGCTGGTGTCGCCTGCACCTGTTTTTGGTGTGAAACTGATTGAAACCATACAACGTGTATTTACCTGGATTGGAAAACCGCTCATGGTGGATGCTGAAAACTGGATGGCCCACCGAGGCGCTGCAAACACCTTGCTGAACCTGTTTCGCCACGGTAAAACACCACAAAACTTTGTGATACTTTCCGGCGATGTTCATTACTCCTTTGCTTACGAGGTAGAACTTCGCAGCAAGAAAAACAGCCCCAACATTTGGCAAATTACCAGCAGTGGTTTTCGAAATGAATTTCCGCGCAAACTGCTGGATATTCTTGATCGCTTGAACCGCTGGCTGTATGCACCATGGTCACCACTGAATTGGTTTACCAAACGCCGAAAAATGCGCATTGTGCCACGCAAGCCAGACCACGGTAGCCGCGGTGAACGGCTGGTCAATGGCAGCGGCATTGGTTTGCTCACACTCGATTGCACTGGTGCGCCGTTAAGAATTACCCAACTGCTGGCCGATGGGGACACCATTGAATTTCGCAAGCGAATGGAAGACGAAGCACACTAATAAATTAGCGAAAACCATGAATCAAGCCAGCGTGTTGAGATTGTTGTTGCTGTCCATGATCTGGGGCTCCTCGTTTGTGTTCTACAAAATTGCTTCAAGCGACATGGCGCCGGCACTTATGGCGGCACTGCGTGTGATATTCGGCGCCTTGTTTTTAAGCGGGCTTTTCGCATTAACCAGAAAGCAAACCGAGGTTGCCAAGCGGTGGAAGCTGATTGCCTTGATTGCAGTTTTTGCATCCGCCCTACCCTTTACCCTGGTGGCCTACGCTTCGCTCACGGTCACCGCATCGGTGCTGGTCATCATCAATGCCACGGCGCCAATTTGGGCAGCCTTGGTTGCTTTGGTCTGGACACGCGCAGTGCCCTCGCCAATGGCAATGCTGGGGCTTGTTTTGGGTCTTCTCGGGGTGGGCATTATTGTTGGTTTTGATACCGCCACATTAAACACCGAGGGCACCGGGCTGGGAGTAGCAGCTGCACTGGCCGCTGCAGCCTGTTATGGCATTGCCACCAACATGGCGAAACATTTGGGTAGTGACATTGATCCGCTAACAAACGCATTTGGTTGTTTGTTAATGGGCTCATTTATTTTGCTGCCATTTGTGCCGTTTAACCTGCCCGAACAAATGCCTGCTATCAGCAGTTGGCTTGCCATTCTGGGTGTGGGGGTTTTGTGCAGTGGTGTGGCTTACCTGCTGTATTTCAGGCTGGTGATGGACATTGGGCCCACATCAGCGCTCACAGTTACTTTTCTGACACCCGTGTTCGGGGTGCTGTGGGGCAATTTGTTTTTGGGCGAATCTGTGGGTTGGCACACTTTGATTGGCGGCTTGGTGGTGTTGGCTGGCACCGCACTTGCAGCCGTGTATGGGCTGCAGGAAAAACATGCGGTGCCTGTAGACTGAACAAGCTGTCAACGAGTCAGCACCACGCTTTGACAATCCATTGAATTCACATTCACTGTGACTTCATTCAGGTTCACACCGAGCACCTGCAGCAAGCCATCCAGCAATGAACCCACCGATCCGAGAACCCCTGCAAGAACGGGCTTCAAGGGCGTAAGCAACAAATTAAGCAAATCATTCAACAACAAACCAGTAAACCCACCCAACAATTTCACACTCAGATCGAGTTTTAAATTGCGCATCAGGTTCGACAAGGAACTGCCCAAGCCAAGTTCAACAGTCTGAGTAAATGGTGCAACACCCTCAAAAACCACTTCTTCAGGATTGGAACGTAAACTGGCACCAGCCCCGGCACTTACTGAAGTACCCAACAAAGGCAAATCAAGAATTTTCGCTCTACCGGGACAACTGTTGCCATTCACATTGGTCAGCATATTGCTGCCACTGTCCATCACACACAGGTCGAGTGCGGCTGGCACCACCGTCATTTTTGCAGTGTTGTTGGCTCTCGGAAACCGGCAATCCAGCTCATTAACCTCGGCCAGCCCGCCACCAGCACGCAACTGAATGCCAAGGTCCAGCACCTTGGCGCCCAGCAATGCGGAGCCCACGCCACCCAGGTCGCCATTCACCGCAACTTTCAAGGCGACCTGTGCCGTTTTGGCCTCCACAATTGGCGTTTTGAAAGGATCTTTTCGACCCACAAACAATTGCGGTGCCTCGATCAACTTTAATTCAACATCAATACCCAGCGCATTGACTGGCAACTGAAGATTAACCACATTGCCCTTCACTGCATTGAGCAACACCACTTGTGCCAATTCTCCAAAATTGGCATTTAACAAGGTATCGTTTCTACCCGACAAGTCCACAGCCAATAAATCGGCCACATCCAGTTTTACGTCTTTCAGGGCAGGCTTGAGCTGATTGTTCAACAGGCTTAGTGAAACCGCATCTTCCCGATCCCCCACCGCAAGCGCCGCCAAAAGCAGATCCAGCGCTTTAACATCTTTCAAGGCAAGCAGTTCATTGAAAGTGAGGCCGTCGAGTTCAAGCCCCAAACCAAGCAGGTCAACTTGAACCTCGGAGCCGAGCAAGCCTCGATAATCCACAGCAAAAAGGTTGAGTTCCCCGCCGCCCAGTGAACTCAGCAAAGCATTCAACAACGCAGACTGATCATCACTAATACTCGCCAAGCCTGAGGATATTGTTCCAACTACAGTGGGCGCAGTAGTGGCCTCGGCAATTACCGTGGTACTGCGCGAGGGTAAAAACGGTATCAGGGAAACAATCGACCGGGTAAGTGTGACCCGCGCTGTAATCGAATTCTCGCAGTTCACAGTGGGCGCGCCGTTTACAATGCATTCGATCCGGATTTCATCGGTTGCGGAGAGCCCGTTCTCCAGCGCAAGCGCTCTGGCTTCGGGAAACTCAGGGCCATCTGACAATTGCCTTGCAGCCGTTAATGCAACCATGTCGGCCACACCTTGTACCCTGTTCTTTTCCCAAGCAGCCTGCCCAACCGCAAACACACCGAGCGCACCCAGACTCATGCTGAGTACAAAAACGGTCAATAGGGTATACGCCCCGCGCTGCGCGCTTTGCCTGAACTGCTTAACCATTGCCGGGCTCCACACGGGTGGTGGACTCTGCAGATAAATTCTCAGGCAAAGGAATAAACAGCGTGTTGCCAATCAGTGGATTGGTTTTGTAATTTGGATAATCCAAACGCAGGCGTATACACGTGGAATCGCCGCAATCAAATGAACTCACCGAGGCAACCAGATTGGTTCGAAAGTCGCCCACGTAACTTGGCAAAGAATTGGTGAGTGATTCACGCGCCAGGTTTTCATAATCAGCTTGGGTAAAACCGCTGCGAAACACGGTTGTTTGGCGTGCAGCTTCGCTGGTGCTGTTGTTCATGATCAACAAGGCACCGAGAAGAACGGAATACTCTACGATTGCGAATACCACGGCAAGCAGCACGGGCAAGGTCAAGACCAATTCGATGAGCAAAGCGCCGACCTGCATGCGCTTTGGCTTTGACTTCGTATTCATGGCTTTTTTAAACAAGGTGACACACAACGGGTTAATCCATTTGAGGTAATGTAAACATTACCTAGTCACTTTGCCACTATTTACTACGAAAAAATTATTAAAACGCAAAAAAAATGGGGTACCCTTCGACACCCCGCATTTTTAATCGTCCCAACCTCGGCCATGTTTGCCATGGCCGTGACCACGGTCATCGTGCTTCCAGTGTTTGCCATGCCCACGATGATCATGGTCCCGGCGGTCTTCGCGGCGATCGCGGTATTCGCGACGTTCGTAATAGTCGCGGCGTCCGTAATCCTTGCGATCGTAATAATCGTGGCGATCGTAGCCACCCCGGTTTACGTAAGTGACACGGTCACGGTAAATGTAACGCGGCTCAATGTATCGAGGGCTGAAGTCGTAATAATCCCGAGACTTCACGAAGTACACTGGCCGTGAACAGGCCCCGTAACGATCACAGTAACGACCCCACTTTTTCAGATGCCCAGGAGGTACGTGCAAATAAACAGGCTCCAGAATTCGGGATTGGCGGTAAACAATCAAGGGTTCTGAATACACCAAAGCCGGGTAACGCCCATTGTCAATATTGACCGAACCGTACACGCCGGGCAGCACTTCACCGCCCACGCCCACGGAAATGTTCACGGCCTGGGCCTGCATGGGGGCCAGAGCAAGGCCAGTCAAAACAGCAAAACTGGCCGATAAAATTCTGAACAATCGAGTTTTCATCACATATCCTCCTTGCTGTGATGTCAACTAAAACGCAAGGGCTTTCGTTTGGTTGACTCGGATTAAACATGCAATAAAACTTGTTTAACCCTATTATGGTCTTTCCCACATACAAAAATAACGGAGTTCTAAAATGACTAAAACCATGCGCGCAACAGCAATGGCAGTTTTGTTGAGTTTTTCAAGCAGCTTTATTGTTGCACCTGCTCACGCAGCAATTGTAAGCACCGAAGAGGCGGTCGCAATGCACCGGCAAGACCGTTCCGAACTGAAACAATTCTTCGACCGCGAAGACATTGCAAAAGCCCTTCAAGCTCACGGCGTAAGCCCTGAAGCCGCCAAGGCACGTGTAGATTCCATGACAGAAGAAGAAGCCCAAAAGCTGGCTGCTCACATTGAGAATGCACCTGCTGGTGCCGGTATTGTTGGTGTACTATTCACCGTCTTCATTATTTTGTTGGTAACCGACATCCTTGGCCTGACCAAAGTGTTTCCGTTTACCCGTTCCGTTCGATGAGATCTAGTTTTTCCCGTACCGCCTGGGCCCGCTTGGCGGGTTCAGCAGTACTTGTAGGGCTGTTGGCTTCCTGTTCAGTGTTGCCAACAGTCCCTCAAGACCTTCAAACTATTGCTAAAACCCAAGCCCCCATTGAACTTAAAACTGTACCGTTTTTCGCGCAGGAAGAGTTTTTTTGTGGCCCATCCACACTGGCCATGGTACTTAACCATGCAGGTGAAAACACCAATCCGGAAAAACTGGCTGAACTGGTTTACCTGCCGGGCCGCCAAGGCAGCTTGCAGCTTGAAATGCTGGCCGCGCCACGCCGCCTGGGCTACCTAAGCTACCAAATAGAACCGAAGCTGCCCGCACTGTTTGACGCCTTGAATGCTGGCGCACCGGTGGTGGTGTTACTGAATTTAGCGCTGCCAATGACACCGCAGTGGCATTACGCCGTGGTTATTGGCTACGAGCCGGTAAGCGACAGCATGATATTGCGATCCGGCCCCAAAGAACGCGAACTGATTCCGCTGGCAACTTTCTTGAAGCTTTGGGAACGATCCGAAAACTGGGCTTTTACGGTAATCAAAACCACTGTTGAACCACCCCGCTATGTGAATGCTCAAGGCTATTTGAATTCAACTGTTGCCCTGGAACGCTCCAGTACAGAAAAAGCCGGGCAAGCCTACCAACAAGGGGCAAAAACCTGGCCCAACGAACCCTGGTTTCATTTCGGCTTGGGCAACCAGGCCTACGGCGCCAAAAATTATATTGAGGCCGAACAACACTACCGCAAAGCGGTTGGTGTGTACCCTGACATGGCAGATGCCTGGAATAACCTGGCGGAAGCCTTGATCAAACTTAACCGCAAAAACGAAGCACGTGCTGCAATCAACAAGGCGATTTCGATAGGTGGCGGGCGCATTGCCGCCTACAAGGAAACCGCCCAAAAAATACAGGCTGACTAATGCAACCGGATTGGGCCCAAGCACTGGGCTTTTTGGCCGCAGCACTCACCACTTTCGCATTTATTCCGCAGGTGGTTTATTGCTGGAGAACACGCGACACCCAAAGTATTTCCCTGGGTATGTACGCGTGTTTTTGTTTGGGTGTGCTGCTTTGGCTGATTTACGGTTTGTTGGTGCAGCAGTGGCCGGTTGTGGTGGCCAATGCAGTCACCTTGTTGCTGGCCAGCTCCATACTCTATTTGAAACTGAATCAAAAACCATGATCAAAACCATTGTGACTGGGCACAGCAAAGGGCTTGGTTTGGGTATTGCGCAGGCTTTGCTAATGAACGGACACCCTGTTTTAGGCCTTTCCCGCACAGCAAATTCGCTACTTCAGCAACAATTCCCCGGCCTGTTGCATCAAACCGCCGTGGATTTGTCGAACAAGTCAGAACTCGACTCGCTGATTCAAGCTGACGTGCTTCAACAATTTATACAAAACACCACGCTTCTGCTTTTAATTAACAATGCGGGTGTTGTTACACCAGTTGGCCCCTTGGCTAATCAAATACCCAATGACATTGCCAGCAGCATTCACCTAAATGTGACCGCACCCATGGTGCTAAGCGCTGCACTGGCGAGTTTGCTGAAAGGCAAGCAAGAACTTCGGATTGTGCATATTTCAAGCGGTGCCGGGCGAGGTGCTTATCCAGGCTGGAGTGTTTATTGCGCGACCAAGGCAGCGTTGGACATGCATGCCCAGGCGGTTAAACAAGACAATCAAGCCAACATCAAAATTTGTAGCCTGGCACCCGGTGTAATCGATACAGGCATGCAAGCACAAATTCGGGAAACCGACGAATCGCTGTTTCCCAACAAGCAACGCTTTATTGACTTGAATGAAAGCGGGTCGCTGGCCAACCCGCATGTTACGGGGAAACAGATCGTCAACTATGTGCTTGGCTCAAAATTCGGTGCGCTTGCAGTCGACGACCTTCGTTCACGCTGAGGTTTAACGACTAAGGTTTAGCGAATTGCTTCGGCCACCGCTTGGTTCATGGTGGCCAAGCCTTGCAAAGCCATGCGGGCAGCGGCCGCACCGTCTAACTCAACTTCCTTCTCAACAGTTTTGAATTTGTCAGCACCCATGCCGGCCAGGTTTTGAAGTGTGCCCATCACGCGCAAAGCCGTGTTTTTGTCACTGTCGAAACCGCCTACATCCTTGAAATTGGCAAATTGCCCGGCGATCATGACGGGGTTATCTGCCCGCAACAGGTTTCCACTGACATGGGTTTGAACCAGAAACTCGCCTGTACCTGCCGCCACACTCATGCCCGATTTCGCATCTGCCTCGGAACGTTTTCTAAAAATGGATGAGCCAGAACCGGATGATTCATGATCTGCAATGTTGATGGTTTGAGTTACGTTAATGCCTTCGTAGTTTTTGCCGCCCCAGGAAATGCGATTGCCAATGTTGCCGGCACCAATTCCAGTGAACCCCCGTGGAATCAGCTTCATTCCTGTAGGTGCCATAACCAAAAATACGCGTTTGGAATGACCAACGTCTTTCGTGATGTAAACAGGAGCCGCCTGTGTGCTGCCAGGCTGTGTGGCGTCATAAACCCCGCCCTCGGGTGGATTACCATAGGTGAGGTCAAGGCCAGTGGTCGCCATACGGGTTTTAAAATCTTCGAAGGCTTTGTCGGTGATGGCCTGGAATGCAGCCACATCCACGTTGGGAATTTTGTATTTCACAGTGACACGGGTCGAGCCATAATCGCTGCCAAGCGCATAGCCACCGCGGGTACTCGCATTCACTTCGCCACTGACATCAAACAGAACCCGGTATTCAGTAAGGAAAACCTTTTTGCCCTTGATCTTCAAATTGCCGTCGGTCACACCACTGGTCGACAAAATTGATACCGGTTCCTTCAAGGTAGACAAAACCAATTCCGATGTCATGGCCTGGGCTTTTACTGAACCAATCGGCGCCGCAGTGGCAACCTGCTGAAATTCCTGCAGGCTCAGCATTTTTTCTCCGCCGGGGGTGGCACAGTTTTTAGCCAAGGCCAATTGGGTTAAAAAGTCGTTTCTATTTGCAGCCAGTTTGGCTTTTTCAACCGCAGCGGCGTCAGGGCCAATTGCAGCTTCGGCCTGGTCTTGAACCAAGGTGCCAGCAACCTTCGCTGCAATGCCACCAAATGCGCCAAACAAACCACCTGCCACCTGCGAAGTGGCAACCTGCCCACCCACATTGGCAGCCCCACCCACGGCTGCAGTTCCCAGCCCACGTTCGGTGTTGCCTGCCTCAATGTAAGTTTTCATTTCAGCCTGCTGCGAGGCGATTGCATCGCAGTTCAGACCACTGTCAGCGCCCTGAACACGGTCAATAGACCAAGCCAAAGCAGGAATAAAGCCCAATGCTGCGGCAACTATAAATTTTGATTTCATAACGGGCTCCGCAATAAATTTTTACAATTCAGCACATGAACAATAATGCGTAGTAACCGCCGGCGCAGCCCCCACAAATTTGGGGGGTGAACACCTTGTATTGCTGTGCCGTTCGGGCATATCCCTATTTGACAGGCAATTTTTTCAATGAAAAAATGAACGTTCATTCAGAATCCCTGTCCATCTACAGTTCCCCGCATTGTAAATTTCGAGGTAGTACCATGATTATTAAAAGAAAAATGGCACTGGGCACCAGCGCCTTGTTGACTGTTAGCGCCCTGACCTTGACCGGCTGCGGCAGTCAAGAAGGCGGTGCAAGCGCAGCCGCTGCACCCACACTGCCCAAGGTAAAGGTATTTGATGTGGCCGAAAAACCTGTGTCGCTGTATACAGAATTGCCAGGCCGAACCAGCCCCTACCTGATCGCCGAAGTGCGCCCTCAAGTGAATGGCATCATCAAGGCTCGCCAGTTTCAGGAAGGTGGTGATGTGAAGGCAGGCACATCGCTGTATCAAATCGATGCGTCCACTTATCAGGCTGAATATGCCAGCGCCAAAGCCATGCTTGAAAAAGCACAGGCCAACCTGAGTAGCGCGAAAATTCGCAACGACCGATTCCAGGAACTGGCCAAACAAAATGCGGTTAGCCAACAAGAACGTGACGATGCCTATGCAGCATTGAAGCTGGCCGAAGCTGATGTGGCAGCAGGCAAAGCGGCTGTACAAACCGCCCAAATTAATTTGAATTACACCCGTGTAACCGCACCAATCAGCGGTCGAATTGGCCGCTCCAGCATTACGGCAGGTGCCCTGGTTCAACAAGGGCAAACCAACCCGCTGGCCACCATTCAACAGCTTGATCCAATTTACGTAGACCTGACCCAATCCACCAGCGAACTGCTGCAACTGAAGCGCGACCTTGAAAGCGGCGTATTGAAAAGTGCCGGGAAAAACGCTGCCAAGGTTAGCCTGAAACTTGAAGACGGTTCCAGCTACGCACAAGAAGGCAAGTTGCAGTTCAGCGATGTAACCGTAGACCAAAACACGGGCACTGTGACCCTGCGCGCGGTATTTCCAAACCCAAAGCTGCAGCTACTGCCCGGTATGTATGTGCAGGCCTCGCTTGAGGAAGGTGTTCGTGAAAACGGCATTTTGGTGCCGCAAAAAGGAATTATGCGCGACGCAACTGGTGCGCCCTCTGCCTTTGTGGTGGGGCAGGACAACAAGGTTGAAAAACGCAGTGTTGAAACAGCCAGAGCCATTGGCGACCAATGGCTGATTGCCAAGGGCCTTCAAGCAGGTGACCGCCTGATTGTTGAAGGTATTCAAAAAGTTCGGCCCGGTCAGGAAGTTGAAATTCTTTCCAACACCGAGAACAAGTAAACAACGCCTGGCAGGAGCTGTACCATGTCCCGATTTTTTATTGATCGACCTATTTTTGCGTGGGTGATTGCAATTGTAATTATGCTGGCGGGCGCGCTAGCCATTTTCAATTTGCCTGTTGCACAGTACCCGGCCATTGCGCCACCCGCCGTTACCATTCAAGCAACCTACCCCGGCGCGTCTGCAGAAACCCTGCAAGATTCCGTAACCCAAGTGATTGAGCAGCGCATGACAGGGCTGGATGGTTTCCGTTACATGAAATCGACCAGCGATTCAACAGGCCGCCTGCGCATTGAGCTGACCTTTGAGCCTGGCACCAACCCAGACATTGCACAGGTGCAAGTGCAAAACAAATTGAGCTTGGCTGTTCCCTTGCTGCCCGCTGCGGTGCAACGCCAAGGTATTCAGGTCACGAAAAGTGCAACAGGCTATTTGCTGGTGATTGCCTTTACTGCGATTGATGGTGCTTTCACTTCAACCGAGTTGGCCGACTTCATTAGCACCAACGTGCAAGACACTGTTAGCCGCGTAACTGGCGTGGGTGAGGTGCAAGTATTCGGTAGCCCTTACGCCATGCGCATTTGGTTGAACCCGGAGAAGATGAACCAGTTCAAGGTGACACCGGGCGACATTCGCAACGCCGTACTGGCCCAGAATGCCTAGGTATCCGCTGGTGAATTGGGCGGCGCGCCCGCTGTGAAGGGTCAAACATTGACTGCCACCATTACCGCACAAACCTTGCTGGAAACTCCCGAAGACTTTGAGCAAATCATTTTGCGTACAACTTCTGATGGCGCCACAGTGCGCCTCAAAGACGTGGCGCGAATTGATTACGGCAGCGAGAATTACAACATTCTGCCGCGCTGGAATGGACGCAATGCATCGGGTATCGGCATTCGTTTGGCCTCGGGTGCAAATGCACTGGACACCGCCGAGGGTGTGATCGCGGAAATGGAACGCCTCACCCCCTTGATTCCCGAAGGCATGGAATGGAATGTGGCCTACGACACCACACCCTTCGTAAAAATTTCCATTGAAGGCGTGGTTAAAACCCTGATCGAGGCGATTATTCTGGTGTTCCTCGTGATGTACCTGTTCCTGCAAAATTTCCGGGCCACATTGATTCCAACCATTGCAGTGCCGGTGGTGTTGCTGGGTACATTTGCAGTGCTGTCCGCATTCGGGTTTTCAATCAACACGCTGACCATGTTTGCCATGGTGTTGGCCATCGGCCTTCTGGTGGACGATGCGATTGTTGTGGTTGAAAACGTGGAACGTGTGATGGCTGAAGAAGGTTTGTCACCTTTGGAGGCCACGCGGAAATCGATGGACCAAATTACCGGTGCCTTGGTGGGTATTGGTTTGGTGCTGTCGGCGGTGTTTGTACCCATGGCATTTTTCCCAGGTTCTGCCGGCGTAATTTACAAGCAGTTCTCAATCACCATTGTGTCGGCCATGGCGCTTTCTGTGCTGGTTGCCCTGGTGCTTACGCCAGCCCTGTGTGCCACCATGCTAAAGCCCATTGATAAAGGCCACAGCCACGAGAAAAAAGGTTTCTTCGGCTGGTTCAACCGCAAGTTCGATTCAAGCAATGCACGCTACCAGGGTGCTGTGGGGCGCATGTTGCACAAGTCCGGGCGCTACATGCTTATTTATGTCGGCTTGTTGGCAGTGATGGCTTTCATGTTTACCCGCTTGCCCACTTCGTTCCTGCCCGATGAAGACCAGGGCGTGTTCTTCACTCAAGTGCAACTACCCGCTGGTGCCACACAAGAACAAACCTTGCAGGTGCTGGCCAAGATGGAAGACTACTTTCTCAATCAAGAAGGCGGGAATGTGAAGTCGCTGTTCACCGTGGCAGGTTTCAGCTTCTCCGGCACGGGCCAGAATTCGGGCATTGGTTTCGTGCGCCTGCGCGACTGGAGCGAACGCCCCGGCAAACAAAACTCTGCAGCTGGCATTGTACAACGGGCATCCAAAGAATTCGCAAGCTGGCCAGAAGCACAAGCCTTCGCATTTGCACCCCCGGCCATTCGGGAATTGGGCAATGCGTCTGGCTTTAACCTGTTTATTCAAGACCGAACCGGCTTGGGCCGTGATGCACTGATTCAAGCGCGAAACACCATGGTTGGTGAAGCGGCCAAGAACCCGGTATTAACGGGTGTGCGCCCGAACGCCACAGCCGACACGCCGCAATACAAACTCGACATTGACAATGCCAAAGCAGGTGCGCTGGGTGTGACCGTTTCGGAAATCAGCGACACGCTGACCTCCGCATGGGGCGGCAGTTTGATCAACGACTTTCTGGACCGTGGCCGGGTAAAACGTGTTTACATGCAGGCGGATGCGCCATTTCGCATGTTGCCCGATGATCTGAACCGTTTCTATGTTCGCAACAAGGAAGGCGCAATGGTGCCCTTCTCCAATTTCTCATCGGCCCAATGGTCTATGGCCTCCCCGCGCCTGGAACGCTACAACGGCTTGCCCGCGGTTGAAATTCAAGGCCAGGCTGCTCCGGGTAAAAGTTCCGGCGATGCGATGAATGCGATGGAAGAAATTGCTGCAAACCTGCCAGAAGGGATGGGCATTGAATGGACAGGATTGTCGTATGAAGAAAGGCAATCGGGGTCTCAAGCGCCACTGCTGTATGCGCTGTCACTGCTGATCGTGTTTTTGTGCTTGGCTGCGCTTTATGAAAGCTGGTCCATTCCTTTTGCAGTAATGCTGATTGTGCCTTTGGGCGTGGTGGGTGCCTTGCTGGCGGCCAGTGGCCGTGGCCTGGCCAACGACGTGTACTTCCAGGTGGCCTTGCTGACCACAGTGGGTTTGTCCGCCAAAAACGCGATTCTGATTGTTGAATTTGCCAAAGAGCAATTCGACCAAGGCCGCGATTTACTGGAGGCCACACTGGATGCTGTACGCATGCGTTTGCGCCCCATCATCATGACCTCACTGGCCTTTGGCTTGGGTGTAGTGCCCCTGGCTATTTCAACCGGCGCGGGTTCTGGCAGCCAAAATGCGATTGGTACTGGCGTATTGGGTGGCACCATTTCCGCAACTGTGTTGGGTATTTTCTTTGTACCGATGTTCTTCGTGGTGGTCACGCGTTTGTTTGGCAAGAAACGCGCGCAGCAAACCACCGCGGCACAGGGAGAATAAAAATGAATCAGGAGTTGAAATCTTCAGGCACCAAAGCCGAGCTTCGCCGCCAACAAATTCTGGATGCCGCCGCCGAGTGTTTCAGGAAAAGCGGATTTCATGGTGCCAGCATGTCGGAGATTGCGAAATCGTTTGGCATGAGCGCGGGCCACATCTACAACTACTTCGAGAGCAAGGAAGCCATTATTGAAGCGATGGTCAAGCGAGACCTTGACCAGGCTCTCGAACGAATAGCGAAAATTCAGGGTGAAAAAGACATTCTGAAAGCGATGCTTGGCACTGTGGATGAAGGCGTGAAACGCCGCATTGACCGCAGCGAACTGGACACAGAAATTTTGGCGGAAGCAGCGCGTAACCCGAAAATTGCAGCCACAGTGCAAGGCACCGATGCAGTAATTCGCGAGAAAGTGATGCATTTGATCAAAGGCATTCAACCTTTGAAAGACACGCCTTCTTGCGAGCTTAACCTTACAGCCAAATCGACCATTCTGATGGCCTTGTTCGATGGGCTTCAAATTCGGGCCATACGCGACCCCAACATGAAGGCCGACGACATTGCCCGCGTGTTGAAAAGCGTGATTCAACAGATGCTGCAAAGCTGATTTTGGCGCGGCGGGCCTGGGGTATACTCGGGCTCTACTTCACTGCCACGCGCCACATGCCACGAGCTGCCCTTCCCCACAGCCTGCCCTTGCTGCTGATCATCCTGATCGCATTGATGGCATTTTCAGCGCTGTCGCTTACTTTGGGCGCTTACCCGCTTGGGCTTCTTGAAAGCATGCATGCCTTGCTTGGTAATGGCGACACCATGGCAGTGCAGGTGGTTCAAGACATTCGGCTGCCCCGAACCTTGGGTGCCATTCTGGTTGGCGCTTCATTGGCCGCTGCAGGTGCCGCTTATCAATTGCTGTTCAGAAACCCGCTGGTGTCGCCCGATATTCTGGGCGTTTCTTCGGGTGCCGGCCTGGGTGCAGTGCTGGGTTTGTTTCTGGGCTTGCCAAGCCTGGGTGTGCAAAGCCTTGCATTTGCAGGTGGCATTGCGGCTGTTGCGCTGGTTGTTGCACTGGGCAAAGCGGTTCAACACGCAGACCGGGCCTTGGTGCTGGTGCTGACCGGTGTGGTGCTGGGTGCCTTGGCTGGTGCAATAACTTCCCTGCTGAAAATTCTTGCGGATCCTTACGACCAATTGCCGGCCATCACTTTCTGGTTGCTGGGCAGTTTAAGCGGAATCAATATGGCCCAGGTTGTTGTGGTGGCGCCCGTGGTTGTGGT
Organism: Burkholderiales bacterium; assembly: GCA_021299735.1. Classification (GTDB taxonomy): domain Bacteria; phylum Pseudomonadota; class Gammaproteobacteria; order Burkholderiales; family Burkholderiaceae_B; genus Limnobacter. The sequence continues at coordinate 15,606 of JAJTEM010000017.1, read as the reverse complement.
GGCCTGCACGGTGCTGTATTTGCTGCGCTGGCGTTTGAATGCACTCAGCCTTAATGAGGCTGAAGCGCAAGCACTTGGAGTACAGGTAAAACCACTTCGAATTGCAGTGATAACACTGGCCACTGTCATGACAAGCGCTGTGGTTGCCGTAGCTGGTGTTATTGGCTGGATCGGTTTGCTGATTCCCCATGCTGCACGATTGCTGGTTGGGCCCAGCCTTGCCCGCCTTTTGCCCATGTCAATCCTGATGGGCGCACTGTTCTTGCTGCTGGTCGATACCGCTTCACGCAGTTTGGGTGATCTTGAAATACCACTGGGTATTCTGACTGCGCTGGTGGGTGCACCTTTTTTCCTGGGCTTGCTGCTGCGGCGGGCCGGAGCAAACCCATGAGCCTGAAAACCGAAAACCTGTCGGTGGGCTACGGCGGCTGCGCTGTGGTGGAACATGTCGACATGCAACTGAACACAGGTCAAATTCTTTGCCTGCTTGGCCCCAATGGAAGTGGCAAAAGCACACTGATTAAAACCCTGTTGAATTTGATTGAACCCTGTAACGGGCAAGTGTTGCTGAACAACGTTGCCTTACAAAAAATTCCGGCTGATGAGCTGGCCACACAACTGGCCTATGTGCCGCAAACCCACAACAGCAGTTTGGGTTTTTCAGTGGGTGAAACCGTGTTGATGGGTCGTACACGCCAATGGGGGCTTTTCGGTGGGCCCAAAGCGGCTGACCACCAAGCGGTTGACGAAGCCTTGGAACAACTGGGAATTACTGCGCTGAAGAAACGCGACTTCAGCCTTCTTTCCGGTGGGCAACAGCAGCTTGTACTGATTGCCCGAGCCCTTTGCCAAGGGGCGCAAACTTTGGTGTTGGATGAACCCACAGCCAACCTGGATTTCGCCAATGCAGCCAAGGTAATTCAAACACTGGTCAGGCTGGCTGCGCAAGGCAAAAGCGTGGTGTTCAGCAGTCACAACCCGCAAGATGCCTTGGCCACCAATGCCACGGTGTGCATGCTCAAAAGCCGCGCAGTGCTTGCGCAAGGGCTGGCCCATGAGGTGATTACTTCTGAAACATTAAGCGCGCTGTATGGCCTGCCTGTCACGGTGAGTAAAACAGCAACTGGCCACACGGCGGTAATTCCTGGTTAAAAAATTCCCGATAAAAGTTCAGGTAGAGTTTAGTCAGAGTTCACTCAGAGTTCACTGAGCAGCCAAGCCTTCGAGTATTGGGCAATCGGGTCGTGAATCGCCCTTGCAACAATGCACCAGGCGTTCAAGCTCCGCTTTCATGGCATTCAGTTCACGAATTTTTGATTCCAGCGCATTCAAATGCGATTGCGCAAGTTTTTTCACCTCGCGGCTAGGGCGTTCCCTGTCTTGCCACAAGCCAAGCAATTCTTCAATTTGCTTGATTGAAAAACCAAGATCGCGGGAATGCCGAATAAAACGCAGCACATGAAGATCGCGCTCATTGTACAAACGGTAACCTGCTTCTGTACGCGCGGCTTCCTTCAGCAAACCCACTTGCTCATAGTGGCGAATCATTTTTGCGCTGATTCCCGATTCCATGGCCGCCTCGCCAATGGTGTAATGCGTAGTCTTTGTTTGAATGTCCATGTCAGGCTCCGTCTTATTTGCCATCATGGCGTGGTTTCCAGTTGCGCAACATCAAGGCGTTGGTCACCACGCTGACTGAACTCAAGGCCATGGCAGTGCCCGCCAAAATCGGGTTTAAATAACCCAAAGCAGCCAACGGAATTCCCACGGCGTTGTAGATGAAGGCCCAAAACAGGTTCTGTTTTATCTTGTTATAAGTACGGCGTGAAATGTCGATGGTTTGCGCCACCAGGCTGGGATCGGAACGCATCAAGGTAATATCGGCTGTGTGCATGGCCACATCGGTTCCTGTGGACATGGCAAAGCTGACATCGGCTACAGCCAGCGCAGGCGCATCATTAATACCATCGCCCACCATCGCCACAATTTGTTGTCCGCTTTCTCCCGAATCGCGCAAGGCCGCCACGGCTTTGGATTTGTCAGCGGGCAGTTGCTCAGCCAATACTTGCTGAATACCCAGCTCGGCGACTACACGTTGTGCACTGGCCTGCGTGTCGCCGGTGAGTAAAACAGTTTTTACATGCAGGCGGTGCAGTGAACTGACCGCACCTTGCGCACTGGGTTTCAGTTCATCACCAAATGCAAGCACCCCCAGCAAGCGAATACCCACACCGGTTTCTTCGGCAACCCAGGAACGGGTTGCTGCGTTGGGGTTCAGCTTGCCCAAGAGCTGCTGCATTGCACTGGGGGCAATGCCCAATTCTTCCATCCAGCGAATGGTGCCCACATACACCCTGCTTTCACCCACTACAGCTGACAAACCTTTGCCCGCAACATCTTGCAAATCGAGGGCCTTGAGCACAACAAGCTGGTCTTGTTGCGCGCGGTCTTTCACAGCACTGGCCAGGGGGTGCATGCTGCCTGCTTCAACTGCTGCGGCCTTGGCCAACATAACACTGGCCTCGCCCTGTACAGCCTCAAATTGCATCAAGGTGGGCTTGCCCACTGTGAGCGTGCCGGTTTTGTCGAACACCACGGTTTTAATGCTATGGGCCAATTCAAGTGCTTGCGCGTCTTTAATCAAAATACCGTTGCGCGCAGCCACGCCAGTGCCCGCCATAATTGCTGTGGGTGTGGCCAAGCCCAGTGCACAGGGGCAGGCAATCACCAACACAGCCACCGCATTCAAAATAGCCTGTTCCCATGGGTTCTCAGCGCTACCCAAAAAGCCCCATGCCAGTAACGTTGCAAAAGCAATCACCAGTACAACGGGTACAAACACGGCGCTAACCTTGTCGACCAGTTTTTGAATATCGGGTTTGGCGGCTTGCGCATCTTCCACCAGGCGGATAATTCGGGCCAGCGTGGTTTCAGTGCCCACTGCGCTGGTTTGAATCAGCAGCAAACCATCGATATTCACTGAACCACCAGTTACTTTGGTGCCCACTGCTTTCACAACTGGTTCACTTTCACCGGTGATCAAAGCTTCATCCACATGGCTGCTGCCCTCAAGCACAACACCATCCACGGGCACTCGTTCGCCTGGGCGAACCACCACCTCATCATTCAACTGCACTTGTGCCATTGGTATGGTTTGTTCTACGCCGTTGCGGCGTACACGCGCAGTGTCGGGCCGCAAGGCTTGCAAGGCTGCAATTGCTGCTGTGGTTTGGCGCTTCGCACGGCCTTCAAGCCACTTGCCCAGCATCACCAAGGTAATCACCGCGCTCGACGCTTCAAAGTACAGGTGGCTGCTGCCCTGCTCCATCATGTAAACCGACAAGCCAAATGCCGCTGTGGTGCCAATGGCTACCAACAAATCCATATTGCCGGTTCGGTTTTGAATGGCTTTCAAGCCTGCGCGATAAAAACGCCCACCCAACCAAAACTGAACTGGAAGGGCAAGAAACAATTGCATATAGCCGGGCAGCATGTAATGTTTGCCAAACAACATGCCCACCATGGGCAGCATCAAGGGCAGTGTTAACAGGGCTGCAATGGCAACCAACGCACCTTCTCCAATACCTTCTTTGCTGATTTTGCCTGGAGTATTGATCGCTTCTGCTGTTCTGTCGCCTGCATCATTCAGTATTTCTGCTTCGTAACCTGCATCTACCACTGCTTTGGCAATTGCCTCGGGCGTAGCAGGTTTATCAAATTCAATCTGCGCTTTCTCAGTGGCCAAATTCACGGTGGCCTGTTGCACACCTTGCACTTTCAAAAGTGCTTTTTCAACCGCGCTTGAGCACGATGCACAACTCATCCCGCCCACTGCAATATTCAAAGTTTTAGTCGAACTCATGGCATTCTCCGTTGAACAATGCTCACAGGATGAACCTTCCCATGATGTCAAAGTCAAGCACTTGACCTTACCATGATTGGAAGCTTCAGACTACAATTGTGATCAACCCACCGGAGTACAAAAATGATTGAATTGACTGTTGAGAAAATGAAATGCGGCGGCTGTTCAGCCAATGTTGAGCGCGCTGTGAAGGCACAAGACCCCACAGCACAAGTGCAAATTGATTTGGCGAAAAAGCTGGTGCAGGTAGAAAGCAGTTTGCCTGCAGCCAGCCTGGCCAAAACGATTAGCGATGCAGGCTACCCGGCGGTGGTTAACAATTAATTTGCGCAAATTGAATTCGGTTCAGCTTTCTGAATAAGCCTGGCCCCAATAGTTGTACGTGAAGGCTTTGGGGCCAGGCACATACATGGTTTCAATTTCATCCACCTGAAACCCGCCTGCTTTCAATAGGGCAGGAATATCCCGGTTCAAGTGGCAACCCCCAGCAAGCTTTCCCCACAGGGGCTGCAAACGGTTCTGCGTGTTGCGCACCTGTTCATCGGGAGCAATACCATGTTCACAAAACAGCAGCTTCCCACCCGGCTTTAGCACCCTGCGCATTTCTTTCAACGCTTGCACTGGTTCGGGAATGGTACACAGCGTGTAAGTCATCACTACGGTGTCAATACTTGCGTCGGGCAGTGGAATTTTCTCAGCGGGAAGCCCCACCAGTTCAACACTCAAACCCGTTTGATCAATTCGTTTTTTCGCAAGGCGATGCATTTGCATGGCCGGGTCCAGGCCAATTATTTTCTGCACCTTGGCTGCATTGTAGTGCCGCATATTGAGGCCAGTGCCAATGCCTATTTCAAGCACCTGCCCTGTGGCTTTGGGCACCACTTTCTGGCGCTGCCGATTAATGGCTTTCATGCCGCAGGCGAAGTCGAGCAAAGTGGGCAGCACATGGCGATCGTAAAGTTCAGCAAACAATCCCAATTTTTTGTCCTTTTTGTATTGAGCAAGCATGGGCCCATTGTACGGTAGCGAATACCCAAGAAGTTTCCATTTGATTTGCAATCAATTTACTGGCATTCGCAATGCCACTTTTGTGCTGTAATAAGAAAAAATACAAATTCTGGAGACAGCATGAGAACGAATCTGGTCTTGGCAACCTTTGCCACAAGTTTATGCGCCTTATTGTCAGCCTGCTCGAAATCCCCCACCCCCGTTGACCCCAACAGCGCCGCCAGTGAATTCACACAAGCCTTTCATGCTGAAGTGGCCAACAACACCGACCTTGCCGACCCAGCCAACAATGCCGATGCACGCAAAGGTTTGATTGCCAAGCCCACTGGGCAAGTTAAAAACGAACAGGGTGAAGTAATTTGGGATTACGACGCATTCAATTTCATTCAGGGCAATTCCCCCGCCACAGTAAACCCAAGCTTGTGGCGACAAGCCAGCCTGAACAACCAAATTGGTTTGTACAAGGTAGCCGACCGCATTTATCAGCTGCGCGGCTTTGATTTATCCAACATGACTTTGATTGAAGGCAACACGGGCTGGATTGTGGTGGATGTTCTTACCAGCGAGGAAACCGCACGCGCAGCCATGGCGTTTGCCCGCAAGCATTTGGGCAACAAACCTGTTACCGCGATTGTATTTACCCACAGCCACGTAGACCACTTTGGTGGCGCACTGGGAGTGCTTAGCGCTGAGGAAGTGGCGGCGCGCAAAGTGCCCGTGGTAGCCCCAGTCGGCTTTATAGAAGAAGCCACCAGCGAGAACCTGCTGGTGGGCATGGCCATGGCAAGGCGTTCAATTTACATGTACGGCAAACGCCTGCCACGCAATGCAGAGGGCCTTGTTGACAACGGCTTGGGCAAGGCAGTGGCTTACGGAAAGGTGGGCATATTGCCACCCACACTGGTTGTAAAAGAATCGAAAGAAACCCATGTGCTGGATGGGCTTGAATTCATGTTCCACAACGTGCCCGGCAGCGAGGCTCCTTCCGAGTTTGTGTTTTACTTGCCCACGCTAAAAGCATTTGGCAGTGCTGAATTGTTTGGTCACACACTGCACAACCTGTACACCCCGCGCGGTGCCAAAGTGCGCGATGCACTGAAATGGGCCGCTTACATGGACGAAGCGATTGCTTATGCAGGCGATGCCGAGGTGATGTTTCACCAACACAACTGGCCTGTATGGGGTGCTGCAAATGTACGCAGTTTTATGGAAAAACAGCGCGATGTATACCGCTTTATTCATGACCAAACAGTGCGCCACATGAATGCAGGTTACACGTCCACGGAAATTGCAGAAAAAGTAACCATGCCACCAGCATTGAACAACTTTCTCAGTGGGCGCGGTTACTACGGCACGGTTTCGCACAACGTGAAGGCGGTGTACCAGTTCTACATGGGCTGGTTCGATGCCAACCCTGCCAACCTGAACCCCCTGCCCCCGGTTGAAGCTGCAAAAAAATATGTGGATGTAGCTGGCGGAATGGATACCTTGTTGAACAAGGCCGAAGACGCTGTGAAAAAAGGTGAGTACCGCTGGGCTGCTGAATTGCTAAAGCATGCGGTGTATGCCGACCCGGAGAATACACGCGCAAAAACCTTGCTGGCCAACAGTTTTGACCAGATGGGCTACATGGCTGAATCGGCCCCGTGGCGCAACTTTTACCTGACTGGCGCACTGGAATTGCGCCAAGGTGGTTACAGCGAAGGTTTTAAGCGCAACATGTTTCTCGACATGCTGAAACACACACCCACCGAACGTTTTCTGGAAGCCATGGCGGCTGCATTGAACAGCGACAAAGCCGAAGGGGAAGACATTCAAATCAACCTGGTGTTTTCAGACACACAAGAAAGCTATGTACTGCGAATCAACAACAGCGTGCTGCACCACCGTGCAGGCAAACCTGATGAAAATTCGGCCGCCACACTCACCCTGAGCAAACCATTCTTTTTGAACATGATGATGGGTGAAGCCGGTGCCACCGATTTGCTGTTCTCAGACCAAACCAAAATTGATGGCAGCACGCTGAAGCTGGGTCAGTTTTTTGGCATGCTGGAGAAAGCCACGGGCAACTTCAATATTGTGACCCCTTAGCCCACCCATTCATTGGATGAAAACGCGCTCCATTTCACGGCGGAACTTCACCGCCGTGGAATTGGCATCGAAGGCCACATCGTTCCATCCAACCGCTTGCCCGGCTTTCACTGGGTTAAGCAGTTTCACACCATGCGCCAAACCAAGGGGCAAGCCACCCACAGCCAACGATTCCCGCGCGGGCAACAGCTTGCCATATACGGTGTAACCCCCTTCACCGTCGAGCATTTCACCTGGCTTTAAATCGCGTTTCGCTGTGGCTACCACATCGCCATGCCAGCAAATTGGGGCGCCTGTGGCTTCACTTCGAATACCGATGGAGGCAACAGAAATACCCAGTTCCAGACCAATTAAATGAAACGGTTTGTACATGCTTGAATATTGGCCGCTGGGGTCGGTAATCAAGCCGTATTCCTTGAAGCAGCGGGCCACATAATCGCTGTCAGCAGCAAAAGTTACATACACACCCCAACGCAGGTCACGAAACACGGGGCGAGTATCCCGCTCAACACTGGAAATCACTTCAACCTGCCCGCGTTGATCCAGAATACCGCCGTGTTCGCGCAGCTTTAAAATTCGCGCAAGGTCATCTACCCCCACCGCAGGAAACTTCAGGCCACTGGGCGCTGCAAGGCCTGTAGCATTGGCCACCGCCGCCATTTCAATGGCGCTTTTTGTGCCATCCAGAAAGCTGTTGAACATTTGCGCATTCATGCCGCCTTTGGCCGCATCCTCGGCGGTTAGGCCGTAATGGTTCCACACAGTATCGGGCGTACTCTCGTGGTAAGTGGGCAAGTACTTGGTTCCTTTGCCCGCAGCCACCACTGAAAAACCAGCGGCACGTGCCCAGTCCACCATTTCAAATATCAGCGCGGGTTGATCACCATAAGCCAGCGAATACACAATGCCTGCCTCATCGGCTTTGCGTTTCAGCAAAGGCCCCGCCAATGCGTCAGCTTCCACATTCACCATCACAATGTGTTTTTTAAATTCACAACAGGCCAGCACATGGGCAATGCCCACAGCAGGATTGCCGGTGGAATCGATAATGATGTCGACGAAAGGCGATTGAATCAGCTTCATGCCATCATCAATAACAGCGGTATTGCCGTGCCTTGCCGCTTGCTCCAATGTTGTGGCTGCGTAGCTTTCTTCTTTCCAGCCCACATTCTTGAGCGCCGCTTTTGCGCGTGCCGGTGACAAATCGGCTATGCCCACCATGTGAATACCCGGTGTACGCGGTACCTGGGAAAGATACATCGAGCCAAATTTGCCAGCACCTATCATGCCAACGCGCAGGGGTTTGCCCTCGGCAGCACGTTGCTGAAGCTTTGAAAATAAATTCATGTTTGCCTTGTGAATGTTTTACCGTGTTGCCTGCAGAATACCCTGCACGCAAGCACAGCAAAACCCGCGGTATCCCTACCTGGCGTGTTAAATTGCGTCCCGCAAAGCCTGCACACTGGGCACACCGGAGAAAAACTGGGCACCCACGGCGATGGATGGCACCGCTTGAATTCCCACCTGTTTTGCATATTGCAGGTCGGCATCATGTTGGGCATTGGCTTGCGGAGAATTCACAAATTCATCCAGGCCACTCGGATTCAAACCAATTTGTTGAAGAATGTTTTTTAGAACATCTTCTTCACCAATGTTCAAGTTTTGCTGAAAAAACGCCTTCATCACAGCTATTGCATAGGCGTTGCCCTTGCCTTGCTGCTTGGCATACTGCAAACCCAAAAATGCTTTGCGAGTGTAAGGTTGTGGCGATACGGTGGGCAATTTGATTGGCACGCCCAAGCGCTCGGCCATGGGGTACACGGAAGCCTTCCACACGCGGGGCAGGTATTCATCTTCAGGCTTCAAGGTGGGTGTTGGGTAGGGGCGAAGCTCGAACGGCATCCACTCCAGCTCAACATTCAAACCCTCGATGGCCTTCTCAATAATCGATTCACCAAGCAGGCAAAACGGGCACACGAAATCGGTCCAGACCTGGATTTTGGTGGGAATCGGCATGCGTACTCCTGTTGTTTAACCTGCAAGTTGCAACAGGTATTTTGCCAGTTTAGCGCCAGGAAAAGAGTGAAACCAAATTTCAGCCCAGGGTCGCCGAATTAATCGGCGATTCATTTCGGTAAGGCTGGCGGTTTCACAAACTATGGAACAAGTGAAACGCCAGCCCTGATTCATCATTTGGCGTTGCAGCGATCTTCCTCTTCTTCAACCTCATTGAACAATTTCAAATTAATACCGCAGTCAATAATTTCAATTTGTCCTGCACCGCGCTTCGGTTTGGCTGAACCCACAAGCGCGAAGAAGGTACCTTCTTCGGTCTCCGACTGGAATATACCCTCGAGGTCAGAATCAGCACGATCTCCAAGTGATGCCAGCGTGATGTTAGAACCCAAACGATTTGCATTCGAGATGGCCTCTGCTGTTGACAGATCGTTTTCAACTTGTGCAACAGTCAAAGGTAGAACAGGCCTAATATCAGCCGATGGAATAGAAATTTCAACAGGTGGCTGCTCGGGTGTTACCACTGGAAGCTGAACCACTGGTGGAAATTCAGGTGTTACTACCGGAAGCTGAACAACTGGTGGCAATTCAGGCGTTACAACCGGCGGCTGAACTACTGGTGGCGTTACACCAGCATTGCCAACTTCCTTGTCGTTTCCGTTGTTGCCATTGTTGGGGTTACCGCCAACAACAGGGGGCGCAATCACTGGTGGCTCAACAGGTGGAGTCACGCCAGTATTTCCACCATTTTGGTTTGCAGAGCCTCCGGCATTGCCAACTTCCTTGTCGTTTCCGTTATTACCGTTGTTGGGGTTACCGCCAACAACAGGGGGCGCAATCACTGGCGGCTCAACGGGTGGAGTCACACCAGAATTTCCACCATTTTGGTTTGCAGAGCCTCCGGCATTGCCAACCTCCTTGTCGTTTCCGTTGTTACCGTTGTTGGGGTTACCGCCAACAACAGGGGGCGCAATCACTGGTGGCTCAACGGGTGGAGTCACGCCAGTATTTCCACCATTTTGGTTTGCAGAGCCTCCGGCATTGCCAACTTCCCTGTCGTTTCCGTTGTTACCGTTATTGGGGTTACCGTTGTCTTTACCGTTGTCTTTACCGTTGTCTTTACCGTTGTCTTTACCGTTGTCTTTACCGCTGTCTTTACCGCTGTCTTTACCGCTGTCTTTACCGCTGTCTTTACCGTTGTCTTTACCGTTGTCTTTACCGTTGTCTTTACCGCTGTTGTCGTTGCCGCCCTTCTGGTCTAAATCACCACCTGCATTTCCAACTTCTTTGTCATTGCCGTTGTTGCCATTGTTAGGATTGCCAGTACTATTGCTTGCTACCTCAATCGGCTTGTCTTTCTTCTCATCAGCTAAAGCCTGTGCGGGAGAAATGCCGTCGTGATTAATGGAGCTTGATGTCAGCTCGCTGGCCGCCTTGCTAGTCAAGAAAATTTGACCTTCCGCAGCCACAATTCCGCCATCTTGCTGAATTTTTGCATTCAAGGCTTCTTTGCTCACCTGGATCATTACTGGTCCACCAAGGTCCAAAACCACTGTTTCACCAGCAGCCAACCCAACCTTGCCTTCAGGTGCGGAAATTGAACCCGTGTTAACAATTTTGGCTGCAATCAACGCCACTACTCCGCCGTTCGAAGTCGCAATCTTGCCCTGGTTTTCAACAGTGGCCTTGCTGCTTCCGCTGAAGGAAAACTTGCCCGCCATAAAATCTTCAGTGCTGATGTTTTGGGTTGACGCAACAATACCGCCAACGTTGACCTGCGCAGTGGGTGTGAACAACACACCGTTCTGGTTGACCAAAAACACTTGGCCATTTGCATTAATGGCACCTTGAATTACCGACACCTCGCTACCCAACACGCGGTTCAATGCAATTGAAGATGCAGAAGGCTGAACAAAATTAACTGTGCTGTTCTTGCTTACATCAAAAGTTTGCCAATCTATCGCGGCACGCTCGGTGCTTTGGTTAATGTTCAGCGTATTGCCTTGCTTGCTGATCGTGGCCTGCCCAGCAACAACCTTACCGTCAGTAGGCAATTGCGCCAGTGCTGCCGCGGGAAGTGCCGTGCTTAAGCTCAGAACAGCGCCGAGCAAGGCTTTGGTTTTGCGATTCTTTCGTTGTTCGCTTTGCGCCTTGCCACCGCTACGTGCCACCTCAGACGCAACTTGCCAAAGCCCTTGCGATGCATTCCATACGACGCGGAAAATGTGATTGAGTGAGTGATTCATGAAGTAGCCTTTGTTACGGTGATTCAAATTGACCGCAAGGCTAACAAACCGAATTCGCTGAAAATTACGTAAGATTACACGCCGATCGAAAGTAAGGCTTTTTCTGACGAACTGTGTAACAAATAGGTTGGAAATTAAACACTAAATTGTCGCAAAACCTTATCCAGCCTGGATTGAAAACAAACGTTACACGCTGCCAATTTTTACAATTTTTTTATTGATACTCCATTCTAAATTCACATTTTTGCTACAAAACTTTTTACTTCAAGGGACAACTTGAACAACCATGGTGAATCGCTGCGCCAGATAAGATCAGTTTTGTGTGCAACTCGACATACAACTAAATATCAAGGCAGCCACAAGGTGGCTATGGGGATGTTCCCCAATGTCCTTCGAAGTCGAATGATAGTTGTTTGTGGTGCTTGATAGAGAGCAGATAAAGCGTGTTTTCAACCGGCACATACAGCACCAGATAGTGGTTCATTACATACTCACGCAAGCTGGTCAACGAAGTGCCCACCAAATCAGCCAGCTTTGCTCTCAGTGCGGCAGTGGCGTTGGTAGCCTCCGCAGAACGAACAGCCCGGTTGAAAAACGGCGTGCCTAGCTCCGGAAAACGTTCAAGGTTGGGCAGCACCGTACCGAGTAACTCGTCGACTAAGTCGTCGAACACCTGGGGTGCATCTACCTCTGTCAGGAACTGTTCAATGTCGGCAAGATTCCGCTCGAAGTTGGCGGTTAGCTTGATATTCACCTGCTTGCGCGTCGTTTTTTGATGGCGGATAGTGCTGCGCGAGCATCTTGGGTGCGTCCTGCTGCTACGTCATCCAACCCTTTCGATGCTTCGTTGATCAGAAGCAGGTGAATGCGCTCGCGCTCTAGCTGGTGGTAATAGTCAAGGCGCTTGGCGTCAATGATGGCGATGTAAGCCTCGCCATTTTTGGTGATGAGTTTTTCAGCGCCACCCTTTACATCCTCAGCCAACTCAGAAAAATTGGCACCAGCTTGGGACAACGGGATCACGTCGCTTGCTGAGATTGTCATGGAGCCGCCGATTAATAAATTTAGTACAAATTTTTGTACATTTTATACACTTACTCCCGATTCAATCAACTACTTGAAACAAAACAGTACGTGAATAAATTTGTCTGTTTTGGCTCATTAAACCCACCTGCACGAACACGACTCTCCCGGCTTTTCGCTCATAGGCGAAAAGCTTCGAATCCCACACGCAAAGTCCGCATGGACTTTGCTTCTCTACCTCCCAGAAATGAAAAAAGCCCTGAACAAATGTTCAAGGCTTTTTGTAATTTCTGGCGGAGAGAGGGGGATCAATAAACCACGCCAACGCTTACTCTCGTTGATTATTCAACTACCAGCCCCCTTATCGAACCCCTTATTCTGTTGCTATAGATTGACTAACCAAATGGCCACTTACTGCCTTGGCCAAGTCAATAAAACCCGGCCTATCCATTTTTCTTTGGGAACACGGGAACATTGGGAACAAATCGCTGAAACCTTTTACTGGCTTGTGTTTCGCTGTTCCCAAGATATGCTGAAATTGTTCCCAACCCTATCAAATGCTGGGAACAAACTCACGCACTGACTGGCTCAGCGGCTTTCAAAATTCGATACACAGAGGCAACACCAATACCAGCCAGCTTGGCTATTTCATCGTTGGTCAAAGCCCCGGAGGCTTTCAACCGTAGTACTTCAGCAGCTTTCGCTTGGGCGGTGGGCTTACGGCCCTTGTACTTGCCCTGCTCTTTTGCCTTGGCTATCCCAACGGATTGGCGCTCTTTCATCAGCTCACGTTCCATTTGGGCTACTGATGCAATGATCGTCAACGTCATTCGGCCGATGGCTGTGCCTGTGTCCAGCTTCAGGTCGAGAATTTCCAACCCAGCACCAACCGCCTCTAAACGTTCCTGAATGTGGCCAAGGTCTTTGGTAGCACGACACAGGCGGCTCATGGTTGTTACCACCAAGCTATCCCCTGCCCTCAGCATGGCCAACGCACGGTCAAACTCGGGGCGCTCCCCTGCCACCGCCGATACATGTTCAGCAATCACCAGGTCACAGCCATAGGCGTTCAGGTCACTTATCTGCTTTTCAATACCAGCCACTTGGTCGGAGGTGCTTGTTCGTGCGTAACCAATTTTCATGATAATACCTTTATCACTGGGATCAAGGCTTTAATGATAGTCTATCATTAGGGTCTAGTAAAGCACATTTTTGATAGTTAAGAGGGGCAAAGTGCCAACCAATCAATGGGGCTTGCTCTATCGATATGCATTGATCCTCACTTCCATACAAAAACCCACATAGGATAACCTTAGAGGGGGAACTCCTTTACTTTTTTGAAAATCGGCACTATCCTTCGTCTCGATGGGTAAATCCTAGAAACACCGCGACGCTGAAAAGTATCGTAAGCGCAATGTAATTGCGTCGGCTCTAGGGGCCATCGCCTAATCTCAAAAGCCGCTGATGCGGCTTTTTTTTTGCTCGGGAGATGACTTGATTATTTATGCCGATGAAAGCGGAGACCTCGGCTGGTCTTTTGATATGCCATACGGATCGGGGGGTTCTAGCAGACACCTGACAATCGGCGCTGTATTCGTCGAAAGTTCATGCAAGCATTATCCCAAACGAATAATCAAAGATCTCTACATCAAGCTGAAAGTGCCGACATCAACCGAGATCAAATGGGTAGATATCGACAGACCAACACGAGAGTGGCTAGCGCACCGATTTGTGGCTCTCAAAAGCAAGCTTGGCAATAAAATTCTCTACAAAACAATGACTGTAAAGAAAGAGAATGTACTTGAACACATCAGGAAGGACCCCAACAAGCTTTACAACTACATGATGAGATTATTGCTTGTGTCGGAAATGGCAAAACATCCAGTCGTCACGCTTATTCCTGATCCTAGAAGCATAAAGGTTGCAAGTGGAAACAGCATGCACGATTACCTGCAAACCGAACTGTGGTTTTCAGCAAATGCCGCTACACAACTTACCACCACGCCACTGGACAGTAGCAAATGTCACGGCCTTCAGTTTGCTGACCTACTGTCAGGAATGATTCAAACTCATTATGAGAAAAAGAGATCAGAATGTTTTCAAATCATTCAGCATACGGTCACAACAAAAACGCTTTTCTTCAACTGACGTGAATGGTATCCAGTGAACACTGTAGCTCAGCTAAATCAAGAGTTTCGCTATTCTCTTGAATTGGCAGAATAAGGAGATTCAGTTGGCCAATGCGATCAAAAGATGCTGGATTTGTGGAGGGGTAGCGAACAGTTCGGAACACATGATTAAAGCTTCCGACCTTAAAACAATGTTCCCCGATGCCAGTAATCAAAAGCCGTTCTATAAACATCCACCTGAAGCACCAAACACTGCTGTGCCTGGAATCAAGTCTGGGCTTATCAAGTACTCGAAAACAATTTGTTCCAACTGTAATAATGCCAGAACGCAGCCCCATGACCGGGCCTGGGAGAAATTATCGCAAGGCCTTCGATCTACAAACTTCACTTTGAAAAAGGGAAAGAAGCTCCCACTCTACGAAATATTTGGGGAGTCCGCTCAAATCGAAATGGAGAATGTATACCGCTACCTGCTCAAATTGTTTGGCTGCCATTGTGCGGAGCATCAAGCACCACTACCTTTAACGCAAATTGGATGTGCAATCTTGATGAACCAACATCACCCAAACATCACCATTTCATTTTTTGCAGTCCCGCCGAGGACGAATGAATGCGTTGCAGCTATCGGAGACTTAAAGGCTATTCGAGACTCGAACGGTAGAGTTGTATGCGCAGCGTATTGGTTTGGCATTGAATCATTCGGGGTAATAATCCAGTACTCCGAATCGGAACACCCAGCAATTTACAAACACGGGTGGAAACCACACGACACGTGTCTTTCAATGAAACTGAATTGAGCGTTCGTTGATTCGGTTTGCTTTCTGTTTTCGTGACAAGGATGGCACTGTAGTGACTTTCTCAACTACAGGAATAAACCATGTCATTGAATCATTACCTAACCACAATCAACCTTTTTCAAATAGGTTCCAAGGAACTGGACAAGACCAGAATCATTACATCGCATCTTAAAGCAAGAGATTTTGATCACCTTGAAATAGTGGCTGAAAAATACCTTCACACACGGTTCGGCGTTAATCATGTGGAATTCTTTTACAGCGGTGAGAACCTATCGATTAAATATTAGCCGACAGGCCCGTGTTCAAGGCCATAAAGCAGCACACGGGTCATTCCTGCCCAAACACTTCCGGCTTGATCACATAGCACCTGGTTAAGCTCAAGCCCGGAAGCCTCACCTTTTTATCCAACCGTGGGCGACCACCGCCAGGGGCAG
>JAJTEM010000036.1 GCA_021299735.1 Burkholderiales bacterium | reverse complement strand
GTTTGTAGCATGGTTTCAAGCAAGGCGCTGCAATTCAGGCTGTCTACCCACAGTTCTCCACACAAGCCTTTGCCTTGTTGGCTTAAAAGGCCTTGTTTGCAGGCCAGGTAGCTGAATGTGGTGTGCGCTTGAATGGCCTGTCCGGGCGCGTCGCCAGTATTGCAGTTCAGCCCGCTGGGGCAATCCAATGCGTACACTCGGGCTTTGTGGTGGTGGGTGTTTACATGCTGAATCAACCTTTCAATCATGCCTTGCGGTGCCCTGTCGCAGGCAATACCCAGCAGGCCATCAACAATTACCGTGCCGGTCGCTATTTCGGGCAAAGGCGAATCGGGCAGAAGCTCAACGGGTTGAATACCGTGTGCCAAGGCCCACAATACAGCCTGCATTCGGTCTTTCGAGCCTGTTTTACCCTCGGTGACTTGCAACAGATCAACTTGCAGCCCTTGGCGTTTTAATTCGCCAGCCACGATGCAGGCATCCCCGCCGTTGTTACCAGGCCCGGCCAGCACCAGGCAGCGGGGTGACAGGTTTTCGCTGTGCGTTACCTGATCGATAATTTTCAGGGCAGAACGCACCCCTGCGGCTTGCATGAGCAAAAAGGAGTCAATTTGCGAAAAAGCCGCCTGCTCCAGCGCCCTTATTTGGCTTACCGACAGCACCGGCATTGATTTTTGATCCACCTGCTGCCAGTTTGCATGGCCAAGGTTCTCAGGGCAAAGGTTAATCATTTCTGGCATCCGTATTCCATGGAAATTCAGGTCGTTTTATCCGGGCTTGGGGCTCAGTTTTGGGGCTGTAGCACTTATAATTCAAGATTACCTCAACCACCCCCACTGCTGTCATGTCTCTTGCCCTGTCTTCGGCTGATCAATTCGATGTTTCTACCTTTAATGGCGCCTCTGCATTGTCTGCTTTTCGCGCGGAAAGCCTGCTGAAACGCCTGCAAGCCATTGATTCGAATGTGTCGGCCGTGCGCGCGCATTTCGTTCATTTTGTGGCCACCCGTGGTGTCCTTGAAGGGTCGCAACGCAAGGTCATGGAAGGTTTGCTGGACTATGGCCATTCAGCCCCCGCGCTGGATCGCGTAGATCTCGCCTGCGTGGTGGTTCCCCGCCTTGGCACGGTAAGCCCATGGGCTTCGAAGGCCACTGATATTGCACACAACGCGGGCGTGGCCAATGTGGTGCGCATGGAACGCGGTATTGAATTTCAATTAACCTTCAAAAAAGGTTTGTTGGGTGGCAGCAAATTGCCCGAAGGTGCTGTGTTGCAGGCCTTGAAGGCTGCCTTGTATGACCGGATGACCGAAACTGTACTGCCTGATGGCTTTGATGTGAAAAGCCTGTTCCTGCCTTTGCAGGGCAAAAGCCTGCAAATTGTGGAATTGAGCGAAGGCCGCAATTCACTGGTGAAAGCCAACAGCGAATTGGGCCTGGCGCTAAGCGAAGATGAAATTGATTACCTGCTTGATGCCTACACCACCATGGGCCGTTCGCCCACCGATGTAGAGCTGATGATGTTTGCGCAGGCCAACAGCGAACACTGCCGCCACAAAATTTTTAATGCCACCTGGACCATCGATGGGCAAGCCCAAAGCGAAACCCTGTTCGGGATGATCCGCAACACCCACAAAACCACTCCGCAAGGCACAGTGGTTGCCTATTCCGACAATGCTGCTGTAATTGCTGGTGGCAAGGCTGAGCGCTTTTTCGCCGATGCCGATGGCGTGTATCGCCCGCATCAAGAAAACACCCATTTTGTAATCAAGGTTGAAACGCACAATCACCCCACAGCCATTTCACCGTTTGCCGGTGCAGCCACGGGTTCGGGTGGGGAAATTCGCGATGAAGGTGCAACAGGCCGTGGCGCCAAGCCCAAAGCGGGACTGTGTGGTTTTACCACCTCGCATTTGCGCTTTGATGGTGGCAACGAAAGTTGGGAAAGCGGTCAGGATGCCTTGGTACCGTTGGAGCAACGTGGTGATAACAGCACCGCAAAGCCGCAGGCGGTGGGCATTCCCACACGAATCGCTACACCTGAACAAATCATGATTGATGGCCCAATTGGTGCCGCTGCATTCAACAATGAATTTGGCCGCCCGAACCTGGGTGGTTATTTCCGCACATTTGAACAACGTGTGGGCGAACGTGTTTACGGCTACCACAAGCCCATCATGATTGCAGGTGGTTTGGGTAATATTCGCGAAGTACACACCCACAAATGCGACCTGCCCGCAGGCAGCTTGCTGATTCAGCTGGGCGGCCCCGGCATGCGTATTGGCATGGGTGGCGGTGCTGCATCTTCGATGAATGCGGGCACCAACACAGAATCACTCGACTTTGATTCCGTTCAGCGTGCCAACCCGGAAATGGAACGCCGCGCGCAAGAGGTACTGGACCGTTGCTGGACCTTGGGTGAAGCGAACCCGATTTTGAGCATTCACGATGTGGGCGCAGGCGGCATTTCCAACGCATTCCCTGAATTGGCCGATGCATCGAACAAAGGTGCGCAATTCGATTTGCGCAAAGTAAACCTGGATGAAAGCGGCCTAAGCCCCGCTGAAATTTGGTGCAATGAATCGCAAGAACGTTATGTGATGGGTATTGCGCCCGAGTCGCTTGAACTGTTCACCCAACTGTGCGAACGCGAGCGTTGCCCCTTCTGTGTGGTGGGTGTGGTTACCGACGAGCGCCAGTTGAAAGTGCTGGATGCTGAAAGCACCAGCAACCCCGTAGATATGCCCATGGAAGTGTTGTTGGGCAAACCACCCCGCATGGAACGCAAGGATAATCGCGTGGAAACTGCGAAAGCAGCCATTGATTTGACCCAAACCGAATTGGGCCATGCAATTGAGCAGGTGTTGAAATTCCCGGCTGTGGCATCAAAGCGTTTCCTGATCACGATTGGCGACCGCACAGTGGGCGGCTTCACCGCGCGTGATCAAATGGTTGGGCCATATCAGGTGCCAGTGGCCGATGTGGCTGTAACCATCGACGATTACACCGGCTATGCAGGCCAGGCGATGGCCATGGGTGAGCGCACACCGCTTGCGGTGTTAAATGCACCTGCTTCAGGCCGCATGGCGATTGCAGAAAGCATTACCAACCTGCTGGCTGCACCTGTTGAAAAGCTGGAAGACGTGAAGCTGAGCGCCAACTGGATGGCGGCTTGCGGCACACCAGGGCAAGATGCAGCTTTGTTTGATACCGTGAAAGCCATTGGTATGGACCTTTGCCCACAATTGGGCTTGGGCATTCCAGTGGGTAAGGATTCCTTGTCCATGCGCACCCGCTGGAACGAGGGTAGCGAACAGAAAGAAGTGTTGTCACCAGTCAGCCTGATTGTGTCGGCTTTCTCGAAAATCAACGATGTGCGCGGCACGCTAACACCTGTGCTGAATACAGCAGAAGACACAGTGCTGGTGCTGGTTGATTTGGCGCGCGGCAAAATGCGCATGGGTGCCAGCGTGTTGGCCCAGGTTACGAACCAGTTGGGCACTGATGTACCCGATGTTGAGGACGCCAGCGACATTAAAAACTTTGCACAGGCGCTGAATGCCCTGCGTGCAAAAGGTTTGGTGCATGCTTACCACGACCGTTCTGATGGTGGCTTGCTGGCCGCCCTGGCGGAAATGAGCTTTGCCAGCCGCTGTGGTTTGTCGATCAACCTCGACTTGATCACTATCGACCCGTATTCAGCCGATTGGGGCGACTTTAAAATTCGCCCCGAGCAGGTAAGTGTGCAGCGTGGTGAACTTACCCTGAAAGCTTTGTTCAACGAAGAACTGGGCGTGGTGTTGCAGGTGCCCGTCGCTCAAAAAAGCGAAGCCATGCAGGTGCTGCGCGATTTCAATTTGAGCAAGCACAGCAATATTATTGGCAAGCCAAACGACCGCGACGTAATCGAGTTTTATCGCGACGCCAAGTGCATTTATTCCGAAAGCCGCGCCAAGTTGCAAGGCATTTGGGACGACACCAGCTATCAAATTGCCAAGCGCCGTGACAACCCGGCCTGCGCGGAAAGCGAACACAAAGCCGCTGCTGAATTGCCCAACAGCCTTGTTTGGCAACCCAGCTTTGACATTACCGAAAACCCGGCTGCGCCGTTTATTGCAACAGGTGCCAAGCCGCGTGTTGCGGTGCTGCGTGAACAAGGCGTAAACGGCCAGCTCGAAATGGCGGGGGCATTTACGCTGGCAGGGTTTGAGGCCGTGGATGTGCACATGAGCGACCTGCTAACCGGCAAACGCAAGTTGGCTGATTTCCAGGGGCTGGCTGCATGTGGTGGTTTCAGTTATGGCGATGTGTTGGGCGCAGGCGAGGGTTGGGCAAAAACCATTCGTTACAACAGCGTGCTGGCTGACCAATTTGCTGAATTCTTTGGCCGTGGTGATGTGTTTGGTTTGGGTGTGTGTAACGGTTGCCAAATGATGGCCACGCTGGCTGACCTTATTCCGGGCGCAGCTCATTGGCCCAAGCTGATGCGCAACGAAAGTGAGCAATATGAAGCGCGTTTGGTGAATGTCAAAATTAACAAAACCCCTTCAATTTTGCTTAGCGGCATGGAAGGCTCGGTAGTGCCGGTGGTGGTTGCACATGGGGAAGGTCGTGCCGATTTTTCTCGCCAGGGCAATAACAGCAAATTAACCGCAGAAGGTTTGGTGGCAGTGCAGTATGTAAACTCAAAAGGCGAGGCTACACAGCAGTACCCATTCAACCCCAACGGCAGCCCTGAAGCGCTGGCTGGTTTCACCACGCCAGATGGTCGCTTCACCATCATGATGCCGCACCCGGAGCGAGTATTCCGTAATGTACAAATGAGCTGGGCACCCAAAGACGCTGGCGAGTTTTCACCATGGATGCGTTTGTTCTACAACGCGCGCAAGGCTTTGGGTTAATTGGTGAACTTTAGTGTGCCGATTCGTGACCAAAGGCATCGTTCACGAATTTTCGGATCAATATGCAGAGAATTCCAAATGCGGGCGCTCCTCAGCCCGCGCCTGCCCAACGTCGTTTAAATCCTGCCGCTAATGCATTCCAGGGCGCCCAGGCCGACATTTACAGGGGGTTGTCTAGCGCTGCGCAATTCGTTGCGCATGCTCCTGCCCCAGTAATTAGCAATGTCATTTCTTATTTTAAAAAGCGGGGAAGTGAGCATTTTGGGGTGATAGCGTCATGGTCACGAGAATGCAAGGAAATTTCAGACTCGCGGGTCACTGAACTTGATGTTCCCCACCAGGGTATTCCGCGGTTGGTGACGAAAATACTGGCTGGTGATTATCAAAGCCTTGAAACCCTCATATTGCATGAGCACACAAGTAACAGTGAACTTCAGCAAATAATGAATGCTGTTCAAGAAAAGGGCTTGAATATCACGGAACTGGATTTAGCGAGTTGTGAATTTATTACCCGCTTACCTGCCAACTTGCCGCCTGGCTTGCTTAAATTAGACGTATCGAATTGTCAGCAATTAAGGGAATTGCCAGCCAATTTACCCACTGGGCTGAAGGAGTTGGATGCATCTGAATGTTATCGAATCACGGCTATACCTTTTTTACCCAATTCTCTTGAGCGGCTTTCTTTTGATTTCTGTACTCGAATTACAGCTTTCACTGAACCTTTGCCAGAAAACTTAAGAATACTTAATTTACGGGAATGCAATCGCCTGCTTGGTTTTCCGCCACATTTGCCATCAACGCTGGAAGAGCTTGATTTGTTTGGATGCATTAATTTGCAGGAATTGCCTGATCCCTTGCCTTCATCACTTAGATTGCTGAATGTTCGTCGTTGTGACAGCCTTGAGGAATTGCCGCAAATGAGACCTAGGGATTTGAGAATTATTGAATAAGCTGTATCAGAGTTCCTCTTTTAGACTAGCCAGTTGTTCGGAATGATTCTTCAGAATCTGACTGTTCCAGATCATCGGGAAATAGCTCGATGTTTTGGTCAAGCTCATGGCTTTAAGAGGTTCTGATTCTTCTGCGTTGAATTTGGCAGGGCATTTGTCCCTGATGCTGCCGATTGCCTCTCTAACAGCCATTCCGAAGTTGTTTGCTCCATAGCCAATATTAATATTCGAGCCTTGCTGATCAATTGCCCGCAGTAAAATTTTTGCAGCACTTTGCTTCAAGTCAGGGTCATTTTCCACGGCGGTTTTCAGCATGTGCGAAGAGACATAAACCACATCGAAGGGCATACCTTCTGCCAGCCAGCTTCCTAATGCAGTTTCCAGCGACATCGCATACAGGGCGCGATCGAAGTCGGGGACTTCATTTTCTCCTGCATGAAAAATAAACTTGCTTTTATCCAGCAAAACTTCAGCCGCAGTTGTGGCTTCATTTTTTGAAAAATAGTTTTTGAAAATTTGAATTTTTTCGGGTGAAGCTGATGTTAGGGAAACGGCTGCGTAATCATTCCCAATTTTATGGATTAGATATTGCTGTTCGCTGCTGCTGTTATTGGTTGATTCGAGGTCTTTTAACAAGTCATAGCTTTTTTCCGGATTATAAAACTTATTTTTTTGGGGTGGGGTGAAAAACACTATTCCACCCGCGTCCAGCTTTTCTTTTTTGGATGTGTAGTAGCAAACCATGTGGAGGTGCTGGAGTTCAGCGGTCATGTACTGCTTAACGATTGTCTCCCCAGAACATTGGGGTGAAAACAGTTTTTTCATTTCCCTCAAATTACCCGGCATAAGCTTTTCAACAAGTTGTTTGACTGTTTGAGTAACAGCTTGGCAATCTTTATCAGGGGTTGAATTGCTATTTTGTGCATGGGCAAAACTGGAGTATGCAGCTACAGGCAAGATGAATTGAGATAATTTCATGGCGATTATTTTGGAAAATTTCAGTGATTAATTACAGGGTTGTTGTTTAACGTGGCGTGTTCATCGACGCTATCCTGAACAACTGTTGGTTTTGCCGAAGGTTAGGGTTCGCATATTGAAGTGCCAGCCCGTTTTTGCTGACTGCATTCAGCACAATCTCATACGTGTTTTTCATTCTGTAACTTGCGTAATCAAGGGCAAGTGGGTCGTTACTGATTGCCGCGTTAACAATATTGAAATTGTTTGCAAGCCTGAAACTTGCAAACCGAAGTGCTGAGCCATCTTGCTGAACTGCGGTGAGAACGGTTTGGAAGTCATTTTTAAGCCTGTCACTGGCGTATGCAAGTGCAAGTGGGTTTTCGTTTATCGCTGTAAGTGCAATTTCCTTGTTGTCTTTCAGTGAGTTGCTTGCAAAACGCAGTGCGCCACCATCCTGATTCACTGCGGCAAGAACGATGTCGTAGTTGTCAGTGAAATTTTCATTGGCGAATTGAAGGGCGCTACCGTGCTTTGTTACTGCCGTCAGAACAATTTCCTGATTATTACTTACAGCATCGCTGGCGTATTCAAGTGCCCAGCCATGTCGGCTAACTGCATCCAGCATGAATTCGGGGTTATCTCGAAGATCAAGGTTAACTAATGACAACACAAAAGGTTCATGGGTAACCGTGGTCAAAATAAAGTCACGGTTGCTTCTAAGTTCCTCGCCCATGTAATGCAGTTCAGACTCATCGTGGCAAGCGGCTGCAATTACCATCAAAGGATTGTCGATATCGTCTGGTGCTGCTGGTGTATCCAGCGTGTTGCGGCCTTGGCGGTAGGCCACCAGCTTTCTGATATTTGGGTCGTTCTGTAAGGTCTCTGAAGCAAATTCCAAGGCTCGAACCGGATGAATAAGTATGGCTTGTTCGATGAAGTGTCGATCGTGGCTGAGATGGTGTGGCAAAAGTTCGATATTGTTGCGGTTTTGGTCAACAAGATGCAAAGCGAGCTTTCGCTGTATCTCAATGGTCGACTGCTCAAAGGGCTGAGTAGAGTGCAGTCCCGAGAGGCAATTTAAGAAAGTCAGTGCTTCATGCTGGGTTAATCGTTCAATAAACTTTTGCGGATTCGGGTAACTTTGAGTGAATTCGGCCACATACTTTGCAAACGCTGCAACATGCCGGTGTTGTTGATCAGCAATTGGCGCATTCGAATTTCGATTGGCCAACAATATTCTGACAAGGTTTTTTATCAAGTACGTGGGTACGCTGTCTTCGCCCCGCTGATTAGTGCCGAAAAGGTCGGCTTTGCTGTTTTGGTTCACACCAAAGAGTTGTACGAGCTTTGCATGGCAGTTGATCAGATTGTCGACTGTTTTTGCCTTGTCCAGCAATGCAACAGGGTTGTACCACACAGGCAAAGTTTCATTTAGCAAGGTGGTAAAAGCCGGCTGTGGCAAGTAGTTTTGCGCCAGCAATGAGCAGGCGGAAAGAAAAACTTTTCGTGGTACCGCGTTGTGTAACTGTTGTGCGACTTGTTGAACTGCGCTGGCAGCGGGCCAATTGGCTCCACTTGTGTATTCTTGAGTTGTTTCCGCGGCATTGGTACTTACAGCATGCCGGGCCTCTTGAACTGCTTTTGGCAGAGTGGGGTTTGTGTTCATTTTTTGTGCTTGCTTTAAACAGGCAGTTTGTTGCCGCCTGGGTTCTAATGGTTACTAAGCAGCCTGATGCCGCAGTGGGGAGGTACCGGGCACATCAGCTTATGCTTTCAGGCACGCTTGTAGTTCACGAGGAATTCAAAGGTTTCTTTCTTTAGCGCAGTCAATTCATTAAGCGCCTTAATTTCCTCTGGGGAAGCGTCTTTAGCGATCCGTGTTGTTCGCTCTATTTCGTCAAAGAATTGAACAAGCGATGAATGAACCCAGGACTTGACCATACTCAATTCATCGCCATCTGTGGCAACTTGCAGGTTATAGCAGGTTGCGCCAAACCGTTCTACTTCCTTGGCGGTAATGCCTTTGTCTTTAAACCTGGCGGAAAATTCTTTCAACGCTGTGTATATGCGTTTTATTGGCGCTAGGTCTTCGCCCTCTAAAAAGTTGAACTTGGGAGTTTGTGTGCCCCCAGTTTTGCTGCTGAAGCTGTGTGTTTGTACAAAATTCACTTTGCTGATTGTTGGTTTCATTCGGGAAAAGGTGGTGCCGCCTGGAGTTATTCCTTTGATTGCTTGCGGACTGGCAGCCTGAATGAAGCAGTTGGAAAGTCGGCCTGCCTTGTTACTGATTTCCCTTTGGGTATTCAAACCCCCTGCTGCGAATTGAGCATTTGACAGGATGCGGCTGCATTGAGCAATTTTTTGTCCGATAAGGTTCATGCTTTTTATCTCAGGAAATGTTGAAATATGACTACTTAAATCGCCCTGGTACTGCTGGGGGTAATGTAGACAAGGGGCACTAGGTGGGTTATTTCAGGAAATAGTTCAACTTTCAGCAGCTTTCGCAAAAGGCCGGGTTTGTACAATTTGCCGTTAGAATGGAGCCCACCCGTTCACGAGTAAAGCATTCCATGAGCAAGTCACAAAGCAATCTGGCCTTTATTAATACAGCTGAAAAAGCCTGGCAACCATTGCGAATGGACCAGCAATGGCCTTTGGGTGTGTTCAACGTGCATTGCACGGCGTGCCCGCGCTTGCGTGCTTTTCATGAACAGAATCGCCAAAAGTTTCCTGACCATTTCAATGGGCCTGTGCCACCGTTCGGCCCTGCTGATGCCGAGCTGTTGATTGTAGGCCTAGCCCCAGGCTTGCACGGTGCCAACCGCAGTGGGCGGCCTTTCACGGGCGATTATTGTGGCGATTTGCTTTATAGCACTTTGCACAAATACGGTTTTGCGAACCGGCCTGTTTCCAATGCGGTTGGCGATGGCATGCAACTATTGAATGCGCGTGTAAGCAATGCTGTGAAATGTGTGCCTCCCGAGAACAAACCAACCCCTGCTGAAATAAAAACCTGTAACCAGTTTATTGCGCATGAATTCAAGGCACACCCGCCCAAGGCGGTGTTGGCGCTGGGGTTGGTGGGACACCAGGCGGTTCTCAAAGCCATGGACCAAAAGCAGAGTGCTTTCAAGTTCGGCCATGCAGCAGAACATGATTTGGGTGCGTTTCGTTTGTTCGACAGCTACCATGTAAGCCGCTACAACACGCAAACCGGCAGGCTGACAGCGCCCATGTTTGAGGCGGTACTGGAATCGATTCGCCATTTCCTGAACACATAAGGGCAGAGTGATGGAAAGCGATCAACAAACGCCAGAGCAGCCGTTCGACATTGCAGCGTTTTTAAGGGAGTTGACCACACGGCCCGGCGTGTACCGCATGATTGATGCGAACGGCACTGTGATGTATGTGGGTAAGGCCAAGAACCTGAAAAAACGGGTTTCTTCATATTTTCAGAAAACCCATGCAAGCCCGCGCACTAGCCACATGGTTGAACGCATTGTGAGGGTGGATGTAACGCCTACCCGAACTGAAGCTGAAGCGTTGCTGCTTGAGAATAACCTGATTAAATCGCTCAGCCCGCGTTACAACATTTTGTTTCGTGACGACAAAAGCTACCCCTACCTGCGGCTGACCAACCACAAATATCCTCGAGTTGCTTACTACCGGGGAGCAGTCGATAAAAAATCACAGTTTTTTGGCCCCTTCCCAAATGCCTGGGCAGTGAAAGAAAGTATTCAGGTTTTGCAGCGTGTGTTTTTGTTGCGCACTTGTGAAGACACTGTATTTGCCCACCGCTCACGCCCGTGTTTGCAGGCCCAAATACAACGGTGCAGCGCGCCGTGTGTGGATTGGATCAGCCCTGAAGATTATGCGAAGGATGTTGATGCAGCATCCCGCTTTTTGCGGGGCGACCACAAGGCGGTGCTGGCCAACCTCGAAGAAAAAATGCTGGAGGCCAGTGGCCTGCTGGAGTTTGAAAAAGCAGCCATGTACCGCAACCAGTTGGGTGCACTTAGCCGTGTACTGCAAAAACAGTCGGTTGACACCACGGGTGGCGATGATGATGCAGACATTATTGCCGTAGTAATCAAAGGTGGTGCGGTCTGTGTGAATGTGGCCATGGTGCGCGGCGGGCGGCACTTGGGCGACAAACCCATGTTTCCCAGTGTGGCGCAGGCTTCCGAAGACATTGGCCCTGAGGTTCTGGAAGCATTTTTGAGCCAAGCCTATGTAGACAGGCCCATCCCCAACCTGTTGATTGTGAACCAGGATTTGGATGCTCCGGAATTGCTGATGGCACTAAGCCAGCAGGCTGGCAAAAAAATTAATTTGATTCGTCAGCCGCAAAGCGAGCGGCGCAAGTGGCTGGATATGGCCGTGGACAATGCTGAAATAGCCATCGCACGGCGAATTGCAGAGCAGGGTTCAGCACAGTTCCGCACGCGTGCCTTGGTTGAAACCCTGGGCCTTGAAACACGGCTTGAGGAATCTTTGCAGGCTGGTGAAGCGGACAGCATGTTGAGCGGCACGGTAGCAGGTTCAGTACCCGTGGCTGATGCACCCGCAGATTCACCTGCCGAAGAAATCGATTTACTGGCCACTTTGCGTGTGGAATGTTTTGATATTTCGCACACAGCAGGTGAGGCCACACAGGCTTCTTGCGTGGTGTTTCACAACCACGACATGCAAAGCCGCGAGTATCGCCGTTATAACATCGAGGGTATTACGCCCGGTGATGATTACGCGGCCATGCGGCAGGCGGTTACACGCCGCTATCAACGAGACGGCAAAACCCCAATCCTGATGCCGCATGTGGTGTTGATTGATGGTGGCAAGGGGCAAATAGAAGTGGCCCGGCAGGTGTTTGAGCAGTTGGGGCTGGATATCAGCCTGATTGTGGGTGTTAAAAAAGGCGAGAACCGCAAGGTGGGCCTTGAAACCCTGGTATTTCCCGATGGGCGACCAAGCCTTGAATTGGGGCCTGGCCACCCCGCGCTCATGTTGATTGCGCAAATTCGCGATGAAGCCCACCGCTTCGCAATTACCGGTATGCGGGCCAAAAGGGCCAAAGCCCGTCAGGCTTCCGAGCTGGATGAAATCGAGGGGATTGGTGCACGCCGCAAGCAAAAGTTGCTGACACGCTTTGGTGGTTTACGCGGTGTGAAGGCGGCAAGTGTTGAAGACCTGCAAACCGTGGATGGTATTTCGAAAACACTGGCGGAAGAAATTTATAGGCGTTTGCACTGAAGGTGCGCGCCTCAAGGGGTGTTGGCGCTGATATATTCTGTACCTATATAGAGTGTATTTATTACTTAACAAAAGAAAAACAGATATGCCAATGAACCTGCCAATGATCCTGACCTGGGTCCGGATTGTACTTATCCCTCTGGTTGTCGGCATTTATTTTTTGCCTGAGACAGTCATGTCCATTTCCATGCAAAACTGGGTGGGCGCTTGGGTGTTTGTTTTTGCTGCGATTACCGATTTCGTAGATGGTTATCTGGCCCGCCGCTGGAACCAAACCTCGGCATTTGGCGCATTTCTTGACCCGGTCGCCGATAAGCTGATGGTTGGGGCTGCACTGATTGTGCTTGTGGATTTGGGGCGCATTGGCCCGTTCATCGCGCTGATTATTATTGGGCGCGAAATTACTATTTCAGCCCTGCGAGAGTGGATGGCCAGTATTGGTGCCCGCAACAGTGTTGCAGTGAACTGGCTTGGCAAATTCAAGACGATTGCACAAATGGTGGCGATTCCCATGCTGCTGGTCAACGAAACCTGGATGGGCATTGATTTCCATTTGCTGGGCACCTTGGGTATTTACGTGGCAGCTGTTCTGACTGTATGGTCCATGTGCTATTACCTGATGAAAGCCTGGCCAGAACTTCGCAACCGTAGCTGAAATTGTAGCTAGAAACTGAAGCTGACCGCTTCAAGATACTTTGCCATGAACAAAAGTAATCTGCTGCCCCAGCAACATCCGTTGCGCCAGGCACTCAATGATGAAGTGCATTCTCGCCCTACGGAGGCTTTGTGGCCACAGGAAAGGGTGTTTCACATTGCTTTGCTGGTGCAGGGCGACGCTACACCTTCAATTGTTGGCCAATTGCAGGCTTTGGTCGATTATTGCGGTTGCAAGCCTGTTTCTGATGAAGAGCTTGCTGCACCCCAGGTCAGCCTTGGTTTGTGTGGCGGTGAGTCTGCGTTGCGCCTGCGCTTGGAGCGCCACAATGAAGTCATCACGCTGACATTTTTTGAGCGGGCCGATCACGCAATCGTTTTTGATCGTCCTGTAACTCGCCGTTTGCCCCCCAGTTGGATGTCAAGCTTACCTGGCATTATGTTGGTTGCGATTGAGCTATTTGTTCAGAAAACAGAAAACCCGCGGGAGCCACGCAGTGTGTCAGGTTATTTTGAAGGCCACACCCTGATCGGTGGCATGATTGCCAACGGTGCGGGGCAGGTGTTCTCTGATCTCAGAATTGCTGACCGAGGTGCCAGTCGTATTTTGATCTGTAATTTGAAGATGGGCTCGCGGCAGTTGGGCAGGGTGGTTCAGCGCACCATCGAGATGGAAACCTACAGGATGATGGCCTTGTTGAGTTTTCCGGTGGCTCGTGCAACCTTGCCAAAGCTTTCCTCGTATGAGGACCGCTTGGTGAAACTGGCCACTGAAATGGCCCAGACCAGCAAAACCGGTGACCTGTCTGTGGTTACAACCGAGGATGTTGAACTGGACAGAAAGTTGTTGAGCCAGTTGACAGATTTGGCCGCACGTGTGGAGCAGTTAAGCGCCGAGAATCGGGTGCGTTTTACCGCCGCTGAGGCTTATACCGATCTAGTCAAAAAACGAATTGCTGAATTGAAAGAAATTCCCATGGTGGGCATGCAAACCTTTGGCGAATTTATGGATCGCCGTTTGGGCCCCGCCATGAAAACCTGCACCTGGACTGCCCGTCGGCAAGATGAACTGGCGGCCCGCATTTCAAGGGTTACCCAGCTGTTGCGCACCCGTGTTGAAATTGAGCGGGAAAGCCAGAATCAGCGACTGTTAACCAGCATGGACAAGCGCGCCAAGGTGCAGTTGCGTTTGCAAGAAACTGTAGAAGGTTTGTCGATTGTTGCCATTTCATACTACAGTGCCAGTTTGGCAGGTTACATGGCAAAAGGACTTAAGGTGTTGGGCGTGCCCGTTTCACCCGATTTGGTTGTTGCGGTGGCCATACCTGC
This sequence comes from Burkholderiales bacterium, assembly GCA_021299735.1. GTDB lineage: Bacteria > Pseudomonadota > Gammaproteobacteria > Burkholderiales > Burkholderiaceae_B > Limnobacter. The sequence goes on along the minus strand of JAJTEM010000036.1, from coordinate 518 downwards.
CATTGCGGTGCTGGCCTATGTCAGCATGCAAGCCATGAAAAAGCGCATGGGTTTGAAGGCTTGAGCAATATTGTGAAATATTGGCATGGTGCTGTTTCCAAAGAGCCAGGTTTATGGTTATAATTGCGGGCTCGGAAGCTTGGCAGAGCGGTTGAATGCACCGGTCTTGAAAACCGGCGAGGGTGCGAGCCCTCCGTGAGTTCGAATCTCACAGCTTCCGCCAAAAATATCAAAACCCGCCCTCGTGGCGGGTTTTTTGTTTTCACGATTTGTAACAAATTCGAACGAACGAATCGATACAATATTAGATTAGTTGTAGTTTCTACTGGGCCTAAAATGCGCAGTATCTTGGTGAAAGCCCACCTGTTTGTTTGGGATGCATCGACCTGCTTTTTGTTACCATAGAGTTATAACCAAATCTAGTGTTTGAGGCATTGAGAGAAGGCAGCGTATCAGGTTGATAAAATTTGTTTTGCGAAAGACAAATAATCAACTTTAGGAGATACGCCACCATGGAG
>JAJTEM010000045.1:3561-4381 GCA_021299735.1 Burkholderiales bacterium | reverse complement strand
ATTCTTACCATTTTTTATTCATATTCCTGCCTGTTGTTCTGGCGGGATTTCACCTGATCCATTCTTACTCCAGGAGATGGGCGCTTGCATGGATAACAGCGAGCTCTCTGGTTTTTTATGGTTATTGGGATTATCGATATCTTTCACTCATAATATCTTCTATTTGTATTAACTGTGGTTTAGGTTACCTTATCGCTGGGCCGCGTGGTCGTTTTTGGTTGTTTTTCGGCATCACAATAAATCTTGCAGTTCTCGCTTGGTTTAAGTATTCCTTGTTCGTCTTTCTCACGTTGACGCAAGGAGCTGTGGCAACGCCTGAATTTTTGAAGGGTATTGTTTTGCCCTTGGGAATTTCCTTTTTCACTTTCCAGCAAATTGCTTACTTGGTGAATGTGCGGCGCGGTCAGGAGCAACCTGCTCGACTGGAAACCCACGCCTTCATCGTTTTATTCTTCCCGCACCTGATTGCTGGCCCGATTGTGCTTTATGAAAACATTGTTACCCAGGTTAAACGTACCCACCATAGGACTGGTTACTTTTCCGCGTGTTTTCGTGTGGGAGTACTGTTATTCTCAATTGGACTTTTTAAAAAGGTAGTGATTGCTGACTCGTTGGCTCCATTTGTTAAAAAAATATTTGACTTTGCAGCAGACACTAGTTACGACTTTCTATTTCCGGATGCAGTGATCGGTGCCGCTGCTTATTCATTGCAACTGTATTTTGATTTCTCTGGCTATTCAGATATGGCGATCGGTTTGGCGTTGATGTTTGGGTTGAAACTTCCAATGAACTTCAATTCCCCTTACAAGGCGACCAGCAT
>JAJTEM010000045.1:0-3543 GCA_021299735.1 Burkholderiales bacterium | reverse complement strand
CCTTACAAGGCGACCAGCATCATTGACTTTTGGCGTCGCTGGCACATGACGCTGTCGTCGTTCTTCAGAAATTATGTCTACATCCCACTGGGGGGCAGTCGCAAAGGCGTCCCGGCTCAGGTTGTCTTTGTCTTGGTCGTCTTTTTTCTGACCGGCTTGTGGCACGGTGCATCATGGACGTTTGTGGTGTGGGGCCTGCTGCATGGGGTGCTGGTGGTCATCAACCACCTATGGGCCCTTACACCCTGGCGCCATTTTCTGCTGGCAAATGAATCGCCAGCAGTTCGTCGTGCCTATCGTTTCGTTTGTTGGATGCTCACCATGACGGCAGTGGCTTCGTTGTGGGTTTTGTTCCGGGCTGATTCGTGGGCGACGGTGGTGAAATTCGGACAAGCCATCGTTGAATTTAGGTTTCGTGGTCCCCACCCGATACCTGACATGAATATTTATTACGTGCTGCCGCCAACTATTCTGCTTCTTTTTCTCTGCTGCTGGTGTTTACCAAACTCTCTTGAAATCGTCCGATGGCTTCGTAAACTATCGCAGTCCGCGAAAAAGTCGAATCCAGATTCTGGAGAACTGGTCACGTTTTTCAGAAAAATGGCTTTTCCTGCGGTGGCAGCGTTTTGCTTGTATTTCGCAGTGAGCAGTATTGGTCACGCTCGTAGCGAATTCCTGTATTTTAATTTCTAACATCTAAATGACAACACTCAGGTTTCTTTTGACGCTTGTTGTTTTAATGTTGTCCTTCCATATTGCTTGGTCAGCTGTGGTGGTGACAGCGCTACGAAGCTTCTATGAACATCGAATTGTTAATGTTAGAAAGATGCCAAATGTTGATAGAAAATGGGAAAGCTTCAGTTCTTCATTCATTGGAGAAGCTATTCAGGATGCTGTAGAACAACAGAAACCCTTGCTTATGTTTGCTGGTTCATCAGTGACATATGGCTATCCATGGCAGGAAGACGTTATCTACACGAAGTTGGTGAAAAATAATTTTTCAGACTGGAAAGTTTCCAATCTCAGTATCATTGGAGTAGGTATGAAAGCATTAACCGATTTTGCAACCTGCGCTCTCAGTTTGGAAAGTCGTCCAGATGTTTTCATCGTAGAAATTCCATTGGTTAACTCCACTGCATCCATCATGCCGGGGCCGATGAGAACCCCTCGTCAATGTTTAAGTTACAATCATCGCTTGCCAGATTACTGGCCTTTGGTCATTTCAAAACCTTATGGCGCAGGTTGGGTATCAATATTGTGGGACGAAGAGGCATATGAAAAGCCAGACTCTGATTTAATAATCACCCCTTTGCCTCCAAATTATTTTGCTGACAGGGACCATTTTGCAAAGATTCAGGAGAACTACGTACTTGAACTCAGGAGGTTCATCTCGGCAGCTTCAAAGATGGGCGATAAGGTATTTGTTTATGTATCACCTATCCTCACGGCGGCAATACCCAAGGCTGGGGGAGATCGAGCTGCGGTCGAATATCAAATTGAATTAACGAATAAAATTTGTTTGGAGTATAAGGATGTAACGTGCCTTGATAGCTCCATTTTTAGCGAAAGAGCAGACCTGTTTTATAATTTGACACATTTGAATCACCGTGGGCATCGGGCCTTTGCCGAATGGATTAAGCCCCACATCGTTTCTCAAACCGGCTCAATGGCTCCCTTGCGTCGTCAACTTCTCACCCACTGAAACATGTCTAAACGTTTTTTGCTCATCGGCACCGGCCGCATGGGTATGTCTCATTTGCGAGCCGCTCGCAACCTTGGTTTGGACCTCGTCGGCTTGTGCGACTTGCGCCCTGAGAATCTACAGAAAGCGGCTGCAGAAGCTTGGGTCGGTCCTTCTGCCTGCTTCAACAGTCCAGAAGCCTTGTTCGTCTCACACCCCGGTGTCGATCTGGTTTTGATTGCCACTACTGCAGATTCGCATCGGGCGCTTGTTGAACTCGCCGCTGCCTCAGGCGCCAAGGCCATTCTGTGCGAGAAGCCACTTGCCACGTCAGTGGCTGACTGTTCGGCCATGATTGAGGCCTGCCGTAAAAGTGGGAGCCTGCTGGCGGTTAACCACCAAATGCGTTTCATGGACCAGTACGCACTGGTCCGAAAAGAACTCGACAGCGGACGATTCGGTGAGCTGGGCAGTATGAATGTGGTGGCAGGCTGTTTTGGCATGGCCATGAATGGATCACATTACTGCGAGGCCTTCCGTTGGTTGACGGGTAGCGACATCGTCAGCGCAACGGCTTGGTTTTCACCGGGCACACTTGCCAACCCCCGTGGACCTCAATTTTCAGACCATGCCGGTGAAGTCAGATTCGAGTCCGCTGACGGCCGGCGTTTGATGATGAGCATTGGCGCCGACCAAGGGCATGGCATGACCGTGACCTATGCTGCACAGTGGGGGCACTTGTTTGTCGATGAATTGGAGGGCACCTATTGGGCCACCGCGCGCAAGCCTGAACACCAAACCTTGCCAGTGACACGGTACGGCATGCCTTGGGACCGTTGGGAAACCCGCTTTGCCCAAGCGGACAATGTCGGTCCGACACAAGCCGTGATCTCCGCATTGTTGCGAGGCGGTGGTTTCCCTGACGGCCATGCGGGTCGTTCAGCTGTGGCCGCGATGGCAGCTGCAGCGCGCTCGGTAGAGTTGGGCAATCGCCCCGTTCGCCTGGATGAGCTCGGTGCTTTCGAGGCCACCCGTTTTCCTTGGGCGTGAAACGAAAAATCGAATGTCAAACCGAGCCGCTATTGAAAAAATTACCTTGCCGCCAAATGCGCCTATTCGCGACGCAGCAAGGGTAATCCAGTCCCAAGAAATCAAATTCGTTCTGGTATGCGACGCTGATGGAAAACTACTCGGTACCGTCACAGACGGTGACATCCGGCGGTCCATTTTGGCGGACCTGGTGCCGAGTTCTCCAATTGAGCGCATCATGAATCCGCATCCGCGCGTGACTCGTCAACACGAGAACCGGGTGCAAATTCGGGAACAGATGCGAACCGCGGTGATCCGCCACTTGCCCGAAGTGGACGACGCCTATCGCGTCGTGGATATTTTTTTCCTCGATGAACCGGACACGGTATCGCCGCTGGACAACCCCGTGGTATTGATGGCGGGCGGACGTGGTGAAAGACTGAGGCCATTCACCGAGAGCATTCCCAAACCACTGCTCAAGGTGGGTGGTAAGCCAGTGATGGAGCGAGCCATGGAGGCCCTCATCGGGCAAGGGTTTCGCAAATTCCATATTTCAGTGAACTACCTCGGCCACATGATCGAAGAACATTTTGGTGATGGCAGCCGATGGGGGGTGAGTATTGATTACCTGCGCGAGTCGCAGCCCTTGGGTACCGCTGGCGCGTTGTCAGGGCTCAAGCGCCCCGACCATCCTTTTGTGGTCATGAACGGTGACCTGTTGACCGGCACTAACCTGCGCGCCATGGTCGAGTTGTGTGAGGGCGGTGCCAAGGCCGTGATGGGAGCGCGTGAGTATGCCTACACGGTGCCCTATGGCTGCTTGCAAGTGGACA
>JAJTEM010000016.1 GCA_021299735.1 Burkholderiales bacterium | reverse complement strand
TTTTCGCGATCAAAAACACATTTCTGAATTGTTTGCTCAAACTGCTGCGCGTGAGGTGTTGACTACCGAGAACATTGTGCTTGCTCTTTGCCGCGGGCCCAATGCGAAAAATTTGTCATCGCTGATTGATTATCATGTTCAGCGCGTGATGGACATGGAGTCCAGCGGAATCAAGCCTTTGCTGGTAACCGTACTGGGCGCAGAGCAATGGGTGGCCATTAAGCGTGATGCAGCAAAAATTTTCGCCAGCAAACTGGAAGCGCATTTGATGGCGGCACGTGTTTATTTGAATGATGCCTTGAGAATTGAAGAAGTGATTGTTGAGCGTTTGTCGGGCTTGCCAGCCATGGAGTTTGAAAAAGCCTTGCGCCCGGTATTTTCCCGGTACGAGTGGATGATGCCCTTGATTGGCGCAGTATGGGGTGCGGTTTTGGCGGCGGCTTTACTGGTTCTGATGTAAATACAATCAGTTTTGAATCCGCCTTTGGATTGTCAGAGTATTACTTACAAATTCCATAACACAAACATTCACAGATTTTGGAGGCGACATGTCCGCACAAATAATAGGCGCAGTTACTGCATTGGAAGGCGCGGTCAGCATTATGCGTGACGGTGAAACCCGACCATTGATGGCCGGTGATGCAATCATGGCCGGTGATGTAATCACGGCCAGCGATTCTGGACGCGCATCCATTGTTTTGTCCAACAGTTACGGCGAGCCTATTGGTAATTTGCTGGTTGCGCCCACCGGCAGCGTGATCGCCGATACCACACTGAAAAATGGCCAGACAGCACTGGTGTTTGAGGCATTGTCGAATGACGGCGTGAGCATCGCAAACCTGGATCCAGATTTTGCTGAAATGGTTGAATTGCAGGGCGTTGAGCAGGCAGGTTCTGAAGGCGGCATGTTTGGTTTGTTTGGCGGCGGTTTGCTGGCAGGTGGTTCAATTGGTGGCACTGCCGCTGCGGTTGGTGCCGGCGCAGTGGGTTTGGGCTTGCTCGCTTCATCAAGTGACGACCAGGGCTCAGGCCCGACTGGTTCTACCGGTGGTGGCACAGTTGGTGGCAGCGATGGTGGCGGGGGTACGGATGGTGGAGCAGATACCGGTGGTACCACCGGCACGCCACTGGATGCAGTAGTAGACCCTGTATTGGAAGCATTGGCAACTACACCATTGGCTGCGGTTTCGGAGCCTTTGGCCGACGCATTGGGAATGCTGGGCNNNGGCGGTGAAACAGACGGCCCCACAGGTACACCTTTGGACGCAGTGCTTGGCCCGTTGGCTGATGCTGCAGGTGGTGGCGGCGGTGAAACAGACGGCCCCACAGGTACACCTTTGGACGCAGTGCTTGGCCCGTTGGCTGATGCTGCAGGTGGTGGCGGTGATTCAACAGGCGGTACCACTGGTACGCCGCTGGACCTGGCACTTGATCCTTTGTTGACAATGGCTGCCGATTCACCTTTGGCGCCGATTACCAGCATGCTGGACCCTGCCATTATTACTGACGCACTCGGTGGTGGTTTGCCAGTTTAAGTGAGAGATTTGTAGTGAATTCGCCTTTCTAGCGGGAGGCAAAACGTGACAAAATCGGGCAAGCTTAACTTGCCCGATTTTGTTTATGGATCTGATTGACACCAAAGGCGTGCCAGCATGGGGGCGACTGTCTACCTTGCCCGGCTATATAAATTGGCAGCAGTATGATGCACGCAATGCCATGGGTGCAAAGCGCATGGCTTGGCAACGTCGCTTTCTTTTCAAACACTTTGATTTTTACGGTGCACTCGGCCAAGGTTTTACCTTTGGCTGTGGCATGGTTCGCTTGGGCCTTCTGAATTCTACCTTCGCCTACTTGCACACCGCAAAGGGTTTGCACCGCATTCAGTTTGATTTGCCTTTAGACCTCGGTTTTCAAAGCGATTACAAACCAATCGGCCAAAGCAGTTGGGTTCACCCATGGAAAAAAAATCACCAGGTTTTTGCGGTGCGTACCGAAGGATCGCGCGCCATTGAATTCAGGTTTGGTGACTCATTTCATGGGCAAGTGTCAATTGATTGCACTGAATCTGAAACCCTTGCCTTGAACACACCCATTGCCAACACTGGTTTTGCCTATGCGCAAAAGAGCAGTGGCGGGGCGGTTACCGGCCATGTACATTGCAACGGCGAGGACTATAAACTTGACCCCGAGAAAGACGGCTGCTATCACGACTGGACCGCAGGTTTTTTGCGCCGCGAGACCTTTTGGAACTGGGCCTGTGCCAGTGGCCGCACTGCACCCGGCCAACCCTTGTTGTCACTGAATGTGGCGCGCGGTGTGAATGAAACCAGTGCGCATGAAAATGTACTTTGGGTGAATGGGCAACTGAACAATTTGCCTTTGGTGCTTTTCGAGTACGACAGGGACAATGTTCATGCACCATGGCGTGTGTACTCGCAGTGTGGCGCTGTCGATTTGCAGTTCACGCCCACGGGCAGCATAGGCGACCACCGAAACCTGTTCGTGTTGGCCAGTCGGTTTAATCAGTGTTTTGGCCAGTTCAGTGGTACCGTTACTTTGAAAGAAAAAGGTGCTACGTATTCATTGACTGGATTAAACGGCTGGTGCGAAGACCATTACGCCAAATGGTAATGGTTGGTGCATCAATCCTTACACCTCAACCATTTCGAAATCGCTTTTAGCCACGCCACAGTCGGGGCAAAGCCAGTCGGCAGGTACGTCGGCCCACACAGTGCCTGCAGGAATACCTTCAGAGGGCATGCCAGCAGCCTCGTCATAAATTAAGCCGCACACAATACACACATAGGTTTTCATTTTAAGTCTCCAACAACGATCGAATTTTTGTGTCGCAATCCTATCAAGTTGTATTGGAAAAAAGTTGGTGTAGCACTCAAGTCATAGGGATTGGTGATTACTCCTTTCTGTTCAATAGATTTAGGGTAAACGACAATCATTAGAACGCAGGGCTTTCCATTCGGTGTAAGCCTGCTGTGTGAAAAACAGGCTAGACTCACGCCTATATATAGAAACACCATACAAGACAAGATACGAGGAGAGTGTGTATGTCAGTGAGTACCGACACCGTACGCGACGCATTGCGTAGTGTCATTGACCCCAATTTGAACAAAGACTTCATCAGCGCCAAACTGATCAAGAACATTCAAGTAGACGGCGGTGATGTAAGTTTTGAACTGGAATTAAGCTACCCAGGCAAAAGCCAGCTGGATGGTTTGCGCAAAGCAGCCATTGCTGCAGTTCGTGCGCAGGTTCCCGGCGTTGAAAACGTCAGCGTGAACGCGTCCGTTAAAATTCAAACCCATGCTGTGCAGCGCGGCTTAAAACCCATGCCCAACGTGAAGAACATAATTGCTGTGGCCTCTGGCAAAGGTGGTGTTGGCAAAAGTACCACGGCGGTTAACCTGGCATTGGCACTGGTTGCTGAAGGTGCACGTGTGGGTATGCTGGATGCCGACATTTATGGTCCCTCACAGCCCACCATGCTGGGTATCACAGGGCGCCCTCAATCCGATGATGGTCAAATCATCGACCCCATGGAGGGCCATGGCGTGCAGGCCATGTCAATCGGTTTCTTGATTGATGAGGACACACCCATGGTGTGGCGTGGCCCGATGGTAACCAGTGCGCTTGAACAATTGTTGAAGCAAACCAATTGGAAAGATCTGGATTACCTGATTGTTGACATGCCACCTGGTACTGGCGATATTCAGTTAACACTTTCCCAAAAAGTACCCGTAACCGGTGCCGTTATCGTGACCACGCCTCAAGACATCGCTTTGCTCGATGCACGCAAAGGTCTGAAGATGTTCGAGAAGGTGGGGGTACCCATTCTCGGCCTGGTTGAAAACATGGCCATTCATGTGTGTACAAACTGTGGTCACCAAGAACATATTTTTGGCGACGGTGGCGGCCAGAAAATGGCCAAAGATTACAACATTCATTACTTGGGAGGTTTGCCGCTCGACATGAGAATTCGCATGCAGGCAGATTCTGGCAAACCCACTGTAGTAGCTGATCCCGACGGCGATTTGGCGAAAACTTACAAGGAAATTGCGCGCAAAGTGGCCATTCGGATTGCAGAGCAGTCAAAGGATATGTCTTTGAAGTTTCCGTCGATTGTGGTTCAAAATACCTGATCCGTTCTTTATCGGGCGCCTTGGGGGCTGATGTGCCTAAAGATGAACTAAATTTCCAAAAGGTGGCCAGCCCTGCATCCAAAGCGGGGTTGGCTGGTGTTTGGTCAGCCCCGCAAGTTATGCTGGATGTAGGCGGCAACCTCGCCGTTTGGGCCGAACAGGGTTTGGCCCAGTCCTTGTTGAATGGTGCCCGTCAAATTCCCTGGCTTGTGCTTCACGGTGGGCCGGGCGGAAGCCTTGGCGCATCTCACGTTGCCCCCCTTCGGTTTGCAGGTTTGCCCTGGTTCGGGTTTGATCAGCGCAATAGTGGCTTGAGCGAGGATCTCGACTTAAGCGTAATCGATTTGCAGCGATTCATAGACGACGCACTTGAAGTCGCTGATCGATTGAATGTTCCTAAATTTCACATTCTGGGGGGCTCTTGGGGCGGCACATTGGCCATGGCTCTAGCCGCTTATCGCCCCTCTCAAGTAGCCAGTGTGGTGTTGCGCGCGCCATTTTTACCGATGCGCGCGCGAGTGGACGCATTTTTCGAATCGCTTGAGCGATTTGATCCGGATTATTTTGCAGAGTACTTTGGTCCAGGTTCAAGAACCGATTTTGTGTGTGAGTGCTTTGATGTGGCCACACCAGAGCATCTGGTTGAACTTTCATTGGCTTGGAGTAAACTGGAAACAGCTCTGCTAACTGGCAATGCAGGAAGATTTGATCGCAAAAGGCCTTTTTTAAACGATGTTCAAGAGTTTGCCTTGGTGCGCAAATATCGTTTACAGGCACACTTTTTGAAGCACGACTGCTTTCTGCCACCTCACGATTTTGGTCTTCTTTTGAGCAATATGGCTCAGGCGACATGGCCACTGTCAATTATTCAAGGCATGAATGACCAAGTGTGCCCTCCAGGTGGCTCAAGGTTGTTATCGGAGGTGGTTTTGCGTTCAACCTTGATTGAGCTACCCAACACTGGGCATCTTGTTGATTCGACTGAGATGATGGCCGCAATTTCTCAAGCGGTCTCCCGCCATCAGTTGCTGGCCTGACGCAAGTATTCGCGGAACCTTCCTGGGTATACGCCTACTCAATAAATATTCAAGAAAAAGGGCTGTTTATTTTATGAATAATAATCAAATACCTCGTCCCCCGTTCCGCTCATCCTCCTCTTCAGCTTCTTCGGCCGCATCCACCGCTCGTGGCGAATCAGGCTTTTCGATGGACGAGACGAGACTGTTGCACGAGGCCATAAGCTTGGCCGGTATGCAATGGTTTGATGGTCAGGGTGTGATCATGGCTAAAAAAGAGCAGTTCGAGCTGTCATTTCGCATCGGCGAATCACAAAATGCCAGGTGGGTAGTAATGGCATTCCCTTTGTACAACATGAATGAGCCCAACGCCGCTGAAATATGCCTGCATTTTTTGGCTGAAGCACACGCCATGATTCACGTGCTGGATTTTCAGTACCAGGTGGGCATTAACATGCAAACGGAAAACCTCGAGTTTTTGATGCAGTTGCCAATTCAAGGAGTGACAGGTTCTCAATTGGCCAACTTGATTCAGGTATTTTTTGATGCGCTGGCCAATTCAGTCATGCAGGAATTAACCGAGATTCTCGATGGAATGAATCAGTAATGTCTTGTCTCATGTACCATTTCGCCTATTGAACTTCATTAAAGCAAAGTGAGCATGAGCATAAAATCGGACAAATGGATTCGCCGAATGGCTGAGAACACCGGGATGATCGAACCCTTTGAGCCCGGCCAGGTTCGTTATGCTGGCGACAAAAGAATCGTGTCTTATGGAACATCCAGCTATGGTTACGATATTCGTTGCGCCAACGAATTCAAGATTTTCACCAACATCAACAGCACCATAGTAGATCCTAAAAATTTTGACGAAAAAAGTTTCGTGGATTTCAAAGGCGATGTGTGCATCATTCCACCAAACTCGTTCGCCTTGGCTCGTACGGTTGAATATTTTCGCATTCCGCGCAATGTGCTTACCATTTGCCTCGGGAAAAGCACCTATGCACGCTGCGGCATTATCGTCAACGTAACTCCTTTCGAGCCTGAGTGGGAAGGGTATGTGACACTTGAGTTTTCGAACACCACACCCCTACCTGCAAAAATATACGCAGGTGAGGGTTGCGCACAGGTGCTCTTTTTCGAAAGTGATGAGGTTTGCGAAACGTCTTACCGGGATCGGGGCGGCAAATATCAAGGTCAGGTGGGTGTTACCCTGCCTAAAACCTGACGGCGCAAAGGTTTTTGAATGTTTCCTTCCCAGTCATTGGTGAGTTGAACATTCAACTTGGCCAATACCAAGGCCAGCAAGGCAACGCTACAGGCCATCGCGCTGATTGAAGAGACGCTAACCACGAGCGGTGCCAACGGGATAGAAATTGCCACTGCCATGCCTGTTCCAACCGCCATACCGACCCGACCGCCGAGAATACCGCCCAGCTTGTGACGCAGTATGTTTCTTCCTATGGCCGCGCCAAGATGCTTGTCAAAAGACCCTCCCAGTTTGTTGACGCCTTGAAATGTGCCATAAGCGATGTGCATTAAAGACCGTGTAACTGGGCCGTATTGATGCAGGTTTTGCCAAATGTAATTGCAGTTTGCTTTGCGTTTCGACACCAAATGCGCTGGAACCGAGGATTGTTTCCTGGACATGTACTTGGCCCATCTTTGTATAGCGCTACTCGGCTTACTTGTCGAAGTGTCCGTCCTGTCCAGTATTGTTTCGAGCATTTTTTCTTTGCGCGCAAGAAGTTTTCTGGCGATGAAAAGATAAGCGCTTGAATCGAAGTTTGATTTTTTTAAAGCGTCAGCAATTTCGATTTCAGTTCTTTTTTCTCCAAGCCCGGCTTTGATCAAGCCGAGGGCAGCCATACTTAATATGGTGGAAACACCAAAGAAGCCCAATCCAATCGCCTTGTGCACAGCAAAGCCCGGTGCACTCATAAAGCCCGAAAGGATTCGGCCCACTGCTGAGGCGATCACCAAAGCGATGTCAGGTTTTTCTCCTGATGAAATAATGTTTCTCGTTACTCGTTCTGTTAGCCCTGATATGTCGGAAATCCCCTCAGCGATTTCCTCGAGATGCTTGGCCGCATGAATCAAGGCGCGAATACCAGGATTCCTGAATTGCTCAGGAAAACTTAATCCCCTGTCGAACGAATGTACATGGCCAGTTCGATTCAATACTTTGGCCCGTACCTTGGCGACTCTCTCGTAAGACACGTCGAAGCTGCGCATGTAGTGATTAAGCCGCTTGGTAAAAGCGCGGGCAGGGCGAGCCGGTTCGGTGCGTGCCGAAAAACTGTAACCTGTGGCTGATACGGGACCAATCGGCATTCGATGTATTCGGGCGGTTAAATTTGAAATTTAACAGTTCAACGATGACAATTATGTGACATCACTATATGTAGGGATAAAAGCGTGACAATAAGACTTGGAACAGGGGGCCGCGTAGTGGATAATGCAGCCTTGTTTTGTGTTGAACCCCGATCACAGGAAGATCAATGAAATTTCGTTTTCCCATTGTCATTATTGACGAAGATTTCCGCTCCGAGAACGCATCCGGTCTCGGCATTCGCGCCCTGGCAGACGCTATCGAGAAAGAGGGCGTAGAGGTATTGGGAGTTACGAGTTATCACGATCTTTCCCAGTTTGCACAGCAACAAAGCCGGGCCAGTGCTTTTATTCTGTCGATTGATGATGAAGAATTCGGCTTGGGCAGCAAGAAGGAAATTGAAGACGCCCTGCAAAATTTAAACAATTTTGTTCAGGAAATTCGCTTTAAAAACGCGGATATTCCAATTTACTTGTACGGCGAGACCCGCACTTCGCGCCATATTCCCAATGCCATTCTGAAAGAATTGCATGGCTTTATTCACATGTTCGAGGATACGCCTGAATTCGTGGCACGCCACATTATTCGGGAGGCAAAAAGCTACCTGGATTCACTGGCGCCACCGTTTTTCCGTGCATTGGTTCACTATGCGCAAGATGGCTCGTACTCTTGGCATTGCCCCGGCCATTCAGGTGGCGTGGCTTTTCTGAAAAGCCCGGTGGGGCAAATGTTCCACCAGTTTTTTGGTGAAAACATGCTGCGTGCCGATGTGTGTAACGCGGTGGATGAACTTGGCCAATTGCTGGACCACACCGGTCCGGTTGCCGCTTCCGAGCGCAATGCAGCCCGTATTTTCAACGCAGATCACTGTTTCTTTGTCACTAACGGCACATCGACTTCCAACAAAATGGTGTGGCATGCCAACGTGGCGCCCGGCGACATCGTGGTTGTAGACCGCAATTGCCACAAATCAATTTTGCACTCCATTACCATGACCGGCGCCATTCCGGTGTTCCTGACCCCCACGCGCAACCATCTGGGAATTATTGGTCCAATTCCGCTTGATGAATTCAAGCCGGAAAGCATTGCCAAGAAAATTGCCAGCCATCCGTTTGCCAGCAAGGCCAAAAACAAGAAGCCCCGCATTTTGACCATTACCCAGAGCACCTATGATGGTGTTTTGTACAACGTGGAAATGATCAAGGACGTGCTGGGGTCAGAGATTGATACCTTGCACTTTGACGAAGCATGGTTGCCACACGCCAGTTTCCACCCCATGTACAAAGACATGCATGCGATTGGTCGCGACCGCCCGCGCACCAAGGATTCTCTTGTGTTTGCAACGCAATCTACACACAAAATGCTGGCTGGTTTGTCGCAGGCTTCACAAATTCTGGTTCAGGAAAGTGAAAACCGGAAACTGGATCGCCATATTTTCAATGAAGCTTATTTGATGCACACCTCCACCAGCCCGCAATACGCGATTATTGCAAGCTGCGACGTGGCTGCGGCCATGATGGAGCCACCTGGTGGCACCGCCCTTGTTGAGGAAAGCATCATGGAGGCGCTCGATTTCCGCCGCGCCATGCGCAAGGTTTCTGAGGAGTTCGGGGACGACTGGTGGTTTAAAGTGTGGGGCCCTGATGTATTGAGCGAAGAGGGTATGAGCCCCCGCGAAGACTGGCTTATCCATTCCACCGACACTTGGCATGGTTTTGGCAAAATGGCCAACGGCTTTAACATGCTCGACCCGATCAAGGCAACCATTGTTAATCCGGGTCTGGATGTGAATGGCCAGTTTTCCGATGAAGGCATTCCTGCCTCAATTGTGACCAAATACCTGGCTGAGCACGGTGTAATTGTTGAAAAAACAGGGCTGTATTCATTCTTTATCATGTTCACCATCGGCATTACCAAGGGCCGTTGGAACACCCTGGTTACTGCCCTGCAGCAGTTCAAAGACGATTACGACAAGAACCAGCCGCTGTGGCGTGTTATTCCCGAGTTCTGCCAGGCATACCCGCGCTACGAGCGAGTTGGCTTGCGCGACCTGTGCAACACCATTCACGACATGTATCGCAAGAAAGACGTGGCGCGTTTAACCACTGAAATGTATCTCAGTGACATGCAGCCTGCCATGGTGCCCGCCGATGCCTACGCCAAAGTGGCACACCGTGAAATTGAACGTGTGGCAATTGACGAATTGGAAGGGCGCATTACCTCTGCCTTATTGACACCTTACCCACCGGGCATTCCGCTGTTGATTCCCGGCGAAATTTTCAATGCCACGATTGTTGATTATTTGCGTTTTGCGCGCGATTTCAACAAGCAGTTCCCCGGCTTTGAAACGGATATTCACGGTTTGGTCGAAATTGAAGATGAGCAGGGCAACGTTAGCTACTTTGTGGATTGCGTGAAAGCTTAGGTGTAAACAAGGTCTGAGCAATGCTTTCTAATTCCAATCGGCCGAGCGCTTTTGCAGCGCCCGGCAGGCAGCTCCAGTTTGGCGCTGCCGCCTACTTGCCTCAAAGCAATTTGGCACGCACCACTAGCAATTTGTGGATGGCTTTGGGGGATGAAGGTGTGGTGCCTGACTTTAATCCTGGTAGTTTAGGCCGTTCGCCAAAGGCACACCCCACATTAATAGGTCAAATTTCCCGGCTGAAGTTGTTGCCGGGGTGGCAATCAAGCTTGGGGAAAAACAACTCGAAGCCGCACTTTACCCAGGTGTTGGGCGAGGCCAGGATGCTTGCCCAAGAAATGTATTCCATGTGGGGTGATACCGACGCTTTGTCACTTCTGCAACTGGTTGGGTCAAGCCGGGTGATCAAGGCTTACGACCGTGGAGATGACTTCGCGTTGTCTGCCTGTGCGGTGGCTTATACCCTTATCCGGGCTGACCAAGCGGTGCGTGCCCAGCTGGGTGAACTGGTTGATGATGAAATGCAATTGGTCGATACGCTTTCCAAAATACAGTTCCTGAATTACGACGATCTGGTTCCCAGCATTGCGAACACCAAAGGGGTACCTAGCATTACTCCAACCACAATGGTTTACAACAGTGAAGGCTTGCCAGTGTTGTTGAAAGTTCGGCTGAATCACCCCGATCTGAAGCCGGCCGGCCTTCTCACTGAGGTTTTGAGAATGTACGAAAACGTCAGTGCCCTTGCGTCACTCGGTGTAGAAGACATCGCCAACTTGCTCAATGAACCGCTTTCCGGGATTCACGTTATCACTTTCTTCACGTTGGTCGATGGACCTTTTCACCACGTGTGCAATTCAATAGAACCAATACCTGAGCCTGTGTTCTCGTCGTTTGAATGGAGCGACTGCAAGCACGCATTCGAACAATGTTGCCGATATTTTGGCGAAGATTTCATGCTCCAAACTACGTTTGGCAAACACCCCAGCACAACGCACGACACATTATTCAAAGACCGGCTTATGAAGATTTTGCCAGTCATGCAGCGCTTTCTGAACGGTGATGAAGCTTCTTGGTCCTGAACCGGCTTTAAATTAACGCGGCAAGTGCCTGGTTAAGGTCTGCAATCAAATCTTCTGGTTCCTCAAGGCCAATTGCCAAGCGAAGTATTGGCCCACACTGGCCTTGGTGGTCTGCAAGGTGGCGCCTTCTGCTGTCGGGAATGTTGACCACCAGCCCCAAACTTTCCGGGCCACCCCAGGAATAGGCAATTTTGAATAACTTCAGCCTGTCGACAATTGCACAGGCTTGTTCATCTGTGTATTGCGCGTTCAACACCACTGAAAAAATACTGGCAAAGCCGTTGAAATCGCGTTTGTAGAATGAATGGCCCGGGCACTCCGGAAATTCAGGGTGAAGCACTCGCGCAATCGCGGGGTGCTGCTTCAAAGCTGTTGCCACCTTCAAACCATTTTCCGCCTGCTGTTTGTAACGCAAGGGCAAGGTAAGCAGGCCACGCAACACCAGGTCGCAATCGGCCGGTGATACTCCCAATCCTAATAGTCGGTTTTTGCGCTCAACATCAGCAAAAGCTTTGGTATTGTTGCTTAGTACAGCACCCATCAACACATCGGCATGTCCACACTGGTATTTGGTCAAGGCCTGCACGCTGAAGTCAAAACCATGCTCGAAAGGCTTGTAGGCAATGCCTGCAGCCCAGGTATTATCAATGCCGGTGCGTGCGCCGTGGGCCTTGGCCATTGCCAGTATGGTTTGCAGGTCGGGTATTTCAAACGTGAGCGAACCTGGTGCCTCTGACCACACAAGCCGAGTGTTGGCACGCAAGCCTGCGGCTACAGTGGTGGCATCGCATGGGTCATATTCAGAAAATTCCACGCCATAGTCCGCCTGCAGGCTGCGCGCCAACGCCTGCACCGGGCCATAAACATTTTCCGGAATTAGCCAGTGGTCACCGCTTTTAAGGCAAGCCTGGGCCACCAAAGCGATTGCAGTCAGCCCGGAAGGGCATACCAGTGCATGTGTGGCGCCCTCTATTTCAGCCAGTTGTTTTGCCAGCGTGTACTGCGTGGGGTTGCCGTGCAGGCCATAGCTGTAGTCAAGCCCAAGCGGGTTCACCGCCGCGCGTTGCGCCGCAGTGTTTTCAAAAAAAGTGCTAGAACCCCGGTACACGGGAACAGGCAGGGCTGCAAAGCCCTCGCTGCTGACCGGTTTTGAGTGAATGATTTCAGTGTTTGGGCCGTGTGTGGCTGGCTTGTTTTTAAAAGTACTCATGTATGCGCCTTGTATGCTTATTGTGCGTTTTTCAAAGCGTTTTAATCAAGACTTGAGACTTTCGGTTCCAGTCATACAGGCGTTTTCGTTCAATTGGCAACTTGTCCACATCGCCCACGGCAAAACCACGCTTCAAGAAAAAGTGCGAGGTTTGCGTGGTGAGCACGAACAATTGTTTCAGGCCTTGTTTGCGCGCGTCGTGTTCAATTTTTTTCAGCAAGCGTTCACCGTCGCCTGTGCCTTGCCAGGAAGGGTGCACTACAAGGCAGGCCAATTCGGCAACACCCTCGGCATGGTAAGGGTACATGGCCGCGCAGCCCCACAAAATTCCGTCGTGTTCAAGCACGGTAAAGTGGTCGATGTCGCGCTCAATGCGATCTCGACCACGGCGTACCAAAATACCTGCCATTTCAAGCGGTTCAATCAGGGTTTTAATACCACCTGAATCGTCTAGCGTTGCTTGGCGCAAACTTTCAAGGTTCTCTTCGGAAACCATGGTGCCCACACCATCGTGCGAGAACAGTTCCAGCATCACACCGCCGTCCAGATTCAGCGGCACAATGTGGGCTCGGCCTACACCACCTTGCACCGCCAGAATGCAGCACTCCAGGTAATCTTTGGTTAGCTCGGGCAATTCTTCTTGAAGCATGATCTCCCGTGCACGGTCCAGTTCAAGCTCTTCGAGCAGCTTGCCACTTTTGTCGAAAATCCCTTCGATCTGGCTTACAAAAATAAGCTTGTCGGCCTTGATTGCGCGCGCGGTGCTGGTGGCCACGTCTTCCATGCTCAAATTAAAAGCTTCACCCGTTGGCGAAAAACCAATCGTTGATAACAGCACAATTGCGCTGCTGTTCAAGCTCATCTGAATGGCGGTTACGTCAATTTTTCTAACCAGGCCGGTGTGCTGCAAATCAACGCCGTCCAGAATACCCATGGGGCGGGCAGTAATGAAGTTGCCTGAAATAACTCGCATGGAGGAATGCGCCATGGGTGTATTGGGCAAGCCTTGCGAAAATGCTGCTTCAATGTCAAGCCGCAATTCGCCTGCCGCTTCTTTTGCACATTCCAGCGCGCCTTTGTCGGTAATTCGCCAGCCTTTGTGAAATGCTGGCTGAATATTGCGCAAGGCCAGTTGTTCCTCAACCTGCGGGCGGGAACCACACACAAGCACGATTCGCATGCCCATGGCATGCAACAGCGATAAGTCTTGCGCCAGTGAATTCAGGTAGCCTTGATAGGCCAGCTCGCCATCCACGGCCACCACAAAGGTTTTGCCTCGAAAGGCATGAATGTAAGGTGCAACAGTTCGCAGCCACTGAACAAAGGTTTGGCTGTTCATGGAAAGGTCGTCGTTGCTGGGGGCGTTACTCATTGGCTTGGGGGCTGTCCTGAAAAAAGGGAATACACTGTGTGCAGCCGCAGCCGCTCGTTCGATTGATTATAATTTCCGCTCGCGCGTAGTCCAGCTTTCGCATTGTTTTTCCCCGATTTGATCGGAATTTGAACCCAATATTGGTCATTTGTGTTGTCAAAAGAACAAACCCTTCAGTCCCTGCCTGAAATTCGATATCCCGAAGAACTACCGGTCTCGCAGCGCCGCGCAGAAATCAAACAGCTGATTGCTGAAAACCAGGTGGTCATTGTGTGCGGTGAAACCGGCTCGGGAAAAACCACCCAGTTGCCGAAAATGTGCCTGGAATTGGGGCGTGGCTTGAATGGCCGAAGCATTGTTCACACCCAGCCCCGCCGCTTGGCAGCCACGGCCACAGCCAAACGAATTGCGCAAGAACTGAATTCCGAACTTGGGCAATGGGTGGGTTTTAAAATTCGCTTTCAAGACCAATCCAATGCCAACACAGCCGTAAAGCTGGTGACTGACGGTATTTTGTTGGCCGAAAGCCAAACAGATCCGCTGTTCAAAAAGTACGACACCATCATTATCGATGAGGCACACGAACGTAGCCTGAATATCGACTTCTTGCTGGGCTATTTGAAAGACGTGCTCACCAAGCGGCCCGATCTGAAGCTAATTGTCACTTCCGCCACCATTGATGCCGAGCGGTTTTCTAAACATTTCGAGAATGCGCACGGCAAACCTGCACCGGTTATTGAAGTTTCTGGGCGTTTGTACCCTGTGGAGGTGCGTTACAAAGACCCCAACGATTACGATACCAACCGCCGAAAAAACGCACCCGTAAACCCGGCAGATGAAGTAGACGAGGACGCTTTTCAGGCCGCTACACTCGACGCTGTCGAAGAGCTTTGCCGTGAAGGGCAAGGCGACATACTCATGTTCTTGCCCGGTGAGCGGGAAATTCGTGACATGGCGAATTTTCTGGGTAAAAACACGCGGCAAACACTGGAAATTTTGCCTTTGTTCGCAAGGCTTACTGCACAAGAACAGGAGCGCATTTTCAAGCCCAGTGGCCGAAGGCGAATTGTTTTGTCTACCAACGTGGCGGAAACCTCGCTAACCGTGCCCGGTATTCGGTATGTGATTGATTCCGGCGTGGCTCGAGTGAAACGCTACAGCTACCGCAACAAGGTTGAAATGTTGCAGGTGGAGCGAATTTCCAAAGCATCGGCCAACCAGCGGGCAGGGCGCTGCGGCCGCGTGGCCAATGGTGTATGCATTCGCTTGTATGCTGAAGCTGATTTTGCGGGCCGGGCTGATTACACCGACCCCGAAATTCTTCGTTCCTCCCTGGCTTCTGTCATCTTGCGAATGAAAAGCCTGCACTTGATCGAGGTGGAGGACTTTCCGTTTTTGCAACGCCCCATGGGCCGCGCAATTGCCGATGGTTATCAGTTGCTCAGTGAACTGAACGCGCTGGACGAAGCCGGGCAATTGACCAAAACGGGTCGCGCGCTGGCCCGGTTACCGCTCGACCCCCGCATTGCCAGAATGCTGTTTGAGGCCAGCCAACGAGAGTGTTTAAGTGAATTGCTGGTATTGGCTTCTGCCTTGTCAATTCAAGACCCGCGCGATCGCCCGATAGATGCCCAAGAGGCCGCTGACAATGCCCAGCAGCAGTTTGACGATACCGATTCTGACTTTATGTCGTTTCTCAAGTTATGGAAGTACTACATCGGTTTAAAAGAACAAAGCTTGACGAATCGTGAAATGAAAAACACGCTTCAACGCAAGTATTTGTCTGCCAACCGCTTGCGCGAATGGGGCGAAGTGCACCAGCAGCTTACTTCCATGGTGAAAGAGCAAAAGTGGGTACTGAACACCAAGGCGGCAGAATACGATCAAATTCACATGGCTCTGATGGCTGGTTTATTGGGCAATATCGGCCTGAAACATGAAACCGACCCGGTTTACCTGGGCGCACGCAGCATCAAGTTTTCCATTCATCCAGGTTCTAACCTGTTCAAGAAAGGAAGCAAGTGGGTTATGGCTGCCGAGCTGGTTGAAACCACCAGGCTTTATGCGCGCAGTGTGGCCAGAATTCAGCCTGACTGGATTGAAAAGGTAGGTGCCCACCTGGTAAAGCGCAACCACCATAACCCCCATTGGGAAAAGGGTTCCGGCCAGGCTGTGGCCATGGAAACCGGCACTATTTATGGTTTGCCAATTTATTCGCAGCGCCGCGTTAGCCTGGCCAAGTTCAACCAGGCCGATGCGCGCAGGCTAATGATTCACGAGGGCTTGGTGCCCGGGCAGGTGAAAACCAATATGCCTTTCTATGTGCACAACCGCAAGCTGGTTGAAGACCTTGAAAAGCTTGAGCACAAGGCCCGCCGACAGGATATTTTGGTGGACGAAGCCCTGATTGCCCAGTTTTACGATGACAAGCTGCCCGCGGGCGTTTACAACCAGCAAACCCTTGAAAATTGGGCCAAACAAGCCAGCAAAGAAGACCTTGCTGCCCTGTACCTGAACAAGGAAGATTTGCTGAGCAAGAAAGCCGGGGACATTACCACCGAGTTTTACCCCAAGAAGCTGGAAATGGGTGGCCTGGCCTTTGATTTGACTTACCACTTTGAACCCGGAAGCCCGCGTGATGGCGTTACCCTGACCATTCCCCTGATGCTGTTGAACCAGGTGAATGCAGGCCGTACCGAATGGCTGGTGCCGGGCATGCTCAAAGAAAAAGCCTTGCTGCTGGTGAAAAGCCTGCCGCAAAAGGTGCGCCGCCATTGTGTGCCAGTGCCGCAATTTGCAGAGAAGTTTGCGCAAGCCCACTTTGATTCAAAGCTGTACGACAAACCCCTGCTGGAACGCCTGCGCGATTTCGTGGCCAGTGAAACCCCGGCCCGCCCATTGCTCAGCGATTTCCGAATTGAAAGCCTGCCTCCCCACCATTTCATGAACTTCAAATTGGTGGATGAACATGGCCGGCAGCTGGACATGCAGCGCAGTTTGTCTTCACTGAAAGCCGAATGGGGCCGCAAAGCACAAGAAAGTTTCAAGAGTTCTGATGTGGTGGAGCAGGTGCGTGCCCAGGTGGGCGGTGCTCCGATGTCCTCTACACCTTCTGTTACCGGGAAAGCCCCGGCCGCGCCCGCAAACACCCCTACTACAAGTAGCCCCAGTGCGTTTGGTGACAAACCAATCACCGATTGGAGCTTTGGCAGCTTGCCCGACATGTTGGAGATAAAGCGAGGTGGTCAAACTTTCTTTGGATACCCAGCCCTCAAAGACATGGGTGATCATTGTATTGTTGAGGTGTTTGATGAAGAAGACATTGCCCGCAAAGTGCACCTGGACGGCGTGCTGCGCCTGTTCAACATTGCCCTGAAAGAGCCCTTGAAGTACTTGACCAAGAACCTGCTCGATTTTCAGAAAGTGGCCATGCTCTACATGCCTTTGGGTTCATCCGAAGAGCTGCAGCAACAGTGGATCAAGCTAACTTTGATGCGCAGTGCACTTGCCGCAGGTTTACCCACCACGCAAGAAGAGTTCAGCAGCAAGGCGCAAGAAGCGCGCAGCCGAATGAACTTGATTGCCCAAGAAATCGGGAAAATTCTTTTAATTATTCTGAATGAATACAATGTCTTGAATAAAAAACTTCAAGCGCTGTCTAAATCATTCCCTGAATGTGTTGCCGATATTCAAAACCAGTTGAACTGGCTACTACCCAAGGGGTTCCTGCTGAAAAAACCCTGGGAGCAGTTGGCCCATTACCCGCGGTACCTCAAAGCAGCCCAAATACGCCTGGAGCGGGTGCGAAATTCAATTGATCGTGACAAACAACTGATGAAAGATGTCATGGATCTTCAATTACACTGGGTTCGTGCCAGTTCGCAGTTAAAGGGGCAAGAAGATGAAAGCCTTGCCCAATTTGCCTGGCAGCTTCAGGAACTTCGAGTCTCGCTCTTTGCCCAAGAACTTCGTACGCCAATGCCGGTATCTGTCAAGCGTTTGCAAAAAGCCTGGGAAACCATGGCCAGGCGGCAACAATAAAGGGAAGGTTTATGAACAACGCAATGTCAATTTTGTTTCACGCGCTGGTTGATTCATTTCGCCCCAAAATGCTGATGTTGACTTTGGTGTCGGTGGCTTTGGCATCTGTATTCTGGCTGGTGGTTATCTGGTTGTCGATTGATCCTTTGGTCAGTGCAGCAACTTGGGCTTTGGGCTATTTGGGTTTGGATTTTTCTACTGCGGCCTTAGCCACCGATTCCGCCTTCATGGGCTGGTTGAAATTTATTTTGGTGCCTTTGGCGGTGTTTGGTTTGCTGTGGCCAATTGTTGCCACTTCCGCAGTGTTGCTGGCCGGCCTTTACGTGACCCCACCCGTAGTGAACTACCTTACCGAGCGTGAATTTCGTGGCATTCAAAAGAAAGGCGATTCAGGCATGGTAACCAGCCTGTGGGTTACGTTGAAAGCAGTGCTTGTTTTTTTGATCGCATGGCTTGTCAGCTTGCCTTTGTGGCTGATTCCCGGAATGGCTTTTGTATTGCCAATTTTGTTGACAGCTTATTTGCTGATGACCGTAATGCGGTTCGACTCTCTGGCCGGGCATGCCACCAAACTGGAAATGAAAGAAATTAAAAAGCGCGACAGCACCTCGGCGTGGTTGATTGGCTTGGTGTGTGCATTTTTAAGTTTCATTCCGCCAATTTTGTTGATCATGCCAGTGATGTCGGCACTGGCTTTCACTCGCCATTACATGGGTGTGTTGCAGCAGGTGAGGGGCGACAAAATAATCGACTTACCAGTGATTGAATCCAACTAAACACGGAAAAGAGAAAAAATGGCAGTACCTAAAATTGGCCTGGTTGTCGTGGGCGACGAAATTTTGTCCGGTTTACGGCAAGACAAACACATTCCCGCGGTCATTGAACGTTTGTCAGCCCGAGGGCTCCAGCTGTCTTGGGTTCAAATGGTGGGTGATGACAGGGCATTTCTAACCGATACCCTGAAGCGATCGTTTGCGAGTGACCACATTGTATTCAGTTGTGGCGGCATTGGCGGTACACCCGACGACCACACCCGGCAAGCGGCTGCTCAGGCTTTGGGCTTGCCTATTGTGCGCCACCCGGGTGCAGTTGATTTGATTCGTCAGCGTTGCGAGGAAAGTGGGCAGCCCCTCGATGAATTTCGGCTGCGCATGGCTGATTTTCCCGAAGGTGCAAGCTTGATACCCAACCCTTACAACCGCATAGCCGGTTTTACCGTTGGGCGGCATCACTTCGTGCCCGGTTTTCCTGTCATGGCCTGGCCAATGATTGAATGGGTGTTGGATACGCTGTACCCCCAGTTTCATCACTTGGAACTTGAGTATAAAAAGGCCTTGTTGCTGTTCAACACCCCAGAGGCTCGGATAACACCGGTGATGGAGCAGCTTGAGGCTGCATACCCGGATTGCAGGTTATACAGCTTGCCGAGCGTGGGAGACAACAAACTGGCCCGTCACATAGAGCTTGGTGTCAAAGCGCGTGGCGCAGCGGACAAAAAAGAACTGGTGTCACAAGCCTTTGTGGACTTGCTAAAAATTCTTGAAACCATGCAATGCAAGTTTGAGTTGCTGGATTAGCTTTTCAGATAAAAAAAAGCCTGCCACACGAAGTGGGCAGGCTTTGAGAATTCGTTCCAGGAGGAACGAGGAGACATCGATACAGGCAAAAACAGGGTGTTACGCTGCTTTGCGGGCCTTGGTGGCTGTGTTGGTGGCCTTGATAGTCGCCTTGGTTGCGGCTTCTACATTGGCTTCTGCCATTTCAACAGCTTGTTTTGTGGCCTTGCTTACGCTGTCGTAAGCGGTGTTTGCTGCGGTAAGCGCTGATTTCATCAGTGCAACAGCACCTTCAGAACCGGCTGGTGCATTCTTACTGGCTGATTCAAACAACTCAACGAATTTTTTGTTGCTCTCGGCCACGTGTTCTTCAACCAACTTGGCTGCTTCAGACGCAATTCCAGAGGACAGGGTGTACAGATCCTTGCCGTAAGAAACAGCTTTTTCAGACAATGGTTGAGTAACTGATGAAGATACCGCCACGAATTCTTGAATATCTTTGGCAGAAGACAGGGCCTTCACTGCCTCAACACTTTCTTCCATGTAAGCTTTAACAGCGTTAAGATTCAGTTCAACAACTTTTTCAACGTTGCTGAATGATTGCTGGCTAAGACCCAGGATCTTTTCAAGGTTGGCTTTTTGAACGTCAAGAAATTGTTCGGGGGTCATCATCATAATTTGCTCCGTCAGGTTTCGTACCACTGGGGTTATTTTTTAGACACCGTTTGATGCGGTGCACAAAATGAATTCTACCAAAAAAAATCTTCGTGTCAACAAAAATGTTGCAACGCAATAATTTGGGTTCGTTCTGTCACATTAATCATGATTGAAGCGTTTTATACCGACGAAT
Source organism: Burkholderiales bacterium (assembly GCA_021299735.1). Classification (GTDB taxonomy): domain Bacteria; phylum Pseudomonadota; class Gammaproteobacteria; order Burkholderiales; family Burkholderiaceae_B; genus Limnobacter. The sequence goes on along the minus strand of JAJTEM010000016.1, from coordinate 111,091 downwards.
TTGTCCTTCCATTGCCTCCAGGGCATCGATTTCCCATGGAAAAATACCGCATTCTTCGGGATAAATTACTTTTAAGTGATTGTTCTGTAAGGTTATCGGTTCCCAATGCGGCTACCCCAGGTCAATTGGCTTTGGCACATTGCCCTTACTACATTGAACGGATAGAAACAGGAAATATTTCCAAGGATGAACAACGCGATATTGGTTTTCCTTGGTCTGATCGAATGGTGGAGCGCTCACGTCGATCCGTGGGGGCTACAGTTTCGGCGGTTCGAAGTGCGTTGCAGCAAGGCGCCTCGGTTAATTTGGCTGGAGGTACTCACCATGCCAAGCGTGACAAGGGTGGTGGGTTTTGTGTGTTCAACGATTTGGCAGTGGCGGCTCTTGTGTATCAGACAGACCAAATCGCCAATGGCCGTGAAGGCAATGTGTTGGTAATTGATCTGGATGTACACCAAGGTGACGGCACTGCTGAAATTTTGGCCAACGACTGCAGTGTATTTACCTTCTCGATGCACGGTGCGAAAAATTATCCGTTCCAGAAAGAAAAAAGTGACCTGGATATTGAGTTGGTTGATGGAACTAGAGATGATGAATATCTCACAAAACTGGAAAGTGCTCTGAGTTTGATTGGCCAGCGCTTTACTCCCAATATGGTGTTGTATGTTGCCGGGCTTGATGTTCATCAAGCCGATCGTTTGGGAAAGCTGGCGCTCAGCGACCAAGGAATTTTGCTCCGCGATCATCTTGTATTGCAATGGGCTCGCAAACGCAATTTACCTGTGGCGGCTGTGATGGCTGGTGGGTATTTTCCCGATCTGGAACACTTGACTGATCTTCAACTTGGGGTGGTCAAGCGTTTGGTTGATTACGGAGAACACTATCAAAGAGCGACAAAAACCACAAAGAACAGGTAGATTTAAGGAATCGCTTGAATTAGATGGCTTAAAACTCTGTTATTCCTTGATCTAGACTCTATGCGATCAATCTGATTCTGCGTAGAATTCAATAAAACATTTGTTTAAACAATAAAGAAGACAAACCATAATGACTCACAAAGCATTACTCTGCGCAACATTTCTTGCTTTTTCCATGGTGTTGAGCCCGGCTGTTACGGCTTCATCTGGTAAGGCGGAGCGTGCAAACCTGAAAGAGGCCCACGATCCACTTTCTTTAAATAGCGCAATTGCTTTGGTTGCCGATGCGGATACCCACGAGGTGCTGTATGCAAAGAATCCCTCCGCAGTCGTTCCAATTGCGTCAATTACCAAAGTCATGACCGTGGTGGTTACTCTTGAAGCCCGGTTAAATCTTGATGAATTGATCACAATCACCAACGATGACATTGATTATTACAAGAATACCCGTTCGCGTTTGAAGCCTGGTAGTGAATTTACCCGCCGCGAACTTATTCACCTGGCCCTTATGGCCTCTGAGAACAGGGCCGCCTCGGCGTTGGGACGTACTTACCCAGGCGGTCTAGCAGCCTGCGTTGCTGAAATGAATCGCAGGGCTGCTACCTTGCGCATGTACAACACCAATTTTGCCGAAACCACAGGCCTTTCCGTGGAGAACAAATCAAGTGCCAATGACCTGGCGCGCATGATGTTGCACGCTCAGCGCTTCCCTTTAATTCGTCAGTTTTCAACAGATCCCCAGTTTTCGGTACAGTCCGGTAAGGGGCAGTTGAATTTTAGAAACACCAACCGCCTGATTAAAAACAAGCAGTGGGATATTGAAATTCAAAAAACCGGGTTTATCAATGAGGCAGGGCGTTGTCTGGTCATGAAGGCACGTGTAGGTGACCGTAATTTGATTATTGTTTTGCTGGATGCGCTTGGTTCGCAAGCGCGATTCGCAGATGCCGAACGAATTCGTGAATACGTTATGGCAGCTGCTCCGGGTCCGCAAACCTATGCAGCCAAATAATTGGCTGGACTAAAAGAAACTTAAAGTCTGAATCGACCGCTCGGCGGGGTTATCCGACCCTGCCAGCCAAGAGAAGCGCTAATTCTTTGAGCGGTGTGTATTAGTTCTTGAAGCCAGTCTTCCTGAATTCGATCTGCAGGCGCTGAAATTGACAAACCTGCAATCAGTTTCGACGAGTCATCGTAAATACCGGCAGCCATGCAACGCACGCCCATTTCAAGTTCCTCATTGTCTCGCGCGAACCCTTCAGTTCGCACCAGCAATAGTTCCTTTTCCAGTTTTTCCAATGTGGTCAGGCTATTTAGGGTAGTGCCACGCAACGTGGTGCGTTCCGCATAAAGTCTAAGGTTTTCGGGTGTTTCATTGGCCAAAAAAAGCTTACCGGTTGAGGTTAGGTGCAAGGGGGCGCGACCACCAATTGCTCGCACCACCTGCATACCAGACCGTTCGCTGTAGGCGCGGTCTACGTACACAATCTCATCGCCTTGGCGTACCGACAAGTTCACAGTTTGGCCCGTTAACCGGTGCAGCTTACGCATCAGTTCAAGTGCCGCATCGCGCACGTTCAATCGGGCTTTCACCAGGTTGCCAAGCTCAAGCAAGCGCATTCCCAAACGGTATAAACCTGGGTCAGTACGATCAACCAAGCGGCAAGCCACCAGGTCATTCAAAATGCGGTGCGCCGTGGATGGGTGCAACTTGGTATCGCGAGCCAGGTCTTTCAAGGCAACTGGGTCTTGGTGTTCAGCCAAGGCGTCCAGCAATTGCATCATTCGCTCAATCACCTGAATACTGGTGCGTCCAATCGACTCTTCACTCATAAGGGTTGTGTCCTTTTCATCCAGTGGAAAGTGTAAACCATATCGTGAAATACGTCACTCGTTATGGTTATCACTACTGGCCTGGAAACAGCCTGCTGCATACACTTGGGAGGTTTTATGAATACTTTGGGGAAATGCCTTGCGCGTCGGTTTGTTTGTTACCTGCCTTGTTGATTCAATGCGGCCATCTATTGGTTTTTCAACCATCCAATTGCTGGAATCTGCCGGTTGTGAAGTGGTGGTTCCTCAGGCCCAAACCTGTTGTGGCCAACCTGCTTGGAATTCAGGTGATTTAAAAAGTACGCACAAGCTTGCTCAAAAATGGATGGCTGAATTCGAGCAGTTTGATTATGTGGTGGCGCCATCAGGTTCTTGCGCAGGCATGGCCAAGGTTCATTACACGGAAGTTTTCAAGAACGACCCTGACCTGAAAATGCGCGCAGCTCGATTGGCAGCACGCACCTATGAACTTACGGATTTTTTGGTGAACGTGCTGGGTGTAGACAAGGTTAAACTTGGGGTTAGTGAGCTTAAGCAGGTCACCTATCACGATTCTTGCAGCGGACTTCGAGAGTTGGGTGTGCAGAAGCAACCTCGCACTCTAATAGGCAAAATGGGTGGAGTTGAAATTCTTGAAATGAAAGACAGCCGGCAATGCTGCGGTTTTGGAGGCACCTTCGCCTTGAAGTACGGCGAGGTTTCCAGTGCAATTTGTACTGACAAATGCGAGCAGGTGCAGGCCACTGGTGCACAGGCCGTTGTGCTGGGCGACCTGGGTTGCATGCTGAATATTGAGGGCCGTTTGCGCCGCATGGGCGACACCACACAGGTGTTGCATGTGGCCGAATTACTCACTGGCCGCAAGCCAGGTCAAATTTAAAGTAGGGCAGTAACACCATGCAAGTACAAAGCATGTTTTTTGAGCGCAAGGCCAGTGAGAAACTGAACGACCCGCGCTTGCAGGAAAACCTGAAACGCCTGTCATCTAAATTCGTGAATGCCAGGGCCACCAGTATTCTTGAACTTGAGGATTTCGAGGGCACTCGATCTGCTGCTGTTGAAATTCGCAACCGGAGCATTAAAAACCTGGATGTGTGGTTGGAGTTGTTTGAGCAAAAGGCGGCAGAAACCGGTGCAAAAGTTTTGTTTGCACGCACGCCGCAGGAGGCTGCGCAGCTGGTAGTGAAAATTGCCAAGAAGCACGAAGTGAAATCGGTGATCAAATCGAAGTCGATGGTGACCGAAGAAATGGCGCTGAACAAAGCGCTTGAGGCAGCCGATGTAAAAGTACGTGAAACAGACCTGGGCGAGTATATTCTTCAGATCAATGACAACGAGCGACCCAGCCACATTATTGCGCCAGTGGTGCACAAAGACAAAGAACAGGTGGCCGATCTGTTTGAAAAGCACCACCATTTGCCCCGCAAAACTGATATTGCCGAAATGACCCGCGAGGCACGTGAAATTTTGCGCCCCCAGTTTTTGGCTGCCGACATGGGCGTTACTGGCGGCAACTTCATTATTGCTGAAACCGGTTCAGTGGCCTTGGTCACCAACGAGGGGAATGAGGGCATGTGCACCATTAACCCCCGCGTGCATGTAGCCATTACAGGCGTTGAAAAGGTAGTGCCTACACTCGAAGACTTTGCTACGCTGATTCGCTTGCTGCCACGCTCTGCCACTGGGCAAAGTATTTCCAATTATGTGTCTTTGTTAACTGGCCCGAAGCGGGACGGGGACCTGGATGGCCCCGAGCACATGTATTTTGTCATTCTTGATGGAGGCCGCACCGGTCTGCTGGGTGGTGAGTTCGAAGAAATGCTTCGCTGCATCAAGTGTGGTGCCTGCATGAACCACTGCCCGGTTTATCAAAAAATTGGTGGCCATGCTTACGGTTGGGTTTACCCTGGCCCTATGGGGTCGGTGCTTACGCCCAGTTACACCGGTATAGAAAAAGCGCTAGATTTGCCGCAAGCCGCTACTTTGTGTGGCGAATGCCATGTGGTGTGCCCCGTGAAAATTCCATTGCCCGATTTGCTCCGTAAACTGCGAGAGCAACAATTCTCACGTGGTTTGCGACCATGGCAAGAAAAGGCGGCATTTAAAGTGTGGGCTTTTGTGGCGCAGCGGCCCGCTTTGTACCGGGTGTTGTCGCGTATCGGCATCAAGGCCATGGCCTGGTGGGGCAAACGCAAGGGTGGCATTCACAGTTTGCCCGGTGCCAGTGGCTGGACAGGTCAACGAGATTTCCCTGTACCTACGGGTGAAACATTTTCGAATTTGTATCAGCGGCGTAAAAAAGGTTAAGCGACTGAAAAATTGAAACCGGCCTGAATCTAGCCGGAGGTCGGCATGATCTCAGCTTGAGAAAGGCCGGTTTGTCTTATTTCTTCATCATGTGTGGTTTGCAATTTACGCGAATGGTGGCCGCACATTCGGTCACCAGTTCTGGGCCTTTATAAATAAGGCCTGTATAAATTTGAACCAGCTTTGCACCAGCGCGAATTTTTTCCACGGCATGTTCGCCACTGGAAATACCACCCACGCCGATGATTGGAATGTCGTCGCCAAGCTCTGAATACAGGCGTTTGATCACATGGGTTGATTTTTCAAGTACCGGTGAACCGCTTAAACCTCCTTGTTCTTCGCCGTGCTCAAGGTGTGCCACGCTGGTTTTGTCGATTGTGGTGTTGGTTGCAATAACGCCGTCAAAACCAAAATGGGTAAGTCGCTTGGCAATTGCATCAATTTGATCATCATCCAGATCAGGCGCAATTTTCAAGGCCATTGGCTTGTATAGACCGTGCTCATCGGCCAGCGCCTTTTGTTTTTCTTTTAGCGAGCTCAGCAAAATGTCCAGGCTATCGCCACCCTGAAGATCGCGCAGGTTTTTGGTGTTTGGCGAAGAAATGTTTACCGTAATGTAGGTTGCGTAGGGGTACACCGCCTCGAGTGCAGCCAGGTAATCATCGGCCGCATTTTCAACTGGTGTTACCGCATTTTTTCCAATGTTTATGCCCAATACGCCCGGGTAATTACTCGTTTTTACGTTCTTTATAAGTGTGTCCACTCCTTCATTGTTAAAGCCCATGCGGTTAATTAGCGCATTGGCTTTGGGCAAGCGAAACAAGCGTGGTTGAGGGTTGCCTGGCTGTGGCTTGGGTGTGACCGTGCCAACTTCGAGAAAGCCAAAGCCCATTAGCCCAAGCTCGCTAATGTAGGCTGCATCTTTGTCCAGGCCGGCAGCCAAACCCACCCGGTTTGGGAAGTCGATGCCCATGACGCTCACCGGATCGGCTACCGCCTGGGGCGAAAAAAATTTCAACAAACCGAGCTTGCGAAGCATCTGAAGATTGCTGAACGTAACGTGGTGAGCTTTCTCGGGATCGAGGTAAAACAAGGCGGGGCGAACTAGCGAATAGGGCAGAAGCATGGCGGTTCTTGAACAATGGTAATTTGTGTGGGCAAGCCAGCATTGTAGCGGGGAAATAGGGTGCTTATTCTGACCTGGGTTCAGCCAAAGGCTGCCACGAATTGTCTTGAAGAATTTCAGCTGAAGAAAAGCGAGCCTTGTATGCCATTTTCTCGCTTTCTTTTATCCAGTAGCCTAAGTAAAGGTAGGGAAGTTCCAGGTCCCGGCATTGTTCGATTTGCCACAGCACGCCGTAGACGCCCAAGCCACTTTGCTCCTCGGGATCGAAAAAGGTGTACACCGACGATAGGCCATCGGTGAGAATATCAATGATGGATACCATCACCAACTTGCCTTCCGGGTTCCGGAACTCAACCAAACGTGAATTCACCCGTGTTTGAAGCAAAAACTGGGAATACTGCTCGCGGCTGTCTTCATCCATGCCGCCGCCATGGTGGCGAGCTGACTGATATTTCAGGTACAGCGCGTAATGTTCGGAATTGAAGTGCAGGCGTTGTACACTGGGTTTCAGATTTGAAAAAGCTTTCGCACAGCGTCGCTGGCTGCGGTTGGTTTGAAACTGCGACACTTTTAGGCGAAGCGGTTTGCATGAGCTGCAACCATCACAATGGGGCTTGTAAGTAAACAGACCGCTGCGGCGAAAACCCATGCGCACCAATTCGCTGTACACATCTGCGTTAATCAAATGACTGGGGGTTGCAACCTGCGATCTGGCGAGGCGATTGTCCAGATAGCTGCAAGGATAGGGCGCAGTTGAATAAAACTGTAATGTGGAAAAGGGCAGTTCCTTAGGTCTGGTCATACGTCCATTTCAGTTCTTGTGGTTCCCAATTCAAGGCGGGCTGCACAATGGAATTCGCCATTTCAGTCTCAAACACCTTTCTACTCACGGTGCGGGCCCCCATCGACATCAAGTGCCTTGTAGCCTGCTGACAATCAATTATGTACACATTCTGTGATTTTAGCCAATACACAAAATGAGCGAATGCAATCTTGGATGCATCGGTCTGTGTGGCAAACATGCTTTCGCCGTAAACCATTTTTCCAAGGGCCACGCAATACAGGCCGCCGATCAATTGGTCGCCACACCAGTGCTCGACAGAATGAGCAAAGCCGCGCTTGTGTAGCGTTGTGTAAGCTGCAATTACTTCCTCGGTAATCCAGGTACCTTCCTGTCCTGATCTGGGTTCAGCGCAGGCTCGCATTACTTGTTCAAATGCCGTATTCAAGCGAATGACGCTACCTGGTATGGCTTGCATTTTACGTATGGCCTTGGCCAGCGAACGGTGCAGTTTGAATTCGGCGGTGTACAACACAGCGCGTGGGGAAGTGCTCCACCAAAGCACAGGTTCACCTTGTGAGTACCACGGAAATATGCCGCGTGCGTAACTTGCTTCAAGCCAGTCTGCGTTAATGTCTATACTAGCCGCCAGCAACCCAGCTGGGTAATCCAGTGCTTGCGTGGTGCTGGGGAATTCGCTCGGGGAATTCAGCCAGGGAATGGTGGTTTTTGTCATCAAGCCTTGAACTGTGAATCAGTCCAGTCGGTGTGATCGAATACGTCGCCCGTGTGCAGCGTGTAGCGCCCGGCTTTCCGGTCCGTAAAAAAAAGCGTCAATGTTTTTGAAACGGTTTTGAAAGCCAGTTCATCCCAAGGAATTTCTTCCTCTGCAAACAGTTTCACGTCCAGGCTTTCTTCACCTGCACAAAAGGTCGAGCTTGACATTTCTGCTCGGAAAAATATGTGTACTTGTTCCGCTCGAATAACATCGAACATCGTAAACAATGGGCCCAGCTGGACTTTTGCACCGGCTTCTTCCCAGGTTTCTCGAGTTGCGCCTTGATGAGTGGTTTCGTTCAGCTCCATGAAGCCAGCGGGTAATGTCCAAAATCCATAACGTGGTTCTATGGCCCTTTTGCAAAGCAACACTTTGCCTTGGTAGGTTGGAATAGTGCCGACCACAATTTTTGGATTGATGTAATGAACTGCGCCGCACCCGGGGCAACAACTGCGCTCCCTGTTGTCGCCGACAGGAATTTTCTTTTCAAGGGGGGTGCCACATGTGCTGCAGTATTTCATTTGTGTTTGCTTCTATTTTTTTAAAAAACTTCTTGCAGTGTAACCGACAAATATGTGTATAATTCTGGCTGCTCAAATTGCTGAGGCAATGCAGGCAGAAGGCAAAAAGATTTAAAAGTTTTGTTTAAAAAGTTTCAACAAGCTGTTGACAAGTTGGGCGAAATAAATAATAATCTCGGTCTTCGCTTAGGGGGTATAGCTCAGCTGGGAGAGCGCTTGCATGGCATGCAAGAGGTCAGCGGTTCGATCCCGCTTACCTCCACCAAAGCACACGATTTTAGGTCCCCATCGTCTAGAGGCCTAGGACACCGCCCTTTCACGGCGGTAACACCGGTTCGAATCCGGTTGGGGATGCCAAATTTGGCAATAAACGCTTCTGGCTCAAAGGGTCAGAAGCGTTTTTCATTTGCGGCAGCAAGGTAATATGGCTTTAATCTTGAACAAGGCAGTTCTCTTCTCGCTAGCGGTTGTTGTGCTGTCTACCATTCAAGGGTGTGCGGTGGTCAGTGCAACTGCTGGTGCGGCCATTTCTATTACTGGTGCGGTTGTGTCTACCGGCATTAAAGTCACTGGCGCAGTGGTCGAGGCTGGTATTGATGCTGTTAGCGACGACGAAGATTCTGACGACTGATGTTTTCGGGCCTCAGGCCTAAGTTTTGCTCCTGAATCCTTTCTTCACTGCATTCCCCATCAACCAGGGGATATCCGAACTTATTTACTGCACAAGAGTCTCCTTGTGAGTACTTTCTTACGTGATAACCTTTTCCGTCGCAAATGCAGTGGAGCGCTCGGCTTGATCAAACGTCTGGTTTATTTATTTGTCTTCTTGTTAATTGCTGGGGTGACCTATTCATTTTCCCCAACTTTTGTAGGTAACAGGCCCTTGGACATGCCCAAACAGGGAGGTAAGGGTGCTTCGCCCAAGGTATTGGTCGAGGTGGTTAAACTGGAGTCGACAGCAAGTTCGTTCGGTGCTGTTGCTACTGGCTGGGCTGACAAATCAGCAGAAGTGTTTGCGATTGTTGATGAAAAGGTCACCAAAGTGTTGTTTAAACCGCAGCAGAGAGTGAATAAGGGCGATTTGCTGGTTCAACAAGACGACCGTGAAGAACAGTTGGCGCTTCGGCTTGCTGAGGTCCAACTGAAAAATACGAAAAGCCTGTTGGACAGGTACAAACAGGCAGTTGGCAAAGGTGCAGTGCCACAAACACAGGTTGATTCAGCTCAAGCTGATTTTGAAGCTGCACAGGTTGCAGTTGATCAAGCCAGGCTCGCAATATCCAGGCATCAAATTCGAGCTCCTTTTTCTGGTGTGGTAGGCATTACTGACATTGACCCAGGCCAGCGTATAGGCCCAGGTGTACTGATTACAGGCATTGATTCCCGCGAAATTATTTACGTGGATTTTGATGTGCCAGAAGCTTTGGTGAGTCAATTGAACACCAGCAACATGGATCAAATTCAGTTGATTGCCAGCACACCATCCGTACCGGGCAAGCAATTCCAGGCGCGTGTCGTTGCCTTGGACAGTCGCTTGAATGCTGAAAAAAGATCGTTGCGGGTTCGGGCAAATATCAATAATCCGGATGATGTGTTGCGCCCTGGTATGTCGTTCGCTGTGCAAATGGCTGTCAGGGGGCAAATATTGGCCTCGGTGCCCGAAATTGCTCTGCAATGGGATCGAGAGGGCTCCTATGTCTGGATGATTCGAGACGGAAAAGCCGACCGTGAAAACGTCCGTGTGGCCGATCGCCGCCAGGGCAGGGTATTTCTTGAGGGCAATATCAAGGAAGGTGAAATTGTTGTGATCGAAGGTGGTTTACGGCTTTCGGAAGGCATCGCCGTGGAGCAGGTAGAGGACCCCTTGCAATGAGCAGCGCAAAGGACGGTTTAACCGCATTGGGTTTGAAAAGACCCGTTTTGATTGTGGTGCTCAATCTGTTGATTATGTTGGCTGGCGTTGTCAGCATGTTTGGCGTAGAGGTGCGTGAACTGCCCGACATCGACAGACCGGTTGTATTGGTTCGTGCGGTGTATCAAGGCGCATCGCCCACAACCATGGATGCAGAAGTAACGTCAAAGGTAGAAGGGGCTGTTGCCCGGGTTGCCGGCGTGTTGCGCATTCAAAGCTCTAGTGAAGAAAACAATATGCGCGTGCGTATGGAGTTTTCACCCGATGTAGATGTGAATGTGGCCGCCAACGATGTGCGTGAGGCGGTTAGTCGAATTACCAATCAATTGCCGGAAAACCTTGACCAACTGCTGGTGATCAAGGCAGATGACAATGCGCGGCCTGTGGTTCAGCTGGCGGTGTATAGCAATACCCTGGCAGTGCAGGACTTGGCCGAACGTGTTGAGCGCGATTTGGTTCCCGCTTTTGTTTCTATCAATGGCGTGGCCGATGTACCCTTGAACGGAAGCCAGCCGCGAGTTTTGCGTGTGCTGCTCGACCCCGCCAAACTGGCCAGGTATGGCATGGTGGCCACCGACGTGTTGGCCAGCCTGGAAACCATGGACCTTGATGTGCCCGCGGGCAGTTATTTGTCAGGCAAGCAAGAGTTGTTGGTGCGTGCAAATGCTTCCACCATTGACACCGAAGCGATTAATTCTATCTTGATAAAAAATGGCGTGCGAATTCGGGATGTTGCCGACGTTTACTACGGCCCCATGTCCGCAGAATCGTATTCTCTGCTGAATGGCAGGGCAGTGGTGGGTATGGGCGTGCTGCGCCAAGCTGGCGGTAATACGATCGCGATTGCCACGGATGTTAAAAAGCGCATGGCCGAAATTAATGCTCAGTCTAAAGACTTGCAGATCATCATGATTTCCGACGATTCGGTATTTATCAAAGGCGCTTTGCAAGAGGTATTGATGTCTTTGGTGTTTGCCGTTGTGGTTGTGCTTGTAGTTATTGCTTTGTTTCTTGGACAGTGGAAAGCGGTACTGATTCCAGCGGTAACGATGCCAGTATCGCTGGTGGGTACTTTGGCTGCAATTTGGTTGGTCGGTTTTTCGGTCAACATGCTTACCTTGCTTGCTCTTGTGTTGGCTACAGGTTTGATTGTCGACGACGCGATTGTTGTGCTTGAAAACATTCAGCGCCGCAAAAAACTGGGTGAAAGCATTACCGTGGCTTCGGTGTTGGGCACACAGCAGGTTTTCTTTGCTGTTATAGCCACCACCGCTTCTTTGGTGGCTGTGTTTCTGCCAATCGCTTTTTTACCCGGTGAAACGGGGCGGCTCTTCCGCGAATTTGGCATGGTCTTGTCCATGTCAGTAATTATCGGCACGTTTGTCGCCTTGAGTTTGTGCCCCATGCTGGCTGCAAAGCTGTTGAAAGACGATGTACCCGTGACAGGGCGCACAGCAAAATTACTTGGTTCACTCGAAATTTTTGGTGACAGAATTGCCAACACGTACTTCCGTACACTTGAAGGTTTCTTGAAACATCGCCTGTTGTTTTTGTTTGTATTTGTGGGTGTTGCTGCTGCGGGTGGAGTTGCATTCACCTTGTTAAGCCAAGAGCTGGTCCCGCCCGAGGACAGGGGCCGTTTGGTGGTTGATTTCACAGGGCCTGATGGGGCCTCGCTGGAATACAGTGGCCGGCAAGGGCAAATTGCAGAAAACATCATGAGGCCTTATCAAGAACAAGGCTTGATCACCGATATGTTCACGATTGTGGGTCGATACGACAAAAACCGTGTGGCCATTCAAGCCAATTTGGCCGACTGGAGTGAACGCGATACTACCCAGCAAGAACTGGCAGCAAAACTAAGCAAAGAACTCTCGAGTATTCCGGGTGCGCAAGTACGTTTTCAAAATGAAAGCAGTTTGAATATTCGCGGTGGCGGCGGCGGTTTGCAAATTGCACTGTTGGGCGATGATTATGATGAGCTGGCGAACTCGGCAGACGCGCTGGCTGATGCCTTGATCAAGCAGATTGATGCAGTACAAGATGTTCGCGTTCAATACGACACCTCACAGCCTGAACTTGGCTTTGAAATTGATCGCGAGAAGGCCAGCGATTTGCAAGTGCCAGTTAACCGTATTACCCAAACTTTGCAAATTATGGCCGATGAGTATCAGCTGTTAGATTTAAGTGTTAAGGATCAGGCCGTGCCGGTAATGCTGGGTTCAAGCAATGGGAGCCTCAACTCACCCCTTGATTTGTTGAATATATACACCAGTACCAACACTGGCCAGCTTGTACCATTGGCTTCAATGATTAAGGTACAAGAACGAGGTGTAGCAGCCGAACTGGATCGCCACGCACAGCGCAGGGCAGTGGAGTTGAATATTGGCATACCACCAGGTACCGACCTGGGTACTACCATGCAGCAAATACGCGCAGTTGCTGAAAACACCTTGCCCGCCAAAGCAACTTTGATTTTTCTGGGCGAGGCGGCCACCCTTGAAGAAACTTCCAATGAAATGTTGATTACCTTTGCTGTGGCATTGATTGTGGTGTTTCTGGTGTTGGCCGCGCAGTTCGAGAGCGTTGGTAGTGCTTTGGTGGTGATGTTCACTGTGCCGTTTGGTTTGGCAGCAGCAGTGTTTGCTTTGTTGCTTACCAACCAGTCGTTGAATTTGTTCAGCCAGATTGGTTTGGTTTTGCTGATTGGTTTGATGACCAAGAATGCAATTTTGCTGGTTGAATTGATGGACCAGCTTCGTGATGAGGGGCACAGCATTGAATCGGCCATTCGAGAGGGAGCGCGCATGCGGTTGCGCCCAATTGCGATGACTGTGCTGTCGACCTTATTGGGTGTATTGCCCTTGGTTCTTACTTCAGGCCCAGGTGCAGAAGCACGTGAGGCAATCGCCTGGGTTGTTTTGGGTGGCTTGGGTTTGTCTACTTTGTTTACTCTGTACCTTGCGCCCATGGGATACAGTTTCATAGCGCCATTCATGAAGCCTAGGGCCCACGCAGCCGAGTTGCTCGACAAGGAGCTTGAGGAATACCAAGCCAGTTTAAAAAGCGATGAGGTTAAGTCATGAACCGCACTGTATGGCCGATCGGTATCGTTTTCTCCCTTGCCTTATTGTCGGCATGTGCTGCCAATGCGCCTGCGTTACCCAAAACTGAAACAAAACCACCGCGACAATTTGTTGGGCAAAATATTCTTGAAAGCCTGGGTAGTACAAAGGATGTAGGAGTGGCCGGAGTACGTTGGTGGGAAGGCTTTAACGACCCTGTTTTGAACCAGTTGGTGAGTACAAGCATTCAAAACAATTTTCAAATTGTTGCAGCGGCTGCTCGTGTGAAAGAGGCGCGTGCACTGCTAGAGCTGAGTGAAGTGGGGGATTCTTTGCTGGTTGAGCTCGATGCAGAGGTAAGTGCACAGCAGTCGGACCGAAATAACAACACCGCCAGCAACAACCCGAGGAATGAGCGAAGAACCTCGTTGGGGTTCGGTTTTACCTTACCCATCGATTTGGCGGGTCGAGTTGAGCAAGAGGTGCGTGCAGCGGCCGCCAATTTACTGGTGGAGCAGGCCGGTTTGCGCGCACAAATTATTCAAACCAGTACGGCGGTGGCCCAAGAGTATTTGAGTTTGCTTGGTAATCAAAAACAATTGGCGATGTTGCGTGAATCGGTTGAGCTGCAAGAAAAAACCCTGGCAATTGTTCAGGCGCGGTTTGAAAGTGGTTTGTCGCCCGAACTGGATGTTCGTCGGGCGGAAACTTCTGTTGAGACCCTGCGGGCCAGCATTGCACCTTTGCAACAGGCTTTACAAGACTCCCGCCACCGTTTGGCTACTTTGAGTGGCCAGTTTCCTGGGGCCTATGAACAATTGCTCAAACCCGATGGCGATTTACCGGGCTATGGTTTGGCCATTCCGCTCAGTGTGCCTTTTCAGGTGATTCAAGCCCGCCCGGATGTTCAATTGGCGCAGGCCCGGTTTGCGCGGGCTGCTGCCGAAGTGGGTGTGGCACAGGCAGATTTCTACCCAAGCATTGAATTGATGGCGAATATTCAAATTGGCAGTACTGCCATCAATTCAAACCCAGCAACCAGCTTGGTAATCGGATCCTTGGCCGCCTTGTTGAATCAGGTTGTGTACGATGGTGGAGCTCGAGACGCTCGTTTAAACGCGGCTTTAGCCCGCGCTGAAGAGGCCTTGGCCGAATATGAACAGGTGCTGCGGGTGGTGATTCAAGAGGTTGAAAATTCGCTGACTGCGATTGATTCCTCCGCCCACCGGCAAACTGCGCTGGGTAAAGCGGTCGTATCCAGTAAACGCAGTTTTGAGCAAGCTGATGCCCTCTATCAATTGGGCTTGGTAAGTTTCCTCGACGTGGTGGATGCACAGCGGGTTTATGCCAATGCCGAACAGGCTTTGGCGACAGAACAAACCAATTATGCGACTCTGATTGCCGGGTTGTTCCGCGCGCTCGGTGTGCAGTCGTAATCAAAACCGCTCTGTAATGCCAATGCCCAAGAAGTGGGTGTCTAGCTGTACATTCCCTTTGAAGTCGCCACCGCGAACTTCTTCAGGTCGAATGCCGTCATTGTTGCCAACGGGTGCAGGGGTGGTGTCCAGTTTTTGATAGGCGAAATAAATGCTGGTGTCGCGGCTTACGTCAAACTGACCGCCAAACGCGAAATATTGACGATCACTGTCGGGCAAGATGGTAATTCGGGTTGCATCGTCGATTACGCTGTTTTCCACTGCGTAGCCAGCACGCAGCGTGAGCCTTTTGTATAACTTGTAATTCAATCCAACTCTGTACGATTCCGCTGCTACAAAGTTTTGTGGAATATTTTCCAATGTTCGTCCATTGCTTTCACGTTCGAAATTTAATTTGGTTACCGAGAAATCCTGGCGAGTGTAAGTGGCCATTAAATCCAGTTTGGGAGTGGCATGGTGAAACACTGAAATTCGCAGTTCATCTGGCAGGGTGATGTCTTGCTTGATTACTTGCTCGGGCGCCAAGTCCTGCGCAGCCTGAATCGTATCGATGCCTTGAAGTTGTGCTGTTCCGGCATTGTTTACCAAGCTGTCACGAAATGCCTGCAAATTAGGGTCTTCAAGTTTGAACTTGCCACGATTCCCGGTAAATCGCGTTTTGGGACGATAAGAAACGCCTACTCGGGTATTTTCGGTGGGTTCCCATAAGCCTCCCACTTGGGCATTGAATGCCCAGCCAAACATTCTCAGGCTGCCGTTGGCTTCACCCTCGGGCGTTTGAAGTATGCCATTGGCCAAATCGGGGGTTAACACGCAAGGCAATCCCAAAGGTGATTCGCAATCACGCTCCACGATGTCAGCAACAGCCTCCCGGTAATTCAACTTTAGCTTGATTGATTGAAAATACCGTTCATACGACCCATTCATACCCCATGATAAGGTGGGGCTAAGCTTGTAGCCAAAACCCAGGTTTAAGCGGGTGACCTTAAAATCAATGTCCCGTCCTTGATTGCGCCCTGGAAAGTTTTCATCGTAACGTACCACCAGCCCATGCGAGGCTGATGCGCTGAAACCCATCACCAGCTTTTCATTCACAGGAATTGCAATAAACAGATTGGGGGCCAGCGCAGCCGCGTCTGATCCGTCACGTCGGCTAAATACCTGACCGTTTTGACCTTGAGGCGCGCCTGACCCGGCACCATCATTATTTTGTGTCGATGTGTAGTCTGTTCCTATCGAGATAATCGCCGCGCCCTGGGTGAGTTCAGCGCGTTTAAACCGGGTTAAAGCTGCAGGGTTGGCAAACAACACCGATGCATCGCCGGCCTCTGCTGCTTGTCCGGCCGATGCATTTCCCATGGCACTGATGCTGGTCGCATCAAATGCTGTACCTCCCGCCTGGGCGTATCCGCTGTAGCCGATGGCAATCAAGGTGGCAGTTGCCAGGCAGGCAAACGGGAAAAGGGAGTCTGTCCCTCGGGCAGAAGAATGCATGGTGGTTGTCTCCGGTATTTTGGCTAGCGCACTTGCAAGGAGTGTTAACTCGAAGTAGTGACTTTTATGTAGTCATTTTAGTGTATCACCAAAGTGCAAAAATGTTACTTTCGAGTATCGAAATAGGCGAGACACTCTAAAACCGGTGCAGTGGCATTCATTGATTGTTCTAACTAAAAATAGGCAACCCGGAATGGTGCTGGTCATCTTTACGGGTTGTTTGATACTAAGGGTAATTGCTACAAGAAGTAAGTAACTTTCTATGAGGGGGGTGTTTTATGGCATTGATCGGTTTAAAACCCCCGGTTTTAATGGCACCCATTCTGATGTTGGTTTGTATTTATGCGCAAAGCGCAAGCGCAGCTGAACCGCTTGGATTGAAAATGAGCGGCAAGCTTGGCTATCGCGCAGCGGCCTCCAATTACGCCATTGATCAGGAAAAGCCAAAAACAAGCCTGTTGGGGAAAATCAATTTTTTCAAAGGCGTCGAGGTTGACGATACAGTGGCTCAAGAGGCCAATCAAATACCAACCAAAACAACTTTGTCAGTGTCTGAGGAAAAGCCTGCGTCATCAATTAAGGCAATTTATGGCGGCGTGCAGCTCTCACTGCAGGAAAATTTGAGCCTTGTTTACACACCTGGTCGCCTCTCGAAAGCGACCATGAACGGTGAGGGAGAGGGTTTGTATTTGCTCACTAATCGCGGTGGTTTGGCAAATTGGTTTGTCGGGATTGAGTCCATCACTGATTCAACCCCAAGTAACCCGCGCCGAGATACCAACACTGCACAAATTGGCGTTATGTTCAAATTGGACTAGGCTGTATTTACTGTATGGTTTCGCCATGTCGGCCCAAACCTTCTTTAAAAGCAGTTGCCCCTTGAACTGTTTCGCCTGAAGTCAGGGTGTTTAACCCAAACTCAAATTCTTCCTCCAGCGCTTCTCGTTCACCAAAGCCCCACTGGGTCAGCACGCTTTGCCTGTCGTTGCGCATGCAGGTTTGTGGGTGTTTGCTCAACAGGCTGGCCAATTCAATTGCACCTTCCAGCGCTGTTCGTTCCTTCTCAAACCGGTTGGCCAGGCCCCATGAAAACGCCTCCTCAGCATCAACAGGGCGTCCGGTCAAGATCATGTCCATCGCGCGGCTTTGCCCAATCAAGCGTGGCAAACGCACCGTTCCCCCGTCAATCAATGGCACACCGAAACGCCTGCAAAAAACACCAAATACGGTGGTGTTGTCGGCCACCCGAAGGTCGCACCATGCAGCCAGTTCAAGCCCGCCTGCCACGCAATAGCCTGATACTGCCGCAATCACTGGTTTGCTTAATTCCATGCGGCTAATGCCCATGGGGCCTGCGCCGTGTCTTTCCAGGCGGTTTACGCGGCTGGGATCGCCGGATGCCACTGCTTTCAAATCAGCACCTGCGCAAAAATTACCGCCTTCACCAGTGAGGATTGCCACCCGTGCCACCGCATTCGTCTCGAACGAATGAAAAGCTTTTTCCAATTGGTCGGCAGTGTATCGATCGACGCAATTGCGTGCTTCGGGTCGATTAATTGAAATTTTCCAGATCTCGCCTTGCTGTAATATCTCGATATTGACGGGTTCTTCTGTCTTGTTGTCCATCATGCGCCCTTTGTTAGATTTTGAATTGAACACAGCCACCAGCATACCGCGAGTTATGTCGCTGCGGCTGCCTGCGCGTTTTGTGAGCACCCGGACCGGGCTTTATTTTGAGTGGGGCATGAAAGCGCGTGTCAAACTTGCCGAGTCTTGCCGTGTGGTGTTGTCGGACGAAGCGGCATGGAATCTGAAATCGGATTTAATGCGTTCTGTGTGGCAAGCGCCACCCAGTATTCAGGTGCCTGAATGTTTGCTTGAATCCCGCCTGGATTTTCCGCTTGAAGCAGCCAGCCTGAACGACATTCAGCGTGCCTGGACCAGCGCTATTCGCAAGCGTTACGGTGCCGATGTTTTCAAGCTGGCCCTTCGAATTATTCCCAAACACACCACCCTGCTTGATTTAAGCCAGGTGGCTGCATTTAAAACAGTGCTTCACGCCAGGCTTGGCGAAAACCCTTCCTTGGCGCCTTTGTTGGCCCAAGACCGAGGCATGTGGAGCAATTTGCCGAATTGGCAACTTGTTAAAAACAGAATGTTGGCACAAGGCCTAAGCCAGCAAACTTGGCGTTGGTTAACACATCAAACAACCGCCTACATTGCCCGAATTAATTGGGGGCAATTAAGCCACTTGAGTTGGGTAAATTTTCACGCTGCATTAAATAGAAATATCCCGATTTCCTGGGTTGACAAACAAACGGCAGCTTTGATGGGCTTCGGTGGTTTGAGTACCTGGCTTAGGCGCAATCACGAGAATTTGGGCACAGTTGCTGCATTGAATATTTTGCGAGGAACGCGGCTTGCCTTACAGCGTCGCGAGAGCAATATAAAACTGGAGCATCGAAAAGAGTTGGAACTGGAGGAGTTTCCGCTGATCGCGGACTGGCTGTTAGGCAGCGCTGCGAGTACAAGAAAACGCCCCTTGGTCATTTCCAGAAACTGGACATACGACACTTTGATGGCTCGCCAGGCGCACTGGCATCTGGTCGAACTCGATGTCGATTTTGGTCGTCAGAATGTGTTTTGGCCTGAAATTCTGGGGATGGGCAAGCTGGGTGATAACATTGAATTTATTGAATTGAATTCTTTGAATGCTTTGCTAAGCGAAGCCAAAAAAATGCACCATTGCGTGCCTTCTTACATTGATCGCTGCATGGCTGGCGATGTTTGTATTTTTCATTTGCAGATCAAAGGCCACAGCCCACAGCGCGGCACGCTTGAACTGAGGCGGGTAGGTGCCAAGGCTTGGCAAATTAGCCAGCTGAAAGGGCCGTGTAACGCGCCTGTTTCAAGCCAATTGTGGAGCGCGGCTTATTTGTTGCTAAACCGCGCGAATTAAGTAACAGGGATGTTTTTATTCAAGCTGCTTTGTTTTGTTGACCTGTAAAAGCCTGCTCAGCATCAAGAAACGCTTTTTTTGCTTTTACAGAGAATTCTGCGATTGAAATATTGTGTGTTTGGAAAACGATCATGCGAGCATAAAGCTCGGCCAAGCAAGAGGCCTGCGGGCACAGGGTCATGGTTTCCCGGGATGAGGGGTGTTTCGAGCGCCAGTAATTGATTGCGCGTTCCAGCTCAGTAATTGAAATTTGTTGTTGTGCTTGCGTTGGCATAATTACACCTGCATGGTTGTCTTTATTTGCAAGTATAAACCCAAAAGCTGTTTTTATATACAGTAAAAATTTCAAAGTACACGCTTCAAAAAACTGGCAATTTCAACAACTTCCTCACCACAAACCGAGTGGGCCATGGGGTAGGTGTGCCATTGAACATCTACACCTTTGGCCTTTAGCAGATTCACAGCCTTCTCTCCGCGCTCAATCAGCACAATGTTGTCTTGTTCGCCATGTGCGGCCAGTACCGGAATACCCAAGTTTGCCGGCTTAAGCTCAGTATCCAGTGTGTTTTCACAGGGCAGATAAGTGGACAAGGCAATTAAGCCCGCCAGTTTGTGGTTGCCTCGCAAGCCCGCCTGGTAGGTAATTGCACCACCTTGCGAAAAACCGGCCAGTACAATTTTTTCAGGCGCAAAACCAAGATTAATTTGGTCATCAATCAGCTGTTTAATGGTGGCCTGGCTTTGCCGAATGCCACCTTCATCTTCTTGGCGTTGCAAGTCGACATTTTTGATGTCGTACCAAGCCCGCATTACATAACCGCCGTTGATGCTGACGGGAATTTTCGGCGCGTGAGGAAACACGAAGCGAGTGTTTGGCAAACCCAATTGTTCAAGTTCTTTCACGATGGGCACGAAGTCGTAGCCATCAGCGCCCAAGCCATGCAACCAAATTACACAGCCAGTGGGGTTAGGGCCGGTTTCAACAACAACGCATTCTATGTTCGATTGCATACTCAAAGTATATTTCCTTCAGGTGGCCTGTTTTCACTGAGCTTTCGCAAGGCCGATTTTGGCCGGAATACCTTAATTACGGCTTCATTGGTTTCAATATACGGGCCACCGATCAGGTCGATGCAATAGGGCACCGCAGCAAAAATACCTTTCACCAAACTGTTGCCCTCGCTGTCTTTTAAACCTTCCAGTGTTTCGGCAATCGCTTTGGGTTGGCCTGGCAAATTCAAAATAAGGCTTTCACCGCGAATAACGGCCACTTGCCTTGACAAAATAGCTGTGGGCACAAAATGAAGGCTGATTTGCCGCATTTGCTCGCCAAAACCTGGCATTTCCTTGTGCGCCACTGCAAGGGTTGCCTCAGGGGTAACGTCGCGTTTGGCAGGGCCAGTACCACCTGTGGTGCAAATCAAATTGCAGTGGTGTTCATCCGCCAGTTTTTTCAAGGCATTTTCAATTTCAGGCTGTTCGTCTGGAATTAAAATTTCAACGAATTCAATTGGATTCAGAAGCGAGTTTTGCAACCAGGCTTTAAGGCTTGGAATGCCTTGGTCTTGGTAAACACCTGCGGATGCACGGTCACTCACCGACACCAAACCAATTTTTACGGCGTCAAATGTCATGCTTCATCTTCCTGGGCTTTTTCTTCGATCAGGCGGTAAATGATCTGAAACAGTTGCCGAAAATTTCGGGGCGCTTTTTTCGCGGCACGTTCTTGCACTGCTTGCCGAATAATCGGGTTCAGGTTTTCACGTGCTGCGGCTGGGTAGCTTTCAATAAAAGTGGCCAATAGGCCTGGTTCTTCAATTAACCGGTCGCGCCATTGTTCGGCTGCATGCAAATGCAGCACCTTCAGTTTTTGTTCAACAGTTTCGCCATTCACCCAGGCCTGAATCTCCTCATGCTCTTCATCGCGCATTAATTTACCGATGAATTGCATTTGGCGTTTTTTTGCGCCAAAGGATTTGCATTTGTGAAATTCTGCGATCTCGATGAGCAGGCGTTCGCCGATCGGTGCCCGTTTAACTTTGTCATAGGGCATTTCGCACAAGGTTTTGCCCAAATCTTGCAGGGCCAGCATGTCTCGCTTAATCGAGGACTTGCTGGGGCGATCATATTCTTCAAACTCGCCCTGTTTTTCGTTTTCTGGTTCCATGGGCTGTATATTAGCCATTTTTGGCAGCTTTTTTCGCAGGGCAATATGGGCTTTAGCTTTAAATCCGAGACATTTCAGGAATTAACCGAATACGCATTGAAAAAAGCCAAATCACTGGGGGCCACCGATTGTGCGGTCGACATCAGTGAAGCGGTAGGCCAATCGGTCAGCGTGCGCATGGGGAAAATTGAAACCATTGAACACACCCGGGACAAAAACATCAGTCTCAGCGTTTATGTTCGAAATAAACGCGGCAATGCATCGTCCTCAGATTTTTCACTGTCTGCAATTGATTCTGCAGTTCACGCCGCCTTGGACATCGCGAAATACACGGCGGCTGATAAATTTGCAGGCCTTCCCGATGTGGCTAGCCTTGCCAAGCGTCACCGCGACCTGGACCTTTACCACCCCTGGAACCTGAGTGTTGCGAAGGCGGTTGAGAAGGGCTTGGCCATGGAGCAGGCTGCATTTGATGTTAGCAAGCACATACGCAATTCTGAAGGCGCCAGTGTTTCAACCGAGTCAGGGCATTTTTTTGCGGCCAACAGTAAAGGTTTTAGGGGTGGGTACTTCTACTCAGATCATTCTTTGGGTGTTTCGGTGATTGCTCAGGCCAAGAAATCGAAAGATAGCCCAATGCAACGCGATTACTGGAACTCCTCAGACCGGAATGCCAAAAATTTGGCCAAACCGGCAAAAATTGGGGCTTATGCTGCACAGCGCGCGCTGGCCCGTTTGGGGTCAAGGCAAATTACCACGGGCAACTACCCTGTTATCTTTGAAGCGCCTGTTGCAAGCAGCTTGATTCGGCATTACGTGCAGGCGGTTTCGGGTGTACCTCAATACCGTAAAACCAGCTTTTTATTGAATTCGTTGGGTAAACAGGTGTGGGCACCACACATTACCATCAAGGAAGATCCGTTCATTCCAGGTGCTCAGGCCAGCTCCCCCTTCGATGAAGAGGGTGTAAAGGTAAAAGCCCGTACTGTAGTTAAAAAAGGGGTATGTAATGGCTATTTTCTTTCAAGTTACTCCGCACGAAAACTGGGCTTGGAAACCACCGGCAATGCGGGTGGTACACACAACATTATTCTCAGCTCAAGCAAAACCGTACAAGGCGGTCTTGATGCATTGCTGAAAACCATGGGCACTGGTTTATTGGTCACCGAGATGATGGGGCAGGGCGTGAACGAAGTCACAGGCGATTATTCACGTGGTGCTTTTGGTTATTGGGTTGAAAACGGCATTATTGTTCACCCGGTTGAGGAAATAACGATCGCCGGTAACTTAAAAGACATGTTAGGCAATATTGTTGCCGTGGGCGACGACGCTTATTGGCGCGATGGCAAATACGTGGGCAGTATTTTGCTTGAATCAATGACAGTAGCGGGTAACTAAATAAAGCCAAGATATGAGGGAGATACAGTAATGGAACGTCGTTCCTTTCTCAAAAAAGCAGGTTTGGGAGTGGCTGCTACAGCCACAGCAGCCTCGGGAACTGCGGCGATTGCGGCCGATGCACCCAGTGTACGCTGGCGCCTCACCTCGAGTTTCCCCAAAAGCCTGGATGCTTTGTGGGGTGCTGCGCCTCAGTTAGCCAAACGGGTGTCGGAGTTAACCGGTGGCAAGTTCGAAATTCGCCCTTTTGCTGCAGGGGAGATCGTGCCTGGCTTGCAAGTACTGGATGCTGTGCAGCGGGGCACCGTGGAGTGCGGGCACACCGCCGCGTACTACTATGTCGGAAAGGATGCTGCATTTGCATTCGAAGCAGGCCTGCCTTTTGGTTTAACGGCACGTCAACAAAATGCCTGGCTGTACCATGGCGGTGGTTTGCAAATGACCCGCGAGTTTTTAAAAAACTACAACATTATTAATTTTCCTGGCGGAAATACGGGGACTCAAATGGGGGGGTGGTGGCGCAAGGAAGTAAAAAACCTAAACGACCTGAAAGGTCTAAAAGTTCGAATTCCTGGCTTCGGCGGCAAAATTATGGCTGCCTTAGGCGCAGTGCCACAAACCATTGCCGGTGGAGACATTTACCCTGCTTTGGAAAAGGGCACGATTGATGCAGCCGAGTGGGTTGGGCCCTACGACGACGAAAAACTGGGCTTCCAGAAAGTGGCTAAATTTTACTATTACCCTGGGTTTTGGGAGCCGGGTCCGTCGCTGAGTTTTTACATCAATCTTGATGCCTGGAATAAACTGCCAAAAAGCTATCAAGCCGCACTGGAGGTGGCTGCAGCCGAGGTTAACGTGACCATGACAGCTGAATATGACGCCAAGAATCCGGCGGCTTTGAATCGATTAATTCAGGCAGGTGCGCAGCTCAGAATCTATCCAAGAGATATTCTGGATGCTGCTTACAAAGAAGCTGAAAAACTGTACACCGACGAATCCAAAAACAACCCCGCATTCAAGAAAATTTTCAATTCCTGGAACCGATTTCGTAATGACCAGAATAACTGGTTTCGAGTTGCTGAAAATTCAATGGCGTCCTATACACCCAGATCGAAGTAAGTTTTTGACCCATTTGGGAGTCATCGGATATAAAGAAAAGCTAATAGCCTCTTTTTCGTTCGATGGAACCAAAAGGTTGGCACAAGTCACCCAACGCAGTGTCGCCCCTATCGGGGTTGTTTGCACTTCTTTTGGCTGTCTTAATAAGTGGTGTGGGCTCTACCTACTTATAAACGACAGTTTCTGACACTTGACTTGTATGGGACAATTTTATGTCGACTCCTAATCAGCTACGCGTATTCATCATCGACGATCACCCAATTATCGCAATGGCACTGCGTGACATCATGAACTCACGCTACACCGACCTTGAAGTCAAGTTGTTCAGCCGCATCGGGCCTGCTCTGGAGCACAGCCGTTTTGAGCAGCCAGACCTTGTGCTTCTCGACCTTGGTTTGCCCGACATGGCGCCAGAAAAAGTGCTTGAAACTGCGCTTGAAACCTTCGATTACAGCCGTACATTGGTTATTTCCGGCATCGAGGAAATTTTGGGTGATATGGCCGACGAATACCCTGAAACAGAATTTGTATCCAAAGGTATAACCCAAGATCGCGTTCTCAGTGTGCTTGACAGCATGGTATTGCGCCTGCGTCGCAACAACTGGACGGATCAGATCAGTCAGAAAACCCAGCATGCGAGTGGGTTCACTATCGGGCAGCGTATGGCCCGAATTACCGAGCGACAGGTATCCGTGTTGTACCGCATCGCCAAAGGTGAGTCCAACCATGAAATAGCCCAGAATTTGGGTTTGTCTCCTGAAACGGTGAAAACTCACGTTCGAAGTATTCTGGCCCGCTTAAACGCGCGCAATCGATTGGAAGCAGCCATGTTGTATCGTGCTTGGCAGGAGCAAAAAACGGACGAGGTTTACTCCGATTAAGCTGCCTCCCATGAGACATATCAACAGGCTAAGCGCATGGGTGCAGCAGCACTATGACGCTTGTTTGCTGGCCTCACTGTGCCTGCTACCCTTGTCTTTCCAGTTATTGGGCCTTGATACTGGCGCGCAGGCACAGTTGGCGTACATTGCATTTATTAGCGGCTGTCTGCTTAATGCCAAGGTTTCCTGTCGGCGTGCATTTCGGGTACCCCCCACGGAGAAGCTTTGGTTTTTGGTGTTTGCATCGGCTTTTGGTGGCTGGGTTTTGTCGCTGAACTGGCAGCACCTCAGTTTTTCGGTTTTATGTTGGGTTACTCCGTTCACCTTGCTGGCTGTTCTGCTGGAAAGGCAGCACCGTTACAGCATTGCAAAACAACGAATTCAAAACAGGCGAGCTCAGCAGGCTCGCTGGCGCAATGCAAAACATGCTGTGCTTAGTGAATGGAAAGACAGGTTGCGTTGGCTGGCTGGTGTTCAGCACGACATGCGGCAGCCTTTGCACGCGCTTGGCTTGTTGGTGGGGCACCCCTCACTGGATTCTCTCCAGCAACATGCGGCATCCAGTCAGGTTATTCGCCAAATGACCAGTTGCCAGCGATGGCTCCACGATTTGGCTGAGAACATGCTCGATGCTACTCGCCTTGAACTTGGCGAGCAACGCGAGAAACGAATCGAGAGTATTTCAAGCACCGACCTTTGTAAGTCGTTTGAGGGCTGGATGGGGCAGTTGGCTGAGATGAAAGGCCTCACCTTCAATGTGGATGTAGAGGAATTTTTAATCCACACGGATGCTCGCCGGTTAAAGCGGGTAATGGGCAACCTGGTATTTAATGCAGTAGAGCATACCCTGGAAGGTGGCGTAGCTTTCTCCTACCGTCGCCATGGAGGAATTCACCGGTTTACAGTCAAAGATTCTGGTCCTGGCCTACAAGAAGACATTCTGCAAAACCAGGCTGCCAGGTACTCCACATTCGGCAGCGACCTTCCAAAGACGGGCATAGGCCTGTACGTTGTTAAGCGCCTTTGTCAGGAAATGGACTGGAATTTGTCGATGTGCAATGTTAAAGAGGGAGGTACGGTGTTCGTACTGGAACTTGCAGACCGAATTTCAAACAAGGCTGAAGTTGTGCCAATCAACTCAAAGAAAACCGGTTAATCTGGCTTGGAGTTGGTTCTAATTCAGCTTTCAATAAGGCTCAATCTATTCCCGACAAGTCGACAACTATTGACTAAAGTTGGGTACGAAAGGTTGGTGCTCTTCAGAGTCGGTTCCGCTGCCGTAGTCTTGTGCGGGCAGGTTTAGTTGTAACGGGCTGTCCTCATATTTCACTTTTTTCTCTTGGCTTACCAGTTGAGGAAATGCAAAAATTAACACTACCATCAACAGCTGCAAGGCAATAAATGGCAAGGAGCCCTTGTAAATTTGAATGGTTTTGACCGCTCTTGGTGTTACTGATTTCAGATAAAACAGCGAGAAACCGAAGGGTGGGGTCAGAAAGGAAGTTTGCATGTTCATGGCTATCATGACTCCAAACCAAACCAAGTCTATACCAAGTTTTTCAGCTACAGGCACAAGCAACGGAATCACGATAAACGCAATTTCAAAGAAATCCAGAAAAAAGCCCAATACAAAAATCAGGATCTGCACGGCTATCAGAAACCCAAGTTCACCGCCGGGTAAATCGCCCATCAAATGTTCTACCCACAAGTCTCCCTCAATGGCCCTGAACGTCAGGCCAAACACGGTAGAGCCAATCAAAATGAATAATACAAAGCAGGAAAGTTTGCTTGTTGAGTCGATTGATTGTTTCAGTAAATCCAAACTCAATCGTTTCTTGGATGCTGCAATCAGCAAAGCGCCCACCGCGCCCATAGCGCCGCCTTCAGTGGGTGTTGCAATACCCAGAAAGATAGTGCCCAACACCAAAAATACCAAGGCCAGTGGTGGCATCAAAACAAAAACAACAGCTTTTAGTGTTTCCAGGCGTGAGTTATTTTGACCGATGTAACGAGCTTCGGGGGGTAAAGCGGGCAGTGCGGTTTTTTGAATTCTTGTGACCACAAATACGTAGGCAATGTAAACAAGCACCAGCAACAAAGATGGAATAAGTGCGCCTTGGTACATCGCGCCTACTGAAACCCCAAGTTGGTCGGCCATAACAATTAAAACCAGCGAGGGTGGTATTATTTGAGCCAGTGTTCCAGAGGCCGCAATCACACCAGTGGACACCGATTGGCTATAACCGTACTTCAACATGATGGGCAAAGATATAAGCCCCATTGAGATTACGGAGGCTGCGACCACTCCGGTGGTGGCGGCCAGCAAGGCGCCCACCAAAATTACTGCATAAGCCAAACCACCTTGCACTCGCCCGAACAGTTGACCGATGGTTTCCAACAGGTCCTCAGCCATACCGCTGCGTTCTAATACCAAGCCCATGAAGGTAAAAAACGGAATGGCGAGCAGTGTGTCGTTGCTCATGATTCCAAATATTCGATCTGGCAGCGCTTGCAGCAAGGCGACGTTCATCATCCCTTGCTCAATGGCAATGTAGCCAAACAAGAGCCCGTTGGCCGCCAATGCAAATGCCACGGGAAACCCGCTGACCATAAACAGCAGCAAGACTGCGAACATGAGGGGTGCCAAAAATTCGACTGGAATTATTGGCATGTTGTGGAGTGCCCTTTGATTACAGCAATCTTTTTGATGATTTCAGAGCAGACTTGCAAGCCAAGCAAAGCGAACCCCAGAACAATCAATGCTTTGGCAGGCCAGCGAATTAAACCGCCGGGATCTGCAGAATATTCATTAATTTGAAAGGATTGATATGCAAAGTCCCAGCCAGACACAAGTACAAAACCAATGAGTGGCAATGTAAAAAGTACATGTCCCGCAATATCGATCCATGCCCGTGTTGACTCAGAAAACCGGTTTGAAAGCACGTCGATCCGAACATGGGCATTTTGTTGTAGGGTGTAGGCGGCGCCCACCAAAAATACGGCACCGAAAAAATACCACTGAATTTCAAGCAGGCCATTGCTGCTGATGTCAAAAATTTTGCGCACTGTGGCGTTGTAAGCAGACACAAGGGTTGTGAGCAAAATTAACCAACCCACAGCCCGCCCAAGCATGGTGTTCAAGTGGTCTATGCTTCGAGAAATAGCCAACAAACCTTTCAACTTTATAAACCCAGGCGCTTACGGGTTTCAGCTGCAGCCGCCTTTACTTGGGCAGGGTTAGTGCCGCCCACGTGGTTGCGCGCCTGTAGCGAGCCTTCCAATGTAAGCACTGCGCATAAATCTTTATTCACAAGATCATCGCTGTAACCCAATTCAGTCAGTTTCAGTGCATCTTGCAACTGCGGTACGCTTAGCGCCTCCAGGCCGCATTGCTGGGTGTCGCAGTAGCGCACAGCGCGGGCAACGGCTTCGTGTGCATCGCGGAAGGGCATGCCGCGTTTTACCAGTGCATCGGCCAAGTCGGTTGCTGTCGCATAACCCTCGAGTGTGGCAGTGCGCATGTTGTCTGCTTTTACTTGAATGCCTTCCACCATTTCAGCAAAAATAGTCAGGGTGTCGACTACGGTATCTACTGTGTCGAACAAAGGTTCTTTGTCTTCCTGGTTGTCTTTGTTGTAGGCCAAAGGCTGGCCTTTCATCAGGGTTAGCAGGCCCATCAAATGCCCATAAACCCGGCCGGTTTTACCGCGAGCCAGTTCGGGTACATCGGGATTTTTCTTTTGGGGCATGATCGAGGAGCCTGTGCAGAAACGATCGGGCAAATCGATGAATGCATAACGCTGGCTCATCCAGATGATCAGTTCCTCTGACAAGCGCGACACATGCATCATCAGTATGCTGCTGGCCGAGCAAAATTCAATCGCGAAGTCGCGGTCAGAGACCGAGTCAAGACTGTTGCGCGTTGGGGCGTCGAACTCAAGTAGTTCAGCTGTTCTGCTTCTGTTGATTGGAAATGTAGTGCCTGCAAGAGCGGCGGCGCCCAAGGGTAGCCTGTTAATTCGCTTGCGGCAGTCTTGCATGCGTTCGAGGTCGCGTTCAAACATTTCGGCATAAGCCAGTAAGTGGTGTCCGAAAGTAACTGGTTGTGCCACCTGCAAGTGAGTAAAGCCAGGCATGACTGTATTGTGGTTGCGCTCTGCCACGGTGATCAGTGAATTGATCAGCGCTTTGAGTAACCCCTGTATGCGGTCTACTTCGTGGCGCAAAAACAGGCGAACATCGGTGGCCACCTGATCGTTACGTGAGCGACCAGTGTGCAAGCGCTTGCCCGCATCACCCACTAACTCGGTCAGTCTGCGTTCAATATTCAGATGCACGTCTTCAAGATCAAGTTGCCAAACAAATTGGCCTGCTTTTATTTCGTCCATAATCTGCGCCATACCGCTTTTGATGGCTTGCAGATCTGCATCAGCAATAACCCCGGCCTCGGCCAGCATGGTGGCATGGGCCAGCGAACCTTGAATGTCAAATTCAGCCAGCCGTTTGTCAAAAAACACGGATGCCGTGTAGCGCTTGACCAGCTCGGACATGGGTTCATTGAAACGGGCTGACCATGCTTCCTGTTTCTTGGACCATTGGTTTGACATGGGGAATCCTTTATGCACTTTGGGACAGGTCCTAATTATAAGGGGTTGCCGTGCTAGACTTTCACCATGAAAGCCTTCTCGCGGCCTTGTCGTGGGAAATTTGATTGAAATTTATCCATTGAATCGCGGCTGGCTGTGTCGCTACACCTAATGAAAATAAGAATTGCTTCTAGAGAAAGTCGCTTGGCAATGTGGCAGGCCGAACATGTTCGAGACCTGCTTTTGGCCTTGCCAGGGGTTACTGGTGTTGAAATTGTGGGCATGACCACCAAGGGTGATCAAATACTGGACCGTTCACTTGCAAAAATTGGCGGAAAAGGGTTGTTCATCAAAGAACTGGAACACGCTTTGCTGGAAGGGCGGGCTGATTTGGCCGTGCATTCGGGCAAGGACATTCCAATGGATGTTGACGCAGAGTTCGAGTTGTTGGGGTTCATGACACGCGAAGATCCTCACGATGCTTTTGTGTCTAATAATTATGCCAGTCTCGCTGAGTTGCCTGAAGGCGCTGTTGTGGGTAGCTCCAGTTTACGCAGGCAGGCACAGGTGCTGGCTCGTTACCCCCATTTAAAAGTTGAACCTTTGCGTGGCAATCTTGATACCCGCTTGGCCAAGCTGGATTCGGGCCATTATCAAGCGATTGTACTTGCCGCTGCTGGGCTCAAGCGCTTGGGTTTGCATTCAAGAATTCGCAATATAATCAGTTCGGCTGATATGCTGCCCGCCGTGGGCCAAGGTGCTCTGGGTTTGGAAATTCGCGCGGGTGATTCACAATTGGCTGAATTGGTGAAGCCTCTAATAGACCCTGTGTGTACCGCTTTGGTGAGTGCAGAGCGTTTAGTATCCAAGGCTTTGGGTGGTAGTTGCCAAGTGCCAATTGCGGGATATGCCACGCTGAATGATGCCCAAACTTTTACTCTTCGTGGCTTGGTGGCCAGCCCGGATGGAAAAGCGGTGATACAAAAAAGCGCAGATGCCAGTTTGCAAAACTGGGAAACCGCTGCAAACGTTGTGATCGAAGGCTTGTTACAAGAGGGTGCGCAGGCTCTTATTGAATCGGCTGTTGAACAATTTAAAGGATAAACCGCGGACATGGCCCACACTTTGGTCGTTTGCAAACCCAAGTTGCCCGATCAGTACCTGACACAACGCCTTGATTTGAAGCGTCAGCTTGATCAAACGCATTCAGGCCATGTGATGTATTTCCCGGTTTTCGAATTGGTGCCTGATCTAGCCGCCATGTCCGCCATACGGCCATGGTTAGATGGTGTTGCCGAGAAACCGAATCGCCTGATCGTATTCGTAAGTCCCTCAGTTCTTGAGATTGCCGTTACCCCGAAAGACAAAATTATCGCGCCTTCCGGCGAGAACGATGTTGAATCGGAGGACTCTGACGGACTGGCCCGCCTGATTGCAACTCATTTTGAGGCAGGTAGCTGCAGCGTAATGGTATGCAAAGGGCCAAGAGGGCGTGTTGAATTTCCGATAAAACTGGAGGAAATGAAGCACGACGTAACTGTGCTTGAGTGCTACGACCGCAAGGTAATAGCGCAAAGCGATAGCCAGTGCGAAGCGCTTTTTGCCCGAATGGCTGATGCGGTTCTTTGGATAACCAGCAGTGAAACAATTGAAGTATTAAACTCTCAGTTGGCGCGAAAATCTGAATCGCAACTCAAAGCCTTAAAACAAACAGTCACCGTACTGACAACACACCCCCGTATTACGGCCAAATGCAGGGAATTGGGATATGCCCATGTTGTCCAGATAGCAACAGGGATACAATCGGTAAATTCATGGCTGAAATCCAACAAGAAAAGCATGGAAAATAACAATCAAACCAACACTGCCACGCCTTCCGCCAACCTGCCGCCGGTGGCCAACGCCCCAATCACTCCTCGTGTTGCAAGCCCTGCCGAGCCTGCCGGGCAGTGGCTGGGCAGGGCCGCATTTTTTATTTCGGTGGTTAGCTTCGCGCTGATTTTGCTGATTGCCTTTGCCGGTAAAAATCAGATCGAAAAAACAAGGATGGCTTTCGGTGAACGGATCCAAAAAGAGTCCACGACGCTTGATTTGGTGAAGGAAGAAATCAGTAAATCCAGCGATTTGGCAAAAGACTTGAAAACCCGGTTTGACTTGCTGGAACTTGCCCAGAAAGAGGAAGCCAGCCAGCGCGCCAGCCTGGAAGAGGTTTACAACAGTTTGTTGTCCAGTAGAACCGAAGTCTCGCTCAGCGAAGTGGAGCAGTTGATATCGATTGCCAAGCGCCAATTGTATTTGTTGGGCAATGTCAAAGGTGCCTCAATTGCCTTGTCTCAGGCCATCGATTTGCTGGAGGGTACCGAAAAGCCCTCGCTGTTGAACCTTCGCACCGCCTTGGAAAAAGATTTGTCCGAGATCAAGGCTTTGCCCAGTGATGACTTGTTGCGGCTGGCAATTTCGCTTGATTCAGTGGTGAACTCTGTCGAAAGTTTGCCAACGCTCTCAAGCGCCCATGCAACCACCGATCAAACACTGGCTCAGCTGACCGAAAATGCTAGCTCAGAGCCTCAAATCGAGACAACAGCGCCGGCAGTCGAAATCAATGAGGCCCGAAAGGGACTTGATCAAGTGTGGGTCACTGTTAAAAATATGGCTCAAACCGTGTGGTACGACATCAAATCGTTGATCGAGGTGACCAAGGTGAATAGCCCCGAGGTGTTGATGCTGTCAAGCCGGCAAGAAACTGATTTGCGCAACACACTGCGTTTGTCTTTGTTGAACGCCCGGATTTCGCTGTTGTCTCGGCAAGCCACCTTGCTCAAATCTGATCTTGAGCGCTCCAGTTATTTGTTGAACACCTACTTCGATGTGAAATCTGTTCAGGTTCAGCGTGCACAAACCGTAATTGCCGAAATCGGCGAAGTGCAACTGGATTTGGCATTGCCTGAATTGCAGGCCACTTCTGCCGCGCTCAGGCTGGCCGTGGCTGGACAACAGGGAGAGCGGCAATGAAGCAGCTGCTTGGGTTGTTGCTTGTTGTGGTGGTGGCCGTTGCAGTAACTTTGATGGCGCAGGGCAATACGTCGAAGGTACTGATATTTCATGATCAATACCGAATTGACATGTCGCTAAATTTCGCGATTGTTGCAATTGTGCTCGTATTTGTGGTGTTGTACGCCATGATGCGCGCTTGGCGCGCCTCCAGCCAGCTACCCGAGAAGTTCAAAGAGTATTGGATGAACCGCAAGCAAAGTGCCTTGTTAAAAGCCAATACCGAGGGTTTGATCGCCTTGATTACAGGCGACGACCAGGGAGCACACAAGGCCTTGAATCAGGCTTGCAAAACCGGCATTGAAACTGACCTTAGTTATTTGATCCGGGCCATGTCAGCTATACAAGCTGACCGTTACGACGTGGCCGAGGAAATTTTGAACCAGGAAAAGGCGAAGGTTGGCGAGCATTCTCACGCACTGGTGGTTTTGCGTGGAAAGGTGGCCTTGTCCAAGCAAGACTTTTCAGGTGCCTTGAATTTGCTGGAGACGATGGATCCGCTGGCCACTAAATTGCCACAAGTGCAACGACTGCGGTTGCTCGCCCTGATGGGCATGGCGCGTTGGCAAGAGGCTTTGATGCAGTACCGAGCTTGCATGGCGGCTTCTGCGCTGACCATTAGCGAGAGAAATGAAGCGTTGATGCGTATATACACCGGCTTGTGCGAAAGCGCAGGGCAGGAAGCCAGCCAAATGCAGCAGGTTTGGTCCAATGCCAAGCCCGCTGAACTTGAAAATATGGGCGTGTTACGCCTGCTGGCCACAGGTTTGCTACGAAGTGGTTCAATTACCGCTGCCCGCAATTTGCTGGAAACAGCTTTAAATCAAACCTACAACAGGGATTTGTTGCCTGTTTACCATCAGGTGGCGGTTCTTGAGCCACGCGAGGCCCTGCCCAATGTAGAACGCCTTTTGGCCCAGCAGCCTGCCGATTTGCGCCTTCTGGAATTGGCCGCTGATGTGTGCGAGCGCGAGCAATTGTGGGGCAAGGCGATTTCGCGGTTTGAGGCGGTTTATGCCAAACAGCCCTCAGCGCATTTGGCCGGAAAGCTGGAGCGTTTGTACGAGGCTGCAAACCAGGGTGAACGTGCTAAAACGTGGCGCGAGAAATTGAACAATCACCTTCAGAACGATCGTCAGCTTGCCTAAAGCAATATTCGATACAATACGACCAAATTTTATTTTAAGGACCAATTAGCATGGGCTACGAAAGCATTTCCCCTGGTAAAGACATTCCCAACGACGTGAACGTGATTATTGAGATCGCAGCGAACTCTGATCCTGTCAAATATGAAATCGACAAGGAAAGCGGCGCCTTGTTTGTGGACCGTTTTGTGGGCACGTCCATGCAGTACCCTTGCAACTACGGCTATATTCCACAAACCTTGGCCGCCGATGGCGACCCCGTGGATGTTTTGGTAATGACACCTTACCCACTGCAACCTGGTTGTGTGGTGCGTGTGCGTCCAATCGGCATGTTGAAAATGACCGATGAATCCGGCGGTGATGCAAAGTTGCTCGGCGTACCCGTTGAAAAACTGTTGCCACAGTACAAGCACTACCAAAGCATTTCCGATGTTCCACAGGAATTTTTGGCGCGCATTCAGCACTTCTTTGAACACTACAAAGACCTTGAAAAAGGCAAGTGGGTAAAAGTTGAAGGCTGGGGCGATATGGCCGACGTGGAAAAAGAAATCCGCGATGGTGTGGCCAACTACAAAGGCTAAACAAAAAGCCAACCTTCGGGTTGGCTTTTTTTATAACTGGCTATTCTTGCTTTCCCGAAAAGCAGTGTGTTCATTTAACTCCACTGCATAGGCTTGAAGGTGCGCTTTTTCCCGGCGCAGAAAGTTTTCAATGGGTAGCTTAAAACCGTTGTCGTGCACATAATGCGCACTCACCATGGTTTGCGGGTTCAAGCCCCGTGCCATTTTATGCTCACCTTGCGCACCGCCTTCAAACCATTCAATTCCTCGCTCGATTGCAAATTCAATCGCCTGGTAATAGCAAAGTTCGAAATGCAGGCATGGCAGGTTTTCAATGCAACCCCAATAGCGGCCATACAAACGTTCTTCGCTGGTCAGGAAAAATGAACTGGCCACGGCTTGGCCATGCAGGCTGGCTTGTATCAGCAACACCTGTTCACCCATGGTAGTGCAAATTTGTTTGAAGAACTCAAGGTTCAAATACGGGCTGGAAAAATGCTCCATGTATGTGCGGGAATAGCACTGATAGAAAAATTCCAGCTCAGTTTCGCTTACTTCCGAACCGTTAATACGTCGAATCTCCAAACCTTTCATATGTGCCTTTCGGCGCTCTGCGCGAATGTTTTTGCGCTTCTTCTGATTCAGGTTGTCCAGAAATTCATCGAAATTATGAAACTTTTTGCCACTTGCGGGGCTTTGGTTGTGCCAGTGAAACTGCACCACATGCCGGCTGCCGTTGTTCAAACTGGTGGCTTCGCCCAACAACAGTTGTTGGTCTTGCTCAGTTAAAAACAAGGCATGCAGGGTTGAAATTCGAGTGCCCAGCAATTCGGTGTTTTCTGCGGCTTGCCAAGTTAGCTGCGCCAGGCCCTGTGCTAGTGCCTCACCAGCTTCCGGCGTTGAATGCAAAATCTTGGGCGCAAGTACCGGAGTAAATGGAATGGCACACAACAACTTGGGGTAATAGCGCTGACCACTCCGTTCATAAGCCTGAGCCCATGCCCAGTCGAACACATACTCGCCATAAGAATGGGATTTCAAATACAAAGGCATGGCAGCCAATAGCGCACCCGCATCGCTGCGAATGGCCAAATGAAGGGGTCCCCAGCCAGTTTCAGCTGTGGCACTGCCGCTGGCCTCTAAGGCCAGCAGGTATTCATGACGAAGGGCAGGGTGAAGCACACCGCCATTGCATTTTCTTAGAAGCGAATTCCAGTCAGCTTGTGCGATCTCGCCAATTGATTGGCAAATCTGCATGCGATAATTCATAAAGGCGTCAACTACTATGCAGGTATCCAGTGAGTTTATCCCGAGTCCGATTGGCCATTGCGCAGTTGAACCTGACTGTGGGCGATTTAAAAGGCAATTGCGCAAAAATTCTTGAGTATGCGCACCGAGCCGCGGCACAAGGTGTGCGAATTCTTCTTACTCCCGAGCTTTCCATCACAGGTTACCCACCTGAAGATTTGTTGTTGCGCCCTTCGTTTCAGCGTCAAACCGACAACGCATTTGAGCAGTTACGTCAAAACCTGGCGGCCCTCGATTTGTATGTGGTGCTCGGCCACCCGGTAAGTCGTGAGGGGGAGCTGTTCAATGCGGCTTCCGTGGTGTATCGCGGAAAAGTGGTGGGCCGCTATCACAAACACGATTTGCCCAATCGGGAGGTATTTGACGAGCAACGTTACTTCACGCCCGACAACCGCCCCTTGGTGTTCGAGGTGGATGGTATTCGTTTCGGCGTGAACATTTGTGAAGACACCTGGAACCGCTACGCACCGGAGGCCGCTGCGGCTGCGGGTGCTGAAGTTCTGTTGGTGCCAAACGCGTCGCCTTACCACATGGGCAAGCAAAGTATTCGCCAATCGATTGTGGCAAAGCGTGTTCAGGAAACAGGCATGGCCATTGTGTATGCCAACATGCTGGGCGGGCAAGATGAACTGGTGTTTGATGGTGCATCGTTTGCCATGGACGGCAAACAACATGTGGCCATGCGCCTGCCGCAGTTTCAGGAAGCCCTGGCTATGCTGGACGCAGTGGCCTGCCCGGGCGAGCCCATTGTGCTTGAAGCACACCAGCCTTGCGTGCCTGAACTGGAGTTAACCGCACAGGTGTATGAAGCCCTGAAAATGGGTGTGCGTGATTACGTGACTAAGAACCGCTTTCCCGGCGCGATTATTGGCTTGTCCGGTGGCGTTGATTCCGCAATTACACTGGCCATTGCTGTGGATGCCTTGGGCGCCGACAAAGTGCGCGCGGTGATGATGCCCTCGCCATACACCGCCGACATATCGCTGGAAGATTCTCGCGACATGGTCAGGCGCCTCGGCATTCAGTACGATGAAATATCGATTCAAGATTGCATGAAGGCATTTGATTCCAGCCTTGCACCACTGTTTAAAGGACTGCCGGCCGACACCACTGAGGAAAATTTGCAGGCCCGTATTCGCGGCACCATGCTAATGGCCATATCAAACAAAACAGGCCGCATTGTCTTAACCACGGGCAACAAAAGTGAAATGGCCACCGGTTATTGCACGCTGTATGGCGACATGGCGGGTGGCTTTGCAGTGATCAAAGACATTTTCAAAACATTGGTTTACCAGCTTTGCGAATACCGTAATAGTTTGTCAGATGTAATTCCAACTCGAATTATTACACGCCCGCCATCGGCAGAATTGCGACCCGACCAAGTGGACCAGGACAGCCTGCCACCTTACGATGTACTCGATGCCATTTTGGCCCGATACATGGAAAAGGATGAGTCGGTTGAAAACATCATTGCCAGCGGCTTTCAGAAAGAAGACGTGTTCAAGGCTGTTAAACTGCTTCGTATCAACGAATACAAAAGAAGACAGGCGCCTGTGGGTATTCGGGTCACGCACCGAGCTTTTGGTCGCGACTGGCGCTATCCAATCACATCGAAGTTCAACGATCTAGAAGGATTCAAAGAATGAAACTGGTCAGCGCAATCATCAAGCCTTTCAAGCTGGACGAGGTACGTGAAGCATTGTCGGAAGTGGGTGTTACCGGCCTTACTGTGACCGAAGTGAAGGGTTTTGGTCGCCAGCGTGGCCACACTGAACTGTACCGTGGTGCAGAGTATGTGGTTGATTTTTTGCCCAAAGTAAAAATTGAATTGGTGATTGAAGACAAGCTGGTAGACCAAGCAATTGATGCAATTCAAAACGCAGCGCGCACCAATAAAATTGGGGACGGAAAGATTTTTGTGACCAATGTAGAACGTGTTATTCGCATTCGTACCGGCGAACAAGGCGAAGAAGCCATTTAAATTAAAAAGCCCAGCTTGTTCAGCCGGGCTTTTTTTAGCATTGGTGTTACGCAAATTTTGATTTTTTTTAACTCAAATGGCTGTGAATAATTTCCGCAAAAGTGGGTGCCAGGGGTTCAGGCAGATCATGGCCTAGCCCCTTGATCAAATGCAGTCTTGAATTCGGCACCAGTTTCGCAATTCGTTCGGAACAAGCCTTTTTCAACAAAGGGTCGTCTAGCCCATGTATCACACAGGTGGGCACCTTAATTTCACGCGTGTAATCTTCAATTGAACCCGTGGCTACAACACAGTGGGTTTGGCGCAGCACACCTGCTGGTTTGTAAGCGCGGTTGTATGAATTACGGGCACGCTCTCGTAGTTTAACTGGGTCGGGCGGGTAGCCTGGGCTTCCAATCGCAGTGAACACTCGCTCCACATGCTCAACCACATCGTCAATTTTTTGGCTTTTCGGTTTTTTCAGGAACATGTTGTGCAACACATTCGGTGATGGCATGGGCAGTTTCGGGTTGTTGGTGCTCGACATCAACGTGACCAGTTTTCCAATTTTTTCCGGCGCTTTGGCTGCAACAATTTGCGAAATCATGCCGCCCATTGAAATGCCCAAAAGGTGAGGGCGATTCAATTCCAGTGCTTCAATCAAGCCAATGGCATCATTCGCCATGGTGTCCAGTTTGTAATTCGTTGGGGTTTTTAAACCGAGTTTGTTGCGAATGAATGTGGCCGGCACATTCACTTTCATGCTGGTGGGGTGTTGGTCAGTTAAGCCAATGTCGCGATTGTCGAAGCGTACCAATCGGTAGCCACGTTCCAGCAAAGGTTTACAGAAATCATCATTCCACATGGTCAACTGGCAACCCAGGCCCGCCACCATGAAAATGGTTTCGCCGTCTGCCGGGCCCGCTGTTTCCCAGGCCATGTTCAGCCCGGTGGTGCTCGATTTGGCAAAGCCTTGTTGCCATTCAATGGGGGTGCTGGCCTTTTTCATGTGTGCTGTCTCCGTTGAGCTTTATTATTGTCGGGCTTTCAGTATTACCAGCAGGGCACCAGCACCACCGTCTCTTGGTGGCGCCTGGCAAAAGGCGAGTACCTCGTCTTTTTGCACCAGCCAGCGTTTTACTTTCTCTTTCAGAACGGGTTCTTTGCCAACAGAACCCAAGCCTTTGCCGTGAATGATTCTGACACAACGAATGTCATGTTTAACGCTGGATCGCAAAAATTCACCCACAGCAGTTCGTGCTTCATCTGAACGAAGGCCGTGCAGATCAATTTGTGCCTGAATAACCCATTTCCCCTTGCGTAATTTTTTCAGTGCTTCAACACCCACGCCATTCCGGCGATAGGACAGTTTGTCGTCGGTTTCCAGAAACCGCTCAATATCCATTTCATCGGAAATGCTTTCCAACAATACGGCTTCATCATCAAGCTCGCGCTGTCGGGCAATTGGGGGTGGTTTTTTTGCTTGGTGAATTTTGATGTTTGCCTGGGGCAGGGGGGTAACGTCGCGAACCTGTCGCTTGAACAGGTTCGCTTCTTCTTGACGCTTTTTTTCTTCTTCAGCCTTAATCCTTGCTTTTTCTGCCTTGATTTCTTCAAGTCGCTCGGCCTCAAGGCGCTGTGCTTCAAGCGAGCGCCTTACACCTTCCAGATCAGCCATGGATGTAAGCTTTTTCACTGCCCTGCTACCGCCATCAAAAGAAGGGCTTAGCCTTCCTGCGCTTCCAGCCAACGCTGCGCATCCAGTGCGGCCATACAACCTGTGCCCGCGCTGGTAATAGCCTGGCGGTACACGTGGTCTTGAACGTCACCGGCGGCAAACACACCTTCAATGCTGGTCATGGTGGCCAGGCCATTCAAACCGCTGCGGGTTGTAATGTAGCCATTTTTCATCTCGATCTGGCCTTCGAAAATATCCGTGTTGGGCTTGTGACCAATGGCAATAAACACGCCTTGAAGCGCCAGGTTTTGGGTTTCCCCGGTTTTAGTCGATTTGATGCGGGCACCATTCACGCCCATTTCATTGCCCAATACTTCATCCAGGGTGTAATCGGTTTTCAACTCGATTTTTCCTTCTTTCACCTTGTCCATCATTTTGTCGATCAAAATGGCTTCGGCTTTGAATTTGTCGCGACGGTGAATCACGGTCACTTTCTTGGCAATGTTGCTGAGGTACAGCGCTTCTTCCACTGCGGTATTGCCACCACCCACCACGCACACCTCCTGGTTGCGATAGAAAAAACCATCGCAAGTGGCGCAGGCCGAAACACCTTTGCCAGCAAATTCTTCCTCAGACGGCAGACCCAGGTACATCGCGCTGGCGCCGGTTGCAATAATCAATGCGTCACAGGTGTAAACGCCTGCGTCACCTTTTAGCGTGAACGGGCGTTGTTTCAATTCCACTGTGTGAATGTGGTCGAAAATGATTTCAGTATTAAAACGCTCGGCGTGGGCCAAAAAGCGGCTCATCAGGTCGGGGCCTTGCACGCCTTCCGCGTCGGCTGGCCAGTTATCCACGTCGGTGGTGGTCATTAGTTGGCCACCTTGG
Source organism: Burkholderiales bacterium (assembly GCA_021299735.1). Lineage (GTDB taxonomy): Bacteria > Pseudomonadota > Gammaproteobacteria > Burkholderiales > Burkholderiaceae_B > Limnobacter. Next base: position 71,221 of record JAJTEM010000016.1, on the reverse strand, counting down.
GCCATGCCAGTGATCAACACTGGGTTCAAATTGGCGCGTGCGGCGTACACTGCGGCCGTGTATCCGGCAGGGCCAGAACCCAAAATCAGTACTTTGGCGTGGCGTGGCGTGTTAGAACTGGTCATTGCTACCTCTTTTGTGCTTCAAATGGTGTCTGTTCAAGATATTTGTCTCGAACTTTGTCAGAATACAGACTTCAATTATAAGCTGCATTGCGGACTACTCTTATTACAGTGAATTCCAGGACCACACAAAATACAGGCACCCTTCGAATCAGCAAGTTGTTGCTGGAAATTCGTTGGCTGTGCCTGCTTGTTTTTTCCATCTACCTGTTTCTGATTCTTGTGTCGCACAGCAGCACCGACGACAGTTTTTCCCATGAATCGGGCAGTAGCAGGGTTAGCAACTTTGGCGGTGCCGTGGGGGCACATTTGTCAGACCTGCTGTTTTTTATCGCGGGTTACTCAGCCTACGCCCTGCTGGGTTTGTCGTTTTTCATGTTGTGGCGTGCCCGTAAAATGGTAGACGCCATTGAACTGCCCGGCTTTGACGAACCCCTGCCTAAGTGGATTCCGTGGGTAAGGCCGATTGGCTTTATGGTGCTGTGGCTTGGCCTTATGGGGCTTGAATCTTTGTCCATTTTTAAGGGCGTAGATTTGCCCGCCGGAGCAGGTGGAGTGGTTGGGCAGACCATTTCAGCAGTTTTTCAACAATTGCTGGGGCTTTCTGGCGCAGTTATGTTGTTGCTGCTGTGCATCGCATCAGGCCTTAGTGGACTGCTTGGTTTGAGCTGGGCAGTAATGGCTGAAAGGCTGGGTGCTTTTCTGGAAGGTTTGGTATTCAAAACCAAAGAACTGATTACCGCTTATTTCGACCGCAAGGAAGGCAAAAAGGTAGCCTTGGCGCGTGTTGAAAAAGTGGAACAAAAACGCGAGAAGTTTGAAGAGCACAAGCCAATTCGAATTGAACCGGTGGCAGTGCCTGCCGAGCCTTCGGTGCAAGCCATTAAGGAAAAGCAGCAACCCTTGTTTGCTGAATTGACCGAAACCGAGCTTCCACCCCTGGGGCTGTTGGACGATGCTCCAGCCGCGATTGAAACCGTGTCGGCCGACACGCTTGAATACACCTCAAGGCTGATTGAGAAAAAGCTCAGCGACTTTGGCGTGCAAGTGCAGGTAATGGCTGCACAACCAGGGCCTGTAATTACTCGTTTTGAAGTGGAACCCGCAGCAGGTGTTAAAGGCTCCCAGGTGGTGAACCTTGCGAAAGATTTGGCCCGCGCCCTGAGTTTGGTGTCCATTCGCGTGGTTGAAACCATTTACGGCAAGAACCTGATGGGCCTGGAATTGCCCAACCCACGCAGGCAGGTTGTCAAACTCACGGAAATTCTGGGTTCGCAGGTTTACAGTACCAACAAATCACCAGTGACCATGGCCTTGGGCAAAGACATCGCCGGCAAGCCCGTGGTGGCCGATTTGGCCAAAATGCCCCACCTCTTGGTGGCGGGTACCACGGGTTCGGGTAAATCGGTGGGTATTAACGCCATGATTTTGTCGCTGCTGTACAAAAGCGGTGCCGAAGATGTTCGATTAATTCTGATCGATCCGAAAATGCTTGAAATGAGCGTGTACGAAGGTATTCCGCACCTGCTCTGCCCGGTGGTCACCGATATGCGCCAAGCGGCCAATGCCCTGAACTGGGCCGTGGGCGAAATGGAAAAGCGTTACAGGCTGATGAGCAAAATGGGTGTGCGTAACCTGGCGGGTTACAACGCAAAAATTTCAGAAGCCAGGAAAGCCGGCCAAAGTATTCCAAACCCTTTTAGTCTGACTCCCGACGCACCCGAACCGCTAGAAACCCTGCCAATGTTGGTCATCGTGATCGATGAATTGGCCGACCTGATGATGGTGGTAGGCAAGAAAATTGAAGAACTGATTGCGCGTTTGGCCCAGAAGGCGCGCGCAGCAGGCATTCATCTGATTTTGGCTACCCAAAGGCCTTCTGTGGATGTAATCACTGGTTTGATCAAAGCCAACATTCCCACCCGAATTGCATTTCAGGTTTCATCGAAAATCGATTCCCGCACCATTCTTGACCAAATGGGTGCTGAAGCACTTTTGGGTCAGGGTGACATGTTGTATCTGCCGCCCGGTTCCGGCGTGCCACAGCGTGTGCATGGCGCTTTTGTATCTGACGACGAGGTACACCGCGTGGTTGAATACCTGAAAGAAAAGGGCGGTGAACCCAACTACATTGAAGGTATTCTGGAGGGTGGAACGGCTGAGGAAGGCGGCAACGCCAGCATGGACGCCACTGCAGGCAGTTTCGATGGCGAGAAGGATGCCCTGTACGATCAAGCGGTGGCCATAGTTCTCAAGCACAGGCGCGCCTCCATTTCTTTCGTGCAGCGCCATTTGCGTATTGGTTACAACAGGGCAGCACGCTTGCTTGAAAGCATGGAGCAGGCGGGCTTGGTTTCGGCCATGCAATCCAATGGTAACCGTGAAATTCTGGCCCGCGCTGAGGCTGGCCAGGATGATGAGCCGTTTTAAGTTAAGTAAAGCCTGTTTACCGAAAGCAGCTGCATGCGTTATTTGGGCTAGGGCAACTCACTGGAAGTACTTGAACATGCGAATTCAACAGATTTTGTTCAGATCGTTGCTGATCTTGTTTCTTGGCGCGGGCACGATAAGCTCGGCCTGGGCTTCGGCCCAGGATGCGTTGAACAACTTTGTGAAAAACCGCAGTTTTGCGGAAGGCCAGTTTTCACAGGTGGTCGTCTCCCCTAGTGGCGCAGTCAAACAACGTGGCACGGGCGAATTCACTTTTTCACGCCCGGGTAAATTCCGCTGGGAAATCAAGAAGCCTTATCCTTTGTTGTTGCTGTCCAATGGCATCAACGTGGTTTCTTTTGATGAAGACATGGGTCAAGCCACCCAAAAGCCGATTGGCAACGCCATGGATTCCACCCCGGTGGCCCTGCTGTTTGGCAACAAAGATGTCAACAAGCTATTCAATTTGAAAGACGAAGGCGTGAAGGACGGCAAAGAATGGCTTGTTATTAAACCCAAGGACAAAGACAACCTGTTCGATTTTGCCCGCATAGGCTGGAAAGACGGCTTGCCCGTGAGCCTTGAAATTCACGATGCCTTGGGGCAGGTGACCCAGTTGGAGCTTAGCAATTGGGATTTTTCCAAACCGCGCCCGGCCAGTTTTTTTGACTTCAAGCCACCCGCAGGCGTTGACTTAATTAAAACGCAATGACCCAAGACCTGTTTGGCGAAAGCACAGAAAAACCTTCATCACCCATCAATCAAGCCGGTGTTACAGGTTCCGTGCCGCTTGCCGAGCGTATTCGCCCAACCAATTTGTCGGAAGTGGTGGGGCAAATCCACTTGCTGGGACCAGGCAAGCCGCTGACATTGCTGTTTGAGCAGCAACATGTTCACTCGCTTATTTTGTGGGGTCCTCCCGGTGTTGGAAAAACTACGCTTGCACGCTTGTTGGCAGGCGCGGCCAAGGCGCAGTTTATTGCTTTGTCAGCGGTGCTTTCAGGGGTCAAGGAAATTCGCGCAGCCATCGAGCAGGCCAGTGAATACGCCCGAACAGGGAAATCCACCATTTTGTTCATCGATGAAATTCACCGATTCAACAAATCGCAGCAAGATGCGCTTTTGCCGTTTGTTGAATCGGGCCTGGTCACATTCATAGGCGCCACCACTGAAAATCCATCATTTGAGGTGAATTCAGCCCTGTTGTCGCGCTCGCAGGTTTACGTGCTGAATAGCCTGAATTCAGATGATTTTGCGCGCCTGCTGAAGCGTGCGCAGGCTGAATTGAACACTGAAATTACTGTTGAAAGTGATGCTTTTGATGCACTGTGCGCATATGCAGATGGTGATGCACGCCGTTTCTTGAATTTGGTGGAAATTACACTGCTTCAAACCAAGGCGCAGGGCTTGACTGTACTGGTTTTGCCGCATGCTGGACGGTGGTGCAGACCCCCGTTACATGGCCCGACGAATTGTGCGCATGGCCTGGGAAGACATCGGCTTGGCCGACCCCCGCGCTTTTACCATTGCCAATGAAGCTGCGCAAACCTATGAACGGCTGGGTAGTCCCGAGGGCGAGCTGGCTTTGGCCCAGTGTGTGCTTTACCTTGCGATTGCTGCGAAAAGCAATGCAGGTTATAACGCCTACAAGCAGGCAATGGCGCATGTGAAGCAAAGCAGCTCCATGCCTGTGCCCATGCACTTGCGCAATGCTCCCACCAAGCTGATGAAAGAATTGGGGCATGGCAGCGGCTACCGCTATGCTCACGACGAAGATGCAGGGCATGCCGCAGGTGAAACTTATTGGCCAGAAGGCATGCCAGCCCCTCATTTTTACCAGCCCACAGACCGGGGACTGGAAGGTAAGATTGCAGAAAAGCTGGACTGGCTGGCCCGGCGCAACTCTGAGGCACGCCAAAAAAAGTAAGAAGCGCCTTAATCAGACCTCACTGGGCTGGAAGTTTTAGTACCATCATCGCTATTCACACCAACCGCATTTTGAGAAATTTTCATGCTAGACATCCAATTGCTGCGCAAAGACCTGGCCCATGTGGCAGAACGACTGGCCCAACGTGGCTACAGCCTCGACATCGATCAATTCAATTCGCTGGAAGGCAAACGCAAGCAACTGCAAACAAGCACTGAGGAATTGCAGGCCAAAAGAAACAGCATGTCCAAGCAAATTGGTCTGCTAAAGGCCAAGGGTGAAGATGTTTCCGCTGTAATGGCTGAAGTGGCGGGCCTTGGCGACGAATTGAAACGCAATGAAACCGACCTGGGCGTTTTGCAAGAAGAGGTCAATGCATTCTTGTTAAGCATCCCAAATTTGCCGCATGAATCAGTGCCGGCAGGCAAATCGGAAGAAGACAATGTGGAATTGCGCCGTTGGGGAACGCCCACCCAGTTTGATTTCGAAGTGAAAGACCATGTGGACTTGGGCGAAAAGTTGGGCCTTGATTTCGAGACTGCCGCCAATTTATCGGGTTCTCGTTTCGCTGTTCTGAAAGGGCAAATCGCCAAACTGCATCGTGCACTTGCGCAGTTCATGCTTGATACCCACACCGAACAGCACGGCTATACCGAGCACTACACGCCTTATATTGTGCGCGGTGAAACACTGAAGGGCACCGGTCAGCTTCCAAAGTTTGCCGATGATCTTTTTTCGGTGAAGAAGGGCGGAGAAGAGGGTAATTCGGAGCCTTTGTACCTTATTCCCACAGCGGAAGTGACCTTGACCAACCTGGTGGCCGATCAAATCCTAAAGGCCGGCGATTTGCCCATTAAAATGACCGCGCATTCGCCGTGTTTCCGTTCCGAGGCGGGCAGTTATGGCCGCGATACCCGTGGTTTGATTCGCCAGCATCAATTCGACAAAGTAGAAATGGTGCGCATTGAAAACCCTGAAAACTCCTATGCAGCTTTGGATGAAATGACCCAGCATGCTGAAAATATTTTGCAAAAGCTGGGTTTGCCCTACCGGGTCATTGTGTTATGCACTGGCGACATGGGCTTTGGTTCTACCCGCACACACGACATTGAAGTGTGGCTACCAGCTCAGAACACCTATCGCGAAATTTCCTCTTGTTCCAACTGCGAGAGTTTTCAGGCGCGTCGCATGAAAGCACGCTTTAAAAACGAAGCTGGTAAAACCGAGTTTGTGCACACATTGAACGGCTCAGGCTTGGCTGTAGGGCGTACCTTGGTGGCGGTGCTTGAGAATTATCAGCAAGCTGATGGTTCAGTCAAGGTGCCCGAGGTTCTTCAGCCTTACATGGGCGGAAAAAACGTGCTAAAGCCTTAAGAAGTATCATGTAGTAATTAAAAAGGCACCCTAGGGTGCCTTTTTACTGCCTGCAAGTATTTTGACCCTAAATTATTGGGCGCCAACTGTTGCTTTGATTGCAGCGATGAATTTTTCGCTTTGAGCTATGTTGCTGACAGTGGCCTCAAGGCCGTGTCTTGCAGATGCCAAGCGAATGAAACGCTCCATACGGCGTGTTTCATGCTTGTTCCAGCGAACTGTGAATGAAATTACACGATTGTTATCAATCCAGACATTGCTAGGTTTCAGGAACATGAAATCGCCAAGCGCCAATTTAGGCAACCCCGGATGACCGCTGGCATCAGTGCCGGTGAACTGAACCAGCAGCGGAGTACCGTTCTGAAGCCAGTTGTTATTTTCTATGGCGTCACAAAAAATTGAGCAGGTTGACCAAGTTAGACCACTGTAGCGAACCATGAAGGCCAAGCGGGATTCCTCAAAATTATCTGTTACATCAGAACCCACTGCGGCCAGGTCTTCAGGTTTTACTTTAAGTGCCAAAAGTTCTTGTTCAAGTGTGTTGTATGCGACACTCGCGCGAATTTGATCCGGAATCGGCTTGACCTGTAACCAGTGAAACAGGCAATAAGACCGGGTCAAACGCTCTGCAATTGAACTCATGGTGAACTCCTGAAAACATGTTGCAACGTAACTAATACTGGCCTCGCTGGTTTTCAGATTCACATCGAGACCTTGACCGAGCCCTATTGCTTTCACGAAACAATCAACAATTTAAAGTCTTTCTGTTTGGTGTGTGTTCCACAATAAAGGTTCATTGTTTTTTAACGTTGGTCAGCTAAATCTGGAATACCAATTTTTAAAAACTTATTTACGCTGCCTTTTCTTGGTCCTTAAGCGGTTCTTCCATTCGTTTAATTGAATACTCGTTAGAAAATTGAGGTAGCAGGTTGTCCCAGTCAGGGTTTAAAGATTCAATCAGCAGCAAACGCATGTCTCGGGGCCAGTTACGTACTCTGCGAAGTCGGGCTATAAATTTGTCATGATCCGTCCAGACTTCGAAGTAAACGAGTCGATCAAGTCGATGGTAGTGGGCGTAATCACGGCGAAGTCCCTGAAGGTGTTCTTCCATGCGGGTGGCAAGACAGGTGGTATCCCCTAGATAAAGGGGGCCATTTGGTTTGTTGTTCGACAGAATGTAAAGCCAGTATTTGTCTTGTTTTCTGGCGGTGTCGTTCAAGCTACTGTCCAGATTTTTGCTCAATTCATCCTCCGCACCATTCAACTTAAAGGGCAATTAGTGGTTGTAAGTACAATGCTTAACGATTGTATGTGTATTACCTATTTTGGGGTGCAAGTTTCTCCCTCTTAATGGGTGCTGCCATCGCTATTTTTGACAGATATTCGGTGTTAGTATATGACTGGGTAACTACCTCCCGATGATGAAATAATTTTGTCTGTTTAATTATTTATATATTTATCAAAGGCTTATATGCTCACTGCTATCCTTGTGGATGGTCCATTTTTCATTCGCAGAATTCGTCAAATTTTCCCGAGCTCAGTTCACCATGATGCAAAAGTCATGGCAGACTTGGTGTGGAGATTGTCCGCCGCTCATTTATTCGAGCGCAATCAACCGAAAAGACATCTGTTTCGTATTTTTTTCTACGACACGCCTGTGTTTACGCAACGTGTAACCTTGCCAGTTTCCAGGCAGCAAATTGATTTGTCCAAGTCTAAGGAGGGGCAGTTCAGGGTTGCTTTTCAGCGTCAGTTACAACGAAAGCGTAAATTGGCAGTTAAGTTGGGCGAAGCTCGTGAAACCGATACATGGAAATTGAATGAAGATGCCTTGGCGGATTTGTTGGGTAAAAGAATTACCGTTGATGATTTGACCGATGAGGATTTCACACCCGATTCTCACCCAAAAGGAATCGAACTGAGGATGGGCGTAGATTTGGCCACTTTGGCTTACAAACGCCAGGTTCAGCAGGTTGTGCTGCTCACCGGCGATGGGGCTTTTTCAAGCGCTGCCGAACTGTTGCGCCACGAGGGTGTGGACGTGGTGCTTGATCCAATGTGGCAGAATATTTCCGAAGACCTTTTTTCATATATCGACGGGCTTCGATCTACCTGTCCGCCGCAAGAACGGGCCGCTGACTTTTTGGCGCGAATCGGATCCGACAATTACGACAGTGACGATCTGCCTGCTGAATGAAATAAAAGCCCACTGCAAGGTGGGCTTTTTTGCACAAATTAAAACATCGCAGCTTGATTAATCGCCCACGCCCTCGGCATATAGATCATCAATACGGTCTTTGAACGCTTCAATTACTTTAAGGCGCTTTACCTTCAGCGTGGGTGTTAGCAGGCCATTGTCAACGGTCCAGGGTTCTTTGGTGGTGATAATACGCCGCACTCGAATATAGCGGGGCAGATGCTGCAAACGCTCGTTGGCCCGCTTGATCAGTTCTTTTTCATTGGAGTTCGCCGTTACTGCAATCATGCCGATGAAAGCACGACCTTCGCCAATCAAAACAATTTGCTCAAACACATCGTCACCGATAATGGCCATTTCCGCATCCTGTGGCGAAAATTTCTCGCCATTGGACAGGACCATAATGTCCTTGATTCGGCCACGAATATAAATTCGCTTGTCCTTTATTTCAGCCACATCACCTGTGTGTAACCAGCCGTTTGAATCAATGGCTGTCTTCGTTGCTTCCTCATTTTGCCAATACCCCAGCATGATGTTGGGACCGCGTGCCAACAATTCATCGTTTTCACCCAGCATTACCTCTACATTAGGCAAGGGAGGGCCTACAGATTCCGGAACGTTGCCTTCGGGACGGTTTACCGAAATAACGGGGCATGCCTCGGTCATGCCGTAGCCGTGTAGAATGGGTAGCCCCATGGCAATAAAGGCTTTGGCGATGGTGCTGTCTAGTGCTGCACCGCCAACCACGGCCAAACGCAGGCGGCCACCCAACCGTTCCAGAATGGGTTGGGCCACTTTGGCGCGCAAAAGCGGAAGCTGAAAGTGGTCAACAATTCCACCTTTGCCTTGTTCCATACGCCAACCCACATCTACAAGTTTTTCGAATGCCTTTCGCTTGAAGCGAGAGTCTTTTACTGAGGCTTGAATGCGTCCGTAGAATTTCTCGAAAATACGCGGCACCGCAAACAACACGGTTGGTGCCTGGGTGGCAAGGTCCTCTGGCAACTGGTTGATTCCGCGTGCATAAATTACTTTTGCACCCACACGCAGAGGCAGGTAGTAGCCGCCTGTGCGCTCGAACATGTGCGACATCGGCAAAAACGACAAAAACACGTCTTCCGGTTTTGCAATGTCTAGCTGAAAGCAGCTATCTACGTTGGCAATTACGTTTTTGTGCGACAACATGACGCCCTTGGGGCGGCCAGATGTGCCGGAGGTATAGCAGATGGTTGCAAGAGTGTTTTGTTCAAGATCAAGCAACTCGAAAGGCTCCAGTTTTTTATCGAGGCCTTTCAGTACATGGTTTGCGTTTTCAACGCCGTTGGCTTGCTTTTCGATGTCTGATTTGATTGACAGAACACGTAGGTCTTTCAGATTTTCTTTCAATAAATTGCGTGCGATACGATCGTTTTCTACAACAACGGCGCGTGCCCCCGAGTCTTGAATGCAATAGGCAATGTTGCTGGCGTTGTCGTCCACATAAAGTGGTACTGATACCAAGCCCATAGCCACAGCACCTTGATCAAACGCTACCCAGTGCACACTGTTCTTCAAGCAAATAGCAACCCGGTCTCCAGCTTGCAGTCCCATTGACCTGAAGAAGGCTTGCCAGCTGCGCGCCAGATCAATTATTTCCCGCGCCTTGAAGTCAACCCATTCATTGTCGATAAATTGGCGGTACAAGACGCGATTTGGGGTGTCGTTATGTTGAAACAGGAATGTGGCGATGTTCGCCATAAGGTGGTCTCCCAAATTGCTGTTTTTATTAAATTGACCGTAGTGTACTGAACAGTTCGAGGATTGATAAGAACACTCATTCTAGATTTGGATTAAAGGTCCTGGTAACAGCCATCCAGAAACTCAGCGCATGTCAATACAAGTGGGGTAACACGTTCGTGTTAAGTCTTTTCAAGGATACCTCACTCAGTAATGTTGTGGGTATGCTGACGCTTACTGGAACAATTGAACCGAGAGTTTACATGCCGATTTTCAGGACCTATGCCGCTCAAATAAACCACCTTTCGGTGATTTCCATGCTCGGTGCCATGTTTGCGCTTATTCCCATGTCAGCCTCCAGTTTGGAGATTTCTACGCCTGTGGGAATTCAGCAAATCGGGCAACCACTGAATTTAAAAAGTACGTTAAGCAACATGCCTGAAGGTGCTGAGTCGCAATTGCGATCGACATGCTTGAAAGCCAGAATGCATGCTTTGGAAACCACACCGGGAACTTATGAAAGTGTGGCATCGCGTGAAGTTTTGGTTAACTTTGACCCGACTATTCGGCGCGGTGGCTTACTTGAGTTCAAGTCTGTGATGCCTGTACAAGACGCAGTGGTTGAAATGGAGCTGATCTCGGAGTGTCCTTTGATTGTGTTCAGCACCAAATGGACTCTAATCATGAAAGAGGGCTCTTTCGAGCCAAGTCGGGCCGTCAGTTCGAACTATGTGAAATCAGCGTCGTCTTTCGATCCTCGGCGTTCCTCTTTACTGGAGGTTTCTCGCCGCCCGCCTCCGCCAAAAGCTGACACACAAGCTACCTGGGTCGATGTGGCCGAGCGAAAGGAAACGAAACCTTTGCTGGAAGAAAAAGAAGTCGCTACAGCAGCCATGACGACGGCAGAAAATAAGGTGGAGGTTGCCAGTGAAAGCGTAGAAGTTGCTTCGCTTGACGCAAACTTGCTCGGTGGAGCTGGCTTGATTGAGAGTCGGAAAGAGACCGTCGATGCAAATGGTGGACTTGGGCTCGACGCGCAAATCGGGCAGGCGCCTACTGCAAATTCCCTGTTTGACATGCTGATGCCAATCCTCTTGGGAATAGCGGCATTGCTGATGATTACTCTGCTTGCATACTGGCAATACTCGAAGAGAAGGGCCCAAATTCATGTGAGCACAAATATTAAGGGGCCAGCCAATCGCCAAGCTGTGAGGTCAGAGCCGAAAGATTTGGCAGCAATTAGCCGTGAGCACGTGTCAGCTTTCTCGGGTGAAACCGAATCTGCATCGGCAAGTAGTCATCGGGTATTAGAGTCACTGATAGGTGTTGAAGAACAGCACTTTGATGCCAAGCTGAACTCACCACTTCAAGACTTTAATTCAGGTGTAACGGAGTACGGTAATCGATCTTCTCTTAAAATCAGCTTGGAGCTGATTTTAAGAGCTGACATTCCGAGCTGGAAATTGCCTCCTTCATACTTAGGTCTTGTTGAAGCCCGAAACAAGTCCATCGAGTTACATAAGACAAATGAAGCATTAATACTCCGAAGCCACATTGGTTTGGTTGAGCTGGCATTTCAAGATGCCAAGCAAGGACAAGTCACTTCGAACGAGTCTGCCCTAGAGTTGTTGGACAAAGTGCTTGGTGAGCGCTGGTATGAGCTTGATTTACAGAACATGTTGTCAGTGCCTGATTTGGTCAAGAGCCATGTGCGAGCAAAGTTGTGCGAAGTAGCTGGCTTTGATAGCAGACAACTACTTCGCGAAAACCTTTTGAATTTGAATAAGCAGGTGACTAGTTCAGCACTGTGTTTCCAGTCCAATGAATGGCGTGAATTTTTGAGCGAGGAAGGAATTCTGGAATAAAGTCTTGAAATCGTGGTTCAAGCCGTTTTTAAGGATTCTTCCAGCTGTTCAATTTCCACCATCAATTCCAGCAATTCATTTTCAGCATTTTCCAGGCGAGTGGCAATCAGGTTGCGCTCGCTGTGAAGTTCAGCTGCATTTTTCGAATCATCGGGTTTGCTGTAGTCGCATTTTGCCAGCGCTTCATCGAGCTTGGTCAGTTTGGGCTGGTCGATTTCAATTTGTTTCTCAAGCTTTTTCACCTGGTTGCTCAGCTGTTTAATGCACTGGTTCACCGCCTGCCTGTCTACGGGGGCGGCCACAATTGCAACGGGTTTGTTGTTGACATTATTGTTTTGTTTCGCATTGCGGCTTTCTTCGCTGGTTTCTTTGCGAAGCAATTCAGCGTAATCGTCGAGGTCGCCGTCAAATTCAGTGACAGCGCCTTGGTGAACCCGCCAAAATCGATCGGTGATCGATTCAAGCAAGTGCCTATCGTGAGAAACCATGATCAAAGCTCCCTCAAATTCCAACAGGCTGCTTGCCAAGGCTTGACGGGTTGCTATGTCCAGGTGGTTGGTCGGTTCATCCAGCAGCAATAGGTTGGGGCGCTTGTAAGCCAAGAGTGCCAAAGCCAAGCGCGATTTTTCACCGCCTGAAAAACTTCCAACCAACTGGCGAACTTTGTCATCGCGAAAGTGATAGCGCGCCAGGAATTCTCGCGCTTTTTGTTCGGAAATTTGCCGCTCCAGTCGCGACATGTGCTGTAACGGTGTGGCGTTCATGTCGAGCGATTCAATTTGGTCTTGCGCAAAGTAGCCGTACACCAAACCCTTGCCCTCAACCCGTTCACCACCCAACATATTGAGTTCGCCAACCAGGGTTTTAACCAAGGTGGTTTTTCCGTTGCCGTTCGCGCCCAAAAGACCAATTCGGTCGCCAGGGCGAAGTTCAAGGCTGATGCTTTTAAGAATCGGGGCGACACCTTCGTAGCCGCAATCGCTGCGGTTTAACACCACAAGTGGGTCAGGACTTTTGTGAGGCTCCATAAATGGAATGGCCACATGAGGTTCAACCTGCAAGGTTTCTATCAGCTTGATTTTTTCCAGTCGTTTTACCCGGCTTTGTGCCTGCTTGGCCTTGCTGGCTTTGGCCTTGAAACGATCCACAAACTTTTGCAGCTTTTCCATTTCACCGGCAGCCTTTTTGTTGGCTTGGTTAACCTGGTCTGCCCGTTCAGCAAATGCACGCTCGAATGCGGAATACCCGCCGGTGTACTTGGTCAGTTTTTCATTGTTCAGGTGCACGGTGTGGGTGCACACTTCGTCTAGAAAATCACGGTCGTGAGAAACCAGAATTACAGTGCTGTTCACCTGTTTAATCCATTGTTCCAGCCATACCACCGCTTCAATATCCAGGTGGTTTGTGGGCTCATCCAGCAAAATCAGATCAGCCCGTGAGCCCAGCACTTTGGCCAGGTTCAGGCGCATTTTCCAGCCGCCAGAAAATTCCCCAACTTTGCGTTGTAGATCTTCTGTTGTAAAACCCAAGCCGTGAAGAATAGTCGCTACTCGGGCTTCTGCGGTGTAACCGTCAAGATTCTCTAGTTCCTCGTACAGGTGTCCAAGTTGCTCCATGTCGCCGCTTTCTTCAACAGCATGAATTTTCTGGCGCACTTCGTGCAAGGCGCGGTCGCCTTCCAGTGCGAAATCAAGCACGCTGAGGTGGTTCGCGGTTACTTCCTGGTCAATCCACGACAGGCGCCAAACCTTGGGTAAATCAATGCTGCCTTGGTCAATATGAAGTTCGCCGAGTAGGGCGCTTAAAAAGCTGGATTTACCTGCGCCATTGTGGCCAATCAGGCCCACCTTTTCACCAGGAAAAAGGGTGAGTTCAGCATTGGTTAAAATGGGCTTGCTGCCCCGCGCAATGCTCAGGTTGTTAATTTGAATCATGAAAAGTGTTTAGACCAAGTCTTCTTTGTTAAGCAAAAACACTTGTTCGTCACCTGCCGAGGTTTCAAGCCAAATGGGATTTAAGTGGGGAAAGGCTGCCTCGAAATGCTGTTTTTCATTGCCAAGTTCAACCACCAAAAAGCCGCCATCTTTCAGGTGTTTGGGTGCTTGCTCAATAATTTCGTGAATCAGGTCCATGCCGCTGTCGCCACCGGCCAGAGCCATACGTGGCTCGTGCAGGTATTCGGGGGGCAGCTTTTTCATGGAGGCTTCATTCACATACGGCGGATTGGTCAAAATGAAGTCGTATTGTTTTCCGTGCAATTGCGAAAACAGGTCGGACTCTATGGCGTGAACCCGGTGTTTAAGGTCGTGAAGCGCAATGTTTTCGCGTGCAACGCTGATTGCATCGACAGACAAATCCACTGCATCTACTTCAGCATTTTCAAACATGTGTGCCGCCAGAATTGCCAAGCAGCCAGAACCGGTGCACATGTCAAGAATGTCGAATGGCATTTCCGGAGCATTCACCCAAGGTGTGAACTGGTCAGCCAAAAGTTCAGCAATGAATGAACGCGGAATGATCACCCTTTCATCAACCTTGAAACTGTGGCCTTGCAACCAGGCTTCGCCAGTGATGTAACTGGCAGGTTTGCGATCAACTACACGCTGGGTTATGAAGCGCACCAGGCGTGTGGTTTCATGGGTAGTAACCCGTGCATCCCAAAAAGGCCCAATGTCGCCAATCGGCAAGCTGAGTGCTGCCTGCACCATGTAAACCGCCTCATCAAATGCATTGCTTGAACCATGGCCAAAAAATACCTGGCCACGGCGCATTTCACTCACGTAGAACCGCACCCAATCGCGAACGGTATGAAGTTCTCTCGGGTCGACTGCGATGTGTGCGGTGTGTTCCTGATTCATGAATTGCCTATGCTGAAATCGGTTTGCCCTATGCTAAGTACGCCGTTGAATTCAACCACCGGGCGTTTGATGATGCTGGGGTATTCCAGCAGCAGGGCTTTGGCCCCCTCGGGTGACTGGGCTTTGCCTTGCAGGCTTTCATCCAGGCCACGCCAAGTGGTGCCTTTGCGGTTAATTAATTTCTCCAAGCCAAAGGTGCTGATCCATTGGTCTAGCAATTCAGCGGGCACGCCGTACTTTTTGAAATCGTGAAAAACAACTTCTATGTTGCTGTTCTTCAATGAGGCAATCGCCTTTTTTACGCTGTCGCAGTTTGGAATTCCGTACACTTTGGCTGTCATTACCGGCTTACTCCGCGTTGCGCAGCAATTCGTTGATGCCGGTTTTTGCACGAGTTTTGGCGTCTACGCGCTTTACGATTACTGCGCAGTACAAGCTGTATTTGCCGCATGCACTGGGCAGTGAGCCACTTACTACGACTGAGCCTGCAGGAATGCGGCCGTATGTGACTTCGCCGGTTTCGCGGTTGTAAATTTTCGTGCTTTGGCCGATGTAAACGCCCATGGAAATGACGGAGTTTTCTTCGACAATCACACCTTCCACTACTTCAGAACGTGCGCCAATAAAGCAGTTGTCTTCGATAATGGTTGGGTTGGCCTGCAGGGGTTCCAACACGCCACCAATGCCTACGCCACCGCTTAGGTGTACGTTTTTGCCAATTTGTGCACATGATCCTACGGTGGCCCATGTGTCAACCATCGTGCCTTCGTCTACATACGCACCAATGTTCACGTAGCTGGGCATGAGCACCACGTTCTTCGCAATGAAACTGCCACGGCGTGCCACTGCTGGTGGCACCACGCGGAAACCACCTTTCTTGAAGTCTTCTTCGGTGTAGTCCACAAACTTCGTGGGCACTTTGTCGTAAAACTGGGTAAAGCCACCAGCAGCCATGGGCTTGTTGTCTTCCAGGCGGAAAGAGAGCAATACCGCTTTCTTGATCCACTGGTGCGTAAACCACTCGCCGTTTTCCTTGGAGCAAACACGCAGTTCGCCAGTATTTAGTTTTTCAAGTACATCGCTTACAGCCGCGCGAACATCGGCGGGGGCTGACGAGGGAGAAATTTCTGCACGGTTTTCCCAAGCGGCTTCGATAATGGATTGATGGTTTGTTGTCATGGTGATTTCCTGTGTCAGAGATTGTTTTTAATGTGGTTCGCAATGCGCTGCGCAGCTTCATTGCATTCTTCGAGGCTGGCCACCAAGGCGATGCGCACATGGTTGCTGCCGGGGTTTAAGCCATTTACTTCGCGGCCCAAAAAGCTTCCGGGCAACAGGGTAACATGCGCCTGTTCGAACAATGTTTTGGCAAACACGGT
The DNA here is from genome assembly GCA_021299735.1 of Burkholderiales bacterium. Taxonomy (GTDB): domain Bacteria; phylum Pseudomonadota; class Gammaproteobacteria; order Burkholderiales; family Burkholderiaceae_B; genus Limnobacter. Next base: position 55,353 of record JAJTEM010000016.1, on the reverse strand, counting down.
GTCGCTTTGGCCTACATCGGCCCAAAAATAAAAGCCGGCCGGTGGAATGTGCAATTCAAGTTTGCCTTCAAGAATTGCGCTGAATGCCTTGAACTTCTCGGTGTACAGGCGGCGGTTGTCTGCCACATGTTCCTCATCGTTCCAGGCCGCTACGCTGGCCATTTGAATGGTAGTAGACATTGCCGAGCCATGGTAGGTTCGGTATCGCAGGAATGCCTTGATCAGGTCAGCATCGCCAGCCACGTAGCCTGACCTGAGCCCAGGCGCGTTGGAGCGCTTGGACAAGCTGGAAAACACGATCAAGTTATTGTAATCAGATCGACCCAAACGGCTTGCGGCTTCAAGCCCGCCAATAGGGGCGGCTGTGCCATCCAGATAAATTTCGGAATAACATTCATCGGAGGCAATCACAATGTTGTATTCATCGGCCAAATCAAACAGTTTTTGCCAATCTTCCAGCGAATACACAGCACCCGTGGGGTTGTTTGGCGAACATACATACATCAGCTTTGTTTTTGCCAGAACATCTGGGCTGAGCGTTTGAAAATTTGGTAAGCCTGATGCCGGGTCGATATTCACAAACACCGGGCTTGCGCCACCCAGAAAAGTGGCACCTTCGTAAATTTGGTAGAAGGGGTTTGGGAAAACCACGTGGCTATCGTTTTCACAACCATCCAGCACCACCTGCGCGAAAGAAAACAGCGCTTCGCGTGAACCCAAAATTGGCAGTACCTGGGTTTCCGGGTCTACCAAAGCATCGAAGCGTCGCAATATCCAGTCAGAAATTGCCTTTCTCAACACCGGCAAGCCCTGTGTGCCAGGGTAAACCGATAAGCCATCGAGGTTGTCAATCAAGGCTTGCTTGACCAATTCCGGGGTAGGGTGCTTGGGTTCGCCGATTGAAAGGTTCACGTGAGCCAGTCCGCCCGTGTGCTGGCTTCCTGCGAACAAAGCTCGAAGGCGTTCAAAGGGGTAGGGCTGGAGTTTGTCGAGATTTTTCAATGTATTCACCGGAATTGCTGTTTAGCCAAACATGTTAGCCACGCGATTTTTAGCCTCGGGTGGGGTTCATGGTTGAAATTGAATCAAGTTCAACTTTTGGCAAGGGCTGAAAGCTGGCATGGCGGTGCTCTGCCACTACTGTGGTGTATACGCCACCGCGAACATACCATTTTGCGGTCAGTTTCATGTAGCGGGGGTCGGTTGCTGCCACCAGGTCGTCCAGAATTTTGTTGGTGACCGCTTCATGGAAGGCGCCTTCTTCGCGATAGCTCCACATGTACATTTTCAGGCTTTTCAGCTCTACATTCTTCTGGTTTGGCAGGTAGTCGATCACCAAAGTGGCGAAGTCTGGCTGACCCGTCAAAGGACAAAGGCATGTAAATTCAGGCACTTCAATGTGAACGTGGTAGGGCCGATCCGGGTTTGGGTTCGGGAATGTCTGTAAATCGCGGCTGGGTTTGTTACTCATGCTTCTCTCGTAAGCCTGTCGGGCCATGGGCCACTGTGGCGTTAAACAACTCAATCATCCTGCCAACTAAGGGCCGGTGCCCGGCGTAAAGCGCAAAGGCTTTGCTATTATAAGGTCAGCGGGTTTTCAAGTTCCCGTGGGTTGAAGTTTTTATTCGTTCTATTGGCCTTCTTTCCACTTCATCGTGCGATTAACTCACATTCGTTTAGCTGGCTTTAAGTCATTTGTTGAACCAACGTCCTTCGCTGTACCCAGTAATTTGGTGGGTGTGGTGGGGCCGAACGGCTGTGGCAAATCCAACATTATCGACGCGGTTCGCTGGGTATTGGGTGAATCCAAGGCGTCTGAACTGCGTGGTGAGTCCATGCAAGATGTTATTTTCAACGGTTCCACCAACCGCAAGGCTGCATCGCGAGCCAGCGTTGAGCTCGTATTCGACAACGCCGAGGGCCGTGCAGGCGGCAGCTGGAACCAATATTCGGAAATTTCGGTAAAACGCGTGCTCACGCGAGACGGCGCTTCAACTTATTACATTAACCAGCAGGCGGTTCGCCGCCGCGATGTTCAAGACATTTTCTTGGGCACAGGCCTTGGGCCACGTGCTTACGCCATTATCGGTCAGGGCATGATTGCCAGAATTATTGAAGCGCGCCCGGAAGAACTGCGAATTTTCCTTGAAGAAGCTGCCGGGGTTTCTAAGTATAAGGAACGCCGACGTGAAACGGGTAACCGTTTGGCCGATACCCGCGACAACCTGACCCGAATCGAAGATATCCTTCGTGAATTGACCGGTCAAATTGAGCGCTTGGAGCAGCAGGCCACCGTGGCGCGCCAGTTCAAGGAACTGGAAGAAGCCAAAAACACCAAACAACGCCTGCTATGGTACATCCGTTACTCAGAAGCACTATCAGTACGCAAACTGAATTGTTTTCCGTGCGTGAAAAGCAGGTGGATGCCCAACAGCAACTTGAAAATGATCAAACCCAGTGGATTGAAGCCAACCGGCAGGTAAGCCGCCTGGAGGCGGATTTGAGAGTGATGGCTGAATCGCGTGCCCGTTTGGGTGCTCGCGTGGCCGAGCTTGAGCTTGAAATCCAAAATTGGACTGTTCGTGAACAAGACGCCAAAGCCAGGCTGGAAGAAATTAGTGGTTCTGCTGAAGAGCAGCAGGCAGAACTAGAAGAGCGAATCATTGCACTTGAAGAAGCCGAGTTGGCCATTGAGCCAGTGGAGCTTGCTTTGCAGGCTGCCCGGTCAGCGGTTGATCAACAGCGTGCGGGTGTTATGCAAATTCAGCAAGCGCTCAGCCAGGTTTCCTCGCAGCAGGAGTCGGCTAGTCGAGCGGAAAACACCATTCAAGTAAAACTGGATCGACTTGAAAGTGAAAAGCAGCAAATTGCTGCACCTTCCGTGCATGAAATGGATGAAGTGCAGTCTCGGGTTCAATCCCTTGAACGCGATCTTGAGGATGCCACTGGCAAGCTTGCTGAACTCGAAAGCAGGCTGGCTTCGGGCAGCGCCGAGCTTGACCACGTGCAAGCTGCATTCAACACTGAGCGCGACAAACACGCCAATGCGCAAGCCCAGTTGCATGCGTTGGAAAAACTGAATGAGCAACTTGCAGAAAGTGCTGAGTTAAAACCGTGGGTGGAAAGCAGTGGGCTTGGTGAAACGCCCCGCCTGTTGGGCAAGCTGCAGGTAGAACGTGGCTGGGAACGGGCGCTGGAATCAGCATTGCGAGAATCGCTAGACAGCTTTCAAGTGCGTACCTTGGACATGGTGGAAGGCTTTGCAAAACAGCCGCCACCTGCGCGGGTTGCATTTATTGAAGCAGCCAATAGCGGCAGTGGCAATAATCTTCCGGTTGGGCCGGAAGACCTGGCCAGCCTGGTTCGCAGCTCAGATTACGCCATTCAGCAATCATTGGTGCAATCGTTGGCGGGCTACCTTTTGGCGCCCGATTTGCAAGCAGCACTGGCAAAGCGAAAAAATCTGAAACCTGGTCAGCGAATTTTTACGCCACAAGGTCATTGCGTAAGCGCAACAGGCGTTTCGTTTTATGCAGCAGACAATGCCCAAAGCGGTCGGCTAGAGCGCCAGCAGCAAATTGAAGCCTTGCGCACCGAAGTGCGCGCGCTCGACATGCTGAAAAATGAATCAATGGCCAAGCGGGACCAACTGCAACTTCGCACTGGGGAAATGAAAGCGAATGTGGTGCAGGCACGCAACCTGGTTGAAAGCTTGACCAAGCGTTTACATGAAGCACAGGTGCAGCTGATTCGTTTGCAGGAGCAACAAAGCCGGGCAGACAGCCGCCGCGAACAAATTGGCTTGGACCTGGCCTTGCTGCAAAGCGAACTTGAAGAACAGCGCGCGATTTTGCTTGAATCGGAAGACAAGTACGCTGAACTTGATGAGCAGCTTGCTGTGGCCAGTGATGCACTTGAAAGCAAGAAAGACAAGGTAACCCAAGCAGAGCAAGCGCTACGCGACAAGCAGGCACAAGTACAGGATGCACTGCGCAGAAAGCAGGATGCTGAATTCAACATTCGCAACCAAGAATCTCGCCAACGAGAATGCGAGAGGGATATTACCTTTGCCAACAGCCAAATTCAGCAAATTCAGCAACGCAAACAATTGGCGGTTACTGAACTTGAAAGCCTTTCCGAAACAGAAGGCCAGGAAGCCCTGCAAGCTGCGCTGGAAGAACGGGTGATAGCTGAAGAAAGGGTAGCAATTTCTCGCGACGCACTTGAGCAAATCATGTCCAAGGTCTCTGAACTTGAGCGGATAGAGAAAGAAAGTGACAAACAGGCCGACCCTCTGCGAGATACGGTTCAGGACCTTGCCTTGAAAATTCAGGCAGCAGAGCTAACGATCGAACAGTACAAAAATTTGATGGACGAAGTGCAGGCTGATGTAAACGAATTGGCCCAGCAGTTCGTTGCCATGGAGGTGCCTCCCAAAGCGTCGGTTCTTCAGGCTGAGGTAACTCGCCTAATTAACGGTATGCAAGAGTTAGGCGCTGTAAACCTGGCTGCACTGGATGAACTGGTTGCCGCAACAGAAAGAAAATCATTCCTCGACCAACAGGCTGGTGACCTGATGGAGGCCATGGAAACCCTTGAGGACGCCATTCGTAAAATTGACAAGGAAACACGTGATCTTCTTTCTGAAACTTTCGGTGTTGTGAACGGACATTTTTCTCGTTTGTTCCCGAAATTATTCGGAGGGGGCGAGGCGCGCCTTGTCATGACCGGAGATGAAATTCTGGATGCCGGTGTGCAAGTGTTTGCCCAACCCCCAGGCAAGAAAAACGGCACCATCCACTTATTGTCGGGCGGAGAGAAGGCGCTCACCGCGACCGCGCTGGTTTTCGCGATCTTTGAGTTAAACCCGGCACCATTCTGCTTGCTCGACGAAGTTGATGCTCCGCTAGATGATGCCAACACCGAGCGTTTTACACGTTTGGTCAAACAAATGTCTGAACAAACCCAATTTTTGTTCATTTCTCACAATAAAATCGCCATGGAAATGGCACAGCAGTTAATTGGAGTAACAATGCAGGAAAAAGGTGTGTCCCGCATTGTTGCCGTTGATTTGGCTGCTGCAGAAAAAATGGCAACGGAAACTGTATGAACGACTTACAACTAACCCTACTGATTGTTGGTGGTGGTGGTATTGCTGCCATGATTGCCTACAACTGGTGGCAAGATTATCGGCTGCGCAAACAAGCCAGTGAACGTTTTGGTGAAACTGACCAAGACCCTTTGTTAAATACCGGTACTGTGAAATCAGGATTTGAACGAACCGAGCCCGGATTCCTGGGGCAGCAGGATCTCAACCCCCCTCAAGACTTCGAAGAGACAACCCACGAGGCTCTCGGCCAAGCCGTAACTGATACAACCAACAATGACAATCATTTGCAAAATGAGCCGCAGATGGCAATCGACAAACGTCTGTTTGCGGAATTCATGATTCGCTTCGACGAAAACCGGGACGCAAACACTTGGAAAGGATTGCTTGATGGCTTGGAACAAATCAACCGCAAGCGAATTATTTACTCAGCAACCCCCGATATCGCTGAAAGCACCGAAACGCTTTGGTTCAAGGCGAGCAACTACATGGGTACTGCAAAATCGCTCAAGGCGAGTGTTCAAATCGCTAACCGCAAAGGCCCGATTAGCTCAATCGAATTCTCTGAGGTGCTTGGAAAATTGAGGCGATTTGCTGAAGATCACAATGCAGAAATTGAATTTCCCGAAATGAAAGAGGTTGTGGCCAAAGCTGAAACCCTTGATCAGGCTGCAGCAGCGCTGGATACCTTGCTCGGGCTGCACTGCCTGCTACCAGAAACCGTGCAGGAAAGCATGGCAATTGACATGCTAGCTGTGGCGGGTTGGGTTCAAAAAGGCCACCAGTGGTTTTTGAATGATGATTCGGGCATTTTGGCTAGCATGGTCATTCACAATGCACCGGGCAAACGCCTGCTAAGTTTTAGCATAGATGTGCCTAACTCTACCGAGCCCATCAAGGCATTGGGCGATATTGTGACAGTGTGCCATGGTATGAATGAAAAATTTGGCGCACCACTGATGGACGATTCTGGCAGAACACTGAGTACCCAAGCAATTGAGGGTATTTACAATCAGCTTATTGAACGGGTACGCAACCTGACCGATTCCGGCTTCAAGCCGGGCTCACCTGTGGCTCGCATCTTGTTTTCATGATCAATCTGGATTTATTTGAAAACACTGAAGGTGGCGATCGCTCCAATTCTGCGGAAGAATCGCCAGGTTCCGCCATGCGCCGCTTGATCGATCTTTTGAATCGCTGGGAACATGCCTACTACGTGCTTGATGCCCCAGAGGTTCCCGATTCGGAATACGACAAGGTTTATCAGTCGCTTCAACAGCTCGAGAATAGCCACCCCGAGCTGATTCAAAGCGATTCGCCCACTCAACGTGTTGGTGGAAAGCCCGCTGACGGATTCGAGCAAGTAAAGCACCGCATGCCCATGTTGTCGCTGGGCAATGCGTTCGAAGACAGCGATGTAATTGCATTCGACCGGCGGGTAAAGGAATTGGCTGACCTGCCAGCAGACACCACCATCGCTTACGCAGTTGACCCAAAATTTGACGGCCTGGCCATTTCAATTCATTACATTAACGGAATGTTTCAACAAGCGATTACTCGCGGCGATGGAACCGTGGGTGAGGATGTATCGGCCAATGTAAAAACCATTCGAAGCCTGCCACTGAAATTGAAAGGCCGAGCCATCCCTGCACATCTCGAAATTCGCGGTGAAATCTTTATGACCAAGAGAGATTTCCTGCAAATGAACCAGCGACAGGCCGAGCTCGGTTTGAAGGTGTTTGCAAACCCACGCAATGCCGCCGCCGGAACTATTCGGCAGCTCGACCCGAAAGTGGCAGCCAGCCGTCCTTTGCGTTTTTATTGCTATGGCGCAGCCCTTGAACGAGAACAGTTGCGCGAATTAAAGAGCCAATCCGCGATGATGAAATGGCTGGCCAATATGGGTTTGCCTGTCTCTGAATTAAGCCGAACCGCCGTAGGTGCGCAAGGCCTTCTGGCCTTTTATCGGGCTGTGGGCGAGAGTCGCGATAACTTACCTTTTGAAATTGACGGAGTCGTTTACAAAGTTGATTCGTTCGATCTTCAAGATCAATTGGGTTACGTGGCCAAGGCCCCCCGTTTTGCGATAGCGCACAAGTTTCCGCCTGATGAAGTACTGAGCCGCTTGTTGAACATAGAAGTTCAAGTCGGGCGCACAGGTTCAATTACACCGGTTGCAAAGCTTGAGCCGGTGAAAGTAGGCGGTGTTGTTGTATCCTCCGCCACCTTGCACAATCTGGATGAAATTCAACGCAAAGATCTACGTGTGGGCGACCAGGTTTTGGTTCGCCGGGCCGGCGATGTTATTCCCGAGGTATTGCCTTTTCCGGGTAATCAGCGAAGCGCCAGCAGCATTGTTTTTGTAATGCCAAGCCACTGCCCAATTTGCAATTCACTGGTGCGCCAAGAAGAGGGCGAGGCCGCTTTCAGGTGCACAGGTGGCTTGGTCTGTAAAGCCCAACTTACACAAGCTATCATTCATTTTGCACACAGGCGCGCCATTGATATTGACGGCCTGGGTAGCAAATTGGTTGAATTATTGGTCGAGAAGGAATGGGTTAAGACACCCGCTGACCTGTTCCGCCTACAATTTGATGCATTGGTTCAACTTGAGCGTATGGGCGAAAAATCTGCCCGCAATCTGCTCGAAAGTATTGAAAAAGCCAAACAAACAACCTTTGGCAGGTTTCTATTTGGCTTGGGAATACGGCATGTTGGTGAAGCCACAGCCCGTGATTTGGCTGCACACTTCAAAAATATTGATCGGCTGATGAACGCCACCGTAGAAGAACTGCTCGAAGTTAACGATGTGGGCCCAGTAGTTGCTGATTCAATACGCCAGTTTTTTGATGAAACCTCTAATCAACAGGTTGTGCGTGAATTGATTTCGCTGGGGATCAGTTGGCCAAATGAGGAAGGTCAAGCTGCCGATGAATCGCATCCGTTTTTTGGAAAAACATTTGTTTTGACAGGCACGCTCAGCCAGTACAGCCGCGATGAAGCCGGTGAATTGATTGTGGCGCGAGGCGGCAAAGTAACTGGGTCCGTGTCTAAAAAAACAGATTACCTTCTGGCTGGCGAAGCTGCCGGGAGCAAGTTAGACAAGGCCACCGTCTTGGGCATTACCGTACTTGATGAAAGTACATTTCAAGGTATGCTCTGAGTCGGAAAGTTATGCCAAACAATGAGACAGAACACTTATAACGTTTTTTACATTTATCTTTTATTGATCGATTACTGAGTGAGCAATCATGTCCCGAGTTAGAAAAGCTGTGTTTCCTGTGGCGGGTATGGGTACCCGATTTTTACCGGCTACCAAAGCCAGCCCCAAAGAAATGATGCCCGTGGTAGACAAACCACTAATTCAATATGCCGTTGAAGAGGCCTTGGAAGCCGGTTTGAGCGAGTTGGTTTTCATTACTGGCCGAAGCAAGCGTTCGATTGAGGATCATTTCGACAAAGCCTACGAGCTGGAAGCCGAATTGCAGGCTCGCGGTAAAACTGCGCTGCTTGAGATTGTCAAGAATATCGTACCCAGTCACGTGAACTGTATTTATATTCGCCAAATGGAGCCTCTAGGGCTTGGTCATGCGGTACTGTGTGCAGAACCAGTGGTAGGTACTGAGCCTTTTGCTGTACTTTTGGCGGACGACCTGATGGACGTGGATAAAGGTACACCGTCGGTTACGCACCAAATGGTGAAAGTATTTGAACGGGAGCATGCGAGCGTCCTGGCTGTGCAAGAAGTGGATCCTTCGGAAACAAAGTCGTACGGTATTGTTTCAAGCTCGCCTTGGAATAATCGCTCCGAGCGGGTCAATGCGATTGTGGAAAAGCCAGACCCCAAAGACGCGCCAACCAATTTGGCTGTGGTGGGTCGCTACGTCTTGAATTCACAAATTTTTGATCACATTCGAAAAACCGGCAAAGGTGCTGGCGGGGAAATTCAGTTGACTGACGGTATCGCGTCGTTGCTTGAAGACCAACCCGTGCTGGCATACCGATTCGCAGGTACCCGTTTCGACTGTGGTTCAAAAATAGGTTACTTGAAAGCCACTGTAGAACTGGGATTAAAGCACCCGGAGGTGGCGGCAGAGTTTGAACAATACCTAACTGACAGGAAGTAAACCATGTACGCAGTGTTGGGAGGCAGTGGTCTAAGCCAATTACCTGAATTTGAAATTACCAATCGCAAGGTCCAGCGCACGCCTTATGGCGAACCCTCGGGTGCGCTCACCTTTGGCATGTTGGCCGGCCATGAAATTGTTTTTCTGGCCCGGCACGGGTATGGGCATACCATTGCACCCCATCAAATCAATTACCGGGCCAATATCTGGGCTCTGTCTCAGCTCAACATCGACGGTATCCTGTCGGTGGCCTCGGTGGGCGGCATTCGCCCTGATTTGAGGCCCGGGCAATTGGTGGTCCCCGACCAAATTCTGGATTACACACACGGTCGCGACGCCACATTCTTTGAGGGCGACAATCAGGCTGTGCAGCACATCGACTTCACCTGGCCTTATGACCAAGCGCTGCGCACCTCGTTGTGCCTGGCTGCAGATGCGGTTGGCGAGCAAGTGGTGCAGGGTGGTTGTTATGCCTGCACCCAAGGGCCAAGACTCGAAACAGCGGCAGAGGTGAAACGCCTGGCGCGCGATGGCGCTTTTACTTATATTGACAGCAATTCGAGAAGTTCGGCTTCTAACTGAATTTGCAGTTTTCCCGAGTTCAAGGACTGTCCGTAGAGTAAAAAAGTGTCTTCGGCTCGCTCGCCCAGAGTCATAATTTTAGCGGTTTGTACGCTAACCTTGTATTGCGCGAGCAAGCGGGTAATCGAGTACAACAAACCGGTGCGGTCGGTGGCTGACACAGTTAGCAAATACTGGTTGCCCTTTTCGTCTGGCTTCAAATCGACTGAAGGGCGAACCGGAAAATGCCTGGACTGTCGGGACATTCGACCAAACACCGGTGGTTCCAACGGAAGACGCTTGACCAGCCGATCCTGGAGTTCAGCTTCAAGCAGCGACAGTGTTTCGCGGTAAAACTCATGCTGACTGTCGTGTTGAATCAAAAACGAATCAAGTGCATAGCCGTGGGATGTGGTATGGATTTTTGCATCCAGAATGCTCAGGTTTTTGGAATCGAAATACCCGCAAATCCGTGCAAACAAATCCATTTCGTCACGGGTATACACCAACAACTCCAAACCCTCGCCAATCGATGAAAGGCGAGCCTTGACGATCGGTTGCTCGGTGTCTACGCGCCAGTACAGGTGCCGTGTGTGCCAAGCAATGTCACTGGGTCCCTGCCGCAGGAAATAGGACACATCAAGTTGGGCCCACAGTTTGTCCTGAACGTCGTCTGAAAGTGCGTACAGCCGCAAAATTCTGCGCGCTTCAGCTTGCTGCTCGGCAAGCATTTGCCTACGGTTCGGGGCCTCTCCACCCAAATATTTCAGGGTCAGTCGATACAAATCTTCTAGTAGTTTGCCTTTCCATGCATTCCACACCTTCGGGCTAGTGCCACGAATATCTGCAACAGTAAGCAAATAGAGAGCTGTGAGGTTTCGCGGGGTTTTTACAAGCGCAGCAAAATCTTTCAACACCTCGACATCTGACAGGTCTTTCTTTTGGGCGATATTCGACATGGTCAGGTGATGCTTGACAAGAAACGCCACCAAATCTGTGTTTTCCTCATTGAATCCGTGGTCTTTGCAGAATTTGCGTGCATCGACCTCGCCCAACACGCTGTGGTCACCGCCTCGGCCTTTGGCCACATCGTGAAACAAGGCAGCAATATACAACAACCAATGATCATCAAAATTGGCCATCAATTGGCTACAGTATGGGTACTCATGGGCGTGCTCAGCCATGGTAAAGCGGCGCAAGTTGCGCACCACAGTCAATATGTGCTGGTCAACCGTATACACGTGAAACAAGTCGTGCTGCATTTGTCCCACAATTTTACGAAAAACCGGCAAATACCTTCCCAGAACACTGGTTTCATTCATGCGTCTAAGTTCGTGAACGATACCCTGCGGTTGCTTGAAGAATTCAATAAACAAAGCTTTATTCACCGGGTTTTTTCGAAAATCACTGTTGATCTTTACCCTGCTGTGCCACAGCTTCCGAAGCATTCGGGCGCTCATACCCTTGAGCCGCGGATTTTGCTGCATCACGATAAAAGCACGTAGCATGGCAGACGGATTTTTAGCGAATACCTCGTCGTTTCGAATGTCCAGCAGTGAATCTGTTTCCTGAAACTCATCATCGATCACCACTGCCTGTGCGTTGGTGCCGAAAATGGAAAGCTCAATGTTTTGAAGCAATATGGTGTTCAGCTGCATGACTGCCTTGGCTGCCAGGTAATAGAGCTGCATCAATTGCTCACTCGATCGTTTTGCAGCAGTCGGGTGATATCCCAGCGACTCAGCCAGTTGGGTCTGAACATCGTACACAAGCCTGTCTTCTCGACGGCCTGTAGTGACATGTAACTGGTATCTGATTTTTTTGAGGGTGCGTTCGTTGTTCCTCAATTTTGCAGCTTCAAAAGGCGTGATCAACCCTTTTTTAGCCATTTCGGCCCAGCTGTTGCCCAAATTCGCGGCGCGGCATACCCACAGAATTACATGAAGGTCTCGCAGGCCACCCGGACTTTCCTTGCAGTTCGGTTCAAGGCTGTAGGGTGTCTCCTGATATTTTGCATGACGCTGCCTAAGTTCCAGGGTTTTTTTGCGAAAGAATGCCTTTACTTCAAGAGCTTTCTTCAGAGAAGATTTTAAGTCATTGAAGTTTCTTTTATTTCCTGCCAAAAAACGTGCCTCTACAAGTGCAGTTTGAACCGTAATGTCTTTGCCTGCCTCTTCGATGCACTGCGCCGGGGTTCTAACACTGTGCCCAATCTCAAGCCCGATATCCCAGCCGGAACCGCAAAAGATTTCAAGTTTCTCAGTGTTTGTCTCGTTGGGCTCTTCATTAATCAGAATCAATACATCGACATCTGAAAATGGAAACAATTCGCCACGGCCATAGCCACCCACGGCAACCAAGCTGTATTGCGCTGGCATTTCAATTGAATCCCACAAAGAGATCAGTGCTTCGTCCACACAAGTGCAGCGCCTTTTTAATACAGCTTCTACGGCTGAAGCAGGTGTATTCTGATCAAAGGGTGTAAGCCATTGATGCGCTTGGCTTTTCAACTGATTCTTAATGCTCACTCGCACAGTGCTCAGGTCGGGAGCAGCGGGTGTTTTCGCAGATTTTGCCACTTCCTTGCTCAAGTCAGGCTGCCTGTGTTTTCAAGCGAGGGTTGGCGGGCGTGCCTGCCGATTGAGTCAAGATTTCATATCCATCGGCAGTGACTAACACCGTGTGCTCCCACTGTGCCGACAAGCTGTGGTCTTTCGTCACAATAGTCCATCCATCTGGCATTTCCTTGATTTCCCGGCGACCCGCATTCAACATTGGCTCAATGGTGAAAATCATGCCTTCCTGCAACACCACGCCAGTGCCAGGTTTGCCGTAATGCAAAACCTGTGGTTCCTCATGAAACTTGGTGCCAATTCCATGACCACAAAATTCCCGAACCACCGAGTAGCCGAACCCTTCTGCGAATTTTTGAATGGCAGCTCCAACGTCGCCAAGCGTAGCCCCGGGGCGCACTTGCTCAATACCAATCCACATGGCTTCAAATGTGATCTCGCACAAACGTCTGGCTGCCAGTGAACCCTCACCCACGATAAACATGCGGCTGGTGTCCCCGTGATAACCGTCCTTGATTACGGTAATGTCAATATTGATGATGTCGCCATTTTTCAGCTTTTTTGGCCCTGGAACACCATGACAAATTTGGTGATTAACCGAGGTACATATTGACTTGGGGTAGGGGGTGTAACCCGGAGGTGCGTAGTTCAATGGAGCGGGAATTGTACCCTGCACGTTCACCATGTAATCGTGGCAGAGTTTATCCAGCTCCTCGGTGGTAATCCCTGCCACCACATGTGGGCCGATAAAATCAAGAACTTCAGAAGCCAAACGGCCTGCCACACGCATTTTTTCAATGTCATGCTCGTTTTTAATCACAATATTCATGGTTTTGTTTAATTCCTGCTTGAGCTAACGTATTTTAACCGAGTATAATCTTTGGCTGCTCTAGGTCTGGGGGTGGCCCGCTTAGTTAAGCATCTAAGTGTTAAATTAGTTGCTCGATATGGTAGGCCAACTCCCAAGAGCAAATTTAATGGTTTGTGCGACAGGGTGCTAGTAATTATTGGTGTTTAACCCGTTGCTGGCCCAGTACAAACCCATTTAACCCTGTCTACACTGGAGAAATTCATGGCAGTATCAATGCGCGAAATGCTGGAAGCAGGTTGCCACTTTGGCCACCAAACACGCTTCTGGAACCCAAAAATGGCCCCTTACATTTACGGCCATCGTAACAAAATTCATATTATTAACCTGGAAAAAACGGTTGTAATGCTCGACGACGCGTTGAAATTCGTCAAGCGCCTGTCAGCCAACCGCGGAAACATCCTGTTTGTGTGCACCAAGCGCCAAGCCAAGGAAATTATTGCCGAAGAAGCACAGCGCTGCGGCATGCCCTTCGTTGATCAGCGTTGGTTGGGCGGCATGCTCACCAATTTCAAAACCGTGAAAACATCCATCAAGCGCTTGAAAGACATGGAAGCCATCATCGCAGACGGCGGTACCGAGCGCATGTCCAAGAAAGAAGCTCTGATGTTTGCCCGCGAGCTTGAAAAACTGAACCAGTCAATCGGCGGCATCAAAGACATGCCCACCTTGCCCGATGCGATTTTTGTGTGCGACGTTGGTTACCACAAAATTGCGATTACTGAAGCTGAAAAGCTGGGCATTCCAGTAGTTGGAGTTGTGGATACCAACCATTCACCAGCAGGCGTCAGCTACATTGTTCCTGGTAACGATGACTCCGCCCGCGCCATTCGTTTATACGCTCGTTCTGTAGCCGATGCCGTACTGGCTGGCCGCGATCAAGCTGTAAACGATGTGGTTGAAGCCATCAAGGGCGGTGACGACTTCGTGGAAGTGTCTGAAGAGGGAGCCGAGGGCTAATCAAGCCCTTGCCTTCCAATGGGGCGATCAATCGCCCCTTTTTTTTGTCTAATTCAGAATCCGACTTTAGGAGAAAATCAATGGCTGAAATTACAGCAGCAATGGTTAAAGTACTGCGTGAGAAAACAGACGCGCCGATGATGGAATGCAAAAAAGCCTTGACTGAAGCCGCCGGCGACATGGACAAGGCTGAAGAAATTTTGCGTGTTAAATTGGGAAGCAAAGCCAGCAAGGCGGCCACCCGTGTAACCGCTGAAGGCTTGGTTGGGATTTATATCAATGAATCCAGCAAGTTAGGTACCATTGTTGAAGTGAACTGCGAAACTGATTTCGTGGCAAAAAACGACGACTTTCTGGCTTTTGTAGCCAATGTAGCAAAGTTGATTGCAGACCATAACCCAGCCAACGTTGAGGCTCTTTCTGCCTTGCCTTTGGGTGAAGGCACGGTAGACACAGTGCGCGCCGCTTTGATCGGCAAAATTGGTGAAAACATGTCCGTTCGCCGTTTCAAGCGTGTTGAAGCCAAAGGTAGCTTAAGCTCATACATTCACGGCGGCAAAATCGGCGTTTTGGTCGACTACACTGGTTCCGATGAAAATGTGGGCAAAGATGTTGCCTTGCACATCGCAGCGACCAAACCCAAGGCCTTGCACGAAAGCGGCGTTCCTCAGGAAGACATCGATCGCGAGCGTTCAGTGGCCAAGGCCAAAGCGGAAGAATCGGGCAAACCGGCTGATATCGCAGAGAAAATGGTTGAGGGCTCAATCAAGAAGTTCTTGAAAGAGGTAGCCTTGCTGTCTCAGCCATTTGTAAAAGACGACAAACTCACCGTTGAAGCCATGCTCAAAAGCAAGGGCAGCGAAGTTAACGGCTTCGACTTGTTTATCGTAGGCGAAGGGATTGAAAAGAAAGTGAACGATTTTGCAGCTGAAGTTGCTGCACAGGCTGCGGCTGCCGCTACAGGTCGCTAATTCCTTGGTCTGAACAGGGGTTTCTCGTCACGAGAAGCCCCTTTTTATTTGCTTGTCTACTAAGTTCTGTGCTTTACGTTATAGAATCCTGACAATAATCCAACAAGAGGCTTGAATGGCAGCATACAAACGTGTGTTACTGAAATTGTCAGGCGAGGCCCTGATGGGCGAAGATTCTTATGGCATCAATCGGCAAACCATAGAAAGAATGGTTTCAGAAGTTGCAGAAGTTTCAGCATCGGGTGTCGAATTGGCAGTAGTGATTGGTGGTGGCAACATATTCAGGGGAATTGCTCCCGGAGCCGCTGGTATGGACAGGGCCACCGCAGACTATATGGGCATGATGGCCACCGTAATGAACGCGCTTGCGTTGCAGGATGCGTTTCGTCGAGCTGGCGTCGAGGCCAGGGTGCAGTCGGCGCTCAATATCGAGCAGGTTGTAGAGCCATACATCCGGCCCAAAGCGATTCGTTACCTTGAAGAAGGCAAGATAGTCATATTCGCAGCGGGTACCGGTAACCCATTCTTCACCACCGACACAGCAGCAGCGTTGCGTGGTTCTGAAATTGGCGCTGAGGTTGTACTGAAAGCCACAAAGGTGGATGGTATTTATACCGCCGACCCGAATAAGGATCCCACCGCAACTCGATATGAAAAAATTTCGTTTAACGAAGCAATCTCCAAAAACCTCGAGGTAATGGACGCCACGGCATTTGCTTTGTGTCGCGACCAAAAGCTTCCAATCCGGGTATTTTCCATCAACAAGCCAGGTGCCTTGCATCGCGCCGTTGCTGGTGAAAACGAGGGCACTTTGGTGCATATGTAATTAACTGGCCATTCGATCGACTAATTAATTTACTAATTAATCCACTTAGGCAGTGAGAATCCAATCATGAGCGTTGCGAACATTCGAAAAACAACTGAAGAGAAGATGGTGAAATCCATCGAGTCCCTGAAAACCGATTTGCAAAAGGTGCGCACCGGCCGTGCACACACAGGTATTTTGGACCACGTGCAAGTTGATTACTATGGTTCTATGGTTCCAATATCCCAGGTGGCGAACCTGAGCCTTGCAGATGCTCGAACAATCGTGGTTCAACCGTGGGAAAAAAACATGGCCAACGCTGTTGAAAAGGCCATTCGTGAATCGGACCTGGGCCTTAATCCTGCATCTATGGGTGAAACCATTCGAGTCCCAATGCCTGCGCTGACGGAAGAACGTCGCAAAGAGTTGACCAAATTCATCAAAGGCGAAGGTGAACAAACCAAAGTGGCTATTCGCAACCTTCGTCGCGACGCGAACGAGGCACTGAAGCGTCTGGTTAACGACAAGGAAATTTCTGAGGATGATGAGCGCCGTGCTCAAGCGGACATTCAAAAACTGACCGACAAGTTTGTATCCGAAGTCGATCAGGTTTTGCAGTCAAAAGAAGCTGAAATCATGACGGTTTAAGTCATTCATGACCGTCTACACCAGCTCAACTCTGGATGTTCCAGTTACATCCGAAATTCCAAAGCACGTTGCAATCGTGATGGACGGGAACGGCCGCTGGGCCAAGAGCCGTCTTATGCCCCGATTTGCCGGGCACAAGCGTGGCGTAGACGCTGTCAAGCGCACTGTTCAAGCCTGCTGCGAACTTGGCGTCGAACACCTCACGCTGTTTGCTTTTTCCTCGGAAAATTGGCGCAGGCCTCCCGAGGAGGTCAGCCTTCTGATGCGTCTTTTCATTCGTGTGCTGCGCAAAGATGTGGAGGCCATGCATCGAGAAAACATTTGCCTCAGAATTGTAGGTGACACTTCGGCATTCGAGCCAGAGTTGCGCGCGGCGATTGCTTCAGCGCAAGAACTTACAAAAAACAATACCCGGCTGTTTTTAAACATCGCTGCAAATTATGGTGGCAGGTGGGATATTCTGCAGGCCGCTAAAAACATGCTTAAAAACAACCCTGAGCTGGCTAATAATCCAGATCAGATTTCAGAGACCGACCTTTCCAGACACCTGTGCCTGCAAGGCAGTCCCGAGCCAGATTTATTTATAAGAACTGGCGGAGAGCAGCGAGTGTCCAACTTTTTACTGTGGCAGTTGGCTTACACAGAATTTTATTTCACTGACAAATTTTGGCCTGATTTCGGCAAGTCCATGCTTCTTGAGGCCATCGATTCCTATAACAACAGAGAACGACGCTTTGGTCGAACCTCCGAGCAAATTCAGGCCCCAGTGGTCCATGTTCGGCAATCCGCCCTGTGATCCAGTTCTCAATCGAGACATATCATGCTTAGAACGCGTGTGATCACGGCTGTAGTCCTGCTGATCGTGCTGCTTGTAGTTCTGTTGTATGGCGGCAAGATCGGCTGGAATCTTTTCGTATTGACAGTGCTGGTTGGCGCATTCTGGGAGTGGGCCAGGCTTGGTCTTTTCGAGCCTGGAAAAGCCGTTGCATATGCAGTGGTTGGCGGCTTCGGTTGCATATTGCTGGAACGCTCACTTAACCTTCAAACACAGGTTTTTCCTTTGCTTGCACTGGCCAGTGTGTTTTGGGTGGGTTTTGCACCCTGGTGCCTTCGAAATGTATCAGTTGGAGTGCTGAACAACAAGGCACTCTATGGTCTTGTCGGGTTTGTGTTGATTGCAGCAGCGGGCTTGGCACTGGTGATCACCAAAACCTACGGTGTTATTTTTTTGCTAAGTACCATCGCTATTTGCTTTGCGGCTGATATTTTTGCGTACTTTTTCGGAAAAACCTTTGGCAAGCGCAAATTAGCCCCCCGAATTTCTCCCGGAAAAAGCTGGGAGGGTGCTGTCGGCGGCGCATTTAGCGTGGTTGCACTTAGCTGGATTGTGGTTTCATTGGCAGACGCATATCCTGAATTGAAAAACACTTGGCAAGTCATGGCCTTTGATCGCTGGCATCCAATTGTGTTTACCTTTTGGCTAATTGTGCTGAGCGCTTACAGCGTGGTTGGTGACCTGTTTGAGTCTATGTTGAAACGCAAGGCCGGTTTAAAGGACAGCAGTCAGCTATTGCCGGGCCATGGTGGCGTTCTCGACCGGATTGACGCACAGTTACCCGTGCTACCCCTTGCGATTTTGCTGGTTAGTGCAACCGTGGCTTGAATTGAAGAATGAATTTGCAAAACCTACTTATTCTTGGTGCAACCGGCACCATCGGCATCAATACTCTTGACGTGGTCGCCAGGCACCCCGATCGTTTTCAGGTGCATGGCTTGGTTGCGGGCCGAAATATCGAATTGCTATTCGCACAGGCCTGTGTACACCGACCCAAAGTTTTAATTATTTGTGACTCCAATGCCCTTAATCAATGGCATGCGTCGGGTCTTAATGCGAAGCTTCGCGAGCAAATTGGATACATTCCAGAAATTGGTGGAGAGGATGCTCTTGCATCGCTTTGCCAAAGCGAACAAATTGACACGGTTGTGGCCGCAATTGTGGGTTCAGCCGGGTTAAAGCCCACGCTCAGTGCGCTACAAGCCGGTAAACGGGTATTGTTGGCCAACAAAGAGTCGCTGGTTTTGGCTGGACGGTTCATGATCCAAGCCAGTTTGAGCTCGGGTGCCACCATTCTGCCCGTCGATTCAGAGCACAATGCCATTTATCAGTGTTTACCTGCCAATTACGATTTGAGCCGAGCGGCAGAGTTTGGTATCGAAAGGCTTGTGTTAACAGCCTCTGGTGGTCCTTTCAGAAATAAAAGCGTAGCGGAACTTTCTCAGGTTAGTCCAGCCCAAGCGATTGCGCATCCAAATTGGGTAATGGGGCGAAAAATCTCGGTGGACAGTGCCACAATGGCAAACAAAGGTCTTGAGTTAATCGAGGCACTTTGGCTGTTTGGTTTGCCTGCCGGGCAGCTGTCAGTTTTGGTTCACCCGCAATCAATTGTCCATTCATTGGTTGAATACAAAGACGGTAGCATGCTGGCGCAGCTGGGTTGCCCAGACATGAGAACACCCATCGCCCACGTCTTGGGTTTACCCGACCGAATTGAGTCAGGCTCACCGCGTTTGAATTTGGCCGCCCTGGGAAAACTGGATTTCGAGGAACCTGATTTGAGCCGTTTTCCGATGTTGAAGCTCGCATTTGATGTACTTGCGAAGCCCGACACAATGGCACCAGTGTTTAATGCGGCCAATGAAATGGCAGTTGATTTGTTTTTGAATGAAAAGATTGCTTACATGGATATCGTGAAGTTGACGCAGATGAGTTTGTCCCGTTTTGCATCAACTTGTGTTGCCAACCTGGACGATGCGTTCGAACTGGACAGAGAAGTGCGCGCTTTCGCAGTTGAATGCGCCAAGAAGTGTTAAACACAGGATTTAAATGCTGAATTCAATTGTTTCGTTCCTGATTGCCCTAGGTATTCTTGTTTTTATTCATGAGTACGGCCACTATTCCGTGGCGCGCTTTTATGGTGTGCGTGTAATTCGCTTCTCGGTGGGGTTTGGTAAACCCATATTCAAGTGGATTAATAAAAAAACCAAAGTGGAATGGACCATTTCGTGGATACCCTTGGGTGGTTACGTTCGAATGCTCGACGAACGCGATCCCGACAGCTTGAGTGGTCACGATATAGATCTTTCGGAGGCATTCAATCGCAAACCGGTTGGCCATCGAATTGCAATTGTTTTGGCCGGCCCCATGGCCAATCTTGTTCTTGCGGCACTTATTTACGGTTTTTTGGCTTACATGCAACCCACTGGCCTTGCTACCCAAGTTGCAAATCCAACACCCAATTCGATCGCTGCAAGCTCAGGCTTGATTGCAGGCGATGAAATTACCCACGTCAATGGCGATACAACCAAGAACTGGAATGAGGTGTCTTGGGCGCTTATCAAAGCGCGGCTTTTCCGTGAAGATCTAGCGATCAAGGTCAATCGTCAAGGTTCAGAATTAACTTTGGATACAGTGCCGTCCTCCACGATCAATGCAGAATTGGGGCCAACATTAACACGCGAACTCGGGTTTTTGCCTTTTGAAAAAAGTGTGCGGGTTAGGGCAGTTGGCGAGGGTAGCGCGGCAGCTGCGGCAGGTTTTCTAGCCAATGACCAGATACTGGCCGTGGACAGCATACTGGTTGAAACATCTGCCCAATTCACGAACCTGATCAAAGAGCGCCCGGCACAAGAAACTGCCATTCGCATCCGCCGAGATGAGCAAGATATAAGCCTCTTGGCAACACCTGAGAAAACCCGGTTGGAAAATGGTGAAACCATCGGTCGACTGGGCTTGTCGATCGGAGGCGAGTCAGTGATCGTGAGCAATCCTTTGAGCCCATGGGAATCGATTGTTGATGGTAGTGGTCGAATGGTGGAAGTCAGCGTATTTTCCCTGGCTGCGTTGGGTAAAATGCTCATTGGAGATTTGTCTTGGGAGCACCTGAGCGGGCCTGTGTCGATTGCGTCCGCAGCTGGCGAATCATCGAGTCTCGGGATTCTTCCTTTTTTCGGTTTTCTAGCCATGGTTTCTGTTAGCCTAGGCATTTTGAATCTTTTGCCGATCCCGCTCTTGGATGGGGGGCACTTGATGTATTATTTGGCCGAAATCGTCAGAGGCAAACCGGTTGATGAAGTGTGGCAGATTCGAGGCCAAAAACTGGGTATTTTGCTAATTGGCATTTTGACCAGTGTTGCTTTTTTTAATGATATTCAAAGGCTAATTTTCTAAATGCCTTCATATATTGGTTCCAGCCTGACTGGGCTGGTAGGAACGATCTGAATGACAATAAGAAGTACTCTGTTTCCAGCGCGCTTGGTTTATCCAGTCGTGGCCACCTGCGCTTTGTCAGTGAGCGTGGCACATGCTCAGGCAAACCAGTTTGTGGTGAAAGACATCGAGGTAGAGGGTTTGCGCCGCACTGAGGCTGGTACGGTGTTTAGCTACCTGCCTATTCGTGTGGGTGACACGTTTACAGATGAAAAAGCCCTGCAGGCGATTCGATCGCTTTTTGCGACCGGCTTTTTCGAGGATGTAAAAATCTCGGCAAAGGGTGACGTCCTGGTGGTTACCGTGGTTGAACGGCCAGCAATTGCCTCTGTTGAAATCAACGGCACCAAAGAATTTGACAAAGAGACCCTTAAAACTGCATTGAAAGGTGTCGGTATCGGTGAGTCTCTTATTTTTGACAAATCGCTGCTCGACAAGGCGGAGCAAGAATTAAAGCGTCAATACCTTTCTCGCAGCAAATATGGTGCGCAGGTTCAAACTCGTGTCGACGAGTTGGCACGTAACCGGGTTGCCATTACGTTCAATGTGGATGAGGGTGAATCTGCATCAATCAAGCAATTGAAAATTCTGGGTGCAAAAGACTTCAAGGAAGAGGAGCTTCTTGAGGAATTTGAACTCAGTACCGGTGGCTTCATGTCGTGGTACAGCAAAAACGACCAGTATTCCCGACAGAAACTGAGCGGCGATATCGAAAAGTTGCGCTCTTTTTATCTGAACCGGGGTTATGCCGATTTCAATATTGAGAATACTCAGGTTCAAATTGCTCCAAACAAGCAAGACATTTTCATCACTATCACAATTAAAGAAGGTGCGAAATTCACCTTCGGTGACATTGAGCTGACCGGCCAGTTGCTGGGACGCGACGAAGAGTTGCGTTCTCTGGTCAAAATGAAAAAGGGCGATACCTTCAATGGTGAACTGTTGACAGACAGCTCTAAAGCCATTCAAGACCGCTTGGGCAATTACGGCTATGCATTCGCCAATGCCAACGTCATACCCGACCTCGACCGCGAAAAGCGCGTGGTCAACATCAATATGGCAGTGGACACGGGCAAGCGGGTTTATGTTCGCCGCATGAATGTAGGTGGCAATACCCGCACCAAAGACGAAGTTATTCGCCGTGAATTCCGCCAATTTGAATCGTCTTGGTACGATTCGAGAAAAATTCAACTGTCCAAGGAGCGGGTGGACCGCCTCGGCTATTTCTCCAACGTAGACATTGAAACCCAGCCCGTGCCCGGCACATCAGATCAAATCGATGTGAACATGCAGGTTGAGGAAAAGCCAACCGGCAACTTGCTCTTGGGTGCTGGTATTTCCAGTACCGACAGCCTGGTACTCTCTGCCGCCATTCAGCAACAAAACCTTTTTGGAACCGGTAAAACCGTGGGCTTGGAGCTGAATACCAGCAAGGTTAACCGTACCATTTCGTTTTCGCAGACAGACCCCTACTTCACAATTGACGGTGTTTCCCGCAGCTTTGAAGTTTATAACCGTCGCACCGACCCCAGCGAACTGAACTTGGGTGACTATATTATTGAAACAACCGGAGCGGGTCTTCGTTTTGGTTATCCGATCAGTGAGTTCGAGCGCATTTCTTTTGGTGGGGGTTACGAAGGCACAGACCTTGAAGTAGGGCAGTTCAGCCCGGCTCGCTTCCAGCGTTACGTGAACGACTTTGGCAACTCTAGCTATGCGGTTTTGCTCAATGCAGGTTATTCATTTGATTCCCGAGATTCCGCGATTGCGCCAACACGGGGCCGTGTAACCAGGCTAACTGCTGAATATGCGACCCCGCTGGGCGACCAGGAATTCATCCGCACTACATACCAGGAACAGTTCTACTTTCCGATCGGCAAGCTGTATACCTTGGCCTTGAACGGTGAGGTGACCGGTGGTTTCGGGCTGAGCGGTTCACCGTATCCAATTTTCCGCAACGTGTATGCAGGTGGTATTGGTACTGTGCGTGGCTATCGTTCCTCAACCTTGGGCCCTCGTGATGCAGACAATGTGCCTGTTGGTGGTTCCAAGCGGGTTATCGGTAATGCAGAATTCTTCTTCCCGATTCCCGGTATGAGCAAAGACCGTACCTTCAGGGCATTTACATTCCTGGATGCGGGTAACGTCTTCCAAAGTAGTGAGAAGATTGATATTGGAGAGTTACGTTACTCAACCGGTCTAGGTATTTCCTGGCTATCCCCGGTTGGCCCGCTAAAGTTCAGCTTGGGTGTACCTCTGAATCGCGAGCCACAAGATGAAACCCAACGTGTGCAGTTCACGATTGGTACTGGCTTCTAAGTTCGAATCAATATTGGAGAATGGTTTTGAATAGTGTGAAAAAATTGTTGATTGGTGGTGCCTTGTCGCTGGCAATTGTGTTGCCAACCATGTCCCACGCCCAAGCAGCGACAAAAATAGGATTTGTAAACACAGAACGCATTTTGCGTGATTCAAAGTTTGCAGTGGAATCCCAAAAGAAACTGGAACGCGACTTTTCCAAGCGCCAAAAAGAACTGGAAGACTTGGCCAGCAAAGTAAAGGCTGAGGCCACCAAGCTGGACAAAGACGCCATCACCTTGCCTGAGGCCGAAAAAGTTCGCCGTCAGCGTGATTTGGCTGAGATGGACCGAGACTTCCAACGCAAGCGCCGCGAATTTGAAGAAGACTTGGCTCAACGGAAAAACCAAGTAGTAGGTGAGTTGGTTGAGCGCGCAAACCGCGTGATTCGTCAAATTGCAGAAAAGGAAAATTACGACATCATTTTCCAAGAGGCTGTATACGCCAACAAACGCATTGACATCACCGACCAAGTGCTCAGCAGCTTGGACGGCGCGAAGTAAACCACATCGATGAATTTCATTGAAACGAAGCTCAGCACCCTGCTTGAGCAGTTTGGCGGCCGGCTGGCTTCGTTCGGTGGTGATCAGGCAGTGCCAGGCAACATCGTACTGGCAGGCATTCAGCCACTTGAAAAAGCGGGCGCCAAGCACCTTGGCTTTCTCGCCAACCCAAAGTTTCGTGACCAACTGTTTTCAAGCAAAGCCGGTGTGGTGCTCGTTCGGGAATCGCAATTCGAATCGCTTTGCCAATTCATCAAAGAAAGTACGAACACCGCACCTTCCGCTTTGGCATGGCTTGTTAGCGATCCTTACTTGTACTACGCCAAGCTGCAGCAATGGTGGGTAGCCCACAGTGAATTCAAGCCACAGCCAGGAATTCACCCAAGAGCTGTAGTAGACCCAACTGCCACAGTTGCCCCAAGCGCAACGATTGCTGCCAACTGCGTAATAGGTGCCCATGCTAAGGTGGGTGAGGGCAGCCGAATTGAATCGGGCGTGGTGTTGGGCAATCATGTTGAAGTGGGAGCAAATACCCGTATTTACCCAAATGTGACGATCTATGACGAATGCGTTATAGGTTCAGATTGCATCGTACATGCGGGTGTGGTTATAGGTGCCGATGGTTTTGGTTTCGCCAATGAAAAAGGGGCCTGGATCAAAATTCCACAGGTGGGCAGAGTACTGATTGCAGACCAAGTGGAAATTGGTGCCAACACCACGATCGATCGGGGTGCGCTAGACGACACGCTAATCGGTTTTGGTGTAAAACTGGATAATCAAATTCAGATTGCTCACAATGTGACTGTGGGAGAACATACTGCCATGGCAGGTTGTGTGGGTATTGCAGGCAGTACCCACATTGGCGCGCGGTGCACAATTGGGGGTGCAGCCATGGTGTTTGGTCACCTTGACATTCCAAATGGTACCCATGTTTCTGGTGCTTCAGTGGTAATGAGCAGTATTAAGGAACCTGGTGCTTATACTGGAATTTTCCCCTTGCAAGAGCACAAAGAGTGGGAGAAAACTGCAGTGACCCTCAGACAAATACTCAAATTGCGCAGCGAAGTGCGCGAACTGAAAAACAAGCTGTAATAAAACAAGCTGAAATAACAACAAACCCAAACTTAAAAGTGTGAACTCAGAAGCTATGAATACGCCAGTTATGGACATCAAAGGCATTTTGGAAAACTTGCCGCATCGTTACCCTTTTGTGCTTGTTGATCGAGTGCTTGAGCTTGAACCCAATGTTCGAATTCTGGCCCAGAAAAACGTCAGTTACAACGAACCTTTTTTTCCTGGGCACTTCCCAATCCACCCGGTTATGCCAGGTGTGTTGATCATGGAAGCCCTGGCGCAGGCAGCCGGTTTACTGTCGTTTAAATCGATGGAAGCATCACCAGACAAAAACCTGGTGTATTACTTCGTGGGCATCGACAATTGCCGCTTCAAAAAGCCAGTGGTGCCGGGTGACGTTTTAATGCTGGATGTACAGGTGGAGCGAGTTTCGCGCGGTATCTGGAAGTACGCAGCGAAAGCGCTTGTGGATGGCAATGTGGTCGCGCTTGCAGATTTAATGTGCACGGCCCGCGAAGTTTAAGGAACACTTTCAAATGCCCATACATGCGTCCGCAATAATCGATCCGAAAGCCGAACTGGACAGTACGGTTGAAGTTGGTCCGTTTTCAGTAATTGGCCCCAATGTCAAAATTGGGGCGCGTACTAAAATTGGCCCGCACATGGTCATTGCTGGGCACACCACAATTGGTCAGGACAATGTATTTCACGGATCAGCCACCATTGGCGGCGACCCGCAAGACAAAAAATACAAAGGCGAGCCCACTGAACTGATTATTGGCGATCGCAATACCATTCGTGAATACTGCACCTTTAACACAGGCACAGTGCAAGACGGTGGCAAAACCACCATGGCCAACGACAACTGGATTATGGCCTATGTGCATATTGCGCACGACTGCCACATTGGCAGCAACACCATCATCGCCAACAGCGTGCAGCTGGCAGGCCACGTTATTATTGGTGACTGGGTTATTTTGGGTGGTATGAGTGGCGTTCACCAATTCATTCGCGTGGGGGATCATGCCATGACAGCTTTTCAAACCAAGCTAATGCAAGACGTTCCTCCCTTCGTGATGGCGGCAGGTTATCCAGCCGCGCCGGCGGGAATTAATTCGGAAGGTTTAAAGCGCAGGGGTTTTTCACCCGACGCGATCTTGAACATCAAAAGGGCATACAAGGCAATTTATCGCCAGGGTTTAAGTATTGCAGAAGCAAAAGAGGCCATTGATTCGCTAACGGCTTCCGCCCCCGATGATGCAAAGCAACACCTTGCCCAAATGAACGCGTTTCTCGACAAAGCAACTCGCGGCATTATTCGTTAAACCATGAAGTACACGCGATCACCTTATTCCACAGATCCTGTAGATCTTGCCATTGCTGTAGGCGAGGCCTCTGGCGACTGGATAGGTGCCCTGGCCATTGAACACCTGATTCAAACCCAAATACTTGCCATGGAGGGCATAGCTGGCCCGAAGCTTCGCGATTTGGGTGTGAGGCCTCTGCATGGCTCAGAGGAATTGTCTGTGCGTGGCTATGTTGAAGTGTTGCGCCATTTGCCACGTTTGCTGAAAATGCGCAAAAAACTGATCAAGCACTGGTCTGTAGACAATCGCCCCAAAGTGTTTGTGGGTGTAGATGCGCCCGACTTCAATTTGGACCTTGAACTAGCGCTTCGCGAAAGTGGTGTACCCACGGTGCATGTGGTGTGCCCATCCATTTGGGCCTGGCGCATGGAGCGCATTCATAAAATTAAAGCGGCCTGCAGCCACGTGTTGTGCATATTTCCGTTTGAGCCTGAAATTTTAGCCAAAGAAGGTATTGCTGCCACTTATATTGGTCATCCCATGGCTGCGCTGGTACCGGAAACAATCAATCCCATGGCCTACCGCGCCAAGCTGGGTTTGCAAAGCGAAGGGCAATTGTTGGCGGTATTGCCAGGCAGCCGAGGGGCTGAAGTGAAACACATCGGCCCAGCATTCGTTCAAGCCTGTGTCGAGTTGCTCAAGCAAAAGCCAGATTTGAGATTTGTAACGCCCATGCCGCCAGCCAGCAAATTACTGAACATGTTCAGGGCCATGATTGCACCGCATCTGCTTGAACGATGGGCCCTTGTCGAGGGCAAATCGCATGAATGCATGGCGGCCGCCGATGCCGTAATGCTGGCCAGTGGAACTGCCACACTTGAGGCAATGATGTACCGCAAACCCATGGTAATTGCCTACAAAATGCCCTGGCTAAGCTACCAAATGATGAAAGGCAAGGGCTACTTGCCCTATGTTGGCCTTCCAAATATTTTGCTCAATGAATTCGCCGTGCCCGAGCTGCTGCAAGATGATGCAACACCGGCAGCACTTGCGGAAAAAGCACTGTTCCAGCTGGACAACGACGCAAATAGGGACAGGCTACAAACCCTTTTTGCCGAGCAGCATCAACGTTTGCTAAAACCATCTGGTGAAATTGCAAGCCGTGTCATTCAGCAGGTGATGAATGGCTAAGCTTCAGGAATGGCCTGAAATTCAGGCCTATGCCTTAGAACGTGGCTTGCAGGTGATTGGTGTGGATGAGGCAGGGCGGGGACCCTTGTGTGGCCCGGTAGTGGCTGGCGCAGCCCTGTTGAACCAGCCCAACACGGTTGAGGGTTTGGCTTGCTCGAAAACATTGACTGCCAAAAAGCGCGATACCCTAGCTGCAGAAATTCAACAACATGCCAAGGCTTGCGCGGTGGCGCAAGCCACGGTTGAAGAAATTGATCAATTAAATATTCTGCAAGCTAGTTTGCTGGCCATGTGGCGAGCCGTGGATTCAGTGCTTGAACAAACAGGCCTGAAACCCGAGGAATGTTTAATTGCAGTGGATGGCAACAAACTACCAAAATGGCCTTACAGGGCAATTGCAGTGGTAAAAGGCGATACTAAAATCCCTGCGATTTCAGCTGCATCCATTCTCGCCAAAGTAGCCCGCGATGAATGGTGTAAAACGCAGGCACTGCAATACCCGCAATATGAACTCGATATTCACATGGGTTACCCAACCGCACGTCACATGGCCTTGCTGGCAGAACATGGGGCCACGCAGCTTCACAGAAAATCCTTCAGGCCAGTGCGTGAAGCGCTTGAACGTGAACAGCAGAATTTGTCGTTCTAAAGGCGGCCATGAGTTACGAACGAAATTTTACGCACATTGAATCGGCCCAAAACGAACGGCTGAAGGCAGCTACCAGATTACTGGCCTCTAACAATGCCTTGCGCAACAGTGGATTGGCTGCAGCAGAGGGCCTGCACCTGGCTGAAATATTGTTGCACCTGCCTGGGGTCAACATTGAATCGGTATGGATTCCTCAAAGTTTGTTGAACAAGCCTGAATGGTTGACCATGTCGGCCTTGAGCGATGTGCTTGAAAATGGTGAGACTCGCTGCTTGGTGCTTAGTGACGCGCTGTATTCAAAATTGAGCAAACTGAGTACTCCCACCGGGCCGATGATTTTTTTCAGGCCGGTGAATGCAAGTGCAGCCCTAGAGTTAAAACATGACATTGCCTTGCTCGATGGTATTCAAGACCCCGGCAATGTAGGTACCTTGTTGCGCAATTGTGCAGCGGCCGGTGTTCAACAAGTGGCGCTTAGCGACCACAGCGCTTGGGTGTGGAGTGAAAAAGTACTACGCGCGGGCATGGGCGCGCAATTCAGCTTGCAGCTATACACCGAGGCCGATTTGCTGAAAGCCCTTTCATCGAACAAATCAGCAGCCAAGCCAACAGTGCCGGTGCGGGTAACCAGCCTTCACCCAAAAAGCGTTGACCTGTTCAACGCTGATTTAAAACCCGCTGGCGTTTGGGTATTTGGCAGCGAAGGGCAGGGCGTAAGCCAAGCCTGGTTGGACCGCGCCAGCGAACACATTCGAATTCCTCAAAGCCAAAACATTGAAAGCCTGAATGTGGGCAGCAGCAGCGCAGTGTGTTTATTTGAACAATTCAGGCAAAGGCGGTAAAATCGAATTCACTGTACACTTGAACAGTGGTATTTGGATTTCGCTGCATGCACCTGCACCTTGTTTGGCTGAAAAAAGACCTGCGCCTTAGCGACCATGCACCCTGGCATGCGGCAACCGAAGCCGCCCAGGAAAGCAAAGGTTGTGTGCTTGCTTTGTATTGCCTTGAACCCAAGCTGATCAAGCAAGCCGACAGCGCGCCCCAGCATTTTGAATTTGCCCGTGAATGCCTGCAAGAACTGGCCGGGCAATTGCCAGATCATGTGCCTTTGCTGCTCGCGAAGGCCAACGCGCCAGTTGCCTTGCAAACATTGGCTTTGTGTTGCCAGCAAATCAGCATTTATAGCCACGAAGAAACGGGCAATTGGGCAAGTTTCGAGCGTGACAAGGAAGTAAAAGCTTGGACCAATCGCCATTCAATTCCTTGGATTGAATTTCCGAACAACGCTGTGGTGCGGAAACTGAAGAATCGCGATGAATGGGGCAAGTTGTGGCTGGAAACCATGCAAAAGCCAGTTTTACCGGCGCCTGCGTTCTCTGAATTGCCACAAGCAAACTGGTTTGATTTTCCACAAAACCTGCAGGAGCAACTTGAAATAAACGGGCTGCCCTGTGTTCAGCTAAACCGCTCGCCGTGGCCGCAGTGGGCACAGTTTATTCATTTTTACCCCAGGCATTTAGTTGACAAAACCCTACGCCAGCAGGGTGGCCTGAAACAGGCGCAAGCGTGTTTGCGTGAATTTTTAAGTGAACGCGGCATGAATTACCGCTTCGAGATGTCCAGCCCATTAAGTGCTGAATCCGCTTGCTCGCGCATATCGCCTTACCTTGCGTTTGGCGTAATCTCTATTCGGGAAGTGTTAGCAATGTTGGGGCATGCGCGCCAAGAATTGGCTGAGAGCCAATTGCCGCCCAAAGCCCAAACGCAGTGGAAGCAATCGCTGAAATCGTTTGAAAGCCGTTTGCATTGGCATTGCCACTTCATTCAAAAACTGGAAAGCGAACCCGAGCTTGAATTCAGATCAGCTCACCGCGGTTTGAATGTCATGCGCAATTTTGCGGAGTTAACACCGCAAGAGAATGAAAAGGCAAAAGCCTGGATAGAAGGGCGCACCGGTTTTCCCATGGTAGATGCCTGCATGCGCATGTTGCGCGCAACCGGGTGGGTTAATTTTCGCATGCGTGCCATGCTGGTGGCATTTGCTTCTTACCAGCTGTGGCTTGATTGGCGGCACACCGCACCCATGTTGGCCCGTGAATTTCTGGACTACGAACCCGGCATTCACTACCCTCAATTCCAGATGCAATCGGGTGTAACAGGCAT
Organism: Burkholderiales bacterium; assembly: GCA_021299735.1. GTDB lineage: Bacteria > Pseudomonadota > Gammaproteobacteria > Burkholderiales > Burkholderiaceae_B > Limnobacter. The sequence goes on along the minus strand of JAJTEM010000016.1, from coordinate 25,218 downwards.
TAATACCTTGCGAATTTACAACCCCGTTAAGCAAGCCAAGGACCACGATCCGCAAGGCGTGTTCATTCGCCGCTGGATACCCGAACTGAAAAACATTCCTGACCCATGGATAGCCGAACCCTGGAATACGCCCCAGCTCATTCAGCAAGAATGTGGTTGTATTATTGGCCAACGCTACCCTTGGCCCGTGGTTGATCCCGACACAGCCATTTCAAAAGCCCGTGCCAATATCACTGAATTCAGACACAGGAAAGGATTTGTTGAAGAATCAAAACGTGTGTATGAAAAACATGGTTCAAGAAACCCAAACAGAAATGGCAACCCTGCGCCACGCAGCAAGAAAAAACAAAAAGCTGAGCCAGTGGAACAAACCGACCCACAACAAAGTTTGTTTTAGTAAATCGGTGAACCCAAATTCAGCTGCTGCAAAATTGTGGTTGAAATTTCTTCAATCGATTTGCTGGTTGAACTTAGCCAACTGATGCCTTCACGGCGCATCATGAATTCAGCCGCTTTAATTTCCTGCCTGCAATTTTCAAGCGAGGCGTATTTGCTACCCGGGCGGCGCTCATTGCGAATTTCACTTAAGCGTTCTGGCGAAATAGACAAACCAAAAATTTTTTCTTTGAATGGGGGCAGGGCTGCGGGTAGCTCGCCACGCTCGAAGTCTTCGGGTATTAAAGGATAATTCGCTGCTTTAATACCGTATTGCATGGCCAGGTACAAGCTGGTTGGGGTTTTGCCTGATCGGGAAACACCCACCAAAATTACATCCGCGGCATGGAGGTCTTTGTGGGTTTGCCCATCATCATGGGCCAAAGTGTAGTTAATTGCTTCAATGCGGTTTTTATATTGCTCATTGTCGGCAATGGTGTGCGATCTGCCAATTCGGTGTGTGCTCTTGGTGTTCAGTTCTTTTTCCAGGGGTTCTACAAAAGTAAGAAACAAATCCATAAACACGCCATCGGCCTGTTTGACCACGTCGTTGATCACTGTATTCACCAGCGTGCTGAAAACAATCGGTTTCTGACCGTCGTATTTTGCAATATCGTTAATCTTCTGGCGGGCTGAAATTGCCTTCACTTCTGAATCAATAAAGGGGATGCGAATTTGTTTGAATCGTATACCCTCGAATTGTGACAACACGGAATGGCCAAGGGTTTCAGCGGTAATACCGGTGCCGTCAGATACAAAAACCACCGTGCGTTCCTGGCTTACATTTTCTGACATGAATCAATCCTGTGTGTGTCGGTGGCAAAAAGGCGGGTTACAGTTACAATCATAAAAAGAAATCAGGGGAAATAGTCGATGCATGTGTGTTCCCTGCGCTGCATTCACTATTTCTTTTGAACTACAAGGTGAACCAATGTCAACAAATCAAGGAGTTAGCCCAACAGCACTCGTTGCGCCATTCGAAAAACTTCGAATGGAGGATGTAGAAACTGTCGGTGGTAAAAACTCGTCGTTGGGGGAAATGATCTCTCAACTGGCTGAAACCGGCGTGCGCGTGCCGGGTGGCTTTGCCACCACGGCCCATGCGTTCCGTGAATTCCTGAAAGCCAACAATCTGGTTGAGCGTATCAATGCCAAACTGGATACTTTGAATGTAGATGATGTTCGCGCCTTGACTCAGGCAGGTTCAGAAATCCGCAAGTGGGTGGTTGAAGCACCGCTGCCTGCTAACCTGGAAAAAGAGATTCGAGATTCTTATGCCACCATGATGGCGCAAAGCGGTGGCGAGATTTCTGTGGCTGTTCGCTCCTCCGCCACAGCTGAAGACTTGCCCGACGCTTCCTTTGCAGGCCAGCAGGAATCTTTCCTGAACGTCACAGGCATTGACGATGTGCTGGAGAAAATCAAGGAAGTGTTCGCATCGTTATACAACGACCGCGCTATTTCTTACCGCGTGCACAAGGGCTTTGCCCATGCCGATGTGGCTTTGAGTGCCGGAGTGCAGCGCATGGTTCGTTCCGACAAAGCGGCTTCTGGCGTTATGTTCACCATGGACACCGAAAGCGGTTTTGATCAGGTGGTGTTCATCACCTCCAGCTACGGTTTGGGTGAAACAGTGGTGCAGGGCGCAGTGAACCCAGATGAGTTTTACGTATTCAAGCCCACCTTGGCTGCTGGCAAGTACCCAATTATCCGCCGCCAAATTGGATCGAAGTTGATCAAGATGGAATTTGATGCGCTGAAAGAGAGCGGCAAAAGCGTGCGCACGGTTGATGTGCCTGCAGAGCAGCGCAACCGCTATTCCTTGAATGATGACGATGTGATTGAGCTGGCCAAGTACGCCACGATTATCGAGAAGCATTATGGCCGCCCAATGGACATTGAGTGGGGTAAGGATGGTATCGACGGCAAGTTGTATATTCTGCAAGCCCGCCCTGAAACCGTAAATTCCCAGAAAGACAATGATGTGCAGTTGCGCTACAAGCTGAAAGGCAACTCCGCTATTTTGAGTTCAGGCCGCGCGATTGGTCAAAAAATTGGTGCGGGCTCTGTGCGTGTAATTAACGATTCTGCTGAAATGGACCGCGTGCAGGCCGGCGATATTCTGGTCACCGACATGACCGACCCCAACTGGGAACCAGTCATGAAGCGTGCAGCCGCCATTGTGACCAACCGCGGCGGCCGCACTTGCCATGCGGCGATTATTGCCCGTGAACTGGGCATTCCCGCTGTAGTGGGTTGTGGAGACGCAACCGAGAAACTGAAAGAGGGCATGCTGGTTACAGTCAGCTGCTCGGAGGGTGACACCGGTTACATTTACGATGGCCTGCTTGAAACAGAGGTTAGCGAAGTAAAGCGCGGTGCGCTGCCCGAAATTCCAGTGAAAATCATGATGAACGTGGGCAATCCACAGTTGGCTTTTGAGTTTTGCCAGTTGCCCAACAAAGGCGTTGGCTTGGCCCGCCTGGAGTTCATTATCAATAATGCGATTGGCATTCACCCCAAGGCAATTCTTGATTATCCGAATGTGGATGCTGACTTGAAGAAAGCCGTGGAAAGTGTGGCCCGTGGCCATGCCAGCCCGGTTGCCTTTTTCGTAGACAAACTGGCCGAAGGCGTTGCAACCATTGCGGCTGCTTTTTATCCCAAGCCCGTTATTGTTCGCATGTCAGATTTCAAATCGAATGAATACCGCAAGCTGATTGGTGGTAGCCGGTACGAACCTGAAGAAGAAAACCCGATGCTGGGTTTCCGCGGTGCGGCACGTTACATCTCTGAAGAATTCGCAGAGTGTTTCGAGATGGAATGTTTGGCCTTGAAGCGCGTGCGTGAACAAATGGGCCTGGACAATGTCCAAATTATGATTCCGTTCGTGCGCACATTGAACCAAGCCGCCAAGGTAGTTGACCTGCTGGCACGCAATGGTTTGAAGCGAGGCGACAAAGGCCTGAAAGTGGTGATGATGTGTGAGGTGCCTTCCAACGCAGTGTTGGCCGACCAGTTCCTGGAGTACTTTGATGGCTTCTCGGTTGGTTCCAACGATCTGACCCAACTTACCTTGGGCCTGGACCGCGATTCAGGGCTGGATATTCTGGCCGCAGATTTCGACGAACGCGATCCCGCCGTGCGTGCCTTGCTGAGCAAAGCCATTGACGCTTGTAAATCGAAGGGCAAGTATGTGGGCATTTGTGGTCAAGGACCTTCGGATCATCCCGATTTTGCCTTGTGGCTGGCTGGTGAGGGAATTGAATCCATTTCACTGAACCCAGACACCGTGATCGACACCTGGCAGAAACTGGCCGACAGGTTTAACAAGAAGTAAAGGGAGATGCACCATTGAGTAATTTGTCACTGTGGCTGGTATTGGCGGGTATATTGTTGATTGCCGAAATTACCACGGGTACGTTTTACCTGCTCATGGTGTCCCTGGGGGCGGCTGTTGGTGCGCTGATGGCCTACCTTGGTTATGGTCTTGAGATTCAAATTGGCACAGCCGCCGTGTTCGCGGTGGCTGGCAGCCTTCTTCTTCGCAATCGCTCTTTGAAGCGAAGCAAAACAGACAAACAACATGATGTGCTTGATATTGGCAACAAGCTTGAAATATCAAGCTGGAATGCTGGTGGGCGCGCCAATGTGCAGTACCGTGGTGCTACTTGGGCAGCCGAGAGCACCGACAGCACGCCTGTAACAGGCCTGCATCAAATTGTTGATGTTCAGGGCAATGTGCTGAAAGTCAAAAGCGTATCCACGCACGCGTAATCGGCCGGTTCTTTAACAAAACCCGCCAATCAAAGGAGAATATTCATGGAAGTTTCAATTGTCATATTGGTGTTGGCGATTGTATTTGTGAGCCAAGCCCTGCGCATTGTGCCGCAGCAAAGCGCTTGGGTGGTCGAGCGTTTGGGCAAATACGATAGAACCTTACAGGCAGGGCTGAACTTTCTGGTGCCGTTTGTTGAGCGGGTTTCCTACAAACATTCATTGAAAGAAATTCCGCTGGATGTACCCAGCCAGGTGTGTATCACCAAAGACAACACGCAGCTTCAGGTGGACGGTATTTTGTACTTTCAGGTCACTGATGCGATGCGCGCCAGCTATGGTTCAAGCGACTACATCAGCGCAATTACCCAACTGGCACAAACCACGTTGCGATCAATTATTGGCCGAATGGAGCTAGATAAAACCTTCGAAGAACGCGACATGATTAATGCTGCAATCGTGAATGCCTTGGACGAGGCCGCCCTGAATTGGGGTGTTAAAGTATTGCGATATGAAATCAAAGACTTAACGCCACCACGTGAGATTTTACTTTCAATGCAGGCACAAATTACAGCCGAACGTGAAAAACGTGCCTTGATAGCCGCTTCGGAGGGTCGCAAGCAAGAACAAATCAACATTGCCAACGGTGAGCGTGAATCTGCAATTGCACGTTCGGAAGGCGACCGAATCGCAGCAATTAATCGCGCTCAGGGTGAGGCGGGGGCAATCAAGGAAATCGCCGACGCCACGGCCGATGCGCTGCGAAAAGTAGCCGCAGCAGTAGCCGAACCAGGCGGCATGGAAGCCGTTAACCTGAAAGTGGCCGAACAATACATTGAGGCATTCTCAGGTGTGGCCAAAGCTGGCAATACGCTGATATTGCCAGGTGATTTGTCCAATATGGGTTCAATGGTGGCTGCCGCCATGCAAGTGGTGAAGCAGGGCGGCAAGTAATAATGCCGCCCACACGCTACACGTAAAGCTTTTTGCTTTTTCTAAAGACCGGTGTTCACTGCCCTTAACCATGGCAGTGTCTGTTTTAAAGAGAAAATTCCCTGCTGTGTGACACGCGGACAATTGCTCACATTCAAGTGCGTCAGCTTTCTGAATCCAGTGGCTGATATTGCACTTATTTTGAGCAAGCTGGAGTTTGAAATTTGCGGGCATTGATCCAATACCAGAGATTCCAGTTTTTTGAGTTTTCCAAGTGCCCGAAGACCGGAGTCACTGAATTGCGTGCAGGCTGTGAGTATCAAATTTTTGAGTTGATACATATTGGGCAAGCTGCTTAAGACCTCGTCATCAATTTGAGGGCAAGAGGTCAAATCCAGTGTGTCAACGTTGTCCAGCACGCTCGAAAGGTTGATCAAACCCGCCTTGCTAATGCCGTCGCAACCTGCAATCGAAAGGTTTTTCAGGTTGACCATTTGGGAAATATGAACAAGGTCGTTGTCATTGAATTGTGAACAACCCGTTAGATTTAGACTGTTTAGCGCGGGAAGTCCTTGGCTCAAGGCAAGCAGAGATGCTCCGGACAGCTGCTTACAAAACGTGAGATCGACGCTTGTTACGTAGCTCAAGGCATCGGGGTTACAGTGAACCAAAACAAAGTTCACTAGAACATCGTCGGTGACCACAGCTGGAAACTTCAAATGCATACCCCCATGGGCCTGCATATCAACCTCAATTCCCGCCGTCAAACTCTTGCTGCTTTCCTGAAGCATTTCATTCAATGCCAGGCCCTCATTCACCGCGACATTTTCAGACAAGGGGGCGGGAATCTGCAGGTTTTCGATTTCAGGTTGAGGCGGAGATTGCGGCCTGCTCGGCTCACCGAGTACCGGTGGTGGTTGCAAAGCCTTTACAACTTGAGTGTCTAGTTGTTCGCTAATCAGGCCAGCGGTGGCAGCAATGGCAGATCTTTGCCTCTTCGCTGGTGAGGGAATTATTTTAGATTCATCGATGTTGTTCGTTCTTTGACTGAACGTAGAGCTGCGGGTAATTCTATCCATTTCAAGACAGACCTTCGGTAAATATAGGATCGCCTTAGTAACAAGGTCACCTCAAAGGTTCATAAGCCCGCTACACCCGGTGAACTTTCATCAAACGTTCCTGCTCCCGCTTCCAGTCTTTGTCTTTTAATGTATCGCGTTTATCGTGTTGCTTTTTGCCTTTGGCAAGAGCCATGTCCACTTTCACCCGCCCATTTTTGAAATGCAGGTTAAGTGGCACCAGTGAAAAACCTTTTTGCTCAACCTTGCCTATCAGACGGTTAATTTCTTTCTTGTGCATCAATAACTTGCGCGTGCGTGTATTCACCGGGTTTACATGGGTAGAAGCGCTGGTCAACGGCGAAATGTGGCAGTTCAGTAGCCATAACTCACCATTGCGAATCACGATGTGGCTTTCTTTGATTTGCACACGGCCATCGCGGATGGATTTGACTTCCCAGCCTTCAAGCACAATACCCGCCTCGTACTTCTCTTCGATGAAGTAATCAAAACCTGCTTTTTTATTGTCGATAATGCTCATGAATTCGGCGAAAACGTCCTTTGAGTGCGGCGCAGCGTGAAAAACGCTAAAATAGAGAGTTTAATCCTTTCTCCCAGCGGGAAACAAACCCTTCAGCATTCATGGCCATTGTAGAGAAGTCCGTGTTGGTTCATTTTTCCACGCAGCAAATGTTCAATTTGGTGCGGGCGGTGGCCGATTATCCCCAGTTTTTGCCTTGGTGCGGTGCCGGCAACGTTGAGCCGGTCGAATTCAACACCGAAAAGGCGACCGTGGAAATCGCCTTTAAAGGGATAAGGCAAAGTTTTTGTACCATGAACAAACTAACGCCTCACAGTGAAATTCACATGACCCTGGTAGAGGGTCCCTTTACCCATCTCGAGGGTACATGGCATTTCATCGAACTCACCCCTGAAGCCTGTAAAGTTCACTTTAAACTGGCATACGAATTTTCAAGCAAGGTATTGGAGCAATTGGTAGGGCCAGTTTTTGCAAGCTTGGCCAACAGCTTTGTCGATTCGTTCATCAAACGTGCTGAATCACAATACAACACGGGGGCGGCGCAGTAATGCTTGTTTATTGGCTTGAACTCGGCCCAGGCGATGGCGGTGTGCTTACAACGCGCCCCTCTGCTATCAATTTGCCCGAGAAAGCCACCGTAGAGCAGGCCTTGCACGCTATTGGCATGGATACTGAGCGTATTGCTTGGCTGCTCAAAGAACGTGCCGTGGCGATTTATGGCCTGTATGCCACCGAGGGTATGATGCTTCACCCGGGCGATCGAATTGAAATTCTCGACGGGTTAAGCTTTGATCCCATGGAAAGTCGCCGCAGGCGTGCGAGGCACAAGGTGCTCACAAAACGGCAGAAAGAACTGGCCAAATACGAGCGGCGAAGCCGCAAGCGGTCAAAAACAGCCCCTTAAAACTTAAATTCCCCGGTTTTTCTGTTTGCAAACCAAAACAGCCAAGCCGGGTATCCTTTATAATTCGCTTTTGCGCAAGGAGAAATTGCATGCGTGTCACGCAGAAAGCGTTAACGTTTGATGATGTATTGCTGGTTCCTGCGTTCTCAGACGTTCTTCCCAAAGACACATCGCTGTCTACCCAACTGACCCGAAACATCAGCCTGAACATTCCTTTGGTGTCCGCCGCCATGGACACAGTGACTGAAGCCAGGTTGGCCATTGCCATGGCCCAGGAAGGTGGTATCGGTATTGTTCACAAGAACCTGACAGCAACGCAGCAGGCCGCTGAAGTGGCCAAAGTGAAACGCCATGAGTCTGGCGTGCTTCGCGACCCGATCACAATCGAGCCTGAACTCACGGTTCGCCAGGTTATAGCACTTACACAGCAACACAAAATATCGGGCTTGCCCGTTGTGAAAAACGGCATGGTAGTGGGTATTGTTACCAACCGCGATTTGCGCTTTGAAACCAAACTGGACCAACCAGTTTCGAATGTGATGACTCCGCGCGAGCGTTTGGTCACGGTTACCGAGGATGACAGCTTGGAGCAAGCCAAAGCACTGATGCACAAGCATCGACTGGAACGCGTGTTGGTCATGGATGCGAACAATACGCTCAAGGGCTTGATCACGGTTAAGGACATTCAAAAAGCCACCGAACATCCTTGGGCCAGCAAAGATGTTCATGGCAAGTTACGCGTGGGCGCCGCTGTGGGTGTAGGCGAGGGCACAGAGGAACGTGTTGAAAAGCTGGTGGCTGCAGGTGTTGACGTAATCGTGGTCGATACTGCCCACGGCCACAGTAAGGGCGTGCTTGACCGTGTTCGCTGGGTAAAGCAAAACTACCCGCAAGTGGACGTGATTGGCGGCAACATTGCTACAGCAAGTGCCGCGTTGGCTTTGGTGGAGCATGGCGCAGATGGCGTAAAAGTGGGCATTGGTCCTGGTTCAATTTGTACCACGCGAATCGTAGCTGGTGTGGGCGTGCCGCAAATTAGTGCGATTGCGAATGTCGCCAAAGCGTTGAAGGGCACAGGCGTGCCAGTTATCGCAGACGGCGGAATCCGTTATTCGGGCGATATTTCAAAAGCGCTGGCTGCAGGCGCCAGTTCCGCCATGATGGGCGGCATGTTCGCTGGTACAGAAGAAGCACCAGGTGAAGTAGTACTGTTCCAAGGCCGCAGTTACAAGGCCTACCGAGGCATGGGTTCACTGGGCGCAATGACACAAGGTTCAGCAGATCGATATTTCCAGGACCCAGCCAACAATGCCGACAAACTGGTACCCGAGGGAATCGAGGGTCGAGTTCCATACAAAGGCTCTGTGCTCTCAATCATTTTCCAGCTGGTGGGTGGTGTCCGTTCATCATTGGGTTATGTGGGTTGCCGTTCCATTGCTGAAATGCATGAAAAAGCTGAATTCGTTGAAATTTCATCGGCAGGTATTCGAGAGTCGCATGTGCATGATGTTCAAATTACAAAAGAAGCACCAAACTACCATGTCGACTAACAAGGCCTGAATACAGCGAAGCCGCCATGCAAAAACCCGACATTCCCCTCAATGAAGAAGAAAGAACAAGGGCTATTCAGAACCTGGGAATAATTTATTCTCCTTCTGAGGCCCGGTTTGATCGAATCACGCGATTGGTTTGTCGGCACTTTGACATCGATACCGCGCTGGTATCTATTGTTTATAAAGAAATTCAGTGGTTCAAATCGCTTCAGGGTCTAAATGCCTGCTCCACACAGCGGGAAATTTCATTCTGTGGCCACGCCATTATTAGTGACGAACCACTGGTGGTAGAAAACGCGTTGCTCGACCCCAGGTTTATGGATAACCCGTTGGTCATTGACGGACCCAAGATCAGGTTTTACGCGGGCCAACCTGTTCATGATTCATTCGGCGTAAGAATTGGTACGCTTTGCGCGATTCACAGTGCGCCACGTACATTTTCTCAGGAAGACCGCCAAGATTTACGCGATTTTGCGCGTTTGGTTGAAGTTGAAATCGCCAAACCGGTGGATGACAACGTGGTTTCGCGTTTCGTTCACTCCCTTAACGAACATCAACGGTCTTTACTGATCGATCCAATCGTAGGATCCTGGAACCGGCGAGGCTTTGAAGCGCTGCTTGACAGAGAGCTTGAGCATGCTTTGATCAAAAGTGAAGATGTTTACTTGCTGCATGTGAAGCTAAGCGCGTTTGATTTGATTCTGAACCGGTTTGGTCGTGATCGAATTGTTGACTTCACCAAATTCACTGCATCGATTATTCGGGATATTTTGCCAAATGGTGCCAGTATTGGTTCCTTGGGTGCAGATGCATTTGTTGCAGTTTGTTCTGGAATTAGAAATTCAGAAGTGCAGCGTTTGCTGGATCAACTAAAAAGCCGCTTTGGTGAAACCACTCTTGAAACCCATGGCGTGAAAGCTTTGGTTGATGTGGACATCAACTTTCTCAGCATCTCAGGCGAAGAACTAAAATGCACCTCGGTGCAGGCGGTTGATCGACTGTTGAGCATTAGTTAAGCCCAGGTACAAGATTGCCTTGGGTCAATTACTTTTAAGACATTCAAAGAACACCTCATGAATCATCAAAAAATATTGGTACTCGACTTCGGGTCGCAAGTGACACAGCTTATTGCTCGCCGGGTGCGCGAGTGCGGGGTTTTCTGTGAAATATTGCCCTGTGATGTTGACCCCCAACGCATCAAGGATTACGGCGCATCGGGCATTATTTTGTCGGGCAGCCATCAATCTGCCTACGAAGAAAGTACCGACAAAGCACCTGAGCTGGTGTTTACCATGGGTGTGCCAGTGCTGGGTATTTGCTACGGCATGCAAACCATGGCCATGCAACTGGGCGGCAAAGTTGAGGCAGGCACGATTAGGGAATTTGGGCACGCCCAAATTCGGGCCCACGGCCACACCCGCTTATTTGATGGCATTCAAGACGAAACCAATGAACATGGCCACGGCCTGTTGAATGTATGGATGAGCCACGGCGACAAGGTAACCGAGCTGCCACCCAACTTCAAATTAATGGCATCTACCCCCTCATGCCCAATTGCTGGCATGGCCGATGAAACACGCGGCTTTTACGCCGTGCAGTTTCACCCCGAGGTGACCCATACCAAGAAGGGCAAGGACATACTGGCCCGCTTTGTGCGCGACATTTGCGGATGCAAGGGTGATTGGTCTATGCCCAGCTTCGTGGACGAAGCTGTTGAAAAAATTCGTGCGCAGGTAGGTACTGATGAAGTGATCTTGGGCCTGTCAGGAGGCGTCGATTCTTCTGTGGCGGCTGCGCTGATTCACAAAGCGATTGGTGACCAGCTAACTTGCGTATTCGTAGACCACGGCTTGCTGCGCTTCAAGGAAGGCGAGCAAGTGATGGAAACCTTCGCCAAGCATTTGGGCGTGCGCGTGGTGCACGTGAATGCCACTGAAGAATTCATGGGGCAGCTAAAGGGCATAACCGACCCAGAGGCAAAACGCAAAATTATTGGCAAGGCATTCGTGGATGTATTCCAGCGCGAGGCGGGCAAACGCGCTAACGCCAAATGGCTTGCACAAGGCACCATTTACCCCGATGTGATTGAATCGGCGGGCGCAAAAACCGGCAAAGCAACCAGTATTAAAAGCCACCACAACGTAGGTGGCTTGCCCGACACATTGAACCTGAAATTGCTTGAACCCCTGCGTGATTTGTTCAAGGACGAAGTACGCAAGCTTGGCGTTGAACTTGGCCTTGACCCCGAAATGGTCTACCGCCACCCATTCCCAGGACCTGGCTTGGGTGTTCGTATTCTGGGTGAAGTAAAGGCGGAATATGCTGAAATTTTGCAGCGTGCCGATGCCGTGTTCATTGAAGAATTGCGCAATACCAAAGCCACTGCGAAAGACGCTGCCGCCGAACTTTGTTCTGAGGAGCAGGTTGGCAAAAGCTGGTACGACTTAACCAGCCAAGCCTTTGCAGTGTTTCTGCCGGTGAAATCGGTCGGCGTAATGGGCGATGGCCGCACCTATGAATACGTTGTGGCCATTCGTGCAGTGCAAACCCAGGACTTCATGACCGCGCATTGGGCGCACTTGCCTTATTCTCTTTTGGGAAGAGTATCGAACCGCATTATTAACGAGGTGAAAGGCGTAAACCGCGTGGTTTACGATGTTTCAGGAAAGCCACCAGCCACCATCGAGTGGGAGTAGGGCTGATACCCTCAAACCATTTCAGGCTGCGGGTCGAATGAACCCACGCTTGCTCGCTTCTTTTTTGATTGTTTGATTAAGCACATTCAAACGCTTTTTCAAGGTATCGCGCATCGCAGGTTCAAGGTACTTCGCAATTAAATATGAAACCAGCACAATCAAAATGATCCCCGGCCAGGGTGTAAGCAGCTCCGGCAATTGGGGAGCAAAGTGATAAGTTTTTATAGTCATCGCGACCATGGCGTTTTCGTGAATCAGGTACAGGGGGTAGCTGATGAAGCCGAAAAAAGCGAAGAGGCGGCTTGCAAAAATTGACGATACAACGCTAGTGTTCAATGCCAAGTAAAAAGTTAGGTACACCAATGTGCAAGCGATAAGAACAGAAGCTTCAGGGTCATACTTAATCATGATGGTGGGAATCATCATGAATACCGATGCGCAAACAAGCAGCTTGCTGTTCTGCATATAAGCTTTATAGAGCAAGGCACCCACACAAAACCAACCAAAGTATTGCAGCGATAGCAGGTTGAACAGAATTTTCTCTGCGAGTTTCAATGAAAAGCCAGGTATCAATTTTGTTGCGACAACATAAGCAAAAGCACACAGAAAAATCATGATCAGATTTCGCAGTGCTGTTGCTTTGTTGTGGAAATACAATGCACCAAACAGCAGGTAAAATTTCACCTCAACAAACAAAGACCAGAAAGCCCCCTCAACCGGTATGAAATCGGTGATGTTTTGCAGGGCATTCATGATTTGGTGATCTATAAAAAGCAGGCCTGGCAGGGTATTTAACAGCGTGGCCTCACCATTCGGGCGTTCAATCAGGTAATACGAACTGAGGTAAACAAGTGCTGTTCCTATCAGCATGGCTGGGAACAAGCGAAGCCACCTTCTGTACATGAACTCGCTGAAAGAGCGACACTTTTCAAGTGTCATGTAAATGACGAATCCGGAAATCAGAAAGAAAAGCTCTACACCCAAATGACCGAATTTGAAGAGAAAGAAATCTTTGTGAACGGTAGCCCAGGGCATGAAATCAGGCCAACGGGAATAGGTGTGAAAAAGCAGTACAAGAAGAATGGCCAAACCACGCAAGCCATCAAGAGAATTAATGCGTGCGTGGTTAGAGAGGCCGGGATGAACAGGAGTTAAAGGGAGTGTCATTCGCAACAGTCAAAAATTGGGTAAGGCTGCGCGTAACGGTCCAACTATGAAAATTGAACACAGCATAATCAAATCAGGTCCGTTCTGCCAAAGACTGTTTTCTGAATACCCAGGTAAACAGAAGTTTAAAGTCTCCCGCCGCCTATTTTTTTTATGTCAAACTTGCAGCATTTCTAGCTGACTGGGCAGGGCATGCAAACCAGCAAACCTTTGGAAAAATTTTCACTGTTAGCACACCAAGGCCAGGCCGAAGACGAAGTCTGGATGACCCTTGCTCTTGAACAGGCCAAGCTTGCAGCACAAACTGGTGAAGTTCCTGTTGGTGCGGCATTGGTAATTGATGGAGAGGTATTCGCGCAGGCACACAATGCACCAGTTATGCTGAACGATCCCTGTGCACATGCTGAAATTCAAGCAATACGGCAGGCCTGCAACGCGGCTGGTAGTTACCGCTTGGGCACTCAAGCCACTTTGTATGTCACCCTGCAGCCCTGCCTGATGTGTATCGGCGCAATTTTGCATGCCCGTATTGGTCGGGTGGTAGTGGGTTGTGCGCAATCGCGTTACAACGGGGATTTAAAACAATCCTTGCAACTATTCGAACAAGCACAAGCCTGGCACCCTTGTGTTTTTGAAACTGGCTGTATGGCACAACAAAGCGAGGAATTACTGGCCGGTTTTTTTAAAGCTCGCCGAAAACAGCGAGAACAAACCATTGCCGACCTGGCGAACTTGCTGCACCTGCCCAATGCCAACAAGCAAACCATTGAGGAACTGGCACAACTGGGTTTTAATACCCCGCAAGATTTCTTGCAGGTGGGCCTTGAGCAAACAAGCCAACTGCTTGCGCAGCGGAGCAATGCATTGAAAGCAAGCCAGCATACCCAGCAGGCAGCCATACTGGCCAGTTTGTGCGATTATTTCAACGGCGAGCCTGTGCGTTCGTGGAAACAATATTTGTGACACCAGCATAAACAACAAACTTGAAAGCGAAATTGAATTGAGCACACTCAAGCGCACAGCACCAAAGCAACTTGTCATGTTCTCGCCCAGCGGTGCACTGGTTGATGAAACACTGCTGGACCGGGCCTGCAGCCATTTAAGCGCTCAACATGGCTTTTCTGTAACAGAGATGCCTGAGGCTCGCTTGCGGGTGCAGCGCTTTGCTGGCAATGAAAGTGAACGTATTACCAGCATTGAAAACGCATTTGCCATCAATACGCCCAGCCTACTGATGGCTACACGCGGGGGTTACGGTCTAAGCCGCTTGCTGCCGCAGTTGAATTTTCCAAAGCTTGCTTCATTACTGAATTCAAACGCCCACCAATTGTGCGGCCACAGCGACATTACCAGCTTGCAGTTGGCTTTGCTGAATGCAGGCGCGAAGCCCTTTACACTGCTGCATGGGCCCATGGCCTGTTTCGATTTTGGGGCAGAGCAGGGCGCAGACCCAGTCACTGTTGAACACTTTTTGCGGGCGGTCAACAAGCAGGCTGTTGACATTCAATGGCCTGTTGAGGGTTTTGGCTTTTGCAAGCAACAGAATATTGAAGGCCAGGTATGGGGAGGCAACTTAACTTTGTTGTGTAGCCTGTTGGGCACACCTTGGTTGCCCAACATCCCTGGTGGCATATTGGTACTTGAGGACGTTAACGAACCCGCCTACAAAATTGAGCGCATGTTGTTGCAATTGCTTCATGCTGGCGTGCTGGCGACACAACAGGCCATTTTGCTGGGAAATTTTAGCGAGCCCCAACCCGGCATACACGACAATGGCTTTAGCCTGCGCAGCGCCGCAGAGTTTGTTCAAAGTGAACTGAGAAATCAACTAAGTGGTGAAACAGGCACCACGCTGAAGCAAATACCAGTGCTGATGAATTTTCCATTTGGCCACTGCACGCCAAAGGCCTGCTGGTTTCAGGGCGGGCAGGGCAGTTTGACCATCGGTCCCAGCACCGCTGCGCCAAGCGAACTCCGCGCTCGCCTAATCCAAAACCTTCAACAATAGTCACTCTGAAAGCGCGGGCATGTATAATGCCCCCTTCCTTAAAAATCTCTGAATTTTCCAATACTTATGCTCACCGCAGCCAATATCACCATGCAGTTCGGCGCAAAGCCGCTTTTCGAAAACATCAACGCAAAATTTGGCGATGGCAACCGCTATGGCTTGATTGGCGCAAACGGCTGCGGTAAATCTACTTTCATGAAAATTCTGGGTGGCGACCTGGAACCCAGCAGCGGCACCGTGGTAATCGAGCCCAATGTGCGCTTGGGTAAACTAAGTCAGGATCAGTTCGCATTCGAAGAACACCGCGTGCTGGATGTGGTCATGATGGGCCACAAAGAAATGTGGGCCGCCATGACAGAACGGGACGCCCTGTATGCCAACCCCGAAGCCACCGACGACGACTACATGCGTGCTGCTGACCTGGAAGCCGTGTACGCCGAGTTTGGCGGCTACGAAGCCGAAGCCCGTGCGGGCGAACTGTTGCTGGGTGCAGGCATTCCGCTTGAGAACCACAACGGCCCCATGAGCGAAATTGCCCCGGGCTGGAAACTGCGGGTGCTGTTGGCACAGGCCCTGTTTTCCAAACCCGATGTGTTGCTGCTGGACGAACCCACCAACAACCTGGACATCAACACCATTGCCTGGCTGGAAAACGTACTGAACCAGTACGAAAGCACGATGATCATTATTAGCCACGACCGCCATTTCTTGAACGAAGTGTGTACCCACATGGCCGACCTGGATTACGGCACCCTGCAAGTTGTTCCCGGTAACTACGATGATTACATGCTGGCTGCTGCGCAAGCGCGCGAACGCGCACAGGCATCGAATGCCCGCGCCAAAGAACGCATTTCAGATTTGCAAGACTTTGTACGCCGCTTTGCAGCCAACAAATCGAAGGCTCGCCAAGCCACTTCACGCCAGAAGCAGATTGAAAAAATCAAACAGGAAACCGTGGTGCTCAAACCTTCCTCACGGCAAAACCCCTTCATTCGCTTTGAGCAGAAAAAGAAAATGCACCGCCTGGCTGTGGAACTGGAGAACGTAAGCCTGGCCTATGGTGACAACAAGGTAATTCGCGACTTCTCGATTATGGTGGAAGCCGGCGACAAGGTAGGTATTGTGGGCGCCAACGGTATGGGCAAAACCACACTGCTTAAATTGTTGGCTAAAGCTTTAGAGCCCACTTACGGTGAGGTGAAGTGGTCAGAAAATGCAGACCTTGGCTATATGGCGCAAGACGTAAGCGATGAATTCAACGTGCCGATGAATTTGCGTGAATGGACCGAGCGCTTTGCGCAGGATGGTGACGATGACCAAGCCATTCGCGGCATTTTGGGGCGCTTGCTGTTCTCGAACGATGAAATTTCCAAGCAAGTGAAGGTGTGTTCCGGTGGTGAAAAAAACCGCCTTGTATTCGGCCGCCTAATGCTGGGCCGCCACAATGTGTTGCTGTTGGATGAACCTACCAACCACCTTGATATGGAATCGATTGAATCGCTGCAATACGCACTTGAGAAATACGAAGGCACGGTGTTTGTGGTGTCGCATGACCGCCAGTTTGTTTCCGGCATTGCCACCCGAATTTTTGAGATGCGTGAGGATGGCATTACCGACTACCGTGGAACCTACGAAGAATACCGGGAAAGTTTGGGTTTGGCCTAAACCGGGTTAACCTTTAATTGGTTGAACTGGGGCGGCCTCAAAGATTACTTACGTTTTTAATTCAAAACAAAGTGTGCCGCCATGCCCAACCCTTTGTCCAATCAAGTCAAAAGTCTGAGAGATTTATTTGACAACCACCCTGCTTATCAACCCCTTCGTGAGCTTGGATTCACTTCATCAAGTGTGGCTAGTATTTCTGGCTCTTCATCAGACCAAAGAACCTTTGTTCTGGTTGCCGAATCCTTGCTCAACAATCTGGACTTAATCAAAGGCATCAAAGACAGTACTTCATTTGGTGCTAAAAAAATTGCTTCTTTATTGTCTGAATCAAGCTTGGGCGTGAATCAAGCAATCAAAGGTTTATCACAACACAAAGATGCAGTGTTGAAATTAACAAGCCTAGGATTTTCCAGGAACGACCTTGCTGTGATGCTAAGTGGGACAGCCACCAATGTAGGACAAGCGCTTTCTTCACTAATTGAGCACAAAAAAACTTTGCTTCAATTGAAAAAAATCGGTTTTTCAACAAGCAACCTTTCTTTGATACTCGGTAAATCAGGAAAAGAAATTGGTGCCGCACTGACTGGTTTAACACAAAACAAACACATCTTGAGTCAATTGCTCAAAGACGGCTTCTCCGCGAACGACTTGGCTATGCTCCTTTCAGGCAAGGGTGCAAACTTAGGCACGGCAATTCGTTTATTGTTAAAGAACAAAAGTGACTTCACTGGACTAATCAAGCCTCCTCAAAATAATACAGCTGTAACGATAGACCTTACGAATGACGATCAATCAGTTGCGAGCTCAACTGATTCCAATTTTCCCTCGTGGGTTTTGAAAGAGGACTTGGTTAACGGCGATCAAGATTCACTTGAATCGATTGATTTGGACCTGTGGATTGATAGTTTTTTTGATACTGAAAATGTTAGCGGATCAGACAATCAAAATGCTTCACGGAAACGATCTGCAAATACAGCATTTGACAACTGAAGCCATGACCAAATCTGAGCAACATGGCCACAGCAATTGCAGCATGCACAGCCCGACATGCTAAGCAGCTTAACCGACAGGCTTTACCTTCGCAGCAACCCGCTTGGCCTTTGCTCGGGCTTCCTCAACATTCACATCTCGCGCCAGGGCAACACCCATTCGCCGCTTCAGAAAAGACTCTGGCTTGCCAAACAAGCGCACGTCAGTGCCTGGTTCGGCCAATGCATCCGCCACGCCTTCAAATGCAATGCCTTCTTTGTCGATGCCGCCATAAATAACTGCACTAGCACCGGGTGTTTTCAGGCTGGTGTCAACAGGTAAACCCAAAATTGCACGTGCATGCAATTCGAATTCGTTTTGCCACTGCGTAATCATGGTGACCATGCCGGTGTCGTGAGGGCGGGGGCTTACTTCTGAAAACCAAACCTGATCGCCTTTTACAAACATTTCAACACCGAATAATCCGGTTCCTCCCAATGCGGTGGTAACCAGGTCCGCCATTTTACGGGCCTCATCCAGTGCCTTAACACTCATGGCTTGGGGTTGCCAGCTTTCAACATAATCGCCACTCACTTGCAGGTGGCCGACTGGTTCGCAATAACTGGTTTCAATGGCTCCGCTCTTTGGGTTGCGGGCGCGCACAGTGAGTAGCGTAATTTCATAGTCAAATTGAATTACCGATTCAGCAATTACACGCCCGGAATTAACGCGCCCGGCGGTGCCTGCGTAATCCCACGCCGCTTCAAGTTCGCTGGCTTGGTCTACTTTGGACTGCCCTTTGCCGGAAGAAGACATTACCGGTTTGATGATGCAGGGGTAACCAATCGGCTTTTTTCCATCAATGCCTTTTTCTACAGCCCGCTTCAGGGTTTCAAAGTCTTCGGCGAACGCATAATGTGAACAGCTTAAATTCAATTTTTCAGCGGCGAGGCGGCGAATTCCTTCCCGGTTCATGGTTAGCCAGGCCGCATTGGCAGTGGGTACAACGCGCACCATGCCTTCGGCCTCCAGTTCTTTCAGGGCAGGGGTGGCAATTGCTTCAATCTCTGGCACAACAATGTGTGGGTGCTCTTGTGCAATCAATGCGCGAAGGGCATTTGAATTGGTCATGTCAATAACATGAAAACGATGCGCCACCTGGTGCCCAGGTGCATTGGGATAGCGGTCTACGGCAATCACCTCTACGCCCAGGCGTTGAAAGGCGATGATCACCTCTTTACCCAGTTCACCGCTGCCCAGAAGCATCACCTTTAGGGCGTTTGAGGCCAATGGTGTGCCAATTTGCTTTGGAAACTGAATTGCTGTTGTCATGGCTAATCTCGCTTGATTAAATCATTGTTTAGTTAATGGATTCGGGTGTGTCGTGGTGGTGCGCGTGCGATGCTTCATCGAAAAATACCACCAATAAAACAAGCAACACTGGGCCAATAATCAGCCCCACAATACCCATGGTAATCACACCGCCGAACACGCCAAACAACACAGCCAAAAACGGCAGGTGGGTTCCGCCTTGTATCAGCAACGGCCGCACCAGGTAATCGGCAATTAACACCACCAACATGCCCACGGTAATCAAAACGACAGCGTCGGCCCCGTTACCACTTAAAAACAAAATCATACCTACTATGGCCAGCAAGCCTGGCGCTGCCATGGGAATGAAAGCAATCAATGCGGTAATGGTGCCCAACAACACAGGTGCGTACACACCACATGCAGCAAACAGCACGGAAAGGATAACAGCCTCTGCGAAGCTTACAATCACAAGTCCATTGACCGCCGCGCGCAGGGCAGGTGGCATGTGCGAAACATAAGGCTTCCAGCGTTGGCCAAGCCAATCAGTACCAATTCGGTTCATTCGTATGCTGATGCCAGAGCCATCGCGATAGAAAAAGAATAACACCCACAACGCAAAAAACAGGGTGGCAACTCGGCCCAGCAATTCCAGCAAAATTGCTGAGGCGGTGCCTTGCACATCGCCCAATCGCTGGGTCAGTGTTTCACGCAATAATCCTGAAATTTGTTTGGGTACACTCAAATATTCTTTCCAGCTGGCCACCAGCATTTCACCAAGTACGGGAATTTGAGGCAACCAGTCAGGCACGGCTACACCAGCGTCATCGGCTTGTCGCAAGAAGGTGGTAATTTCAAGGACGTCTTGAACCATGAATACGATCAAGCCGATCATGGGGCCAACCAACAAGAAGGCGACGACCAGTGTGGTTAAAAATGCGGCTGCGTTGGGTTTGCCGGGAAAGCGCCCACGAATGCGGCAATGCAGTGGCCAAAACGCGGTTGCAATAATGCCTGCCCACAAGATTGCCAACAAGAAGGGTGACAATACAATGGCAGCCCCCACCAGAATCAGCACAGTAAAAAGCGTACTGATCAGGGACTTCGGTTGTCTTAGGTGTTCTGCCATGTCAGCCAGCCATGCGGATTACGCGTTATTTGTATTATTGTTAGTGGTTTAGTCATTGTAGCAACGCCTGAATTGCAAATTGTCCCTTATTTCATTTTCATGAGAACACATATGAAATTATCCAACACCTTGAGAATTGTTTTGTTCGGTACCTCTATTGGTTTGTTGGCTCCGTCAGTTGCCTTTGCAGACCTGTGCGAGAAAACACCCGCAGTGAACCTGAATGCAGTTAGCAGTGAAGACGTGGACAATGACATGGTGCGTTTGAACTGGCAGGTACAAATTCAGGCGGGTACAGCCAATGAGGCGATGACAGCCGTGAACACTGTGCTGGAAAAATCGATCAACAACTTGCAGAAAAACAAAGAGATCAACAAGCTGAAAAACAATATTCAAACTTATCCGCAATATGGGAAAAACAATTCAATTCAAACCTGGCAAGGCGTGGGTTCACTCACCTTTGAAATGCCTGTGCAGGCTTTGAAAACCCAGAAAAACCTGAATGTTGCAGAAGGCTTAACCCTGAGTAATCTGGAATATTTTCCAAGTGAGGGCCGTATTGAACAGAGCCGTGAGAAATTGCTGCAAAGTGCGATGAAAGAGTTTCAGAGCAAAGCAAGCGTTGCCGCGAAGGGTTTTGGAAAAACTGGCTATACCTTGGGTGAAGTGTCGATTAACGACGAGAACCAGGGCCCACCTTCTTACCCCAGAATGTACGCAGCCTCTGCGGACATAATGAGCAAAAGCGTGGAAGTAGCCCCAGCCGCTGGTTCAAGCAGGGTGAGTGTTTCGGTTACCGGGCGCGTTTGCCTGAAGCCGTAAAAGGAATAACTCGTGCCAGGTTGGCTTCAGGGTCGGCTTGCTTGGCTGCACGATCTGCCGAAGAATCAGTATGCGTTTGGTTTTGATCGATCAAACGCAATCCGTTTTGCCTCAGTGGAGCAGGGTTAAGCTCCTGCTCCAGCTTTTGAACATGCTCGCGCAGCTTTCCAAATGATTCCCACATCAGTTTTGATGACTCCAGTGCCGACTGCAGCGGGCTTTTGGAGCGCTGCCGCACCATACGAATCTTGAATAAAGTTTGTTCAAGCGCCAATCGATTTTCGGTATCCACAGTGGCTACGTAACCTTCGAGTACCGCTTCCCGGCGCTGCTCAAAAGCGACAGGGTCAACTTGGTAAAGATCGGCCCATTCCTTGAAATCAAAGTGTGTCATGGCTACTCCTTGCTTTCCTCTATCAGCTTTGCTTTGTTGCTGTCGTAATTGTCGGTTCCCATCAAAAACGCATGCACTGCCTTTTGCAGGGTTCTTAAACGGGCTGTTTTTAGGTTAAGCTCATGTTTAAGAGCTTCGTTCTCTTCCATGAGTCTGTCAACCAGTGCAAGAGTTTCAAATTTCTTTCCCAAATTTTTTACCTGGTTTACTTCAACGCTTGAATGATGGCTCATGATGACTAGTAACGTTGCTATTAACCTTTGTACTTGCAAACAAGGCAATCGGTTTTAGTAATACTCTTCAGTAACAACAATAAAATGACAACAACCATGGTGTTTATGAAAGGCGCTTGGACTTTTTCTCTTTTTTTCGGTGTCTGCGCTTGGGCGCTTGCACCCACCGCTTGGGCCCAGGAGGCTGTTTCGGACTTGACCCGTTGCGAGAAAAGCTTTGGCAAAGAAGCTGTGAGCAACACGATTGAAACGTGCCGGCTTGAATTAACTGGGCCGGTTACCCAACCCAGGCGGATAAAAATTCTTGAGACTTTGGGCAAAGCTTACCTCGCACAAAACGAGGCAGACCTAGCCATCTCAACCTGGAGTGAGGCCAGCCAGTACAGCAAGCTAAGCAGAGAAGATCAAAGTGCTGCGGAATCGTGGACCCGCTTACAGGTTCTGATTGGCCAAACTTATGCACAAGTCAATCAAACTGAACGTGCGGAATCCCACTTCAAAAAAACACTCAACACGGTTGAACAGGTGGTCGGCCGGTATTCTTTACCCGCAGGCATGGTTCAAGATGCATTGGGAAGTTACTATGCATTGCAAAACAAGCCCGCCGAAGCAGAAGCAGCATTCAAACGATCACGTATAGTTTATGAAATTCGCTTGGGAAAAACCCATGCACGTACGCTTGAAACTCGCATGAATCACGCCATCGGTTTGCTAGACATGCAAAAAGAGCAAGAGGCGATTGAAAGCTTTCGGGTACTTGCCGAGATCATCAATCCCTTGGCTCAATACAAGAAAGAACCCATTCGGGCTGAAATTCTTACATTTTTGGGCACACTTCAAATGCGCAGCGAAAAACTGGCAGAAGCCGCAAAAAATTATCAAACAGCATTTGAAGTAAGACAGGCTGCATTTGGCCCCAATGACATCAGAACCAGCCAATCATTGAATAATTTGGGGGTTGTGCTGTACAGAGCAGGGGATTTAAAGCGGGCTGAAACAGCCCTGAGCCGCGCTTACATTATTCGAGCTGACGCATTGGGCAGCCAGGACCCATTAACTTTGAGTACCCAGAAAAACTTGCAGGCGGTAATCGCCGCACAGAATGCGGCGAAAAAGGTGCCTGCCGAGAATGAAAAACGCAATTAAATCTTGCTGTCACGCGTCAGTTTCCGGTTGGCTTTGAATGATTTGAACTCATAAACGCCAACCAGCAGGATCGCTGAGAATACACAACCAAGGGCTGCAAGAATACTTGGGCTAGCTACTTCATAGTTGATGTAATCAACCAAACCATGAACAGACATGGCAGAGGCGATCAACAGTAACACCAAGACGCCTGGGTAAGAACGAAGAGCTTTCATACAACACCTCTAAAAATTTACTGCGATGTTTGCTGACCAGCGAGTCAGCAAATTAACTTTACCATTGAGCGATGTAAGTAATTGGAGCTGTACTTCTAACGTTGTATTTAAACAAACAGCCTTATGTTAAAGCGTATTTTTTCTTTTAAAACAAAGTAGTAGAACCGCACAAGCAAGCAACCCCCACAAACCGGTAGTACCACCACCACCACTTGAGCCTCCAGTGGCTGCTGCCCCGTTACCTGAGTCGCCCACCACTTCGTCGCCGACGGCTGAGGACGGAGTCCCTGCGCTGGTAGAGGCTCCGTTGATTAATGGCGACAGAAGGCTGGCCAGCAGAGTAGGGGATGTTGCCCCCTGATTGGCTACTATCACCGAAGCGATGGCAGTGCGTCCGTTAGTAGCCAGAGCCCTGAGATCAAACCCAATCACACCGGCAGGCGCAGTAAGGTCTACATTCAAACCACTCACAGACAGGATCGGATCTGTGGCTTCTGGCGATGATTTAATTACATTAATAACATCGAAGCTGACAGCATTCAGTTCCTGGCCGGCCGCGTTAAAGGTTCCGGATGCGGAGAAAGTGCGGGTTTGGCCTGGCGGTATTACATTGCCAGTGTTCGAGAATAGGTTGGTTAATCCCCCGGAGGCCTGGGTATTGATTAAATTGGTAACGTCCAGCATGCCTGCCCCACACAATGCGCGAGTACAGTTACATTCGACACCCTGAGTATCGGCAGCGCAAGTGGGGCGCCCACCCAGTGATAAAAAAGGGCGCGCAGAAGTTTTCAACAAATTCTCCACGGTATCTACAGATGCTGAAGGGTTCAGTGACCAATACAAAGATGCGGCACCTGCCACCATGGGTGAAGAAAAACTGGTGCCCACTTTGGTGTTGTAGGTATTGGTCAAGGGCCCTGTAGCGCCCGTGTTACTTGCACTCCAGATTGGAAATGCAGCATCACCGCCAGGCGCAGAAAGCTGGATACTTGAGCCAAAATTGCTGTAATTCGCCTTTAAACCTTCCTGATCAATCGCCGCCACGCCAAACGCTCCTGGGCAATTAGCGGGGGAATCGACAGTGCCACCGTCGTTACCAGCCGCGACAACAACCAAAGAGCCAGCCTGCCGCGCAGCAGCAATTGCGGCACCCTCGATGGAAGCGATACAAGGCCCTTCGGCACCCAGACTTAAATTGATCACCTTGGCTGGAAAAGGATTATCTGGAACACCTGGAACACTTAAACCGGCTGCCCAACGAATGCCATCCGCCAAATCACTTGAAAATCCACCACATTTACCCAGTACTCGCACTGGCAACACAACCGCGTTCCAGTTAACTGAAAAAACGCCTTCACCAGGAACGGGATTGCCAGCGAGCAGGGCGGATACAAACGTACCATGCCAGCTGGACTGGCTAAGACCTGCACAGGCGGGATCAGCCAATAGATCAGCGGGCCCAACACCATCACCGGGATCACTCGGATCCGGGTCACGATCAGAGCCCGCAAGACTTTGGCCGTCAGCACCGATCAGGGGATCTGCTACAAAGTCATAACCAGAAAGCAGGTGGCCCTGAAGCATGGGGTGGCCAGGCAATACACCTGTGTCCAATACAGCCACAACAGTAGGTGCGGTGCCATGAAAGCTAGCCCACATGGCGCTGGTGTTAATAGAGGCGGGCTGTGTACTTAAATCCTGGTGAAACCATGAACGGCTGCGCCGCGAAAGATCAAGCGCATTCAAAAGACCAATCAAAGGCGATTGGGCATGTAAACGAATACGCCGATCAAGCTCCACTGATTCAATCGCTGGGTCGGATAACAAACGCAAACGGGTTTGATCGATATTTGCGTCGCGCGGTGTAACTACCACAGCACCTCGATCGCCGAATGGACGAACCAGCTGAAACGAGCGTTTATGAATGCTCGACAACTCCAAAAGCCTTGCGCGTAACTCGACCGCGCGATATTCAAGCAACCGTTGCTGGTCGAATGCGTTTGAACCGAACCGCTCTACATGCGGAGTGTTGTTGACAACTTTCTCTTTGAACTGGATAACCCAACGGTCTGCAGCCACAGAATGAAGCGAATAGAGAGTGAACAAAGCGAAAAGACAGCTTTGGATGGCAAGGCGCAAATGCATGGATCGGTAATACCCCCTGCAAATAAACGGGATCGGAAGTAGAATTTTCAACCATAGAGGAAGAGAGTTCTGCAATGAAACAATCAAGGTTTACCGACAGCCAGATCATGGCAATCC
>JAJTEM010000003.1 GCA_021299735.1 Burkholderiales bacterium | reverse complement strand
TCGGGCCATGGGTTGAACTGGTTAATTGGTGGTCATCACAGCTTAACAAATGGGGCAGAGCAAACGCGCATCTTGGTTTGTGGCTACAATGGGTTTTTTTACAGCTTCGTTAGGTAGCTATTGCATGGAAACTTTTGGTCCTTACATATTTGGCGCAATTTTCATGATTGTTTTGGGCAACTTCGGTTATCGGCTCATCCGTTATAAAAGCGTTCGTGGCATGTTCTTTGGTGCACCGACACTCTCTAAGGTGGGTGAGGTGGAATGCGAAAATCAAGGCCCTGTTCACGTCGTCATTCGTGTCCATAAACTGGGGGCAAATGACAAGCTCACCCACGGGGTGGGCTTAGAGATTGTTGGTAAGAGCATCGCCAGCTACGACATGATGCCCGCCACTTTATCGGCATCTCAAGCAAAGTCACTCGCAGAACTACTGGAGCGCGCAGCAAACGATTCCACCGCTACCTAACCCTGCGCTCAAGTGCGCTCCCTCCGGTCGCTGGGACGCGCTTACGGCGCGCCCCTTATCGTCACGTTAAAAGCCAGCCCATCCCTCCCATCTTCGTTTCGTGAACTACAGTTGACATATGTTGGGGTGTTAATTATAGTTGACAGATGATAGAAGTTCAGCAAACATCGACTTTTAAGAAATGATTTACTTCCCTGAAAGATCGCAAGGCGAAGTTCAGGATTCAAGTTCGTATTGACCGTCTGGAACAGGGCCATTTCGGGGACGTCAAGTCTGTTGGCGAAGGAGTTAATGAACTACGCATTTTTTACGGACCTGGTTATCGTATTTATTACGTGCAAAAGGGTTCTGTTGTTGTAGTTCTTTTATGCGGGGGCGATAAGGGCAGTCAAAAGGCTGACATCGCCAAAGCTCATGAGCTAGCTAAGCAGTTGGAGGAGTGACTATGAGCATCAAGACTACAAAATGGGATTCAGCCGAGTTTCTTAAAACAGAAGAAGACATCGAGCTTTATCTTGAGGCGTGTTTGGAGGAAGCAGGAGATGATCCCGCTTTTCTGGTTCATGCGTTAGGGGTTATTGCGAGAGCCAGAAATATGAGCCAGCTTGCGCGGGATACCGGCTTGACAAGGGAGGGTTTATATAAAGCGTTTTCTCCTGATGGAAACCCGACATTTCAGACCGTTGCAAAAGTTGCCAACGCACTTGGACTGAAAATAAGTTTTCAGGTTCAGCCCCGCCGCCTTTTAACAAAGCGCTCAAGTGGGGACGCTGCTGCCCGCAGCGCCTCTTAGCGCGGTGTTATGGACTTATAAGTGGCTATCGACGTCCATGCTTTGGTGAAGCACCCGAACTACGAGAATTTTTGAGTCATTACCTGTGCGGTAAAAGATAATGTGGCTGCCTTGAACGAATTTTCTGTAGCCAGGCTTTATAGCCGATGCGTCTTTACCGATTTCGGGTTGCTGAGCAAGCAATTTAAAAGCAGTGTCAAGTTGTTTGAGGTATGTATTTCTTTGTTGTTTACCCCACTGCTCACCAGTAAAGCGGCCAATTTTCACCATATCGTCTCGTGCTGCCGAGGTGAGTAAAAATGGCCGCATTAGTGAGATTCTTTATCCAACTGAGCAACGATGTTGTCGTAGGAGTAGTCTGCAACACCGCTTTGCTCGCCTTCGTCGAGAAGACGGCGCAGCTGAGTCAGCTTACTCTCTGTTTCTTCGAGTAAGCGCAGTCCGGCTCGAACCACTTCGCTAGCTGAACCGTAGCGCCCATTCTGCACTTGTAAGCCGATGAACTGCTCAAAATGTGGGCCGAGAGAAATGCTTGTGTTTTTCGCCATGATGTGTCTTTGATACCAAATATTGGTATATCGTACAGAAATGTCCATAACAAATCAATCAACTTCGCGCCTTTGGCGCAGGACGTCCACGCCGCTGCGCGGTTTGTTCGCCTGTTATTTCAAACGTTATGTCTTTAAACAGTTTATTGACAAAGCGTACCGAATTGCGTACGATCGTGTTTTACGGAGGTCTCTATGCAAACTCTTTCAGCAAGTGAAGCACGCGCCAATCTCTATCGATTGATGGACGAGACGGCGGAATCACATCAACCCATAACTATTTCTGGCAAGCGGCACGATGCTGTATTGATTTCCGCTGAAGATTGGCAAGCCATTCAAGAAACGCTTCATTTGCTGTCCGTTCCTGGTATGCGTGAATCAATTAAAGAAGGAATGGCCGAACCGGCAGGCTCATGCTCCAAGGAGCTTGATTGGTGAGTTGGCAAATTGTCTACACCAAACATGCTCAGAAGGACGCGCAAAAACTTGCTGCCAGCGGATTGAAACCCAAAGCGCTCGAACTGCTTGCCGTCCTGCAACAGAACCCTTTTCAAAATCCACCGCCATACGAAAAACTCGTCGGAGATCTCGCTGGCGCTTACTCGCGACGAATCAATATTCAGCATCGCCTCGTTTATCAAGTGCTCACGGATGAACGAGTCGTTAAGGTTTTACGCATGTGGACACATTATGAATAACTGCCGACAGAGCTTTCAACGGGCCATAGGCATAACTGTACGTTGCAAGCGGACGCCAGTACTGCCCATGCCTTGGGCATTTTCATGGCCAGTGCTGGTATCCTCCGCCTTTTGCTCCGGCGCCGCTGAACTTTGGCGTTAGCCCTCATCGAAATGCAGGCGTTCCAGCATCTCCAAGACTTCGAGCGTGTCATTGCCGCGTACGGCAGGTGGTCGAGCTTCCACGATGCAGAGGTTCACCGCATCGCGCTGATTCGAGCGGTGCCGTGCGGCGCAGAGCCGAATCTTGAGCTTGAGGTACACGCATGGAACATGACGAGCGAGGTCACTTCTGAAGGGTACTACCGACTCACACACCATCACCTGATCACGTTTCTATTCGAAGAGGTCAGCCGCGTTCGAGGCGAAAAGGGGCCGTGTTATTGAGGTGGTTGCTTGCAGCCCGAATGGGGAGCGATGAGGGCTAACAGGTCCTTCGGCACGGACGCCTTGCGGAGTCCGCGCGCTGCGCGCGCTCCTCTGCAAGTCGCCTGAACCGCCCCGGTTTTCGTAGAGGCCAATTGCTTTAAGTGCTGGTGTGCTCGGTCTGCTGACCAATTTCCAGATGATAATTCATCTCTGCTTCGGCAGGTGCAATGTAGTCCAGCGCTTTGACCCGTTCCTTCTCAACCGTGGTCACACCATCGCAAGTATTGTTGTCCACTTCCTATTTGCGCACCTATTAATTCAAGGTCTGGGTAATACACACAGAAAATGCAGATAGACTCATACACGAAGCGGTAATTTATTCAACTAACGGGATAGGTGAACATGACATTCATAGAATCAATTGAAACATGCTTCAAGAAATATGCAGAATTCAATGGTCGCGCTACAAGATCAGAGTTTTGGTGGTGGGTACTGTTTGCAGTTTTAATCACCACAGCAGCCCAAGTGTTGGGGGAAATTCCGGGCACTATTGTTTCGCTGGCAATACTCCTACCGTATATCGCGGTCACTGCTCGAAGGCTTCACGACATAGGCAAAAGTGGTTGGTGGCAGTTGGTTGGAATAATACCGCTCATCGGTTGGTTAATCGTAATTTACTGGTGCGCACAGAACTCCAGCAGTGACAGTACTTATAACTGATCTACAGCATGCCAATTTGGCCTGATAAATGGTTCGTGAGCACTCCAAAAGTTGGGCTCTCTCGCAGCAAGGCTACCCAAACTCATATGAAACACCTTCTCATTGCAAGCGTTGCTGGCTTTTGGTGCCTTGTTGTAACTGCGGCGCCCACTGCGGCGCCTGTACGCGCCGAGATCGAAGCGCTGCTGAACCAATTGCAGGTATCTGGCTGCCAATTCAATCGCAATGGTTCGTGGTACAGCGGTTCGGAGGCCAAACAACACCTTCTTCGCAAGCTTGAGTACATTGAGGGCAGGGGTACAATTCAAAGCACGGAGCAATTTATTGAACTCGCTGCATCGAAGAGCAGTTTCTCGGGGCGCGCTTATTTGGTGAAGTGTGCTGGGCAAGCGCCAGTTGCCAGTCAAGTTTGGCTTATTCAGCAGTTGGCTGTTGTACGGGGCGTCATCCTGCCCGTGAGTTTGAACGTTATAAGCAGCTATGTATCATCGCAAAAAATCAAAGTCACTTTTTCTCACGCTTTTCTTGGCGGTTCTCTTGCTGTGTAGTTACCCCACCTTCGTTTTGGGGTACACATGGAGCCATGTTGCCATGGCCAGTTTTCCAGGCGGAAAACACGGGCCGTTGGATGCTTATCGGCACACGCTTGCAAGCGCCGTGGTTTCGTACACGCTGGGCTTGCGCGCTGTTGAGCTTGTCACCTTGGTCATGGAAAGCGAAACCAAAACCTCAAGCACCATGGACAGGCACAACAATCGAATTGGTGCAACGCTCGGTTCGCAGGCCAAATCGTTCGCCGAAATTCAGCCAGCAGTGCTTGCTTTGGTTCAGCAAGGCGCGGTGGGCGCAACCAATCCCAACCAAATTACCTGGCTACCGCCCTCTGAATGGCGAGAAGGGCTACTTTGGTAACCCAGTCGCAGAAACAAAAAAACCGGATATCCTGAAAAGACATCCGGTTTAATTTTCCAAACAAGGAATTACTTCAGCGGCTTGTAACGCACACGTTTTGGCCGTGCGCCTTCTTCACCCAGTCGCTTCACTTTGTCGGCTTCGTATTCCTGGAAGTTGCCATCGAAGAACACCCACTGCGAATCGCCTTCACAGGCAAGAATGTGAGTGGCAATTCGGTCAAGGAACCAGCGGTCGTGTGAAGTAACCAGCACAGTGCCTGCAAATTCCAGCAACGCATCTTCCAGCGAACGCAATGTTTCCACATCCAGGTCGTTCGATGGTTCGTCCAGCAGCAACACGTTGCCACCTGAAATCAGGGTTTTGGCCAGGTGCAGGCGGCCACGTTCACCACCCGACAAATTGCCGATAATTTTTTGCTGATCACCGCCTTTGAAGTTGAAGCGGCCCAGGTAAGCACGCGCTGGCATTTCGAATTTGCCCACGGTCAAAATGTCTGCGCCATCGGCCACACCGTCGAATACGGTTTTGTCGTTCGGCAGCGAATCACGTGCCTGGTCAACAACAGCCATGCGCACGGTTGAACCAATTTTAATGGTGCCGCTGGTGGGTTGTTCTTTACCCGCAATCATTTTGAACAGGGTGGATTTACCTGCACCGTTGGGGCCAATTACACCCACAATGGCACCGGGCGGAATCTTGAAGCTGAGGTTGTCAATCAGCAAGCGATCACCGAAGGCTTTGCTCACATTCTCGAATTCAATTACTTCATTGCCCAAACGCTCTGCCACGGGAATGAAAATTTCCTGGGTTTCATTGCGTTTTTGGTATTCATGGCTCGACAATTCTTCAAACCGTGCAATACGCGCTTTGGATTTGGCTTGGCGGCCTTTGGGGTTCTGGCGTACCCACTCCAGTTCTTTTTTCAAGGCCTTCTGGCGTGCGCTTTCGCTGCTTTCTTCCTGCTTCAGGCGGTCCTGTTTCTGGTCTAGCCAGGAACTGTAATTGCCTTTCCATGGAATACCTGAACCGCGGTCCAGTTCCAGAATCCACTCAGCTGCATTGTCCAAAAAGTAACGGTCGTGGGTAACAGCCACCACAGTGCCCGGGAATTTGTGCAGAAACTGTTCAAGCCAGTGAACCGATTCCGCATCCAGGTGGTTGGTGGGTTCGTCCAGCAGCAACATGTCGGGTTTACTCATCAGCAAACGGCACAATGCAACACGGCGCTTTTCACCACCAGAAAGCGTCGCCACGCTGGCTTCCCAAGGGGGCAGGCGCAGTGAATCGGCTGCAATTTCCATCAGGTGTTCGGCGTCGTTGCCTGCAGCGGCAATTACAGCTTCCCACTTGGCCTGCTCTTCGGCCAGTTTGTCGAAATCGGCTTCAGGGTCGGCATAGGCGGCGTAAATCTCTTCCAGCTTTTGCTGGGCCATGCCCAGTTCGCCCAGGCCTTCTTCAACGGCTTGGCGTACTGTGTGCTCAGGGTTCAGTTCAGGTTCCTGGCTCAAGTACCCAATGTTCAAATTGGGCATGGGTATGGCTTCGCCTTCAATGTCTTTGTCTACGCCTGCCATAATTTTAAGCAGGGTACTTTTACCCGAGCCGTTCAGGCCAAGCACACCAATTTTTGCGCCGGGGAAAAAGCTGAGCGAAATATTTTTCAAAATTTGACGCTTGGGGGGAACAATTTTCCCAACGCGGTTCATGCTGTAAACGTACTGGGCCATTCAGTTTCCAATTCAATAGTTTTAACGTTGCGGCAATTTTAAATCATCGCGGGCAGTTGGGGGGTTAAAGCTTGGCGTTCTTTGCTGGCTTCACCCAGCAGAGCCATACCCAACAGTGCGCCGTCTTTGCCCTTGAACAGGGCTTTTACGCCAGTGTCATCTGCTGTTATTTCCCATTCACCTTCGTGTTCGGGCAAGGGCGGGTTTACTACGGCTGGGCAGTCGGGTGTTTTAATGCTCACAGGCATGGCGGGGAATTTGATGTCAGTGGGGTTGCCGGCCAAGGTTTGTGCCATGGCGCGTGCCGCTTGCATTACCGGCATGATGTAAGGCAGTACAAACTTGCCCAAGTATTCTGCGCAATCGCCCAAGGCATAGATGTGTTCATTGCTTGTTTGCCCCAAGCTGTTCACCACCACGCCACGGGCCACGTTCAGGCCTGCATTTTTGGCCAGTTCTGTGCGTGGTTTTAAGCCAACTGCTGATAAAACCAAATCGGCCTGGCTTGTTTCACCGGTTGAATCAGTAAGCTGGTAAACGCCGTTGACTTTTTTAATGCTGTTTAAAGTACGGCCCAACTTCCAGCTAACGCCTTTCTCGGCCAGTTTGTTTTGCATGAACAGGCTGGCCTGTTCGGGTAACAGGCGGGCCAGGGGGCGATTGGCCAAATCAAACACCGTGGTGTGAATATCGGCTTTCAACAAGTCGTTTGCAAATTCGCAACCAATCAAGCCAGCACCCAGCACGGCCACTTCTTTTTTACCTTCCAGCAGCTTTCTGAATACTGCGTAGTCACTTAGATCGTTCACGCTAATTACATCTGCTGCGCCATCGCCTTCAATTGGCAGCTTGATGGTGTCTGCACCCAAGGCCAGTACAAGTTTATCGTAGCTGAATTCGCCAGCACTGCTGCTTAATTTGCGGGCAGTGGGGTTGATTGAGGTTACTGTGGTGTTGGCCACCAGTTCAACTTTTTGTTGCTCGGCGAATTTGGCTGCAGGTGTCATCACAAGGCTTTCAGCGGTTTTACCGCTGGCCAGTGCATTGCTCAACATCGGTTTGGAATAAAAGTCACCGCTGTCTGAAGTGATCAAGCGAATCTCTGTTTCGGGGGCGGCTTTGCGAAGCTCTCGAACCAATGTCCAGGCGGCCACGCCGCTGCCGATGATGGTGGTGTTCATGGTTTTAGTCCTGTTTGTTGCACGTGAATAGCAACAGTTCGCGTAAATGGTAAAAGTTGTTTAGTCGCGAATTGCTGCAGAAAAAAGCAAGTGACTGCATTGTAAGCGCAATCCAAATCGGTATACGGGTGTTTACCAAACGGAGTGGCATTGGTTAAGATGCAGCTGGATATTTAATTTTCTTGCCATAATCCACGGCGGGTGCGCCACATTCCTTTATTATCAGACTACTTTTACCCGATACACATCAAAGGGAGACAACTTTGAGTAATTTTGACCGCACAGGCACTTCTCGTTTTATCAGAACCGCAGCTTTGGCTTTGTCTGTGGCTGTTTTGTCCGCTTGCGGATCACTCACAGGTATCAAAGACATTCCTGAGTACCTTGACTCTGATTTCGAACACGTGGGACCACGCGATTTCATCACCAGCGACGATTTAACGAAAATTAAGTTGGGCATGTCTCCGCTTCAGGTGCAAAACCGTCTGGGTATGCCAATGCTGAGTGGCAAGGACCAAAAAGACCGTTGGGACTATGTGTTGAAAAAAGGGCAGGGGGCTGAAGAAGAATTTGTGCCTTACGCTGTGTATTTTAAAAGCGATAAAGTTGTTCGCATTGCGCCGCTGACACCGCCGCCACCCGGAGTAGCACAGGCTGCTGCCGATGCTCCAGAGGTTGATACTTCGGCAGTTGTTGCACCTGAATCGAGTGCAGGCGAAGTAATGGCACCCGAGCCCAGTTTAGCCGTTGGCGCTGATGTGGGCGATGCCGCTGAAATCAATGACATGTTGAGTAACTGGGCTGCAGCCTGGTCAGCCAAAGATGTAAAGGGCTATTTTGCTTTTTACGCCGATACCTTCGAGCATGGCAAAAAGTCGCGTGCTACTTGGGAAAACCAACGTCGTGCGCGGCTGTCCAACAAGGAAACAATTTCAGTCATCGTGTCTGATGTTCAAATTGACTTGCAGTCTGAAACCTTGGCCATCGTCAAGTTCCGGCAAGACTATTCGTCCAATCGTTACAAGGATTCTGGCATCAAGGTTTTAACTCTCTCCAAAGCCAGTGGCAATTGGAAAATTCAAACCGAGGAATTCCAGAAGTAAAAACTTTTTAGGCAAACATTCAAAACCCCTTGATGCCTTATGGTTTCAAGGGGTTTTGCTTTTTGTTGCGTGAAATTTTTATTGATCAAAAATCTGGATTTTTCCGCAACCATCCAGGCGTTCAACCAGATCGCTGCCCATTAGTTTTGAAGGTGTGTAAGCACCACCAGCTACATTTTTTTCCATCAAGATGAAGCTGGCCACTGCCAGGGAACCCATAACAGTTAAAGAATAACCATTGGCTGTTTTTACGCGGGCAACCACTTTTTTGCCCTCTGCATTTGTTGCTTCACCCCACACGTACGCGGGCATTTTTGCGCGTTGTTCTTCATTGGGGCCTTCTACTTTTGAAGCCTGTTTTTTCAGAATGCCCTGAACAAGTGACATGCCCAGAATAGGGCGTGCCAGGTTCGCGGCACGCATCATGCGCACCGATTTTGGTGAGGAAGGAATGTACACCTCAATGTTGCGAATGCCTGTGCTGTGGAATGCTGTCGAAACATCTCCCCATGGAATGGTGACCGCAAACTTGGTGCCATTGCCGAAGTTGATCTCGCGAGTGCTGTAGCCTAAACCAACCGCTTTAATCTCGCCTTCCTCACGCACCCGGCCACCCAACTTCATGGCCTCAACAGTGGTTTTAGCAGTGCCTGCGGACAAGCCGCTTCTAGAATCGAAACCCAGTGCCAGGTGTGTTGCATCAGGCAACAGTTCGTGCAGGCGAGCGGCTACGCAATCGGTTGGAATCACATCGAAACCCACGCCGGGGCACAGCACAATTTTTTGTTTTCTGGCTTTTCCGCTTAACGATTGGGCCAGCTCGAACACCGAAATTTCACCGGTAATGTCCAGGTAATGTGTTTTGGTTTGCAGGCAGGCCATCATCATTGGCTCGGCTGTTTCCGAGAAGGGGCCAGCACAATGCAACACCAGGTCAACTTCCTTCAAGCCTTCCAGCACCGCAGCTTCATCGTTCAAGGAAAACACACGGCTTGGTAAGCTCAATTGATTGGCCAGGGCTGTAACTGCTGCTTCGTTGCGGCCCGCCAAAATTGGGCGCATGCCACGTTTGGCGGCCTCACGTGCAATCATTTCACCGGTGTACCCGTTGGCACCGTAAATCATCCAGGGCATTGCGTCTCCTAAAGCGCTGTGAAGCCCTCAATGGGGCTTCATTGTTGTTATGTTCAAGATTCCAGCTTGGCTTTTACGCGGTCAAGGAACGTACCCACTTGAGCTTCGAATTCCGATTTCACGATGCCTTCGGCAATACTTTTCATCAAGCGGGGCACGGGCATGTCAAATTCGCCGCTAGACCGAAACGCCACGGTGCAGGCCGAGGGGCCATCTTCTTTAATTACCCATCCGCCAGAAACAGTGGCATTGCCTTCGCCAGGAACCGGGTTCCAGTCAATTTTCGATTTACCGTCATTGGTGTACTTCACCGTGTACTTCACCTGGTGGGAAATGCCAGCCGCACCAATCTTCGCCATTTCCCATCGCCATACATCACCACCCAGGTCGACGATCTTGTCCAGTTTCGGAAAAAGGGCCACGGTATCTGCTACATCGACGAGTTGCTCGAATGCTTTTTTAGCGGTGCAAGCAATTTTGAAAGACTTTTCAATTTTTACGTTTACGTTAACTGGCATGTTCCCCTCGCTTTTTATGGTGAATGTCTTACTGCATGGCATGAAGTGTATCGGTTAATTGGCGCGCTTGTTAGCCCATTGCGGTAACTGCAGGGCCCTTGATTGGGGGCTTGTTAAATCTGGTGAATTACCGGGTTGACGAAAAAACCACCGTGCTGCACCGCACTTTGCTGTTTTTTTTCAATAAACCCATATATCTATTGGATTTTAATCAGCCGTGCAAATATTTATGTTGCGCTGCAATGTAAGTCTTTGATTTTTTTCGAATTCGGGCTCTAGAAAAGAAGGTGTTTTTTTGATGCAATGAGGTTGACAGTTGTTCACCGAAAGCGCATGTTACGCATTAGTAACTTAGAAGTAATGTTGATGACATTCAAGGGGTATAACCATGTCAAATTCACTTTTTGCCGTTTTTTCAGCCGTCGTGCTGATCGGCCTCGTTTACAGCGGTGCAAACCTGCTGACCTTCACAGCCGCGATCGGCGCAACTGCCCTGGGTTTCTTCGCCTTGGGAGGTCTGGGTGAGTTGGGGCTTACTGTATTTGCCGCAATTTACCTGCCCATCGCAGTGGTGCTCAATGTGTCAAGCCTGCGCCGTGGTGTGCTGACAGCACCAATTTTCAAGGCATTCAGCAAAGCGCTGCCCGCCATGAGCCCAACCGAGAAAGATGCGCTTGAGGCCGGTGACACTTGGTGGGAAGCCGAAATGTTTGGTGGCAAGCCCGACTGGTCCAAGCTGATGAACGTGAAGTACACCGAGCTGACCGCCGATGAAAAGTCGTATCTCGAGAACGAGACCGAAGAGCTGTGCAAAATGCTCGACGACTGGAAAATCACCTTTGAGCTGAAAGACCTGCCAAAAGAAGTTTGGGATTTCATGGGCAAGAAGAAATTCTTTGCCATGCTGATTTCCAAAGAGCACGGTGGTTTGGGCTTTTCCCCCTACGCACAAAGCTGCGTGGTGGCAAAGATTGCAACCCGCTCGTTGACTGCATCCGTAACCGTGATGGTTCCCAACTCCTTGGGCCCAGGCGAGCTGATCATGCACTACGGTACGCAAGAACAGAAAGACTATTGGCTGCCACGCCTGGTCGATGGCCGCGAAATTCCATGTTTCGGATTGACCGGTCCTGAAGTGGGTTCCGACGCGTCTGCAATTCCTGACACTGGCGTGGTTGTAAAGCGTGTGGTGAACGGCAAAGAAGAACTGGGCATTGTGTTGAACTTCAGCAAGCGTTACATCACCCTGGCACCAGTTGCCACTGTGGTTGGTTTGGCATTCAAACTGAAAGATCCGCAAGGCTTGTTGGGCGACAAAAACAAGGTGGATTACGGCATTACTTGTGCCTTGTTACCAGCCAACACACCGAACGTGCAAATTGGCCGCCGTCACTTCCCCGGTGCCGTGTTCATGAACGGCCCTATCATCGGTAACGATGTTTATGTTCCGCTTACCTCCATCATTGGTGGCCGCGAGATGGCGGGCAAGGGCTGGAGAATGTTGGTGGAATGTTTGTCAGCAGGCCGTGGTATTTCATTGCCAGCTTTGTCTGCCGCCTCGGGTTGGGGCATGTACCTGGCCACTGGCGCTTATGCTCGTATTCGTCGCCAGTTCAAAATGCCGATTGGCCGTTTTGAAGGCGTTCAGGAAGCAACAGGTAAAATTGGTGGTCTCACCTACAAACTGGAAGCGTCACGCGTGTTGACCGCAACTGCTTGCGCAGAATGTGCACCGTCAGTGGTAACCGCAATGATGAAGTACCACATGACCGAGATGATGCGCGAAATCATTCTGCGTTCCATGGATGTTCACGGTGGCCGCACCGTAATTCTTGGCCCACGCAACTACCTGGGCCAGGCTTACCAGGCAATGCCTGTGGCCATTACGGTTGAAGGTGCCAACATCATGACGCGTAACCTGATCGTATTCGGTCAAGGTGCAATTCGTTGTCATCCCTGGGTACTCAAGGAAATGCAGGCTGCCCAGAATCCGAACAAGGCAGAAGGCCTGCGTGATTTCGACAAGGCATTCTTCGGTCACTTGGGTCATATTTTCAACCGTGCCATGCGCGCATTGGTACTGGGCCTGACCGGCAACCGCTTGGCGAAAAGCCCGGTCAGCGGCCCAATGGCGGGCTATGCAAAGGCGATTGAACGTCGCTCTGCCGCACTGGCATTCACAGCTGACGTAGCCATGGGTGTACTGGGCGGTGAACTGAAGCGCCGTGAGCGTTTGTCTGCTCGCTTGGGCGATGTGCTTAGCCAGCTTTACATGGCCACAGCCGTGCTGAAGTACTTCGAAACCAACGGCCGCCTGGCTGATGAACTTCCGCACGCGCAGTGGGCAATCGAGGATTCATTGTTCGAAATCGATAAGGCATTGAGCGAATTCAACCGCAACTTCCCCAACAAAGCCGTTGGCAAGCTGCTGAACTTCGTGGCCTACCCATTGGGCATGGGCAAAACCAAAGGCCCAAGCGACAAGGTAAATGCCGAAGTGGCCGAGCTGTTGATGACACGCAATGCATTTGCAAACCGCTTGCTGGATAAAGTGTTTGTGGGTGAAGGCTTGTCCGACCCAACAGGCCGCATTCTGGAAGCTGCTGACAAGTTGTTGTCGATTGAACCCGGTTACAGCAACTTCCTGAAAGCAGTGTCCTCAGGCAAGGTAGTGGGTGAAGGTTTGGAAGCGCAGTTGAAAGACGCTGTTGCGAAAAATGTAATAAGCCCCGATCTGGCCCAAGGTATTCGCGAGTACGAGCCAATTCGCTTCGACGCAATCTTGACCGACGACTTCAGCAAAGACTATTTGCGCACGAACGGTCAAATTCCTGATGAGGTGATCGAAGCCAAGCCTGTGACCGAATACAAGGCAGCTGCTTGATTTTTAACGACAAGTTTTTTGTCATCAAAAAAGCCCCTCGCTTGAGGGGCTTTTTTTATTTCTCGCTCGTAATATTTTGCGCTATGCTGAACGCATGGCAATTGAATTGATTCGTGACAATCGTTTTGGTGCTTTTTTCTGGACGCAGTTTCTTGGTGCGTTCAACGACAATCTTTTGAAATTTGCAGTGACGCTTGCAGTCACCTACAACGATGCGCTGCGTGGAAGTTTTTCTCCTGGTCTGTTGATCAACCTCATCGCCGCGCTATTCATTCTCCCCTTTGTTATTTTCTCGGCAACCAGTGGTCAACTGGCCGATAAATTCGACAAAACCAAGGTAATGCGTTTGGCCAAATGGCTGGAACCTCCCATCGTGTTGATCACGGCCGTGGGCTTTTTACTGAATTCTGTTGAACTGTTGGTGCTCGGTGTGTTTTTGCTGGGCACGCAGTCCGCTTTTTTTGGTCCAGCGAAATACGCTTATTTGCCTGAGCAATTGAAGTCAAGCGAGCTGGTGATGGGCAATGCATTGGTAGAGTCTGCCACCTTCATGGCCATTTTGTTGGGCACCATTGCTGCAGGCAGTTTAATGAGCCAAGAGGCTGGTGATAAGGCTGTGTATATCGTGTGCGGGTTTGGTTTTCTGGTGGCATTGTTGGGTGTGTACCAAGCGCAGCACATGCCATTGACGCCCTCTCATTCACCTGATCTGAAAGTGAACTGGAACCCGCTGTTAGAGACATGGCGTAATGTAGGTTTCGCAACCAAGCTACCCAAAGTGTGGCCCGCTTTGTTGGGAATTTCCTGGCTTTGGTTTGTGGGGGCAACTTATCTGACCCAATTCCCGTTGCTGTCAAAAACCTTGTTCAATGCCAGCCCTGGTGTAGCAACAGTATTGTTGTTTGCATTCACGGTGGGTTTGGGTATTGGTGCTTTTCTATGTGAAAAGTGGTCCCGCAAGCGCATTGAAATGGGCCTGGTGTTGTGGGGTTTGGTGGTCATGATTGTCGCCGGTGTGTTGCTGCATGGGGTGCTGGTGACCTATCAAACCAGCCAGAATCAACAAAACGTCGTCGAGTTTTTTAGTCAGTTGAATAACCTGGCTGTACTGGCGCTTTTTGTGCTCATCAGCATCGGCGTTGGTCTTTACAGTGTGCCCCTGTACGCCACCATGCAAGCGTTTGCACCCAGGCAAAGCCGTTCGCGGGTGGTATCGGCGAACAACATCGTCAATTCTTTTTTCATGGTCGTGTCAGCCGGGTTTGCCATTGCCATTTTGTTGGCCATGAAAGGCGAGGTGCTTTGGGTATTCACTGCAGTCACGGCCATCAATGTGCTTGTTTTGGGGTTGTGGTTGTTCAAGCAGCCTTATGTGGCACTTCGCGCCGAACTGCTATTGAGGGTGCCCGGTAAATATTTACCCCGCATTGAGAACATGGACCATCTGGGCGACTCGGGCGGCAACCTCATTGTGTTCCCAACCCTGCTTCATGAGAATTACCTGCAGCGCATGGCGGGTTTGCCCATCGAAATGACTGTGGTGCTTTCCGGGCGCCTGAAGCAGTCCAGATTGGTAAAACGTTTGCGTAAGCATGGCTTTGTTCTGGAGTTCAGCAAGTTGTCCGAAAATGACACCCAAAAGGAATTAATTAAAGCAATTGCGTCACATATTCAACACGGGAAGTCGATTGCCATCGACAAACCCATGTACGAGTTATTGCGCCAACATTATCGGCTTGATGACATGCCCGGTGTGTTGGCCAAGAAAGGCGTGGCAATGAATGTACTTGAATTTCTGGAAGAGCAGGGGCAACAAAAAACCGAGAAAAATGCAATTTCTCAAACGGTGTGGCGTCTAAACAAAAGAGAGGTTCTAACCGCTTCAGGGGTGTAATACCCCACTTGATAGGGAGATAGTGATAACTATGCAGTTAACTAGAAAGTGTTGCAAGCACCAAAACAGCGCAAAAATGTAAATAAATAAGCTGGCCTGTTTTTTGCAACTTTTTCAAGAGATGAAAGTGATTGCTTTGGGCGCGAAATAGGTTCACGGCCGAAGTAAAGGGCAAAAAAAGCGTTGTGCAGGAGGACATCATGAACACAGAGCTTGAACCGCGTGATTTGAATTCCAGCGATTCTGACATTTTTGGTCAGTTTCAATCTCGTTTTGCAGCTTTGCAGCAAACCGAGATGAGTCTCGAAGAGTACCTCGACCTGTGCAAAGCCGATCCCCTCACTTACGCCAGCGCGGCAGAACGCATGCTGCACGCCATCGGCGAACCGGAGGTGATCAATACCCGCCACGACCCTCGTTTGTCCCGGATTTTCGCCAATCGCGTGGTGCGCCGTTACCCCTCTTTCAAAGAGTTTTACGGCATGGAGGAGGTGATCGAGAATATCGTGGCCTACTTCCGCCACGCAGCGCAGGGTCTGGAAGAACGCAAACAGGTGCTTTACCTGCTTGGCCCTGTGGGCAGTGCGAAGTCCTCATTGGCCGAACGTTTGAAAGCCTTGATGGAGAGGCAGCCCATTTATGCCTTAAAGGGCTCACCCATTAATGAATCACCGCTGGGCTTGTTCGATCCTGCTCAGTTTGGCGCTTCGCTTGAGGACAAATATGGCATTCCACGCCGCTATTTAAGCGGTATTTCAAGCCCTTGGGCCACTAAGCGCCTGGCTGAGTTTGGTGGTGACTTGCGCAAATTCCGCGTTGTGCGCTTGATGCCATCTACTTTGAACCAGATCGCAATTGCCAAAACTGAACCCGGTGATGAAAACAATCAGGATATTTCTGCCTTGGTGGGCAAAGTCGACATTCGCATGTTGAACCAGTTCAGCCAAGACGACCCAGATGCCTACAGTTTCAGTGGTGGTTTGTGCCTGGCCAACCAGGGATTGCTTGAATTTGTCGAAATGTTCAAGGCCCCGATCAAAATGTTGCACCCGTTGCTTACAGCCACGCAAGAACGCAACTTCAAAGGCACCGAAGGCTTTGGATCTATTCCGTTCGACGGCATTATTCTGGCGCACAGCAACGAGTCGGAATGGCAGCAGTTCCGCAATAACAAAACGAATGAAGCGTTTCTGGATCGGGTTTATATCGTAAAGGTACCTTACTGCCTGCGCGTTTCTGAAGAAGTGAAAATTTACGAGAAACTGCTTGAGCATTCTTCACTGAACAAAGCGCCTTGCGCACCAGGCACGCTCAGCATGATGGCGCAGTTCAGCGTTTTGAGCCGCTTGAAAGAACCTGCCAACAGCAACCTGTTTAGCAAAATGCGAGTGTACGACGGTGAAAACCTGAAGGATGTAGACCCTCATGCCAAACCGATTCAGGAGTATCGCGACCAGGCTGGACCCGATGAAGGCATGAATGGTTCGTCTACCCGCTGGGCCTACAAAGTGTTGTCCAAGGTGTTTAACTTTGATCACCATGAAGTGGCGGCCAACCCTGTGCACCTGCTATACGTGCTCGAACAGCAAGTGATTAAAGACAACCTGCCCGAAGAGCAAACCCGCAAGTACCTTGATTTTATCAAGAGCTACCTGACACCCAAGTATGCGGAATTTGTTGCCAAGGAAATCCAAACGGCCTACCTTGAAAGCTACAGCGAATATGGGCAAAACCTGTTTGAACGTTACATTCAGTTTGCCGACAAGTGGATACAGAATGAAGAGTTCCGCGACCCGGCAACCGGGCAAATTTTTGATCGCGATTCCTTGAACGAAGAACTGAACCGCATTGAAAAGCCGGCCGGTATTGCCAACCCCAAAGACTTCCGGAATGAAGTAGTCAACTTCGTTTTGCGTGCACAGGCCAGCAATTCCGGCACCATGCCCGCATGGACCAGTTACGAAAAGTTGCGCGAAGTCATCGAACGCAGCATGTTCTCGAAAACGGAAGATTTGCTGCCTGTTATTTCTTTTGACCACAAGGGCTCAAAAGAAAGCCAGGAAAAGCACGAGAACTTTGTGGATCGCATGGTTGCCAAGGGTTACACCGAGAAGCAGGTTCGTTTGTTGGTGGAATGGCATTTGCGCGTAAAAAAGGCGTCTTGATTACGCAAAACGCATAGGGAGTTAGCCATGGGCGATTCAACCATTATTGATCGCAGGCTCAACGGCAAAAACAGAAGCTTGCCCAATCGCGAGCGCTTTATTCGGCGTTATAAAACGCAATTGAAAAAAGCGGTCGCGGATGTGGCAGGTGAATCTTCCAT
This sequence comes from Burkholderiales bacterium, assembly GCA_021299735.1. GTDB lineage: Bacteria > Pseudomonadota > Gammaproteobacteria > Burkholderiales > Burkholderiaceae_B > Limnobacter. The sequence goes on along the minus strand of JAJTEM010000003.1, from coordinate 170,243 downwards.
TTCCGATGTCAGTGGTGATGGGCGCGTGAAAGTGCGCATTCCCACTCGTGAAGTGTCTGAGCCAACGTTTATTTTTGGCCAGGGCGGCAGCACCGAGCATGTTGTGCCAGGCAACCGAGACTTCGTTCCTGGCGACCGTATTCCGCGCCCCAGTGGCGGTGGTGAAGGGCAGGGCGGAGGAAAGCCGGGCAAGGGTGAAGGTGAAGATGGTTTTACCTTTGTATTGTCGCGAGAAGAGTTTTTGAACCTTTATTTCGACGACCTCGAGTTACCTGAGCTGTTGAAGCGGGAAATTTCATCGGTTAAACGCATGAAAAGCCGCAATGCGGGTTACTCCCGTTCTGGTGCACCTACTTCTTTGTCTGTCTTGCGCACCATGAAAGCATCTCTCATGCGTCGTGTCGCATTAGAACCCCGTGGCGAGGATGAAGAAGACGACGAGGAAGATACAGATCAGCCTGATTTTTCGGGCAGTAACAAGAAAAAGCCTTACGTGCCTTTTCTGGATGAAGTAGACCTGCGTTATCGCAACCGTGTTACTTACCCCGAACCCTCCACCAATGCAGTTATTTTCTGCCTCATGGATGTGTCAGCTTCAATGGACGAAGCCAAAAAAGATTTGGCCAAACGCTTTTACACCTTGTTGTATCTGTTCTTAACCCGCAAATACGAGGAAGTGAAGCTGGTTTTCATTCGCCACACCGACGAAGCGGAAGAGGTTACGGAAGAAGACTTCTTTTACGGCAAAAAAAGTGGTGGCACCGAGATAATGCCAGCCATGGAATTGATGCACAACATCATCGAGACACGCTACCCTGGCAGCGCGTGGAATGTCTATGTGGCACAGGCCTCCGATGGAGATGCCACTTCGCGTGATGCACGGGCCAGCGCGGAGTATCTCTCTTCCAAAATCATGCCGCATGTGCGTTACTACGCTTATGTGGAAACCATGCCCACCCCCATGTTTGGAATGGCCCGCGCCTCTGATTTGTGGGAAAGCTTTGAACGACTTGAAGACAGCTTTGCGGGGCACTTTGCCATGCGTAAGCTGTTCAACCGCCGCGACATTTACCCGGTGTTTCGCGGTTTGTTTGAGAAAAAAGAAGTCGCCTTTGGGCGTTAGGAGTGGCAAAAATGGCCCAGCAACTCGACCTGGCCGGTAATGAATGGACTTTTGAACTGCTGCGAGACATCGACACGCAGTTACACGACATTGCTGCCAACAAATACAAACTGGATACCTTTCCCAATCAAATTGAAGTAATCAGCGCCGAGCAAATGCTGGATGCGTATTCCAGTGGAGCCATGCCGGTAATGTACCCGCACTGGAGCTACGGCAAATCTTTTTCCATCAACGAACACTTGTACGAAACCGGGCAGCAAAACCTGGCCTACGAGGTGGTGATCAATTCCAACCCTTGCATTTCCTATCTCATGGAAGAAAACACCATGACCATGCAGACCTTGGTGATCGCCCACGCCTGTTACGGACACAATTCGTTTTTCAAGGGCAACTATCTGTTTCGGCAGTGGACCCAAGCCGATGCCATTATTGATTACCTGGTATTCGCCAAAAAATATGTGATGGAATGCGAAGAAAAATACGGCTTTGATGCGGTTGAGGAAATTTTGGATGCAGCCCATGCCATTCAACATTTTGGTGTGGACCGCTACAAACGGCGTTTTGAGTCAGAGGCCTCACTTAAATTGAAACGCGACGACCTGGCTGAAGAAAAGCGTCGTCAGTATGATGAAATCATGGCCAAGGTATCGCCCGTAGAAGCCGCTCAAATTGAGCGTCAGCAAGACAATTATCCGCGCGAGCCCGTCGAGAACATTCTCTACTTTATTGAAAAGGAAGCCCCCAAGCTTCGCGATTGGGAGCGCGAACTGGTGCGCATTGTTCGCAAAATGTCGCAATACTTTTACCCACAGGGACAAACCAAGGTCATGAACGAAGGTTGGGCCAGCTTTTGGCATTACACCTTGCTTAATACCTTATACGATGAAAAACTCGTATCCGACGGGTTCATGCTTGAATTCCTGACTTCACACACCAATGTGGTTTTCCAGCCCGATTCCCGAGATGGTCGTTTCAGGGCTCTGAACCCATACGCCTTGGGCTTCGCCATTTTTAGCGACATTCGCCGCATGTGTGAAAAACCCACTGAAGAAGACAAACGCTGGTTTCCTGAGCTCGCCGGTAGTGGCAACTGGTTGAAAGCCATTGACTTTGCCATGCGCAATTTCAAGGATGAGTCTTTTATTCGCCAGTTTTTGTCGCCCAAGGTTATTCGCGATTTCCGTTTGTTTGCAATTGCAGACCACAAAACTGAAAATGAGTTGTTCATCGACAGCATTCACAATGATGAGGGGTACAGGCGAATTCGCACCTTGCTGGCCAACCAGTATTCTCGTGAAAGTATGGTGCCCGATATACAAGTTACCTCGTATGCCAGAATGACTGACCGGTCTCTCACGCTCACCCACATGAGCCGTCGTGGAAGACCGCTGAATGTGGACGAAGCCGAGAAAACCCTGGCGCAAGTTGAGCGGTTGTGGGGCTTCCCGGTGCACCTGGAAACGTCGGATGCGCATTGAAACTCAAATCAGGAAGCAGGCCAAGCTGGACCTCTCAGGTTCGGTTGCACCATTTGAGATGAGCCTGCCTGACATGCCTGCCTCAGTATGGACCAGCCCCGACCTGTTGCGTTCTCGTTTTCATTTCGAGGCCACCCGCTTTTTTGAGTGCGAATCCGTATTGGCTGTAACTGGCATTGAAAGTGGTATTTCCGCGCTGGCTCGCTTGTTTCAAACCTGGTACGGGTCAATGCGGGTGGTTTTGGCTGAACCTAGTTTTGATCAATGGGACAAACGTTTTCGTCGGGCAAACCATGTAGTGCTTGACTGGCCAGTTGAACTGGTACTTGAGGGGGACATTCCCGAGTGCGATGTGGTGGTACTAGGGCGCCCGGTTAACCCCACTTGCCAAATGATCAGCATCAAGCAAATAAAACCGTTGGCCAGAAAACTCCGAGAACAGGGGGGGTGGCTTATTCTTGACGAAGCTTATCTGGACTGGACTGGCGAGGAGTCGTACGCCTCTTTCATTGAAGCCGAGCCCGCGATTGTGCTGCGCTCTGTGGCGCCATTTTCGGGTTTGGCAGGTGCGAACCTCGCTTTTGTGTGTGGCCCCACCGCTGTTTGCACAGCCTTGCTCAACGAGGTGGGAACCCAGGCAGTGTCTTCGCCGCAATGGTGGTTAGCCCTGCAATACTTCGCGGCCGAAGAATGGAGAGTCGAGCAGTTGGGGCGACTTGATTTGGTGTGCAGTCGACTGGAATCGCTTTGGCGCGCCCGACTTGGCGAGCAAATTGAAATTCACAAAGGCGGGTACTTCATCAGTTTTGCTCACCCGAACAGCGAACGCTGGGCCGCGGACCTTGAGGCCAAAGGAATTTTGCTGCGCACTTACCCCACTGAAGAAAGTATTTTGCGCTGTGGTGCGCCGAAAACCGAAGAGGATTGGATTCGTCTGGAAAACGCGGTTAATTCTCTCAGTGATTAATCGTGGCGCATTACTTCTTCGATGCCTCGCTCTCGTGGTTTTGTTGAAACCAGCAAGGTTTTTGCCAAGCGGTCTTGAGGAAACTGACCGTTTTTGTCAAAGAATGAGTAGATGAAGGCAATCCCGGTCAAATTGAAAAACCAGCACAGGGTGTAACGGAACATGGCTTGTAACAGCCCAACCTTGCTGCCATCTTCACGCACCAGCCGTACGTGCCAGGTTTTCATCGCGAGTGTTTGACCACCATGGCGCCAAAACCACACAAAGTATAGACCCAGCACGGCAAAAAACCACCACTGGCGAGCTTCCCGAAGATACAGCGCGTGCCTGCTTTGAGTGAGCGTATCGAAAAAGTAGCCTGCAATGAATAAAACGCCGAATAGCAGCATGCTTTCATACAACATGCTTGCAAATCGGCGTTTTCTACTGGGGCTTATCAGCCCGTTGTCCAAGAGTCGTTCCATTTCGCTATTTTATCGCTGACGCGTCCGCGAAATACCCCCTGGTTTTAATTCAGTGAAGGTTTGTTGTTTTTTGCCTTGAATTCTTCACGCTGTTTTTGGTCAAGGCTTTGGTAACTGTTCCAGCTTGAATTGCGCTCGCCTTGGCGTTTTTCCCTCAGCGCCTTGTAGTTTTCCCGTGCCGCCGCTTTTTCCCTGGGGCTAAGTCCGCTCCAGGTGCTCACGCGCTCACGCATAATCGCCTGTCGTTCTTCAGGTTCATTCTCGTATTTTCTGCCAACCTTCAGCCAGCGTTCTTGCTGGGCATTGGTCATTGAATTCCAGTCGTTTTTCAGTGGAGCCAGTAGCTCCTGCTGTTTGGAAGACAATTCTGACCACTTTGTCGATGCCAAAGCAGGATTGCTTTGAATGCAAAGCACCAGTATCAGTCCTAAAGTCAACAATCCGGAATAGAGTTTAGTCATCATCATGCCCCTTAACCTCACAATACTAGATTGACGTAGTGAAGTCTGCTGGTAATGAATCCATCCACTGTTCAATCCCGTCTTCGGCAGGAATTACATTGTTTTTTTGCAACTCGGTGGCGTAGTTAATAAATCCGGGATCCAGGTAAGCATCCGGTGGTAGGTCGTCCGACAAAATAGCCGCATCAAGATCGGCTGTTTCAGAAATATGAGTATCCGAGTTTTCGAGGCCAAACTGCGCTACACCAAATACGGCACCGGCGATAAACAAAGCACTTACAGCCATCGACAAAGCAGGTTTGTTCAACCAATCCGAAAATTGCTGGAATAAACCGCTCACTGGTCCTGAAACGGCATTGCTGTGCTTCGATTTGGACTGCGCACCGTATTTCTGCGCATGCAGTTGAACTGATTTGGATATGGCCGCATTTAGGCCGTCTTGAATGTGGGCTGGAACTTGACTTGCCGACTCATCAAGTAGCCTTTTTACTACATTTGCGGTTAGCCGATCTTCATTCATTCCCGAAACCCCTGTTGCCTCAATACCTGTGCCAATGCCTTTGTTGCTCTGGAGCAGTGCGTTTTCACGCTGCCTTCGGAGCACCCCATGATCTCTGCCGTTTCCGCCAAGTCCATCTCTTCCCAATAACGCAATATGAACGCCTGGCGTTGACGCTCTGGCAAATTTGCGATTGCTTCCTCGATCGCGGCCATGTTTTGCGATTGTTCAATCTCGTCTTGGGCGCTCGCATTCTGAGAGTCATCTTGTGCGAGAAGGTTCTCGAGCACGTCGAACTCTTCTTCATCTTTCTTTTGAAAGCTTGAAAACAGCGTAGTCCAAGTGTTTCGAACCTTTTGGCGACGATGGTAGTCCAGTATCGTGTTCTGCAAAATGCGGGTAAACAGCATTGGCAGTTCTTCTTTGGGCTTGTCGCCGTACTTGTCGGAAAGCTTCATCATGCTTTCCTGCACCAGGTCCATGGCGCTTTCTTCGTTTTTAACGGCAAAAAATGCCTGGCGATAAGCCCTGTGCGACACCTCTCTCAAAAAATCCTCTAATTCTCGCGTGCTTGCCATATATGTATTTGTCGAGGTGGTGTCAGAGGGTTTTGGTGAGGTGAGCGAGAATGATTCGCAATATTTAACAATACGGCATGATATCAAAGCCGCAAGCTTTTTTCTTGACCCGCAGCCAGCTTCGCACTAACATCTCCTCCTACCCTGTTTTGTCTCTAGTTAATCAGCATACCCTTGTTGTTTTAGCGAAAGACGCGCTAGGGCACTGAACTTGTGGTTCAGAAGCCCATGGCCAACCTGCCCGACATAATCGGGTTGTGATCGCCAGCGCTTTGCGACATGTCCACACCCACAAGGTTGTTCATTTTCAAAAAGCCTGAGCCCCACGGCAATGCGATCCAGGACGGCATCCGACCAATGTCCCGTGGATTTTGTCAGGATTTTTTAAAATGGAATATACCGGCGCGGAAATCGTTGTCAAATGTCTGGAAGAAGAGGGCGTCAAGCACGTTTTCGGTTACCCAGGCGGAGCAGTTCTCTATATTTACGATGCCATCTTCAAGCAAGACGGCTTCGAACACATTCTGGTACGTCACGAACAAGCCGCAGTGCATGCGGCCGATGCCTATTCGCGTTCAAGCGATAAAGTGGGTGTTTGTCTCGTTACCTCAGGTCCCGGCTTAACCAATGCTGTAACCGGCATTGCCACGGCCTACATGGATTCCATCCCCATGGTGATTTTGTCTGGTCAAGTGCCTACGCACGCGATTGGCCAGGATGCATTCCAGGAATGCGACACCGTGGGTATTACACGCCCCTGCGTCAAACACAACTTCCTGGTGAAGGATGTGAAAGACCTGGCGCGAGTCATGAAAGAAGCGTTTTATATTGCCCGCTCCGGCCGTCCAGGCCCAGTGTTGGTCGATATCCCCAAAGACATCACCATCCACAAAACCACCTTTGATTATTCCGAGCCTGTAAAAATGCGCTCGTACAACCCCGTGGTGAAAGGTCACCAAGGGCAAATCAAAAAAGCCGTACAAATGATTCTGGAGGCCGAACGCCCCATGATCTATTCTGGCGGTGGTGTAATTTTGGGCGATGCCTCTGCGGAACTTACCCGCTTGGTTGAATGGGTGGGCGCACCTTGCACCAACACCTTGATGGGCTTGGGCGCATTCAAGGCCAGCGATAAAAAATTCATGGGCATGCCTGGCATGCACGGTACTTATGAAGCCAACCTCGCCATGCAGAATTGCGATGTGCTGATTGCTGTGGGTGCCCGTTTCGACGACCGAGTTATCGGCAACCCCAAGGATTTTGCATCCATTCCCCGAAAAATCATCCACATCGACATCGACCCGTCTTCCATTTCCAAACGCGTGAAAGTAGATGTGCCGATTGTTGGTAACATCAAAGATGTGCTGGTTGACCTTATCCAGCTGCTTGAAGAAAGCGGCAAGCGGGTTAACCAAGGCAAGCTTCAAAGTTGGTGGGAACAGGTTGAAAAATGGCGTGCTCGCAAGTGCCTTGATTACGCCAAATCGGATGAACTGATCAAGCCGCAATTCGTGGTTGAAAAACTGTGGGAAGTCACCAATGGCGATGCCTTTGTAACTTCTGATGTGGGCCAGCACCAAATGTGGGCTGCCCAGTATTACCGCTTTGACAAGCCACGCCGCTGGATCAATTCCGGTGGCTTGGGCACCATGGGCGTTGGCTTGCCGTACGCCATGGGTGTTCAAATGGCCAACCCAGATGCACAAATTGCCTGTATTACCGGTGAAGCATCTATCCAGATGAACATTCAGGAACTGTCTACCTGTTTCCAGTACCATTTCACGCCAAAAATCGTGAACCTGAACAACAGGTACCTTGGTATGGTTCGCCAGTGGCAACAGCTGGATTATGGTTCACGCTATTCCGAAAGCTACATGGACGCACTGCCCGATTTCGTGAAGCTTGCTGAGGCCTATGGCCACATTGGTATGCAAATCACAAAACCATCTGATGTGGAGCCTGCGCTGCGCGAGGCGTTTGGAAAGTACAAAGACCGCTTGGTGTTCATGGACTTCATCACCGACCGCACTGAAAACGTGTGGCCCATGGTGAAGGCTGGCAAGGGATTGTCTGAAATGCTGCTGGGTTCGGAAGAACTGTAAAAAGGAGATGGCAAATATGAGACATATTATTTCCGTTCTCCTTGAGAACGAGCCGGGCGCCTTGTCCCGTGTTGTTGGGCTTTTTTCTGCCCGTGGTTACAACATTGAAACACTGACTGTTGCTCCTACGGAAGATGAAACCCTGTCACGGATGACCATTGTTACCGTGGGTTCCGATGACGTGATCGAGCAAATCACCAAACACCTTAACCGCTTGATTGAAGTGGTGAAAGTGGTTGATCTAAGTGATGGTGCGCATATTGAACGCGAGCTGATGCTGGTAAAATTGCGCGCAGTTGGCAAAGAGCGTGAGGAATTGAAGCGCACCGCGGATATTTTCCGTGGCCGCATCATTGATGTCACCGAGAAAAGCTACACCATTGAGCTGACTGGCAACAAATCCAAACTGGATGCATTTCTGGAGTCGATCGACCGCACCGCCATTCTGGAAACTGTCCGCACGGGCAGCTCTGGCATAGGCCGCGGCGAGAGAATTCTGCGCGTCTGAATCGAGGGTCCGGCTGAATTGCCGGGCCTGCTAGATGAATTTAAATACCTGAATCAAAAGGAAAATGACATGAAAGTTTATTACGACAAAGACGCGGATCTGTCCCTGATCCAGAAGAAAAAAGTATCCATCATTGGTTACGGTTCACAAGGCCATGCCCACGCGCAAAACCTGCGCGATTCAGGCGTTGAAGTCACTGTTGGCTTGCGCAAGGGCGGTGCTTCCTGGTCCAAGGCCGAAGGCGCTGGCCTGAAAGTAAAAGAAGTGGCCGAAGCTGTGAAAGAAGCCGATGTGGTCATGATTTTGTTGCCCGACGAGAACATTCCTGATGTTTACAACAAAGAAGTTGCCCCCAACATTAAGGCAGGCGCAGCTTTGGCATTCGCACACGGTTTCAACGTGCATTACAACCAGGTTGTACCCCGTGCCGACATCGATGTAATCATGATTGCCCCCAAAGGCCCAGGCCACACAGTGCGTTCTGAGTACCTGAAAGGCGGCGGTGTTCCCTCGCTAATCGCCATTTATCAAGACAAAACTGGCAACGCGCACGACATCGCCTTGGCCTATGCTGCAGCAAACGGCGGCACGAAAGGTGGCGTGATTGAAACCAACTTCCGTGAAGAAACAGAAACGGACTTGTTCGGTGAGCAGGCCGTGTTGTGTGGTGGCGCAGTTGAACTGGTGAAGGCTGGTTTCGAAACCCTGGTTGAGGCTGGTTACGCGCCTGAAATGGCCTACTTCGAGTGCTTGCACGAACTGAAGCTGATCGTTGACCTGATGTACGAAGGCGGCATTGCCAACATGAACTACTCCATTTCCAACAATGCGGAGTATGGTGAGTATGTAACAGGCCAGCGAGTTATCGCAGACCAGGCCCGCGCGGCCATGAAGGAATGTTTGACCAACATTCAGAACGGTGAATACGCCAAGCGTTTCATTTTGGAAGGCAAAACCAACTATCCAGAAATGACAGCGCGTCGCCGTTTGAACGCACAGCACCCAATTGAAATTGTGGGCGCACAACTGCGTGCCATGATGCCTTGGATCAGCAAAAACAAACTGGTTGACCAGTCAAAGAACTAAACACTTCAGGCCGGTATTTGCTGGTTCCAAAGTTTGGTTTCTACAAACCCACAGTGCAAAAGTGCTGTGGGTTTTTTGTTTTATGTCCCCACCCATTTTGACAATCCCTTGATCGCGTCAATTGTTCCGGGCCTTATCCCCATCAGTTTGTTGTAATAATAAAGTTGGGACTTACTGCCCGCTGCACCCGTATTTAAAACCTGTATCTCCCGGTCGCCGCCTGCAAGAAATAGCTGTTGAAAGTTTTCCTGGGCAAATCCCTCTCGCCTTGTATTCACCTCGCGCAGTTGTCCATCTGTCGCATTCAAGTGAGCATACAAGTCGCGAATCTCAACATTCAACTGTCCTGTTCTGTCTTTCCCACTTTTGCAGTTATAGGCTGGGGTTAGGCCTGCTTCGTTGGCCAATGCCAGAAGCCGGGTGGGCAGCTTGTAAGGCTCGTTACCAATTCGGTGATGTAAATTCATTGAAAAAATATTTCGAATTTCTGTCGTCAATTCAGTGATCAGACGGATTTTTTCAGAAAACGCAAACGCGGTGGTTAGTGTGTCCGGATCATTTTTATCCAGCATTGCCAATTCAGAGTTTAGCTTTGCAATATAAGCAGCTACCACGCCACCAATCGGCTCTTTTTTGCTGCCTGAACCAATCAGCCTTTTGATGGCCATTTGATTGATTGAATCTGCTTTTCGCCACACTCCGATCAACTCTGCAACCCTGCCCAAGGCAAGGTAATCCACAGGCGTGCTGAACATGATTATTCGGGGTTTGATCTTGATTTCTTTCGCCTGGCCGCGCTCATCTGCCACTGTAAGCGTGGTTTCCACGCCGGATGCTCTGGAAAAAGCAGCCTGCTGCTGTTCGATCATTTTCATTTCTTTACCGAAAGTGGTCAGCAGGTTTACAGAAACGATGTCAATTTCCAAGGTTTTGTTCGTGTGAATTTCTTGTATCTGCAGCGCATGTCGTTTTAAATGATCCAATAATGCAGCATGTAAAAATTCCTTTACACGAGCATCATTTGCTGCCTCCCGTCGTGTAGGTTCATCAATTCCGTAAGCATCGTGAACGCCGTGTCGCAAGCCGGCAAAAATGCGCAAGCCCGGTTTGTTGGCGATCGGTTCTGCCCTGAATTCAGTGCGCCATAAATTTACAGCATGTCGTCCTTCGCAAATGGAATAGCTGCACACTCCGTTGATTTCGTCGTTTTCGTAACTCTGAGCCAAAACAGCATCCATGTTCTTGGTGGGTGTCATGGTTGTTTTGAATGTCAAAGTGCACATACCTTGTACCGGATCAGGAAATTTCAATGTGTTCACGGTTTCAATGTTGTCCCACTTTCTTGACTGGAGCACGTTGATGTACTGCTCAAAAATTTGTTTATCCAGTGCCACAATACTCACGTTTTCGGTTTGAATGCCGATGCGGCGTAGCCGCCCGTGAATCAAGGAGGCGAGGGCAGTGCGAATGTGAACATGGCGTGTCGATTCGGGGAGGCTGTCGCATTCGATGCCAGTTTGCACAAGGGCAGTTTGTTCTCGACTGAAGTTTCGAAACACGTCTGTCACGGTGCTGCGTTTGTGATGACCTCCGATATCCGATCTCACCGAGTCGTCGTCAAACTTCACGTTGGCCGACTGTTTTTCCTTCAGCGTTGTTACCGCCTTTTCAATCAACGACGACATGTGCTCAAGTGCACTGATCGCATCGGGTGCGTTCATGTTTTGAGTTAGTTGATCAATTACCCTTAGCGCTGATTCATAGTGAATCAACTTGAAATTGATTGCATCGTAGGTTGAAACGGTTTTACCCAAGGTGCTGAATTTTGCGTATTTGGCCAAATTGGTGTGGCCTGTCAAAGACGCAGAAGCTTCATGAGAAAGCCGTGTTGACTCATCGCCGAATCGGTTCGCGATTTGCTTTACAGAATCTGGAAGTGAACCCTGATTTGAATAATTGGTTGTTTGTACAGAATGATCGGGCGATGAATCGGTAGACGCAGCACGGTTTGAATTGTTGAATTGCATTCGATATCTTGCGTATGGGCTTACATCCCGTTCCTGGTTGGTGGTCTGTCGCAAATCAAAGTTCAGTCGTGTTTTTCGCTGTACATGGGAGTTGTGGCTGTACTTGCATTCTGATTCTTATTGAGCAATTCGCACAGAACCCGCCGCGCATGACCTTTTTGGCTTATAAAATCGAATCTAGAACCATTCACAACAAAGAGCTATGAACTATCCACATCCCATTATTGCCCGCGAGGGTTGGCCTTTCCTGGCAATCGTCGCAATTCTGGCGTTTGCACTTCAGTCGTTTGGTCTCACATTTTTGTCCGTACTTTTCTGGATCCTGTTTATTTTTGTGTTGCAGTTTTTCCGCGACCCTCCCCGTTACATCCCGGCTCAGAAGAACGCGGTCGTATCGCCAGCTGATGGGCGTATTGTTGCCGTAGAGCGTGTAGAAGATCCCTACGCCCAGCGTGAGGCGCTAAAAATTTCTGTGTTCATGAACGTGTTTAACGTGCATTCCAACCGCATTCCTATCGGTGGGGAAATCAAATCAGTTGATTATTTCCCCGGCTTGTTCGTGAATGCCGATCTTGACAAGGCAAGCACTCAAAACGAGCGCAACGCAATTGTGATACACACCGAGAGCGGAGCCACTGTTACAGCAGTGCAGGTGGCTGGTTTGATTGCTCGCCGAATTCTTTGCTATGTCAAACCCAGCGAAACTGTTGAAAAAGGTCAGCGCTACGGGTTTATTCGGTTTGGTTCGCGTGTCGATGTGTACTTGCCAACCGATTCTGTGCCCAAGGTTGCCATTGGTGACAAAGTGTCGGCTTCCTCAACAGTATTGGCCGAGTTGGTGTCCTGATCATGCGATTCAAGCGAAACAAAAACCGTTTCGGTGCTCCAAGGGCATTCACTGGGGGGGCTGCCCGCCCAGCAGGCAAGCCCCACAGGGGCGTTTATTTGCTGCCAAACCTCTTTACGACTGCGGCTTTGTTTTGTGGTTTTTATGGCATCGTCATGGCCATGGGGCAGCAGTTCACCACTGCTGCTGTGGCCATTTTTGCTGCTTTGGTGCTTGACAGCCTCGATGGTCGTGTTGCCCGAATGACCAACACTCAAAGCGCGTTTGGTGCCGAGTACGACAGTTTGGCCGACATGGTTTCATTCGGTGCCGCACCAGCACTCATTATTTATGAATGGTCTCTCAGTGGCATGGGCAAACTGGGTTGGGTGGCCGCCTTCGTTTATCTGGCCGGTGCCGCTTTGCGTTTGGCGCGATTCAACACCAATGCAGCCGTGGTTGATAAAGCCTGGTTCCAGGGCTTGCCCAGCCCGGCAGCCGCTGCTTTGGTCACTGGTTTTGTGTGGGTAATGGACGATGCAAAAATGGCCGGTGCTGAGCTGGATTGGCTTGCTTGGGGCATCACTTTCTATGCTGGCATTACCATGGTGTCCAACGTGCCGTTTTTTAGCGGTAAAGACTTCCACTTCCGACGCAGCGTTCCGTTTTTGGTGCTTGCCCTAATTCCACTGGTTTTTGCCCTGGTTTCTCAAGACCCTCCAAAAGTGCTGTTTGGCGTGTTTGTTCTCTACGGGCTCTCTGGTTATGTGGTGTATGTGGTACGGAAAGTGAAAGGGCAAGGGTTAAAAGAACTGGATATTGAGCAGGACCAGCATTTCTGAGCCTGCGGTAAAAATTCATGCAGGCCCAGGTTTTGTTGCTAGGCCAGGGCCTTATTGATTTTTTCCACAATCTTTGCTGGTTCGACCGGCTTGATAATATAGTTAAGAACCCCCAGTTGTTTTGCGGTCATCACTTCGTCTTTTCTCGAGCTTGATGTCATCACAATGAAGCCGGCATTTGGTTGAGACTCTTTCACTTTCGCGATTGCATCCAGCCCGCTCATTCTGGGCATATTAATGTCCATGAGCGTTAGGTCTGGTTTGAAAGCGCTGTGTTTTTCCACTGCATCTACGCCATCAATCGCCTCCTCCACTTCAAAACCTGCTTCGCGTATTGTTTTGGCAAACAGTCGGCGGAAAATGCCGGAATCGTCAGCAACCAGAATTTTTTTCTCCGGTTTTTTGATGCCAGGTTCAGAGAAAGTTACAGTGAAGTTCAATCGTCGCACTTGCGCTCCGGGGTCTCCAACACCTTCGCTGAGATTAAGAATGATCTGATAAATGTGAGTGGTTAGTGATGGTTCCAACTCGACTTTTTTGTTCCTGACCAAGGAGGGAGGGGAGAAACGTACGCTTAACCCTTTGGTGTCCCATTCGGAAATGGCACGACCTGTCAGAATGTTCATAAATTCATTCAAAACTTCTTCTGCAGTTTGGTCCAACAGTTCAAGAGTCGCCAGGCCAAGCTTCTTGCCAATTGCGGACGCTACGACAATCGCCATGGTTTCATCTGTAAATCCGAGTGTAAATTCGCCTGTGAATTTTTTTTCCAGGTCTTGATAGGGGATTACAGAGGCAACAGAAAACAATTTTGATTTTTCTTCATTTTTAATTATCTCCTGGCTGTAAATTCGCATCTCGGTCATGCTTTCCAGGGTTTTTTTAAAGTTCATGGCCAGAATATTGATGTAGGGCGTAAACATTTTGATTCTCTCCTAGTCTGGAAATATGATGCAGCCACTGTTTGTGACCCCTCAATGCTTTGCACTCGCGAATTTTTTGACTCTGCGAAGAAGACTTAAGTCTTGCAGATTTTTTACAATTTGAACTACCCCATCTTTCGTAGGTTACCTCACCCATCTCGCTTCACGCCTTCCTTGTTGTATCCTTTCGGTATCATCAGGAGAACAGCATGTCAGACCGCCTCATCATATTCGACACCACCTTGCGCGACGGCGAACAGAGCCCTGGCGCATCCATGACCCGCGAAGAAAAAATCCGCATTGCCAAGCAGTTGGAAAAGCTGAAGGTTGATGTTATTGAGGCAGGTTTTGCTGCTTCCAGTAACGGCGATTTTGAGGCTATCAAATCGATTGCTTCCGTAATTAAAGAGTCCACCGTGTGTTCATTGGCTCGTGCGAACGATAAAGATATCAATCGTGCTGGCGAGGCTTTGGCCCCGGCCGAGCGCCGCCGAATTCACACCTTTATTGCCACGTCGCCTTTACACATGGAAGTGAAGTTGCGCATGACACCTGATCAGGTTCTGGAACAGGCTGTAAAAGCTGTAAAGCTGGCTTTGCAGTACACCGATGATGTCGAGTTTTCAGCCGAAGACGGTTATCGTTCCGAGTTGCCATTCCTTGCCAAAGTGTGCGAAGCGGTGATCAAGGCAGGTGCCAAAACAATCAACATTCCCGACACGGTAGGCTATGCCGTGCCCTCGCTGTATGGCGAGTTCATGCGCGACTTGCGCACCTTGACGCCCAGCAGTGACAAAGCTGTGTGGTCTGTGCATTGCCACAACGACCTAGGTATGGCGGTGGCCAACTCCCTGGCTGGTGTGTCCATTGGTGGTGCGCGCCAGGTGGAATGCACAATCAACGGGCTGGGCGAACGCGCAGGTAACTGCTCGCTTGAAGAAATTGTGATGGCCGTTAAAACCCGCCGGGATTTTTTCGATCTGGATGTTGGCATTGATACCACTCAAATTGTGTCTGCCAGCCGATTGGTTAGCAACATCACCGGTTTTGTGGTTCAGCCCAATAAAGCGATTGTTGGGGCTAATGCCTTCGCGCATGCGTCTGGTATTCACCAAGATGGCGTTTTAAAAGCGCGCCAAACTTATGAAATCATGACCGCCGAGGATGTGGGTTGGTCAGCCAACAAAATTGTGTTGGGCAAGCTTTCTGGTCGCAACGCATTCAAGCAGCGCCTGGAGGCGCTTGGCATTGAAATGGAGAGTGAGCAGGCCTTGAACGATGTATTCCAGCGCTTCAAAGATCTGGCTGATCGAAAGGCGGAAATTTTTGATGAAGATATTCACGCCTTGGTCTCGGGTGACGGCGTGGGGGGCGAATCTGAGTACTACCGCTATGTGTCTCTGGTGCAGCACTCTGAAACAGGCGAGCGCCCCAAGGCTCGGGTGGTTTTTTCAATCGATGGGCGCGAAGTGGTCTCCGAAAGCCAGGGCAACGGGCCTGTAGATGCCACGGTTAAAGCCATTGAGGCCGAAGTGCAAAGTGGTGCCGAGCTTTTGCTGTTCTCGGTCAACGGGATTACTTCGGGCACTACCGAGTCGCAGGGCGAGGTGACCATGCGGCTGCAAAAGGGTGGGCGAATTGTGAATGGTGTGGGTGCAGACCCCGATATTGTGGTGGCATCGGCCAAAGCGTATTTGTCTGCACTGAACAAATTGCAGTCGAAACACGAAAAGTTGAACCCGCAGGTTTGATTTTTGCCAGTTTTCCCCTACAATAGCGGGCTCAGGTGGCTGCCTTTTGATTTAATCGAATTGGAAGTCGGTCTTTTTACACGGAGCTGCGGTCGTCTATCAAGGCTGCAAGTTCACGCAAGTGGAGTTTTAAGATGTCAGAAATCAATAAAGCGGCAATTCTTGCCGAATATCAACGCGCCAAGGGCGATACTGGTTCTCCCGAGGTTCAAGTGGCATTGTTGACAGCCCGAATCAACTCGTTGACCGATCACTTCAAGGACAACGCCAAAGACCATCACTCACGTCGCGGTTTGCTGCGCATGGTGTCCCGTCGTCGTAAGCTGCTTGATTACCTCAAGCGCAAAAACGCAGATGCCTATCGCAACCTGATCAGCAACCTGGGTCTGCGCAAGTAATTGGTCGCTGCCACAAACCGTTGATTTGACTCAAATGCCTGCAACCCCGGTTGTGGGCATTTGTGTTTTAAAACTGACGGGCTCTCGCATCCGGGTATTGGCCCGGCGAGATTACTAAAAGGAAAAGACAAAGTGTTTGAAATTCATAAAGAAACCTTCCAGTACGGTCAACACACAGTGACTCTGGAAACCGGTGAAATTGCCCGTCAAGCGGGTGGTTCTGTCATTGTTACTGTAGACGATACCGTTGTATTGGCCACTGTGGTGGCTGCCAAGTCGGCCAAGCCTGGTCAAGACTTTTTCCCATTGACTGTTGATTATGTTGAAAAATTCTATGCTGCCGGCCGTATTCCCGGTGGCTTTTTCAAGCGCGAAGGCAAGGGTACTGAACAAGAAACCCTGAATGCACGCCTGATCGATCGTCCATTGCGCCCCTTGTTTCCTGAAGGCTTCTTCAATGAAGTGCAGGTAACGCTGACCGTGATGTCGATCAACCCCGAAGTTAATCCTGATATTCCGGCCATGCTGGGCGCTTCTGCTGCCTTGTCAATCGCTGGCATTCCTTTCAATGGCCCAGTGGGTGGTGCACGCGTTGGTTACATCAACGAGCAGTACGTGTTGAACCCCACAGCCACCCAGTTGAAAGACAGCAAAATGGACCTGGTTGTTGCAGGTACCGAGGCTGCTGTGCTGATGGTTGAGTCTGAAGCCCATGAACTGTCAGAAGAAATCATGTTGGGCGGTATTGTGTTCGGTCATGAACAAATGCAAACGGCAATCAACGCCATTCACGCGCTGACAGCCAAAGCTGGCAAGCCCGAATGGGACTGGAAACCCGCACCGGTTAACGAGCCCCTGGTGGCCGCCGTTACAGAATTGGCTGCTGACAAGCTTGCCGCTGCTTACAAAATGACTGAAAAGCAGGCTCGTAGCCAGCGTTTGAAAGAAATTTCAGCTGAAGTGGCCGCTGAACTGCCCAATAAACTGACTCCCGAGCAATACGCTGAAATTACGCCAGCCAACGTTGGCGATGTGCTGTTTGGTTTGGAATCGAAAATTGTTCGTGGTCAAATTTTGAATGGTGAACCACGCATTGATGGTCGCGATACACGCACTGTTCGTCCAATCACTGTTCGCACTGGCGTGTTGCCACGTGCACACGGTTCAGCCCTTTTTACTCGCGGTGAAACGCAAGCCTTGGTGGTAACAACACTGGGTACGGGCCGTGATGAACAAATGATTGATGCAGTTGCTGGTGAATACCGAGACCGTTTCATGTTCCATTACAACATGCCTCCGTACGCCACAGGTGAATGCGGCCGCATGGGAGCGCCCAAGCGTCGTGAAATTGGCCATGGTCGTTTGGCACGCCGCGCAGTGGAAATGATGCTGCCCTCACAAGACGATTTCCAGTACACCATGCGTGTAGTGTCTGAAATTACCGAATCCAACGGTTCAAGCTCCATGGCTTCTGTTTGCGGTGGCGCTTTGTCACTAATGGACGCTGGTGTTCCCTTGAAGCAGCTGGTGGCGGGTATCGCCATGGGCTTGATCAAGGAAGAGAACAAATTTGCTGTGTTGACCGACATTTTGGGTGATGAAGACCACCTGGGCGACATGGACTTCAAGGTTGCTGGTACTGAAAATGGTGTTACTGCCTTGCAGATGGACATCAAGATTCAGGGCATTACCAAAGAAATCATGCAGGTTGCATTGGCACAAGCCCGTGAAGGCCGCATGCACATTCTGGGCATCATGAAAGAAGCCACAGGTGGTGGCGTAGGTGAATTGTCTGCCTATGCCCCACGCATGATCACCATGAAGATCAACCCCGAGAAAATTCGTGATGTGATCGGCAAGGGTGGTGCAACCATTCGTGGCATTACCGAGCAAACCGGCGCAAGCATCGACATCAAGGAAGATGGTTCAATTACGATCGCATCCGTTGATGGAGAGGCGGGCGAGCGTGCCAAAAAGCTGATCGAAGACATCACGGCTGAAGTGGAAGTGGGTGCCGTTTACGAAGGCACCGTGCTGAAGCTGCTGGATTTCGGCGCTATTGTTAGCGTATTGCCAGGTAAAGATGGTTTGTTGCACATCTCCCAGATTGCCAACGAGCGTGTTAACACTGTTGGCGATTTCCTGAAAGAAGGCCAGGTTGTGAAAGTGAAGGTGTTGGAAGCCGATGAAAAAGGTCGCCTGCGCTTGTCAATGAAAGCCCTGCTAACTCCTGAGGCGCCAGCTGAGCAAGCGTCTGAAGGTTCAAGCGAAGGCTGATGAGCACCATGCTTGCACAACAACTGCCTGTCAGTATGAGGGCGGTGGGTGTGAAAGCGCCCGGCGGCGTTGATCAACTCCAGTTGATCGAGCTGCCAGTTCCAATACCCAAGCCAGGCGAAGTACTTATTCAGGTGAAGGCAGCGGGCGTTAATCGTCCCGACGTGCTTCAGCGCCTGGGTTTGTACCCGCCACCTCCAGATGCCAATCCCAATTTGGGTTTGGAAGTTTCTGGCGTGGTTGTGGCTGTGGGGCATGGCGTTTCGGAAGTTATTCTGGGTAGTTCCGTGATGGCCCTGTGCAATGGCGGTGGTTACGCGGAATATGCATGCGTACCCGCAGGGCAGTGCATGCAAATACCGGAAGGTTTGAGTTTCACCGAGGCAGCCAGCCTGCCAGAGGTGTACATGACCGTGTGGCAAAACCTGTTTATGAAAGGTGGCGCCAAGGCCGGTCAAACAGTGTTAATTCATGGAGGCAGCAGTGGAATTGGCACTGCGGCCATCCAGATGTGCAAAAAACACGGATTGCGAACATTGGTTACCGTGGGTAATCAGGAAAAAGCTGATTTGTGTGTGAAATTGGGTGCTGACAAAGCTTACCTTTACAAATCACAGGATTGGGAGCAGTTGGTACTGCAGGATACGCAGCAGCAGGGTGTCGATTTAATTCTCGACATGGTGGCCGGCGAATACCTGAACAAAGATTTAAGCTGTGTGAAACCGAAAGGTATGGTGATCGTAATTGCCTTGTTGGGTGGGCGTTTCGCCAATATCGATGCAGCAAAATTAATGACCAAGCAAGTGGTGTTAACAGGCACCACCTTGCGCCCGCGCTCCGCTGAATTCAAGGCAGAATTGGCGCGCCGGGTTGAGCAAGAATTAAGAGAGGGTTTTTCCTCTGGGGTGTTGAAATCGCTGGTTCAAGCCACTTTCGCACTTACCGATGTTGCCAAGGCCCATCTGTTGATGGAGTCGGGTAACTCACTGGGAAAAATTGTGCTCTGTGTTGAAAATTAAGCAAAGGAATCAAGGCGAGTATGAGCGCAGCAAACAAACAGAATCCAAGAAAAAAGTTAGTCGCGGGTAACTGGAAAATGAATGGCAGCTTCGATTCGAATGAAGCGCTTATTCTGGGTTTTCTGGCCGAAGTGGACGATCAGGTTGATGTGTCAGTATTTTGCCCTTTCCCTTATCTGGCTCAAGTGGGCAAGCTGCTAGAAGACCAGCCAGTGGCCTTTGGTGCGCAAGATGTATCTTCCAAAGCAAGCGGTGCTTACACTGGTGAAGTATCAGTTGGCATGCTTGCCGAGTTTGGTGTAAAGCAAGTGCTTGTAGGGCACTCTGAGCGCCGCCAATACCATGCTGAAAGCAGCGTGGTTGTGGCCGAAAAGGCAGTGGCAGCGATTCAGGGGGGCATTACGCCAATTGTTTGTGTGGGAGAAACACTTGCTGAACGAGAGGCGGGTCAGGTTGAGGCGGTAATTGCCTCCCAGTTAGATCCAGTTGTTGAGCGCTGCTCAAAGTTTGTGGAAAACGGTGCCTGGAACCTGGTAATTGCCTACGAGCCCGTGTGGGCGATCGGCACCGGCGTAACTGCCAGCCCCGAGCAAGCTCAGGAAGTACATGCCATGATTCGTGCTCGACTAAAAGCCATGTTGGGGCATGAAGTGGCCCAAAACACCCGAATTTTGTACGGCGGAAGTGTAAAGCCGGGCAATGCAAGCGAGATTTTTGCAAAAGATGACATTGATGGTGGCTTAATTGGTGGTGCCGCTTTGTCTTCTGATGATTTCTCTGGAATAATACGCGCCGCGAGAGGTTAAATAATTTATGAGCATTTTCAACACATTTTTGGTGGTCATGCAGATCATCTCTGCAATAGCCGTGATCGTTCTGGTTTTGTTGCAGCACGGCAAGGGTGCGGACATGGGCGCAGCCTTCGGTAGCGGCTCATCGGGCAGCCTGTTTGGTGCAACCGGATCAGCGAATTTCTTGAGCCGGGCCACCGGGTTTTGTGCTACAATCTTCCTGCTTTGCACATTGGGCTTGGCCTTTTATTCAAGGGCTGGAGTCGAGGCGGAATCTGGTGGTGTCATGGAGGCCATTCAGGCTTCTCCAGCAGAGGGAACGGCAACCCCTGCGGAGACCAAACCGGCTGAACCAAAAACGCCCGTGCAGGATATTCCAAAGTAATTTATTGCACTGCAATTGACTGCATAGCAATAACATGCCGACGTGGTGGAATTGGTAGACACGCTATCTTGAGGGGGTAGTGGCCACAGGCTGTACGAGTTCGAGTCTCGTCGTCGGCACCAAGGTTTAAATCAAAGCCGGTCTTGTATCTAACGACCGGCTTTTTTTCGGGCCCATCGAAGGCCATTAGGGTTTACACGGGAGTCACAGTGAATTTAGAGTCTTATTTTCCAGTGTTGTTGTTCATCCTCGTGGGGATCGGCGTAGGCGGTGGTGCCATGCTGGTCGGTCGAGTGTTAGCCCCCCACCGCCCTGATGGGCAGAAGCTTTCTCCATACGAGTGTGGTTTTGAGGCGTTCGAAGATGCACGCATGCAATTCGATGTTCGCTACTACCTTGTTGCTATTCTTTTCATTCTGTTCGATCTCGAAATCGCTTTCCTCTTTCCCTGGGCTGTGGCCTATCGGGAAATTGGGCCAGTCGGTTTCTGGGCCATGATGATTTTCTTGGGTGTTTTGGTGGTCGGTTTCATTTATGAATGGACCCGCGGCGCGCTGGACTGGGAATAAGTTGGCCAAGTATTTGACCAACAGCAGGCTATTTACGGGCAGTCGTTTTAAATGATTGGCCCCACTTTCGTGAAGGTAGTAAGCAAATGGGTATTGACGGCGTTTTAAACGAAGGTTTTATCACCACCACGGCTGATAAGTTGATCAACTGGGGCCGCACTGGCTCGCTTTGGCCAATGACATTCGGCCTGGCCTGTTGTGCTGTTGAAATGATGCATGCCGGTGCCAGCCGCTACGATCTGGACCGCTTCGGCATTATTTTCCGGCCAAGCCCGCGCCAATCCGACCTGATGATTGTTGCCGGTACGCTGTGCAACAAAATGGCTCCCGCCTTGCGCAAGGTTTACGATCAAATGGCCGAGCCGCGCTGGGTGTTGTCCATGGGTTCTTGTGCCAATGGTGGTGGCTATTACCATTACTCCTATTCTGTAGTTCGTGGTTGCGACCGCATTGTGCCTGTTGATGTGTACGTGCCTGGCTGCCCACCCACTGCTGAAGCACTCATGTATGGCTTGCTGCAATTGCAGAACAAGATCAAAACCACTTCTACCATTGCGCGCTAAGGGGTTCTATTCATGACACAGAACCAAACCTTGAGCCTTGAAACACTGAGTGCCGACTTGGCTGCAGCGCTGGGCGATCGCATTGTTGAATGCAAGATCGCCTTTGGCGAAGTCAACTTGACCGTGAAAGCTGACTCTTACTTTGAATCGTGCACAATTCTTCGCGACCACGAAAGCCTTCGGTTTGAACAGCTGATTGACCTGTGTGGCCTGGACCGCAGTGAATACGGCAACGAATTGAATGAATCGCAGCGCTTCTGGGTGGTATGCCAGTTGTTGTCGGTCTCCAAAAACATGCGTGTGCGCTTGAAAGTATGCTGCTCCGACGACGACTTGCCTACAGTGGCTTCAGTAATCGATGTGTGGTCATCTGCAAACTGGTACGAACGCGAAGCATTCGATTTGTACGGCATTGTGTTTGAAGGTCATCCGGATTTGCGCCGCATTTTGACCGACTATGGTTTTGTGGGACACCCGTTCCGCAAAGACTTCCCCTTGTCGGGTCACGTTGAAATGCGCTACGACCCTGAATTGGGCCGTGTGGTGTACCAGCCGGTCACCATTGAGCCGCGTGAAATTACACCTCGCATCATTCGCGAACCTCAATATGGTGGAGCGAAATAATCATGGCTGAAATTAAAAATTACACCCTGAACTTTGGTCCCCAGCACCCTGCAGCACACGGCGTGTTGCGCCTGGTGCTGGAACTGGATGGTGAAGTAGTACAACGTGCTGACCCGCACATCGGCTTGCTGCACCGTGGCACTGAAAAGCTGGCCGAGCACAAAACATTCATTCAATCGCTGCCCTACATGGATCGCTTGGATTACGTGTCCATGATGTGTAACGAACATGCTTATTGCATGGCCATTGAAAAGCTGTTGAACATTGAAGTGCCAGTGCGCGCGCAATACATTCGTGTGATGTTCGATGAAATTACCCGCATTTTGAACCACCTGCTGTGGTTGGGTGCGCACGGCCTGGACGTAGGCGCGATGGCGGTGTTTTTGTACGCCTTCCGTGAACGTGAAGACCTGATGGACTGCTATGAAGCAGTTTCCGGTGCACGCCTGCACGCTGCCTACTTCCGCCCCGGTGGTGTGTACCGTGACCTGCCAGACCGCATGCCTCAGTACAAGCCTTCCAAGGTTCGTTCTGCCAAAAAAGTGGATGCACTGAACAATAACCGTCAGGGTTCACTGCTCGATTTCCTCGACGACTTCACGCAGCGTTTCCCCAAGTATGTTGATGAATACGAAACCTTGCTGACTGACAACCGAATCTGGAAGCAGCGTTTGGTGGGTGTGGGCGTGGTGTCGCCTGAACGTGCTTTGTCCATGGGCTTCACTGGCCCAATGCTGCGTGGCTCGGGCATTGCATGGGACCTGCGCAAGAAGCAGCCTTATGAAGTGTACGACCGCCTGGATTTCGATATTCCTGTGGGCAAGAACGGAGACTGTTACGACCGTTACCTGGTGCGTGTGGAAGAGATGCGCCAGTCAAACAGAATCATCAAGCAGTGTATTGATTGGTTGCGTGTGAACCCCGGCCCTGTGATGAGCGACAACCACAAGGTAACGCCGCCCAAGCGTGTTGACATGAAAACCAATATGGAAGAACTGATTCACCACTTCAAGCTGTTCACGGAAGGTATGCACGTGCCGGAAGGTGAATCGTATGCAGCAGTTGAACACCCCAAAGGTGAGTTCGGTATTTACCTGGTAGCAGATGGCGCCAACAAGCCGTATCGCTTGAAGATTCGTGCGCCCGGTTTTGCGCACCTGCAAGGTTTGGACGAAATGTCTCGCGGCCACATGTTGGCCGACGTGGTGACCATTATCGGTACCCAAGACATTGTGTTCGGTGAAATTGATCGCTAAGGATTGAATTGAATCATGAAGTTGAGCGAAAACGCCTATCGTTTGATAGACAAAGAACTGACCAAGTACCCAGCCGACCAGAAAATCTCTGCAGTCATGGCTGCCTTGCGCATTGCACAGGTTGAATTGGGCTGGTTGCCCAGCGAAGCCATTGAGGCAGTGGCCGAATATTTGGAAATTCAACCGATTGCTGCTTATGAAGTGGCCACGTTTTACAACATGTACGACACCAAGAAAGTGGGCAAGTCGAAGATTGTTGTGTGCACGAACCTGCCATGCGCATTGTCTGGCGGCACGGATGCAGCTGAATACCTGAAGAAAAAATTGGGAATTGATTACAACGAAACCACCAAAGACGGCCTTTTCACTTTGAAAGAAGGTGAATGCATGGGCGCCTGCGGCGATTCTCCTGTGATGTTGGTGAACAATCACCGCATGTGTAGTTTTATGAGCAACGAGAAAATCGATGCGCTGGTAGAGGAGTTGAAGTCATGACTTGTTTGCACGGACGACACATTAACCCGGTTATTCTGGCCGGTCTCGATGGCAGCAACTGGGACCTGAAAGGTTACGAGGCACGTGGCGGTTACAAAGCCCTGCGCAAAATCCTGACCGAAGGAATTTCTCAGGAAGATGTCATTGCAGAAGTCAAAAAATCTGCCTTGCGCGGTCGCGGAGGCGCAGGCTTCCCAACCGGTTTGAAGTGGAGCTTCATGCCCCGCCAGTTTCCAGGTCAAAAATACCTGGCTTGTAATTCGGATGAAGGCGAGCCCGGTACATTCAAAGACCGCGATATCCTCCGTTACAACCCGCATTCCGTGATCGAAGGCATGGCGATTGCCGCCTACGCCATGGGTATTTCCGTGGGCTACAACTACATTCACGGTGAAATCTGGGAAACCTACGAACGTTTTGAAGAAGCACTGGAACAGGCGCGTGCAGCCGGTTATCTGGGCGACAACATCATGGGTTCCAAATTCAGTTTCCAGTTGCATGCGCACCAGGGTTATGGCGCGTACATTTGCGGCGAAGAAACCGCATTGATTGAATCGATTGAAGGCAAAAAAGGTCAGCCGCGCTTCAAGCCACCATTCCCGGCTTCTTATGGCATTTACGGCAAGCCCACCACCATCAACAACACCGAAACATTCGCAGCCGTACCGTTCATTATTCAAAACGGCGGCGATTGGTTCCTGGAATTGGGCAAACCCAACAACGGCGGCACGAAAATTTTCTCGATTTCCGGTGATGTTGAAAAACCCGGTAATTATGAAATTCCGCTGGGCACACCATTCGCAACCTTGCTTGAAATGGCTGGCGGCATGAAAGGTGGTCGCAAAATCAAGGCCGTGATTCCCGGTGGTTCGTCCATGCCTGTGTTGCCCGGCGATGTGATGATGGCCACTGATATGGACTACGACTCAATCGCTAAAGCCGGTTCCATGTTGGGTTCTGGTGCTGTCATCGTGATGGACGAAACACGCTGCATGGTGAAAAGCTTGCTGCGCCTGTCTTATTTCTATTACGAAGAAAGTTGTGGTCAGTGCACGCCTTGTCGCGAGGGTACAGGTTGGTTGTACAGAATCATCAACCGCATTGAACACGGAGAAGGCCGTCCAGAAGACCTAGATATGCTGAACTCGATTGCAGACAACATTCAGGGCCGCACAATTTGTGCACTCGGCGATGCTGCAGCAATGCCGGTTCGCGCTTTCCTGAAACATTTCCATGAAGAATTTGAGCATCACATCACACACAAGTCGTGCATTGTGCCGGCTTACGTTTGATTCCCTGCGGGTAGATACAAATGGTTGAATTAGAGATTGATGGCGTAAAAGTTGAAGTGGCCGAAGGCAGCATGTTAATTACTGCTGCTGAAAAGGCGGGCAGTTACGTGCCGCACTTTTGCTATCACAAGAAGTTGTCGATTGCAGCGAACTGCCGCATGTGTCTGGTCGATGTAGAAAAGGCCCCCAAGCCTCTGCCTGCATGCGCCACGCCTGTGTCACCCGGCATGATCGTTCGTACCAAAAGCGAGAAAGCCGTCAGCGCACAAAAAAGTGTGATGGAATTTCTGCTGATCAACCACCCCCTCGATTGCCCAATTTGCGACCAAGGTGGCGAGTGCCAATTGCAAGACCTGTCCGTTGGCTACGGTGGCGTTTCTTCCCGCTATAAGGAAGAAAAGCGTGTGGTTTTCTACAAAGATATTGGCCCGCTGGTTTCCGCCAAAGAAATGAGCCGCTGCATTCACTGTACTCGCTGCGTGCGCTTTGGCCAGGAAGTGGCTGGCGTTATGGAACTGGGTATGGCCAATCGTGGCGAACACTCAGAAATTCTTAGTTTTGTCGGTAATTCAGTTGATTCTGAGTTGTCTGGCAACATGATCGATATTTGTCCGGTTGGTGCGCTTACCTCCAAGCCATTCCGCTATCAGGCCCGCACTTGGGAAATGGCGCGCCGCAAGTCGATTGCAGCGCACGACAGCCTGGGTTCCAACGTGGTCGTGCAAGTCAAGGCCGACAAGGTTATGCGTATTGTTCCGCAAGAAAACGAAAGCGTGAACGAATGCTGGATTTCCGACCGTGATCGCTTTAGCTATGAAGGCCTTCAGGCAGCAGACCGCCTGACTGAGCCCATGATCAAGAAGAATGGCCAATGGGTCACAACTGATTGGCAAACAGCCCTGAACGTGGCGTTTGAGGGCCTGAAGAAGGCGCGTCGCGAATCTAGTGACCTGAACAGTATTGCGATGCTGGTTTCACCAAACAGCACCTTCGAGGAAATGGCTTTGGCCAAGGCCTTGATGACCGGCTTGGGTTCAACCAGTATTGATGCCGGCTTGCGCCACAGCGCCAACCTGAACCTGGCTGGTGCTACGCCTTGGCTGGGCGCATCAGTTCAAGAATTGTCGGATGCTGAATCGATTGTTGTTGTGGGTGCAGACCCCCGTAACGACCAACCTTTGTTAACCCAACGCATTCGCCAGGCAGCAAAGCAGGGCGCGCGCGTGGTGCTGTTGAATGCAGGCGGCCTTGATCCCTTGTTGCCTAAGGCAGTGTGGCTAAAAGCTGCCCCTTCCAAGTGGGCTGACACCTTGGATCACGATGCGGTAGCCAATGCGCTGAGCGCACCTGAAGGTGGCAGGTTTGTATTGATCGGCCAACAGGTATTGATGAGCCCATTTGCAGGCCAGGTATTGGCCAAAGCAGCACAGTTGGCCAAATCTACAGGTTCCAAATTGGGCTTCCTGGGTGACGGTGCCAATTGGGTAGGGTCTTTTGTGGCAGGCGTTCAAGCCAGCGCCCACGGCGGGAAAAACGTTCAAACCATGCTGGAAGGCAAGGCCAAAGCGGCGATTGTCTTCGGCGCTGAACCCGACCTGGACAGCGTGCAAGGACAGAAAATTACACGCGGCCTGATCGACGCAGAATTCGTAGTCCAAGCCAGCGCCTTTGTAGGCAACGCCAAACAGTATGCTGATGTGTTGCTGCCAATTGCGCCTAGCACTGAAACATCGGGCACCTTCATCAATATTGCAGGTACCCCACAAACTTTCAAAGCCGCGGTGCGCCCCTTGGGTGAAACACGCCCAGGTTGGAAAGTGCTGCGTGTCATGGGCAACTTGCTGGGTCTGGATGGTTTCGAGTTCAACAGCTCCGAAGAAGTGCTGAAGGCATTCCTGCCTTCCAACGTTTGCAGCGTATTGAATAATTCGATTCCTGAGCAAGCCGTGGCAGGTGTGGCCTTGAATGGCCAATTTGAATTGGCCGCCTTCGCGCCAATTTACGACACGGATTCACTGGTTCGTCGCGCAGATTCACTTCGCAAAACCAAAGCGGCCAAGCCCGCCCTGGCGCAAGTCGGTGTGCAAACAGCTGAGTCATTGGGCGTTAAAAACGGCGACAACATTCAATTGACAGACTCAGAGGGCGGTAACTTACGAGCCGAAGTTCTAGTGAATAAAACAATTGCTGAAAACACAGTATTGGTTCCCATGGGCCGCATAGAAACGCAAAGCCTGCGTACCGTATTTGGTGGTGTAAAAGTTGAGGCAGTTGCGGCCAGCGAGGTGCAGGCATGAGTTCACCGGTTGAAATGATCACCACGTTTGGTTCTGATTTGCTGGGCCCCGCCTGGCTGCCAGTCTGGACATTGATCAAAATTCTGTGCATTACCTTGCCACTTTTGGGCTTGGTTGCTTACCTTACTTATTGGGAACGCAAAATGATTGGCCGCATGCACATTCGCATGGGCCCAAGCTACGTTGGTCCCATGGGTTTGCTTCAGCCGATTGCTGATGCTGTAAAGATGATGTTCAAGGAAATCATCGTGCCGATGAACGCCAACAAAGGCTTGTTCATCATTGCGCCGATCATGACCATCATGCCGGCTTTGGCAGCTTGGGCGGTTATTCCATTCGGCCCAGAAACCGTACTGGCCAATGTGAATGCCGGTTTGCTTTACCTGATGGCCATTACTTCACTTGAGGTGTATGGCGTGATCATCGCAGGCTGGGCTTCCAATTCAAAGTATGCCTTCTTGGCAGCCATGCGCGCTTCAGCGCAAATGGTGTCCTATGAATTGGCAATTGGTTTTGTGCTGGTCACCGTGTTGTTGGTCGCAGGCAGCCTAAACATGACCGACATTGTGATGACACAAACCACAGGCCAGTTTGCCGACATGGGCTTGAACTTCCTGTCTTGGAACTGGTTGCCATTGCTGCCATTGTTGGTCATTTACATGATTTCCGCAGTGGCCGAAACCAACCGCCACCCCTTCGACGTGGTGGAAGGTGAATCGGAAATTGTGGCAGGTCACATGGTTGAATACTCTGGCATGACCTTCGCCATTTTCTTCCTGGCTGAATACGCCAACATGATTTTGCTGTCTTGCCTGGCTGCGATCATGTTCTTTGGCGGTTGGGACGCACCGGTAGCATTCCTCAGCTTCATTCCAGGCTGGATCTGGTTAGGAATTAAAACTTTCTTGCTGGTATCGATGTTCATCTGGTTCCGCGCATCATTCCCGCGTTACCGCTATGACCAGATCATGCGTTTGGGCTGGAAAGTGTTCATCCCGTTGACTTTGGTTTGGCTGGTGGTGGTTGCTGCATGGATGCAGACTCCCTGGAACATCTGGAATTAATTGAGAGCGAACCATGTTTCAAGTTGTTAAAGAATTTCTGAACAGTTTGTTGTTGCGTGAAATGCTCAAAGGCATGGCGCTGACAATGGGCTACATGTTTACCCAGCCGATCACCGTGCTTTATCCAATGGAGAAAACGCCGATGTCTCCGCGTTTTCGTGGTTTGCATGCGTTGCGTCGCTATGAAAATGGCGAGGAACGTTGCATTGCCTGCAAATTGTGTGAAGCGGTGTGCCCGGCCATGGCGATTACGATTGAATCAGAGCAGCGCGAAGACGGCACGCGCCGTACCAGCCGCTACGACATTGATTTGACCAAGTGTATTTTCTGTGGCTTCTGCGAAGAATCTTGCCCTGTAGATTCAATCGTTGAGACACACATTCACGAGTACCACGGTGAAAAGCGCGGTGATCTGTATTTCACCAAGGAAATGTTGCTGGCTGTGGGTGATCGTTACGAGGCTGAAATTGCAGCCAACCGCGAAGCTGATGCGGCCTACCGTTAACTCGATACAAAACTTAGAAGATTAAATGCAATGGATGCAATAACCGGTTTCTTTTATGTGTTCGCCGCCATTTTGGTGTTTGCCGCGGTGCGCGTAATCACGGCCAGCAATGCCGTACACGCGGCTTTGTACCTCGTGCTTTCTTTCTTTTCGGCATCGGCTTTGTGGATGCTCCTGGAAGCTGAGTTTCTGGCTATTTCACTGGTGCTGGTCTACGTTGGCGCGGTGATGGTTCTCTTCTTGTTTGTGGTCATGATGGTCGATGTGAACATGGACAAAGTTCGCGCCGGTTTCTGGAAAAACTTGCCAGTGGCCGCAATCGTTGGTTCGCTGATCGCCTTCCAGATGTCTGTTGTCTTGCTTCGTGGTTTTTGGGATCCCAACCTTGAGACACCCGAGCAGGCGGAAAACAACACGCTTGCTCTTGGCAAACTGCTTTACACCGAATACCTGTATCCGTTTGAAGTAGCTGCCTTGATTTTGTTGGTGGCCATGGTTGCTGCAATTGCACTCACCTTGCGCAAGCGCAAGGACACAAAAGGCCAAGTGCCTTCTGAACAGGTTCGCGTGAAGTCGACAGACCGAGTGAAACTGGTGAGCATGCCTGCGGAACTTGACCGCAAACAAACCAAAAGCGACGCCAACAGCGGTCGCCAAGCCTAACCGGGAATAAACAACAATGATTTCACTATCTCATTACCTTGTGCTGGGCGCGATTTTGTTTTCGATCAGCGTGATAGGCATTTTTTTGAATCGCAAGAACCTGATCGTGATTCTGATGGCCATTGAACTGATGCTTCTGGCCGTGAACATGAACTTCGTTGCGTTTTCTCACTTCCTGGGCGATTTGTCCGGGCAGTTGTTCGTTTTCTTCATTCTCACAGTGGCCGCTGCAGAGTCTGCTATAGGTTTGGCAATTCTAGTGGTCCTATTCCGTAACATGAATTCAATCAACGTCGAAGACCTCGACCAGCTGAAGGGGTAACAAGCGAATGAATCCCTTGTATTTGATCGTTCCGTTCGCTCCGCTGGTAGGCGCTATTCTTGCTGGTTTTTTTGGCAAACAAATTGGCCGCACGGGCGCACACACAGTCACTATCGCTGGTGTCGCAGTTTCCTTGATTGCATCCATTTTGGTGTTTATGGATGTGATGGAAGGCAACACTTTCAATGGCACACTGTATGAATGGGCTGTTGTTGGCACGCTTGTGTTTGAGGTCGGTTTTCTGATCGATACCCTGACAGCTACCATGATGTTGGTTGTCACCAGCGTGTCGCTGATGGTGCATATTTACACCATTGGTTACATGGAAGAAGACGATGGTTATCAGCGTTTCTTCTCTTACATCTCGTTGTTTACCTTCTCCATGTTGATGCTTGTAATGAGCAACAACTTCCTGCAGCTGTTCTTTGGTTGGGAAGCTGTGGGTTTGGTTTCTTACTTGTTGATTGGTTTTTGGTACACAAAACCCACTGCAATTTATGCAAACCTGAAAGCGTTCCTGGTGAACCGTGTCGGCGATTTCGGCTTTATTCTGGGCATTGGCCTGATCATGGCTTCTGCTGGTTCCATGAACTACACCGAAGTGTTTGCGCAAGCAGACAACCTGGCTGGTCAGACTATGCCAGGTACTGATTGGCCGCTTCTTGCCGTGGCGTGTATCTGTCTGTTCATCGGTGCCATGGGTAAGTCGGCTCAATTCCCGCTGCATGTGTGGCTGCCCGATTCAATGGAAGGCCCAACACCGATTTCTGCCTTGATTCACGCAGCGACCATGGTGACTGCCGGTATCTTCATGGTCAGCCGCATGTCGCCCTTGTTTGAGCTAAGCGACATTGCCCTGAACTTCGTGTTGGTGATCGGTTCGATCACTGCGCTCTTCATGGGCTTCTTGGGCATTATTCAAAATGACATCAAGCGGGTGGTGGCTTATTCCACTTTGTCCCAATTGGGTTACATGACTGTGGCTTTGGGTGCGTCGGCATATCCAGTGGCTATTTTCCACCTCATGACCCACGCATTTTTCAAGGCCCTGTTGTTCCTTGGCGCGGGTTCCGTGATTATTGGCATGCACCACGATCAGGATATTCGTCACATGGGCGGCTTGTGGAAGTACATGCCAATCACTTGGCTAACCTCTTTGTTGGGCTCGCTGGCCTTGATCGGTACACCGTTCTTCTCGGGTTTCTATTCGAAAGACAGCATCATCGAAGCCGTGCACTTCAGTAACTTGCCTGCTGCTGATTTTGCTTACTTCGCGGTGGTTGCAGGTGTGTTTATCACTGCGTTTTACAGCTTCCGCATGTATTTCCTGGTGTTCCATGGAAAAGAGCGTTTCCACGACATTCAGCACCATGGCGACCATGGTCATGATGATCACGACAGCCATGCGCACCATGGCCCCGTGCAGCCGCATGAATCACGCTGGGTAGTTACTTTGCCCCTGATTCTGCTGGCGATTCCTTCAGTGATCATTGGTTATATCGCTGTAGAACCGATGTTGCATGGCACCTTCTTTGAAGGAGTTATCACAATTAATCCTGAACACGGCGCCATGGCTGGGCTGAGCAGCATTTTCCACGGTGCAGCCGCAATGGGTGTTCATTCATTGCAAACAGCACCTTTCTGGCTGGCCTTGGCCGGTGTAGTGGCTGCCGCGGTTTGCTACTTGTGGGTTCCTGCCATCCCGGCAGCATTCATGAAGGCTCTGAAGCCTGTGCATACCTTGCTGGACAACAAGTACTACATGGACAAGTTCAATGAAGTAGTTTTTGCCGGCGGAGCACGTGGCTTGGGCGAAGCGCTGTGGAAGTTTGGTGACCGCATGCTGATCGACGGCTTGTTGGTGAATGGCAGCGCCAAGCTGGTGGGTTTGATCTCGGGTGTGGTGCGATTCGCGCAAAGCGGTTTCATTTACCACTATGCGTTCGCGATGATTCTCGGCGTATTGGCCATGATCATCACTTTCATCACACTCAAATAACAAAGGCGGAACCTCGGTTCTTACGATTGGAAAATATCAATGTCTAACAATATTCCTTATCTAAGTTTGGCGATCTGGCTGCCAATCGCCTTCGGTGTTTTGATCATGGCCTTTGGCAATGACAAAAACGCGGGTGTGGTGCGCGGTGCCTCGCTAATTGCTGCGCTGATCAGTTTCCTGGTCACTTTGCCTTTGTACTTTGGCTTTGACGCCAGCACGGCCCAATTGCAGTTTGTAGAGAAATTGCCATGGATTGAAGCTTTCGGCGCTTCTTATGGTTTGGGCGTGGATGGCTTGTCGGTGTGGTTCGTTATCCTGACAGCGTTAATTACCATTTTCGTGGTGGTGGCTGCATGGGAAGTGATCACCGAGAAAGTGGCCCAGTACATGGCAGCATTCCTCATTTTGTCGGGTTTGATGGTGGGTGTTTTCGCCGCAACCGATGGTTTGCTGTTTTATGTGTTCTTTGAATCAACCCTGATCCCGATGTACATCATCGTGGGTGTTTGGGGCGGCCCCAACCGCATTTATGCAGCCTTCAAGTTTTTCCTGTACACCTTGTTGGGTTCTTTGCTCACGCTGGTAGCAATTATTTATCTGCAGTTCCAGTCAGGCACATTCGAAATCGCGGCATGGCACAAGCTGCCGCTGGGCATGACTGAGCAAATTCTGATCTTTGTGGCCTTCCTCATGGCATTTGCGGTGAAGGTGCCCATGTGGCCAGTGCACACCTGGTTGCCGGATGCACACGTTGAAGCGCCCACGGGGGGTTCGGTGGTGCTTGCTGCCATTATGTTGAAGTTGGGTGCTTATGGATTCTTGCGTTTCAGCATGCCGATTGCGCCCGATGCAAGCCAGGAATTAGCCGGCTTTATGATCACCTTGTCGCTGATTGCAGTGGTGTACATCGGTGTGGTGGCGCTGGTTCAAAAGGACATGAAAAAACTGGTGGCCTATTCTTCGATTGCGCACATGGGTTTTGTAACTCTGGGCTTTTTCATGTTCCAGGATTTGGCAGTGCAGGGCGCCATCATTCAAATGATTTCTCACGGCTTTGTTTCCGGTGCCATGTTCTTGTGTATTGGTGTTCTATACGACCGCGTGCATAGCCGTGAAATTTCCGCTTACGGTGGCGTAGTCAACACCATGCCCAAGTTTGCAGCCTTCTTCCTGTTGTTCGCCATGGCCAATTCGGGCTTGCCAGCCACCAGCGGTTTTGTGGGCGAATTCATGGTGATTCTGGGTGCCGTAAAGTACAACTTCTGGATCGGATTGTTGGCTGCAACCACGCTGATTTTTGGTGCGGCTTATTCCCTGTGGATGTACAAGCGCGTTGTATTTGGTGATGTGGCCAACGACAACGTGAAAGAATTGACCGATGTGAATACCCGCGAATTCTTGATGCTGGGCGCATTGGCAATTCTAGTGATGGCCATGGGCCTGTACCCCAAACCCTTTACTGATGTGTTGCAGGTTTCCGTTGATGCCCTGTTGCAACATGTGGCTCAGTCCAAGCTTTAATTGAGGAATGTTCGTGGATCAGATGAATCTCTCACTCGCTATTCCTGAAATTGCCCTGGCGCTTTTCGCCTGTGCGTTTCTGATTGCTGACAGCGTGACCAAAGGCCGCATATTGCCTGCACTGCACAACATTGTGGTGTTGTTCTGTATTGGCCTTGGCGTGTATTGCCTTGCGCAAGTGCCCACCACGGGTACTGAACTGGCTTTCAACAACATGTACATTGCCGATAGCATGGCGTTGGTGCTGAAAGGCTTTTCCGCCTTGGCTATTGCATTCACCTTGATTGTGGGTGCCAACTACGCCAAAGACCGCGACATGTTTAAAGGCGAGTTGCATGCTCTGGTGTTGTTTGCCTTGCTTGGCCAGATGATCATGATTTCTGCCAACAACCTGCTGTTGGTGTACCTTGGCGTTGAATTGTTGTCACTTAGCCTGTATGCCGCGGTGGCCATGCAGCGAGACAATGTTCGCGCAACCGAAGCGTCGATGAAATACTTTGTGTTGGGTGCATTGGCCTCTGGTTTCCTGTTGTATGGCATGTCCATGATTTATGGCGCAACTGGTTCACTGAATCACGCTGACATCGCGTTTGCAGCAACGGCGGCAGTGTCAGGTCAGAAGTCGATCATTTTTGTGTTCGGTATTGTGTTTCTGGTGGCAGGCCTCGCATTCAAGTTGGGCGTGGTACCGTTTCACATGTGGGTACCCGATGTGTATCAGGGCTCGCCATCCATTTCTACGCTGCTGATTAGCGGTGCACCCAAGCTGGCTGCTTTTGCCATGTTGATGCGCCTGCTGGTAGATGGCCTGTTTGTAATGGCTTTTGATTGGCAGAACATGCTAATGGTGTTGGCGATTGCGTCGTTGGCGATTGGTAACCTGACCGCGATTGCACAAACCAGCCTGAAGCGTATGTTGGCTTATTCAACCATTGCGCAAATGGGTTTCATGCTGCTGGGTTTCCTGTCTGGTGTAACTGGTGGCGACACCGCGAATGCCGCACAAGCTTATTCTTCAGCCATGTTCTACAGCATTACCTACGTTTTAACTACCCTGGGTACTTTCGGCGTAATTATGGTGATGTCACGCAAGGGCTTCGAAGTTGAAAACATCAGCGACCTGAAAGGGCTGAACAAGCGCGCACCTTGGCTGGCTTTGATTATGTTGTTGTTGATGTTCTCGCTGGCGGGTATTCCACCCATGGTGGGTTTTGCAGCCAAACTGTCGGTGTTGAAGGCGCTGTTGGCCACAGGCCAAGTGTGGCTGACTGTGTATGCTGTCATGTTCAGTTTGGTTGGCGCGTTTTACTATATTCGAATCGTTAAAACGATGTATTTCGAAGCCCCTGCGGATGAAACCGAAATTGTGATGAGCAATGACGCTCGCGCAGTGTTGGGCCTGAACGGTTTGGCAGTAATTGCTCTGGGCTTGTTGCCCGCGCCGTTGATGGCGTACTGCATGACTGCGATTCAGCAAACACTGGGTAGCTAATCGCTATACATTTATTCAGAAAACTAAACGGGTAGGGAATTGCTCGTGAGAAGCTGATGAAATTTGAAGAACGTCGGCTTTATCAAACGTTTTTGAGTATTTATAAGGGGTGTGTTTTGACGCAAACGATTGCGCATTGGTTGTTGTTCGTTCTGGCCTTGCTGTTTGCGAACCTGCCTTTTGTAAGCAACCGCATTATGGGTATTCTGCCTGTGACAAAGAAGGGCGGTTGGACGCGGGTGATTGAAGTGATCGCTGGTTACTTTATCGTTGGCTTGGTTGGCTTTGCCATTGAAGGCAGCTTAAGCCAAACAACTCCCCAGCGTTGGGAGTTTTACGCGCTCACAGCCTGCCTTTTTCTGGTATTTGCCTTCCCAGGGTTTGTATACCGTTTTTTGTGGCGCTCTCCCAAAGCTTAACTCGAGTCCTACTGTATCCAGCAATTATTAGTAGTAGGGGTTGTTGCTCCTGTGTGAGTGAGAGTCAAAACGCCGCACGGATCATTTGTTTGCCCACTTTCAGCCAAAGGTTGTGCCTGAAGCGTGTAACTTTGAGCTGTAACATTCGTAAGGCTAATTCTGTAGCTGGCGTTTCCCGACTCTCTAGGTGTTACAGAGAATGGCAATGTCGGAGGGGTACCGTTGACTAAATATCCACCATTTTTTGCATAGTTTCTCTCCATGAAATGGGATAGTTCGAGCAGGGCAGTTTGTGCATCAGCCCTTTTCGTTTTCATCACATGTCTTTCATAGGCGGGTACTCCGATCGCGGCAAGCAAGGCCACAATCGCCAGTGCGATCATCAACTCAATTATTGTGAAGCCATCAATCCATTGATTCTTGGTTGTTGCTTTTCTCATCGGAAAATCTCCAGCCATGATTCGCGGTTAATTACTTTTCCTGCATTCATAAGGGCTTCATTTGGAACCTTCGGTGGGCTTATAAAGCCGTTTTGCCCACAGTTTTCAGTACAACCTGGCGGGTTTGTTCCTTGTCCTGGGTTGTTTGGAGAGGGGTTGTTATTATCTTTATCCTTTTCTTCCTTCGGTGGTTTTTTGTTTTTGATGGGTGAGTCAAGCCCTTGGGTGGGGTCTCCACTACCTGTTGAGCCCGAGCTCCCGCCACTGAAGATTGTGTCTTGGGGGGGATCCTTTTTCCAATTTTTACCGCCGTAACAGGAACCGTTACTGTGATGCCAGAAGGCCGCATATTCACCAATAACCCATTGAGATATCAATGAATCTTTCACGCGCCACCCATAACGTGTGTCGTCGGGATGGTTCAATTCAAGTGCGCTGGCAGGTGTATTCGCATCAATGATTTGAATGGTAAAAGCCCCATTGTGGCGTTCACCTTTTTCTCCCTTGGTTACCGAAATACCGCTCTCAGTCACCTTGTTAACACAGCCGGTTTGGGTCGGAATTAATCCTGCCCGGTTGTCTCCGCCCTGTCCCCACCAGTTGTAAGTTTGAAATGCACTGAATGGCAGGTTAAAAATTAGCGTAGTTATGCTGTTCAGGTCATAAATCGGTTGGTCGTTGAGAATTGATTGGGCCGTTGATACTTGTGGTTTGCCGTTTTTCAATTCATTGCTGTTGATGTTACCGGCGAGACCTCCATATGTTTTAACACTTTCAAAGTCATATCCACCAATAGAAACAGCTACTGCAGGATTCAAGTATTGGTTTAATAAAAGTATCTTGAACTTTCTGGTCGCGCTTCCAACAATTAAATTTAATCTGAATTTGCTTTCGCTAGGATCCAGCATGTTTACGCCAGTTACGCGATATTTGTCATCGTACTCATGCACGTGTTTGGTGTTTTCAAAAAAACCTCCAGAGTTTACAAAGGAGTCGTAGTCAAAGTGACCGCCAGAAACCCCAGGCCCACCACCGCCTGTGGGTGGCGGGTTGGGTGGTGGCTCTTTCGGTGGGTCGATGATTATTTCCCGATTGTCATTCCAGTTGTACAAGGTGGTAGCCAGGTTACTTTGCACTTTGATTAATCGCGGTTGGGAAATAACGCCTGCATCGAGTTCTTGCGATACCGGTGGCTTGTTATTGGGCATCAGATCGCCTGTATCGGGAGTTCCATTCGAAGTACAGTAAATCCCATCGCCATCGAGGTCGAAGGCTGGACACTTTTGGGAGCTACCAGTGATCATGTCCAGTTCATTCAGCCAGTTTTTTCTGAATTCAGTGGTTGGGTTTGTAGTCACCAAATAAAATCTACCCGCATACTGTGTGGGCTCTTCGCCAACCATCCGCTCACCTTCCGGCAAATCCACCTTCCAGCCATAGTGATTATTATTGCCTGCTTTCCAGATCGGCTGTCCTGATGAAATTGTGCGGAAACTCTTTGAGTTTAGTGTTTGTACGTTGTCAAAACTTTGTTCAAGAAGTTTAGAGTTTTGTTTTGGTGCTCCATCCCAAATCCCGTAAACTGCATTTTTTTGTTTCAACTCCGCGTCCTTTTCTCGCGAAAGCTCTCCGGTGCCAAACACCACCATCAGTCCGCCATTTGGGTGAGGTGTAATTGTAGGTGGGGTAGTGATTGGTGCCTTTCCCTCTGTGGTGAATAACTTTGTCGCTGTTTTTTTAGTTAAATCGAATTTCCAGAGATTACCTTTTGTATCGCCTGCGTAGGCAAGGTCGGCTTTACCATTCACATCCAAGTCGTACGGCGTTGGTGTGGCCAAGCCAGAAGGTGCAGAGGGTGTGCCATCGCCAACCTCTATGTCCAGAACTTTTTTACCTGTGAAAAGGTTAACAGCATATAAGGTAGATTTCCCTGTACCTTTTGGGTTGAAACCATTTCCAAAGATTGCTACGGGCGTATCGTCTGCCAAGCGGGTAATTTGGGCTGTACCGTGCACTTCTCCCAAATTGCGAAATTCAGCATTTTGTGTAATTTCCCACATTAACATTTTTGCCGCATCGCTTTCTGTATTCCTGATCGGGTTTGTGACGTCCAGCGCGTATACACCAGCTCCACCGCGACCCAGAGTCCCAACTAGTACTGTTCTGATGTTTTGTGTTTGAGTCTCTGCTTGAGTTTTTAAAACCCGTGCAATTGAAATTTGACCGTCTACAAAATACTGGTGTTTGTATTCTGTGTTGGTGAGTGTTTTCAGATTGCCAATCACAGGGGATGGAATGTAAGAAAAAACTTCACGGCCTGTTGCTGCATTGAATACGTGAAGCATCCCATCGTTGGCGCCCACATAGAGAAGGGTTGGTGAATTTGGTGCGGTACTGTGTTTCCAGACATACAGATTGCTGTGAACAATGTCGCCTAATAGCGATTCTCTGGGTCGGAAGTTTGCGCCGTTTGGGGATTCATTGGTTCGCTGACCCCGAATATATTGAAGAACCTGATTGCCGGTATTCGCGCCACCTAGTTCATTGCGTTGCTGTTCTGATAATTCGTTCCATCGGAATGGAACATTTGTGCTGCCATTCGATGTGAAGATAATTCGATCTTTGTCCCAATCCATTTTTTCGAGGCGGGAGGCGGGCGATTCCCAGCCAGCGAGCTCACGCGAAGAATCAATACTTCCGTTTCTGTTGATTATGCGGGCTTCGATATCTCCGGCCCAAAGGCCACGAAAATACATGGTGCGGTATGCAACCTCGTTACCACCACTGACATCAATTGCGCCATTTTCAATCGGACCTGTCGCAGTAGGTCGCCCCGTGTAGGCTGGGTTAAAGCTTCCTGCTGCAACTGAATTATGAAAAGCAAATAATAAACTCAATGTAACCAAGGCAACATTGAACCGACGAGTTTTGATTTGCGAGTTTTTCATGATGTTCCAATTGGAAATGTTTAGACGGGT
The DNA here is from genome assembly GCA_021299735.1 of Burkholderiales bacterium. GTDB lineage: Bacteria > Pseudomonadota > Gammaproteobacteria > Burkholderiales > Burkholderiaceae_B > Limnobacter. The sequence goes on along the minus strand of JAJTEM010000003.1, from coordinate 131,239 downwards.
GGACCAGTATCTGATCCAGCGCCCTGGGCTGGACAGGAAATAAGACGACGCACTTTAGAAATAAGCGAAACCGAACTGACTGGGTTCAGACCCCAGCCTTTGGCTTGAATCTGAAACAATGCAAGCTTGTCAGAGTTAATGCAGGTGTAGCCAGTGAGTTCAATCAGGTAAGCGGGCTGACGTGATACCCCTGGAATTTCCTTAGGATTGGCCAATGGATTAAGTACTTTTTGACCTGTAACAATCACATTGTTGTTTTTCACTTCAGTTTCTATATCGACCGGTTTATTAAACAGTCCTTTAGTTCCTGTTCCGTTTTTATCCGAGAATTGGACCGGAGAGAATTCGCCGAATGGTTTTTCGCTGGATCCAATCCAGCGCTCGGCTTCTTGCAGTGCAGTTTCCGAAGCCTGGAAGGCCTGGCTTCGATCTGAAAGAGAGCTGCTAACTCTTTCGATCAGACCACTTTGTTTCATGATCGCCGTAACACTGGCCAAGGTGATCATCAAGACTATCAAGGTGACACCCAGAACCAAACCACATTGATTTGATAATTTATAATTCATGAGTTGTTCCTGACTGATACCAGTTGTGAAAAGCTTTTTTCAATCAGATTGCTTTTTGGCTTGCCATTTACATCAAGTGCAGCCTCGTCCATTGCAACAAGTGTGTTTTGAATGCTGAGCGTTGTTACGCCTTTTGAGGCGTTGTCTCTGTATTCATCAATCTGGCTATCACCATTGATATCGATCCCGTATTGAAATTTTATTTCTTTGATATGAGCGCCAATCACCTGAGAGCCCGTCGGACCAGGACCTAATCTGCTACACACCAAATTTCCGGAGACAATTTGTAGCCTAACCACCGCTATTTCGTTGTTTGAAACAGCATTGCCCAAACAGTCAAGAACCCTTCCATCGGCGGGGTTTCCACTGCCCTGATATCGGAGGGTCAATGATTGCGAGTCGCCCCATATAGATTGTCCCGCGTCGAACTGTAAGTTGGTATCTTCCGGATAGACCAAAGTGTGATCCAGTAAAACATTGTCTCGATAACCTGCTTTACGAATTTCTCTGGCCATAGCTTCAAGTGAAAATCGAGAGGTTTCGTTGATGTGATTTAAACCTCTCTGTGTGTGAAGAGATTTTGAACTGTCTGCTACGATGGAGAAGGCCGCGCTCATTAGCAGCGAACTTAAAGCCAAGGCGATCAGAACTTCGATTAACGAAATTCCGTTTTCTCGGTATTTGGATTGGAAGAATTCCTTGCTCTTCATAGTTCGGAACTCACCGTGAGATTTTCGCTTTCAACTTGGGATTTGCGTTGCTCACCCCTCGATGACCATGTAATGTTAATCGTAACCCGAGTGCCCTGAAGCTGAATGGATCCCTTGCCATCAGTCAATGTGCTGTTAATTCGTTGTTTCCATTGATTTAAATCGTGTTGAGCAACGGTTTGTGGGCTCGTCGTCGCAGGTTCAGACAGGGCAATTTGATAGCTGGAGGCATTTGCCCGGTTTGCTCTGATTCTTTCAAGAATGTCACTTGCTAAAAATTCAGCTTGGTTGCGTGTATTGGTTCCCGCAGATGCCTTGAGCCCGACCAATTGAGTGCTGGACAGTCCCAGGATTCCAAGGCTGAATATAAACATGGCCACCAGAACTTCAATGAGCGACAATCCCTTTTGAAATCTCATGCGCAGGTACTCCGTAAATTGGTCGTGAGACCATTTCGGCTAATTGAAATCAGTTCTCCAGTTGTACCAGTGCATATTCGAACGTCGATTACCTGAGATGTCGTGTTAGTCGGATTGAAATTTCGAATAAAACCGCTGCCTGTGAATTCCAGCGTTGAATTCGATGCATTGCTGCTGGCAGTCACGCCGGGTGGCAGCACACTTTTTGATAACAAGACAACATCGCCATTTGTGTCAAATTGACTGTTTGAGTTTTGATCAATCCAGACATACCAACCACTTCCCCAAATGTTGTTCTGGTCGTTGCTGACCGGGGATAGCCTGACGGAAGTATTTCTGCGGATCGCTTCAGATCTAGCCAGGGAAATTGCTGCTTGAAACTCGTTCAGGCTGTTGTAAAGCCGACGTTTTTCCGTATATTCGATCAGTTGTGGCGTGGCAGCCAATGCCAGAAGTGCCAAAATTGCGACGGCGATGAGTATTTCGACTAAGCTGACCCCAGCTTGGTGTTTTGTTGTTTGACCTGAACCCACAATTGATAACCCAAGATTGACCTCTATCGGAGTAATGGTCGGCTTCGAGAAGGGGGTTTACCATCACCGCCTTGGGTTAATTCGGACTGAGTGAGGGGGTTAACCACCTTTTATAAGGTGGTTTTTGATGATGTGCCAATAAAAAAAACCGCTGGTTTCCCAGCGGTTTTAAGGGGTTAATTGCTAGGGTTACATATTGGGGTAATTTGGACCGCCACCACCCTCCGGTGTTACCCACACAATGTTCTGTGTGGGATCTTTGATGTCACAGGTTTTGCAATGCACACAGTTTTGCGCGTTGATCTGCAACTGGTCTTTGCCGTCTTCTTTCTTTACATACTCGTACACACCCGCCGGGCAGTAGCGCTGTTCCGGACCTGCGTAGGTGGCCAGGTTTGTGGCCACCGGTACATTCGCATTTTTCAGCGTAAGGTGCGCAGGCTGGTTTTCTTCGTGGTTGGTGTTGGAGATGAACACTGAACTCAAGCGATCAAACGTAATTTTCCCGTCAGGTTTCGGGTAGTTGATCGGCTGAAATTCGGAAGCAGGGCGCAGGCACTCATGGTCTGCGTGCTTGTGGTGCAGTGTCCAAGGCACCTTGCCTTTGAATAGCTTTTGTTCAATACCCACCATCATGGTGCCGGTGTAGAGGCCTTTGCTCATCCACTGCTTAAAGTTGCGGGCGCGGTACAGTTCATCGAACAACCACGAATCGTGGAAGGCTTTTGGATAGGCTTCCAGTTCGTCTCCGGCGCGGTCTTGTGCCAGCGCGTCTGCAATTGCATCGGCACATAGCATGCCGCTCTTGATTGCAGCGTGTGAACCTTTGATTCGCGATGCATTCAAAAATCCGGCATCGCAACCCACCAAAGCTCCACCGGGGAACACCAGTTTTGGAAGGCTCATCAAGCCGCCTGCGGCGATTGCGCGCGCGCCGTAGGAAATACGCTTTCCACCCTCAAAGTATTTGCGAATTTCAGGGTGGGTTTTATAGCGCTGGAATTCTTCAAACGGTGACAGGTAGGGGTTTTCGTAAGCCAGGCCAACGACGAAACCGACAGCAACCTGATTGTTTTCCAGATGATACAGGAATGAACCACCATAGGTGCTCGAGTCAAGGGGCCAGCCACCGGAGTGAATGACAAGACCTGGCTTGTGTTTGGCGGGGTCAATTTCCCACAGTTCTTTCAAACCGATGCCATACACTTGCTGGTCACGGCCTTCGTTCAAATTGAATTTCTCAATCACACGCTTGCCCAGGTGGCCGCGTACGCCTTCTGCAAACACGGTGTACTTGGCGTGCAGTTCCATGCCGGGCTGGTAAGCGTGGGTGTGTTCACCATCTTTGCCAATACCCATGTCGCCAGTTTGTACGCCTTTAACCGCGCCTTTTTCATCGTACAGAATTTCGGCACCAGCAAAGCCGGGGAATACTTCAACACCCAAGGCCTCTGCCTGTTCACCGAGCCAGCGAACAACATTGGCCAGGCTGATTACATAGTTACCGTGATTTTGAAAACACTCGGGCAGCAGTGCGTTGGGCACCTTCTTGGCAGAGGTTTCGGTCAGAAACAAAAACTGGTCTTCAGTGACTGCTGTGTTTAGTGGGGCGCCGCGTTCTTTCCAGTCCGGAAAAAGTTCCGTGATGGCGCGTGGGTCCATTACGGCGCCTGACAAAATATGGGCACCAACTTCAGAGCCTTTCTCCAATACGCACACATTGATTTCCTGGCCTTTTTCAGCGGCCACTTGTTTCAGGCGAATGGCTGTTGACAGGCCAGCGGGGCCTCCACCAACTACCAAAACGTCATATTCCATCATGTCTCTTTCGACAGCCGACATTGGGTGCGTCTCCTTAAAATTTGTCGCGGGTACTACAGCTAGGTGCTGCTTTGATCTTAAGTCGAAAGCTTATTGCATATCGGGAAAAAATAGTTGACTTTGATCTCTAGTCTGAGAAACTTGATTTTGTGCGATGCAGCAAGAATTTCGCAGGCGCTAAAACGTTAAACTAACGGCACAAATTCAAAGCAAGAGGAAAAAATGGGGATGAACAAAGTATCGGCCAGCGCAGCAGAAGCATTGGCAGACAAGATTAAAGATGGAATGACATTGGCTGTGGGTGGTTTTGGTTTGTGTGGCATTCCTGAGGCACTGATTGACGCGGTTCGCGCGTCTGGCGCCAAAAACCTGACGGTGATTTCAAACAATGCGGGTGTCGATGGCTTTGGTTTGGGACGCTTGTTGGAAACACGCCAGATTCGCAAAATGATTTCCTCATATGTGGGCGAGAACAAGGAATTTGAGCGCCAGTACTTGAGCGGTGAGCTGGAGCTTGAATTTACGCCTCAGGGCACCTTGGCTGAAAAACTGCGCGCTGGCGGTGCGGGAATTCCTGCTTTTTTTACCAAAACTGGTTTTGGTACCGTGATTGCAGAAGGTAAAGAAACACGAGTAATTAACGGCGAAAATTACATTCTCGAGCACAGCCTGAAAGCCGATATTTCCTTGGTAAAGGCTTGGAAGGCAGATAAGTCGGGCAATCTGATTTATCGCCTCACCGCGCGTAATTTCAACCCCGAATGTGCCGCGGCCTCCAAGTTCACGATTGCCGAGGTCGAGGAAATAGTGGAAGTGGGTGCTCTGGACCCCAACTTCATTCACACCCCCGGTATTTATGTGCAGCGCGTGGTATTAAACGCCAATCCGGAAAAGCGGATTGAGAAACGTACCCTGGCCACCCCGGCACAATAAGGAGAAGAACAAATGGCTTGGAATCATGATGAAATGGCGGCACGCGCAGCGCGCGAGTTGCAAGACGGTTTTTATGTAAATTTGGGCATTGGTTTGCCCACATTGGTGAGTAACCACATTCCCGAGGGTATGGATGTGATGTTGCAAAGCGAGAATGGTTTGTTGGGTATTGGGCCATTCCCCACCGAAGAACAGGTGGATGCCGATTTGATTAACGCAGGTAAGCAAACAGTGACCACGCTTGCAGGGTCTGCGTTCTTTTCCAGTTCGGAATCGTTCGCTATGATTCGCGGCGGGCACATCAACCTGGCTATTCTGGGTGCCATGCAGGTGAGCCAGAAGGGCGATTTGGCCAACTGGATGATTCCCGGCAAGCTGGTGAAGGGCATGGGCGGTGCCATGGACCTGGTTGCCGGTGTTTCAAGGGTAATTGTGCTAATGGAGCATGTAGCCCGTAAGAAGGACGGTACCACTGACCTGAAAATTTTGCCTGAATGCACCTTGCCATTGACCGGCAAAGCCGTGGTGAACCGCATTATCACTGACCTTGCCGTGATGGATGTGACCCCGGATGGTTTGAAAGTGCTGGAAATTGCGCCGGGCGTGTCTAGAGAAGAACTCCAAGAAAAAACAGGCTGTGAACTGAAGTTTGCTTAAGTTCATTGGCATGGACCAAGCGGGCTCAGTTATAATTCTGCTTTCAAACAGTGCCTGATTTATTCAATCAGGCGCCCAACTGAGCGCTAAACTGAGCGCCGCCTGGCACTATGACCAAATATGTATTCGTTACTGGCGGGGTTGTCTCGTCCCTAGGCAAAGGTATTGCCGCAGCATCTTTGGCCGCGATTCTCGAAAGTCGTGGTTTGAAAGTCACCATGCTCAAACTGGACCCGTACATTAACGTGGACCCAGGCACCATGAGCCCGTTCCAGCACGGCGAGGTATTTGTTACCGAAGACGGTGCGGAAACTGACCTTGACTTGGGTCACTACGAGCGTTTCATCTCTACCAAGATGAAGAAGTCGAACAACTTTACCACAGGGCAAATTTACGAATCCGTGTTGCGCAAGGAGCGCCGTGGTGAGTATCTGGGTAAAACCGTTCAGGTTATTCCCCATATTACCAATGAAATTCAGGCCTTTATCGAGAAGGGTGCGCGTGCAGCCTGGGGCGGTGAAACCGATGTGGCGATTGTCGAAATTGGTGGCACGGTAGGTGACATTGAATCCTTGCCATTCCTTGAAGCCGTTCGCCAGATGAGCCTGCGCATGGGACGCAACAGTGCGTGTTTTGTTCACCTTACCTTGGTGCCGTTTATCGCATCGGCGGGCGAGTTGAAAACCAAGCCCACGCAGCATAGCGTTCAAAAACTGCGCGAGATCGGTATTTTCCCAGATGCGTTGCTGTGCCGTGCCGATCGCCGCATTCCCGACGATGAGCGTGCGAAAATTTCAATGTTCTCGAACGTGCAGCTTGAAGCTGTTATTTCTGTTTGGGATGCGGATACCATTTACAAAATTCCAGCCATGCTGGAAGCGCAGAAGCTTGACGACATTGTGCTTGAGAAATTGAATATTCAAGCCCCGCGTGCTGATTTGTCGAAGTGGGCTGAAATTGTGTATGCGCAGGAAAACCCGGCGCAGAACATTACGATTGGCATGGTGGGTAAATATGTTGACTTGACCGAGTCATACAAATCGCTAATCGAGGCTCTGAACCACGCCGGTTTGCATACCCGAACCAGGGTTAACATCAATTACATTGATTCTGAAGAAATTGAAGCAAATGGCACTGAAAGCCTTAAAAAGCTGGATGCTATTTTAGTGCCTGGTGGTTTTGGAAAGCGTGGCACCGAAGGCAAGATCAAGGCTATTCAATATGCGCGTGAAAACAAAGTTCCTTACCTTGGTATTTGCCTGGGTATGCAATTGGCGGTGATCGAATTTGCGCGCCACTGTGCAGGTTTGCCACGGGCGAACTCAACCGAGTTTGACAGCCAGGCCGATACCCCCGTGGTGGCTTTGATCACTGAGTGGAAAGACAGCACAGGCAAGCTTGAGCTTCGAACAGATCAAAGCGATTTGGGAGGCACCATGCGCTTGGGGTCACAGCGTTGCCCGATCAAGCCCGGTACTTTGGCCGAGTCTATTTACGGCCCTGAAGTGAACGAGCGTCATCGTCACCGCTATGAAGTGAACAACAATTATGTGCCTCAACTTGAAGAGGCGGGCTTGCGCATTTCTGCCCGCACTCCGACCGAAGATTTGCCCGAAATCATGGAGCTGCCCGATCATCCATGGTTCTTTGGCGTTCAGTTTCACCCTGAGTTCACCAGCACGCCGCGCGACAGTCACCCTCTGTTTCTGGCTTACGTGAAAGCCGCATTGGCCCACAAATTGGGCAAAGCGTTATAAGCTGGAACTAACTGGAGAGACCATAATGAAACTTTGTGATTTTGAAGTAGGGTTGAACAAGCCATTTTTCCTGATCGCTGGCCCTTGCGTGATTGAAAGCGAACAAATGGCAATGGACACCGCTGGGCAGCTGAAAGAAATTTGCGAGTCGCTGGGAGTGCCTTTTATATACAAAAGCTCATACGATAAGGCCAATCGTAGTTCAGGTAAAAGCTTCCGTGGCTTGGGCATGGAAAAGGGACTGGACATTCTGGCCAATGTGAAGAAAACCCTGAAGGTGAATGTGCTGACCGACGTGCATGCGATTGAAGAAATTGCAGCAGTGGCCAGCGTGGTTGACGTGTTGCAAACCCCGGCCTTTCTATGCCGCCAAACTGATTTTATTGAGGCTGTGGCCACCTGCGGCAAGCCGGTGAATATCAAGAAGGGTCAATTCCTCGCTCCGGGTGACATGGTGAATGTGGTGGACAAAGCCCGTACTGCGGCCATTGAGGCAGGCGGTGATGGCAAAAACATCATGGTGTGTGAACGCGGTGTCAGTTTTGGCTACAACAACTTGGTTTCCGACATGCGTAGCTTGGCCATCATGCGCAACACGGGTTGCCCGGTTGTGTTTGATGCTACGCACAGTGTTCAGTTGCCGGGCGGGCAGGGTACAGCGAGTGGTGGTCAGCGAGAATTTGTACCAGTGTTGGCGCGTGCCGCCGTGGCAGTTGGTATTTCTGGTTTGTTTATGGAAAGCCACCCAGATCCTGCCAAGGCCATGTCAGATGGCCCCAACGCATGGCCTTTGCCACGCATGAAAGAATTGCTGGCCACTTTGCAGCAACTGGACCGTTTGGTGAAGTCTGGTCCATTGGCTGAGACTGACCTGATGAAATAAAAGCTTGAGCATTCAAGAACAGAATTTAATCCATCCAAGAGGAAATTATGAGCGCAATTGTTGACGTGATTGGCCGTGAGGTTATTGATTCTCGCGGCAATCCCACCGTGGAATGTGACGTACTGCTGGAAAGTGGTGCAATGGGCCGTGCGGCAGTGCCTTCCGGCGCATCCACTGGCACACGCGAGGCTGTTGAGCTTCGTGACGGGGACAAGTCCCGGTATCTGGGCAAAGGCGTGTTGCGCGCTGTTGAAAACATCAACACAGAAATCTCCGAGGCTATTTTGGGATTGGATGCCCAAGAGCAAGTGTTTCTGGACCAAAACCTGATCGACCTGGACGGCACGGATAACAAAAGCCGTTTGGGTGCCAATGCCACTTTGGCGGTTTCTATGGCGGTGGCCCGCGCTGCAGCCGAAGAAACCGGTTTGCCTCTGTACCGGTATTTTGGTGGTATGGGCGGTATGAGCCTGCCAGTGCCCATGATGAACGTAATCAACGGTGGTGCACACGCTAACAATAACCTGGACTTGCAAGAGTTCATGATTTTGCCAGTGGGTGCCCCTTCTTTCCGTGAAGCGATTCGCTACGGTGCTGAGGTGTTCCATGCCTTGAAGAAAATTATTCATGACAAAGGCATGTCGACTGCTGTGGGTGATGAGGGCGGCTTTGCACCGTCAGTGGCCAACCACGAAGCAGCCATTCAAATGATTATCCAGGCGATTGAAACTGCTGGTTTTGAACCCGGTTCTCAAATCGCGTTGGGTCTGGATTGCGCTGCCTCTGAGTTTTACAAAGGTGGCAAGTACAAGCTTGCCGGCGAGGGTATGGAGCTGAGCTCACATGAGTTTGCGCACCTGCTGGAAAGCTGGTGTAACAAGTACCCAATTATTTCAATCGAAGACGGCATGGCTGAAGACGATTGGGATGGCTGGGCTTACCTGTCAAAAACCCTGGGCCGAAAAGTGCAGCTGGTGGGCGACGATTTGTTTGTGACCAACACCAAAATTTTGGCAGAAGGCATTGAAAAGAATATTGCCAATTCAATTTTGATCAAGATCAACCAAATTGGTACACTGACCGAAACCTTTGCAGCCATCGAGATGGCCAAGCGTGCACGTTACACTGCGGTGATTTCTCACCGTTCCGGAGAAACCGAAGACAGCACCATTGCAGACATTGCAGTGGGTACCAATGCCATGCAGATCAAGACCGGGTCCATGAGCCGTTCAGACCGTATTGCGAAGTACAACCAGTTATTGCGTATTGAAGAAGATTTGGGTGATATTGCTTATTACCCGGGCCGTTCAGCCTTCTACAACCTGGATTAATTGGTATTAATCGAAGGTGGCCCCGCATTGCGGGGCTTTCTTGTATATGAACCCCCGGCTAATTTCACTCGTCCTTTTCGCTTTGCTGATTTTGCTTCAATACCCATTGTGGTTCGGCAAAGGAGGAATGCTGCGCGTAAGCGATCTTGAAAACCAGCTTGAGCAGCAAAAACAGGTGAATGAAGCCCTGCGTTTGCGCAATCAACAGCTAGAGGGTGATGTGCGCAGTTTGAGCGAAGGCGTTGAAGCGATTGAAGAGCGCGCCAGAAACGACTTCGGCATGATCAAAAAAGACGAAGTGTTCATTCAGTTGATTGAGCCTCGTGGTCAACCAGCTGCCGCACAACCAGGTGCAGCGGCACGGTCTTCCAACTAATTCCCGACTTATTAATGCAAGGTGGGGGGCGCATTTTCTTCCGGCCCTTCGTTGGGATGGTCTGCCGCAAACAATGCATTGCAATCTGCGCGGGTGAATGTGTAAGCTGCGTTACAGAAGTCGCACTGAATTTCCACGGTGGGTTTTTCCGACAGGGCATCATCAAGCTCGGCTTGACCCAATGTGACCAGCATTTTTCCCACTTTTTCCCGCGAACATGTGCACTCAAAATGCGCTTGTCGTTCTGCCAACCCGTCCGGGTCCTCTTCCCAGAAAAGTCGCTTGGCCAACTCATCAGTTTCAGTGGCCAGGTGTTCTTCAGTTTGCAAGGTGTTGATCAAGGCCTTCAATCGGTCCCAGCCGTCGGCATCAAAGGCCTTGCTTGAGACCACGCCGCCATGTTGTGGCATTTGTTGAAGCATAACCCCTGCAGCCGTTGTTGCATCCGAATTCAGAATAAGGCGGGTTTCAAGCTGTTCACTGCTGTGCATGTAGGCTTCAAGTGAATCGGCTACCGTTGTGCCGGAAAGCGGCACGATGCCCTGGTATGGGGCCTGACCGGGCAGGCGGTTGCGTGGGTCGAGAATAATGGCGCAAATGCCTTTTCCTGTGGCGTTAACCAGGTCTTTGAAGTTGGCATTGTCGGGAATTTTCGCATTTTCAGCCAGTTTGACTGTGGCGCGCAAACCCAAGCGGCTGTTGCATTCTGCTACCAGCAAACGAATAGGCCCGTCACCCTGAATTTGAATAATCAGCGAACCTTCAAACTTCAGCGATGCGGACAACATGGTGCTTGCTGCCACAAGTTCACCCAGCACTTTTTCAACGGGCTTTGGGTAGGTGTTGTTATTGACCACCTGTTGCCAGGAATTTGTCAAGTGCACCAGGTGCGCCCGGCAACTGGATTGATTGAAAATCAGGGTGCGCAGTGTGTCTGTCATGGATACAAATTGGGGAAAAAATTAATCGTCGATTCGTTCAAGCGTTTCCTTGAACAGCTTGGCTTTCTGAACGTAAAATGCGGCGCCAATGAGGCGAGCCACTTCATCGTCGTTCAGGGTTCGTATTACTTTGCCAGGCGAACCTACTACCAGTGAGCGGTCTGGAATTTCCTTGCCTTCAGTGATCAAGGCGCCGGCGCCGATGATACAGTTTTTTCCGATCTTTGCGCCGTTCAACACCACCGAACGAATGCCGATCAAACTGCCTTCACCCACAGTGCAACCGTGCAAACACGCCTGGTGGCCCACAGTTACATTTTTTCCAACCACCATTGGGTAGCCAATGTCAGTGTGCAACACGGCACCTTCCTGCACATTGCTGCCCGCCATAATATGAATGAGTTCGTTGTCGCCACGAATGGCTGCAAAATCCCAAACCGAGGTGTTTTCATCCAGTTGTACTTTGCCAATAATGCTGGCCATTTCTGCCACATAGGCGCTGGAGTGCACGGTGGGGGCTTCGCCGTTGATTTTGTACTTGGCCACAATTGTCTCCTCTCTTGGGGTGGTGCGTTGGTGTGTTTGCCTTAAAATAACATGCATCGAACCCTTGTGCAGTGTGGTGATGGGAACTGAACTGGAACAAACTTTAAGGCACGCCGCCTTGCAGGCTTTGGAGTGTCAAAGTTCTGTGGAAAAGGTGCGCCTTGTTTTGGAAATCAATGAGAGTTGGCCTGTCTGTAAAGACGCCGAGTTCTCGCCAGGCGTGGGCCGCCCGACCAAGCCAGAGCTGGTACATCCAGCCCGCGTGCCTACGCGCAAGGTAAACCAGCCAGTGGGGCGCGGCATGTTGCTGCACTCGCTGGCTCACATTGAGTTCAATGCGATTAATTTGGCGCTTGATTTATTGGTTCGTTTCTCTTCAATGCCTGAACAGTTTTATCTCGATTGGTTAAAGGTGGCCAAAGAGGAGGCCTACCACCACAGATTGTTGTGCAACAGAATGGCAGCGTACGGGTTGAATTACGGGGATTACCCCGCACACGACGGCCTTTGGCAAATGGCTGAAAAAACAAAGGGCAGTTTATTGGCGAGGCTTGCTTTGGTGCCACGGCTTTTGGAGGCTCGGGGGCTGGATGTTTCACCCGCCATACGAGAGAAACTGGCCCTGGCTGGCGACATGGAAAGTGCAGAAGTGCTGGACATTATTTTGCGCGATGAAATTGGGCACGTGGCCATTGGCAACCGCTGGTTCAACGAAGTGTGCAACAATGAAAGGCGTGAGCCGATTGAAGCCTTCGAGACTTGTCTGCGAGAGTACACTGCACCGCAGCCCCGATCACCCTTCAATTTCAAGGCCCGCGCTCAGGCGGGTTTCTCTGAGGAAGAATTGGCCTGGTTGATGCAAGTTGAATTGGAGCAATCGGCCCAATAAGCGGATTGTAGAAGTATGGGTACAGCAGCACAAAGATCGCCAATACAACTAGACTGGAGCGATCCGCATTTGATCAATGCGGATTTGCACTGCCATTCCACAACATCAGATGGTACTTTGACACCTGAAGAACTTGCCGAACGTGCAGCTGCAAATGGTGTGCAAATTTGGTCTTTGACTGATCATGATGAAGTGGGTGGTCTCGCCCGTGCAGCCAAAGCTGCTGCTGAACACAACATGATCTTCGTGCCTGGTGTGGAAATTTCTGTCACCTGGTCTGCGGTTACCTTGCACATTGTCGGCTTGAATGTGCAGTATGAAAACTCGCCGCTTGAAAAGGGCTTGACCAGTGTGCGGGAAGGCCGAACAGAGCGTGCGATGGAAATGTCACGCCAGCTAGAGAAAGTAGGTATTGAAGGCGTATACGAAGGCGCATTGAAATATGTGGGCAACCCCAACCTGATCAGCCGCACGCACTTTGCCCGTTGTTTGGTTGAGCGCAAGGTTTGCGCCGATATTCGTGAGGTGTTTGATCGTTTTCTAACCCCGGGTAAACCAGGCTATGTTCCGCATGAATGGGCCAGCTTGAAGCAGGCTGTGGACTGGATTCTCGATTCCAACGGCTTGCCAGTGATTGCGCACCCTGGGCGCTACGATTTGAAGCCCATGCAAATGGATGAACTGGTTGAACAGTTCGTGAAAATGGGCGGAGTTGGCATTGAGGTAGTGACTGGCAGCCACACCACTGACCAATACGCCACTTACGCGCGCAAATCTGTTCGAAGTGGCTTGAAGGCTTCGCGCGGGTCTGATTTTCATGGGCCTGAGGAATCCCGGGTTAATTTGGGTGAATTGCCCCGCCTGCCCGATGGCTGCGTGCCAATCTGGGATAATTGGGGTAAGTTGTTCAGCTAACAGGATCCCCATTGGCGCAGTTATTCAACGTACACCCTCAAAACCCGCAATCGCGTATGTGCAAGCAGGCCGCTGATTTAATCAATGCGGGCGGCATTGCGGCCATACCCACTGACAGCTGCTATGCATTGGTATGCCACCTTGATGACAAAAATGCCGTAGAACGTTTGCGCAGGCTGAAAGGCATTTCCGAGAAACAGCATTTGGCTTTACTTTGCAAAGATTTAAGCGAACTGGGTAGCTACGCCAAGGTAAACAATGTGCAATACCGTTTGTTGAAATCTGTTTTTCCTGGGCCTTACACTTTCATTCTAGAAGCCACCAAAGAAGTACCCAAGCGGGTTTCACACCCCTCCAAAAAATCAATTGGTTTGCGCGTGCCAGCCCATGCGGTGGTGCAAGGCATTCTTGAACACACCGAAGGTGCGCTTATTGCCACCACCTTGCAATTGCCGGGCATGGAAGAACCTGCGCGCAGCGGCTGGGAAGCCCAGGAAGCCGTGGGTAATGATGTGGATTTGATTGTGGACGATGGTGAATACTGTGGCGCATTCCCGACCACTGTCATTGACTGGACGGCTGAAGAACCCGTGGTGATTCGCGTGGGGGCAGGGCCACTGACTGGTTCGCTTGAACCCGTGAACGTGCAAGAACAGGAAGAATTGTGATGGATTCAAGCATTATTCAAACCATAGCGGTGTACGCGCTGCCTGTGTTGTTTGCAATTACCCTGCACGAGGCGGCCCACGGCTATGTGGCGCGCATGTACGGCGACAGCACCGCGATGCTCGCAGGCCGAATTACCGTGAACCCGATCAAGCACATAGACCCGATTGGGACTATTTTGGTGCCAATTGCAATTCTGGTGTCCTCAAGTTTGATGGGGCTTGGTGCGTTTTTGTTCGGTTGGGCCAAACCCGTGCCAGTGAATTTTGGAAATTTGCGCAATCCGAAACGGGATATTCGTTTTGTGGCCTTTGCCGGGCCGGGGGCGAATTTCATCATGGCCTTGCTTTGGGCCCTTAGCCTGAAACTGCAGTTTATGACTGGCTTGAATGAACCGTTTTTCCAGGAAATGGCCAAGGCGGGGATTGTGGTGAACCTGGTGTTGGCCGCTTTGAACCTGTTGCCAATTTTGCCGCTTGATGGTGGTCGAATTCTGTTCAGCTTCCTGCCCAGTTCTGCAGCCTACAGGTTCAGCCGCACCGAGCCCTATGGCATGATCGTGCTGATTGCACTGCTAATGTTGGGTATCTTGCCTATGTTCATCCAACCCATCGTTAATGCCGGGTTAGGCGTGCTAACTTTTTTGTTTAATTTTTAATCACCATGCTAGCTGAACGCGTATTGTCGGGCATGCGCCCAACCGGTTTGTTACACCTTGGCCATTACCACGGGGTGTTGAAAAACTGGGTAAAACTTCAGAACGAGTTTCCCTGCCTGTTTTTTGTGGCCGATTGGCACGCCTTGACCACGCACTATGAAACGCCCGAAGTGATTAAGGAAAACGTGTGGGACATGGTAATCGACTGGCTTGCTGCGGGCGTTGATCCGGAAAAGGCTACGCTGTTTATTCAATCGAAAGTGCCAGAGCATGCCGAACTGCATTTGCTGCTGTCGATGAACACACCTTTAAGCTGGCTTGAGCGCGTGCCCACCTACAAAGACCAGCAGGAAAAGCTGAGCGACAAAGACTTGGCCACCTATGGCTTTTTGGGCTACCCGTTGCTGCAGTCGGCTGACATTCTTATTTACCGCGCTACACAGGTGCCTGTAGGTGAAGACCAGGTGCCACATATTGAACTGACCCGTGAAATTGCGCGACGCTTCAATCACTTTTACAGCAAGGAGAAGTTGCTGGATGCGCAGGGCGTTGAAATTGGCCGCAAGCCGATTTTGCTGGAGCCCAAGGCTTTGCTGACTGAGGCCAGTAAAATGCCAGGCCTGGATGGCATGAAAATGTCCAAGAGCTATCAAAACACCCTGGCCTTGCGTGAAACGCCGGAAAACATTTCCCAGAAAATTCGTAAAATGCCAACCGACCCTGCCCGTGTGCGCCGCACCGACCCAGGCGACCCTGCCAAGTGTCCGGTTTGGCAATTGCATGAAGTGTATTCCGACGCCAGCACCAAGCAGTGGGTGCAAGAAGGTTGTAAATCGGCGAGTATTGGTTGCATTCAGTGCAAAGAACCCATTATTCAGGCGGTTACCGCTGAATTGGCCCCAATGCGCGAACGCGCCGCTGAGTACACCGACAACCCTGCACTGGTGAGAAAAATAATCAATGACGGTTGTGAGCGCGCACGTGCAATGGCCAACGACACCATGAAAGACGTGCGCAAGCACATGGGGCTGGATTATTCCTGAAGTGATTCAACTTTGAGATAGCCATGAGCCAAGCCCACACCAACCCCGCCATGGCACCCTCGCCATGGGTGCGCCTGTGTGTAGAAAGTCTGCAGGTTTCAAGTGCTGTCATACCAAGCACAGTTAGGCCTGCTCCACGGGCGCTGGATCTTGCCTGCGGCGGTGGGCGCCACGCCCTTTATTTGGCGAGCCTGGGCTATGTGGTGCACGCTGTGGACAAGAACACGCCTGAAACCGAGTGGCCTGCGAATGTACATTTTGAGGTCATGGATCTGGAACAGGCCAGCTGGCCTTTGGCCGGGCAGCAGTACGATTTGATCGTGGTAAGCAATTATTTGCACCGCCCGCATTTCGAGAACCTTTTGGGTAACCTGAAGTCTGAAAATGCAGTGTTGGTTTACGAAACTTTTATGGATGGCAATGCGCAGTTCGGTTCACCCAGAAGCCCAAGCTTTTTGCTTCAACCCAACGAGCTGCTTACTCGCATGTCTTCATTAAACATATTGCGTTTTGAACAGGGGCTGCGAAGCGTTCCAAGCCCTGCAATGATTCAACGGGCCATGGGCATTACAGGTGCGTGGTCTGAGATACAATCTGGAACAATAACACTCACTCAAAGGGACTAAATGATCACTGGCAGCATTGTCGCGATTGTTTCGCCGATGTTTGAAGACGGTTCGCTGGACTATGACAGCTACCGTCAGCTCATTGATTGGCATATTGAACAAGGCACCGACTCCATCGTAGCGGTGGGAACCACTGGCGAATCGCCAACTGTGGACGTGGAAGAGCACGGGGAATTGATTCGTGTGGCAGTGGAACAAGCTGCGGGCCGCATACCGATTATCGCGGGCACGGGTGGCAATTCAACCACGGAGGCGATCGAGCTGACCGAATTTGCGCGCAAAGTTGGCGCAGCGGCCAGCTTGCAAGTGGTGCCTTACTACAACAAACCAACCCAGGAAGGCATTTACCTGCACATGCGCAAGGTGGCCGAGTCTGTTGATTTGCCGGTAATTTTGTACAACGTGCCAGGCCGAACAGTGGCTGATATGGCACATTCCACTGTTGTTCGCTTAAGCCAGGTGGATGGCATTGTGGGTATCAAGGAAGCCACTGGCAATCTTGAGCGTGGCGCTTGGTTGATTCGCGATACATCAGCCAATTTCGCTGTTTACAGTGGAGATGATCCAACCGCTGTAAACCTGATGCTGATGGGTGGCAAAGGCAATATTTCAGTGACCGCCAACGTTGCGCCGAAGTTGATGCATCAGCTGTGTGCCGCAGCCATTGCTGGCGACGCGAAAACTGCGCATGAACTGAATTTGAGCTTGCTGGATTTGCATCAGGCCATGTTTGTGCAGGCCAATCCAATTCCTGTGAAATATGCATTGAGCAAAATGGGCAAAATGGCGCCTGGTGTGCGTTTGCCATTAACCCGACTGGAATCCAATTTTCACCAAACCGTAGACGCTGCTTTGCGCGCGCACCGGTTGATCGATTAAGACGACTTAAGGCTGTGAAACACATGGAATTGAACAAGACAACCCCTTTCAAGTTGCTGATGATTGCAGCGGCTGTATCTGCTGCGGCTGGCTGTGCTTCTTACAAAGAGGCTGTGGAAGGGCAGAAAACAGCTTACCGCACCGCTGAAAAGCGCGAGCAGGGCCTTGAAGTGCCACCTGATCTGACTGCACAGTCTGCAGATGAGCAGTTCCTGATTCCCGGCGAGTCTGGCTCGGGTTCGGTATCGGCATCGTCTTTTTACAGCGGTGGTGGTACTCGCCCAGCGGGTGCACGTGCAAAAGCGCAAGCTGAGCCAGTTTTGGTGTCATCCCAAGACGTGAAAATCAAACGCGTCGGTAATCTGCGCTCGCTGGAAGTGAAAATGGCTCCCGAGCAACTGTGGCCGAAACTGCGCGAATTCTGGAAAGACACCGGTTTCGAGCTGGCTGTGGATGATCCCAAAATTGGTTTGATGGAAACCAACTGGGCTGAAAACCGCGCAAACATTCCATTGGATGGCATTCGTAAAGTCATTGGCTCGGTATTTGATGGTATTTATTCCAGCAACACCCGCGACCGGTATCGTACCCGCGTAGAGCCGATTGAAGGCGGTGTTGAAATTTTCGTGACCCACCGCGGAATGGAAGAGAATTACACGGATCAGTCTCAGTCGAACCTGGTGTGGATGAATCGCCCCAGCGACCCTGAACTTGAAGCTGAAATGCTCAATCGTCTGATGGCCAAGTTGACAGGGGATGAAAAGGCTGCCGCTGCTGCGGGCCGTTCAGCGACCCAAGAACTGATTTCCGTGCAGAAAAAACCCGATGGCACAGCCATTATTCTTGCTGAAGATTTCCCCTTGGCGTGGCGTCGTGTGGGCCTCGGCCTGGATCGGGCTGGCTTCATCGTAGAAGACCGTGACCGCTCCAATGGCGTTTACTACGTTAAGTACACGCCCGACTCAGCCTCGGCCGAAGGCGAGAAGAAAGGCTTCTTCGGAAAAATGTTCGGTGGTGCTTCTGATGACAAATCCTTGAAGGCGAATCAACGTTATCAAGTTGTTGTTGCGCCTGAGGGGAACAGTTCAACTTCGGTCAAATTTACTTCCGAGCGTGGTACTGCGGTGGACGCAGCAATTTCTGAGGAAGCCGCCACCAAGCTGGCCGGAAAACTTCGGTAACCGGTGTGCGTTTTGCAAGTTTGGGTAGTGGCAGTGAAGGCAACAGTTGGCTGTTTGAATGCAGGCTGACTGAGAAACCCACACGCTTGATGGTGGACTGCGGTTTTGCGGTAAAAGAGACCGTGTGCAGGCTTGAGCGCGTGGGGCTTGCCCCCGAGGATGTAGATGCCATCGTGGTTACTCACGAGCATGGGGATCATATTGGGGGCGTATTCAAGTTCAGCAGAAAATTTGCTACCCCCGTGTACCTTACACATGGAACCTGGCGCGCGGCTTTGCGATCCAAATTAACCGACGAAGATTACCTTCGGTCGGGACGGGTTTTTTTAATCGACAGCCACGGTCCATTCAACGTGAAAAATCTTACTTTGCACCCCTTCCCGGTGCCTCACGATGCGGCCGAACCCATTCAAATGTTGATCGAGTCAAGATCTGGCTTCGTTACCGGTATTCTGACCGATTGTGGAAGCTGTACGCCGCATTTGGTTAGCATGCTGAACCGTGCGCATGCGCTTATTCTGGAATCCAACCACTGCCCTGACATGCTGTCCAATTCACCGTATCCACCCAGTCTGAAAAAGCGGGTGGGTGGAGATTATGGTCACCTGAGCAATCAGGTGGCTTGTGACATTCTTCGAAAACTGGACTCCGGGAACTTGCAGTTTGTGGTTGCAGCTCATTTAAGCCAAACCACGAATTGTCCGAATGTTGTGCAGCAAATGTGGGCTGATGTATTGACACCACGAGGAATTGCATTTGACATTGCTTGCCAGGAAGAAGGCTTTGGTTGGACCAGTCTTGATTCCAGGAAGATTGCTGCCTGATTTTCTATAGAGTTCGTTTTAGAGGAACTCACTATTTTTGTAAAAAACTAGCCCAACAAAAAAGCCCCGGATTTTCATCCGGGGCTTTTTTATTTTCAATCGCTTTTACAAGCGAGTTGAATTTACTTCTTTTCTTCAGTTGCTGCTGGAGCGGCTGCTGGGTCAGCAGCAGGAGCTGCTGGTTCAGCGGCTGCTGGCTCAGCTGCAGGAGCTGGCTCAACGGGTGCTGGTGCAGCTGCAGGAGCTTGCTCAGTAACAGCTGGTGCTGCTGGTTCAACAGGAGCTGCTTCTTCTTTTTTGCCACATGCGGCCAAAGCAACTGCGAACAAAGATGCGATCAAAATTGAGTTTTTCATGTTTTTTCCTTTTGGGGTCACGAACTAGACGCCGATTCAAGCGCCTTTTTTAGAGCAAATAGGCTCGCAAGAGAACCCAGAATCACCCATTTTCCTGCCGGGTGTTCAAGCACTCAAGCGGAAAACTCTGCAAATTCTATCGAATAGCGCGTCAAATTCAAGTCATTGTTTCGACCTTATTTTCGAAGCAAAATTCTATTGACTTTGCTGAGTCGTTTCAAATTCTAAATGAAATTAATCACATTAGGGTTTCTACCCAACCAGCTTTTGCAAAGCCTATCAAAAAATACTGAAATTCAGGATTCTTTAAAGCTTCGGCAGCGTCAATTGGCTCCATTTCACGCTGATTTGCGAGCATTTGCAGCTGTTTAACGGTGAGGTCGCCGGTGGGGTTGACAGCATCGCCATTGATATAAAAACAGGCGTCTTTGAACAACATTTTAGTTTTCATGCTTAATGCAATGCCGCGCGCCCCAAGAACACTGATAATTTCGTGTATTTCTTGATCCTCTGTGTTGTTTACAAAATACACATGCGGTTTGGGTTCTGTGAGCAAAATCCCCATGCTGCGCTGTATTTGAGCAGATTCTGCTGAAAATTGCTGAACTAAATGCAATCCAAAATTCAGCAAGTCGTCAGGAATTTCCGCTGGGTTTTTCTGTAATCCTCGGGCTGGGTCAGAAAACAGTGTTTGAGTCATGCGTGGATCTTGGTCGATTTGGTCGGCCATGTCGCGCAATATGCCACTTAGAACTTCCGCTTGCGTGGGTGCCCTGAAGCCGATGCTGAGGGTTGAGCAGGTACCTTCTGCCACACCGTCGTGCCCATAATTAGGCGGCAGGTAAAGCATGTCGCCCGGCTCCAGAACAAATTCTTCGGTGGGCTTAAAATCTTTGAGAATTTTAAGTGGCGCACCTTCCTCAAGTTCTTTGTTTTGCAGGGGCCCAATTCGCCAGCGTCGTTTGCCGTGCATTTGAAGAAGAAACACATCATAGGAGTCGTAGTGTGGGCCCACACCACCCCCATCGCTGGCCAGGCTCAGCATGACATCGTCAAGGCGTGCGTCGGGAATGAAGCGGAAAAGTTGCAGCAGGTCGTAGGCCTCGGGCAGATGGTGATCAATACCTTGAATGAGCACGGTCCATGCTTTTTTCTTCAGCGACGGGAGTTCATCGAACGGGCCATGTTCGAGTGTCCAACCTGATTTTCCATGTTGGATCAAACGGCTTTCGATGTCTTCATCCGAGGCCATCTCGGTGATGGTTTCGAAATCGCAAAGTGGTTCAAAATTTGTAAATGCCTGACGAAATAAATACGGTTTGATATGCCAATGATCGGTCATGAACTGTTCAATGGCCAGGTCGGCGATGTGGGTGAGGGGTTTGATCATCTGATGGTGCTTTATTTGGGTGATTTATCGATTACGGGTATCATAGGCCACCTTAAAAGACTGCCCACTGTTCGGGCGCTGATTTCTGGAGTTATGTACGATGATTGTTGAGCACGGCACGGTGGTTACCCTTGATTTTGAGTTGCGTGATGCGCAGGGTGAACTGATTCAGGAACACGGTGGCGAGCCGATTATTTATCTGCATGGCAGTGAGAATGAAGTGTTTCCGAAGCTGCAAGAGGCCGTGCAAGGTAAGGCCATTGGCGAAGAGGTGTTTGTTCAGCTGGAACCCGAAGATGCTTTTGGTGACTTTGACCCGGATTTGATGCGGGTGGAGGACATTGATATGTTTGGCGAGGAGTTGGAAATTGGTATGCAACTGGAAGAAGTACCGGTTGATGATGAGAATGAGCCAGACGAACAGGCTACAGAAGAAAACACAGGTTTTGGGCGTGTGTGGACAGTGACTGACATTGCTGAAGGCAAGGTGGTGCTGGACGGTAACCACCCCTTTGCGGGCATGGCCTTGCGCTACCACCTGAGGGTTTTGGATATTCGTGCAGCCAACGAAGAAGAAAAAGCGCAAGGTGCGGCTGCGCAATCGCTGTTTAGCGTTGCACCCAACCCCGGTGCAGGCAAGCTGAATTAGTTTTGTGGCTTAACTCAGGCGTTGCCCGGGTAGTGCGATTGATGAACAACTGGCTTTCGCGATCAGGATCGCTACTCGGCGTAAATTCATGCTTGCAGGCCTTTTAGCTGAAAAATTAGCTGCAGTGCTTCGCGCGGGCTAAGCTCATCGGGATCAATTTCGTCCAGCTTTTCCAGAATGAGCTTCACGTGTTGGGCCTTGGCTTCAGACTCGGGCTGCGCCTGTGCCTGCTGTTCGAACAAATCGACTTGGGCGGTCAAGGCCCGTTTTTCAGCTTCCAGTTGGTCTAATCGTTTCTGGGCATTTTTTACAACCAATGCAGGCAAACCTGCCAGCTTGGCCACTTGCAGTCCATAACTTTGGCTGGCAGGGCCTGCTTCAATACGGTGCAAAAATACCAGCTTGCCCAGGTGTTCGGTGGCCGACAAATGCACGTTGAACACGCAGTCTAGTTCGGTGCCCAGCACCGTGATCTCAAAATAGTGGGTTGCGAACAGCGTCAAACATTTGTTGGTATTGGCCAGTCGCTTTGCAATTTCCCACGCAAGCGACAAACCATCGAAAGTCGAGGTGCCACGTCCGATTTCGTCCATGATTACCAAGCTATTTGGCGTGGCTTGCCGCACGATGGTGGCGGCTTCTGTCATTTCAACCATGAAAGTAGAGCGGCCACCTGCCAGGTCGTCGGAGGCACCGATTCGGGTGAAAATTCGATCGAGTATGCCTATTTGTGCGCTGGCTGCAGGCACAAAACTTCCCAGGTGGGCCAATAGGGCAATTAGCGCAGTTTGCCGCATATAAGTGCTTTTGCCACCCATGTTGGGGCCAGTGATCAGTGCCATGTGTTTGCCAGGGTGCAGGGCGCAATCATTCGGCGTAAATTGCTCAACCTGTACTTCCAACACGGGGTGGCGGCCTTGCTGAATGTGCAGCAGGGCATGGGGCACCAGGTGCGGGCGAACCCAGTTGGCTTCAAATGCCACAATGGCCAGTGCAGCCAAGGCATCGAGTTCAGACAGTTCCCGCGCACAGCGCTGCAAAAACGGGGTGAACTGACCCAGCCACACCATCAGGTTTTCATAAATTACCTTTTCAAGGTTCAGGGCTTTGTCTTTTGCGGAAAGCGCCTTTTCCTCGAATGCTTTCAATTCCTCAGTGATGTAACGCTCGGCATTTTTCATGGTTTGCCGGCGAATGTAGCGCGTTGGCACCTTGTCGGCCTGCGCACTGCTCACTTCAATATAAAAACCATGCACCCGGTTGAACTCGACCTTCAGGTTGGCGATGCCTGTGGCCTCGCGCTCCTGTTTTTCAAGCTCAATTAAAAACTGGCCGCTGCCGGTTTGAATGTTGCGCAGTTCATCGAGTTCGGCGTGGTAACCATCTGCAATTACGCCGCCATCACGAATTAACACTGGCGGGTTTTCAGCCAAGGCCTGCATTAATTCGGCAAGCAGTTCGGGTGGGGCCTGCAAGGCGTGTAGTGCAGCCTCGAACGTATTGTCGCCAAAGCTCGCAATCAGTTCAGCCACCTGCGGCAGGGCTTGCAGGCTTTCCCGCAGGGCCAGTAAATCGCGTGGCTTGGCGGTTTGCATTGCTACGCGGCTGCTGATGCGTTCAATGTCGGCAATTGCGCGCAGTGTTTTCACCAGGCTGAAGCAGGCAGGTTCGGGCGCCTGGCCCAAGGTGGAAAGCAGGTGTTGTATTTTGTTTTGACGCGCATTAATGCTGGCCATGTTCCGCAGGGGCTCAAGTAGCCACTGGCGCAAACGCCGCGCACCCATACCGCTGCCTGTGCGGTTGATGCGTGAGAATAGGGTGGGTGCCGGCTCGCCCCTTAATGTTTCGGTCAATTCAAGATTGCGACGTGCGGCTTCATCAAGCACCAGAAAGTCGGCCTGGTGCTCAACCTGAATGTCGGAAACATGTTTGAAGGTATCAATGCTAAGGTGAGTTTCCTTGGCATATTGCAAAGCTGCACCCATGGCAGGCACCGCCAATTTGGCGTTGTGCAGTTCAAGGCTTTCCAGGTTGGCCGCTTGCAACACGGTTTGCAAGTGCGCTTGGGCAAAGCCTGCATCGAAGTGCCAAGCCGGGCGCTCAATGCATTGGCCGCCCGCGCCCGCTATTTGGCTTTGCTGGGCCCAAGTGCGGTTGTTCACCAACACTTCAGCGGCATTAAAACGGCTTAGATGAGCGGCCAAAGCGCCTGAATCGCACTCCAGCAGTCGAATTGAACCTGCAGATAGCGCCAAACAAGCCACCCCCCAATATTTGCCGTCTTCAGAATAGAGACTGAGCAGGGTTTTGTTCTCCTGATCGGGCAACAGGGTTGATTCTGTAAGCGTGCCCGGTGTAACTACCCGCGCCACTTTGCGTTCCATGGGGCCTTTGGTTTGGCCCGGTGTACCCACCTGTTCGCAAATTGCCACTGAATGGCCCAAGGCAACCAGCTTGGCCAGGTATTGGTCGGCGGCATGAAACGGTATGCCAGCCATAGGTATGGGTTGGCCTGCCGATTGGCCGCGGTGGGTTAGGGTGATGCGCAATAATTGTGCGGCCAGTTTTGCATCATCGAAAAACAGCTCGTAAAAATCGCCCATGCGATAAAACAGCAGCTTGTCGGGGTACTCGGCTTTGAGCGTGAGGTACTGCTGCATCATTGGTGTATGGCTTTCAAACGCCTGCGATGCAGCCGGGTTGTTTGTACTCGCTTGTGTACTCAACTGGTTTCCTGTTTGTTTTATTTGAAGCTCAGGAGATATTGAAGGGCTTTGGGGTTACCTGCTACGGCATCACCCGTAGTCATGAATGTGTCGTTGCCTTGGGGGTCGGTGATCAAGCCACCCGCTTCTGAAACAAGCAAAACGCCAGTTGCCAAATCCCAGGGCTTCAGGCCGAAACACATGTAACCATCCAGGCGGCCACAGGCTACGTAGGCCAAATCAAGGACTGCTGAGCCAGATTTTCGAATACCTGCCGTGCTCTCAGTCAAGGCAATCATTTTGCGTTTTACACCCTGTGAGCCCTCATTCTGGCCACTGGGGAAAGCAAAACCCACCAAAAACTCATTCGGCTTGCTGCGCCTGGAAACCCGAATGCGGCGGTTGTTCAAAAATGCACCTTCGCCTTTGGATGCGGTGAAAAGGTCGTTGGTGGCTGGGTTGTACACTACAGCTTGTTGCACGTTGCCGTTCACACGCAATGCAATTGAAATGGCGTAGTGCGGGTAGCCGTGAATGAAGTTGGCCGTGCCATCGATCGGGTCGATGACCCACTCGTAATCGGATTGACC
Organism: Burkholderiales bacterium; assembly: GCA_021299735.1. GTDB lineage: Bacteria > Pseudomonadota > Gammaproteobacteria > Burkholderiales > Burkholderiaceae_B > Limnobacter. The sequence continues at coordinate 106,395 of JAJTEM010000003.1, read as the reverse complement.
TGAGGCGCCGCTTTCCTCGGCTAGAATGGCGTGATCGGGAAAGGCTTGCTTCAGCACTTCGATAATTGCGCTTTCAGCAGCTTGATCGGTTTCGGTGACGAAATCATTGGGGCCTTTGACGCCGACTTTTACCTGATCGAGGTCAAGCTCCGCTCGGTTGATGATTTTTCCCGCAGCGCGAGCGGCTTTCACCGCCACGTTCAACATCGGATGCATGGCCTTTCCTTTCAATTTGAATACGTTTAACCCGACATTATAAATGACCGCAGCCATTTCCCTCGAATCCATTTCAATAGTTCTTGTAAAAACAAGCCATCCTGGCAATGTTGGTTCGGTGGCACGCGCCATGAAAACCATGGGTTTAAGCGATTTGCGCTTGGTTGAGCCCAAAAGCGCTGATATTTGCAGTGCCGAGGAGGCAATTTCATTGGCCAGTGGCGCAGTGGACGTACTTGAAAATGCCCGCGTTTACAACACTTTGCCAGATGCTTTGGCAGATCGTAACGTAGCGTTTGCTTTGTCGGCGCGCTTGCGAGATTTGGGGCCAGGCTTGCAAAGCCCGCAAGAGGCAGCCCGAGAGGCGTTGGTGCTTACGCAAAGCGGTGTGGGTGCAGCGTTTGTGTTTGGTGCAGAGCGCACGGGGCTAAGCAACGAGGAGCTGTTGGTCTGTAACAGGCAGGTAACAATTGCAGCCAACCCTGCCTACAGTTCGCTGAACTTGTCGCAAGCCGTACAAATTGTGGCGTATGCCTTGCGCATGGAATGGGCGGCTGGTGTTCAGGCCCAGGCTGATGAAAACTCCCTGGCGGGTACTTTGCAACAAGGTGGCAGGCTGGCCAGTGTGAAGGCTGTGGCGGATTTGCAAGCCCATTGGTTGCGGGCCATGGAGGCTGTTGACTTTATCAACCCCGACAAGCCAAAAAAAGTGGTGCAACGCTTGGCCAGGATGTTGGCCAAAACTCCTCTGGAGCAAGAGGAGGTAGACATGCTTCGGGGCTTTTTTTCGGATGTAATTCGGGTTGTGGACAATCGCCTTTACCCGCATGAATTCGAGCGTAAAAAGCATTGAGGCGGCCGTGCTACACTGCGGCGATAAGTGTTTGACGCACCATAACAATTGATTCAAGGTTCTCTGCGCATGTGGATTCGATTACAAGAAGACATCGACACTATCCTGAAGAAAGATCCGGCTGCCCGTGGGCGGCTTGAGGTATTTTTGTGCTACCCCGGTCTGCACGCCTTGATCTGGCATCGGTTTGCACACAGATCATGGACTGCCGGATTGACCACGCTCGCCCGCTTTCTATCGCACCTTGGCCGGTTTTTCACCGGCATCGAGATTCACCCTGGTGCCAGTATTGGACGCCGTGTATTTATAGATCACGGGATGGGGGTTGTTATCGGCGAAACAGCCGAGATTCATGACGATGTGACTATTTACCAAGGCGTTACCTTGGGGGGCACTTCGCTGGCCAAGGGCAAGCGACATCCCACGCTGGAAAAGGGTGTTGTTGTGGGTGCTGGCGCACAGGTATTGGGGCCTTTCACGGTGGGTGAGGGCGCAAAAATAGGGTCCAATGCGGTAGTAACCAAACCGGTGCCGGCTGGAGCAACTGCTGTGGGCAACCCAGCGCGCATGATTTTGAAAGCCGAAGAACGCGCACCCGGTGAAGAATTGACAGGCGCTGCAAAAACCAAAGAGGAATTCTCGGCTTATGGCGTTTCTAAAAACGGCGATGACCCGCTTATTAAGGCCATGCACGGTTTGATTGACCAGGCCATTGCCCAACAGCATCGCATTGAACAGCTTGAAAAACTTTTGAGCCAAGGAAAGGCTGAACCAGATTGTGGCGAATCCGTTGACTGCGAAGAACTGAAAGCCTTGAACAAGCTGGTGGACAACTAAGCGAATTAGTTGAACAGTGTCAGGCTGAATTCCCCGCTGTTTTGGAGTTTCATGAAACCGCCCTTAGGGCGGTTTTTTTCTGGTTCATCAAAATTCCAGTCAGGTAATACGATACGCTGACCTGTTTGCAACTGCCCTTGAGCTGATTCGGGTGCTGCTGTGGCCGGGCTGTTGAGCGTGTTATGAATGGCGCAGCGGTGCGTGTGCCCATGTAATATTACATCGCTTTTGCCAATGTAATAACCGTCGGGCCAGTGGCCCTTGAATGTCTCAGCCACTGTCTGCAGGTTGGCATCCATAATACTCATCGCACTGTTGGCTTTGTGTATTTTGCTTTCACTGCGAATGGTCTTGGCCATTTCAATGCGTTTTTCCAAGGGCATCGAAAGCAGATTTGCCTGCCATTTTTCATCCCGGCTTTGAAGCCTGAATTTTTGGTAGGCTTTGTCATCGGTGCAAAGTTGATCGCCGTGCGTAATCAGCACCACTCGGTGGTTGACCAGTAAAAACTCCGGATCGGGCAGAATTTCAAACCCAGCGGCTTCAGCAAATTGCTCGCCCAGCAAAAAGTCACGGTTGCCGTGCATGAAATACAGGGTTGAGCCAGCAGACTTTGCACTTTGTAACGCTTCGATGACCCGTTTGCTAGTGCTGTCGCTGTAGTCGTCGCCATACCAAACTTCAAACAGGTCGCCCAATAAAAAAATCAGTGTGTTTTCTTGGGCCACGCTGGCTAGCCAGTTTTCAAAAGCCTCGAGAGTTTTTTGTGTGTGTTCGGAAAGGTGCAGGTCGGAAGCAAAAAATGCGGCACCTTGTTGCGGAATTTCAATCAACTTGTTACCTGATTAAAAAGTCATAAAAAAAGCCCTTAAAGAAGGGCTTTTTTGAAATCGGTTTGAATTAAATGACTTCAACACCCTGAATAACCACATCTTCCAGCGGCACGTCCTGGTGAAAGCCTTTTGAGCCAGTTTTAACGCCCACGATTTTGTCTACAACCTCTTTGCCTTCGGTCACTTTGCCGAATACGCAGTAGCCCCAACCTTGTGGAGTTGGGCTTTTGAAGTTCAGGAATTCATTGTTTTCCACATTAATGAAAAACTGAGCAGTGGCAGAATGCGGATCGTTGGTACGGGCCATCGCAACCGTGTATTTTTCGTTTTTCAAGCCATTGTCGGCTTCATTTTTCACCGGACTTTTAGTCATCTTCTGTTTCATGCCAGGTTCAAAACCGCCGCCCTGAACCATGAATCCGCTAATGACGCGGTGAAAAATTGTGTTGGTGTAGAAGCCGCTTTTTGCGTATTCCAGAAAGTTCGCCACAGTGGCAGGGGCTTTTTCAGCGTCCAAGGTGATCGTGATATCGCCAAAATTTGTTTTAAGTTTAACCATGGTTTGTTTTTTCGCTTTCGCAAACGCAGATGAGATTGAAGAATTACAGATGCTAACAGCAATTGCCGAGAACATCGACCACTTGAGAAAAACACGTTTGCCTTGAATCACAGCCTTTTACCTTAGAGTTTGAAAGTATCTTCCTGAACAATTTGCCACCGGGTACCAATCTTCATCCAGTACTGTTGCTTGCGAACTTCACCCGATAATTTATCCTCTTGTTTGAATGACACCAACATCATGTCTTTGTCGCTGGGGTATCTCATCACGGTGAGGTCGTCGATGGAGATTTTTCCAAAAGATTTATTGTTGATTTGCTGGTTTCTTTGCCATTCAATCAGGCCTTGCCCATCGATAATTACATCGCTAGCGTAATGGTAAATGCCTTTGTAAAAGCCTTTTTCCAAGTCTTTTTGCCAGCTTTCTACCATGCGCAAAGCGGCTTTTCTATGGCTTTGCCACACTTCAACGGGCACGAAATCGAGCCTTTCGCTAATTACCACTTGCGTTGTTCCAATGTCGACAAACTGTTTCAGCGCGAGCAAGTCTTGGTTTGCCAGCACAACGCAGCCATCGCTTGCCTTTGGGGGGCGGCTAACATAATTTTTCGGCATTCCGTGTAACCAAATACCGTAGCCTGTTTTCCCAAGGCGCTTGTCCCAAGCGTTGGGGTAATCAATAGGCAACGCTATAGGGCCGTAAAAATCAGTCAGTTTTTCTTTGGGCAGAAGTTCGGTGATGGTGTATACGCCAATTGGAGTTCGCTTGTCGCCCTCGCGCACTTTCACAGCCCCCATCTTTCCCTGTGATACATAAAAGTCTGTAACCAGCCTGGGTTTGGGAAATGCATTTTCGTACAGGAACAATCTGGATCGCGATGTATCAACCAGGATTACGTAGCGCTGATTGTTATTTAACTCCACCAGTTCGGCCGGCAAAAGGTCGCGCTGCGGGCGATCTTTTACTGCCTTGAAGCGTGCAATTGCTTCCTCGCGTAACTCAGCCAACTCCTCTTGTTTGCCTTTGGGTACGTTTGGCATGTCGCCAATGTTGGACAAAGGTCGACCAGCCTTCAATGACAGGATGTCTCCCCTAAGCATATGGCCCAGGTAGAAATTCGGAAACTCGCTCAAAAGCCGATCGGTCAATTCAAGTGCTTTGTTCAGCTCATGTTGACTAAGCGCGAGGTAAATGTCTTCGACTGCTGTATCGATCACCGGTTGATAGCTGGCAGATTCAAACAACATGCCAGCTATCGAGTCTTTTTTGGATACGGTGCTGCTGTAGGCCGCAAACTCGACTCTTTCTTTGGCGCCAGATTCAACAAAAGTGGGGGCCGCAGTAAAAGCCCAAAAAAACAGTGGCACGAGTAGTCGAAACCCCTTGAATATCACACGAAGACCACTTCTGAACCACATTTAGCCGTCCACCCTCTCGCTAACGATTTTCCAGTTACCGCCTTCAAGCCTCATGGTCAGTGTTTTGCTGGACACGTTGTTCAGGCGGTTGGAAAAGTAACTTTGCTTGAATTTCACTACCGCTTCATTGCCGGTAATGGTAATCAACGGGTTTTCAACAACCACTCGAATTGTTTCTTTTCCAACAATGCGCTGCTCGCGCATTTTTTCCCAGTTCGCGCGGCTCATTTTGCCAGGTGTTTCGAAGTCTTTACTGTAGGCACCAAGGTAGCCGCCGATGTCTTGATCAGTCCAGGCTTTTGCCCAAGCTTCAACGCTCGCCAGCACCTGGCTGTCCATGCCGATCGTATTGATGCTGGGTTTTGTTTCAGCAGGCTTGCTGGTCGTAATTGCAGGCGCAGCAGCAGGGGCTGGTTTGCGTGGAGCTACTTCAACCGAAGGCGGCGCGGCAGCAACCACCGGTGCGGTCGCTGCCACTGGTGCGGTAGCCACAACCGCAGGGGGCGGTGTGGGTGCAGCTGCTGGCTGCGGCGGTGCTGACGTTGGCGCAGTTTTGGCAGGCGCTACCGGTTTGCTGGGTGGTGTAGCAGCAGCTACAGCTGGTGCAGCAGCCGCAGCAACTGGGGCTGGCTTACTGACCGGTGCAGCAGCAGGCGCCGCGGCAGCTGCAACGCTTTCGGGTTTGCCCGCTATCAGGTTGCGTACCAGTGAAAGTTTGGTTTGAGCCGTTAGGTTACGACCGTCGAGTTGCAGGGCTTTGTCGTAAGACTGGCTGGCCAGCTTAGCATACACATCCCCAAGGTTCTCGTGCGCAGTGGCATAGCTTGGATGGGTGCGAATGGCCATTTCCAGGGATTCGCGGGCTTTTTCGTAATTGCCTGTGCTCGCGTACAAAACCGCCAGGTTATTGTAGGGCTCGGGCAGCTCAGGAAAGTCTTCGGTCAGTTTGGTGAAAACTGCAATGGCTTCGCTATTTTTGTTGCGTTCAGTCAGAATAAGACCCTTCAGAAAGCGCATTTGGGCATCATTTGGCCTGCTGGCCAAAAATGCGTCTGCTCGCGCTTGCGCCTGCTCAAATTGACCATTTTGAATAAGTTTTGAAACTTCGTCGGACTCGTCGGCATGGCCTGGTGCTCCAGCCACAGCCAGACCCACAAGTGCGATCAGCACTGCGTATTTGCTTTTTTTGAATTTGCCACTGATTGATGAAGTGATTATTTTTTTAGCCTGCATTCGGTTGCGCCTTTGCGGGGTTACCCGTTTCATCTGATTGGTAAGGAAAAACTCGATCATGCGTAATGATATACTCGACCGCTATTGTAGCAAGCCCCAGAGCGGGTTGGCTTTTGAACTGGGGTTACTGTGAATTCCAGTGTTGAATTGTACCGTTTTGGTAAGCTGGTTCCGCTTTTTTTCTGAGTCCAATGAAATCGTCTCTTCACATTTATAATTCAATTCTAAGGAAAAAGCAGGCTTTTTCGCCCCTTGATCCACATAACGTTCGCATGTACGTGTGCGGCATGACCGTTTACGATTTCTGCCATTTGGGGCATGCAAGGGTTATGGTTGTGTTCGATCTGCTCAAGCGATGGCTTCGTGCATCGGGCTACCCGGTTACTTATGTGCGCAACATCACTGACATTGACGACAAAATTATCCGCCGTGCTGTTGAAAACGGCGAAAGCATTCGTTCGTTGACCGACCGCTTTATCGCAGCCATGCATGAAGATGCTGATGCACTTGGTATTGAGCGACCCGATCACGAGCCACGCGCTACTGAGTATGTGGCAGAAATGCAGGAAATGATTCACACCCTGATGAATAAAAGATTGGCCTACCGTGATGATTCCGGTGACGTGAACTTTTCTGTTCGTGCGTTTCCTGAGTATGGTCAACTTTCCGGTAAAAGCCTGGATGAATTGCGTGCAGGAGAACGGGTTGGGGTTTCAGACAGCAAAAAGGACCCCCTCGACTTTGTGCTTTGGAAAAGTGCGAAAGCCGAAGAGCCGGCTGATGCCAAGTGGGATTCCGATTTCGGCGTGGGCCGCCCGGGCTGGCACATAGAGTGTTCAGCCATGAGCTGCAAATTGTTGGGTAACACATTCGATATTCATGGTGGCGGTGCCGATCTTCAGTTTCCTCATCATGAAAACGAAATTGCCCAAAGTGTGGGCGCCACTGGCGATGGGTTTGCCCAATACTGGATGCACAACGGTTTCGTGCGTGTAGAAACCAATGGGCAATCGGAGAAAATGTCGAAATCGCTGAATAATTTCTTCACAATTCGGGACATTTTGAAGGTGTATGACGCGGAAGTCGTGCGATTTTTTATTTTACGCGCCCAGTACCGCAGCCAGTTGACCTACTCGGAAGGCCACGTGCAAGACGCGAAAGCCGCTCTAGGCCGTTTGTACACCGCAGTTGGGAATGCGCCTGCTGCCCAGGCCATCGACTGGAACCAGGATTATGAAGCCCGCTTTGCCGAGGCGATGAATGATGATATGAACACGCCAATAGCTGTTTCCGTGTTGTTTGAAATGGCGAATGAGGTAAACCGCACTGCTGACCCATTCATGGCTGCGCGTTTAAAAGCATTGGCGCAAGTGTTGGGTTTGCTGGGGCGCACTGCTGAAGCCTTCCAGAAAGCCGAAGTAGGCGAGCAAGCCGGTGGTCTTGACGAGGCTGCGATTCAAGCCCTGATTGATGCCCGAACCCAGGCTAAAACTGATCGGGATTTTGCAAAAGCAGACGCTATACGACAACAGTTGCTTGACATGGGTGTGGTGTTGGAAGACAAACGGGGCGGTGCCACCGAATGGCGGCGAGCCTGAAGTTGAACCAGGATCCCCATGCGCCTGCTTACTGGCAGGCGGCATGTGAGGCTCTTTCCAGACTTAGCCCTGTGTGGGCTAACCTGGTAGTGCGCCACGCTGACCGTGCACTGCGTTCTCGTGGTGCGCCTTACGAAACCATGTTGCGGTCGCTGGTTGGGCAACAAATATCGGTGAAAGCGGCCGATGCGGTGTGGGCTCGGGTAGTGGATGCCTTGAATGGTCAAGTTACCAGCCAGGCCTTGCTCGCTCTAAGTGATGACACACTGAAGGCCACAGGGCTATCTCGCCAGAAAATTACATATTCACGTGCTTTGAGCGAATTTGAGCAACAAGGTCGACTTGAATTGGCCTTACTCGATGCCATGGATGATGAAGCCTGCACCCGCCACTTGTGTGAAATCAAGGGAGTGGGGCGTTGGACAGCCCAAATGTTTTTGATGTTTTGTTTGCGCAGGCCCGATGTGTGGCCTGTGGATGATATTGGTGTGCAGCGCGGTATCTCGCGCCAATTTTTCGAAGGCGAACCCATCGGACCGAAAGAAGCACTACAATTCGGGGAAAAATTAAAACCTTGGCGGACAGTGGCGGCGTGGTATTTGTGGCGCAGCCTGGACCCAGCCGTGGTGGACTATTAAGAGAACCTCATGAAGCAAACATTTCTGGATTTTGAAGCACCGATTGCCGAATTGAAAGGCAAAATCGAAGAGCTGCGCCTGGTTCAAGATGGCTCGGCCGTTGATTTGTCTGAAGAAATTCGCCGCCTAGAAGGCAAAAGCGATGTGCTCACCAAAGAGCTTTACAGCAAGCTGACCCCCTGGCAGGTTTCACAAGTTGCGCGGCACCCCCAACGCCCCTACACCCTGGATTACATTGCCCACGCATTCACCGATTTCCATGAATTGCACGGCGACAGGCATTTTGCAGATGACCCGTCTATCGTAGGCGGGCTTGCCCGCCTGGATGGCGAAAGCGTCATGGTGATTGGTCACCAAAAAGGCCGCGATGTGAAAGAGCGCACGCTGCGCAATTTTGGCATGCCGCGCCCAGAGGGCTACCGCAAAGCGCTGCGCCTGATGAAAACCGCTGAAAAGTTTGGCATTCCGATTGTGACCCTTGTGGATACCCCTGGCGCATACCCTGGAATTGATGCCGAGGAACGTGGGCAATCTGAGGCGATTGGCCGCAACTTGATTGAAATGGCACAAATTCAGGTGCCGATTGTAAGCGCAATTATTGGTGAAGGTGGTTCAGGTGGGGCTTTGGCATTGGCCGTGGCCGACCACGTTATCATGCTGGAAAACGCCACGTACTCGGTAATTTCTCCTGAAGGTTGTGCATCCATTTTGTGGCGCAGTGCCGAAAGGGCTTCCGATGCTGCCGAGGCCTTGGGCATTACCGCCAAACGCCTGCGTGATTTGGGCCTGATTCAGGAAATTGTGAAAGAGAGTTTTGGTGGAGCACACCGTGACCACGCAAAAACGGCCAACAATTTGAAAACAGCAATCAAGGCAGCCTTGAACATGTTGGTAACTTACAAGCCCAAAACCTTGCTGGATGCTCGCCACGATCGGCTGATGAGTTACGGCCACTTCAAGGTGAGCAAATAATTGAAGCAGTCGCTTGAAGCCTTTTTAAGCGACTTCAACCGCCAAACCCTAACCCCTGCCTGCTTTGTGGTGGCTTATTCAGGTGGTGTGGATTCCACCGTGTTGCTTCACGCCTTGCATGCCATGGGTTTGCCACTGCATGCCGTGCATGTAAACCATCAAATTCAAGCGCCTGCCAATGCCTGGGAAGCGCACTGCAAAAGCCAGTGCGAACAATTGGGTGTGCCTTTTACGGCCTTAAGGGTGAATGTTGAGCCCGGCAAGCTGGGCCTTGAGGGCCAAGCCCGAGTAGAACGTTACCGTGCAATTTTCAACTGGATGAAAGCCAATCAGCACACCGTGCTGCTGTGTGCCCACCACCGGGATGACCAACTTGAAACTGTTTTGCTGCAATTGTTGCGTGGTTCAGGCCTACGCGGGGTGGGTGGCATGCGCGCAGTGGGCCCAGTGGGCGTAGACCGTCACCTACACCCAGAACTGCTGTTGGGCCGCCCTTTGCTGAATTGCAGCAAGGCCAGCCTGCTGGAATATGCGCGCACCAATCGCTTGCAATACATTGAAGACCCTAGCAACGATGACACCACCTTGCGTCGCAACTGGGTGCGCCATGAATTGTTGCCTAGCCTTGAAGAACACTTTCCCCAAAGCCCGAAGGCCTTGTTGCAACTGGCTGAATTTTTTCAGGCACACTACCTGGAAGAGGACTCCATCACGCAGGCCAATTCACCGCAGGTTCTTGATGACACCGGTGCCTTACGGTTGACACCATGGCGAGAACTGGATGAAGCCGCTCAATTGAATACACTTCGCCACTGGTTGCTGGGGCAGGGTGTACGCTGTGGCAAACTGAAATTAATCGAATTGGCGCGTCAGCTACTTATTAACAAGGGCGGTATTCGAGAAGTAAAAAAAGGGTGGCAAATCAAAGTAAGCAAACAGCAAGCCCATTTGCTGCGCACTGAACCATAGGACTGAAGGTTTGAACAAGGACGAATTGAACAGCAGCATCGGCAACATTGACCCGGAAGTAGTGGCCCAGTGGCTTGAAAGCAGCGGTAACTACAAGGTGCTGCGTCGCATACAAATGCGGGATTCATTCGGCGGGCAAATAAACAGCCCTGTGAAAGTGTTGGTGGTTGACACCGAAACCACCGGCCTTGATTTCGCTAGCTGTGAAGTGATTGAAGTGGGCGCCGTGTTGATTGAGGTGGACCAGGACACCGGCGAAATTGGCGCAGTGTTGGGTACCTACGGTGGGCTTGAAGAGCCCAAGGTACCCATTACACCCGAGAATTCAGCCATACATGGCATTACCAACGAGATGGTGAAAGGCCAGCGCTTTGATGAAAATGCCTTGAAGGCCTTGTGCAGCGAAGCCGCCTTGTTTGTGGCGCACAATGCGGCATTTGACAAGCCCTTCATGCTGCGCCGTTTTCCCTGGCTTGAACAATCAATTTGGGCCTGTACATTTAGGGAGTTACCCTGGACGCAAGAAAATTATTCAGGCCGTAAGCTTGAATATTTGTTGTCCGATTGCGGCTATTTTCATGGTGCACACCGCGCAGTTGAAGATTGCAATGCCTTGGTGCATGTGTTGGCGCAACCCTTGAAAACTTCACAGCGAATGCCTTTTCAGGTGTTGTTCGACAGTGCCAATGAATCGATTTATCAAATCGCTGCCCTGAAAGCGCCGTTTGAGAAAAAAGATTTTCTCAAGGCAAAGGGCTTTCGCTGGAATGCCGATGACCGCGTGTGGGAATTTGAGGCGGTGGGTTTTTCTGAAGGCAAAGAAGTGATTGAATGGCTTCGTGAGCAGGTGTATTGCACCACTGAAAAAATCATGTTGGGTTTCCGAATTCAGGCTGGGGTTGATCGCTACTCTGGCACCACATTGAAGCAACAATTCAAAGAGGTGTAAGGCGTGCCAGCCAAGGTTTACCCTTCAGACACAAGCGAACTTGCGCTGGATGGCGCACAAGCCCGCGAACGGGATGTGCTGCTGCAATTGCAGGCGCATTTGCCCGACAACTTCACGATTTATCACGGCATACACTGGTCAAGAATAGAGCATGGGTTAACGGTGACAGGGCGAATTCAGTTTCTGGTGCTGGGCCCCAGTGGCATTGTGTACAGCATCTTGATGAAAACAGGTTTGATGAAAGTTGAGCAAGGCCGCGTGGTAAAGCAGTTGGGTGAACTGCGGCAGGATGTGTTCAATGCCCTTGCAGAACAGGGCGCTTTGTTGAACCAGAAGTTCAAGCAGCAACATCAGGGAAGCCTTCGGGTGGAACCTATTTTTTACTGCCCTGATTTCACAGTGCCCGACCCTGGCGGGCTGACAGTAAATGCCGAGCGCGTGGTGGATGCCCGCCACAAGGATGAATTGGCCGCGCTGATACAAACCATCGACATTACGGCAGACCTGTTCAGCAGCCACTCGAACCCCAAAGCCATTCATGTTTTTTTGTGTAATGAACTGAACCTGGTGCCCGAAGTAGGGGCTTTGTCGCAGGCGGCTGAAACCCTTGTTACGCGCTTGTCTCATGGCCTGGAGCAATGGGTATCAAGGCTAAGCTTCGAGCCCTTTCAGTTGCGTGTTACAGGTACTGCGGGTAGTGGAAAGTCGCAATTGGCTTTTAGCGAATTGCAGCGCAACCACGGTTTAAAAGCCCGAACATTGTACGTGTGTTACAACCGGCCACTTTCTTCGCACATGGCGCAGCAGGTGCGCGAGGCAGGTTTAATGGGCGCGGCGGTATTCAATTTTCATGCACTGTGTGACCGCATGCTGCGCGATGCTGGCTTGGAAGTGGACTATGCATCACCTGGTGTGTTTGGGCGCTTGGCAGAACAGGTGCTGGCTACACCTTTGGACAAACGTTGGGTGTTTGATTCAATTGTGGTGGACGAGGGGCAGGATTTCGACCAAAGCTGGTTGACAGTTCTTCAGCGCTGCGCGCATTCTGGTACACGTTGGTTGTGGTTGGAAGACCCCATTCAAAACCTGTATGCCAAGCCCGTAGTCAGTTTGCCTGGTTGGGTCAGTTTGCACACACCCATGAATTACAGAAACCCAAAGCGCGTGGTGCAGGCTTTGCAGTTGGTGCAGCGTGAATTCAGGTTTGAGCAACCTTTGGCGCTTGAGATTGAAGCCGCATGCCCGCTCGAAGGTTTGCCACTTGAGTTTTTTGAGTATGACAGCGATGAAACATTGTTGGCGCAAACCGCCAAGGCAATTACGGCCTGTTTGCGCCATGGGTTTACTCGCGACAAAATTGCGGTGCTCAGCATGCGCGGGCATGAGAAATCAAAGGTGCTGGCGCAAGCCAGTATAGGGCCGCACAGCCTAAGGCACTTCACTGGCCGGTACGATGAAAACGGCAGCCAGGTGTTCACTGATGGAAGTGTGCATGCTGAATCAGTTTACCGTTTCAAAGGGCAAGCTGCGCAGGCCGTGGTGGTCACCGAACTTGCTTTCGTGGATTTTAACGAGGCTGATTTCAGAAAGCTTTTCGTGGCCATGACAAGGGCTAAGCTGCTGCTGGTTCTGGTTGGGCATTCGGATACCCTGCAGCGTTTGCGCAGCGCGGTGTTTGGCTGAAGCTGCTGCAGGGCTTTCCCCTGAGCTTATTGTTGAATTTGCCAGACGCCTTCGTTAGGTGAACAAGCTTCACCTCGAAATTTGGTTTTTTCACCTTTCGTAATCGTGACACCCAGGAAGGTGCGGCAGGTATCCGACTTCGCACCGGGCGACAAATACACACCCACACCATTCACTGGATTTAGCCAGCGCACCGCTTGCCCGGAGGGCACCAGTTCCATGGTGTGGCCAAAGCAATGGGAATCAACCGCGAATGCATCCACGAGCTGGGTTTCAGCAAATATGGATTTAAAGGCGTCGCCTGACTCAACATAAGCCATTTGCTCGGTTAATGTGCCCTTGAGCGCCTCGCTTTGAACAAGTTTGGCATCGCATTGCCCGCGCAGCACGCCGAAGTCGCCGTTCCAGCCTTTGCCTGTGTAACCAATGAAGTTTTTGGCATTGGCCACATCAAGCGGAAATACGGCCAAAAGCATCAGCAGGCGAACAAGAATGTTAAAGCGTACTTTGGCGATGGGCATGAAAGAAAACTTGACTGTGCAGCCTGATGACATTGATAAAAACGGTGTATGCGCAAATTTCGTTGACCCGATGAGTGTATCTTTTTCTGTATAAAAAAACACGAGACAGCCGCCGGAGACAACACATAATGACAGTTCAGGGTAAAACAGTATCGGTAATTGATATCGCCAAAGGCGCCTTGGGTTTTCTGCCCGATGTTCCACAAATTCTTCCCACGTTGGCCAATTTGGCATTTCTCAGGCCGCATTCGCGCCGTTCGCTGGGCTTGTTGTTTCAGGAAACAGCGCGAAAGCACCCGCAATCGATATTTTTGAAAAGCGAACAGCAGAGTTGGACTTATGCCCAAGCGAATTCAATTTGCAATCAAATGGCGCGCGGTTTGCTGGGCATGGGTGTAAAGGCGGGCGACACAGTGGGGTTGCTGTCTGCGAACCGCCCCGAAACCCTGCTGGCGGTGATTGCCTGTGCCAAGTTGGGTGCGGTGGCTGCGTTATTGAATATCAACCAGAAAGGAGCGGTACAAGAGCACAGTTTGAAGCTGGTTCGCCCACGCGTCATTCTGGCGTGCGATCGCGGCTTGGATATTCTTGAACAGTTGGAATCCACAGAAGGCAGCGGGCTGCTGAAAGGTATTGAACTGTTGTCTTTGCAAACAGAGAGCAGCCATTTGAGAGTAAGCAGTTTTCGCAGTGCCTGGTGCACTCAGCCCACCCACAACTTGGCGCAAACCGCGCAAATTGTTGCCAGTTCGCCCTGTTTTTATATTTTTACGTCGGGTACCACTGGTTTGCCCAAGGCTTCCGTGATGAGCCATTACCGCTGGTTGCAGGCCGCCTCGGGCATGAGCACGGCAGTGCGTTTGTCGCCACACGATGTTTTTTACTGCTGCCTGCCGCTGTACCACAACAACGCTCTGACAGTGTCGCTGGGCGTGGTACTGGCCTCGGGTGCCTGTTTCGCGCTGGATGAGAAATTCAGTGCCAGTCAGTTCTGGAGGCGTATTTCGCATTACAAGGCCACTGCTTTTTGCTACATCGGCGAACTGTTGCGTTACCTGTTGAATCAAGCCCCAAATCTGAATGATCAAAATCATGAAATCCGCTTGATATTAGGCAATGGCCTTCGCCCTGAAATATGGGATGACTTTGAAAACCGGTTCGGCATTCATCAAATTTTTGAGTTTTATGGCGCAAGCGAATCCAACCTGGGCTTCATGAATGCGTTCGGCCTGAAAGAAACCGTGGGTTTTTGCCCAATGCCGTTTGAAGTAGTTGCCTGCGATGCCGATTCAGAGCAGGTGGTGCGAAACCCACGCGGGTTCTGCGAAAAGGTTGACCGTGGTGAAGTGGGCTTATTGATCAGCGAAGTAACCGATTTACGCCCTTTCGATGGTTACACCGACCCGAAAGCCAATGAAGCGAAGTTGCTGCGCAATGTATTCAAACACGGGGACTGCTGGTTCAACTCAGGTGATTTGGTGCGCAGGCAAGGCTGGCAACACATTCAGTTTGTGGACCGCTTGGGCGACACCTTTCGCTGGAAGGGCGAGAATGTTGCAACCTCGGAAGTGGAGGGCGTGTTGGCCAAACTACCTTTTCTGGAACATGCGGTGGTTTATGGCGTAAAGCTGGAAGGTTTCGATGGCCGCGCCGGCATGGCAGCCTTGGCCATTAAGCCTGGTGAGCAACTTGACTTGAAAGCACTGGCCAGCCATGTAACAGCCCAGCTGCCCGCTTATGCGGTGCCGCAGTATGTGCGTGTGCTTCAAACTGTAGAAACCACCGGCACTTTCAAATACCAAAAAGTACAACTGAAAAAAGAGGGTATTGACCCAAGCTTGGTGAAAGACCCCTTGTACCGTTTCAATTCTGCAAGTTGCTGTTATGTGGCTTTGGGTTGAAGCTGGTTGGAAAATCAGTTTGAAGCCGTTTGTACCGGCTGCCCTTGTACCAGTTTTACGATAAGGGCAAGAGTGTCGGTGTCGTAAAGCATGCCGCTGTGCGACACACGTTTGCCCGGCAGCAAATCTTGAATGTAAATGTTTTGTACACCCGGTTCTTTCACAAACTGATTTTCAACCGGCACCACTACTTTGTCGTTTTTGGTTACCAAAATACTGTACTGAACGCCTGGCATGGTGATTGGGCCTGTTTTCAATTCTTGAAGCAAAGCTGAGCGGGGGTGTTGGTCGGCACAAGCCAGGCAATACTCCACCAAATCGCGGTTCGGAGTTTTAGCAATCGCAGTGCCGTTTACGCTGGGTGCCAGGGCCACAAAGCGGTCCACATGTTCTGCACCTTGCAACATTTTCAAATAATAAAAGCCGATCAAGCCACCTTGAGAATGGCCCACCAAGGTTGCTTTGTCTCGACCTGTGCGTGTTTTTACCAGCTTCACAAACTCAGCAATACGCTGCGCTGATTCATCCACCGGGCCTACACCCTTGAACCAGTCACCAGGTTCTGCAGCCCCATAGTCGATTGAGTACACGCACAGGTTTTGGTTGGCCAGTGCCGGGCCCAAGGCACCGAATGAATACATGCTGGACGAAAAAGTGCCGTGAATCAGAACAACAGGGTTTTGATTCTCGGCTGAGCGGCATTCCCAGTTGTTGATACCGTCGGGCATGTCCTGGCCACCAATAACCTGGCTTAAAAATGAACTGGTCCAGTTGGCCTTAGCTTGGTACTGGCCTGTTAACGTGGCCGGGTTTGTGGTGCTGCACGCGGCCAGGACAACGCTGCCAAGGGCGGCAAGCAACAAGCGGCGGTTTAATATTGAGATCATTTTGAATTGTCCGAAAGGTTGGGCTGAAGGCTTAGACCAAGGCCCTGTGTGCTGCGCCACATTTGTAAAAACTTCGACAAGCCGCTGAAAAGCCCAACAAGCAGGAAAACCGCTGCACTAAGAATTGCGAAGGCACTGGCAGAACTGATTGTCATGGTGCTTACCTGTTAGGGGTAGTCGAATAAGGTGGCCCCCTTCGTGGGAAAGACACACCTGGCTTTTCCCACGTAAATTAGGCCCATCTCGAATTTCTATTGTGCATTATGCACTCGGAGTATTTCCATGGATGATTTCGCAAACAAAAGCTTTGAAGCAACGGTGTTAAGTGAAGTGGACGCCAAACGAGAGTGGTTTGTCGGCGTACTGGGTGCCACCATTAGCTATGGCCTGATCCTCTGGTTGCTGTGACGCTTTACTGAATATCCCCGACATTGACAAAAAAGCCCTCGAAGCAATTTTCGAGGGCTTTTTTATTTATTCAAAGCTCAGCTCAAGCTGAGCCATGTCTTTTCATACAGATGCTTTGGGTGCTGCAGCAGCGCGCTTTGCACGTGGAGCAGCAGTTTTTTTGGCAGCAGGTTTCTTGGCTGTTTTCTTGGCAGCAGCTTCGCCCTTCACGCCAATTTTCTCGAACAGCTGAGCAGCAATTTGCTCGGCTTGTTCAATGGCGGGCTTCAGTGTTTCATTTTTCTTGGCTTGTTCCAAAGCGCTCACACCCAAGGTGATTGCGTTTTCGGTCAATGATTCAGCTTGTGACAGTGCCAAGGCAGCGTAAGAAAAGCCCTTGTCGATTACAACTGGCAGTTGCTGTTCGAACAGCTCAACGCCTTTTTGTGTGTAAACCTGGCTTACACCAACTACTTTTTCCAAGCCTTGTTTGATCTCGGTACGTGCATTAACTACCGCAGGCTTGTCAGCCAAAGGCAGTTTTTCGGCAGCGGTGAATGCATTGCCCAAACCTTGAGACAGCAGGCCGAATTGCGCTTGTACCAGGCTGTTCAAAGCCTTGGCAGCAGCTTGGTGCTGATTTTTCAGTTCGGTGTTGGTTTTGGTCAGCAGTTCGGCTGTTTTTTCGAAAGCGTACATCGTGAGATCTCCTTGGGGTAGCGGGTAGTCAAATTTCGTGACACTTCGCACTATAGGGAAATCGATTAAGCAATGAAAGGGTTTGAACCTGAGGCTCTATACTAAAAAATGGTTCAGAAACCTTGGTTTGTCTCGATTTTGATTTATTTAGCCAGCTTGAGTTGAGGCTTTTAGCGCAGATTTGTTTTAAAGAGCGTATCAAGATTGGGCAGTCGGCAGCTTGCATAGACATTAAACAGGGTGAATTAAAGGCGCCGGGAGTGTAAAATTACGGCTTTTGCGCCAAAGGGCTGCTGTGTCCATTGAATCTGAAGTCAAGCGTCGCCGAACGTTTGCAATTATTTCCCACCCCGATGCGGGTAAAACAACGCTCACTGAGAAGCTTTTGTTGTTCGCGGGTGCCATTCAAATTGCGGGCAGTGTGAAAGCTCGCAAGGCGAGTCGCCACGCTACATCCGACTGGATGGAAATTGAAAAGCAGCGTGGTATTTCGGTGGCCAGTTCGGTGATGCAGATGGAGTATCGCGACCAGGTCATCAACTTGCTGGACACTCCCGGTCACCAGGATTTTTCCGAGGACACCTACCGCGTGCTCACCGCCGTAGATGCCGCCTTGATGGTAATTGATGCCGCCAATGGTGTTGAACCACAAACCCTGCGCCTGATCGAAGTTTGCCGCGCCCGCAACACACCAATTATTACTTTCGTCAACAAGATGGACCGCGAGGTGCGCGACCCACTTGAGTTGATGGACGAGATTGAAAGCACCCTCGGCATTCCTTGTGTTCCCTTTGCATGGCCTGTAGGGCAGGGCAAGTTATTCCACGGTATTTTCGACATTCGCAAGAACCACATGCGGGTTTTTACGCCGGGTGCTGACCGCCGCCGCGAAGATGACGAAGTGATCGATGGCAATAATCGCGAATTGCTGAAAAGCCGTTTCGGTGCCGAGTTTCAGCAAGCCGAGCAGGAAATTGACTTGGTAACCACGGCTGCCCCCAGCTTTGATGAAAAGCAATTTTTGGCGGGTAAGCAAACCCCCATGTTTTTCGGTTCAGCTGTGAACAACTTTGGCGTTCAGGAAGTATTGGATGCTTTGGTTGACGTGGCGCCGCACCCTGGCCCACGTAAGGCAATTGAACGCGAAGTGGCCCCCACGGAAAACAAGTTCAGCGGTGTTGTGTTCAAAATTCAGGCAAACATGGACCCTTCCCACCGCGATCGAATTGCCTTTGTGCGCGTGCTTTCCGGCAGGTTTGAGCATGGCATGAAGTTCAAGGTGCTGCGCACGGGCAAAGACTTTCGCCCCACCAGTGTGGTTACATTTCTTTCCCAGCGCCGCGACCGGGTTGATGAAGCCTATGCTGGCGATATTATCGGCTTGACCACCCACGGTGGTTTGCAGTTGGGCGATTCTCTAAGCGAAGGCGAAGGTTTGCAATTCACTGGCTTGCCATTTTTTGCACCGGAATTGTTTGCGTCTGTTGAATTGAAAGACCCCATGCGCAGCAAGCAATTGCAGAAAGGCTTAATGGAGTTGGGCCAGGAAGGTGCCATTCAGGTGTTCAAACCCTTGTTGGGTTCCGAAATGCTGTTGGGGGCCATCGGGCAACTTCAATTTGAAGTGGTTCAGGCACGCCTGAAGGGCGAGTATGGGGTAGAGGTGCGCTTGGCGCCCAGCCGTTACAGCTGTGCACGTTGGGTGACCAGTAAAAACGCCAACGACTTGCGCCGGTTTATGGATGCCAATGTGGGCCGAATGGTGACTGACGCCGCCGATACACATGCATTTTTAGCAACCTCAAGATTCGATTTGGATGTGATGCAAAAGCGCTGGGAAACCATCGAGTTTCACCCCATGCGTGAACATGCAGGGCTCTTATTGGCCAACCACTAGGCTAATCACTAGGCCAATCACTAAGTCAACCATCGCGCTCATTACCCCCGTGTGAAAACGGGGGTACAATCGAAAAACTACAAAAAACACATCGGTCATGCTATGAGTGAACTGGATTCCCTGCTGGAACAAGTGTCTGGCTACTTTGCAGTGTTGTCTGAGCCCACACGCTTGAAAATTATTCATGCGCTGTGCAATGGAGAAAAATCTGTGAACGACATTGTGGAAGAGGTTGACTCGACCCAGTCGAACATTTCCCGCCACCTGAACCTGATGTACCGCGCTGGTGTTTTACAGCGCCGCAAAGAGGGCACTTTGGTGCTTTACCAGGTGAAAGAACCCACAGTGGTAGAACTTTGCCGCACAGTTTGCGTGCATGTGGCTGCCAAACTGGATTCAGTGCCTGTGGATTCCAAACAGTTGCCCGACTTTTTCAAGCAGCCATAAAAAAACCGGCCGTTGGCCGGTTTTTTTTACAGAAGGGCTCTGGTTTACTTCAATGACTCGATCAGGTCGATGTAGTTTTGCATGGCTTGATCGTTGCTGGTCCCCTCCAGGCCTTTCCAGGCGTCGTATTTGGCGCGTCCAACAATATCCGTGAAACCGGGGCGTTTGCCTGTGTTGTCACCTTCGCTGGCTTGTTTAAACAAGGCGTAAATTTTCAACAGGGTTTGGTTGTCTGGGCGGGCGGGCAATGATTTCGATTCCGCCACAGCCTTTTCAAAACGGGCTTTCAAGTCGCTCATAAGTTCTCCTAAGTCTTGTTATGTATTTTCTTCAGTAATAAACGATTGGGCCAGGCTTTCAAAAAGCTCTTTGGCATTGCCTTGCAAATAGGGAGCAAGCAAACACATCACCTGGTACACGCCATTGGCAAGCGCAGCGCTCATGGTGGCCTCATCATTAAAGTGCCGTGGGTCGCGCACGTATTCAAATGATAGCCAGTAGGTGGCTACCACCACCATGTTTGTGGCCAGTGCGTTAATTTGTGCTTGAGAGGCCATCATGTCACCTGATTCCACCAAGCCTTGACAAAGCCGGCGGGCTACATCCACCTTGTGTTTCAGAATGCGCTTGAAGTGAATTTCAAGGGTGCGGTTGCGCGACAGCAAATCATTCAAATCGCGGTACAAAAATCGATAGCGCCAAATCAGCTCGAACGATACTTGCAGGTACAGCCAGGCATCCTCGATATTCGCTTGCCGGTTACCTGGCACATCGAGCAGGCCGTCAATTTCTTTTTCGAAACTGGCAAAAATGCTGTTGACGATGTCGTCTTTGTTGCGGAAGTGATAGTACAAGTTACCGGGGCTGATGTTCATTTCATCAGCAATCACGGTGGTTGTAATATTCGGCTCCCCAAACTCATTGAAAAGCCTTAGCGACAAATCAAGAATTCGTTCTCTTGTTCTTCTTGGAGGCTTACGTTCCATGTTCTGGTCGTCTCCTGTCTGGCCAAAGTCCTGATCAAGCTTAAGACTTCATGCAGCAAGTCTGTTATAGGTATTTTGAATATCATTAGTCTACGTTGTTTTGTCGAGTATTTGGGGCTTCACTGCCCTTGTTACCAATGAGTAATGGCATTCAAATCGTATTAACTTACATTAATTAAGCGGCATTTCTTGTTTTTGCAATCCGAATGTAACGGTCAAGTTCGTTCAGTGAGTCTTCAAGCTGATCGAACTTCGACACCATTGACCCGGTACGCGCTGGTTTTTTGCTCACTTTGTTGCTCAGGCGCAGGGTGGGGTCCTTTAGCACCTCGAGGTTCAGCTCCAAGCCATGTCGCGAGAACTTTTCTGCCAAATCATAACGGCGTGCCCACAACTCCTCGCGTGTGCGTTGGTAGGCGTGTTCACACAAACGGCGCCTGCTGGCATAGCTGAACGGGTTGGTGAAGAAAAACTCACCATCACCATGTTGTGGTTCAAACAAAACGATATCGGCATTCGGGTACAGGTGCCCATAACGTTCCATGCCAATGTCCATGCGTGAATGAATAATTGAGCGGAATGTTTGTGACAACACCAGGGGTAAACCACCCTCATACAAGCGCGAACCAGGCTGGAACGCTTTGCCTTTGGCGCGTCGGCGATGGTTCTTGGGGTTCAACCTGTCGTCGTAGGGCACCAGGGGGTTCAGGCAAATCAGCAGCTCAACGCCTTCTTTCAGGGCAGTGGAGGCATGCAGGGTTTTTTTCAGTGCGCCGTCCACGTAATGCCGGTTGGCGATGCGTGTGGGGGGGAACAGGCCCGGTAAGGATGCAGAGGCTTGTACTGCTTTCGAAATAGGTACGTCATCGAAGCCGGGCATGCCAAAGGGTATTGAATCGCCTGAATCAAGATCAGTGGCCACCAGAATGAGACGGTGGCGCAAACTGCGAAAATCGTTGGTGCCGCCACCTTTGGCGATCAGGTCCGCCATCCATTCATGCAGTTCGTCGCCGTTGAATAAACCTGTGGGAATGGCAGCGCCCAGGCGTTCAATACAGCTAACCCAGGTTGCATCGTCGCGCAAAAAATAATCGGAAATGGCCGTGCCCAACAGGCCGGGCACCTTGCGAAGGCGCATCCAGTACTCTTTCCAGGCCGGGCGCAACAATATGGAAGGGTCGAAGGCAAACTCTTCGGGTTCGCCTTCAATGAACAGCTTGTAAATTTGATGTGGGGTTAAGTCGTGTGCCAAACCAGTGGCCACAA
The DNA here is from genome assembly GCA_021299735.1 of Burkholderiales bacterium. Lineage (GTDB taxonomy): Bacteria > Pseudomonadota > Gammaproteobacteria > Burkholderiales > Burkholderiaceae_B > Limnobacter. The sequence continues at coordinate 84,646 of JAJTEM010000003.1, read as the reverse complement.
TACCGCCGGCGGATACCCCCACATAAACGCTCATGTCATTTAGGTCGAGGCCGTCGATGGCCTCGGACAGGGCGACCAGCGCACCAATTTCATAAATTGCGCCCAAGGGGCCGCCACCAGCCAAGGCCAATCCGATTTTCGGGCCAGAGTTGTGATTGTTCATTCGGGTTGTGTGCTCCAGCCCCAAAGAGTATTCGACAAGACCGCCGTTGGCCTTGTCGACAGAAGATTCAATTACTCAGCAGACTTTTTGGTTCGCGCGGTAGTGCGCTTTGCGGGAGACGCTTTGGTGTCTGCTTTTTTGCCAGTCAATTCGGCAATAGCAGCAGACAGTTGGTCGATTCTTTCAGACAGCTGTTGAACGTCTTTGTTGGTGGGAACGCCAAGGCGACCCAGTGCGCGCGCCACACGCTCTTCGAAAACCTGTTCCAGCTTGTCCCAATGTTGGGTCGCCTTGCTAGAGACAGAGCCAGCCAGCTTGCTAACCTTGCCGGTTACCTCGACCACCTTCTGATCTGCAAATTTCACAGTTCGCTCCTGAATTTCGTGGCCTTCCTTGACCAGGTTTTCCAAAACACGGTTGCTTTCCTCTTGCGCTTTGGTGATTGCGCCCACGCCCGCGGACCACAGTTGCTGTGCGCTATCAACTGCGCCTTTGATGGGCTTTTTCTTACCGGCCATGTTGTCTCTCCTTGTAATGGCAAAATACGGGCCCAACGGGGCCACTGCCTTTTTTGATTATTGTAGTAGTTTATCGAGGCCACACTAGAGAACGCACACTAAACCCCACCTCGTGTTTTCCCGTAAGCATGCTGCTTACTAATCTATCTCGCGACTGGGTGGAGTTTGAGAATTTCTGGCGCGCAGTTATAGTAAGTCTTCCAAAGCCGTATCTTTCATAAAAAAACCCCGCGCGGAGAAAACATACATGAATTATTTTGTGACAGGAGCCACCGGCTTCATCGGTAAACGATTGGTGAAGCGCTTGGTTGAGCAAAAGCGCAAAGGCACGATTTATTTCCTGATTCGTGAATCAAGCCTGGACAAAGTGCCCGAGCTGCAAAAGTATTGGGGGGCCAAAAAGGGCCAGTGTGTACCCGTGGTTGGCGATTTGACCAAGCCCAAGTTAGGCTTGAAGGCCACCGAGATCAAGGAACTGAACAAAAACATTGCCCATTTTTTCCACCTGGCTGCTATTTACGATTTGGCCGCCGATGCGGAAAGCCAACAGGAAACCAATATCAAAGGCACTGAAAATGCAGTAGATCTGGCCAATGCGATTGGCGCGGGCTGTTTTCAGTTAACTTCCTCAATTGCCGCGGCCGGCCTGTATGAAGGGGTGTTCCGCGAGGACATGTTTGAAGAAGCTGAAAACCTTGAGCATCCTTACTTCCGCACCAAGCATGATTCCGAAGAAATTGTGCGCAAGAAGATAAAGGGCGCATGGCGTGTGTACCGGCCCGGCTTTGTTGTGGGCGATTCAAAAACCGGTGAGATGGACAAAATTGACGGGCCTTATTACCTGTTTAAACTGATCCAGAAAATGCGCAAGCTGCTGCCTTCCTGGGTGCCCACCATTGGCATTGAGGGTGGCCGAATCAATATTGTGCCTGTTGATTTTGTAGTGAACGCCATGGATTACATTGCCCACCAACCCGACCTGGACGGCAAGGCATTTCACTTGGTCGACCCCAGCCCCAACCGGATTGGTGACGTGCTGAATATTTTTGCCCGCGCTGCCCATGCACCAAAAATGGAAATGCGCATTAACGCGGCCATGTTCGGTTTTATACCGGGTGCTGTGAAAAAGGGTTTGATGAGCCTCACCCCAGTGCGCCGTATTCGCAATGCCTTGCTGAAAGACCTGGCTTTGCCTGAGGAGGTGTTCAGCTACATAAACTGGCCCACACGCTACGATTGCCGCCAAACCCTGGCTGCGCTGGATGGCAGTGGCATTGAATGCCCACGCCTTGAAGATTACGCCTGGGCGATTTGGGATTACTGGGAACGCCACCTGGATCCCGATTTGTTTATTGATCGCAGTTTGAGTGGCCAGGTGAAAGACAAAGTGGTGTTGATCACCGGTGGTTCATCGGGCATTGGTTTGGCCGCTGCACAAAAGTTTGCTGCTGCTGGCGCCATCACGGTAATTTGTGGCCGCGATGAAGAAAAACTGGCCGAGGCAAAAGCCTTGATCAAATCGGAAGGTAACACGCTGTACACCTACTCGGTTGATATTGCCGACATGCAGGATTGCGACCGTTTTGTGGCGCAACTACTGGCTGATTTCGGTCATGTGGATATTTTGGTGAACAACGCGGGTCGTTCAATTCGCCGTGGCATTGAAAACAGCTTTGATCGCTTCCACGACCTGGAGCGCACCATGCAGTTGAACTACTTCGGTGCCCTGCGTGTTACCTATGGTTTGCTGCCAAAAATGATGGAGCGCCGCAAAGGCCATGTGGTCAATATTTCTTCAATCGGTGTGCTGACCAACGCACCACGCTTTTCGGCTTATGTTGCTTCCAAAGGTGCCTTGGATTCATGGACCCGTTGCGCAGCCTCCGAATTCGCCGACCTGAATATTACGTTCACAACCATCAACATGCCGCTGGTGCGCACGCCCATGATTGCGCCCACCAAGCTGTACAACAATGTGCCAACGCTGAGCCCTGAGCAGGCGGCCGATTTGATTGCGCAAGCAGTCATTCACAAGCCGGTTCGAATTGCCACACGCCTGGGTGTGTTGGGCCAGGTGATGCATGCTTTGATCCCCAAGCCAGCCCAAATTTTGATGAACACGTCTTTCCGCATGTTCCCCGATTCTGAATCGGCAGCCAAGGGCAAGAAGGGCAGTGGACCATCTGCAGAACAGGTTGCATTCTCAACCCTGATGCAAGGTATTCACTTCTAAGTATTCGAACTGGGCGCGATTACCAAGTGTGATCACGCCCTGTTTTCAGCCAGCGGATAGGCCTGTGCATCTTCTGCAAGCCAGTTGAGAATCAGGTCTTCTGTGGTGGAATCGTTCAACAAAGCCACGTGCCCGCAGCCGGGCACGGCGGTGTTTTTTCCAAATTCCAGTTTGCTTGAAACCGGTGGACACACAATATTGTCTTGCGGGCTCCATAGCGACCATATTTTTTTCTGAAACTCCCGGTCGGTAGGGTGCTCACGCAGGGTTTTCAAGAAAAAACTTCCCCAGGCCATTTGCTTCACATTCTTGCCGATACCCAAGGTAGACAACGCGGTGCCGTAATGCGGGCTACCAATCGTAATCATTCCGGCAATTCGGTGGTGACCATATTCTGTGGCATGAAAGCGCACCGCCACGCCGCCCATGCTGTGCGCAATAATTTTCACTTGCGGTGCGCCGGTGGCCACCAGCAGTTCATCGATTGCTTCATGAATGGCTTCGGAATAACTACGAATTGAACCAATCGCGGGTTCAAGCGTAATGGCATGGGTGCTTACGTCTGCGCGCTCAAGCAGGGCGCGCGTGCCTGCCCAAACTGCCGAATTGCACAAATAACCGTGCACCAGCAGCACAGGTAAGGGTTTCTTCTTGCGCCACGCCTTGCCAGAAAGCCTGATGCCGTCGGGGTTGGGTGCCCAAGGTTGAAGCAGCGTAATCAATTTCAATGAGCTGATGCTTTCAACCAGCACGGCTTTAAGCCATCGCACAATGCTGAGCCTGTGAAAACTCTCGCCTTCGGTGCTGTGAAAGGGTAGGCCTTTGTCCCGAATTTGTGGAATTTTGCGAATGCTGTAGGAAAGCGCAAAGCCTGAAATGTTGAAGCCCACATGCGCTGCAAATAGCAGGCCGGCGACCAGGCCCATAGCTGCCAAGGCCGCATTGTCGGCCTGAACGCCAAACCAGTTGTGCAACACCCAGTACAGGCAGAACATGACTGAAATGTAGCCAATCCAGTACAGCCTGTTCAGGTGGCGAATCATGTCACTTAAGCCAGTGCAGGGGCTGGCTGACCAGTTAGTTCGGCCACCAGTTGTTGGCTTAGTTTGTTGGTTAGGCCGTAGATGGACAACTGCGGGTTGGCACCAATGCTGGTGGGGAATAGAGAGCCATCATGAATGGACAGGTTTTCAATTTGCCAGTGCTTGCCATCTGGCCGGGCAACGCCCAGTTTTTCTTCACCCGCCATGGCGCAACCACCCATCACGTGGGCGGAAACCACTTTCATACTCAGCGGCTTCATTTCGAGTTCTTTGATCTGCTTCAAGGCCTCATCAATGTTGTTCGCGGGCTTCGAGAATTCGTGTACGGGAAGGGTGCTTAATGCGCCGGCAGCATGTTGCAGTTCGGCCATGGCCACCAAGGCGCGGCGTGCAGCATCCCAAATTGCGGGGGTTAGTTTGTAATCCAGCACCGGGCTGCCATCGCTGTTCAAACGCACTTGCCCGCCCACACTGCCAGAATTAAAACCATCGCGCAGCAATGCCAGTTGCATGTGGGTTTTGGAGAAATTCTTCATGATGTCTGCATGCTTTTTTGCAAAGCCGGGCTGGGTCGACGCAAAAATAACCGGGTGCAAGGGTGGGGCTTCCAGCTTGAAGCCCACAGGCCCATCAATAGGATCGGTGTGCAAATAATGATCGCTGTAAATGGTTTGGGGCGCGCCTGCGTCGGCACGCACTTCCTGTTCCATCATGGCGGCAGAAATTACCACTGGGTGCAAAAAGGTGCGCTCGCCCAAGCGGTCGTAGGGATCGCTTGCATTTGAACGCAGCAGAACAGCCGGGCTGTTGATAGAACCACCCGCCAGCACAAAGTGCTTGGCGGTTATCTCAACCTCTTTCCCTGAGGGTAATACACCGTCGGCATTCATCACCTGGCAGCGCAGTGTTCGAATGCGGCCTTGCGAAATTTTGAAAGAATGGGCGCGCAACGAAGCAATAAGTTCTGCACCGTGTTCGAGTGCTGTGGGAATGGTTGAAACCAGCATGGATTGCTTGGCATTGGTGGGGCAGCCCATGCCGCAATAACCCAGGTTCCAACAGTCTTTCACATTGCGGCGAATGGCTCCCCATGAAATGCCTTTCGCCTCGGCGCCGCGGCGCAAAATATCATTGTTTTCGTTGGGTGGTACTTGCCAATCGGCAATGTTCAAGCGCCGCTCGGCCTGCTCAAACCAGGGGGCCATGGCCTCCACGGTCATCACTTTCAGGGCAAACTGGTTTTGCCAAAACGCCAACGTGTCTGCCGGGGTTCTGAAGCTGGACGTCCAGTTCACGGTGGTTGATCCACCCACTGCGCGGCCTTGCAAAATATTGATGGCCTTGTCAGCGGTTTTGCGGCCCGCGCTTTCCTGGTACAGGGTGGGGTAGGCCACCGATTCCAGCATTTTAAAATCTTTCGAGGTTTTAAGCGGGCCTTCCTCGATCAACAACACTTTCAAACCCGCCTTGGCACATATTTCAGCGGTAATGCCACCACCCGCGCCAGTGCCAACAATCACTACATCGGCACTTATCTGCTTGGGCAATTCGCGCTTGTGCGCTTCATAGGCTTTCCAGCCATTGGCAATGCCGGCCGCGAATATGTCGGGCACTAATTGGCCCTCTGATTGGGCCGAGAGTGCGTCCAAGGGTTTGATTTCTTGTTCAGTCATTGGTGAATCTAATTCTCAGGAAACTTGGAAAGGCGGGCCTGGGTAGCCCATGTCGGCCCACTGGTCAGGTAGTCCGTACCAGCCCGCCATCATCAGGTCGTGCAGCGCATGGTAGCCGGGTTGAAGTGCTGGAATGGGATGATCCCTAAAGGAGATCAAAAAAGCTTGCACCCGTTCTGGCCTGGCTTCCTCCCAATTTGTTCCCAAATCGGCAATCAGCCTTCTGCCCACCGGGTTTTCAAGAATGTTCAGCAGCTGGCCCAGTTCGGCTTGTGCGCTGGGTGCCAGCGTTTTACTGGCGCTTACAAAAGCATTCACTGCTGTTTCAATGGCTTGTGTTCTGCTGGTACCCGCAGCTGGCAGTGCTTGGTCTAGCAGACCTTCCGCAATCGCTTTCAGCATGGGTATGTGCCGCTGTTCAACTATGGCTTGCCCGGCAACCACCTCCACCTTGGCAAACTGCTTGCCCAGCCAACCCAAGCCACCGGCCAACAACAGGCCGGCGGTTCCGAACTTTAAAAATTTACGTCTGTTCATGAAATGCTTGGTTTATACCTTGCGGGTTAGTAGTTTGGTCATGAAAGCAAACAGCTTGTTGTCATAGGGTGGTGACAACATTTCCATGACATGGAAACGGCTTTGTTTGAATATCGGCTTGAGCTTGGACATGGTGTCAAAACCAAACTTGCCATGGTAATGGCCCATGCCAGAATCGCCCACGCCACCGAATGGCAGGTTTTCCTGCGCAATGTGGAACAGGGTTTCGTTCAGGCAAACGCCACCTGCAATTGTTTGCTTCATCACCATTTCCTGGGTTTTCGATTCATCGTCGAACAAATACAAAGCCAGTGGGCGGGGGCGGTCATTGATGTAATCAAGGGCTTCATCCAAGCGTTTGTAGGTGATAACCGGCAACACTGGGCCGAAAATTTCTTCCTGCATCAGCATTGAATCGGGCTTGGCATTGAATACCAAGGTCATCGGAATTTTGCGGCCTGGGCTATCGGCAGTTTTCATGAGTGTTACCACACGCGCACCTTGTTCCGCAGCTTCGTCAATTAAACGTTGCAGGCGGGTGGCGTGGCGGTCGGAAACAATGCCTGTGAAGTCGTCAGACAAAATACCGTCTGGGAAACGGCGGTCGATAATTGCTTTGGCATGCGAAATCAACTGCTCCTCGCAGCCTTCCGGAACCATCAGGTAATCGGGGGCAATGCAGGTTTGCCCGGCATTGATCGATTTGCCCGACAAGGTACGTGCAATCGCATTCTGGAAGCGACCCGGGTTGGCCACAGTAGGCGCGGTAATAATCACAGGACTTTTGCCGCCCAGTTCCAGTGTTACTGGCACCAGGTTTTCACTGGCCGCTTTCATCACCATTTTGCCCACGGGTGTTGAGCCGGTAAACAGAAGGTGGTCGAATGGCAGGCGGGAAAATTCAGCCGCCACTTCAGGCCCGCCGTTGATGATCTGCACCACGTCGCGGCCCAGGGTTTTGCTCAACAGTTCGTCGAGCAGGGCGCTGAAGCGGGGTGTATATTCGCTCATTTTTATGAATACCCGGTTGCCTGCCGCAAGTGCGGCAATCATGGGGCCGATCGATAAAAACAAGGGGTAGTTCCAGGGCACAATCACACCCACCACACCCAATGGTTGTGGCATCAGGCATGTGCTCGCTGGCTTAAACCAAATGCTGGCGCCTTCGTTTCTGGGCTTCATCCAGCTTTTGCCATGTTTCATTGCGTGTCGAATACCTTCCAGAGAAGGAAATACCTCTGCCAGCAGGGTGTCATTTTTCGAACGGTGTCCGAAATCTTCTGAAATTGCTTCCGCGATTCTCAGTTTGTTGTCATGGATCATCTCGCTCAACGCCTTTAACCAGGCTTTGCGCTGGTTCCATTCCGGGTAGGGGTTGATGCGGTAAGCTTGCTTCAAAGACTCCAAAGTTGCTTTTAGTTCTGCTGCTGTCAATTCTTGGCCGTGGGCTTTGGATGGGGCATTCATGGTTGTCTCACTCTCCGGTTTAACATTAACGAATGTAAACATAAATTTTGACTATTTTCCATGTCTGATTCGTGCTGCTGTGCAGCAAACGATGTGGAGCTTCACCATTCAACTGCAATTGAATCGCTATGATCGATATTCACAGCTCACCCTTGGAATTACAGAAAGCCATCACCGCACTGCGACAGGGGCAGGGTCGTTCAGTCGAATTTTTAAGCTTGAAAAAAGACTTAAAAGTATTTCAAAACAATAGATTGGAAAATACTTATCAGGATTTACTCAAAGATAAGGGAATGCAGGCGGCGAGCCGTTTTTTTCTGGATCAGCTGTATTGCACGCACGATGTCAGCACCCGCGACCACCAGGCGGAACGGGTACTGCCCAAACTTGAAAAGTTGCTGCCTGGCGGTGCTGTTGAAACAGTCAGAAAAGTAATTTACATGGACTACTTGGCTGAGCTGCTTGATGATGAAATTACTCTATTTATCAATGACAAAGAGTTTTATTCTGATGCTTTACTTAAAGAAAAATCCTACATTGAAGCCTTCAGAAAACAAGGGCAATTTGATCTTCGGGAGCAGCAAATTTTCTTGGTGCGTGAAGTGGGTGAATCCTTGCGGAAATTAATGCGCCTGCCTTTTTTACGCCCTTTGATGAAGATGACGCGTGGTGCAGCGCAAAAGGCAAATTTAGAGGATTTCCACAATTTTTTGAGCGAGGGCCTCGATGCGTTTGCCTCGCTCGAAAAGCCAACCCTGTTCTTTCAGCTGATTCAAGAGCGCGAAATGTCCATTCTGGAAGGGATTCGACAAGGAACCTTGTCTAAATTTCCTTGAACGAGACTTCAGGGCAGGTACACATCGCATTCGTAGTGCATTAGAATCCATGCTCTTTGATATTCCGGTATTGTTTTCGATCAATACAAAATAGTTGCGAAGCACAGCAGTGCCTACAAGAAGGAGACATTTGTGACAGAAAAAGCCTGGATTCCCAGCTACCCACCGGGCGTACCCGCATCGGTTGATTTGGCTCAGTATCCTTCTATCCGGGATATTTTCGAGGACGCCAGCCGCAAATTCGCTGACAAAACCGCATTCAGCAACATGGGCACTGGCCTTACCTATGAACGCCTGGACTCCCTTACCCGCGACTTCGGCGCTTACTTGCAAAGCTTGCCCGGCATGAAAAAAGGCGACCGCGTTGCCTTCATGATGCCCAACCTGTTGCAATACCCAGTGGCCATGATGGGCGCCATTCGCGCTGGTTTCGTGGCAGTGAATGTGAACCCGTTGTACACCCCCACCGAGCTTGAATATCAATTGCGCGATTCTGGTGCCAAGGTAATTGTGGTGTTCGAGAACGTGGCCCATACCCTGGAAAAAGTAATTAAAAACACCCCGGTAGAGCACATTGTGCTGGCCTCGATGGGCGAAATGCACGGTTTTTTCAAATGCATTCTTTTGAATTTTGTGGTGCGTTATGTGAAGAAGTTGGTGCCCGCATTCAATATTGCAGGGGCCATTACCTTCAAAAAGGCGCTGGCGCAGGGCCGCAACAACGAGCTTCGCAAAGTCAATATTACGCACGACGACCTTGCCTTTTTGCAATACACAGGCGGCACCACAGGCGTGGCCAAGGGTGCCATGCTGACCCATGGCAATATTGTGGCCAATCTGCAGCAGGCCTCAGCCTGGCTGAACCAGGACATTGAAGAAGGCAAAGAAATTGCGATTACCGCGCTGCCGATGTACCACATCTTCTGCCTTACAGCGAATATTCTGGTGTTCATCAAGGTGGGCGGGCACTGCCTGTTGATTACCGATCCACGCAACATGCAGGCTTTTGTAAAAACGCTGGCTGCTGTGCCTTTCACTGCGCTTACCGGTGTGAACACGCTGTTCAATGGTTTGTTGAATACCCCGGGGTTTGAGCAAGTTGATTTTTCTCATGTAAAGCTGGTACTGGGCGGTGGTGCAGCCATTGAGCCTGCCGTGGCGGAGCGCTGGAAAAAAGTAACCGGCACAAGGCTTTCCGAAGCCTACGGTTTAACCGAAGCCTCGCCTGCCGTGTGTATTAACCCCTTGCATGAAGAGTACAACGGCTCCATTGGCCTGCCTGTGCCTTCAACGGAAGTAACCATTCGCGACGACGACTTCAATGAATTGCCAGTGGGGCAAGAGGGTGAATTGTGCGTAAAAGGCCCGCAGGTGATGCGCGGCTACTGGAACAAGCCACGTGAAACTGCCGAAATTCTGACCCAAGACGGCTGGTTGAAAACAGGCGACATCGCCTACATGGACGAAAACGGCTACTTCTACATTACTGACCGCAAGAAGGACATGATTCTGGTGTCGGGATTTAATGTGTACCCCAAAGAAATTGAGGCCGTGGCCACCTTGCTGAATGGTATTTTCGAAGCGGCTGCTGTGGGCGTGCCTGATGCCAAAACTGGGGAGGCTGTGAAGCTGTTTGTTGTTAAAAAAGACCCGGATTTAACCGCCGAGCAGGTCATTGAGCATTGCCGTAAGCACATGACTGCTTACAAAATTCCGCGCCATGTTGAATTTGTGAAGGAGTTGCCAAAAAGCCCCGTGGGCAAGGTGCTGCGCCGCGAGCTTCGCGACATGGAAAAGAAGCGCTTGCAAGACCAAACTGCCTGATTTGATCAGTTTTTGACAAGGAACGGCCTTGCGCCGTTGCCTGTTTTCTGAAAACCCACTATAATTTCGGGTTACCTGCTGCCAAACCACGGGGGTTAGGCGGCTTTTCCAATTGTGGAAAATCCATAGGAGTTAATAATGCGTCACTATGAAATTGCTTTCATCGTGCATCCCGACCAAAGCGAGCAAGTGCCTGCCATGGTTGAGAAGTATCGTGGAATCATCGAAGCCAACGGCGGTAAAGTACACCGCCACGAAGACTGGGGTCGCCGCCAATTGGCCTACCCAATCCAGAAACTGGCCAAAGCACACTATGTGTTGTTGAACATTGAATGCAGCCAGGAAGTTCTGGAAGAACTGGAAACTGCGTTCAAATTCAACGACGCCGTACTGCGTCACCTGACCGTGAAGATGAAAAAAGCTGAAACAGCACCTTCTCCAATGATGAAGGAAGTTCAGCGTGAGCAAGAGCGCAAGGCCGCTTCTGCTACTGCATCTTCACACGACGACAGTTCCGATTCAGACGAAGGCGACGACGAGTAATTTCGTCCTTGTACAACACTGAATCAATGAATCAGGAGGAAGCAGCGGAAAATTCAAACAAGCTTGGGGAAGAAGGTAAAGCTGGTATTAACCAGTTCACCCTCACCGCCACATTGGTTGCGAAATCAATATTGCGATACACCCCGGCAGGTTTACCCATTTGCGAATTCGAGCTTGAACACGAAAGTGAACAACTTGAAGCCAGCAAGCTGAGAATGGTTAAGTGCACAGTTCCAGCCTTGGCGCTGGGGGTTGCAGCCAACCAAATCAACGGCCTTGAAGTGGGAAGCCTGAAAAACTGGTCTGGATTTATAGCGCTTCGTTCGCACAAATCAAAAAGTCTTCGATTCCATGTTTGCGCAGTGCGCGAATGTTGAAGGCTTGAAATAGTTGGAGAATATTATGGCTTTTGGTCGTAAAAATGATCGCAAGGGACGTCGTCCACAACAGAACCCCTTGTTCAAGCGCAAGAAGTTTTGCCGCTTCACAGTGGGCAAGGTAGAGCAGATCGATTACAAAGACATCGACACGCTCAAGGATTTCATCAGCGAAAACGGCAAGATCATGCCCGCTCGCATCACTGGTACCAAGGCGAACTATCAGCGCCAGCTGGACACAGCGATCAAGCGCGCACGTTTCCTGGCTTTGCTGCCTTACACCGACAACCACTAAGCAGTACGGGAGAACACCATGCAAGTAATTCTTCTTGAGAAAATGCCCAACCTGGGTCAACTGGGTGACGTGGTTCGTGTAAAAGACGGCTACGCACGTAACTTCTTGATTCCTTACGGCAAAGCCAAGCGCGCCACTGAAGCAGCAATCGCTGAGTTTCAGGCACGCCGCGCCGAACTGGAAAAAGCTGCCGCTGAAAAGCTGGCCGCTGCGCAAGCCCTGGGTGCCAAGTTGGCAGCTACAATTGTACAGCTGAGCGAGAAAGCCGCTGTGGATGGTCGTTTGTTTGGTTCCGTAACCAACCACGACATCGCTGCTGCCTTGAACGCCTCTGGCCTGAAGGTTGAAAAAGCACAAGTACGCATGCCCAACGGCGCGCTGAAAATTGCTGGCGAGCACACTGTAACTGTTGCCCTGCACCCCGACGTGGTTGTAGATGTGAAAGTTGTAGTGGCTGGCGAAGCAGCCTGATTAAGGCAACATAAGCCAAACCGGTTCAACGGGTATTTAGGCCAAAGGCATAAGCGACATTCGGTTATACTTTTTGGTCTGCCTGAACCAACAAAAAAGGTCACCTCAGGGTGGCCTTTTTCTATTGCGAAACTATGTCCGAGAATCGACTTACAGAACAAGAAATGACGGGCCTGCGCGTACCGCCGCACTCGCTTGAATCCGAGCAATCGGTGGTTGGCGGTTTGCTGCTTGATAATCAAGCCTGGGACAGAATTGGCGATGTAATTCGCGCCGAAGATTTTTATCGCTACGACCACCGGGTTATTTTTGAGCACATTGCCAAGCTGATTGACAACTCAAAGCCTGCTGATGTGATTACCGTGTATGAATCGCTTCAGTCCTCAGGCAAGGCCGAGGACGTGGGCGGTTTGGCCTACCTGAACACCCTGGCCACCAACACGCCATCGGCAGCCAACATTCGCCGCTACGCCGAAATTGTGCGCGACCGCGCGGTGCTTCGCCGGCTGATAACTATTAGCGACGACATTGCCACCACTGCATTGAACCCGCAGGGAAAAGACACCAAAACCATTCTTGACGAAGCTGAAAGCAAGATTTTCAAAATTGCAGAAGACGGTGCGCGTGGCGCTGGCGGTTTTCAGGATTTGCAACCTGTGCTTAGCAAAGTGGTAGAGCGTATCGACGAGCTTTACCACCGCGACAGCACCAGCGACATCACCGGTATTTCAACCGGTTTCGTAGACCTCGATGGTAAAACATCGGGCTTGCAGCCCGGCGATTTGATTATTGTGGCTGGAAGACCCTCAATGGGCAAGACAGCTTTCAGCCTGAACATTGGCGAACACGTGGCAGTGGAAGAGGGCCATGCAGTGGCTGTGTTCTCAATGGAAATGGGCGCCACGCAGTTGGCCATGCGTTTGCTGGGTTCGGTTGGGCGTTTGGACCAACACCGTTTAAGAACCGGTCGATTGACCGACGAAGACTGGCCGCGGCTAACTTACGCTGTGGAAAAAATGCAGAATGCCCAGTTGTTTATTGACGAAACACCCGCTTTGTCGTCGATGGAAGTGCGTGCCCGTTGCCGCCGCCTGGCGCGCCAGTGTGGCCAACTTGGCTTGGTGATTATCGACTACTTGCAGTTGATGGGTTCATCTTCTCCCGGTGAAAACCGAGCCACTGAAATTTCAGAAATTTCACGTTCATTGAAGGGCCTGGCCAAAGAACTGAACTGCCCGGTGATTGCACTTTCTCAGTTGAACCGTTCGCTTGAACAGCGGCCGAACAAACGCCCTGTGATGAGTGACCTGCGAGAATCAGGCGCGATTGAGCAGGATGCGGACGTTATTTTGTTTATTTACCGCGACGAAGTTTACAACCCCGATTCGCCCGACAAAGGCACCGCCGAAATTATTATCGGCAAGCAGCGTAACGGCCCCATTGGTACCGTGCGGGTTACTTTCTTGGGTATGTACACCAAGTTCGAGAACTACGCGGGGATGCAGCCGGAAGGAGAGTGAGCGGGGTTGCTTGTGCTCAACAGGCTTTTCTACGGCTGCAAATTGCATTGCTCGTGCTGCCTTAATCAAGTCGAATTCCCTTGTTTGAAACTGGCTCAGGGCATGCGAAACGCAAGAGCGTCTTCGCATCGACCTTGCGGTCGCCCTTCGCTGCGAATCAAACTGGGCGACTTGATCTTGAATCGGCAGACTGAGCAAAGCCAGTTTGCATCCTCACAAAGCCACGCTTGCCGACGTTAGTTTTCAATCAGACTTTTATGCAAACTCGGAATTTGGTTGCTGACCACATCATCAATTTTCCAGCGTTCAGCCTCGTAAACCAGATCGAGGCGTAGCTTTTCTGTTATTCCAGAAACCGAGAGAGTAACAAGAACCGTTGCATGATCTTGCTTTGCAACTTCAGATGTAATTTCAACAATTTGAACAGATGTGGGGTCCTGACAATTGCACAAGGGATCTGCCGAAAGTTTCCCGATTTCTCCCGATTCAATTTGTTGTTGCTGCTCCTTTCTAATCAAATCAAGAAGCGGTGATGAGAAAATTTCATCAGCTTTGTCCAGTGAAGATGAATTTGAATTGTCGTGATACAGGCCAGCATACGTACGTTGAACAAAATCAATGGCGCTGGGGTTTGCGTTTTCATTTGAAATCCACAAACCAAGGGCTATGCTAATAGTGGACAGCAGTCCGATTAAAGCTAAGAAATTCTTTGATAGTTTCATTGTCTAACCTCGGAAAACGATAAATGGCTACATCGGGGTCGGCTTTTCTGTATATCGGACCACCCCACATATCGCGCTGTTTGAAATCTGAAATCCATTCTTTCCCGGTGAACATTGCGATGTGTCCTTCCGGTCGGCTTCCAGCAACATTTGGGATGACCGCAATATCACCAGCTTCTGGCGAATACTTCGTGCAGTTTGAGGAATCAATCAGCACCCCTTTGCTATATCGGCTTCGTTTGAATCCATAGCTTGACAATACTGGGTCATAAAGCCTGGCTTGCCCAATGGTGGGCCTCACTTCAATGCCGCCTGCGTCCAGAGCCAGGCGCACATGCAGTGCGCATTTGCCTTGTGACGAGGTATTGGCGATGCTACTGAGTTTCTGTATTGCTTTATTGATATCAAAAGTCATGACTAATGTTTTTGATTTTAAGTTGAGCGCGTATATCAACATATTCAGTTCAAGGGGTACAAACTTTCAGCCCAGTCATTGCAGTGGGAGGTATGAAAAACAGAGTATCGTTGCTCCATGTGGGTTTGGCCGTGTCTTTGTTAACCAATGTTGAATAAAATTGTTTTTGTAGCCGCCTGCTGTTTTTTGCCGCTTTGTGCGCATGCAGAAGTGCTTGATAAATTTCCCCAAATTCAAGGCATGTGGCTGCATGTTGCTTTGGGTGTTTTGTTTGCCGGTGTTGCGTTGCGTATTCACTGGAGCGTATTCGTGCTGGCCTTGGTTTACCCTGCATTGTGGTTTGTCAGCTTGTTGATGGAGGTGCATTCATTTGATCTAGGCCCCGCAATTGTTGCGGAAGCAGGGCAGTCGTATTCAATGAATGCCCATGCCGCAGCAATTGTTTGGTTGCTTGGGGTGGTGGGGTTGTTGATTTGGAAAACAAGAAGCAAATTTTTCAGAACTTCAACGAGTGCGTAATACGTAATACACGGTCTGAGCCCCGTCTTTTTCAAGTGTGATCATTCGATTTTTAGCCCTTTTCGTCCACGACCGTTATGATTCCAGCTAACATAGGCACGAAAAATGGTTCGGTATCCGAAAAGATAACCTTCAAGCAAATTCCTTATGAGCTAGAAATTTGAGCATGAATCCAGAGCGCAAGGTCATCATAATCGCAGGTCCGAATGGTGCTGGAAAAACTACTTTTGCGCGTGAATTTCTTCCGAATGAGGCTGTGTGTACGCACTTTGTGAATGCCGATTTAATTGCGGCCGGTTTGGCCCCATTTGCACCCGAAACGGCAGCATTGCAGGCAGGGCGCTTAATGCTGGCGGAGCTTGATCGATACTTTCGAGCCGGTTTAAGTTTTGCTTTTGAAACAACGCTTTCTGGCAGGGCGTATTTGCATCACATTAAGCAATAGCGAAAGGCAGGCTACAAAGTTGAGCTTATTTTTCTTCAGCTTAATAATGCCGATGAGGCTGTGGCGAGGGTGAGTCAACGGGTTCAACAAGGCGGGCATGATATCCCGGAAGCAGTTGTTCGTCGTCGTTTTGCTGCTGGTCTTGATAATTTTCATCGTTACTACGCGCCAGCTGTCGATTCTTGGGCTCTTTATAACAATGCGGGTGAAGCACCGGAACTATTGGATTGGAGAGAATGATGAATACTAAACCCATTGACGAGGCAAAAAACGCTGATCTTCGTGGCTCATTTCCAGCATTGCAACGTGCAGCAAAGCGCGCCCGTGAGTTGGCTGCGCAAACTGGTACCAAGTTAGTCGTGAGTCGCGGTGGTGTTATTGAGTACATTGTGCCAACACTTGACCACGCTGGCCAGCAAGTGCAGGAGTCCCTTAAGCCTTACGCCAATAAACCGTGACCAAGTTTTTATAATGCGTAATACACTGCTAGCGCCCAGTCTTCTTCAAGGGTGATCATTCGCTGCTCGTCGATCGAAATAACAAACTTTCTTTGTTCCCACTTGCCTTTCCAAGCTGGGTCTCTACATTCCAACATATCCACTGGCGATGATTGATTCTGTGCGGCCTTTAAATTGATGGTGGTGCCAAGCTGCGTTTTGAATTGATTGACCGTGGTGGTTTCAAAACACCCGATTGGGCAACGTATTTCCAGAAGCGTCCACGACTTTGCTGGTGCAAACACCGCATTGTCAGAACCTTTTGATGACGTGAAACCCATCAGCAGTGTGATCGCCAGCGGCGCAAGAAATTTAATCAGGTTTACTTAAATTCACATTCGCCTATTTCCGAAACTGTCGAAATACTTTTACAACAAAGTACAAAAAGCCGCTGGAAACTGACGCGGCAAAAATCAAAACCGTCACCAACTCGACATCGGAGGCCAAACCCAAGCGCTGACCACCCAATAAATGATTAAGCCACGTCCAGTAACGTTCAGACCAAATTGTTCCCATCCACCATTGGGTTAGAAGAAAGGTCACGATCAGTACCACAGTTCCCTTAAGCAAACGCGCAGCCCACTTCATCGAACCACCAGCCTGCCATAAGCTTGCAATTGAATCCCCGGTATGCTGATCGGCTTGGCACTTTTCAGCATTGCACGCAAACGAAAAAAGTCAGCCTCTTTGTCGATCACAATACAACCTTCACTTCTACCAGTTGCGCCTTTGGGGTGAAGCCTGAACTCGCCTCGTTTGACTTTATCGCACAAAGTTTCATCATCAATTCTTTCATCGGCTGCGTACAGTGCGAACCAATCGTCCTTGCCAGAGAACAAGTCACGTAATGGCCCCAACAAGCCGCCTGACTGCCTGTCAAAAATATAGTAGATTCCAGGTGGAATTGGGCCAAGCTTTGGTATACACGCAGATACCAAGCGATTTGCGTGAGAACCATGACCAGAAAAAGCTGGAAACTTTGTTGCCCCACACCAGAATGTACTCAGTGGTTTTGCGTTTAACTCAAACCGACATTCAATCACCACCAACTCCTTGAAAGACTAATTTGTTGTTTTCGAACAAGGTGGGTATAACAACATATTTTGCTCAAAGGGTACAAGCTTCCATCTGAGCGGTTGCCGCGGAGGGGATGACAAGCAGATTGTAGTTGCTGTTTTTAAAGTTGCCCATATTGGCCAAAATTACCACTTGGTTTTGGACTGAGCACCGTGGTTTGTGGCTACAATGGGTGTTTTTACAGCTTCGTTATGCGCATGGGTGCCGTGCCTGATCCAGAGGGAAAGGATGTTCACTTCTCCTTCGTTATCACGAAGGAGCAGCTCGATCTCTTGGGGCTCTTTGAAGACAATGTAAAAAACCTGATCGGGTACTTTGCCGATTTGCTTGGTACTCGCTACCTTAAGTTTTACACGTTGAAACATCATTTGGCAAATGGTTTATCGGCAAGTGCCAGAAAAACGTTCGTTTTTCTGGCTTCGTCATGAAATTGCAGGAAGCGGTGAAACGATGTACTCCCTTAGACGAAAGCCCGTGTGTGAGCCGTGCTCAACCAGTTGATCAAGCAATGCCAGCGTTGCACGGTGTAATGCAGGGCGTTGGCGAATATTGGTTCCGTGTTCATAGCAGATCTTGCGCAGCAAAATTTCGAGTTGAAATGCCGCATTTTGATCATCCAGTAGTTCGCGATTTTGCGACTTTTCAAAAGCTTGCGCGAGTAACGTTACCGCGTCGGGAAGAAATACCCTCCCCACAGAACACAAAAGCGACAGGAGTGCGCCAAATCCAGCCTTGGTATCGCCCACTGTGGCGGCGGCATGTTCAAAAAAGTTTTTGTTTTCAGTCACTGGCGCCCATTCTTGTACATCATCTTTGAATTTAACATCCGCAAACAGCAATGTACGGACGAGATTGCGCAGTTCGTCATAGCGCCAAATCCGGGAAGATCCGCGCAACAACGAGTGAGCAAAGACGGGGCTGGAAACGCTTTTCCAGATGGACCAGAATGCCGCACCGGTACGGGCTTTGTCTTCTTCGCTCGGAAAGGCTTTAAGCAATATGTTTAAATACTTCGGACATTTTTCCACAGCCTCAGATAGGATCTGGCCGATGTGAGCAGCTTCCGTGGCTGAGCGGGCAAGCGCGAATTTGGCGAAGAAATCTGCAAACGAATGCTGAAATTCGAAACGGCTACCACCATTGCGTCTGGCTTGCCATGCTTCATCCATTTCGGCAGCATGAAGTACTGCTGCCAGATGTGCGATAACGAATGCGTTCAAATCAGCATCAGTAGTATTGGGTTGAATCATTGAAATGGCGTTCAACAGTGCTCGCCATTCGTGGGTGTCCAGGTCTACAGGTATCGCATTGAATTCAGTCGCTGTTGCACGCTCGATAATGCGCTTGCGGATGTCAACGATGGCAGCCAAAAAGGTGTTTTCTCTGTCCTCTTGTGAATGATCCGTATGATTCCTGCGGGTCTTATAAATAAGACTTTCGGTATTTGCTAGCTTAAACAATCCGCCGACGCATGCTTTGGCAAGTACCGCATCAATTTCCCACATCCAATCCCGTACGCCTTGAGCCGCATAGTTTCTGACTTCTTCACTGGTATGTGTTACCGCAACTGCAATGGTCTCTTCGACCGCGACCCGAATCTGCGGATTTATGTCGCCCTGAAGAAGCAGCGGAAGTACATAGGCACACGGTCGGGAAGCTGCGAGCGAATTTTTTGAAACCCTTGTGTCTAGTGTTCTTTCTGCATCCTCGCGAAGAATTTCTTCAATAATGACTTGCCGACACCATTCAAGTTCGGTTGACTGGAGTTCGGCATAGTGGTCACGAATCAGATATGCCGCCACAAATCCGGGGCCGGATAGACCATACAGCGCCTCGTCAGTTTCCAAGGGCGCCTGCTGCCGCAAAACTCGCGCCTCGCTAAGGGCATGACGCCAGGCGGTGAAAGTCTCGTTGGATTCGTCTTCACGTCGGAAGCGGCGCACTCCCCAATTCGCCAACTGAATACGCCTCTGTGCTGGCGCAAAATTTTCTGCTGCTTTTGCTATGTACTGCTGGAGGTCAGGCGCCGGGTCACTCGGAATCAGCATGATCTGACCAGGTTCTTTGCTTTCCTCTGCCTTGAAATGACGGGCGTCAATGCGATGGAGTGCGATACGCCAAGTCCTGTCGGTCTCAGTCTGCTGCTCTATAGGGGGCAGCGCCGCATGGAATTGGTCGATAATGGAGAAAACTTGGTCGCGTAAAGGCGTGAACTGGAGACGAAATGCCAACTCCTCCAAATTGTTTTTGCGATGTGGTAATGCGCCTGATTCTTTACGTTCCCCATAATAAATTTCGTCAATGCCTCCACCGGACGGAATGCCCAAACTGGCTCTCACGTCGGTGACATGCGTGTACTCCTGATGCGACCGCTCGAAGTCCCAGCGGTAAAACTCCCGAACACCCAACAAGGGAAGTGCTTCCTCTCCAACGGCGTGCGGATAGGCAACTGCTACTGATGCAAGTACTGCCAGTGTGGCGGCAGATGTACTGGATTCCAAAATCCTGCGAAAAACACCTCGAATATCGCTGTTCTGCTTGGCTTGGTCTAGAAGCCAGGCTTCCAAGGACATTAGTGCACATTCTAAAACCTGCGGTCCGGGCATCATGCTCCGATAAAGAGCCCAGAGGCGCCAACTGGCGATCAGGGGACGCGAACCATCGGCGGCGGGTAATTGAATGTTGCTGACTTCGCGCCTCATTCTGGATTGTGAATAAGACAGCGCCGCGCGATTTGTCAGTCGAACGATGAAGTCAACAGCAATATCTGGATGTGATGCAAGCAGGAATACGAAGGGGCCCTGCAAGGCGCTTTGAGGGAAATAGTTGAAATGCGCCGAATGCTCGAACCCGAAAATCTCTTCCAAGTCGGGATGCGAATTGTATCGATGGTCGTCATCTGGCTGTAAGATCCAAGTTTTCTCGGCAACCTCGATTACCAGAGCAGGAAAATGTGCGCAAAGCGGCTGGCATTCGATGGACTTCGTGGCGTGTTCGAGAATAGTTCTTGAATGGTGCTGAACGAGCTGATCGGCAAGGGCTGAATGTATGAGGGCCGAAACCTCTACCGGCGCGGCGTGTGGGATTTTGAACAGCAATTTCAAGAAATCCTGTTCCAACCTGTCTGCGTAAAAACTTGGCACCGTTAGCAATCGCCAGTACTTCATGCTTATCTCGGCGGCAGCTGGCGCTTCGGGTGGCAACGGGGCGGATGAGTTAAATCCTTGTGTCCAGTCGTTCAGCAGCCCGAGTACGGTGTCTGCGTCTTGAAGGTCGAATGCGCCGATATGCCGGTGCGTAAAAAGGATTAGCTCACGCCAGCCGCTGCCTACTGGAATAACGAATACCGTGCCAAGGGCAAGGTGGTTCCGAAATGCAGCCATTCCGTACGCAGTGAGAAGCAAGTCGTTCGGCCCTTTGCATGCGGTGCGAAGAACATGAATCAGGCGTTTATAAAGGAACTTGCCTTTATCAAGCAGCAGGGCTTCCGCCCGATGAATGAATCTGCTCGCGCTGTCCGATTGCAGTACTGCCACGGCAATTTCATCATGCCAAATGGGAGGTGTACTCGTGTGCTGAAAAACGGAAAGAACAAAATCCATGATGCGTTGATGGCCGCTGGACGTTAATGCGTCGGCTAGCCACAGCCGGAAGCCGCGCCGCATTGCAGGTTCAGCCCCGACCGCATCGAAGAAACGTAAAAGATCGCCCGCCTTTGTCTCGAATTCCTGGGCAATGAAGCGTGCCACAGACCAGTCTTCAAAAACATCATGCGCCGGTGCAAACCCTCCGACAGGCGATTCGATGAGAATCGTGTCATTGACGAGCGCCTGAAGCGCATCAGCGTCACATCCGATAGGGCTGACGAAAAGGCTCATTTTTCGTGCACGCATAACAGAAATTGCTAGCAGACATTGGCTTCTCTTGATGCGCATGCCGCCCTGTGCTTGCGGCGCTCGCTCGACATATTCCCGCCAAACAAGATCCTTAAACTGGCGTTCGTCAATATTGGATAAGGTATTGGTGGATGCAGACGGTGGAAATGCCTTCCATGCCAGCGACAGGATAAATGGAAGTTGCAACAGCCTGATCAGTTTTTGGTTGGCAATCAAGGGCGCTAAATGAGGGGCCTTGGCCAGTACCCACCCCAATTCTTCGATGGTAAGGGACGGAATGGCGACAGTCGCCACTTCGTCCCCCCACTGTGCCAGCAGGTGTTCCTTGAGCAATTGTGCTGACGATTCGCGGCAAGTGATGACGATAGTCCAGGAGGCATCACCGTTTAGTTGCTGAAGCAATTGGCGAAAAGCTTCGAGGCTGCTGAGTTCGAATAACCGCTCGGCGCCATCGATCAGTAACACTTTTCGCGGTAATAATGCAAATGCGCTCCGCAATTGCGCTACTGAAATCCCGATACCGATACTCGTCAGAAACTGATGCAGATGCGAATGGTTAAACTCCTGGGCTTTAAACGCGAAAGGAATAATTTCAGCGGGCAAAGCATCGAATAGCATTTTAACCGTTGCAGATTTGCCGGCACCAGGTGCTCCTTGGACGATGACAACTCGTGACGATTCTATCGTATCAACCAAGACGTCCAGTAGGGTATCTCGAGAGAGCCGTAATCCGGGTGCAAGCTCGGACTGTATGGTATTCAATACCAAGGCGCTATGTTCCTGTAGTCTGGAAAGTGCTTGGCGCTGTACCGGAGAACCACCAGAGTGAACCGCCATTCTCAAGCGCTCGTCAAGCTGCGCCAAAGTGAAGGTACCCGCCGTCTTGTTCCATTCCTGGGCTTGGATGATTAACCCTTCCCAAATTGCTTGAGCATCCAGCGTGCCAGAGGGGTTTCGTGCCAGATCAAGGACTGTCAGGATTGCGGCCTCATCCTTGCCGCCCAATATATCGAAGTCGTACGACAGCAGATGAAAATGCTTGAGGAATTGCCACAGAATGTCGTCTGTCGGAACAGTGCCAGCCGCTTTCGCCAGCAAATCCTTGAAAACCTGCAGATAGGCGCGTTTATGGTCCGAGCTGAATTTGGCGGTGGCTACCTTGGCCGTGAATTCAGTGGCGTCCGCGGATGTTCGCGCCCAGTCCAGTATGGGACGTACATGTTTTAGTGTCTTGTCCGACTGCGGACCGGTGATGAGTGCGAAGGCATCGCGGCCTTGTGAAAATACGTTTGGGTTGTTGAAGTCTGCCCAGGTACTTGCTAGTGCATCGGAAAACTCGCTGTCACTTACTGTAATCGCTGCCCTGTGTTTGACTTGCGCCAATAGTCGGCAATCATTGCTTGCCTCATTTCGGACCGTTACGACTACATCATCCGTGGCGAATCCAGCCTGTTTTCCTTGCAGCCGAATCGATTGGATACTGCCGTTTGGCAAGCACGGGATGCGACCACCAATGAGCAAGTGAAGCAGAAAACCAGCCTGCACCTTGGCTTCGAAGAATGAGCCGCCGCTGCCAGTACTGAATGGATTTGAAAGGGCCGAGGTCACGTTGATTCTCTCCAAACAGTTTGCAAACGATTAGAAGCATTGTGCCTCACAAGGCCCGTATTGATGGTGTGTTTCGGTCCTCGCGCGTCTTCGTCACAGAAGGCTTTGAATTATTTTCATTTCTCAAGTTATACCGCATGTTTGCACTGTTTAAATGGTGAAACCGCTGTCCGCATAACTTGCTTCCCGGCATTCGCGAAGCTCGCATTGCCGTCATTCCGCCTTCAAGAAAGCCTGCCCGTTTGAAGTTCACATGCCGCGTTCGGCTGCAAGCCGATACCGAGATTCGGCCATGTTTTTTGCCGAACTCGGTGAGCCAGTGTGAATTTCAAAAAGGGAGCATTCAGGCTTTCAGGCGGAGGAGGGCATGCAACTTCGCAGATGCCCCCCGAAGCATGCGATTTCGCAATTGCATCAAAGGTTATCCGACGCAAAATCCGCCAGTCTTGAACGCTCGCCACGTTGCAGTGTAATGTGCCCCGCATGAGGCCAGCCTTTGAACCGATCCACCACATAGGTAAGGCCCGAAGAACCTTCCGTCAAATACGGCGTATCGATTTGCGCCAGGTTACCCAGGCAGATCACCTTCGTACCAGGGCCAGCCCGGGTAATCAGTGTTTTCATTTGCTTGGGCGACAGGTTTTGCGCTTCATCAATAATCAGGAACTTGTTGATGAAAGTGCGGCCCCGCATGAAGTTCATCGATTTGATGCGAATTTTGGTGCGAATCAAGTCGGTGGTGGCCGAGCGGCCCCAATCGCCACTGCTGGGATCGGGTTTGTTCAGCACTTCAAGGTTGTCTTCAAATGCGCCCATCCAGGGGGCCATTTTTTCTTCCTCGGTGCCGGGCAAGAAGCCAATGTCTTCACCCACAGGCACGGTGGCGCGGGTCACGATAATTTCAGAATACTGCTTGCTTTCCAGTACTTGTGACAAGCCAGCAGCCAAGGCCAGCAAGGTTTTGCCAGTACCTGCCTGGCCCAGCAGGGTTACGAAGTCGCATTCCGGGTTCATCAACAAATTCAGTGCAAAGTTTTGTTCGCGGTTGCGTGCGGTAATGCCCCACACGCTGTTTTTGTTGTGGCTAAAGTCGCGCAGTGTTTTTAGCACTGCAGTGCGACCGCTTACTTCAAGCACTTGGGCTATGAGTGGAATACCAGTTTCGCAGTACACAAACTGGTTCACCATCATGTCTTTCACAGCGGGGCCGCTAATGCGGTAGTAAGTGCTGCCGCCTTGTTGCCAGCTTTCAATGCCCTTGCTGTTTTTCTCCCAGAAATCGGGAGGCAGTTCCATAATGCCGGAGTACAGCAAATCTCGGTCTTCCAGCACCTGGTCATTGAAATAATCTTCCGCCAGCAGGCCCAAGGCGCGGGCTTTAATACGCATGTTGATGTCTTTCGACACCAGGGCCACTTCGCGGTCGGGGTGTAGTTTGCTGAGCGCAAACACCACACCCAAAATTTGGTTGTCGGCTTTGCCCACCGGCAGCGTTTTTGGCAGTTCTGCAGACAATTCTGTGGTTTGAACCAGCAAGCGCCCCATGGCATCTACATTGCCCAAGCGGTCTAGTGCTACGCCTTTTTCGATGTCTTCGATGTTGTTCCTCCAGCGTAATCAGCGGAAGGAATACATCGTGTTCCTCAAAGCGGAACAGTGATGTGGGGTCGTGCATCAACACGTTGGTATCGAGCACGAAAATTTTCTTGCCGGTCAGCGAAACCTGGCGTTTGCTTTTTGCGATCGGCTGTGCGGTGGGCCTGCGCGCTTTGCCCGAAGCCGCTGCTGGAATATTTCGCGTACGGTTTGTTTCGGGGGCTTTTGCTGTAACTGTGTTGTCAGCTGCCAAGGTAAGGGGCGCTTTGCCTTGTGCCGGGGCGTTGTCTGAAACTTCTGCTTTCTTGGTCGGCTTTTTCGTTTTTGGCGCCGTGATTGGTGGGATTTCGTTCAGTGTAGTTGCGGGTTTGCTGGGTTCTTTTGGAAGTGGCATTGTCAACGATCTGAAGTAAGAAGCTCATGAATCGCGCAGGGTCGTCACTCCTGCGCCCGTGGGGATATTAGTCCCCGATTGTGCGCACAAAGTCAAGTACGGCCTGTGCGTGACCCGGCACTTTCAAGCCGCGCCATTCCTGCAACAGAATGCCTTTCTTGTTGATTACAAAGGTACTTCTTTCCACGCCGCGCACTTGTTTGCCGTACATGTTTTTCATTTTCATCACGTCAAAAAGCAGGCAAACCTTTTCATCGGGATCGGAAATTAATTCAAAGGGCAATTCCAGCTTGGCCTTGAAGTTTTCATGGGACTTCAGGGAGTCGCGTGAAACTCCGAAAATCGAGCAGCCAGCTTTCGTGAATTCCGTGTGTAGGTCGCGAAAGTTTTCGCCTTCGGTGGTGCAGCCCGGTGTGCTGTCTTTGGGGTAAAAATAAATAATCAGGTTTTTGCCTGCATGGGCCGACAGGGTAAACTCCTCGCCCCCTGTGCAAGTGGCTGAAAAATCAGGCACTTTGCTGTTCACTTCAACTGCCACGGTATCGCTCCCTGTGCATTAATTCAATATTCACAAACCAGTATAACCACAGCTTTTGGCAGCGAAATGCGGCCAGTGTCAGGAACGCGCCAAAAGCGCCACACCCAGTACGATCACGCCAATGGCCACCCAGCGTTGCAGGCTGACCGGTTCATTCAGCAAATACTGTGCTGCGAATGCGTTGATCACATAGCCAACGGCCAGCATCGGGTAGGCCAGGGTTACATCCACCCTTGAAAGTGCCATAAGCCAAATGAGCAGTGAAAAACCGTAGCAAAACAGGCCGAGGATCATGGGCCACTGCAAAAACAGGGCTGACATGGCCCCCAGGCTAAGGGCACTGCTTGCCTCAATAACCCCTACTTTGTTAGTGGCCATTTTCAGCAGAAGTTGTGCCACCGCATTCAGCAGTACGCCCGAGAATACGAGAATTGCTGCATACGTGGTCATAGCAATATCGCGGCCATTACATGCCGGCCTTCGCCAATTAAAATGTTGTAGGTACGGCATGCGGCCTGGCTGTCCATGTATTCAACCGGGCAGCGTTTGTTGGCAAAAAATTTCCGAATGTCCATGCCGGGGAACACTTGTTTTGGGCCCGTGCCAATCAGCAATACTTCCATGGTTGAAGGGCACTGGCTGTAAAGCCATTCGCAGTGGCTTAGTTGCAAGGGACCAGAACCGGCGTTTTCCCAAATTCTGGGGGTGAAATCGGTGCCAAATACAACGCTTTCCGTTTGAAGCCTGCCGCTGATCACGACACCTTCTTCGTCATACCGCTGAACGACGAATTGATTGTCGAGCGATTCAGGTTGAAATTTCATTCGAAAGATGCTCCAGGATGGTGCCAAAGCCTAGCAGGCAAGAGCCTAAACGGTTAAACGAGCGCGGCAGCTGGAAGAGGAAGGGCACCGCATCCTGAAGCTGAACATCGGTAATTTGGCCCCGTTCGGCTTTGAAGCGCCCGATGAAGTTCGGCAAGACGTGATCATGAATCTGGGCGATGCCTCGGGTTACAGCGACAGCAAGGGCCTGTTTGCAGCGCGCAAGGCCATCATGCATTACACCCAGCAAAAGAAAATCAAGGGTGTAACGCTTGACGACATTATCGTTGGTAACGGGGTTTCAGAACTGATCGTAATGAGCATGCAGGGCCTACTGAACAACGGCGATGAAGTGCTGTTGCCCGCGCCCGATTACCCCTTGTGGACAGCAGCGGTAAGCATTTCCGGTGGCACGCCACGCCATTACTTGTGCGATGAGCAAAGCGATTGGTACCCCGACACCAAGCACCTGCGCAGCCTGATTAATGAAAAAACCAAGGCCATGGTGATTATTAACCCCAACAACCCCACGGGTGCCTTGTACCCCGAGGAAGTGTTGCAGGAAATGGTGCAAATTGCTCGCGAACACCAGTTGATTATTTTCGCTGACGAGATCTACGACAAAATGTTGTACGACGGTGCACAGCACACGTCGATTGCCTCGCTGGCCGACGACGTGCTGTTCATTACCATGAACGGTTTGTCGAAAAACTACCGTGCCTGTGGATACCGGGCAGGGTGGATGGTCATTTCTGGCGACAAGCGCCACGCAACCGATTACATCGACGGCCTGGGCATTATGGCCTCGATGCGCCTTTGCGCGAACGTGCCGGGCCAGTACGCCATTCAAACATCGTTGGGTGGCTACCAAAGTATTAACGACCTGGTTGGCCCCGGCGGGCGCCTTACCCGCCAGCGGGATTTGGCTTACGACCTGATGACTTCCATTCCCGGCGTTACCTGTGTGAAGCCCAAGGCGGCGCTGTACCTGTTCCCCAAGCTGGATCCAAAAGTTTATCCAATCAAGAACGATCAGCGCTTTGTGCTGGAACTGTTGGAGGCCGAAAAAGTGCTGGTGGTGCAGGGCACGGGCTTTAATTGGATTAATCCGGATCATTTCCGGGTGGTTTTCCTACCCAACACCGATGATTTGACAGATGCAGTTGGTAGAATTGCTCGCTTCCTGGAAAGTTATCGAAAACAACACCTTGGCTGATTTAAAAATGAACAAACCTCTACGAGTGGCCCTGCTGGGTTTGGGTACAGTCGGTTCCGGCACCTTCAATGTGCTGAAAGACAATGCAAGTGAAATTGAACGCCGTGTGGGTTTTCCCATCGAGATCAAGGTCATTGCCGACCTGAACACACAAAAAGCCCGTGAACTGGCAGGCCCTGGTGTTGAGGTGTTGGGCGATGCATTTGAAGCGGTAAAGCGCGATGATATCGATGTGGTGGTTGAACTGATTGGCGGCTACACCATTGCCAAACAACTGGTGCTGGCTGCAATTAATGCTGGCAAGCACGTGGTAACGGCCAACAAAGCTTTGTTGGCTGTGCATGGTGATGAAATTTTCGCTGCGGCTGAAGCCAACAATGTGATGGTGGCCTTTGAAGCAGCGGTGGCGGGTGGTATTCCTGTGATCAAGTCGAT
Source organism: Burkholderiales bacterium (assembly GCA_021299735.1). Lineage (GTDB taxonomy): Bacteria > Pseudomonadota > Gammaproteobacteria > Burkholderiales > Burkholderiaceae_B > Limnobacter. Next base: position 56,964 of record JAJTEM010000003.1, on the reverse strand, counting down.
CAAGGAAGGCCTCGCCGCCAATAAAATTGAATACGTGGCTGGAATTATCAACGGCACCTGCAACTTCATTTTGTCGGAAATGCGTGACAAAGGCTTGGCCTTTGCCGATGTTTTGGCCCAGGCGCAGGCTTTGGGTTACGCCGAAGCCGACCCCACATTCGACATTGAAGGTGTGGATGCCGCTCACAAAATCAGCCTGTTGAGTTCGCTTGCCTTTGGCGTGCCTGTTCAATTTGACAAAGCCTACGTTGAAGGCATTACCAAGCTGACCAAAGAAGACATTCAGTTTGCCGAACAACTGGGTTACCGCGTGAAATTGCTGGGCATTGCCAAACGTACCGACCAAGGTATTGAATTGCGCGTGCACCCTACGCTGATTCCGGGCAAGCGCCTGATTGCCAATGTGGAAGGCGTGATGAATGCCGTGTTGGTGAAGGCAAACGCAGTCGGCCCCACTTTGTATTATGGCGCGGGTGCGGGCAGCTTGCCCACGGCATCGGCCGTGGTTGCAGACCTGATCGAAATTGCGCGTACAAGCCAGGCCCCACTGGCCAGCCGTGTGCCCGTGTTGGCTTTCCAGAAAGCGGGTATTCAGAACCTGAATGTGTTGCCCATGGAGAAAGTGGTCACTGCCTTCTATCTGCGCCTGGCTGTGGATGACAAACCCGGCGTGTTGGCTGAGGTTACTCGCTTGCTGGCTGACAACCAAATTTCAATTGAAGCCATGATTCAGCGCCAGGCCACCAGCGAAAAAGAAACTGCTGAAATTGTGCTGCTGACCCACCGCTGTGTGGAAGGCGATGTGAACAAGGCGATTGCGAAAATTGAGGCCTTGGACAGCGTGCATGGCCCCTTGACCCGAATTCGTGTAGAGGACTTGAGCTGAAATGAAATACTTCAGCAGCCGCGGGGGAATGGACCCCCAAGATTTCTCTGAAATTTTGCTGGAAGGCCTGGCCCCCGATGGTGGCTTGGCTGTGCCCGAGTTTTATCCCCAAGTGCCTTTGCATGTGTTGGAAGGCTGGAAAAACCTAAGCTATGGTGAATTGGCTTTTGAGGTGTTAAAGCCTTATGCCACCGACATTCCAGAAGCCGACCTGAAGGCGCTGACCACCAAAACCTACACCAAGGCAGTTTACGGTACCGAGGAAATTACTCCGGTGCGCGAGCTGTTCGATGGCATGAAGGTATTGGAGCTTTCTAATGGCCCTACACTGGCTTTCAAAGACATGGCCATGCAGTTGTTGGGCAATTTGTTTGAATACCAGTTGGCGCGCACCAACCGCGAACTGAATATTCTGGGTGCCACCAGTGGCGACACCGGTTCTGCCGCTGAATATGCCATGCGTGGCAAGAAGGGCGTGCGTGTGTTCATGCTCAGCCCCGCTGGCAAAATGAGCGCGTTTCAGCGCGCGCAAATGTACAGCCTGCAAGACCCGAACATTTTCAACATCGCTGTTGAAGGTTTGTTCGATGATTGCCAGGACATCGTTAAAGCGGTTAGCGAAGACCTGGAATTCAAGGCGCGCCAGAAAATTGGTACTGTGAATTCAATCAATTGGGGCCGAATTTCTGCCCAGGTGGTGTATTACTTCAATGCTTATTTGCGCACCGCAAAAAAAATTGGTGATCCGGTTAGTTTTGCTGTGCCCTCCGGCAACTTTGGTAACGTGTTGGCTGGCCATATTGCGCGCCAAATGGGCTTGCCCATTCGCAAGCTGATTGTGGCCACCAATGAAAACAATGTGCTGGACGAGTTTTTCAAAACCGGTGTGTACCGCCCACGCAAATCGGCGGAAACTTACATTACCTCCAGCCCGTCGATGGATATTTCCAAAGCATCGAACTTCGAACGTTTTGTGTACGACCTGCTGGGCCGCGACCCCAAAGCTTTGAAGGCCCTGTGGCAAGGCTTGGCTGCAAATGGTCAGTTTGATCTTTCCAGCGACCCGCGCTTTAAGCGCATTGAACAGGACTTTGGTTTTCAGTCGGGTTCATCGAACCACCAGAACCGACTGGACACCATCAAGGAAGTGTTTGCCCGTACCGGTACGCTGATTGATACCCATACGGCTGATGCGGTGAAAGTGGCTCGAGATTTGGTTGAGCCGGGCGTGCCCATGGTCATTCTTGAAACTGCTTTGGCAGTTAAATTCGCCGAAACCATTGAAGAAGCCACAGGCCAAACACCACCCGTGCCTGCACAGTTTCAGGGCATCGAAAAGTTGCCGCAGCGTGTTTTCAACATGCCCATTTCGGTGGAGCAAGTGAAGGCTTTCATCGCTGAAAACACGGGTCTGTAAATCGCCAGCCCGCAAGTAATAGGGTTTACCTAACTTGCGGGACTACCCGGAATGATGAACAATTGAGGGGTACGTATCACCCTACAAAGCGATTGTTTTGACCTATCAATCCAACACTGTTGACCTTCCCAAAGTAGCTACAGGCCAAGGCGTGGACGCCCAGCCAAGGAAAGGTTTGTCTGCGCTGGCGGTGGACGATGAGCCCGGCATGCGCCATTTTCTGGAAAAAGCGCTGGAAACCCGCTTTGCCCGCGTGGACACCGCAGGGTCTGTTGAAATGGCCCAAGCCCTGTTTGAAAATCATGATTACGGCACCATTGTGCTGGATGTCAGCCTGCCCGGCAAAAGTGGCCTTCAATGGCTGAATGAATTGCGCCAAGGTGGCTATGAAGGTGATGTTATTTTGATCACCGGCTATGCCGACATGGACACAGCGATTGGCGCCTTGCGAGCAGGTGCACAAGATTTCTTGCAGAAGCCTTTTCGAATTGACCAGCTTTGGTACGCGCTTGATCGCGCTGCCGATCAAAACCGTTTAAAGCGTGAAAACTTTGTACTGAAAAGGGCTGTTTCTAATTTGCAGCAAAACGAGCAGGTGATGGTGGGCGAAAGCCCGATAGTGCGCCAGCTTCGCAAATTGGTGGCCAAAGTGGCACCCACCGATTCAACCGTGTTGCTTACCGGCGAGTCGGGTTCTGGCAAGGAAGTATTGGCCCGCACATTGCACGGCATGAGCCTGCGAAGCGAGCGCCCGTTTGTGCCGATTAACTGTGGTGCCATTTCTCCAGAATTGATTGAAAGCGAATTGTTCGGCCATGCCAAGGGCGCTTTCACCGGGGCCAATGAATCCCATCAAGGTTTGTTTTATTACGCCCAAGGTGGCACCTTGTTTCTGGATGAAATTGGCGAGTTGCCGCTCAGCATGCAAACCAAGCTGCTGCGCGTTCTGGAAGATCGCAGAATTCGCCCCGTTGGCAGTACGAAGGAAGTGGATGTGGATGTGCGCATTGTTGCGGCCACCAACGTAAACCTGGATGTGGAGGTAAAGCGGGGCCGCTTCCGGCAAGACCTGTATTACCGCTTGCAGGTGATGCCGATTGAAATGCCACCTTTGCGCAGCCGCCCGGAAGACATCGAACTACTGGCCAATTATTTTATCAAGGTGTTTGCCAAGAAGCTGCGTATTGATCCCTTGAAAATTAGCCCGGACATGCTGGCACGCCTTCAAGCCTACGAATGGCCAGGCAACGTGCGAGAACTGCGAAATTTCATTGAACGCTCCCTGATTTTAGGTTATTTCCCCAAAGAAGATTTGCCATTGAATCTGGATCTGGATGAGCGAGAGACCGCTACAATCGACACGCAGGATGAATCGCTGGAGCAAGTTGAAAAAGCGCATATTCTGAGAGTGTTGAATGCCTGCGGTGGCAATAAATCCGAGGCTGCGCGCCGCTTGGGCGTATCCCGAAAAACACTTGAAAGAAAGTGCATGGCGTGGAGCCAAGAATAGGTCAGCGGCCGTTTCCGCCGCGCGGGCACTTTTGGCCCAGCCACTGGACTGTTAAAACCAAACTGGTTGTGACAGCCAGTATTCCCTTGCTGGTCCTCGTTCCAATCGTCGCCATGTTGGTGTGGTCAGCAGGCCAGGCGGCTTACACCAAAATTCTGATCTCAAAAGTACGCAGTGATCTGGTGCTTGCGCAACAAGAATTCATTCATGTGCAAGAAGGCAAATTGCAAGCATTGAAGGCCTGGTCTGAAAGCGCCTATCTTCGCAATTTGTTGAATCAGCGAGGCGGCAAACTTACTAACAAAGACCTTCAGGCTCAGGCCGAGCGACTTGGCTTTGCCTACCTGCGCTTGATCAGCCCAACTGGCATGGTGGTGAATTCGTATCCATCACGCTTGCCTTATATGCTTGATCCTGAGGTGAAACAGTCCGTGAAGTTACGGGAGTCGGGTAGTTACACTGTCTTGCTTTCAAACCAAGAAATGATGGACATTTCTCCTGATCTGGCCTCGCATGCAGTGCAGGAGCTTGTTCCCACATCCAATGCCAGTCCCTCATCAAAAAATATCGAGGACAGGGGCTTGATTGTTCAGGTTTTGCAACCGGTGTTCAACAACGGCAATATGCTGGGCTATCTGGAAGGTGGCATGTTATTGAACGGCAACCTGAATTTGGTCGACGAGATCAACAACCTGATTTATTCGCCCAATACTTTGCTGGAAGGCTCGATTGGCACCACCACCATTTTTCTTGAAGATGTGCGTGTGGCGACCACGGTTCGCAGAGATGGAGAATCGCGTGCCTTAGGCACCCGCGTTTCTGATGAGGTTCGGCAAAGCGTGTTGGGCCGCGGTGAAGTTTGGCTGGAGCGCGCCTTCGTGGTGAACGACTGGTATGTGGCCGCCTATGCGCCTTTGCTCAGCCCGGAAGGTGCCCGTATTGGCATGTTTTATGTGGGCTTTCTCGAGGAGCCCTATGCCAACATAAAAACCCAATTGCTGATTCTGTTTTTGCTGGCTGTGGGTGCCGCCATGGTACTGGGTGGCATGATGGTGGTGCGCTTAACCTCGGGAATCTTTTATCCTTTGCGCCGCATGAATTACATCATGAGCCTGCAGGAACGTGGGGATACGGCGGCCCGTGTTGGAGATCTTCGCCGGGAAGACGAATTTGCCGACCTGGCCAATCATTTCGATGTGCTACTCGATCAACTGGATGCGCGCCGCAGCGAACTGCTGGGCTTGAATGAGCAACTGGATGAGCGGGTGCGCCAGCGTACCGCCGATTTGCAGGCGGCCAATCAGAAACTTCATCAGGCAGTAGAGCAGTTGCTGGCCTCGGAAAAGCTGGCGGCCTTGGGGCAGTTGACTGCCGGTATTGCACATGAATTCAATAACCCACTGGCAATCATGATGGGCCATCTGGATTTGATCCGCATTACCTTGAACGACCCGGAAAGTTTTAAAACCGTTCGTTTGCTGGATGAGCAGCTGCACCGCATGCGCAATATTGTGCAGAAGTTGTTGCAGTTTTGCCGGCCCGATGAATATGCATCGTATACCGAAGAAATCAATGTCAACGAAATTATTCAGGACAGTATTTTGTTCGTGCGCAATGAGATAGATACAGCGCGTGCGCAACTGAAGCTTGATTTTTCTGCACAGCACACGGTGCAAATCAGTAAAACCGAATTGCAGCAGGTGATGGTGAATTTGCTGATCAATGCAACCCATGCGCTTGAAGGGCCGTTTGATGCGCAGTTTGCGGCTTTGAACGAGGGGCCCACCATCTCGATAAAAACTGCGGATATTTGTTTAAGTGACGGGCAGCCGGCCGTGCAAATTCTGGTGCAAAACAACGGCGATGCCATTCCCAAAGATCGCCTGCAGCTTATTTTCAGAATGTTCTACACAAGCAAGCAAGCCGGTCGTGGAAGCGGAATTGGTTTGCCAGTTTCCCGCATGCTGGTGCAGCGTTATGGTGGTGATTTGTTGGCCAAAAGCCCTGTGTTACCGCAGGGCGAGCCACAATTTGGCGCGTGTTTTGAAATTGTTTTGCGCTGCAAGGCGCGCCCGTCCGCAGATATTTTGAAAGAAACAGGTCAGCAACTTTTGTTGATTGAAAAGCAACTGTCAGAAGGAAACTGAAGTGCCCAAAGTGTTTGGCTTTGCCGGTTTTTCCGGTGTGGGTAAAACCACATTGATTGAACAGCTCTTGCCGATTTTGATTGGCGAGGGTGTGCGTGTGTCTGTCATTAAACATGCGCACCACGATTTTGACATTGACAAGCCGGGTAAAGATTCCTACCGGCATCGAGAAGCTGGCGCCTATGAGGTACTGATTACCGCAAACAAACGCTGGGTACTTATGCATGAATTGCGCGATGAGGAGGAGCCTACACTTGAGGAGCAACTGAAGTGGCTTTCACCTTGCGACCTGGTGATTGTTGAAGGATTCAAGCGGGCAGATATACCCAAAATCGAAATTTGGCGGGAGGCCAATCGCAAGCCGATGTTGTATCCTCAAGACCCGAATATTATTGCTGTGGCCTGTGACACTGAAATTGAATGTCGCGGTTTGCCGGTTCTACCCTTGAATAACCCAACCTTGATCGCTCAGTTTATTTTGAAACGGTTTGTGAATGATTGACTTGAATGATTTGCTTGAGCAGGTGTGGCCTATTGCCGCTCAGCAAGCCTTGGCCACCGAAGCCGTCGGTTTGAAACACGCTTTGGGCCGAGTGCTGGCGCAAGATGTTTTTGCTGAATTGAATGTGCCGCAACACGACAACAGTGGCATGGATGGTTACGCGGTGCGCAGTGCCGAAATTCAGGCAAACAACAGGTTTCAGGTTTCACAGCGTGTGCCTGCTGGCACCTCCCCCCAAGCTCTACAACCCGGCACTGTGGCGCGAATATTCACAGGTGCGCCAATTCCGCCTGGAGCAGACTGCGTGGTGATGCAGGAAGACGTTGTGGTGAATGAAGACGCCACTGTGACCTTCACCGCTTTGCCCAGGCCCGGGCAGTGGATACGGCGTGCTGGTGAGGACATTTCGACTGGGCAGGTGGTGTTGGCCAAGGGCACCCGGTTGGATGCCGTTCATCTGGGGCTGCTTGCCTCCATTGGTGTGGCCACTGTGGCGGTGGCTAGGCGCTTGAAAGTGGGCGTGATGGTAACTGGCAGCGAGCTTCAAAACCCCGGCCAGCATTTACAGCCCGGTCAAATTTACAATTCCAATGAATACGTGTGGTGCGGTCTTCTTGAGACAATGAATGCCGTGGTGCGGTCGGTTGGTGTTGTTCCAGATAATTTTCAGGCCACCTGCGCAGCGCTTGAATCCCTGGCCGATTGCGACGCTGTGATCAGTTCTGGCGGCGTTTCAGTGGGTGAAGAAGACCATGTGAAACCTGCAATAGAGAAAGTAGGGCAGCTGCGCTCTTGGAAGGTGGCCATGAAGCCGGGAAAGCCGATTGCATTCGGCCATATTGACCGGCAAGGTGGCGGGCAAAGCTGGTTTTTTGGATTGCCCGGAAACCCTGTTTCCAGCGCTGTGGCGTTTCAGTTAATCGTGAAGCCGTTTTTGGGCTTGCTGGAAGGCCAACGTGAGGGTGAAGTGGATTGGCGCTTGCGCGTGCGAAAGGTGCAGGCCGCTTTCGATTGGCTTGTGCCCGACTCCCGCCGCGAGGAGTTTTTGCGGGTGGATGTACAATCGAACAGCGCAAGTTTGTTTGCAAACCAAAGTTCGGGTGTTTTAACTTCCTTGGCCAGAACCAGCGGCCTGGTCAGGCTTGCCAAAGGGCAGCAAGTAAAAACTGGCGATTGGGTTGATTACGTGTCGTATCAGGATTTAATGAAATGAAAGTCAAAGTACGTTTTTTCGCGAGTTTGAAAGAACAGTTTGGGCGCGACGGCTTGGAGGTAAACACCGCATTTTCGCCGGCAACGGTGGCGGGATTGCGCGCCCATTTGTGTGCTCAGTATCCTGAATTCGCCAAAGCCATTTCGCAGGTTGGCCGTTTGCGCGCTGCTGTCAATCAGGACATGGCCGATGATGAAACCCCAGTGGGCGAGCATGCCGAGGTGGCTTTTTTTCCGCCGGTGACAGGGGGGTGAAATGAAACGTTCCAAAGTGTTGGTTCAAGAGGCTGATTTCGATGTGGCCGAGGAAATTCGCTGGCTTCGCCAGGGTTTGCCCGAAATTGGTGCGGTGGCTACCTTTATTGGAACCGTGCGCGACATCAATGAAAACAGCAAAGTAAAAGCCATGACGCTGGAGCATTACCCGGGCATGACCGAGAAGGCGCTCGAGAATATTTTGAATGTAGCCGACCAGCGGTTTGAAATTACATCCGCCATGATTATTCACCGCGTGGGGCCCCTTTACCCTGAAGATCAAATTGTGTTTGCCGCTGCCACCAGCGAGCATCGCCAACAGGCTTTTCTGGCCTGTGAATTCATCATGGACTACCTGAAAACCGAGGCGCCTTTCTGGAAAAAAGAAGACACGCCTGAAGGCGCGCGTTGGGTTTCTGCCCGCGACAGCGATGATTCCGCCAAAGCGCGCTGGGAGCCAGCGCAGTGAATGCATTGAATGCGCTGGCCGTGTTTGTGGGGGCTGGCCTGGGCGGTGTGGGGCGTTATGGGCTTGGCGTGCTGCTCGCCCAGCCCGCCTGGCTGCCATTTGCGGTGGGCACGCTTGTTGCGAACCTGATCGGTAGTTTTATCGCGGGGCTGCTGTTTGCTGCATTTGGCCCAGCTTGGTTGAAAGCCAACCCGATGGGTTTGTTCCTGATGACAGGTTTTTTGGGCGGACTTACTACGTTCTCGGCTTTTACAGCTGAAGGTGCAAACCTGTTGCTCGACAAGCCTTTGCTGGCCCTGGGCCATGCCCTTGTGCATGTGTTGGGTTGCCTGGCCGCTTTTTTTATGGCCGGAAAGTTGTTTGGCTTGTTTGGGCAATAAACCCGGCGATCAGGCGGGCTTAATGTTGTTCCCAAGGCAAACCGTGAAAACGCCAGCCGTTCAAGCTTGAACGCTGGTGACAATCGTTTTTGTCGCCTTCAAATCCTTCCAGTACATTGATTGCAAATTCAAACCCATGCTTTGCTGCCAGGGTTGCGGCATGGTGCGATCTGGCCCCACTTCGGCAAATAAATAGCACCGGCTGGTGTTTTTCTACACGCGCCTCAATTTGGGCTATGAAGTCGGGGTTGCGAATTCCATCGGGGTAATTGTTCCATTCGACGTGAAAGGAGCGGTCTTCTGAGAAGCTAACTTGCCCAACCCAGTCCAGTTCGGCGTCGGTTCTCACATCAATTAGCACCGCGTTTTCATCGGTGTTCAGCAATTCCCAAGCTTCTTGGGGGCTTAAGGCACCCAGATAGCCCAGTCCTTTTTCAGACGCATACTGTTTGGCTTTCTCAACCAATTGTTGTGATGTGCTGGCCATGAAAACGAGAATCTATTGATTAAAAGAATGATTGTATTGTAATACAAGCATGCGATCGATTATATAAAAACACAGCAATGCACTATTGTGGTGCGTTATGCATTATTGTGGTGCACTTTTGTTGTTGTTGGCATCTGCAGCCCTGAACGGAGCCTTGATTTCAGGTTACCCTGAATGTGGTACGGTCTTTGCTTTACCCCTCCACGTCGAAGATTGAATTCGCGTCCAGCGTCATATATAGCTACTTCGAACGTGTTATTGTTTCGCTAAATTCTGCGGGTTCAATCCAGCATTTTTTAAATCACTATTCCACCTCACGTACCAGGAGATTTTCAATGGCGACCGCCCAAGATGTAATGAAGATGGTTGCGGAAAATGAAGTGAAGTTTGTTGACTTCCGCTTCACCGACACCAAAGGCAAAGAACAGCATGTGTCTGTGCCAGTTAAAATGTTTGACGAAGACAAGTTCGAGTCTGGCCATGCATTCGACGGCTCTTCCATCGCTGGCTGGAAAGGCATTGAAGCTTCTGACATGTTGTTGATGCCTGATCCTGATACAGCTCGCATGGACCCATTCCGTGAAGAGCCCACACTGATTTTGACTTGCGACGTGATCGAGCCAACCGATGGCAAGGGTTACGACCGCGACCCACGTTCTATCGCACGCCGCGCTGAAGCTTACCTGAAGCAGTCTGGCCTGGGCGATACAGCCTACTTCGGTCCAGAACCCGAATTCTTCATTTTCGACAGCGTGACCTGGGACGATCAAATGTCCGGTTGCTTCTTCAAGATCAAGTCTGAAGAAGCTGCATGGTCTACTGGCATTGATTACGAACACGGTAACCTGGCCCACCGCCCAACAGTGAAGGGTGGTTACTTCCCTGTGTCCCCAACCGATTCCTTCCAGGACATTCGTTCTGAAATGTGTCTGTTGCTGGAACAGCAGGGCGTGCCCGTTGAAGTACATCACCACGAAGTGGCTGGCGCTGGCCAGAACGAAATTGGTACCATGTTCTCCACGCTGACCAAGCGCGCTGACTGGACACAGATTTTGAAGTACACCGTTTGGAACGTGGCTGCCAGCTATGGCAAAACCGCCACTTTCATGCCCAAGCCAATGTGGGGCGACAACGGTTCAGGCATGCACGTTCACCAGTCTGTATGGAAAGACGGCGTTAACCTGTTCGCTGGCAATGGCTACGCAGGTTTGTCTGATTTCGCCCTGTACTACATCGGCGGTATCATCAAGCACGCACGTGCCCTGAACGCGATTACCAATCCATCCACCAACTCCTACAAGCGTTTGGTACCAGGTTACGAAGCACCGGTGAAGTTGGCTTACTCTGCCAAGAACCGTTCTGCTTCAATTCGCATTCCACACGTGGCCAATCCCAAGGGCCGCCGCATTGAGGCGCGTTTCCCGGACCCCATGGCCAACCCATACTTGGCATTCTCTGCCTTGCTGATGGCTGGTCTGGACGGTGTTCAGAACAAGATTCACCCAGGTGAAGCCGCAACCAAGAACCTGTACGACTTGCCACCAGAAGAAGACGCATTGGTGCCAACCGTATGCCACAGCCTTGAACAGGCTTTGGAAGCGTTGCAGGCTGACAACGAGTTCTTGACTCGTGGCGGCGTGTTCAGCAAAGAAATGATTGATGCTTACATTGCATTGAAGATGGAAGAAGTTCAGCGCATGCGCATGACTCCACACCCCATCGAATACGACATGTACTACGGTCTGTAATTCAGCTTGTAGATGTTGGTAAAGCGTGAAAATGGCCCTGTACTTAACAAGTGCAGGGCCGTTTTTATTTTTCGCAGTTTGTAAAGTGTATACCCCATCTGGTATCAACACTCGCCTTCAAAGGGGAGGGGCTTCACAGGGGGATCTAGTAATATTCAGGTTGTCTGGAATTCTTTTGTAGAGATCATTCATGGTGAAGTCGAAAGTAATCCTGTATCCATTTGCCGCGCTGGTTTTGGGAGTTCTCGTGACACCAGGCGCGCAGGCCAAAGGCTCCGAGATGTTTGTTTGTACCAGCAAGGACGGTGTTAGAACCTATCAAAACTCGGACGGAGGAGCAGGGTGTGTGCCTTTGAACCTCAATCCAATTACCGTGGTTCCTGCTCCGCGCCCGGCAGTCAACAATAGAACTTTCTCTGAATCTGATGCATTGGGTGGTGTGGGTAGGCGAGCGTCGTTAAGCAATGATGCTCGCTCTTCAGCGGATTTCAATGCCACAGATGATCGAATGAAAATTTTGCAGGAAGAATTGCGAATTGAAGAAAGCAAGCTGAAGTCTTTGCAGGACGAGTACAAGAAAGGTCAGCCTGACCGTTTGGGTAGTGAAAAAAATTATCAAAAATATTTGGACCGGGTTTCGCGACTAGAGCAAGAAATCATGATTACCAATGACAATATTGAAATACTTAAAGCAGAATTGAGCCGGCTGTCCCAATAACTGATTTGAAGCCAGCCTGATAACCGAGAGGATGAATTGAAAAAAGAGCGGTTTCAAGGCCTGGAGTTGTTGGCCACTGCGGTGGTTGTCAGTAATCCGGAAGGTGTGTTGTTGTATGCAAACCTGTCCGCCGAAACGCTGTTGGAGGTATCCCTGCGCAGCCTTGATGGGCAGGCACTTGCGGGATTGTTTGTAGAGGCGGAGGCGTTTCGGGAGTTTCTGAAAAAATCCCATGCCGACCCTTTTGGTGTAAAACGGCAGGTGTTCGAGTTGATTCGGCCCAGTGGCACTTCCGAGCACGTGCACGTCACACTCTCACGCCCCGATGGCGCCGAAGGCGTGACCATCATTGAACTGCGTGAAATCGAGCAGCAGTTGAAGGTGGACCGTGAAGCCAGAATGATGGACCAGTCCCTGGCCAACAAAGAATTAATTCGTAATTTAGCGCACGAGATTAAAAATCCTTTAGGTGGTATTCGTGGTGCCGCGCAGTTGCTGGAAGTTGAGCTGCCTTCGCCCGAGCTTAAGGAATACACACAGGTGGTGATCAAGGAATCGGACCGTCTGCAAACACTGGTAGACCGCCTCTTGGCTCCGCACCGCAAGCCCCACATTGTGTCCATGATGAACATTCACGAGGTGTGTGAGCGGGTGCGTTCGGTCATTCTGGCCGAGCATCCCAAGGGTCTTAAGTTTATTCGGGATTACGACATTTCAATTCCTGAGTTTTTGGGGGATCTTGAGCAACTTATTCAGGCAATCCTGAATATAGTGCGCAATGCTGCACAAGCTTTGGCACCACAAATTCTGGAAGGTACTGCACAAATAACTCTATGCACCAGAGTGGTGCGTAGGGTAACCTTAAACCGCAAACAACATAGGCTGGCATTAGACTTGCAAGTGATCGACAACGGACCTGGCATACCTGTAGAAATCATGGAAAGAATTTTCTTTCCCTTGGTTTCTGGGCGTGAGGGCGGCAGCGGTTTGGGCTTAACCCTGGCCCAAACATTCGTGCAACAACACGAAGGCATTATTGAATGCAGCTCCACACCGGGAAGAACACTTTTTAAAGTCACATTGCCGCTTCAGTTTGATCACGCTACCAGCTGAGCGGTTTTAAGGAACCACTATTAATGCGTCCAATTTGGGTTGTTGATGATGACCACTCTATTCGTTGGGTTTTGCAAAAAGCAATTTCCCGCGAAGGAATTCCTTGCGAAATTTTTTCGTCAGCCTCCGAGGTGTTAGAAAGACTAGAAACCGATGTGCCCCAGGTACTGGTTTCCGATATTCGCATGCCAGGGCAGAGCGGGCTTACGCTGTTGTCCAAGGTTCGCGAGCTTCAGCCTGATTTGCCCGTCATTATCATGACGGCGTATTCCGACCTGGACAGTGCCGTATCTGCTTTTCAAGGCGGTGCATTTGAATATTTGCCAAAACCTTTTGACATTGAAAAGGCGGTTGAGCTTATATTGCGCGCAGTGCGGGAGTCTCAAACTGAAGAATTTGTTGAAGATTCCGACACCAGTGCACCTGAAATTTTAGGCCAGGCGCCTGCCATGCAGGAGGTGTTTCGTGCGATTGGTCGGTTGTCGCAATCCAATGTCACTGTGCTGATTACAGGCGAGAGCGGTGCTGGTAAAGAATTGGTGGCGCGTGCCTTGCACCGTCACAGTCCGCGTTCTTCAAAGCCTTTTATTGCGCTGAATACCGCTGCTATTCCCAAAGACCTTTTGGAGTCCGAGTTGTTTGGCCATGAGCGTGGTTCTTTCACTGGCGCTCAGGCTCAGCGGCAGGGACGTTTTGAGCAAGCCGAGGGCGGTACGCTGTTTCTGGATGAGATTGGCGATATGCCTGCCGAGTTGCAAACCCGTTTGTTGAGGGTTTTGTCGGACGGACATTTTTACCGTGTAGGTGGGCAGCAGCCTATCAAGGCGAATGTGCGGGTAATCGCCGCCACACACCAAGATCTGGATGAGCGCGTGAAGCTTGGTATGTTCCGCGAAGATTTGTATCATCGCTTGAACGTGATCCGCCTTCGATTGCCACCACTGCGGGAGCGGCAAGAAGATATTCCGATTCTGGCCAAGCACTTTCTCAGTGTGTCTGCCCGGGAGTTAGGCACAGAGACCAAACGACTGTCTGATTCTGCCATTCGAATCATCAGCGAGTTTCCGTTTCCAGGTAATGTGCGGCAGCTGGAAAACGTGTGTCGCTGGATCACGGTAATGGCGCCAGCCCAATTGGTTGAAGCCCGTGATTTACCACCTGAATTGAAAGCATTTCAGCAAGGGGGTGCCCCTGCTTTCGAGAAGACGGCGATCAGTTCTCCAAGCCCAAATTTGTGGTTGGCCGAGACAGATTCCATATTGTCTGCAACTGCCTCACCAGCATTTCAGCAGCCAAGTCTGGGTATGTCGGCTGGAAAGTACCCAGTCGATCATTCAGCAACTGATGTTTTTACAAATTTGCCTGTTTCACTTGGTAGCGCGAGCTGGCCCGAATTACTTTTTGTCGATGCCGAGAAAGCACTGGAAAGTGGTCAACCGAATGTGATGGATGTATTAACTGCGCAGTTTGAAACCACTGTGATTCAGGCCGCTTTGAAGGCTACACATGGCAAGCGAATTGAAGCGGCTCAGCGTTTGGGAATAGGGCGTAACACCATTACAAGGAAAATTCAGGATTTGAATATTGATGTAAAAGACATTGATTGAGTGTGTTCAAGCATCAACCACAAAAAAACCTCTGCATGCAGAGGTTTTTTTGTGGTTGCCATTCCTGACGAATTTACATGTTCTTGACCTGAAACTTTTTGAGAATGTTTGATAGGTCGGTGGCTACACCCTTTAAGCCCGATACAGCATTCGCTGCGCGGCGTGCCATGTCCAGGTTCCCCTCCGACAATTGGGCCACTACCTCTACCTGTTGCCCAATGCTTTCCGAGGCCTGGTTTTGTTCGAGCAGCGCAGCATGAATGTTTTCAACTGAGTGGGCCACGGCCGATGAGTCTGCCGTGATTTGGTTCATGGCCTGGCCAGCACGGTCCACAAGCTCTACACCTTTTTTCACGCTTTCCACTGCCATGTCCATGTTGTTCACGGCCACACCAGAGCTTTGTTGAATAGCCTCAATCATCCCGTGAATGTCGTCAGTTGACTTGCGGGTTCGTTCAGCCAGCTTGCGTACTTCATCCGCTACCACCGAGAAACCACGGCCCTGTTCGCCTGCGCGTGCGGCCTCAATGGCTGCGTTCAAGGCAAGCAGGTTGGTTTGTTCGGCAATTCCTTTGATGATCAAGGCAATCTCGGAAATTTCCCGGGATTGTTCGCCAAGTTGTTGAATTACGCTGGCGGTGCCGAGAACATTGTCCGATATTTTGTGCATTTGTTGAGTGGCGGAGTTGATCGCACCCAAGCCATCGTCAGCCAACTGACGTGCCTTGTTGCTGACCTCTTTGGCTTCTGTGGCCGATTCACCCACGCTGGAAATTGAGGACGACATTTCTTCAACTGAAGCAGCCATTCCAGAGGCGGCGTCGCTGCCAGAACTGGCACCGCGGCTAAGTTCCTCGCTGGTGTGAACCAGATCATCGGACGCTTCTTGTACTTGGTCTGTGCTGCGTTTTACCGCACTTAAAGCCTGTTCCATGCTGTCGGCCATGCGGTTCATGCTGCGCGCCAAAAGGCTGATTTCGTTTTTAGTGGGCACACTGCCATTGGTTACATTTTCGTCTGCACGGGCAGTCATGTCGCCATTGCCCAGCTTCAAGGCCAGCGCAGTAAGGCCTTTGGTTGAACCGGTCAGGCGGCTGGTTACCCAATACAAGGTTAATGCAATTACGCAAGTTGCAACCAAACCCATAATCATCATGATTGCTGTCATGAAATAAATGGTGCTGAACATTTCTGAGGTAAGCGCAGGCGCTATGACGGTGGCGCCTCCCCACTGGGGTACTTTGCTAAATGCGACAAATTCGGTGCGCTTGTTGCCCGTTGCTGGGTCATTCCAGCTTACTTGACTAATTCCACTGTTGTTCTTGGAAATGGTGTCCAGCAGCTCCTGCAATTCGGTTTGGGTGCTTGCCAGTTCTTTAAACTCATTGCCTTTCAGTTGCGAATGAATCATCACTTTGCCTGAGTTGGCACCAGCGGTGTAAAGCACATAAGGAACACCCGTTTCACCGATGCGCGTGCCCAATACTGCGTTTTGAACGTCGGCAAACAGGTTGGTCATGTCAAATCCGATAAACAATACCAAATCATGTTGGCCGTTGCTGCTTTTAATTGGCAAGTACTTTGACATGTAGCGTTTGCCAAAAAGTAGGGCCTCACCCACATAGGTTTCGCCCTTGATGATTTTTTCATAGCTGGGGTGGCTTCTGTCCAGCTTGGTGCCCACAGCACGATCGCCATTTTCTTTTTTCAGACTGGTAGAAATTCGGAGGTAATCATCGCCCGTACGAACGAACACAGTGGCGATGCCTCCCGTCATCTGTGTAAAGTTGTCGACCACTCCAAAATTGCCAGTGATGAAATTGGAATTCAGTGTCACCAGGGGTCCCTGTACCTCCGGTGTAATCGAAATCATTTGATTGGGTTCAACAATCAATTCGCCTTTAAACTGCCCCTCGAATAGATCAGCCAGTTGCGTTGCCGAGCTTTCCGAAAGCTTATAGGCAATTTCCATGGTTTGGCGCAAACCCTCGGCTTGGGTTGATACGGCGCGCTCAGTCCTCTCGGTTGCCGCTTTGAACGTGTAGGCGGCCGTAATACCAACCAAGCTAAGCACGATGACAGCCACCAGTGCAGCGCTGGTGAAACTGATCTGTTTCGAAAGAGGCAGGGTCTTTAGATTCATGGTACGAGGCGATTGGGAAGGTTACAGACGACCTTGATCTTCGCACCAGTTACCCCAAACTAATTGCCTAATTAGAGGGGTAAATTGCCTTTTTTAACAGTCATGATCGCGTTAGCGTGGCCACTGCCGGGGCGTGGTCAGATGGCTTTTCCCATTTGCGCGGTGCGCGGTCAATTACGCTGGCGGTACAGCATTCAGCCAAGGGGTTCGATAACAACACATGGTCAATTCGCAAGCCTTTGTTTTTCTGAAAACCCAGCATGCGGTAGTCCCACCAGGAGAAGGTTTTCTCGGGCTGTTCGAACAGGCGGAAGCTGTCGATCAAACCCAGGCCGAGCAGGGTGTTGAAGCGATCTCGTTCCTCGGGGGAGCAGAGCACCTGGCCTTCCCAGGCTTTGGGGTCGTGTACATCCCGGTCATCGGGGGCAATGTTGTAGTCGCCCACCAAAGCCAGTTTTGGGTACTGCGCCAACCAAGCCTTGCAGTCTTTCAGCAAGGCATCCAACCACGCTTTTTTGTACTCGAATTTGTCTGAGCCAACTTCCGAGCCGTTGACAACATAAGCGCTGATAAAGCGTAAATCGCCGAAGGTGGCTGCAATTACCCGCTTTTGTTCATCGGGGAAGCTTGGCAAATTCACCTCTACATCGCTGGGTTCAGGCATGGTGGCTTTCTTGTAAAGAATAGCCACGCCGTTGTAGGTTTTCTGGCCTGCAAACACTGCGCCGTAACCGGCTTGCGCCAGTTCTTCCACAGGAAAGTTCTCGTCGGTCAGTTTCAACTCTTGCAGGCCCAGCAAATCGACTGGCTTGGTTTCAAGCCATTGCAGCAGGTGCGGCAAGCGCACCTTCAGCGAGTTCACATTCCATGTGGCCAGTTGAATGCTTGATGCGTTCACACCGGTCATGCTGCTTGCCTGTTGTCGACCATACCGGTGTGGCGAAGCAAGGCGTCAATACTGGGTTCGCGGCCGCGGAATGCTTTGAACGATTCTGCAGCCGGGCGGCTGCCGCCCACTGACAAAATTTCTTCCAGAAACTTTTTGCCAGTTTCGGGGCTAACCACGCCGTTTTCTTCGAACATGGCGAAGGCGTCGGCCGACAATACTTCAGCCCACTTGTAGCTGTAATAACCCGCGGCATAGCCACCTGCGAAAATATGGCTGAATGAGTTCGGGAAGCGGTTGTAAGCGGGGGGCACCAGCACAGCCACTTCTTTTCGAACTTCTGCCAGCAGGTCAAGAATGCTCGCTTCGCTGTGCGGGTTGAATTCAGTGTGCACCAGCATGTCGAACAAGGAAAACTCGATTTGGCGCAGGGTTTGCAAACCGCTCTGGAAATTCTTGGCCGCAACCATTTTATCGAACAATTCTTTCGGCATGGGTTCGCCGGTGGTTTCGTGTGCGGTCAGCGATTCAACCACACTCCATTCCCAGGCGAAGTTTTCCATGAATTGCGAGGGCAGTTCGACTGCATCCCATTCCACGCCGTTAATGCCCGCAACATCCAGTTCATCGACACGGGTCAGCATGTGGTGAATGCCGTGCCCAAATTCATGAAACAGGGTTTGTACATCGTCGTGTGAAAGCTGTGCCGCTTTGCCAGCGGCGGGTTTGGTGTAATTGCAGGTGAGGTAAGCCACTGGGGTTTGCACGCCTTGCTCGGTGCGCTTGCGGCCCCGTGCGTCGTCCATCCATGCACCTGAACGTTTGCTGGCACGGGCGTAGGGGTCAAGGTAAAAATGCGCAATCGCTTTGCCTTCTTTTTGCACTTCAAAGAAACGCACGTCGGGGTGCCAGGTGTCGGCCTGTGCTTTTACAATTTGAACGCTGAACAGTTTTTCGGTCAGTTTGAACAAGCCATCGAGTACACGGTCTTCCTGGAAGTACTGGCGCACTTCCAGATCACTGAAGGCGTATTTCTTTTCTTTCAGTTTTTCCGAGGCGTAGCTCATGTCCCAGCTTTGTAGGTCATCCATGCCCAGTTCGGCTTTGGCGAAGGCCTTGAGTTCTTCCAGATCGCGCAGGGCAAACGGCTTGGCTTTCAGCGCCAGTTCGCGCAGAAAATTCACCACTTCATCAGGTGTGTTGGCCATTTTGGGAACCAGGCTCAGTTCTCCAAAATTTTTGTAACCCAGCATTTGCGCTTCTTCAAGGCGAAGTTGCAACAGTTCCCGAATCAGGGCGGTGTTGTCCAGTTCTGCCGGGCCAAATTCCGAGGCACGTTTGGCGTAGGCTTCGTACAGCGTTTCGCGCAATTCGCGTTTCTCGGCATATTGCAACACTGGGAAATAGGATGGGAATTGCAGTGTGAATTTGTAGCCTGCTTTGCTTTCGGATTTCGCAAGTTCTTCGGCGGCTTGTACAGCGTATTCAGGAATGCCGGCAAGGTCGGCTTTGTTGGTCACGATCAATTCAAAGGCATTGGTGGCATCCAGTACATTTTCAGAAAACTTGGCAGTAATGGCCGCTTGCCGATCTTGAATTTCAGCGTAGCGCGGTTTTTTGTCCGCAGGTAGTTCTGCGCCACCTAATTTGAAACCACGAATGGAATTGGCCAGCACTTTCAGGCGTGCGGGCGTGAATCCCTTCGCAGCCTCGCTTTTTTCAATCGCTTTGTATATGGCGTACAGGCGTTCGTCTTGCCCAACCATGGTCCAGAACTCGGTGGTTTTGGGCAGGCAGGCATTGTAGGCTGCACGCAGTTCTTCGGTGTCGGCCACCGAATGTAAATGCCCAACTACACCCCAGGCGCGGCTAAGTTGCTCACAAATTGCATCTAGGGGTTTTAATGTTTCATCCCATGTTGCTTTCTCAGGTGCTGTGCTTGCTGTACTTTCCAGCTGTTTTTTGGCGCAGGCCAGCAGGTGGTCAATGGCTGGTTCCACATGCTCGGTTTTAATGTTCGAAAAACGGGGCAGTCCGGAAAAGTCGAGTAGGGGGTTGCCTGCATCGGAATTCAAGCTGGAATTTTGGCTCATGTTTTTTGGGTCCTGCTAAAAGTTCTGCAATATGGGGTTCGACAGCGTTTTAAAGGCTGCGTTCCACCGCTTCAATAGTGTTTTGCAGCAGCATGGTAATGGTCATCGGGCCAACACCGCCGGGTACGGGGGTAATCCAGCCAGCCACTTCCTTGGCAGAGTCAAAATCTACATCGCCACACAGTTTTCCATCGGGCAGGCGGTTAATGCCAACATCGATCACCACGGCGCCCGGCTTGATCATGTCGCCGGTAATCATGTTGGGGCGACCCACTGCAACTACAAGCACGTCTGCACGCTGGCAATGCGATTTCAAATCTTTGGTTTTGCTGTTGCACAAAGTAACCGTGGCACCTTGTTGCAACAACAACATGGCCTGTGGTTTGCCCACGATGTTGCTGGCACCGATTACCACTGCCTCTGCACCTTTCAATTCTATCCCGGTCAGCTCAAGCATTTTCATCACACCATAAGGTGTACAAGGCCGAAAAAGGGGTTTGCCTGTCATCAGCAAACCAGCGTTGCTGATGTGAAAACCGTCCACATCTTTTTCTGCGCTGATCGCCTCGATTACGAAATGTGAATCAAGGTGCTTGGGCAGTGGAAGTTGCACCAAAATGCCGTGGATGGTTGGGTCGGCATTCAGTTGCTGGACCAAGCCCACCAACGCTTCCTGGCTGGTGTTTTCCGGCATGCGGTGCATGACCGATTTAAACCCCGCTTTTTCGCAGGCCGATACCTTGTTGCGAACATACACTTGTGACGCCGGGTCTTCGCCCACTAGCACAACAGCCAAGCCTGGTTGGTGGCCAAGTTTGGCGAGCTCAGCGGCGCGTTTTGCAATGGTTTCGCGAATTGAGGCGGCCAGCTCAGTGCCGCTGATGATTTGTGCAGACATGATTAAGTGAGTTCGAAAGTTTGAAATGGTTCGATTGAAAAGGGCCCGATCCTGGGGTGTTGACTCAAAGGGTATTGAACAGGGCCTTTTTGTGGAATGTCACGGTTGTGTCATTTCCGGTGACTTGCGCAAGGCTATTTTTAACAGATCAGCCACGGTGGTTACCTGTAGTTTGTCCATAATATTCGCGCGGTGTGCTTCCACAGTTTTAATACTGATGTTGAGGTCGTCTGCAATTTGCTTGTTCAGGCGGCCTGAAACAATGCGCTCCAGTACTTGCAGTTCGCGGGTGGTCAATTTGGAATAAAGCCTGTTGATTTGCTCATCCAGCTTGGCAGTTTGGGCCAGCTCGTGGGCCAGGCGCATGTGCTGGTGAATCAGTTCCTTGATTTTGCCTTCGTTAAACGGCTTCTCCAAAAAATCAACTGCGCCGTTTTTCATGGTTTCAACCGCCAGTGTGACGTCGCCATGGCCGGTAATGAATACGATGGGAACGGGGATGCCGCGTTCATTTAGTGTTTTCTGAACTTCAAGGCCAGAAAGCTTTGGCATGCGAATATCTAGAAGCAGCACGCAAGGTTGTGGCCATACCAATTGCTCTAAAAACAACTCAGGGTCTTCATAGGTTCTAACCTGGTAGCCTTCGGTTTCAATCAACCATTGAAGCGAGTCGCGCACAGCCTCGTCATCGTCCACGATGAACACGGTTTCTTGCATTTCTGTGGGGCGTGGCTGGGCGTGAAGCATTGGCTTTATTCCATAACAGGTGGGTTGGCATGCGCAAGCAAAGGCTCTTGGGCCAGGGGCAGCGTGAACTTGAAAACGCTGCCTTGGCCTTGCGCAGGTTCTACCCACAATTGGCCTTGATGATACTCAATAATAGTACGACAGATGTTCAGACCCATGCCCATTCCATCGGATTTGGTGGTGAAAAACGACTCAAAAAGCCTTTGACGAATTTCTTCAGGTACCCCAACGCCATGATCTCGAACCTCAATCAGTGCAAACTGGGCTGACTGCCCCACCTGAATCTCGATCAACTTTTGCTCTGGCGGTAAATGCCCCATGGCTTCAAGTCCGTTTTTGATCAGGTTCATCAGCACTTGTTCAATGAGCACCGGGTCGGCCACCACTGACATCAGTGCATCTGGCAGGTTCATCTCTATCCGGGCAGACTGATGTTTGGCCTCAAGTCGCGAAAAACTGATTGCATCCTCAATAATTTTGCCAATGGGGCAGGGGCCACGTTTTGGCTCCTGCTGCTTTACAAATTCACGAATTCGGCGAATTACATCACCGGCACGCTGTGCTTGCACATTTACCTTTTCAAGCACGGGCAGCAGGTCTTCCGGGCTTACCTTGCCAGATTTAAGGCGGGTAACGCTACCCATGTTGTAATTGGAAATGGCGGCCAGAGGCTGGTTGATCTCATGGGCCAGCGAAGAGGCCAGTTCGCCCAGCGTAATCAATCGAGAGGTGAACTGCAGTTTTTCCTGTTGTTGACGCGACATCTCCTCTGCTTCCTTTCGAGATGAAATGTCGGTAGCCACCTGCATAACCACAGTGGCGCCGTCTACCCAGGAAATTGATCTGCGTCGAATCTCATACCAACGCTGCGACTCCGGGTTGAGCCACTCGAAGGGCTCGTAAAGGTTTACCCGGTTTCGACGGTTTTTTGACATGCGTGGCGGGGTGGCTTTACCAAACCACTCTCTGTGCAGGCGGTTCACGAAAATATACTCATCCGGCCCCGCCTCGGGTCCTTGAACACACACGGCTGCATCCAGTTCCTCAAGAATTCGCACAAAACGGCGGTGGGCGGCAGCCAGCTCATCACGGATGCGGCGTGGTTCAGTGATGTCGGTCATTGAGGTCATCCAGCCACTTTGCTGGCCATCACTGTCTACCAGTGGCGAGACATACATGCGAGCGTCAAACACGCTGCCATCACGCCTGCGTACCTGCACTTCAATGCCTTTTTGTGGCGCATTGCCCGATAAAATCAGGTCCAGGTTGGTTTGTTGTGCCTCATAAGATCGATCAGGCCAGTAAGGAAAGGGGGGGGCCATGCCCACCAACTCTGTCTCCTTAAAGCCTGTCATTTTGCAAAAGGCTGGGTTTACGTAGGTAATGCGGCCTTGCATGTCGATGGCGCGCATCCCCGTTACCACAGAGTCTTCCATGGCCCGCCGGAACTTGGTTTCAGCCAATAGCCGCTTTTCGGCCTGGCTACGAAGCTTGGCATGCCGGAACAGTAAAATAAAACTCCACACAATTACCAGAGAAAGCCCAAACACAGTCCATGCGAGCATGTTCGAGAACAGCTCGGTATTGGTTTTATACAGCACCGCGCGCAATTTCAGCCCATGGCCGGGCGGGTCGAGCGGAACCTCATGGCTAAGCTTGGCGTTGTCGATTGACCTGCTGACGTTGGATGCAACCGGGTTGCCGCCCCCATCAATAATGCTCACCAGGTAAAGCTGAACAAAAGAATCGGGTACAGCATCATTGAGCAGCGAACCCAGGGGAATGGTCGCAGCCACTGTGCCGATGAAATCACCTTTGCTGAAAATAGGGCTGTGAACTTCGATAAACACTTTTCCCGATGGATCGAGAAATGGTCGGGAAAAAACTGCAAGCCGGGTTTCCCTGGCCGTGTTGAAGGCCCAATAACTTTCGGCGTCTTCAATGGTTTGGTACAAGGGGTGAAGCACCTCGGCGGATCGCAAGCTGGGCAATGCCAGGTTGGTTACGCGCCTTTCCTGGTCGATGATTAATACGCTGCTGACTTCCTGAAACTCATTCAGAAGTGCTTGGGCCGAGAGGCGAAACACCTCCACATCTGCGCTGTTTTGCTCAAATCCACGGGCTATTTGATTCAGCCGCTCCTGCGATGCCAACAAGCGAGTGCGAATGGTTTGACGAGCCAGTTCCACATCACGAATAACCCGCAGCTGGGTTTGATTTTGATCTTCGGAGTGCAGGGTGTAGAAAAACGCGCCCATGGCGAGCAGGAACAGGATGATGCCCACCAGCGGGGTGGCCCAAACCAAAGGGCTTGTACGGGGTTGATCGCTGAGGCGCACGGTCGAATCTTGTCTCGAAATCCTGAAGATGACAGAAGTGTACAAAACAAGGAGTCAAGCGGGTTGGCTGGATGCCAAGGCATTGGGGAAAATCCTTAGGTATCCCACTATGTGAAAACCTAAATCATAATTTGAAAATTTCTGAATTAGGTGTGATACTCTAATATCAACAGGAATTACAGCCAAAAGCTTGTACTTCCCTAAAAAGAACCCAGAGACCCCAGGAGGAAGCAATGTCAGCGCAACTCAATTTCCCCGGATCGAACGATCCCGATTTCCAAGAAACCCAAGAATGGCTGGATGCCCTTGAGGCCGTGCTAGAGCGCGAGGGCCCCGAGCGTGCGCATTACCTGCTCGAGCAATTGATTTCAAAAGCGCGCCAGAGTGGCGCGTTTATTCCATTCTCGGCCAACACCGAATACGTGAACACCATCCCAGTTCATTTGGAAACCCGCTGCCCCGGCAACATGGAATACGAAGAGCGCCTGCGCAGCTGGATGCGCTGGAACGCCATGGCCATGGTGGTGCGCGCCAACAAGAAAAGCCCACCTGATGGTGGCGATCTGGGTGGCCACATTGCTTCATTTGCCTCACTGGCCACTATGTTGGGCGTGGGTTTTAACCACTTCTGGCATGCTGAAGATGAAAACCACGGCGGCGATTTGTTGTACCTTCAGGGCCATGTGTCCCCTGGTATTTATGCACGTGCCTTCCTTGAAGGCCGTTTGACTGAAGAGCAGCTGGACCACTTCCGCCAGGAAGTGGATGGTAAGGGCTTGTCTAGCTACCCACACCCCAAGTTGATGCCTGATTTCTGGCAGTTCCCAACCGTATCGATGGGTCTCGGCCCGTTAATGGGTATTTATCAAGCACGTTTCCTGAAGTACCTGCATGCACGCGGCATTTGCGATACATCCAAGCGTAAAGTGTGGGTATTCTGCGGCGACGGTGAAATGGACGAACCCGAATCACTGGGTGCAATCGGCATGGCTGCCCGCGAGAAGCTCGACAATCTGGTTTTCGTTGTGAACTGTAACTTGCAACGCCTGGACGGCCCAGTGCGCGGCAACGGCAAAATCATTCAGGAGCTGGAAGGCGAGTTCCGTGGTTCTGGCTGGAATGTTCTGAAGGTAATTTGGGGCGGCTACTGGGATGAACTGCTGGCCCGCGACAAAGATGGCCTGATGCGCAAAGTGATGAATGAAATGGTCGATGGCGAATACCAGAACTGCAAAGCCAACGATGGCGCTTACGTGCGCAAGAATTTCTTCGGTAAGCACCCCAAGCTGCTGGAAATGGTTGCCCGCATGACCGATGAAGACATCTGGCGCTTGAACCGTGGTGGCCACGACCCGCACAAAGTGCACGCTGCTTACGATGCTGCGATGAAGCACGAGGGTCAGCCCACCGTGATTCTTGCTAAAACCGTAAAAGGTTTTGGTATGGGCAAAGTGGGGCAAGGCAAGAACACCACCCACCAGCAGAAGAAGCTGGATATTCAGTCGATCAAGGAATTCCGCGATCGCTTTAATATTCCTGTTTCTGACGATGTGATCGACAGTGTTCCTTTCTACAAGCCTGCCGACGATGCACCTGAAATTAAATACTTGCACGAGCGTCGCCAGGCTTTGGGCGGTTACTTGCCCAAGCGCCGCCGCGAGGCTGATGAAAAACTGAAAGTACCCGGTCTTGATGCATTCGAAGCGGTGCTGGAGCCCACCAAGGAAGGCCGTGAAATTTCCACGACCCAAGCCTTTGTGCGGGTACTGACTGCGTTGGTGCGCGACAAGGAAATTGGTCAGCGTATAGTGCCGATTGTGCCCGATGAAGCACGTACATTCGGTATGGAAGGCATGTTCCGCCAGTTGGGTATTTACTCGTCGCAAGGCCAGTTGTACGAGCCAGTGGACAAAGACCAGGTGATGTACTACCGCGAAGACAAAGCCGGCCAAATTCTGGAAGAGGGTATTAACGAAGCGGGCGCATTCAGCTCCTGGATTGCAGCGGCCACGTCGTATTCCACGAACAACCGCGTGATGATTCCGTTCTACATTTACTACTCCATGTTTGGTTTCCAGCGCGTGGGCGATTTGGCCTGGGCTGCTGGTGACATGCAGGCGCGTGGTTTCTTGCTGGGCGGCACTGCCGGCCGTACTACGTTGAACGGCGAAGGTTTGCAGCACGAAGATGGCCACAGCCATATTCTGTCGTCGACCATTCCAAACTGCGTCAGCTATGACCCCACATTCGCCCATGAACTGGCTGTGATTATTCAGCACGGTTTGAAGCGCATGGTGGAAGACCAGGAAAACGTATTCTATTACCTCACCGTAATGAACGAAAACTATGCACAGCCTGGCCTAAAGAAGGGTACCGAAGAAGGCATCTTGAAAGGCATGTATGTGTGCCGTGAATCTGCCTTGAAAAAGGCTGGCAAGAAGCGTGTTCAGTTGATGGGTTCAGGCACCATTTTGCGTGAATCGCTAGAAGCTGCCGAGTTGCTGGAAAGTGATTGGGGCGTTGCGGCCGATGTGTGGTCTGTAACCAGTTTCACTGAACTTCGTCGTGAAGGCCTGGATGTTGAGCGTGAAAACATGCTGCACCCAGAGCAGAAGTCTAAGCAAAGCTATGTTGAAAAAATGTTGTCCAAAACTGAAGGGCCAATCGTTGCTTCAACTGATTACATGAAGTTGTTTGCCGACCAGATTCGTCCATTCATTCCCAAGGGCCGTGAATACAAAGTATTGGGCACCGATGGTTTTGGTCGTTCCGATTTCCGTTCCAAGTTGCGTGAGCATTTTGAGGTGAACCGTTATTTTGTAACTGTTGCTGCTTTGAAGGCCTTGGCCGATCAGGGTGACATTCCACTGAGCACCGTGGGTGAAGCAATCAAGAAATACGGCATCAACCCCAACAAGCCCAATCCAGCCTACGCATAAATGGCAACACGCAAACAAGGACAAGTGAAATGACAATCGAAATCAAGGTACCCGACATTGGTGATTTTGACGGGGTGGAAATTATTGAAGTGCTGGTGAAGGCAGGCGACACAGTGGCGGCGGAGCAATCCATCATCACCGTGGAATCTGACAAGGCCAGCATGGAAATACCCTGCCCACAGGCAGGTGTAATCAAGGAAATGAAGGTAAAAATTGGCGACAAGGTGGCAGAAGGCACCTTGATGCTGATTCTTGAACCTGCTGCAGGTGGTGCTGCGCCGGCTGCTCCAAAAGTGGAAGAAGCCCCCAAAGCTGAAGCACCGAAGGCAGCACCTGCCCCAGCGGCCGCGCCGGTTGTAGCAGCAGCGCCAGCACCTGTTGCTGCTGTTGCGCCTGTGCTTGCCTCAGCGCCTGCCGAACCGCACAACCCAACTGCTTCGTCGGTGAATGCACCCCATGCAAGCCCCTCGGTTCGCAAATTCGCGCGTGAGCTGGGTGTGAACTTGGCCACAGTGCAGGGTACAGGCCCGAAAGGCCGTATTACACCTGATGACGTTCGCAACTTTGTAAAAGCCGCTGTGGCAGGTGTGGGTTCTTCTTCTGCTGGTGCAGCCAAAGGTGGCAGCGGTGTTGGCCTCGATTTGTTGCCATGGCCAAAAGTGGATTTCACCAAGTTTGGTGAAATTGAAGAGCAGGAACTGTCACGCATCAAGAAATTGTCGGGCCCGAACCTGCACCGCAACTGGGTCATGATCCCGCACGTTACCCAGTTTGACGAAGCCGATATCACCGATCTGGAACAATTCCGCAAAGACACCAACTCCGCGCTGGCCAAACAAGGCGTGAAGCTGACCATGCTCGCCTTCGTGATGAAAGCCTGTGTTGCTGTGCTGAAAAAGTACCCGGCCTTCAATGCATCGCTCAGCGAAGCTGGCGATAAACTGATTGTGAAAAAGTACTGGAACATCGGCTTTGCGGCTGATACACCCAATGGCTTGGTGGTGCCCGTAATCAAGGGTGTAGACCAAAAAGGTTTTGCACAAATTGCCAATGAATTGGGTGAATTGTCTGCCCAGGCCCGCGACGGCAAGTTGAAGGGTGCAGACATGCAAGGTGCCACGTTCACTGTATCTTCATTGGGTGGAGTTGGTGGAACCATGTTCACACCCATTATCAATGCGCCGGAAGTGGCTATTTTGGGCTTGTCCAAATCGGCCATGAAACCGGTGTGGAATGGCAAGGAATTTGAGCCTCGCCTCATACTGCCTTTAAGCCTTAGCTACGATCACCGCGTAATCGATGGTGCCATGGCTGCCCGATTCACCACCGAGCTTGCCGGCGTGTTAGCCGACATGCGCAAAGTGTTGCTGTGAGGGGATGAGCACATGAAACTGATCGTTCCTGATATCGGTGATTTTGATTCCGTAGAAATTATTGAAGTGTTGGTGAAAGAGGGCGACAAAGTGAGCAAAGAGCAATCTTTGATCACGGTTGAATCTGACAAAGCCAGCATGGAAATTCCAGCCTCTGATGAAGGTGTTGTTACCAAGCTGTTTGTGAAAGTAGGTGACAAAGTATCCAAAGGCAGCGAAATTTGTGAAATCAGCGGTGGCGGTGCTTCAGCAGCGCCAGCGGCGGCTGCACCGGTAGCGGAAAGCAAGCCTGCTGCCGCATCCGCAGTTGCAGCACCGGCAGCCCCAGTTGTAGCAGCAGGCCCAGCCAGCAGCTACAGCGGCCAGGTTGACCACACCTGCGACGTGTTGGTGTTGGGCGCAGGCCCTGGCGGTTATTCTGCCGCCTTCCGCAGTGCCGACCTGGGCATGAACACCATTCTGGTTGAACGTTACAGCACCTTGGGTGGTGTGTGTTTGAACGTGGGTTGTATTCCTTCCAAAGCACTGTTGCACACTGCACAGGTACTTGAAGAAGCACAGCACATGGGCGAGCACGGCATTGCCTTTGCCCAACCCAAAATTGATCTTGATAAACTGCGTGCGCACAAAGCGGGCGTGGTTGGCAAGTTAACCGGCGGTTTGGCTGGCATGGCCAAAGGCCGCAAGGTCAAAACCGTACACGGTGTGGGTAGCTTCCTGAGTGCCAATCACCTTGAAGTGGTGGCAGCCGACGGCAGCAAGCAAGTAATTCAGTTCAGCAAAGCCATTATTGCAGCGGGTTCACAGCCGGTGCATTTGCCTTTCATTCCCAAAGACCCACGCATTGTGGATTCAACCGGCGCACTTGAACTGCCGTTTATCCCCAAGCGCATGTTGATTATTGGCGGCGGCATCATCGGCTTGGAAATGGCCACTGTGTATTCCGCACTGGGCGCGCGCCTGGATGTTGTGGAAATGCTGGATGGCTTGATGCAAGGCGCTGACCGCGACCTGGTGAAAGTTTGGCAAAAACGCAATGCACCGCGTTTTGACAACATCATGCTGAAAACCCGAACTGTGGGCGTTGAAGCCACCAAGAAAGGCATTTTGGTTACCTTCGAGGGCGAGCAGGCCCCGAAAGAGCCCCAACTTTACGACATGGTATTGGTTTCCGTGGGCCGCACGCCCAACGGCAAGAAAATTGGTGCCGAGAACGCGGGTGTTTCGGTGACAGACCGCGGATTCATTCCTGTTGACAAGCAAATGCGCACCAACGTGCCCAATATTTTCGCGATTGGCGATGTAGTGGGGCAACCCATGCTGGCGCACAAAGCCGTGCATGAAGCCCATGTGGCCGCCGAGGCTGCTGCTGACGAAAAAGCGTTCTTCGATGCACGCGTTATTCCAAGCGTGGCTTACACCCACCCCGAAGTGGCTTGGGTTGGCTTGACTGAAGACCAAGCCAAAGACCAGGGCATCAAAGTGGGCAAAGCCGTATTCCCATGGGCGGCTTCAGGCCGTGCCATTGCCAACAACGCCGATGATGGCTTCACCAAACTGCTGTTTGATGAAGAAACCAAACGCGTGGTGGGCGGCGGTATTGTGGGCATGAATGCGGGTGACTTGATCGGTGAAGTGTGCCTGGCTGTTGAAATGGGCGCCGACGCTGTGGACATTGGCAAAACCATTCACCCCCACCCAACCTTGTGTGAAAGTGTGGGCATGGCTGCCGAAGTTTACAAAGGCGTGTGCACCGATTTGCCAGCGCAGAAGAAGAAATAAGCCACTTCTCGATTGTTTGTCGGTGCAAAAAAAAACCAACTGTTCGCAGTTGGTTTTTTCATTTCACTGCCAGCCCAAGCGAATTGCCTGAACTGGCCTTAAAATGTAAGTCGTTAAACTTTCAACGGGAGGTGCTGTTCATGCGCTTGCTAATCGCCATTTTTCTGCCCTTCTTGCTGTTTTTCACCATTGGCCGTCCAATCGCGGGCGTTGTGTGCCTTATCTTGCAAATTACCTTGATTGGTTGGGTGCCTGCTGCTTTGTGGGCGGTTTATTCACTGAGCCAGTACAAAACTGATCAGCGCATTCAGGAAGCTTTGGCAAACAGGCGCTGATTGTTTTCCTTTGTTTAAGCCAATTGCTATTTATTTCCATTCATCAACAGGACCAATTCTTTATCCATGGATGCTCTTTCCCTCAAGAAAATGGTGGCCAAGGCCGCCCTGGCCTATGTTCAACCTGGCACCGTGCTGGGTGTAGGTACAGGCTCAACGGTTGATTGTTTTATCGATGCTTTGGCCGAATCGGGCATTCAGCTAAAGGGAGCGGTGTCGTCCTCGGTAAGGTCCGAGAAAAAGCTGCGAGAGATCGGTGTGCCAATTGTTGACATGAACGATGTAGAAAGCCTGTCGATTTACGTGGATGGTGCAGACGAAGTGGACCCGGCCAATTGTTTGATCAAGGGCGGTGGTGGGGCCAACACGCGCGAGAAAATTGTTGCGGATATTTCGGATAAATTTGTT
Source organism: Burkholderiales bacterium (assembly GCA_021299735.1). Lineage (GTDB taxonomy): Bacteria > Pseudomonadota > Gammaproteobacteria > Burkholderiales > Burkholderiaceae_B > Limnobacter. The sequence goes on along the minus strand of JAJTEM010000003.1, from coordinate 26,570 downwards.
TGTATTGCCGATGAATCCAAGCTGGTTCAAGTGCTGGGCGCATTTCCCCTGCCTGTCGAGGTACTCCCCATGGCACGCAATGCAATCGCTCGCAAGCTTACCGCGCTTGGTGGAGAGGTAAAGCTTCGCGAGGGTTTTATTACCGACAACGGCAATATTATTCTGGATGTGGCCGGTCTGAAAATTACCGACCCTGTGGCGATGGAAAAGGAGATTAATCACTGGCCAGGCGTGGTGACCAACGGGCTTTTTGCCATTCGCAGGGCTGACGTGGTGCTAATTGCAACAGCCAATGGCATAAAAACGCTCTAATCACCCAAACAGGCGGGCCGAAGACCTGAATAATTGCGCGGAACATGGCAGAATAAAGTATCGATGTAGCTTGATTTGACAAATTCTTGTCATTTACTTGTGTCACATTGGATTGTTAAAACAATTATCCGGTTAAGGAAGACAAATGACTGAACACACCTCCAAACAGTACGATGCCGAACTGGAGTCGCTGCGCACCCGCGTTCTACAGATGGGTGGCCTGGTGGAGAATCAGATCGTGTCAGCCATCGAGGGTTTGGGCGCAGCCGACACTCAAATTTTCAAAGATGTAATTCGTCGTGAAAAAGAAGTCAACGACATCGAGCTGGAAATAGATGAAATGTGCAATCACATTCTTGCGCGTCGCCAGCCTGCTGCCGTTGACCTGCGTTCGGTGATCGTGGCCATTAAAATGATCCGCGACCTTGAGCGTATCGGTGATGAAGCCGAGAAAGTGGCCCGCATGGGCATGATGATTGCCGATGCAGGCAAGCATTTTGTACCCAAAGTTGATTTGCACCGCATTGCCAGCAACGCAATTGCCATGCTGCGCAAAGTACTGGATTCATACGCCCGCGTAAACGCAGTTTCTGCAGCAGAAGTGGTGAAGGCAGATATCGAGGTGGACGATGAATTCAAGGCGATTTTGCGCCAGCTAATCACCTTCATGATGGAAGACCCACGCACTATTTCCCGCTCTATTGAAATTCTGTTCATCGCCAAAGCAATTGAGCGAATTGGTGACCACTCCAAAAATATGTCTGAACATGTGGTTTACATGGTGAAAGGCCGTGATGTTCGCCACTTGGGCCCTGAAGTGGTTGCCAAAGAGGCTTCGGGCAATTAACATCCAATCATCTGAATTGGTGTTTTGTCGAACCAGGTTCCAGGCCGCCTTAGCCAATCAATCATAAGCACGAAGCCCTCTTGTCGAGGGCTTTTTTGTTTTTGCCCGATCTGACCGAACTATCTTCCTTTCAAGTGAATTTAACCCGATTTTTGAATTCACTTAAAGTTCTCTGCTTTTCTAAAATCCATCAGCCAAAAAGTTCCCAAGAGAATGAAGTGTTAACCGGAAACTGATTGCCTTGTTTCATTCACAAATAAATATCCACCTTTAAATACTGTAAGTACTGTTCTGTCTGGAGGTCTTCATGATCGAGTTAGCTCAACTCAACCACTCAGCCAACTCGGTGGAAAACGTAACATCAATTGCCAGGCCCGGCAAAAAAACGCAACTTACTTTACCGCCATGCGCCAAAAAGCAGATGCAGGTTCCGAAAAATTTGGAATTTGATCTTCAGCGTATAGCCAATGAGGTGGAAACCGACGATGCAAGTGCTCAGGAATTCATGCCATTTGCACAGGCAAAAAGCATGGGTTTAAGTGCGGCAGTCGATCAAATCCTGGACTCCGTGTTGCAGGATCATGCGAGTTTATTGTCCGACAATGCGAAAACAGCGATACAAGCAGGCGGCGGGCTTCGCTTATACCTGCTCGAGAAAATGCGAAATGCTTCCAGGGCTGAGGAACTTTTTGCAGCGTTCAATCAGTTTCTGGGGGCCTCACTCGCCTTAAAAAATACCAGCCTCAGCAAATCATCACTGGAATCAATTTTGGGTTTGCCCGTTTCAGAATTGAATTGCCTGGACGGTATGTACGAGCGAATCTCGATGGTTAGCAGGAATATTTCTTCGGTAAGCAGCTTGCCCAAAAGGCTTCATCTTTGCGTGGTTGATAAGCTGTTTTCTCAAATCGAGAGGCAATCAACTCATCTTCACCTTGGCAATCAGGTTCACCGGCGATGGGATGCGCGCAGATACGAGTTTTTGTCCAATCATCAGGGTGAATACCAAACCCTGATGCTCAATGAGATCAATCAATTGATTTCAGAGGAAATTGAACCTGTACTTAAATCGATTGAAAATGCTGTGTACGAACAAGGTGCCAAAGACCCCTACGGCTTGCTGAAACAAATGGGTGAAGACAAAGCAGATGTGGTTGGGCTGTTTCACCCGCATGTACCTGACACCGAGGGCAAGGAAAGTGCCCCGGGCGATGACACTGGGCAAGGACTGTTTCACGAAACCCGGGCTTACTTTGGTGATCCCGATGAAGACACCTTCATGCCGGTGCGTTTGAATCGAGACCAAATTTATTCCAATTTGTTTTCAAGGCTCAGGAATCACATTGAACCTGTCTCAAAAGTAGCCGTGGTTTTGTCAAATCCCGAATGCGCAGTGGGTTTGGCCAAGGGGATTTTCAATTCTGATGAGAAAAGCCTGTTGAATTTGACCGATGCAGAGCTCTCGCTGTCCAACAATGACGATTTTGTAACCGTAGAACGAAATAATGCACTGATTGAAAAAGTACGAGCGCGGCTGCCCATTTACCTGGAAGCAAAGTCCGGCAGTTTGAACTTGCTTTTGGAAAACAATTTGATTGATGTGAAGTCAATGCTTCAATCCCCATTTTTCAAACAGGGTTTGAACGATCTACTGGTTTTGCCCTTTCTTGACAAACAGGAATCGATTGCTCCCGGTAGCAGCCGTGGCGCATTGATTCAGGTTACTAACTACCAAAAAACAATCCCTCCGTCGAAAATCGATCACTTTGCTGATGTTGCAATCAAGCTATATGCACGAGCAATAACCCAAGGCCTTGGCCAGGAGGAGCGCAACAAACTTAAAACGGGCATCGAGTCGCAATGTGAGGGCATCGATTGGACTGAACTTAACAATCTTGAAAAAGCTTGCCTGCATGCGGAGTCAGCCAAACGGGGAAATATACAGGCGGTCAATGGTGTACACGCATATTTGTTGGATAACAATTTTCCGGACGGCCATGTATTCACGGCACTGAAAGACCACTTGGGATCTGCACTGACTCAGGCACTACAAACAGCCAACGTAGAAGTGCTGGTCGAATCTTTCAAAATATACCCTCATGTATTGGATCCAGTTGATTTCACCGAAGCAAGCTGTGTATTACTGAAAAGGCTTGGTGAGCTGGCGCAATCAAGGTCCAACAATCAAATGGTTTGCCAAGCCCTGGATGCAATCCAATCCTATTATTTCAAAGGGCCAGGTGCAGCTTATCCTGAACTGACCTTGAGGGTAATGGCTACCATGGCCCAGAACATGGGCAAATTCAGGGCAGCCAAACTGCTGAGTAGTCCGCAAACAATTGCCAAAGGTGGCTTGGCACGCAGCCAGGACCCGCAAACCAAGGCTTACAAACTTATTAAACAGTATTTGGTGAAACAGGCTGATACCACCGGTCAGCTGAAAATGGAGTTTCTGAAAACCCTGTGGGCAAGCGATGCGATTGGCCAGTTTAGTGATGCAAGCCGCAGCTTGAGTGCAAAACACTGGAAAAAAATAATCACTTCGGTAGCAGGAAATGCCGTGTTGTATGGTTCGGGTATCGCAGGGTTTGACCATTTGGCAGATCAGCTCTCCGACTCTATTCCACAGTTGCAGGCACAAATGGATAGCACCACACAAACCATAGAGGAGGAAATCGACAGCACCACTCAAGCTATACAAGATGCAAATACTGAACTCTCGAAAGCTCAAAGTGAATTGGAGCAATTGCAGGTATCTAAACTGGAAGCGGAAATTTTCGCTGAGGGTCTTAATCTGCTTGATAAAGCAACGAGAGATGAAGTTGGTCGTTTAGATTCTGAAATCGAGCAACTGATAATTGAGTACAAAAGTGGAGACAATCAAGCTGCATTTGATGAATTCATTCAAGTAACTATTCCAGATTCTCCACCGGTTGATGAATTTGAGAGTTATGTAATTACAAGTGGAGAGTGGGAGTGGAATGAACAAGCCAGGCAATCTCTTTCCCCGCAAGCGCAGCAAGTATACGATGAATTATTTAAATTGAAGAGCGACTACGATCTCCGGAGGGATCAGTTGGGAGATATTGGCACTACCCGTTATGACAAGCAGTACGAAGTGATTGATTTGACTCACCGTATCAGGAATGCAGAATATGAGTTGAACATTCTCGCAGAACAAACCAACACTATTGTTGCCCAACAAACCGAACATCTGGAACAGCTGAATTCAAAGCAGGAGTCCACTCTTTCAACCCTGAATTCAAATCTGGATTCAAAGCTTTCACTGCAAGACCAAATCAGTAAATTGGGCAAGGCAATGCCCGCACTGGCCGAAGGGGCTGCCATGGTAGGCAGGGGCGCGGTTGGTGCCGTGGGCCGAGTTGCTTCAAGCGTGGCCAGGGAAGTTAGTACCTGGGGGCCGATTGGTGCCAAAAAAACCCTGCAAACTGCCTATTCAATTACGCAGAAAAACCCGCTGGCCAGCGTTCGCGATGCATCGGTGTTGCTAACCCCAGCGGCGATTGAACACTTTGTGATTCAATCACAGAAAGAAAACAGCACCAGCAATTATCTGGAGGAAGCAGCCAGTGCATGGAAACAGGTGCTGTCCAGGCTAGACAGTGATTCGATTGGGCTTCGAGACGAGCAGAAAGCTGGTTTGGTAACCAGCTTTGTGAAACAATTTGCCGTGGCGGGCAAATTCGGGCTTGAGAATGACAGGTCGCACGAACTGACTTATTCCGCACTGGATTCACTGGAATCCACCCATGCCCTGAAAAATCTGTTGCCCGACATTCGCAAGCAAAGCCGTTCTGCCAGTGAAGCCGTGATGCAATATTTGCTCGATAAACATGACGCGGCCTTGCAAAACAACCGCCCGAATGATCGGCTAGCAACTCAGGAAATTCAGCGATTCAGCCAAATACTGGGCATCAAACCAAAATTGCAACCAGTCCATGCCTTGGACCAGTCTCGCATTGCCGCTGTTAAATTGGGCCAGGCTGTTCGCCCAGCTTGGGCCAATACTGCCGCTTTGGGTGCTGTATTGGCACGTCAACCTGTGAATGAAGTAATTAACAAAGCGAAGCTTGACCGCAACTTAACATTACAAAAAATGCAGAGCAAACTAGACGCTTCAAAGGCGCTTTACGAGCGTGTGAATCGCTCGGAAAATGGGGATACGCGAAGCTAAACCAATGTTTAAGAATTTCAGATTAAATAAGAATCAAATCAAGCATTGATTAGGGGTGTTATCTGTCGCGCTGACCCAGAAAAATCCAGGCTACAGCTATTTCCGTAATGGTGCAAAAGCAGAGTGCCGCTACGGTGTAGAAAAAAACGCAGACGGTGGAGTTCAGTTGTTCAAGTATTATGCCTGCGAAATACATCAGCGAAATTAAAGCGATCCATCGCCGCAGATAGGCCAGTAAATGGTGGCGGTTGGCTTTGTTGTGCGCGATGGCTGCGGATCGCTGGTACACCTCATTCACGCTTGCATCGCGAAATAGCCAGTGAAAGAAAAAGTAGCGAAACAATACGCTGTCTTGGAAGCTGGTCATGCTGAGAACTCCGGTGACCGCTTTAGTATGCAACGGCCAAGGCAATAAAAAAAGCCCCTGTTTTAAGGGGCTTTTTAAACTATCTTCTCTACAGCAGGTTCTGGGTATTCGCCAAGTCGCTGTTTAGTTACTTGGGGGCACATAGCCCGCAGCTTGTTCAGCACCATCACCGAAGAAATGTTTGTCCATTTGTTCCATCAGGTACTTGCGTGCGCGTGCATCAGCTAGGCTGAGGCGGTTTTCGTTCACCAACATGGTTTGGTGTTTTAGCCAGTCTTGCCAAGCTTGTTTGGACACATTTTCAAAAATTTTCTTGCCCAATTCTCCCGGTGCTGGAGGAAAGTCCAGGCCTTCTGCCTCTTTGCCCAATTTGATGCAGTTTACTGTGCGTGCCATTTATTACTCCTTCTAAACCCTTGTCGGGCCTAATTCTAGGGTTTAACTTTTCGCTGATTAATTGCTAACTTTCGCGTATTTTACAAAATCAAAGCCCCAAGCGCGTTCCGGGGTGGCGGTATTGGCGATCCGATTCACTTCCTTGAATTGTTGGCGATTCCATTGAGGAAAGCTGGCATCGCCTTCAAAGCTTTTATGAATCTCAGTTAGGATCAATTCGTCGACCAAGTCCTGTGCCAAAGCCTGTTCGTATAAATTGCTGCCACCTATCAAAAACACTTGTTCAAAGCCGGAAAGCCATTTCAATGCATCGGGCAAATTGGTGGCTGTTGCAATCTGGGTGGTGCTGCCTTCCGGTAGCTGGGCGGGGTAGGTAATTATGTTGCGCGGTGTACCGTCTTTCGCGGGGCCAGGTTTCCAGCTTGCATTGCCCGACAAAACTACATTCAAGCGACCCGGCAGTGGGCGGTTAATGGATTCATAGGTTTTTCTACCCATCAGCACGGGGCAGCCCAAAGTGGTTTGCTTGAAGAAAGCCAAGTCTTCAGGCAAATGCCAGGGCAGGCTGTTGTTAATACCAATAATGCCGTTGTCGGCCACTGCCGCTACGATGGAAACCTTCATGTTTTATACCGCCACTGGCGCTTTAATGTGCGGGTGGCAAGTGTAGTTCAGAATTTCAAAGTCCTCGAACTTGTAATCGAAAATACTCTCGGGTTTGCGTTTTATGTGCAGTGTGGGCAAGGGGTAGGGTTTGCGGCTGAGTTGTTCGGCAACCTGTTCCATGTGGTTGCTGTACAGGTGGCAATCGCCACCAGTCCATACAAAATCACCCACATCCAGATCGCATTGTTGGGCCACCATGTGGGTGAGCAAGGCATAGCTGGCAATATTGAAAGGCACGCCCAGGAAAATGTCGGCGCTGCGCTGGTACAGCTGGCAACTCAACTTTCCATCGGCCACGTAGAACTGAAAAAGTGCATGGCATGGGGGCAGTTTCATGTTGTTGATTTCAGCCACGTTCCAGGCGCTCACAATGTGACGGCGGGAATCGGGGTTGTTTTTGATTTGCTGCATCAATTGCGAGATTTGGTCAATGTGACGGCCATCGGCCGTAGGCCAGCTGCGCCACTGCACGCCATACACGGGGCCCAAGTTACCGTTTTCATCGGCCCATTCATCCCAAATACTGACTCCGTTTTCTTTCAGGTAACGAATATTGCTGTCGCCCATCAAAAACCACAGTAGTTCGTGAATTATAGAGCGGGTGTGCAGCTTCTTGGTGGTCACCATGGGGAAGCCTTCCTGCAGATTGAAGCGCATTTGGTAACCAAACACGGAACGCGTGCCAGTGCCGGTGCGGTCCATTTTGTCGGTGCCGTGGTCCAGCACGTGCTGCATCAAGTCGAGGTACTGTTGCATGGTGATTTCGCTGCAAGTTTTTGAGATTTTGGTGCCTTAAGTTTACCTTGTTGCGATATCAATTCGACAGGTATCCCGATCATTCGCGGGAAAACCTGTAATGCCCGGCCGAGGCAAGCGATGCCAGGTAACTGACCATGTAAAAAGAGGTCTGGCGCGGTTTACGCTGGCTCGTCGTGGGGCGCTTGTACTGCTGTTTGTTTGTAGCCAACTCGTCGTGAGCCGCTTGTTCCGCACGGAAAACCGCTTGGTCCCTTGTTGAATTGCTTCTTGCTCACCAAATTCGGCAAAACAAATGGCCGAATTTGTTGTCGGCATGTAGCCGAACGCTGCGAATCAATTCAAACGGGGCGGTTTTCTTGAAGTGCAGCCCAAGCGATCCCACTGCCGAGTTGGCCTAAGCCAGCGCCCGCAAGTCTTCATCACCCGGCAGATCACCGTTGGTTTCAAAGCACAAGCTGCCTTCGCGTATCTCCAACCGCCCAGCAAATCACCACTGGGTTTTCGGCCCAATCGGCAGCGGTGTTTCGATCGCTTCGCCTTCAAGAAAACCTGCCCGTTGGAATTCACACGCCATGTTCAGCCAAAGGCTGACAATCCGATCGACCTTCAGTTTTGTCGAGCGGATTGAATCAGTGTGAATTACAAAAAGGGATCAACAGGTTTTCAGGCGAGTGATTGAAATCCACGCCGAGTGGGCCATACCAACCAGCAGTTGAAACCCGCGCTGAGCCGGCTTAATAAACCAGCGCTTGAAACCCACGCCGAATGGGCGGGGAAACCATGCTGAGTGAGTAAGTAAGCTACGCCATCAGCTTCTGCGCATTCTCATCAATAAACTGCAAGGATGCCAGCTTGGCATACAAACCCTGCCGCGCCATTAAATCTTTGTGGGTGCCCATCTCCACAATTTTGCCTTCATTCATCACCACAATTCGGTCTGCCGCCATTACAGTGGCCAAGCGGTGGGCAATAATCAATGTGGTTCTGCCATGGCGGCTTTTTTCTATCGCCTGTTGAACCAGTTGTTCGCTTTCTGCGTCCAGGCTGGCGGTGGCTTCGTCCAGCAACAGTAAACCGGCGTCACGCAACACAGCGCGTGCAATCGAAACCCGTTGCCGCTCACCGCCGCTAAGGCGTACGCCTTTTTCGCCCACGTTGGTATTCAAACCCTCGGGCATTCGGTTTACGAAATTGGTGGCGGCTGCATCGGCCAAAGCCTTGTTAATTTCCTCGGGAGTTGCATTCGGTTTACTGTACCGTACGTTGTCCAGTAGGCTGCCCGAGAAAATGACAGCTTCCTGCGCCACATACGCACAATTGGACCGCCACTGTTCCAGGTGCAGGCTTTCCAGCGCTTTGCCTTCAATCAGAATTTGACCTTGGTTCACGTCGTACCAGCGCAGCAGCAGGCTGAACAAGGTTGATTTTCCGGCGCCTGATGGACCGACCACCGCCAGCGTCTCGCCGCGTTGAATACTCAAGTTGAAATCTTGAAGAATGAATTTGTCGGGAGCAGAAGGGTAAGCAAAATCGACATGGTTGAACTCAATCAAGAAGCCACCTTGTTTGGGTGGCGGTGGCAGGCCATGTTTGTGAATGGTGGTGTCCAGATTAAGTAACTCAACCAGTCGTTCTGCAGCGCCTGCAGCACGCTGGAATTCGCCCAGCACTTCTGACAATGCCGCAAAGCCCGCGCCCACGAAGGCAGCGTACATAACAAATTGGGCCAGCTCGCCCGCACTCATTTCGCCGCCGGCCACGGCCTTGGCGCCCATCCACAGCACTACCACCAAGCCGGCGAACGCAAGACCAATTGCCACAAACAACAGGGCTGAACGGTTCACTGTACGCCTTCGTGCGGTTTGGTAGGTTTGTTCGCTTGAGCTTGTAAATTTTGCAGCTTCGGTGTGTTCCTGGTTAAAGGCCTGCACAGTAGTTATTTGGTTTAGCACTTCCTGTGCAATTGCGCTGCTGTCAGCCAGTTTGTCCTGGCTGGCTCGCGACAACTTGCGAACTCGGCGTGCCAAAACAACCACGGGTACCATCACTACTACCACTAGCAATAGCACAGCACCTGAAAGCAAAGGGCTTGTCAGCAGCAGCATCACCAAGCCGCCCAATGTGGTGAGGCTGTTGCGCAAAAAGAATGACAAACTGCTGCCCACCAGTGTTTGAATCAGCGTGGTGTCAGCAGTTAATCTCGATAGCACCTCGCCCACTTTCAGGGTCTCAAAAAACTCGGGGCGTTGCACCAGCAGGTGCGTGTACACACGGTTGCGAAGGTCTGCGGAAATGCGTTCGCCCAGCGTGGTCACCAAATAAAACCGCACCGCACTGGCCATGGCCAGAACAAACACCAGCAATAAAATATAGCCAAACGCGCTGTTTAAACCTTCCGGGTTTTTACCGGCCAAAAAGCCGCTGTCGATTAGCCAGCGAAACATCACCGGCATGGTCAATGACATTGCCGAACCCAGCAGCAGCGCACCCAGTGCGGCAAGAGCCCAGCCCTTTTGTGGGCTGACCAGGGAGGCCAGGGTGGAGCCCAGGGTTTGAAGTTTGTTGGTGTTGCTCATACGGTGCGCTTAGCTTGACTTAAAGTTGCATGGGGCGATCATATCCCGTCATTTCAAGGTAGCCGTGGCCCCAAGGTGAAGTATTGCTAGAGGAAACATTCCCGCTTTTTACACGCACAGCGCCTTCCCAATACAGGGTGCCCGTGCTGGCCCGTGCATCCAGTTCCTGATCATCAAACAAAGGCTCCAATTCAAAGGCTTGATCATCGAGTACCAGCCTTTGTGAAACCGGATAGTCAATGCCTGTGCGTGTCGATTTCCATTGCTTCAACACATCGAATTTGATTTGTTTGAAATTACGCACGCTGCCATCAGCCTGTCGAAGTGCTGCGTGGGTCCACACGGGTGATTTGGCATTGTCTCGGTCGCGAATTTGGAAAGCCATCAAGGCTTCGCCCTGTTTGCCATGCAAACCCACCCAGTCCCAGCCTTGTGCATTGGGGGCAAGCACGGTGCTTGACCACTCATGGTCCATCCAGAAGCTGCCTTGCACTGGCAGTGTTTTGCCTTCAATGCGAATAGTGCCGTTGCAGCGCATGTGGGGCAGGGTAATGTAATAGCTCGATTGCTCGGGCTTGGGGCCTTTCTGTGAATAGCCACCTTGGCCTTGCATCCACGGTGTTTGTGTTTGCTCCATGCGCAAATTCATGCTCAACTGTGGGGTTTGAATGTTGCATTGCCATTGATCACCTTGTGCAGTTTGCAATTGCCAGCCCGGCATTTGAATGTTCAATACTTGCTGGTTGGTGCTTTGAAGCAAAGCACCACCACTGCCTGCACGGCGAATAATTTGATCGTGCTTTAACTTGCCCACCGAGGGCATGGCCACAGCGGCATGGGCAAACAACAATTGTTTGGGTGCAAAGGCGCTGGGGTTCAGCACGTTCACATTCGGTGCTGATCGAAAAAATGTAATTTGCACGCCGAATGGTTCGTCCAGTTCAGGGCTTTCAAACCAGCCCGTGAAATACCACCATTCGGTTCTGAATGCGGGGTGAGCACCATGATCACGGGGCAGGGTGGGCGGCAGGCTGGCATTGGGTTGGGCATAAACGCGCTGCATGCCAGGTTCGGCAAGCACCGTACCAGAAAGGGTACTCAACAGTGGCAGGCCAAGGCCGGCTTTCAACAAGTCGCGCCGCTTCATGCCCAGTCCTCTTTTAATTGTTCAACAAGTTGCGTGCCCAGTTTGTTGCGCAAGGCCATGGTAACTGTGGCGCTGCTCATGGCAATCAGTACTAGCACCATTGCCGCCAGGTCGCGCCATGGTGTGAACCATTCCATGGTCCAGTGGAAAGACTGCGGGTTCACCACAAAAATTAAAATAGCCGCAAATGCCAAGCCAATAATCAAACCGACCAAAGCGGCCACTGCCGATGCAATCAGCGCTTCGCGTGCAATCAGTTTCAATATCCAGTTTGGGCTGGCGCCCATGGCACCCAGCAAGGCGAATTCGCGCTTGCGCTGCAAGGCCATTGCAGAAAATGTGGTGCCCACACCAAACAGGCCGATTACTACCGCTGCAATTTCCAGCAGGTAGGTAACCGCAAAGCTGCGATCAAAAATACCCAGGCTTAGTTGTCGAATTTCGCCAGGTTCGGCAAAGTCAATTTTCTGTGCAAGGGGTGTGGTGCTGGCGGCCTGTTCAATGCGCGCTACCGTATCTTTCACGCTCACATTGTCTTGTGGCCATACAGCGCCTTGTGTGTTTTTAAACTGCACATTGAATTGCTTTAGAAGTTCTGTTTTGGGCAACACAATGGCGCCATGCTGGCGGGTGTAATCGCGCCACACGCCCATCACTGTGGTGGGCACACGCACACCCTGGTCCAATTGCAAGGTAATCGTGCTGCCCGCTTTCAGGCCATATAAATCGGTCATGGGTTCGCTGACCCACACAGGCAGTGTGCCGGCTTTGGGTTCGGCAATTGTGGTGCCTGTCATGGGCAGGCGCTGGTTTGCAGCCTCAACGGAAATTGGCCTTGCGATCAATTCAACTGCGGGGCGTTTCGGATCAAGCACAATCGATTGTTGCCCCCAGAATTCAACCAGTTCAACACCCTGCAAATCCGCTATTTTTTGTTGAAAGGAATCCGGAAATACGGGAATACTCGCGCTGTTCAATTTGACATACAAAGGCGCTGGCAGCACCTGTGTAAGCCAGTTATCCAGCGAATGGCGAAAGCTGTAAATCATCACATGCATGGCCACTACCAGCGCAAAGCTGGCCACTACTCCTGAAAGCCCCACAGCCAACAAGTTTGGCGTACTGGCCAGGCGCGATTTTGCCAAGTCGGCCACCTGCGCAAGTTGTGCAGGTGGTCTGATAATGCCGCGCACCACCAGGCCAATCATGGCAATGCCGCCAAACAAGCCAAAGGCCACAGCAAGGTAACCACCCACTGGAATATTTCCGTAGGGTGGAATGAAAAGGCAGGCTGCGGCCACTGCGCAAAGCAGCAAGCCTGCCCAATGCGCCTTGTTGGCAAACTGCAGGCCTGCTTCTTCAGTGCCTGCACGCAAACGTTGGTGCAAGGCCATTTGTCCTGTTTGCAAGGCAGGGGACAAACCACCCAGCAAAGTGGCCGCCATGCCAAAACCAGCAAACAAAAAACTATCTAGGAGAGGAAGGTTTACGGTGTTTTGTGCCGTTTGAAAGTAACCTGCGCCAAGGTCAACACCCAGGTAACGCACCACTGCCAGTGCAAGGCCCCAACCCAAAGCCACACCCAACACACCACCCACCAAACCGCAACATGCTGATTCAAACAACACCTGCATGCGCAATGTACCCGCCCGCGCACCCAAAGCTGCCAGCAGTGCCCACTGTCGTGAACGTTGCGCCACTGCCAGCATTTGTGTTGAGAAAGTTAAAAAGCCACCCGTGAGCAAGGCCACCATGGCCAGAATTGACAGGTTGGCACGGTAGGCCTGCGACACACTGGCGCCACGTGTGCCTTGTTCACTGGGTGTTTCCAGGCGGCCCAGTTCGGCAAATGCATCGCTGTATTTTTGCTGGAAACTTGCAGGTGTTATGCCCTCTTGAAGTTTCAAATCGATCCGCGATATTTGTCCCAGCGTGCCCAAGCGCCATTGCACAGCTGCAATATCGGCCACTGCGAGAGGTTGACCGGCTCCTGCTGCGGGTACCGTACCCGCCACTTGCCACTGTTGGCTTGCGTTGTTGTGCAGTGTTGTTAGCGTTGTTTGTTCGCTCGGCAGTTGTTCTTTCAGTGCCGGGCTAACAAATACGTTGTTGGTGCTGAGCAGCGGAATATCGCCTTGTTGCGCGTCATCGCTTGTTTCATCACTGCTTTGCCCAATGAAGTTGGGCGTAACTGCTGCAGCTGTAAACACATCCAGCCCAAGCCAGCGCAATGGCTTGTCCATGCCTTGCACAGGCACTGTGATGTCGATAATTGGTGAAGCCACAGCCACTTCAGGCAGGGCAGCCAGTTGTTCCAGACTTGTTTCAGGCAGCAGGGTGCTGTGTGGCAACAACTGCAAGTCGGCTTGCCCGGAAAACTGCCGCACACCGTTGTTGAATTGGTCCAGCGCCTGTTTGTGAATAAGGTGCACAGCAAAGCCCAGGCCCACACCCACTGCGATAGACACTGTAGCAATTAACCACTTCACAGGTTGGTCGCGCAAGGCACCCGCAAAAAGCTGCAGTTTCAAGACAATGCTTGGTGGTATGGCCATGGCTTAGACCTTGTTGGCAGGTTGCGCGGCCAGGTGGTCAACCGGGTTTGTTTTGACCAATTGGTGATCTGCCAAACTCAAACGTTGGTCCAAATGGCTTGCTGCTTTGGCAGAATGGGTCACCATCACCAAGGCGCAACCTTGCGATGAACAGGCTTGCAGCAACACCTGCAGCACACGCTCGGCATTGTCTTCATCGAGGTTGCCTGTGGGCTCATCTGCAAGTATCAATGGCGGGTTCAAGGCCAGTGCGCGCGCAATTGCAACGCGCTGTTGTTCACCGCCCGACATTACCCGAGGGTGGCTGCCTGCTTTGTGAGCCATGCCCACTTGTTCCAGCAGTTGAATGCATCGTGCATGGTCGGGTTGCTGGCCTGCCAGCAAAAATGGCAGCTCTACATTTTGTTGCGCGGTTAAGTGCGGCATCAGGTAATAAGCCTGAAACACCAGCCCAACATGGCGCAGTCGCTTGACTGCAATTTCATTGGTGCTTAAATGGTTGATTGCCTTGCCAGCCCAATACACTTCGCCAGTGTCCGGTTTATCCAGGCCAGCCATTAAGTGGAGTAGGGTTGATTTGCCTGAACCCGATTCTCCGATAACTGCCAGAGATTGCCCTTGTTGCAATTCAAGGCTGACCTCGGTGAACAGTTTTACGCCACCGAGTGTTTTTGAAACCCCCGCCACTGCGAGGGTTGTTGTATATGCATGAACTTGATTCACCTTGATACCGCCTGTGGGTGAAACGTTTAAGGAAATGGATTCCTTATTCTGCCATGCCACCTACCACTGTGCTGTAGCCTGCGTCTACATAAGTAATTTCAGCGGTAATGCCGCGTGCCAAATCGGAAAGCATGAATGCAGCGGTGTTGCCCACGTCTTCAATCGTTACATTTCGGCGCAGTGGTGCGGCCTCTTCTACCGCATGCAAAATTTTGCTGAAACCTTTAATGCCAGCGGCAGCCAGTGTTTTGATGGGGCCTGCTGAAATACCATTCACACGAATGCCTTTGGGGCCCAGTGATTCTGCAAGGTAACGCACAGATGCTTCGAGCGATGCCTTGGCCAATCCCATGGTGTTGTAGTTCGGTACCATGCGCACCGAGCCCAGGTAGCTTAAAGTAAGCAGTGCGCCTTCACGGCCCTGCATCATGGGGTAGGCGGCTTTGGCCAGCGCGGGAAAGCTGTAGGCAGAAATGTCGTGCGCAATTCGGAACGCTTCGCGTGAAATGCCTTCCAGAAAATCGCCTGCAATCGCTTCGCGTGGTGCAAAGCCAATGGCATGCACCAAACCATCCAGCCCATCCCAGTGTTTGGCCAGTTCGGTGAACAGGTTTTCAATTTGAGTGTCTTCGGCAACATCAAGCGGAAATACCAGCTTGGAATCGAACTCAGCAGCCATGTCGGTAACACGGTCGATAAAACGCTCTGTTTGATAGGTGAAGGCCAGTTCAGCGCCCTGCGCGTGGCAGGCCTTCGCAATGCCGTAGGCAATTGAACGGTTCGACAAAAGGCCTGTGATAAGAATTTTCTTTCCGGCTAGGAATCCCAATTTGTATTGCTCCCGAGAATGAGTTGTGAGTTTTCACTCAGTGCTTATGTGTGGTGCTTATGATTTGTGTCTATTATAGGCAATTCACGGGGCAATCAACTTCAGGGGCGCGCTTCAGGGGCGGTTAGACAAAGGCTTGGGGTTGCTTGATAACGCTTTGGGGGCGGTACTCGCCAGCCCAATTGGCGCCAGGTAGCCCTGAAACTGTTCAGCACAATTTTCCCAAGTAAAGGTACTGGCATGTTTCAAAGGCACATCACGGTCAATTTTTAGTGCGGCCATGGCTGCTTTTTTCAGGTTCCAGTCCAGCACGCCTGCACCGGAATTCCCAACCACATCCAGCGGGCCGTTCACCGGAAACGCAGCAACCGGGCAACCGCTGGCCATGGCTTCAAGCAGCACAAGCCCGAATGTGTCGGTCATGCTGGGAAATACAAACACATCCGCACGTTTGTACAATTCCGACAGCGCAGCATGGTTCAGCATGCCAAACCACTTGGCTTGCGGAAATTGTTTCTCCAATGCTTTGCGGGCAGGACCATCGCCAGCAATCCATTTCTCGCCCGGCAGTTCAAGGCTTAAAAATGCTTCCAGGTTTTTTTCTACGGCCACACGGCCAGCGTATAAAAACACAGGCTTTTCAATATTGCAGGCATTCATTTTGCGCAGCAGTTCAACCTGCTGTGTATCGTCGGTTTCCAGGTTACGTGGGCTGTAAGTCATGTGCTTGCTGGCGGCCGATTGTTCTGGATTGAAGCGGTTCAAATCCACACCCCTTTGCCACAGCACACAATTGTTCAAGCCGCGGCTTTTCAGGGTTTCGATAACCGACAAGGTAGGTACCATCACAGCGTGGGAAGGTTGGTGAAACCAGCGCAGCAATGTGGCGGTAAAGCGAATGGGAATGCCTGCGCGCGCTTTCACGTACTCTGGAAATTGAGTGTGGTATGCCGTGGTGAAAGGCAGTTTGCGGCGGTGTACCAACAAACGCATGGCAAGGCCAATTGGCCCTTCAGTCACTATGTGCACAGCCTGTGGTTTGAAATCATCCAGTTCATGGCGCAGGCGTGTTAAAGGCCACAGGGCCAATCGTATTTCAGGGTAGGTGGGGCAGGGAATTGTTTTAAACAAGCCCGGGTGTATCACCCGTACCTCGTGGCCCTGCGCGCCAAGTTTTGCCACCACCTGGCTTAGCGTTTGTACCACACCATTTATTTGCGGCGCCCATGCATCGGTTGCAATCAGTATTCGCATGTTGCCTTACTCCGCCAGCGAGTGTGCAAGCGCTTTTTGTTTGCGCGCCGGCAGCTCACGGTGCGGCCAGTGAACAATGTCCAGCTTGCCACAGGGGTGCTCAACCAGCGCAGTCAGGCTTTCAACCCAGTCGCCATCGTTGCAGTACAGCAAGCCATCCACCTGTTTAATTTCTGCCTTGTGAATGTGCCCACACACCACGCCGTCATAGCCACGGTGTTTGGCTTCATGAATAAGTGCTTGCTCGAATTCAAGAATAAAGTTCACTGCGTTTTTTACTTGCTGTTTCAAAAACTGCGACAGCGACCAATACGGGTAACCCAGCTTGATTCGAATGTTGTTCAATACGCGGTTCATGGTCAACGCAAAGTTGTAAAGCGTGTCGCCCAGGTACGCCAGCCATTTGGCATAGCGCACCACTTGGTCAAACTCATCGCCGTGCACTACCCACAGTCGTTTACCATCTGCGGTTACGTGCACTGCATTGTCCATAATCGGAATATCGCCGAAGGTCATACCGGCAAACTGGCGGGCCGCTTCATCGTGGTTGCCCGGAATAAACACCACTTGCGTACCTTTGCGCGCCTTGCGCAACACCTTTTGAATGACATCGTTGTGGCTTTGTGGCCAAAACCAGCTTTTGCGCAACTGCCATCCATCGATAATATCGCCCACCAAATACAAGGTGTCGCTCTCATTGTGTTTCAGGAAGTGGAGCAGGGCATCGGCCTGGCAACCTGGCGTGCCCAAGTGAATGTCTGAAATCCAGATGGTGCGGTATTTGTTGCACCCCGGCTCGTCAGTGGAACAATCAGTTTGAGATATTTGCTGCTGGCCATTTGCCGCAGTGTTTTGTTCAGTGGTCGCTTTCGCAAACAGTTGTTCGGCAAGTCGCTGCTGGAAATTCAACTGATTCGAGCGCATTTTTAATGTCCATGTTCTTGTCATGGCCCCATTAAACGCGCTCGATTTGACTGCCTTGTGACGGTTACATGACTCTTTTTTTACAAAAAAGCCGGTTTCACCAAAGCTGTATAACTTGCTTTATTTTGCTTCCAGGCTTTTTGGTAACCACCATGTGAAGCCATACAGCAGGGTTTTAGACACGACTTCCAGGGTGGGCAGGTTTTTTCCGCGCAGGCGCAAGAACGCAATCGGCAGTTCCAGTGTGTGGGCAACCAGCAGCAAAGCAGCCAAAACCAGCAGGAAAGGCATAACCAGGCTAATCAACAAATAGGCCGGAACCACAATCCAGAAGCCGTTCATGACTTTGCGCATGGATTCAAACGATTGGGGGCTTACTTTGATGGCCATTTGTTTTCCTTGTGGGGTGAATGGGGGGGTAAAATTGAATATGACAATAGTTGTTGTCAGAAATATTGTCAAGCGCGATCGGGCTTGCCCCCGCGGCCTCACTGGTGTATATTTCGCACTCTTCTTTAGGACCGTAGCTCAGCTGGTTAGAGCGCTGCCTTGACATGGCAGAGGTCGCTGGTTCGATTCCAGTCGGTCCTACCACTAAAATTCCCAAGCTTTTGTTGTCATTCGACAACTTCACGAACCCCTTCCTCGCGTCTACCCGCTAAAATACAGGGTTGCTGAAAAAGAAACCAAGCCAATACCTTCGTAAGGGAAGTACATATGCCAGTAATCCGCCTGCCTGACGGATCCGAACGTGTTTTCGATCACCCTGTGACAGTTGCCCAAGTTGCCGCCAGCATTGGCGCAGGTTTGGCCAAAGCCGCCTTGGCCGGCAAGGTGAACGGCACGCTGGTTGATACTTCTTTCACCATCGAAAGCGATTCCTCCCTGGCAATCGTCACTGAAAAAGACGAAGAAGGCCTGGACACCATTCGCCATTCAACCGCCCATTTGCTGGCCTACGCAGTGAAGGAGTTGTTTCCTACGGCGCAGGTTACTATCGGCCCGGTGATCGAAGACGGCTTCTACTACGATTTTTCCTACGAGCGCCCCTTCACTCCTGAAGACCTTGAAGCGATCGAGAAAAAAATGAACGAGCTGGCCAAGCTTGATGAAGTGGTTACCCGGGAAGAATGGGTGCGTGACGATGCCGTGCAGTTTTTCAAAGACCAGGGCGAACACTACAAGGCTGAAATTATTGCCAGCATCCCCAGCAATGAAAATATTTCGCTGTACCGCGAAGGCAAATTCATCGACCTGTGCCGTGGGCCCCACGTGCCCAATACCGGCAAGCTGAAGCACTTCAAATTGATGAAAGTGGCCGGCGCTTACTGGCGTGGCAATTCCAACAATGAAATGTTGCAGCGTATTTACGGCACCGCTTGGACCAAGAAAGAAGACCTGGCCGCTTACCTGCACCGCCTTGAAGAAGCTGAAAAGCGCGACCACCGCAAACTGGGCAAGCAGCTGGATTTTTTCCACATGCAAGACGAAGCGCCCGGGCTGGTGTTTTGGCACCCGAAAGGCTGGGCGCTGTGGCAGCAAGTAGAGCAGTACATGCGCAAAGTGTACGTAGATGGTGGTTACCAGGAAATTCGTTGCCCGCAAATTCTTGATCGCAAATTGTGGGAAAAGTCGGGCCACTGGCAAAATTACAAAGAAAACATGTTCACCACGGAATCGGAAAAGCGCGATTACGCATTAAAGCCGATGAACTGCCCTGGGCACATTGAAGTGTTTAAAAGCGATTTGCGTTCCTATCGCGATTTGCCCATGCGCTACGGCGAATTTGGCGCCTGCCATCGCAATGAAAGTTCCGGCGCCTTGCACGGCATTATGCGTGTGCGCGGTTTTACTCAAGACGATGGCCATATTTTCTGTACCGAAGACCAGGTTCAAGAGGAAGTGACTCGCTTCAACCAAGTGGCCATGCAGGTGTATGCCGATTTCGGTTTCAATGAAATTAATGTAAAACTGGCGCTGCGCCCAGAGGCGCGTTTGGGTACCGATGAAACCTGGGACAAAGCCGAAGGTTCCCTGCGCGCTGCGTTAAAAGCCTGTGGCGTACAGTGGACAGAACTGCCGGGTGAGGGTGCTTTCTACGGTCCCAAAATTGAATACCACATGAAGGATTCAATCGGCCGTTCATGGCAGTGCGGCACTATTCAAGTGGATTTTCAGTTGCCAGGCCGCCTGGGTGCTGAGTATGTGGCTGAAGACAACAGCCGCCGGGTGCCAGTAATGCTTCATCGTGCCATCGTTGGTTCCATGGAGCGCTTCATCGGCATTTTGATTGAAAACCATGCAGGTGCCATGCCGTTGTGGTTGTCACCAGTTCAAGTGGTTGTCGCAACCATCACCGAAGCGCACAATAATTACGCTCATAATGTGGTGCAAATGTTGAAGAAACAAGGCATTAGGGTTGAGGCGGATTTGCGTAATGAAAAGATCAATCGTAAAATCCGTGAGCACACAATGCAGAAAACTCCGTACATCGCGGTTATTGGCGATGCGGAGCGTGACGCAAACCAAGTTGCCGTGCGCTTGCGCGGCAATGAAAACCTGGGCTCACTGCCTGTTG
This sequence comes from Burkholderiales bacterium, assembly GCA_021299735.1. Taxonomy (GTDB): domain Bacteria; phylum Pseudomonadota; class Gammaproteobacteria; order Burkholderiales; family Burkholderiaceae_B; genus Limnobacter. The sequence continues at coordinate 6,442 of JAJTEM010000003.1, read as the reverse complement.
AAGAATTCATTCAGCGCCTGCTGGGCGAAATCAACAGCCGAGCTTGATTTTATTTAACCAGAAGAAAGAGGCTAGACATCGTAGCAGAAAAGAAAAATCGCATTAACGAGGAAATCCGTATCCCCGAAGTGCGCCTCATTGGAATTGAGGGTGAGCAGTTAGGCATCGTTAAAACATCGGAAGCTTTGCGTTTGGCTGATGAAGGCGGTGTAGATTTGGTGGAAATTGCGCCGCAGGCCGTGCCCCCAGTGGCCAAACTGATGGACTACGGCAAGTTCCGTTACCAAGAACAGAAAAAAGCCGCTGAAGCCAAATCTAAACAAAAACAGGTTCAAATCAAGGAAATCAAGTTCCGACCTGGAACAGACGACGGCGATTACAACGTGAAACTACGCAACTTGACCCGATTCCTTGAAGACGGAGACAAGTGCAAGGTTACATTGCGTTTTCGTGGACGTGAAATGGCCCACCAAGACATAGGTGCCCGTCTTTTGGAGCGTGTTCGCACTGACCTCGATGAGTTTGGGGTGGTTGAACAGATGCCCAAAATGGAAGGTCGCCAAATGGTCATGATGATTGCACCACGCAAAAAAGCGTAATTTCTCAAAAATATTGCCCGCTACAGCAAACCCGCGTTATAATCGCGGGCTTGCTGTATTGCGTGTAAAAGTGCAACACAACAATTGCCCACCAGGTTAAAAAAGTGCTTCGTCGAAGCCACCTGCAAGCAGCATTAGGAGCACCAAGATGCCCAAGATGAAGACCAAAAAGAGCGCTGCAAAGCGGTTCTTGGTCCGCTCAAGCGGATCGATCAAGCGTGGCCACGCCTTTAAGCGCCACATCCTCACCAAGAAAACGACCAAAAGCAAGCGTCAATTGCGCGGCATGGAAACGATTCACAAATCAGACATCGGTCGTGTACGCGACATGATGCCTTACGCATAAAGGGAGGAGTGTCAAATGCCTAGAGTAAAACGTGGTGTAACGGCTCGCGCCCGTCACAAAAAAGTAATCGCACAAGCCAAAGGCTTCCGCGGCCGTCGTAACAATGTATTCCGCGTTGCCAAGCAAGCGGTGATGCGTGCTGGTCAGTATGCATACCGTGACCGCCGCAACAAGAAGCGCGTATTCCGCGCACTGTGGATCACCCGTATCAACGCCGCGGTGCGTGAACACGGCATGACCTACAGCGTATTCATCAATGGCTTGAAAAAAGCTGCCATTGGCCTGGACCGCAAGGTGCTGGCTGACCTGGCGGTGACCGACAAAGCGGCCTTCGCTGCCATCGTGGGTCGAGTGCGCGCAGCGCAAGCGTAATTCACCAGCCAAGTCAAATATTCGTTACTTAAGTATTTCTCTTAAGTTGGCGAAAAGACTAATAAAAACGGGGCTCTCGGGCTCCGTTTTTGTTTTCAGGCGTTACAATTCAGGGCTCTGATTAAAGCCGTTCCAATCTCAAAAAAGAACCGAACCAATACCCATGGATGCATCGCTTTTAGCCATTCTTACCGAGGCCGAACAGGCCATGTCCTCGGCAACCGACCCAGCCAGTCTTGAAAACATCAAGGCCCAGTTTTTGGGTAAGCAGGGCAAAGTGACCGAATTGCTCAAAGGCATGGCAGCGCTGTCGCCCGAAGAAAAGAAAACCCGCGGCGCAGAAATCAATCAACTTAAACAACAGGTTGAGGCAGTATTGAACGCCAAGCGGCAGGCGCTGGCCGACGCTGCCATGCAAGCCAAATTGCAAGCCCAGGCAATCGATGTAACCAAGCCTGGTCGCATGCGTGGTACAGGTGGATTGCACCCCGCCATGCGCACACTTGAACGCATTGAAGAAATTTTTACCACCATTGGATTTGATTTGGCCGATGGCCCTGAAATTGAAACCGACTTTCACAATTTCACAGCGCTAAACACGCCGGAGAACCACCCCGCGCGTTCCATGCACGACACCTTCTACGTAGAGGGCACCGGCGGCAACCTGCTGCGCACGCACACCTCGCCCATGCAGGTGCGCTACATGCAAACTAACAAGCCGCCCATTCGCATTATTGCGCCAGGCCGCGTGTACCGCGTGGACAGCGATGCAACCCATTCACCCATGTTTCACCAGGTTGAAGGTTTGTGGATTGATGAAGGGGTGAGTTTTGCTGATTTGAAAGCGGTGTTCATGGACTTCCTGAAAACCTTCTTCGAAACCGACGACATCACCATTCGTTTTCGCCCCTCGTTTTTTCCGTTTACTGAACCCTCTGCGGAAATTGACATGGCTTTCACCAGCGGCCCCAACAAGGGCAAGTGGCTTGAAATCGCCGGTTGCGGTCAAGTGCATCCGAATGTGTTGCGCCATGTAGGAATCGACCCCGAAACCTACACCGGTTTTGCATTTGGCGTGGGTCCCGATCGCTTAACCATGCTGCGTTATGGCATCAACGATTTGCGCTTGTTCTATGAAAACGACGTACGTTTTCTGCAGCAGTTCAACTAAGTTCAATTAAGCCCAATTCAGTTTAACCAAGCCAGTTTTGGATATTAAAAGATGCAATTTACAGAATCCTGGTTGAAGTCACTCGTCAACACCCCATTGAACACGCAAGAATTGGGTGACAAGCTCACCATGGCGGGTTTGGAAGTGGAAGAACTGGAACCCTTGGCCCCGGAATTTTCTGGCGTGGTCGTGGGTTTGGTTGTTAAAAAAGACAAGCACCCCGATGCTGACCGCCTCAGTGTTTGCCAAGTGCAGGTGGCCGAGGGCGATGTGCGTCAAATAGTGTGTGGCGCACAAAACGTGGCAGAGGGGCTTAAAGTGCCTTGCGCTTTGCCTGGCGCTGAACTGCCCGGTGGATTCAAAATTAAACCCACCAAAATGCGCGGCGTTGAAAGTGGTGGCATGTTGTGTTCTGGCAAAGAGCTGGGTGTGCCGAGTGATGTTGACGGGCTGCATATTCTGAATAATGACTTCCCCGTTGGCGGAAATGTGCGCGAGCTGCTCGGGTTGAACGAAATGAAGTTCACCTTGAAAATGACGCCCAACCGCGCCGACTGTTTAAGTGTGTGGGGTGTGGCCCGAGAGGTTGCTGCATTAACCGGCGCAACGCTGAATGCGCCATCATTTACACCAGTGGCTGCCACCATTGCCGACACGCTCAATGTAAAGGTTGAAAATACCGACCTGTGCGGCCGCTTTGCCGGGCGTGTTATTCGCGGTGTAAACAACCAAGTAAAAACGCCGCAGTGGATGATCGATCGCCTCGAAGGTGCCGGCCAACGCAGCCTGAATGCGCTGGTGGATATTTCCAATTATGTGATGTTGGAACTGGGCCGCCCAAGCCATGTGTTCGACCTGGACAAAGTGCAGGGTGACCTCACGGTGCGCTGGGCGCGCGAGGGCGAAAAGTTGAAGTTGCTGAACGACATGGAAGTGGCTTTGAAGCCGCACATGGGCGTCATTTGCGATGCCAACGGCCCGGAGGCGCTGGCTGGCATTATGGGCGGCGACCACACCGCAGTGAATGAAGGCACCACCAATATTTTTGTGGAAGCAGCCTTTTGGCACCCTGACGCAATTGTGGGGCGCGCGCGTGAATTCAATTTCTCGTCCGACGCTTCTCATCGTTTCGAGCGTGGAGTCGATTTTCAAACCATCCCCGAGCACATTGAGCGCATCACCGCATTGATCATCGAAATTTGTGGTGGACAGGCTGGCCCCGTGGTTGATCAGGTGTTGAACCTGCCCACACGCAAGCCGGTAACCTTGCGCCATGCGCGTGCGGAAATGGTGATCGGCATGCCTTTCACCGTTGAGCAGGTGAAAGATGTATTTACCAAGCTTGGCTTTCAATTCAATGTTGAAGGGCAGGGCAGCAACACGTCGTATGTAGTCAACCCGCCCAGCTACCGCTTCGACATTAATATTGAAGAAGACCTGATTGAAGAAGTGATTCGTGTTGTGGGCTACGACAGCCTGCCACTGCGCGCCCCCGTGGGCAAACTGAAAATGCTGCCCGCTGCGGAAGGCGACATCAGTCGCCACGCAATTCGCCGCCAAGTGGCTGCACTGGGCTATCAGGAAGTGGTTAGCTATAGCTTTACACCCGAACAGTGGGAGGCCGACTTTAACAACAACACTGACCCAGTGCGCTTGTTGAACCCGATTGCAAGCCACCTTAGCGTGATGCGTTCCACCTTGATCGGAAGCCTGACCGGTGTGTTGAAACACAACTTGGGCCACCGTGTTGATCGCCTTCGTGTGTTTGAAGTAGCACGCGTGTTTGAGAAAGACGACAAAGTGCAGGAAGGTGCTCAAACTGTGGCCGGTTTCAAACAAACCTGGAAATTAGGAGGCTTGGCCTACGGTCTGGCTGATCAGCTTCAATGGGCTGCAGGCAACAATCGCGCACTCGACTTTTTCGATGTGAAGGGCGATGTGGAGCAACTGCTGCATGGCCGCAAAGTTGACTTCGAAACTTTCGATACTCCAAATCAACACCCCGCATTGCATCCTGGCCGCAGTGCTCGTGTTTTGGTAAACAAACAGGCCATCGGTTTTATTGGTGAATTACACCCCAAGCTTGCACAGGAATATGATTTGCCACAGGCACCCATCGTGTTCGAGCTGTTACTGGATGGCCTGAACACTCGCAAATTGCCCGCTTTCAAGGAAGTTTCCAAGCAGCCGGTTGTGGTGAGAGACTTGGCTTTTGTAGTAGAGCAAAATATTGCTGCTGCACAACTAAAAAAAGCAATCACGGAAGTGAAAGATGACAACCTTGGTTGGCTGAAATCGGTTATCCTTTTTGATGAATTCGTGCCAAAAGAAGAAGGTAAGGGTCTGAATCTAAATGAGAAAAGTTTGGCATTCAGGTTAACCCTCCAAGCAGGCGACCGCAGCTTGACTGATGCTGATATCGAACCATTGTTAAAGAAAATGATTGATCAGGCAGGCCAGCGTTGCGCAGCCCGCCTGCGATAAATATTGATAAATAGGTAGAACTCACTGTGGATCAATTTGTGTTGAACGACGACCGAAGCAACGAAACCAATACCCGCTCTGACCGACTGGACCTGATTGAAGATGGTCTCGCCTCAGGCTCCCTTACCAAGGCTGAACTGGCTGAAATGTTGTTTGATAGCCTTGGCCTGAACAAGCGCGAAGCAAAAGATTTTGTCGATGCATTTTTCGATGAAATTCGCACCACACTGGAAGGTGGCGATTCCGTCAAATTGTCAGGCTTTGGCAATTTTCAGCTGCGTGACAAACCCCAGCGCCCGGGAAGAAACCCAAAAACTGGTGAAGAGATTCCCATTGCAGCGCGTAGAGTGGTAACCTTTCATCCCAGCCAGAAACTTAAAGCTTTGGTTGAATAATTTTCACTAAATTATTTAAGTACAAGCCGATCACTCAATGCAAAAAACCGTAAACGCAGACGGAGCGCCACCCACAGCCAGCTTGCCGCCAATCCCGGCCAAGCGCTACTTCACCATTGGCGAAGTCAGCGAGCTGTGTGGCGTAAAAACCCACGTACTTCGCTACTGGGAACAAGAATTCACCCAGTTGAAGTCGATTACCCGAAGGGGCAATCGTCGTTACTACCAGCATCATGAAGTGCTTTTCATTCGAAGAATTCGTGAGCTTTTGTACGAACATGGCTTTACCATTAACGGCGCGCGCAACCGATTGGATCAGGAAAAAAATGGTCCAGCTGGCGATGCGCCGCTACCAATTTTGATTGATCGCGAAGTTTTGAAAGAACAATTGCTAAATTTGCGTGAAGCCCTGAAAGCCTGAGTGTTTCATGTATAATCCAGCCTTCTCGGAATGTAGCGCAGCCTGGTAGCGCACTTGCATGGGGTGCAAGGGGTCGGAGGTTCGAATCCTCTCATTCCGACCAAATAAATCAAGGGCTTAGGTGTAACAACCTAGGCCCTTGTTCTTTTGCAATCGCCTCTGTAACACTTTTTGTAACACTTGCTAAAGAGTACTCGCTTGAAATCATGATTTCAAGTGAATGAACCAGTTGATCCTTGATTGGTTGATGCAAGCTCTTTTAAAGATTGAGTTAGTTTTCAAAAAACCATTTATACTGGTTACATATACAGTAAATGTAATGTGAGCAGTTCAATGATTCAAGACTCTGAAGCCCCCTTAGTTAAGCATCCCACTGAGAATATTTCTCAAGCGCCCCTGCTTCTGCTGCAATCCCCAGCAAGGCAGCGCATGCGCTTGGTCTCGCACAGGCTTTCTGCCGGGTTTCCATCGCCTGCGGCTGACTATGCTGAAGATGGCCTTGATTTAAACGACTACTTGGTGCGCAACAAGCCAGCTTCCTTGGTAATACCCCCTGCAAATAAACGGGATCGGAAGTAGAATTTTCAACCATAGAGGAAGAGAGTTCTGCAATGAAACAATCAAGGTTTACCGACAGCCAGATCATGGCAATCC
>JAJTEM010000015.1 GCA_021299735.1 Burkholderiales bacterium | reverse complement strand
GGGTGTAGGCCCAAGGCGTTTTTTCAATGCATCAAGGCTCTCCTGCAAGGGGGCAGGGCGCAATGCAAACGTCACAGCCTTGATTTTGGCAAATTTGATGTCCAGCGGTGCTGCGGAAGGCTTGTTCAAGGTAATCAGGATCCGGGAATTCTTGTTTAATTCTGGTTTGTTAGCCAGCGTGTTTTTTGGTCAGTTTTACGAACAAAGCCCGAGCCGTCTGCCGGTCTCGGGCTTCTTGGAATGCGAAACTGCGCAAATTACACAGGCACGCGTTTCAGCATTTCGATACCGATTTCACCAGCAGCGATTTCACGCAGTGCGGTTACAGTGGGTTTGTCTTTGTCTGATTTGACTTTTGGTGTATGGCCTTGGGCCAGCATTCGGGCGCGGTAAGTGGCGCACAGGGCCATGTCAAAACGGTTTGGTATCTTTTTCAAGCAATCTTCAACGGTGATGCGGGCCATCTGGTGTCCTTACAGTCCAATACTTTTGAGTTGCGCCCCGTGGCGCGCCATTTGCTGATTGAAACGGCAACGGGATGCGAAGACGATTGATTTCAATTCAAGCAGTGCCTGAGAAAAATCATCGTTAAGGATAACATAATCAAAGCGCCTCGCTTGCTCGATCTCTAGTTGTGCGGCACCCATTCGCTTCAAAATTACTTCCTCGCTGTCTGTTCCCCGCCCACGAAGCCTTTTTTCGAGCTCTTCGATACTGGGTGGAAGAATAAATATTGACACCACATTTTCCACTTTCCGCACCACCTGCTCTGCACCTTGCCAGTCAATTTCCAGCAGCACATCTCGGTCAATCGCCATTTGCCCTTCAACCCAGGTTCGTGAGGTGCCGTAGTAGTTGCCGTGTACATGGGCCCATTCCAGAAAACCGTCTTGGTCGCGTATTGCTTCGAATTCAGGCTGTGAAATGAAATGGTAGTCTTTGCCATCTACCTCGCCAGGCCTTGGTTTGCGGGTGGTGTTTGAAATCGACAGGCCAATGCCTTGAACTTCGGCCAGTAGCGCTTTCACCAGTGACGATTTACCCGCTCCAGAAGGGGCACTGACAATAAACAGGCTTCCAGCGTATTCGGGGGGGTGGCCAGGTTGTGCAAGTGTGCTCATTCAGGGCATCGCCAATTTCATCGTTAATATGCGATTTTAAGTCAAATGTTGGCTTGTTGAGCTTTTTAGCGCAACTGATTCAGAACGGAATAACAGTTGAACAATTAATTAGCTCGGGTTACGTAGTGCTCCCTATCGCTCATAAGGAGTACGGTGTGCCGAATTCAACTCAAATTGCATTGCGAGGTACCAGCCTAACACCAGAGGTTCAACCAGTTCATTTCTCTGCAGAAGGCAAGACTTGCCAGAAAGCGGCTCTCTATCTTTACAAAAAAATTTGGGCCGAAGTGCGCTGGGAAGGCGAGGCGTTTGTTTACGGCGATGTTTACAAATTTCCCCCCGGTATCCTATCTGTCATGTATCAGAACAAAGTTTTTGATGGTTCAGGCAGACTTGCAAGGGTTCAAAACCTGGCGTACTTGCAAAAAAGTTTCACGCGCAGCGATGCGCATGATCGTATTGAGCAGACCACATCCACATTAATGGATATCATCAATTCTCCGACCGCTTCGGAGCATTCTCTCGAGGTTAGCGCCAAGCTGATTGGCATGCAGTTTCAGATGGCTGGGGTACCTAAAACATGGCCTACACCCCCAAATAAAATCCATAAAATCAAAGAGCGTATTGATGAAAACGGTTGCTTTGAATCAATTGGCAATCGACCGCTTAAGGCCACCTTGCTTCTTGGGGTGAATGGAAGGCCTGCAGTGCTTGAAAAGCGCGTTAGGTTTGTTCAATCGTTCCAGTCCAAGGCTCAGCAAAGTCTAGCTGAGCAGATCAGAACATTTGGCGAGACCAGCACACTGACTTCAGGAGAAGACTTGTTGCATCGGGCTAGATTAACCCTGATTGCTGCGCCCACTGATTATTTAAGGGAAAGGTATCAATTGGCGACACAAATTTGTCAAAACATTGACAGAATTGAATCATCTGGCCACAACAATTTCCAGCCCGAGACACCCCCACCTTCCCAAAACGAGGTGTACCGCAACATTGCTGCAAGCGATTACTATTTTCAAAACCCGTGTAACGCGCTTCGAGTGGCGCTGCTTGAGTTCGGTAACCCAATTCCCGTTCCGAAATAAAAACCAAGGTTATTCAATATTCTGAATTTGTTCCCTGAACTGTTCAACCAACACCTTCAAGTCAATCGAGGCTTGCGTTTGCGCAATCGCGTGGGCTTTGCTGCCTAGGGTGTTGGCCTCACGGTTCAATTCCTGGGTTACAAAATCCAGCCGTTTGCCAATTACACCGCCTTTTTTCAAAATGCGGCGAACTTCCGTGAAGTGGGTTTGCAGGCGTTCCACTTCCTCTTTCACATCAATGCGCACGCTGTGCAGCGCCACTTCGTGTTTAATACGTTCTTCAAGGTCCTCAACTGTTAGGTGGCTGGCTTTGTCAGAAATAATTTTCTCGAAAGCTTCACTCATGCGTTCCCGAATTTTTCCCTCATAGTGGGCCAAAAACTGGGGCAGCATGGGCAGCAGGCTGTTCACAATGGCTTCCATGCCATCCACTTTTTCAAGCAATATTGCCGCCAGGCCTGCACCTTCGCGCTCGCGGCTTTGCTTTAAGGCATCAATCGCCTGGTCGCACAATTTTGAAATGGTTTCTTGAAGTTCCTCACCACTCAAACTGTTGTCTTCCACCACCCCGGGCCAGTTCAACACATCGGTAATGCGAAAGCCATTGGCTTTGGGTAGGGCACTTTGAATGCTGGCCTCAAGGGCGGCCAGTTGTTTAACCTGTTCCAAGTCTACCTTCGGAATTCGTTTTTCACCTTCTGCTCGCCCCCAGGAAATTCGGCATTCCACTTTGCCCCGGCTCAACGCGTTCATCAGTTTTTCGCGAATTAGCGGCTCAACGGTGCGCAGGTCGTCGGCCATGCGAAAGTTCAGGTCCAGAAAACGGGAGTTCACGCTGCGCAATTCCATGCTCAAAGTGCCCGCGCGGGTTGTGCTTTGCGCATTGGCAAAGCCTGTCATGCTGTGTACTGTGGCGGTGTTTTTGCTGTCCTTGCTCATTTGCGGCCTGTGCGTGTTTGTCGGTGGTGCATGAATTGTAAACTCTTGGCTGTTGCTTGTTTTCTGTTGGGGTGTGTTTGTCGGGTCGAATCATTGCCCATCTGGACATGGATGCTTTTTATGCGAACGCAGAAATGATTCGCAACCCAGCCTTGAGGGGCCTGCCGGTGGCGGTCGGTGGTCGTCGGGGTATGCAGGCTTTGCCCGGGCAAGCGTTTCCTACCTTGGCGCAATACCAGGGTAGGGGTGTTTTAACCACTGCCAACTATGAGGCACGCGCACTGGGTTTGCATTCGGCCATGCCCACCATGAAAGCGGCGAAGTTGGCACCCCACGCGGTGTTGTTGCCCGCTGATTTCGATTGGTACAAAACTCTCTCTCGGCAATTCAAAGCTGCAGTGCGTGAATTGGCACCCAAGGTGGAAGACCGTGGAATCGATGAAATTTACATTGACTTGACCGAGGAAACCGATGGCGATTTTGATGCAGCCATCGAGTTGGCCCGCCGCTTGAAGGCTGCTGTCACCCAGGCCACTGGCGGCATGACCTGCTCCGTGGGCTTGTCTGAAAACAAGCTAACCTCGAAAATTTGTTCCGACCTGCAAAAGCCAAATGGCTTAAGCGTGGTGCGCCCCGATCAGTTTCAGGAAATAATCTGGCCGCTGCCTGTGGGCAAAATCAATGGCGTTGGGCCAAAAGCGCAGGAAAAGCTGAAGGCCATGGGCATCAACACAATTTCCGAACTGGCTGCACAACCAGTCGAGGTGCTTCGTGAACGTTTCGGGGAAAGCTATGGGCTGTGGATGCATGAAAGTGCGCACGGCATTGATCGCCGGGATGTTACCTTGTATTCCGAGCCCAAAAGCATTAGCCGAGAAACCACGTTTGAGCACGACATGCATGTGCGCAGGCAGCGCGACAACTTGACGCAGGTGCTGCTGCATTTGGCCGATAAGTTGGCGCAAGACCTTGCCCGCAAACAGCGCCTTGCCAAAACCATTGGTGTGAAAGTGCGCTTCGCTGATTTCAAATCGCTGACCCGCGATGTAACCACTGGCTTTACTGTGGGTACGGCCGAGGAAATACTTCAAGCCGCGCGCGAGTGCCTGAAAAAAACCCCTTTTGAAGAAAAAGGGCCGCGCTCAACTATTCGCCTGCTCGGTATTAAGGCCAGCCATTTAATTACACCCGCAGAAGCTGCGCTTGAAAGGGTTGCGCAGGAAAGCCGGCAAGCCAAAGGGCAGGCCCAATTGTTCCTCGACCTTGAAGATGCGCCATAATGCGGGCTAACTGAAAGACTAAGCACACACTGGAGAATTTTTAATGAGCACCACCTCAGCCCGCCCCGATGGACGAAGCCCCCACGCCTTGCGACAAATTAGCCTGGAGCGCAATTACACCAAGCATGCCGAGGGTTCAGTCATGGTACGTTTTGGTGACACCCATGTGCTGTGCACTTGCAGCGTGGAAGATAAAGTGCCCGGCTTTTTGAAAGGCCAGAACCAGGGTTGGCTAACTGCCGAGTACGGCATGCTGCCGCGTTCTACCCATTCCCGTATGGACCGTGAGGCTGCCAAAGGCAAGCAAAGCGGCCGCACGCAAGAAATTCAACGTCTGATTGGCCGTGCCCTTCGAGCCGCAGTCGATTTGACCAAGCTGGGCGAACGCACCCTGAAAATTGATTGCGATGTCATTCAGGCCGATGGCGGTACACGCACTGCATCCATTACCGGCGCCATGGTGGCCGTGGCCGATGCAATTGGTAAGTTGGTAGCCAGCGGCGCCTTGGCTGAAAGCCCGATCAAGCAGTTTGTTGCTGCTGTTTCAGTGGGTGTTGTGAATGGTCAGGTGGTACTTGATTTGAATTACGACGAAGACTCCACCTGCGAAACCGACCTGAATGTGGTGATGACCGAGAAGGGCGGTTTTGTAGAAGTGCAGGGCACGGCAGAGGGAGATGCCTTTAGCCGTGAAGAACTGAATGGCATGCTGGATTCCGCCGCTGCGGGTATTACCGAGCTGGTTCGCTTGCAGAAAGCCGCCCTCGCAGCTTGAGGACTAGCACATGGCATTGAACAATGAATGGGTACTGGCCAGCGGCAACAAAGGCAAGCTGAGGGAATTTCAAGACCTGTTCGCCCCTTGGGGCGTGAATTGGGCTGCCCAAGGGGAACTGGGTGTGCCCGACGCAGAAGAACCTTTTCATACCTTTGTTGAAAATGCGCTGACTAAAGCGCGCCACGCCAGCCGATTGACCGGGCGGCCTGCGCTGGCCGATGATTCTGGTTTGTGTGTGCCGGCCATTGGGGGCGCGCCCGGTGTGCTGTCGGCCCGTTACGCCACCCTGTTTGGCCGGGAAAAAAGTGATGCCAACAACAATGCTTGCCTGGTTGAAAAACTAAAGGGTATTGAGGACCGCCGGGCCTACTTCGTGTGTGCCATGGTTTGGGTGGCGCATGCCGATGACCCCACACCCACAATCGCCCAGAAAATGTGGTGGGGTGAAGTAATAGATACACCCCAAGGTGAGCACGGTTTTGGTTACGACCCGCACTTTTGGTTACCCGAACACCAACGCACCGCAGCGCAAATGCCCAAAGAATTGAAAAACAGATTCAGCCACCGGGCGCAGGCCACGCAGGCCTTGTTACAGGAATTGCAGCAACGTTTGGGTTTGAATCATGTCGGTGGATAAGAACGAGGGGCCCTCATTCATGACCATAAGCATGTCACCAACCACAGCCAACAACCTGGTGGGCCGGGTGTTCATGCCCAGTGAACTTCGTTTTGCCGCCATGCCGCCACTGGCACTTTATATTCATTTGCCTTGGTGTGTGCGCAAATGCCCTTATTGCGATTTCAACAGCCACCTTGCACCGGAAAGCAAGTTGCGTGAAGTGGGAGTGCAGTTTGTATCCGATATAAATACTAAGGATACAAACCCTTCTGGCCTGGCCGAACAAGGCTTTGCAGATTCGCTACCGCTGGCCCTGCAACGCCGATATCTGAACGCATTAATTGCCGACCTTGATCAGCAACTACCCAAAATTTGGGGCCGCAAACTATATTCAATTTTTATTGGCGGTGGCACACCTTCATTGTTTGCTCCGGAACTGATTGATGAACTGTTGGGTGCAGTGCGTGCACGCTTGGGTATGCCGCAAAGCGGCGAAATTACCATGGAGGCCAACCCCGGTACCTTCGAGCAAGCGCGGTTTGAGGGATTCCGCAAAGCCGGTGTGAATCGCTTGTCAATCGGTGTGCAAAGTTTTTCCGATTCGCACCTGAAGGCCTTGGGCCGTGTGCACAACAGCAGGCAAGCGGTGGCTGCAGTGCGCAGCGCCGTGGCGCTATTTGATGAAGTGAATATTGATTTGATGTACGCCTTGCCCCACCAAAATGTGGAGCAGGCACTGGCCGATGTGGCGCAGGCTGTCGCGCTTAAAAGTACGCATCTTAGCCTTTATCAGCTAACCATGGAACCCAATACCCTGTTTGCCGCAAAGCCGCCACCTTTGCCCGATGACGATACCTTGATCGACATTGAGGAAGCTGTTCACACAGCTGCCAAGCAAGCTGGCTTTGAGCATTATGAAATTTCCGCCTTTGCCAAACCCGGGCATCGCAGCCAGCACAACTTGAATTATTGGGGCTTTGGCGATTATTTGGGTATTGGTGCAGGTGCGCACGCAAAAATAAGCTACCCCAACCGCATTGAACGGGAAACCCGGCACCGCAACCCCGTGGCTTATATGGAAGAAATGGAGGGTGCTGCGCAGCCACTCGAAGTGCGAACCTTGGCTGTGAAAGAGCTGCCGTTTGAATTCATGCTCAATGGATTGCGCTTGATTGACGGTGTTCCAGAAAGCTGGTTTGTAGAACGTTGCGGCAGGCCTTTAAGCGATCTGCAAAAGCCATTGCGGCAGGCGCTGGAAAAGGGTTTGATGGAAACCCGGCCTGGCCTGTTCAAGCCCACTGAATTGGGCTTTCGTTTTTTGAACGATCTGCAGGAAATATTTTTGGCGAGCTAGGTGCGCAAGGTTTTAAATCGAGGCAACTGAGTTAGGCAACCAAGCTTTGCGGCCACGCCCAAACTCTTCAGTTCAAATGGCGTGTTTCTGGCCGCTCGATAATGCTGGGGGTGCTCTTGAAATGCAAACCCCAATCAGCTTGCCCACAGGTTTTAATCAGCAGGTCGGCAAAGCCATGCTGCAATTGTTCGGCCATGCGCATCTCGAAACCCTTGCCATTACCCGCCACCAGTTTCAATACCAAATCCGAATTGTGTGCCTCGCCGCTGGGGCGCAATTCAATTTGCGTAATCAGCAAAGGTTCGGCACCCAAGGGTGTGGTGGTGTTTTTGTCTTGAAACGGGCTTTTGAAATCGGCGGAATACAGCGACACCTCCCGGCTCATTTCCAGCAAGGCTTTTCGGCCCGCGTCGTTGAGTGGTCGGTCGCTCGCTAGTAGCTTCTGCATCATTTCATCCAGGCTTGGAATCAACATGCGTACCATGCGGCGTGTGAGCCAAACCCGAACCTCTTGATTCTCAGAAGAGTTGATCCGCATCAATATGCGATCGTGCTCGGGTGCGTAAGCTACCTGTAGTTGTTTGATTTGCATAGTTGCGTGTTTAAAAAATGGTGCTTGTTATTTGTGTTGGCGCTATCTTGAAAACAACACGCCCGCCCACACATACCGGCTATGGGTATTGTGACTCAAAATTGTTAAGAAGGGTTTGCACACATGCGTTTAGATCGACTCACCACCAAGTTTCAGGAAGCTTTGGCCGATGCCCAAAGCCTTGCCGTTGGGAAAGACAATCCCACCGTTGAACCTGCACACGTGTTGTTGGCCATGCTCAAACAGGGCGAGGGGTCTGTGCGCGGTGTGATCAGCAAGGCGGGCGGCAATCCGCAAGTACTGACCAAGGGCGTAGAGGCCGAGATCAACAATTTGCCACAGGTGGCCAACAATGCCGGGCAAATTCAGATTGGCAGCAAGTTGCAAGCAGCCCTGAACCTGACTGACAAAGAGGCCCAAAAGCGCGGCGACCAGTTCATTGCCAGTGAGCTGTTTTTGTTGGCTTGCCTGCAGGATAGCACAGGCCTTGCCAAAGTGATGAAAGAAGCTGGCTTGAATGCGCAAGCCCTGAACAATGCAATTGAGCAGGTACGCGGTGGCGCTGCGGTTGACAGTGCTGAAGGCGAAAGCCAGCGTGAAGCGTTGAAAAAATACACCATTGATTTAACCGAGCGTGCCCGCATTGGTAAGCTTGATCCCGTGATTGGCCGGGATGATGAAATTCGCCGCGCCATTCAAATTTTGCAGCGCCGAACCAAAAACAACCCGGTATTGATTGGCGAGCCTGGAGTGGGTAAAACCGCCATTGTTGAAGGCTTGGCGCAGCGAATTGTGAATGGCGAAGTACCCGATACCTTGAAAAACAAGCGCGTGTTGGTGTTGGACATTGCCTTGCTTCTCGCCGGTGCCAAGTACCGGGGTGAATTTGAAGAACGCTTGAAAGCTGTGTTGAAAGACATTGCCGCCGACGAAGGCCAAACCATCGTGTTTATCGATGAAATTCACACCATGGTGGGTGCAGGCAAGGCCGAAGGCGCAATTGACGCCGGCAATATGCTGAAGCCTGCGCTGGCACGCGGGGAATTGCATTGTATTGGCGCCACCACGCTGGACGAATACCGCAAGTACATTGAAAAAGATGCTGCGCTTGAGCGCCGTTTCCAAAAAGTGCTGGTGGGCGAGCCCAGTGTTGAAAGCACGATTGCCATTCTGCGTGGTCTTCAGGAACGCTATGAATTGCACCACGGCGTGGACATTACCGACCCCGCTATTGTGGCGGCAGCCGAGCTTTCTCACCGTTATATCACTGACCGCTTTTTGCCCGACAAGGCCATTGATTTGATTGACGAAGCGGCCGCGCGGATCAAGATGGAAATTGACTCGAAGCCCGAAGAAATGGACAAGCTGGATCGCCGCATCATTCAGTTGAAAATTGAGCGTGAAGCGGTGAAGCGCGAGCAGGATGATGCTTCCAAGAAGCGCCTGGCCTTGATCGAGGAGGAAATCGTTCGCCTTGAACGCGAGTACGCCGATCTTGATGAAATCTGGAAATCCGAGAAAGCAGCAGTGCAGGGCAGTGCTGCCATCAAGGAAGAAATTGATCACATTCGCGCAGAAATTGAACAGTGGAAACGCAAAGGCGATTGGCAAAAAGTATCTGAACTTCAGTATGGAAAATTGCCCGCACTGGAGAAAAAGCTGAACGATGTGAAAGACAACGAGGGTGGTGAAGGTGCTGCCAATAAAAAGCCCAACCGCTTGCTTCGTACCCAGGTAGGCACTGAGGAAATTGCCGAGGTGGTAAGCCGCGCCACCGGTATTCCAGTGAGCAAAATGTTGCAGGGCGAACGCGATAAATTGCTGCAAATGGAGGCAGCCTTGCACATGCGTGTGGTTGGGCAAGACGAGGCTGTTACCTTGGTGTCAGATGCTATTCGCCGTTCACGCGCCGGGCTTGCCGACCCCAACAAGCCTTTGGGATCATTTTTGTTCCTCGGCCCAACAGGTGTTGGTAAAACTGAATTGTGTAAGGCCTTGGCCGGTTTCCTGTTCGATTCAGAAGACCACTTGATTCGTATCGACATGAGTGAATTCATGGAGAAGCACAGCGTGAGCCGTTTGGTTGGGGCGCCCCCTGGGTATGTGGGTTACGACGAGGGCGGTTACTTGACTGAGGCTGTGCGCCGCAAACCTTATAGCGTAATTTTGCTGGACGAAGTAGAGAAGGCTCACCCCGATGTATTCAACGTGCTGTTGCAAGTGCTTGATGATGGCCGATTGACTGATGGGCAGGGCCGCACAGTTGATTTTAAAAACACAGTGATTGTGATGACCTCCAATCTGGGCTCGCATGAAATTCAACGATTGGCCGGGCAAGGCAGTGAGGTGATTAAAGCCGCAGTGATGGAAGAAGTGAAGCAGCACTTCCGCCCGGAATTTATTAACCGTGTAGATGAACTGGTTGTGTTCCATGCTTTGGACAATGCACACATTGCGAACATTGCGCGTATTCAGTTGCAGCGTTTGCAGCAGCGTTTGGCCAGCCGCGACATGCGTTTGGAGGTGAGCGATGCCGCATTGGCCGAAGTAGTGAAGGCGGGGTTTGACCCGCTGTATGGTGCAAGGCCGTTGAAGCGAGCTATTCAGCAAATCATCGAGAACCCAGTTTCGAAGATGATTCTGGAAGGCAAGTTTGGGCCAAATGATGTGGTGCCGGTTGACTTCAAGGATGGGGCGTTCACCTTTGAGCGGGTAGTTCACTGAACTTCGCTTATCGAAGTCGCAGAACTTCGGTTCTCGAAGTCGCCGAACTTCGCTTACTTAGAGTTGCGCCGGAGAAGACTTGCCCAGTCACTTCTCTCGACAGCCCCGCCCGACTTGAATGTTGTGGCGGTGGCCGTTCTGATCCCATTTGGAATGGATATCGCAAACGCTAACGCGTCTTGCGGAGCCGCTTCGCGTCTAATCCATTCCAAAAAGGGAACGGCGGGCGGGTCTTGATCGTCGCGAGCAAGTGACTTGGGCAAGTCGTCTCTGGCGCGAGTATTTAGACTTGCGCGGGGCTGTGAGTCCGATCAACTTGTTGCGGATCTGCGGACTTCGCCAAGCACCGGCGTATTTGGCTCACTGTGTGGTGTCGCGATCATCCTGCCGATTCAGGTGGGCTTCCCGTTTGACGCGTAGCGAGGGGCGCTTCCGGAAGGAAGCGATGCGAACACGTTTTTGCGTTTCGCATGCCCCAAGCAAGCAATCAAAAAGGGATTGAAGCCCGCCAAGGCGGGATGACGCGACATGCACGGTGAGCAACACACAAGGCTCACGCTCAAAGCCCGCCCCTCAATGCGCCGCAGCATACATCGCCTCGCCAGCTTCTACCGGGTTGCCGGTCTTGTTAAACACCTCAAGCCATACACCGTAGTTGTGAACAGTCGGGTCTTGCCATGGGTGAAAGCCAGGCTTGAAATAGCTTAACAATTTTGGCATCAGGCTGGTGTAAAGTCCCTTTGGGCCCAACAGCCACACCAGGCCTTTCGAATACATCTTGAACCGTGTCCAGCCCTTGAAACCATCGGTACCTAAAATAATCCAGGTGAACACCAGCGTGTGCAACGTGAAATTGAACATGGCGTGCGCCATGGCCAGGCAGCGTTTGAAGTAGCCCACTTTGGCCACTTTCTGCATTACATCAAACGCCACTGCCTTGTGCTCCATTTCTTCCACGGCATGCCAGGCCAGCATAGCGCGCACGCGGTGGTCGGCGCCAGCCATCACTTCTTTGCGTGCAAAAAACATCTCAGCCATCATGGCCGTAAAATGCTCCAGCGCTGCGGTCATGGCCAGGTTGTATTCTGGCGAAAGCACCTGCAGACGGCGGTTCATGATTTTTGTGATCACGTGCAGCATCTTGTCCACTGGTACGCCCTGTTCCTTCAGGCGTTTGTTGTAGTCGGTGTGCACCTTGCCATGTTGCCCTTCTTGAAAAGAGAAATCTTTCACCGCCTTGAGCAGTTCAGGATCTGTAATTTTGTCTTTGAAGTTGCGTACGCTCGAGATGAAATACCGTTCCCCGTCGGGAAAGCTCATTTGCACACCATCAATCACGCGGGTTTTGAATGCGTCGCCGTCCATCCAGTAGCGTGGTATGTCTTTGTCGGTGATTCCAAAATCCAGGTCCTTGCGAACCACGATGTCTTCTTTGAACGATGTTGTCATTGTCACCTCCTGCTGCTTCGTACGTGCAAAGATTACCGAATCACCACAACACACGATATGATTTGAAATGACAAAAAGGGAAGAATAGACGACAAACCGGATTAACTACACCTAAGGGGGTTGGGTGGAAACCATCAACTTTCAAATGCTTGCAAGCTTGGCCAACGCAGCGCGGCGCTGCGACATCGACTTGAACAGCGTGATGCAGGAATTGAAACTGGAAATCGATATGAGCGGCGACCCACGCCGGCGCATGTCTTTGTCGTGCTTCAACTCCTTGTTTGCTGCAGTGGAGGCGCGTAACCCCAGCCAACACTTTCCTCTGGTTTTTGGTGATTCATTCAATTTTGATGGATTGCCTGAGTTGGCAACTTTTGTAACCAGTGCATCAACCCCGCAAGAGGCCATGCGCGTTTTGGACTGGTCGCCCAAGCTGTTGCATCCCAATTTGCATTTTAAAACCCTGAACTTGGGGGGAGAGGTTGCGCTGGAAGTGAACGTGCCCGACCCGGAAGGCAAACACGAGGACCTACCTGGATTTGTGGAGGCTGCCATGTCGGCCGTGTTGAAGTTTATTCACCTGCTAAGCCCGGGTTCGCATTTGATTAAACGAATTGAGTTTCGCCATGCGGCCTTAACGCAAGAATCGGCTTATCAAGAAGTGCTCAAGACCCCAGTGTTGTTTCACAAGCCACACAACCGCCTTGTGGTTGATTCGTCCGCACTTGATTTACCTTTGCCCGGGGGCATACCTTCTGCACATCACAAGGCACAGGCTGTAATTTTGAACCGCCTGTTGCCTGATGTAGAAGAGCAAACCCTCGAGAAAAAAATAAAGCGTTTGTTGAAGTCGCGCTTAAGCATGCTGAGCGAACCGATTCCGGTAATCGCTGAGGTGTTGCATTTACACCCCCGTACCTTGCAGCGTAGGCTAAAAAGCGAGGGGAAATCGTATGCTGAAGTTCTGGGCACCGTGCGGCATGAGTTGGCTTGCGAGATGCTTAAGGGTTCTGTGCTCGACATTGAAACCATTGCGGCGAATCTGGGTTATTCAGATCGACGAAGTTTTACCAGTGCATTTGTCAAATGGCAGGGTATTTCACCACGTGAGTTCAGAAATCAGCGGTGAGATCAATAGTGAAACCAAATGGTCATGTGCCGCGCCCAATTTCATGTTTAAATTTTTCTGGCCAATTTATTTTCTCAATTTTCAATTCTTTTAATTTCCGGAGCTTTCCATGACCCCAACCACCGACCTATGCGATGCCAACGAAGACAAAATTGCCGCGGGCACTTTGCGCGTTGTTGAGCCCATGTTTCAAAGCTGGGGCCTGAAAAGCAGTTTCATGGGGCAAGCGCACACCCTGAAAGTATTTGAGGACAACTCACTGGTGCGCAGCGCCCTGGAAAAAGACGGGCAGGGTAAGGTGCTGGTGGTTGATGGCGGTGGAAGTATGCGTTGTGCCCTGGTGGGTGGCAACCTGGGTAAGTTGGCCGAGAAAAATAACTGGGCTGGCATTGTTGTGTATGGATGTGTGCGCGATACCCTTGAACTGGACGAATGTAATGCGGGTATTCGCGCCCTTGCCGCACACCCCATGAAAAGTCAGAAGCGTGGTATTGGGCATGAAAACATTGATGTTGCGCTCAGCTTTACAGCTGTGCGGCCCGGCAATTGGGTGTACGCCGATGAAGACGGTGTTCTGGTCAGCGACCAGGCGCTGGTGTAACGTTGCTGTTACAAGATTTAAGCTGCACCGCATGATTTAGAGGGGATCCTCTTTTTCATTTAGAGAAAAAGTATTTCATATCGTGATTTAATCGACATAAGTATTTGATTTTAAACAATACGAAAAAAAGTCTTGTATAAGATATAACTCTTGTTGCTCTGCGAAATGATCTGTAAGATACAACTCATCACCTGATCGATACCACTTGTCCAAGTGATACCCGCGAAATAAAACCCGCAGGGCACCGCAAGCAGGCCATCAAGCGAACCGTTTTCTTTTTACTTCTATCGCCATTTGAGGACATCACTATGAAATCTTTTGACCAACAGGTTCAAGAACTCAAGAAAGACTGGGAAACCAACCCACGCTGGAAACTGGTAAAGCGCGGCTACAAAGCTGAAGACGTGGTACGTCTGCGTGGTTCACTGCAGCCAGAATACACACTGGCCAAGCGCGGTGCCGAGAAGCTGTGGGAGAAAGTAAACGGTACAGCCAAGAAAGGCTATGTGAACGCTTTCGGCGCGATTACTGCTGGCCAGGCCATGCAGCAAGCCAAAGCCGGTCTGGAAGCGGTTTACCTGTCTGGCTGGCAAGTTGCTGCCGATGGCAACACTTCCGAGACCATGTACCCAGACCAGTCCCTGTACGCCTACGATTCCGTGCCAAAAATGGTTCGTCGCATCAACAACACATTTCAGCGCGCTGACGAAATTCAGTGGAAGAACATTTGCGACGGCAAAATGAAAGCCGAAGACGCTATCGACTACTTCCTGCCTATCGTTGCGGACGGTGAAGCCGGTTTCGGTGGCGTTCTGAACGCCTACGAACTGATGAAGAACATGATCGCCGCTGGTGCAGCTGGCGTTCACTTTGAAGACCAGTTGGCCGCTGTCAAGAAGTGCGGTCACATGGGCGGCAAGGTATTGGTTCCAACTGCAGAGGCCATTCAAAAGTTGATTTCTGCACGCTTGGCTGCCGACGTAATGGGTGTTCCTTCGATTGTTCTGGCCCGTACCGATGCTGAAGCGGCCAACTTGTTGACTTCTGATTTCGACGAAAACGACAAGCCTTTCCTGACTGGCGAGCGTACTCCTGAAGGTTTTTACCGCGTGAAGAACGGCTTGGAGCAAGCCATTAGCCGTGGTATCGCTTACGCACCTTATGCCGACCTGGTGTGGTGTGAAACTGGTACACCCGACATCGGCTTTGCCCGTGAATTCGCACAAGCTGTTCTGGAAAAGAACCCAGGCAAACTGTTGAGCTACAACTGCTCACCCTCGTTTAACTGGAAGAAAAACCTGAACGACAGCCAAATCGCTTCCTTCCAGGAAGACCTGTCAGCCTTGGGTTACAAGTACCAATTCATTACATTGGCCGGTATCCACGTGAACTGGTACAACACATTCAAGTTCGCCAATGCGTACGCGCAAGGCGAAGGCATGAAGCATTATGTCAATATGGTGCAAGAACCTGAGTTTGCTGCACGCGAACAGGGTTATACTTTCGTATCTCATCAGCAAGAGGTAGGTGCTGGTTACTTTGATGACGTAACTACAGTGATACAAGGTGGTGCCTCTTCAGTAACAGCCTTGAAAGGCTCTACAGAAGAAGAGCAGTTCCACTGATTTGCTGCTTGAACTGAATTTGTCGGCAATCTTGGCAGTCTCCCACCCCAAGAGGGGTGGATAGGTTGTCCGACTGGAAGGGGGAGAGGAGACAAGCTCAAAAAACCAAACCAAGAGTATTTTTCCCCTTGCTGAGCCTTTACAAAAGGCTCAACAGCGAGTGCTGAAGCCCGGTAAGAAACTTGCCGGGCTTTTTATTTTTTGTGGAGGTTAGTTAATTGCCCCGCGAACTACATTGCAGGCCGGGTTTTCATAAGGTCGTGGACCATCGCATCACTTAAGGTGTCCTCCCAGCGGTACACATGCACATCAGCCAAGGTGCTCAGCATTTCTTTTTCCTCTTTCGAGTACGCCTGAACAAACACCTGAATGGCCGGGTTCAACATTTTTGCGTTTTCGATCATCTGCATCAGCCCAGGGGTATCGCCGGTTGCGATCACCAAGCTGTTCGCATTCGCGGTGTGTGCTTGTACCAATGTCACCGGGTCTGCATATTCGCCTGAAACAGCTGCTTGCCCGTTCTTTCTCAGTTTTGCCACCACCTCACGGCTGGTATCAACAATCACCAAAGGCACATTTTTTTGCCTCAGCGATTTTGCAATTCGTTTGCTTAATTCGGTATGCCCCACCAGCACTACATGTTTGCCCAGGTATTTGCTGTCGGTCTGCTGCGGCAATTCCTCCATGACATGGCTGCGTGCATTTAAATTTCGCACCCATTGAAACCGCTTCACCATCAGGTCATTGAGCTTCGGAATCAGAGAGAACACCACTGGGTTTAGAGCGATCGACAAGATTGCACCGGAAACCACCAGGCTTTGCACTTGAAGATCAACCAGCCCCAAATACAAGCCCAGCCCGATCAAAATGAAAGAAAACTCACCAATTTGCGCCAGGCTGGCCGCAATCACCAAGGCGCTTTTCAAAGGGTATTTGAACAACAACACCAAGGCACCCGCAGCCAGCGATTTGCCCAGCACAATAATGGCTACTACAGCCAGCACGCGCAGCGGATGTTCAAGAATTACACCGAACTGAAAAAGCATGCCTACCGACACAAAAAACAGCACCGCGAAAGCATCACGCAAAGGCAGGGATTCCTCTGCTGCGCGGTGGCTCAGTTCCGATTCCCGCATCACCATGCCTGCAAAAAAAGCACCGAGTGCAAACGAAACATCGAACAAGCCCGCAGCCACAAAGGCCAGGCTAATCGCCAAGGCAATAACCGACAGCGTAAATAATTCGCGAGAGCCTGTTTTTGCAATGTGCCACAGCATCCACGGAATAACCCGTTTGCCCACTACCAGCATCAAGCCCACGAAAAGCGCTACCTTCACCAAGGTAAAGCCGATGTCGAAAAACAGGTTGGTGTCAGGGTCGAGCGCTCCGCCTTTTAACAGCCCTGCAAGCGGCGGAAGCAATACCAGAATCAGCACCATGGCCAAGTCTTCAACCACCAGCCAACCGACCGCAATTTGACCGTTTGCGCTGGTTAACATGCCGCGTGCTTCCAGTGCTTTCAGCAGTACAACCGTGCTGGCCACCGAAAGGGCAAGGCCAAACACCAGGCTTTGTCCCATGGGCCAATCCCAGAAATGGGCAACGCCCATTCCCAACAGCGTTGCCGCTGTCATTTGCACAATGGCACCGGGTACAGCAATTTTTTTGACAGCCAGCAGGTCGTTAAGGGAAAAGTGCATGCCCACGCCAAACATCAGCAGCATAACGCCAACTTCAGCAAGTTGGTTGGTTAATGCGGGGTCGGCTACAAAGCCTGGGGTGGCTGGACCAATCAGAAATCCTGCAACCAGGTAGCCCAGCAAAGCAGGGGCCTTCAGTTTTTCTGCGATGAAACCAAAAATTAGCGCCAGGCCAAAGCCAAACGCCAATGTGGCAATCAGGGAAACGTCATGGGGCATAGTAGGGCAGTCCAAGTAGTATTATTCTAATCATAGCAAGTGCGTACTGAACGCACTCGCTTTATAGACCAGTACCGCCCCTGTAAAGTTGCTTACAGAAGGGAATTTATTCTGTTTTGAACACTTTGACCGCGTCCATCATGGATTGCGAAACGCTCGACAAGTGTGTTGCAACCTGGGTGTTTTGCTGAGCAGCGGCGGTGTTTTCCTCAGTCATTTGTGCCACGCGTTCCACATTGCGACTGATTTCAACACTTACATTCGATTGTTCTTTCATCGAAATTGCTATCGCGGCAATGGCCTCTGAAACCTTGTCGGAATCGGACTTGATTTTTTGAATGGTTACATTCACAACATCGGCTTGTGCAATTCCCTCCTGAACCAGATGCACCGATGTGTCCATAGAGCTGACAGCGCCTTGAGTAATTTGCTGAATCTCGTGCACCATGCCAGAGATGCGATCGGTTGATCCTTTCGTTTGCTCAGCCAGCTTGCGGACCTCGTCAGCCACCACCGCAAAACCGCGGCCCTGTTCACCCGCACGTGCTGCTTCAATTGCGGCATTCAAGGCCAGCAGGTTGGTGCGTTCAGCAATTTCTGTAATAGTAGATACAATTTCTGAAATGTCGGCGGATTGTTTTTCAAGTGACTGCACAGCTGCGGCACTGGTTTCCACCGACTTGGCAATTCGTTGAATGCCCTGAACCACTTCACCCAACGTAACCATTCCCGATTCTGCCGATTGCTTGGCGGCATTGGCCGTGTCGGTTGCCTCGTTGGAATTCTCTGAAATCTGGGAAATACTCACAGTCAGCTCTTCCACCGCCGCTGCCATCGAGGAAGTGGCGTCGGCTTGCTCTGCACCTGCACTGGCCATGGTGGAAGATGATTCTTTTACTTGTGTCGCGCTGCTGCTTAATTCGATTGCCGAACGCCTTACACCCTCAATCAGCTTGCGCAAGTTGTCTTGTGCTTTGGCCAGCGCTGTAAGCAAATTGTCTACCTCGTCTTTGCCATCGCTGTGAATATTGCTGTTCAAATGGCCATTGGCAAGTGCGTTAATGTGCTTGTTAGCAGTATCAAGCTTGGACTTCAACAATTTGCTCAACATCATGGTGGCAAGCACACCGAGCACCAAAGAAAGCGCAACAGAAATACCAACGCTCCAAATTGCGGTGGTGTAGGCTGAATCACTGGCAGCTTTTCTCTGTTCCAGCAGGCTCAGTTCAGCCTGTTCAATTTCAGTAAACATGCCACGCATTTTGTCCATCATGGGTTTGCCTGACAGTGCCTCTTGACGTTTCAGGAACTCGATCTGATCAATTTCCATGCGGTCCAGGCTGCGGCGAACTTCAATGGTTTTATTCACCGAGTCATTCATCCACCGGTTGTACTCATCGCGAAGTGCATTGAAGCGGGCAGTTTGAGCGGCATTGTCCGAGGTCAGTTTCATCACCTTGTCAAGTTGCTCTTTTACGTCGGCGATGCCTTTGTTGTAGGGTTCGAGGTAGTTGTCTTTACCGAACACAAGAAACCCACGCTGGCCGGTTTCAATGTTAATCATGGCTTCACGAATCGAAACCACATCACGAAGTACTTTGTAGGTGTGCTCATTCCACCCAGCAGCGTCTTTAATATGCTTGGCGCTATTCAGGCCAATCGCACCAGTCACAATTCCCAATGAGACTACAACTGCAAATGCAGCTATAAGTTTTGCACGAATGGTATTCAACATACTGCTCCCTTGTTTGTTTATTTAACATGCGTTGACAATTATCGGAAGCCGTGTTGATGTTGAGTATCTCTAATGTGGGGGACACCCTCTTTTGGTGCGTTATAGTTAAAGTGGGTTTGTAGGTTACTGGCCTTGGATATCGAGCAGAATTCGAATCAAGGTTTCCTTCTTGAATGGCTTGATTACATGTTCGCACATGCCCGCATTCAAAATGTCCATGCGGTCTTGTTCGCTGGCTGATGCGGTCACAGCCACTATCGGTGGGGCCGCATTCCCCAGTTCTTCCAGAATTCTTGCTGTGGCCTCAAAACCATCCATTTCCGGCATTTGCAGATCCATCAACACCATGTCATAGCGTTCAGTGGTACAGGCTTGAACGGCTTCCTTGCCGTTTTCTGCCAAGTGAACCTGGGCCCCCCATTTCTTTAACATTTCCGAGGCCACCATGCGGTTTAGTTTGTGGTCGTCAACCACCAACACTCGCTTGTTTAGCATCGGCGGACTTGTTGGGCTGCTCTCTGTGGCCGGTGCTTTCATTTGCAGTTTTAAGGCCTGTTGATCTTCCTCCCTGATACTGAATTCAGGGTCATTGCAATTCATCGTGAAATGAAACGTAGTACCCAAGCCCGGCGTACTTTCTACCCATATTCGACCGCCCATTAATTCAACCAGATTTTTGCAGATTGACAGCCCCAAGCCTGCACCGCCGTAGCGGCGCGAGGAGCTGTCATCTACCTGTCTGAAAGGCTCGAACAGCGCAGAACACTGTTCCTGATTCATGCCAATGCCCGTGTCATTTACACTGAACTGCAGTTGTGTTCCACTTGCCACACTTTGCACTTGCAAATGGATTCGTCCCTTGTCGGTAAACTTAAGCGCATTTGACAACAGGTTATTCAAAATTTGTGCAAGGCGAAGCCGGTCACCCGTCAGGCTTACCGGGCAGTTCGCATCTTTGGTGCAGTACAGTTGAATCGCTTTCTCTTCTGCCCTGTAAGCAAAAAGATCGGTGGCTTTCGTCAATACCTGATCAAGTAGAAAACGGCTGTTGCTAAGTTCCAGTTTATTGGCCTCAACCCTTGATATGTCCAGAATATCGTTTAACACGTTGAGCAATACATCAGCCGCTGAACCAATTTTGCTGAGATAGTCGCGTTGTTTGGCCTGAAGCTCCGTGTCCTCCAGCAGTTGCAGTAAGCCTATGATCGCATTCATGGGAGTGCGAATTTCATGGCTCATATTGGCCAAAAATGCGCCCTTGGCTTTGCTTGCAGCCTCGGCTTGTTGCGTGCGCTCGATTAATTCATGGTTTATTCGTTCAAGTTCACGTTGTTGTGCCTTGAAGTCTGTGATGTTTGTTGAAATCGAGAAAAAGCCCTCAACCTTGCCGTACAGTACGTCGGGGATCAAATGCACCAGCATATCGGCATAGCCACCCGAGGGGAGTGGTTTTCTGCGCTCGAAACGCTGCTTTTCACCTTTTAGAACACCGACAACATAATTGTAGTCATGGATAAAAAGCTCCTCACCCAGCACCTTTCGCATGTGTTGCCCACGCATTTTATCCGCCGGAATACTGGTCCATTTTTCGTGGTTGCGATTGGCGAAATGGCAGCGCAGGTCGGTACTCCAGTAAGACACCAAACCAGGTAAGCATTCCGACAAAGTTCTCAGAAAGTGTTCTCTTTCAATCAGTGTTGCTTCATTGCGCTTGCGCTCTGAAATATCCTGAATCTGGGAAATAAAGTAGATCACCCGACCTTTGTCATTGCGCACTGCCGACACTGAAAGATGAACCCACACCACATGTCCATCCTTGTGAATGTAACGTTTTTCCAGTTGGTAGTTGTGTCGGCGTCCCTTCAGCACATCGCGTACCAAGTGGGTGTGTTGCATGGTGTCTTGTGGGTGGGTAATCGCATCAAAGCTAAAGCCCAGTAACTCTTGCTCGCTGTAACCCAGAATTTCAGTAAGTGCTTTGTTAACCTGTAAAAACTGGCCTTTGAAGTCGAGCATCGCCATTCCAATTGCAGCCCATTCAAACGATGACCGGAATCGTGCCTCAGCCTCTCGCAGGGCATCTTCAAATTGGCGTTGTACCGTCACATCCACATTCACGCCTATCATTCTGAAGGGAATGCCGTTGGCGTTTCTGTGGGTTTTTGCGCGGGCTTGTATGTGGCGAATACGCCCGTCGCTTGCCCGGCGAATGTTGAAATTCAACTGAAATGTATCCTGGTTTTTCGAGGCCTCCAGCAGCACGTTGCTTAGTTTGTTCGCGTCCTCGGGTACTACGTAATTCAGCCATTCTTTATAAGACAAGACATCCTGTTCGTCTTTCACGCCGTAAATCTTGCGCATCGCGCTGTCCCAGCGAATCAGTCTCTCCTGAATGTTGTATTCCCAAACCCCTATACCCGCATTCTCCGTGGCCAGTTGAAAACGTTCATCATTGAGTTGTTGGTCGGCCTTTGCTTTTTCTTTTGCCAATATTTGTTGTGCCTGGTGGTTCAGGCTTGCTTTTACTAACAGTACAACCAAAATGCAAAAAGCAAGGTAACCCAGGAAAAGGCTGATGGTTTGTTCTCGCCACAGGGCTTTCATGGGGGCCGTATTTGCCCATGTGATCAGATAAAGCGGAATGGGGGTATTCAAGAGTTCTGAGTTTGCTAGCGACAGGCTTGCGAAATAATGATCTGTGAACAAACTTTGTTCAATCAAATCGCCCCCAGGTTGAGCCAGCGGTTCTTGCTCGCGGGTCGATTCAAAATTGGGTAGTCGTTTGCCCGCAATACCGTCGAACCCAGGTTGAACAAGCAACACGGTGCCGTCTTTGTAAGCCAAGCCGCTGCGCATATGCTCGCCCAGTTGAAGAGATGCAAATTTGCGCTCCAGGTAGGAGGTGTTGAGCCGACCTTGAATGACGCCTAACAGTTCACCCTGGTTGTTCTTGACCTGGTAGTTGACTACCAATACCAACCTATTGTTTACGTTGAATGATTTTGAAAAAGACACCATCCTTTCATTGCGCAATAACATTGAATTGGATGCAAAAGCAGCCTTGGTGTTGATCAGGTCTGCGTCTACACCGGTTTGCCCCAAAATGTTTCCGGCGGCATCCCGGGTCACGATTGTCTCGACAGCAGGTAGCGCGCTTTTTAATAATTCCAGTTGTTTCAGTATGTTGTTACTGTTATGGGTATCAATATCGTGTGACAGTTGAAGGGTGGCCTCGTCAAACGATCCGATAATTGCGCCGAATTCGTCATGCAAGATGTCGTGTAACAATCGAAGCTGGGTTCTTGAGTTTTGTTCTGCCGATTCTTGAATGCGGCGCATGTCTGCAGACACCATTGCAAGCAAGGCAAGGCCAAGCACGCAGAGCAATGCAGCTGCGAGAACCCACTGATATCGGATTTTGCTGAAAGTCACCTTGCACAGCCTTGGGTAAGTGAAAAAGTAGCGCTGTTACTTGCGGGGCACAACACCCCACCAATATTCTGTTACAACAGGCTGTGCATCAATTCGATGATAAGAAGGGACTTTTCGCAGCTTATTGTCCACGTGGGTCATGTGTTCCAGTAGGAGTCACTGCCGTAGCGGTGCTTCAGAAAATCGATCCACAGCCGAACTCGCAGTGGTAGGTGTTTTTTCTGGGGAAATACGGCGTAAATGGCATTTGGTGGTGCAATAAAATCGTCCAATACAGTAACAAGGCGTCCATTTCGAAGGTGTTGTTGTACTTCCCAGCGGCTACGCCAGGCCAGGCCGGCATCGCTTAGTGCCCAATCGAGAATGGATGAACCGTCATTGCAGCTTAGGTTGCCGCTTACCCTGACTTGTGTTGCCTTGCCGTTGATTGTAAATAGCCAGCCACTTGGCGCGCCAGAGCTGACGAGGTTGAGGCAATTGTGATTGGTCAGCTCATTGGGGTGGTGTGGCTGGCCGTGCCGTTGCAGGTAGGCCGGTGTAGCCACCACAAGCCGCTGGTTCTCAGCCAGTTTTACCCCGACGAGGCTGGAGTCGGGTAGCAATCCAATTCTCACTGCGCAGTCCATATTTTCATTCAACAAATCAACAACCCGGTCTGACAGGTCAAGAGAAACTGTCACCTCTGGGTGCGCACGAACGAAATCATGAACAAGGGGAGCGACATGTTGCCGTCCAAATCCTCCGGGCGCAGTTACCCGCAAGTGTCCGCTGGCCTTGACGCCGCCCAGGCTCACGCTGGCCTCTGCGTTGGATAAATCGTTCAATATGCGCTGGCAGTCCTCCAAAAACGCCGAGCCTTCATGGGTCAGGTTCAGGGTTCGGGTGGTGCGTAACAGCAGCTTTACCCCAAGTCGCTCTTCCAGCGCGTCAAGGCGCCTGCTGATCACGGCAGGTGCGACGCCTTCGTCCCGGGCGGCGGCTGAGAGGCTTCCTTTTGTAGCCACCAACACAAACGTAGTAATTTGTTTAAAGTGATCCATACAAACACCCGAGAGGCTATTTGGGTTCTGAAAGTGAAAACGATATCTCTCACAGAATTAATCCTGGTTTACACGAGAGAGTGTGGACAATCAATTATCCCCCTTGTGAGGGATTAAAAGCCCCTGTTTTTGCCAGTGGCTCCAATTCATGTCACCTTTAATAAAAAAACACTGTCGATCCTTGTCTTAAAATTAAGTAAAGGAAGTCCGTATGGTCTGTCCAACAATAAAAGCAAGGCCATCAAGTGCCACCTCGCCTGCACAGGGCAAGTATTCCGCTGAAAAAGACGACTTTGAGTTGACGGGTTGTCGCGCCCATGTAATTCGGAAGGCAGATTATAAATCGGCAGGCAACGGGCAATTAATTAAGACAACCTGGAGTGCCAGGCTTAAAACGGTGATAGCAGGCAACACTGCTGAGGCCCGTTACTACCGTGCATCCTATGAGGCCAGTCAGCGAACTTCTGCTGCGCTTTTTAGCGAGGAATACAAAGGCGAGAGTGAGGGGCGGCCAGTTGACCTTGCAGACAGCACCGTGGTCAAATCCCGATTTTATCGACAGGACAATTTGCGCTTTAACCCGCATTTGGTGCGTCCTGAGTTTGGTTTGTCAGAGAAAGACAAGCGCTCAGTGAAGTTTTCCCGATGGGCTCACCGTGCCAATGGTGTAACCGAGTTGGGTGCGGCACCAACGGGCCTGTTTCTCAAATCCACTAAACTCGCTTTTCAGCCCAAGCAGAAAGACTCATCTTTCTCGAGCCAACTTCGTGTTTTCGGAGCGTTGTTTCTAGCGGTTGGTTTTGTTTCTTCCTTGTCACGTGGCCTTTTTACTGAAGTAGGCGGTTGGGCGATTAAAAAATTGGCAGATGGTGTGCGGCAGAACGTAGGCACGGTAATCTTCAGTTTTAGTGCGGTTGCTGCGGTGGCTGCCATCACATCACTTGCATTTGGGGCTTGCAGTGCGATTGTGGGCTCTAGGTCGAGGCTGAGTGGTGTCATTATGGATTCAATCCAATTCAACAAAGACCGGCATCTGCATCGTATTTTTTTGCTGATCAAAGATGTCAAAGACAAACCCGATGCGATTGATCTGCTCACCAGGGCTTTGCAGAAAAAAATAGGCAAGGCATACCGGGTAGATGATCGACGAGGAACGCCGATATTACTTGAGCGTTTGCTGGCCGCAATTGACCCAACCCATAACGATACCCAGATGAAGCGGGCTATCGCAAAAGCGATAGGTTCTTACTTAACTGAGGTTAACCCTAAGGGAGATACCGAGGGGCAGTTTCTCGATTCTGAAACCGATAAATCTGAATTATTGGCTCGCGAAAACCACTTTTTGGCTTTGACCAATTTAATTGAACATCACGCCATTCAAACTGGCAAGCACAAATACTACATGGATGTTCGCCATCAAGTAGAAAAAAGAGTGGAAAACGTGCGTGAGGGAGCTTTGAAAAGATGGACTGAGGCTAAGGAACGTCGTGCGGAAATGTCTCCGGACTCAAATAACGCAGTGGAAAGGCGCACTTCTAAAAGCTTGCGATACGACTCCAGAAACATATTGGATAATCCGCATCAATATGGCCCATTAACCAGGGGTTTAGCCAAAGCAGCTGAAGTTTTGAGATTTTTTAATCACGACATTGTACTTTCCCTTAACTACCAGGTTACCCGGCCTGTTGCCCAATTGGCTGGTGTTATTACTGAGTCGGCATTAAAGAGACCAAATTCACGCGTTACCAGTTTTAGTATAGGCCGTGTATTCGCGAGCTCTTTTTGGGCTACTGGCGAGGGGTGGTTGTTGATTCCTTGGGCCTCGGGGGCGGGTATTGCCTTCAGTGGGGCAGGCGCTGGTACGAATGTGGTGGATTTTCCGCTGAGACTTAATCGCAACAATCCAAATGGCTGGGGAGTTGGGGTAAACAGCACGGCCTTGCAAATGCTTGTGGTTGCGCTACCGGCGTTAATCTTGACTGCAGCGGCTAAGGGCGCCTGTTACCTTGAGGGTTGGGAGGGCAACACGATGCGCAAGCTGGAGCCTGCCAACAGCAAAAGGGCTCCCAAATATTGGTAACCAGTAATTGATATCGAAGAAATGAATACAAAAAAAGCCGCCCTAGGGCGGCTTTTTAACGCATGCGCAGGTTTTACAGCGCTGTTACGTTTTCAGCTTGTGGGCCTTTCTGACCTTGAGTCACAGTGAAAGACACTTTCTGGCCTTCAGCCAAGGTTTTGAAGCCGTTGCCCTGAATGGCGCTGAAGTGTACAAACACGTCAGGACCGTTTTCACGGGAAATGAAGCCAAAGCCTTTGGATTCGTTGAAAAATTTAACTTGACCGGTTACGGTATCAGACATAGCAATATCCTGGATTTCTGAATTGAACAAAATAGCTAAAAAACTGGGTGAAATTCGAGAAACAGAACTATTACTTAAGCGGTTTGCCTGAATTGAACTGACCTGAAGTAGCGCCAAATTTTTTGCTAAGTTCAGTTTAGGCTTTTCCTGAGGCTTGTCAAGCAACATTTTCAGTTCAGTCACCTTTTCTTCATATTTCTTTTATCGCGCTGTCACATGCAACCCGTACATTTCGTGTCATCGAAATGATAAATGGACCCTTTGGATGGAAGCGACCAAGCACAGTGTTACCAAGCAAGATGCCCTGAGAAATGCCTTGTACCTGAGTGCCCCAGCACGAGCACAGGCGCCGTCTTTGGAGGTTTGCTTAGCCAAAACAGCTGCTGAAGTGCTGGAGGCCCAAAGGTTACGTTTCAATATTTTTTCAGAAGAATATGGTGCAGATCTGGGTAGTAACGGGATTGATCATGATGTGTTTGATGCCTACTGTGATCACCTTCTGGTGAGGAACAGCCAAACGGGGGAGGTGGTGGGTACTTACCGCATACTTGCCCCTGAAAACGCGGCGCGCCTTAAATGTTGGTATTCAGAAACTGAGTTTTTCATGAACCGTATTGAACGGCTTCGCAAAACCACGGTAGAGGTAGGCCGTTCCTGCGTGCACCCAGATTATCGTAGCGGTGCTGCCATCATGCTGTTGTGGAGCGGAATCGCCCAGTATATGAAGCTGGGGGGGTACAAGCACCTGATTGGCTGTGCCAGTGTAAGCCTGCGCGACGGTGGGCACCAGGCCGCCAGCCTGTTCAAACAGCTTGAACCACACCTGGCTGAAGCCAGTTGCCAGGTATTCCCCAAAAACCGTTTGCCGGTGGAGCGGCTGCGTTGTGATGTGGAAATTGAACCTCCACCCTTGGTGAAAGGCTATTTGCGTCTTGGCGCAGTGGTTTGTGGTGAACCCGCATGGGATCCCGATTTCAATACAGCCGACTTCATGATGTTGTTGTCAATTGACCGCATGAGCCCGCGTTATGCAAGGCACTTTGGGTTTATTTGATCCGCTTGGTGGGGGGGCATCGCCAACATGGCGGGGTTGCCAAGTTGTAGCCAACTCGTCGGTGTGTTAGCTCCAACTCGTCAGGGTTGCCTGCTTCCTCACTGAAAACCGCTTGATCCCTTTTTGAATTAAATCTTGCTCACCGATCTCGGCAAAAATATGGCCGAGTCTCGGTGTTGGCTAATCGCCAAACGCAGCGAATGAATTCAAACGGGGCCGTTTTCTTGAAGTTCGGAACAGGCAAACCCACTGCCGAGTTGGCTATGCAAACCAGCAACTCAAATCCTAGTTGAGTGGTCTATGCCAAACCAGTGATTGATCTACCGCCGCGTAAGTAGCTCAAGCTGCAGCCCAATTCGCTGCCATTGTTCCACTTCGGTTTCCAGGCTGTATTGGGTCAAAGGGTGGGTAATCAGCCAGTTTTTAGGCACGCTTAGCTGAATACCCTGCTCAAGCAGCTTCACCTTTAGTTCAGGCAAGGCTTCTACTTCCCTGCGGCGTAAAAACAATGCTGCCAAGCGCAAGCACATTGGTGCCGCCCATTGTGTGGCTGTGTTGGCAATGTCACTGACCTTGGCCAGTTTGCCGTTGTGCGCCAACACCCAGGTGGCCAACAGTTGTTGCTCTCGCTTTGAAAAGCCAGGCATGTCAGCGTTGCCAAGAATATAGGCGGCGTGTTTGTGGTGGCCATTGTGCCCAATGGACAAGCCAATTTCATGCAGTTGTGCTGCCCAGCGCAGCATTGGCAACTGTTCTTTCAACAGGGGTTGTTGCCTTGCCAGTTGATTGAGCAGTATTTCAGCCAAAACTTTCACTTTCCCGGCATGCTGTCCGTCAATTTTATAGCGGTGAATAAACTGCGCTACCGTAATTTCGCGCATGTCTTCATTGTGTTGGCGCCCAAGCATGTCGTAGAGCAAACCCTGGCGCAGCGCACCGTCGGTTACTTCCATTTGCTCAATTTCAAGTTCTTCGAATACAGCGCTCATCACGGCCAAGCCGCCCGGCATCATCGGCAGGCGGTCTGCTTTTAATCCCTCCAGGGTAAGCTTGTCCAGATGCCCGGCTGCTGTAACATGTTCCCTGATAAGTCGCAGCCCCTCGGCAGAAATACCATGCTCTGTAAACCGATTGGAAACGCAAAGTTCAGCCAGCGCCCTTGCAGTGCCTGATGAACCGATGGCATGTGTCCAGCCCATGTCCAGAATTTGGCGTCGCAGCACCGTTACTTCCTTTCGTGCTGCCATAATCGCATTCTTCATGGCTCGGGGGCTTATGCTGCCATCTGCAAAGTATTGTTGGGCGGTACTCACGCAACCAATGTAGAGGCTTTCCATGGCCTCAGGTTCGTAGTCTTCGCCGATAATGAATTCTGTTGAACCTCCGCCGATATCAACCACTAGTCTTCGGCCTTGCCCAATTGGCAGTTGGTGGGCAACGCCGCAATACACAAGGCGCGCCTCTTCGACACCCGAAATCACATCAATCGGGAAGCCCAGGGCCGCCTCTGCTTTAGAAATGAACTCTGAAGCATTGCGTGCCACCCGCACGGCATTGGTGGCCACTGCGCGCACCTCGCCGGGTTTAAAAGAGCGCAGGCGTTCACCAAAACGGCCAAGCGCACCCAGGGCACGCTCTTGAGAGGCATGGTCCAGGTATTTTTGGGCGTCCAGGCCTGCACCCAAACGAACGGGTTCGCGAAGGGTGTCGATGATGTAAATTTGAGACTGGCCGTTGAGTTCTTCTACCCGGGCAACGATCATGCGAAAGCTGCTCGAACCCATGTCTACGGCGGCAATCAACTGGCGTTGCTTGGACATTGTTTGTTCTGTGTTTCAGGTCAGGCGCTAGGATGCCACAAATGCGACACACTGGCCTTGCCTGTGTTCATTTGACCACGTTCAAATGTTTGTCACAATTTTGAAATACCATGAAGGAAAATGTATCTCAACCTGGAGTTTTTGCTTGAAAATCGCCGCTGTCTCTGACGTAGCACCCAACAAAGAATTGTTTTTGAATCGCGAGTTAGGCGTTTTGGCCTTCAATCGCCGGGTGCTGGCCATGGCCGAAGACCAAAGCGTGCCTTTGCTGGAGCGTTTGAAGTACCTGTGTATTGTTTCCAGCAATATGGATGAATTTTTTGAAATTCGCGTGTCGGGGTTGCAGGAGCAAATTCGACAGAACCCGGAGTTCAAGGACAAAGACGGTTTAAGCGCGCTGGAAACCCTGCACAGGGTATCGGTGGCCTCTCAGGAAATTGTGGAACAGCAATACCGTTTACTGAATGAATCGGTGTTGCCCGCCATGCGGGAGCAGGGCATCGCATTGATGACTCTGGCCACCTGGAATGAAGAGCAGGCCCATTGGGCGCGTTTGTACTTCAGGCATGAAGTGTTGCCCGTTTTAACGCCCATCGGGTTAGACCCGGCCCACCCGTTTCCGCGTGTGTTGAACAAGTCGCTTAATTTTGCGGTTGAGTTGACCGGTCAGGATGCGTTTGGGCGTTCGTCAAATGTGGCCATTGTGCAGGCACCGCGGGCCTTGCCGCGGCTTATACGTATGCCCTCGAACTTGTCGGGTTATGAGCATGGTTTTGTGATGCTCACGTCAATTCTGCAGGCTTTCATTCCCGAGTTATTTCCAGGTATGGAAGTGCATGGGGTGTACCAGTTTCGCGTAACCCGCAACAGCGATCTGTATGTGGATGAAGAAGAGATTACCAACCTGCGTGTGGCTTTGCAGGGTGAATTGTCGCAAAGGCATTTTGGTGATGCGGTTCGTCTTGAAGTGAGCGATCAAACCTCTCCCAACATGACTGCCCGTTTGTTGAAAGAATTTGGCTTGACCGAGCAGGCCTTGTACCGTGTTAACGGACCGGTGAACCTGGTGCGCTTGATGCAATTGCCTGATTGGGTGGATCGCCCTGATTTGAAATTTGCGCCATTTGTGCCGGGGCGCCCTGAGGCCTTGGTGAAGCAGCCCGATATTTTCAAGGCTATTCAGAAGGGCGACGTTTTACTGCATCATCCTTATCAAAGTTTTAGCCCTGTGCTTGAATTTATTAAAAGGGCTGCAACCGATCCCGATGTTGTGGCTATTAAACAAACCATTTACCGCACGGGGACTGAATCGGTATTAATGGACAGTTTGCTTGCTGCCGCACGCAGCGGTAAAGAAGTGACTGTAGTGCTGGAGTTGATGGCCCGCTTTGATGAGGAAGCCAATATCAATTGGGCCTCTAAGCTGGAGCGCGTGGGGGCCCATGTGGTGTACGGTGTAGTGGGCCAAAAAACGCATGCGAAAATGCTGATGGTGGTTCGCCGCGAAAAAACGGAGACAGGCCGGCTTGTATTGCGCCGCTATGTGCACTTGGGCACCGGTAACTATCACCCGAAAACGGCGCGTTTGTACACTGACTTTGGCTTGTTTTCTTGCGATGAATCGCTAGGGCACGATGTGCACGAGGTTTTCAATCATCTCACTGGCCTGGGCCGCGCCCGAAAGCTGAACAGAATTTGGAATTCACCATTCAATTTGCACAGCAATGTGGTGATCGCTGTGCGAAAAGAAGCGGAATTGGCCAAGGCCGGTAAAAAATGCAGAATTATGGCTCGCATGAATGCCTTGCTGGAGCCGCACATGATCAATGAACTGTATGCGGCTTCCCAGGCCGGGGTAAAAATTGACCTGATTGTGCGGGGTGTGTGTGCCTTGCGTCCTGGCGTGCCGGGCTTGAGCGACAACATCACAGTACGTTCGGTGGTGGGCCGCTTGCTTGAGCACAGCCGAGTGTTTTATTTCAGCAATGATGGTGATGAAGAGGTATACATTTCCAGTGCAGACTGGATGGACAGAAACTTCTTCCGGCGTGTGGAGCTGGCTGTGCCAATTACCGATAAAAAACTGAAGAAACGGGTAATTGACGAGGGCTTGAAAGCCCTGCTTGCGGACAATATTTTGGCGTGGGTGATGGATTCTCAGGGTAGTTACACCAGAAAGAAACCCACAGGCGCACGCCGCGTGAATTCACAAAATTATTTATTGAATACTTTGGCTGCCAGTTTTGTGGAACACAGCGAATCAGGCCGCTCAGAAACACCGGTTTAATTCGCTTCATCGCCGCCGAACTTCAAACACACCGTTGATTTCCAGCAGGTGGCTTAAAGCGCCGCGCAACTGTTCACCGCTGCTCACTTCAGCGGTGAACTGCATTTTGGCTATACCGCGTTGTGTTTCGGTTTGCACGCCGATCACATTGATTTTGTCTTTGGAAAATACTTCGGTGATGTCACGCAGCAAACCCTGCCTGTCGTTTGCTGTGATTGCAATATCAACTGGGTAGTGCAAGCCCGAGGATTCTCCCCAGGTGGTTTCAATCAGCCGTTCGGGTTGACGGCGCATCACCTCGGCCAGGTTGGAACAACCCAGCCTGTGTATAGACACACCCTTGCCCCGGGTAACAAAACCAATAATGGGGTCGGGTGGGGCCGGGCGGCAGCAACGCGCCAGGTTGGTCATCAGCGTGCTGACACCCACCACCAGTACGCCCGATTCCTTGCCCGCCGCAGTGCCTGCTGAACCTGGTTTGCGTTTGTTGAGAATTTCAACCTGTTCTTCGTCCGACAAAGGCCCGGTGGGTTGCAGGTCTGCGCGCAATGCGTTTTCAATGGCACGTGGCCGTATTTCCTCACGGGCCAGTGCCACGTAAAGATCGTCGGGTTTTTCATACCCCAGCTTTTGGGCCAATAGCTCCAGGTTTTGCGCGGTGTGCCCAATGCGTTGAAGTTCCCGCTCAGCGATGGCTCGGCCACGCTCAAGCGTTTCTTTGCGCTCTTGTTGTGCAAACCACTGTTTTACCTTTTGGCGCGCCCTGTGGCTGACCAGGTACTTCTGTGTCGGGTTTAGCCAGTCGCGCGAGGGGCCGGTGGCTGCGTCGCCACGGGCACTCACAATCTCAACGGTTTGGCCGTTGTCCAGCGGTGTATTCAGCTGCACCATTTGCCCGTTGACCTTGGCGCCACGGCAGCGGTGGCCCAGCTCGGTGTGCACATGGTAGGCGAAATCAAGCGGTGTGCTGCCGGTGGGCAATTCAACCACTTTGGCCTGCGGTGTAAATACGTACACACGGTCGTTCAGCGCGCTGGTTTTCATTTCCTGCGCCCAGTCGCTGGCTTCACCCATGGTGTCGGTCACGTCTTTCTGCCAGGCTAACAGTTGGCGCAACAGCGCAATTCGCTCTTCAAATTGGCCTTCAGCTCGGCTTTCACCGGTATAACCGTCTTTGCCTGATTCTTTGTAGCGCCAGTGGGCGGCCACGCCATATTCGGCGAACTGATGCATGGCCTCTGTGCGAATTTGTACCTCTAGCGTTTTGCCCGTTTCGTCCTGAACCACGGTGTGCAGGCTTTGGTAACCGTTGGGTTTTGGTTTGCTGATGTAGTCGTCAAATTCTTCAGGAATGGGAGTCCACAAGTTGTGAACAATACCCAGCGCGGTGTAGCAGTCGTCTACGGTATCCACGATCACACGGCATGCGCGCACATCGTACAGCTTGTCGAAGCTAACGCCTTTGCCGCGCATTTTGTTCCAGATGCTGTAAATATGTTTCGGGCGGCCTGTTATTTCACAGTGAATGCCAGCCAGCAAGAGGTTTTCCTTGATGCTGGCCATGGCTGATTCAATGAAAGCCTCCCGCTCAATGCGCTTTTCATCCAGCATTTTGGCCACGTTTTTGTACGTGTTCGGTTGCAGGATACGGAACGACAAATCTTCCAATTCCCACTTCAGTTGCCACAGGCCCAAGCGGTTTGCCAAGGGCGCATACAGGTCGAGGGTTTCTTGTGCATGCGAAACAGCATAGGGCCACAAGGGGCCCTTTTCATTTTTGATGTCGGCGTGGCTTGTGAAGTGCCGCAATGTTTGCAGGCGCGAGCACAGGCGAATCATGATGACGCGAATGTCAGTGGACATGGCCAGCAACATTTTCCGCAACGTTTCAATTTGATCGGCCCAGCGCAGGGTTTCTATGGTGGTTCTCGTTGCACTTGGCCCCACCATGGAGCGCATTTTGAAAAGTTTGCGCAGGCTGGCCAGCATGCGGCCCACCTCATCACCAAACTTTTTCTCCATTTGGCTTTCAAGGTTTTTGTCGAAAAACACCAGGGGGCCCAAAGCACCCGCTATTCGGGTATTGGCATCGGCACGCAGTTCGGCCAACAGGTCGGCCACTGCCAGCATGTGCTGAATGGCTGGTTCTTGAGTATCCAGAAGATGGTCTGCTGCGTGAAGCCGTGCGTAGTTCAGGGCTTCTTCAACTCGGGCTGCATCAAATTTGTTCAACAACACCAGCGCAGGCGCGGAAGCGCCGCCTTTTTTTTCAGTGCCCAGTGTTGATGAAACTGAAACCATGTGTACTTTGGTGGATTCTTTTTAAACCAGTTTAAAACAAAAAGTCCCGAACAATATTAATTTGCTCGTTCTGCATGAAAGTTGGTGCATGGCCAACCCCGAGTATTTTGACAACGCTTGGCTTTGGGCCACGTTGACGCATTTCCTCAACTGTTTTGTGGCTCAATAAGTCGGAGTGTTCCCCGCGCACTACCAATGTTTCGGCTTGGATTGCATCGAATGCAGCCCAAAGCGCAGTTTCATGCAGTAAGGCCGTTGATTCTGACAGGTTTTGAAACGCTTGGCCGATCGCGGGGTCGTAGTGGGGACGCCACGTTCCATTTTTTTCAACCAGCACGGAATCGCACAATTCATTCCATTGCGATTCGGTGTGCGGGCCAAATGGTTGGGATATGGTGCGAATGTATTGCCGCGCCTCTTGAAGTGTTTGAAATTGAACAGGTTTTCCTACGTACTCGCCAATGCGTTGCAGCGCACTAAAGTTAAGGCTTGGACCCACATCGTTCAAGATCAATTTCCGAATGGGGTTTTTTGGCAGGCTTGCGTAACCCATGCCGATCAAGCCCCCCATGGAGGTACCGAACCAATCCAGCGTGGTTGCATTCAAGCGGGCGACCAGGGCCACGCAAGCGCCGACGTATGTGGGAACCCCATACATTGTCGGGTCGGGTAACCAGTCGGATTGGCCTCGGCCTGGCATGTCGGCTGCAACCACCCGTATGTTTTTTCCCAGGTCTTGTGCCATGGTTTCAAAATCAGCACTGCTGCGGGTTAAACCATGCACGCACAACAGCACATGTGGGTTGTCGGGGTCGCCCCATTCGCGGTAGGCTAGTTTGTGTAAACCATGTGGGCTCAACCATTGCACGGTGTGCAAGCGCGCTGTCAGCATCGTTTAATACCCTCCGTCAAATTGTTTCAATCAGTATTTCAGAGTTTTATTATCGAAAGAGGTTCATCCGTGGATTTTAAGAACATGAATGCATTGGTTACAGGTTCAACCAGTGGTATTGGCTTGGGAATTGCCCAACGCTTGGCTGCAAAAGGTGTGAATGTGATGCTCAATGGCTTTGGTACGCCTGAGCAAATTGAATCAGCCAAACAAAGCATTGCAGCCCATGGTGTGAAAGTGGGTTACCACGGCGCGGATTTAACGAAGTTGGCTGAAGTTGAGGATTTGGTAAAAAGCACTGAGTCTTTGTTTGGGCGCGTGGATGTGCTGGTGAACAATGCGGGTATTCAGCATGTGTCGCCAGTGGAAAGTTTTGATCCTGCGAAGTGGGATGCCGTAATCGCCATTAATTTGAGCGCAGCATTTCACACCACCCGCTTGGTGTTGCCGGGCATGCAGGCCCGCAATTGGGGCCGTATTGTGAATATTGCATCTGCGCATGGTTTGGTGGCTTCGGCCAACAAGTCGGCGTATGTGGCCGCCAAGCACGGTATTGTTGGCTTAACCAAGGTTGTTGCCCTGGAAAATGCAAAAACCGGAATTACCTGCAATGCAGTGTGCCCTGGTTGGGTACTTACGCCGCTGGTACAGGCGCAAGTGGATGCGCGTGCAGTTAAGGAGGGCGTTTCTGTTGAAGAGGCAAAAATCGGTTTGTTGAGTGAAAAGCAGCCATCGCAAGAATTTGTGACACCAGAGCAATTGGGTGGTTTGGTGGTGTTTTTGTGTTCTGATGATGCGCAGGAAGTGAGGGGCGCTGCGTGGAACATGGACGGTGGGTGGGTGGCGCAGTGAGCGCTGCGGTTTCTAGCCAATTTAGCGTGGGTTACTAGTGCAGGACTTGAAGCGTTGCCTTTGCGGTTTTTAGCCAACTCGGCATGGGTTACTTGTACCGCACAGAAAACCGCTTGGTCCCGTGTTGAACTAAGTCTTTGCATTCACCCAAGCCCTCCAAAGGTAACGGTCGGGTCTTGGGTGTCGCGCATGGTTGTCACCATGGCGCGACCATTGAAGCCTTGTTCAAACGGGGCGGTTTTCTTGAAGTGCGGCCCAAGCAATCCCAATGCCGAGTTTGCCTAAACCGGCGCCAGAGAATTTTCGCCACCCCGCAGCTCGCGGCTGGTTTCATTGCCCGATCGGCGGAGGTGTTGCGATCGCTTCGCCTTCAAGAAAACCTGCCCTTTCGTGCCGAGCAGGGCCGGTGTCGCCCCAGC
The DNA here is from genome assembly GCA_021299735.1 of Burkholderiales bacterium. Lineage (GTDB taxonomy): Bacteria > Pseudomonadota > Gammaproteobacteria > Burkholderiales > Burkholderiaceae_B > Limnobacter. Next base: position 17,290 of record JAJTEM010000015.1, on the reverse strand, counting down.
ATGGGCGACAGAGAACGAGCCCGACCCGCTTTTTAGGAGGGTCGTTCTCAGGCATCGCAAGGCTCAGCAAGGGAGAAACAGGTTTTCTGGCGGGAGAGCGGGACACGAGCCGATTGGGCAGGAACAACAAGCAGTTGAGCAATCATGAACCCAAGCCGACCGGACCAGGCAAACTATCCGCTGAACTATCCAACCCGCTCAATCATTACTTGCACCTGCATGCTTTCTTGCCCGCCTCCGGTGCGTATGCCGCGAATGGGCGAAGCCCCTGTGAAGTCTTTGGCCACAGCCAGTCGGCAGTGATTACCCTGCACCAGCGATTTGTGGGTGGCATCCACCCCTAGCCACTGCTGGCGATTTTCGTCGAACACCTCAATCCAGGCGTGGCTGTCGTGATGCTCTACATTCGGATTAAAAAAGTAACCACTCACATACCTGGCAGGAATGCGGTGCGCGCGCAGGCAAGCCAGCATTACATGCGAATGGTCTTGGCAAACACCTTGCCCTTTTTCAAAGGCATCAATGGCGGAATCTGCCACTGTGGTGCTGCCTTTGGTATAAACCACACGGTCTGCCACGGCGTGCGCCAGGGTCAGTATTCGATGCACAAACGGAATGTGGGGGTCCGCAACGAAGCTGGCAAAATCACGCATTTCATCATTGAATTGGGTGAGCGGCGTGGTGGGTGTGTACACCAGCGGGTTGAGCGAAAACGCTTGTGACGGTACATAGCCATCGCAAAGCGGATCAATTTCAACATGACCATAAGATTGCACAGTCAGTTCACGGTGTTGTTGGTTGACCGAGAAGGTATGCACCATGTTGCCATGATGATCGTTTGCGCTCTGATGTTTCGCTGGTGTTTTTATTTTCCAGTCAACAATCCGTTGTGTGTGGTTTTGTTGTGGTACAAGGCGCACATGCTGAATGCTGTACAGCACGGGCCAGGTATAGCTGTAGGTTGTGTGGTGTTGAATATGCAGTTTCATGCCTCAAGTGGAACCAGGAAGTCTTTACTGATGCGGTTGCCCAAGTCGTTGACACGTTCAAGAAAGTTAGTCAAATAAGCGTGCAAACCCATTTGCAAAATATCGTCTATCTGGCTGTACAAAAGTTCAGCTCGTAATTTGCCTGCGCGGCGTTCTGTATTTGCAGAGTAATCGTTGCGAATCATTTCAAGGTTCCAGCACACTTCGTTCAGTGAGGCCAATAGTGACCGGGGCATGTCGTCTCGAAGTATCAGCAGTTCGGCAACACGGTCGGGTGTAATTACGTCTCGGTAAACCTTGCGGTACGTTTCGAATGCAGACACTGAACGCAAAATAGCGGCCCAATGATAGTAATCGGCGTGTGGATCGGCGGTGCTTAAATTGGCCAAGGGGCTAAATGGCATGCTGTGAAATTTCACATCCAGCAAACGTGCTGTGTTGTCTGCGCGTTCCAGAAAGGTGCCCAAGCGAATGAAGCGAAATGCATCGTCCTTCAACATCGTGCCGATCGTTACGCCGCGCGACAAATGGCTTCTAAACTTTACCCATTCAAAAAACTCGGAAGGGTCGCGTTCAACTGTGCCGTCGGCCAGTACTTTTTTCAGCTCCAACCAAGTGGTATTGTTGGTTTCCCAAACTTCCGTGGTCAGCGCACCTCGCACTGCTCGCGCATTTTCGCGCGCACCTTGCAGGCAGCAATAAATGCTGGAAGGGTTGCTGGGGTCTTTCACCATGAAGTCGATTACTGCTTCAGCGCTGACTTCATCATGCCTTTGGAAAAAAGCTTCAGTCAGTTCGCAGATCGACAGCATGGCTCGCCAGCCTTGCTCGGCATTTTCAGGGTCTTGCGGAAGCAGGGCGGTTTGCACGTTCACATCCAGCATGCGGGCGGTGTTCTCGGCGCGTTCAATGTAACGGGCCATCCAGAACAAGTGGTCAGCGGTTCTACTCAACATAGTGTTTGCTCCTTATCGTTCCAGTACCCAGGTGTCTTTGGTGCCGCCACCTTGGCTGCTGTTCACCACCAGCGATCCTTCACGCAGCGCCACTCGGCTTAAACCACCAGGAATCAGGCTCACCTTGCTGCCCGACAGCACAAAGGGGCGAAGGTCGATGTGACGCGGTGCCAAACCTTGCTCCACAAAAGTGGGGCAAGTGGACAAAGCCAGTGTGGGCTGGGCAATGAATTTGGCAGGGTCTGCAATCAGCTTTTGCCGGAAGTCTTCAATTTGCGCTTTCGTCGCGGCAGGGCCCACCAACATGCCGTAGCCACCCGCGCCATGCACTTCTTTCACAACCAATTCGGGTAGCTTGTCCAATACTTCTTTCAATTGGTCGGGTTTGCGGCATTGCCAAGTGGGTACGTTTTGAATAATGGGTTCTTCGCTCAAATAAAAGCGGATCATATCGGGCACATAGGGATAAATCGATTTGTCATCGGCCACCCCGGTGCCAATCGCATTTGCAAGTGTTACATTGCCTGCTCGGTAAACCGATAGCAAACCCGGAACGCCCAATTGAGAATCTTCCCGAAAGGCCAGCGGGTCCAGAAAGTCGTCATCAAGCCTGCGGTAAATTACGTCCACGCGTTTGGGGCCTTGTGTGGTGCGCATGTAAAGCACCTCTTTGTCCACAAACATGTCTTTGCCTTCCACCAGTTCAATGCCCATTTGCTGGGCCAGAAAGGCATGTTCGAAGTAAGCCGAGTTGTACATGCCGGGTGTTAACAACACCACAGTGGGGTCGTTGCTGTTTTGCGGTGAAACCGAGCGCAGGTTTTCAAGCAGGTTGTCGGGGTAATGTTCTACGGGTGCCACCCGGTTGCGGGCAAACAGTTCCGGGAACAAGCGCATCATCATTTTGCGGTTTTCAAGCATGTAGCTAACGCCCGAGGGTACCCGCAGGTTGTCCTCAAGTACGTAAAATTCGCCTTCACCGGCACGTACTACATCAACACCAGCAATGTGGGCGTAAATATCGCCAGCTACTTTTACACCCTGCATTTCGGGGCGGTACTGTTCGTTGTTGAAAATCTGCTCTGGCGGAATAAGCCCGGTACCCAGTATTTTTTGCTCGTTGTAAATGTCTTTTAAAAACATGTTCAAGGCCTGAACACGTTGCCGCAAGCCAGCTTCCAGTGTTTTCCATTCAGATGCCTTAATGACCCGCGGCACAATATCAAAAGGAATTAGTCGCTCAGTGCCCGATTCTTCGCCGTACACCGCAAAAGTAATGCCCACTCTTCTGAAAATAAGGTCGGCTTCCGCACGCTTGTTTTGCAGCTTTTCGGGGGCTTGCATTTCCAGCCAGCGCGAGAAATCCTGATAATGCGGACGCACTTCACCGCTTGGTGTGTACATTTCGTCGAAGGGTGTTGAAGGCATAAGTTGATTTTTCCTGTTCTGTGTAGTTTTGAAGTAACAAGAAGCATGCCAAGCGCATGCAGGCTTATTGCGCTGTGCACAGCTATAAAGTTAACAGTCTTAGGAAGCTTTTGCACCGCTTTCGTGCATGTGCCAGTAGCGCTGACGTTGTTGGAGTGCCTTGTTCACTTCAGGCAGCAAGTTCAGGTGCTGGAACTTCCATTTCATCGCACCATTTTGGGCTGTGTTGAACCATTGAATACCCATGGCCTCGTATCGTTCAATCACTGTTTTGTGGGGGTGACCAAACTGGTTTTCCCAGCCCGCCTGGATTAGCGCATATTCAGGCCGAACAGCTTGAAGAAATGGGGTAGTCGATGAGGTTTTAGAACCATGATGAGGAACAATCAAGACCCTTGATTTCAATGCGCTTGCCCCGTGTTGCGCTAGCAGGGTGATCTCCGAAATGGCTTCAATGTCGCCAGTCAAGAGCACACTGTGATTCACATTGCTTACTTTCAATACGCAACTTTGATTGTTTTTCGCTAATAATTTTTGGGGTGAGTTGTCGGGTGTTTTTAGTCCAAGTGGTGTGAACGTTACCCCATCCCATATCCAAGGTTTCAGGGTGTGGCAATTTGCTGATTTGCTTTTCTTTGTGTCTGCAAGCAGGTTTAAATGATGTTGCTTATTAATTGAGGAAGTAAACAACACCGGAGCTGCTTTCTGTATTAACACCGGTGCGCCGCCTGAATGGTCCGCATCATCATGCGACAGCATGAATACGTCGGCTTGCCTGTAGCCATGTGCAGCCATCCATGGAAGTACAACGCGCCTGGCCGAGTCAGAGCGTGCATTAAAAGCGGGGCCAGCGTCGTAAATAAGCAAGTGGTTTTTTGTTTGAATGCTAATCGCTGTGCCTTGGCCCACGTCCATTAAGGTTATCCAGAAATCATTGTATTCAGGCCGTGGCGGTGGAAGCGCCAGCAAGGCAATCAGGGCCAAGCCAGCCCATCGTGGTATAAGCCCGGCGGGTAAAATCAAAATTAGGCAACCCAAGGCCACCAAGCTGTTCACCCACCAAGGCTGGTTGTGCACTGGCAAAGTGGCCCAACTTAGTTCATTGAAGTACACAAGCCATTCTCGCTGCAAGGAAAGGCTATTGGCTGCCAGCCAAAGCAGTACGGGCTGTTGCGCAAGCCCGCCGAGCAAAGCCAATGGGGTACTTACAAAACTCATCCAGGGAATGGACAGTGCATTGGCCAAAGGGCTAACCAATGATTGTTGATTGAATAGCATGGCGCAGGGCAGTATCAAACCGACCGTGACCGTGTACTGCGCCTTCACCGCATTGGCGATGAATTCGTGTTTCGGTTTGATGAAGTGGTAGTGCCCCTGCGTAACAAAAATAAGCACAGCCACCGCACCGAAGGAAAGAATAAAGCCTGCATCGAGCACGGCCCAGTTATCGAATGCCAGCGTTAAAAACAGTGCGAGAAAAAAAGTATCCCAGCTGCTTTGCATGCCGCCGCGAACTTGCCCCACAAACAGCGCAAACAGCATGAACACCGTGCGTTGCGCCGGTACTCCCCATCCTGCGATAAGGCCATACAAAACAGCAAAGAACAGTCCAAACGCGCTGCCCGCGAGGGGTGCTGGAGCATGAATGCAAAGGCGGTTGGAGCGCCGCCACACGGCACTGAATAACTTCCCAGCCAGCATGGCGAACAGGGTAATGTGCAAACCGGAAATTGCCACCAGGTGGGCAATACCGGTGGCATTGAACATTTCACGGTCTTCAAGGCTGATCAAGCCTTGATCGCCTACTACCATGGCCAGTACCAAAGCCTGTTCAGGGTGGTTTTGCAGGGCGTTCACAATTGAATTTGCAATGTGTAGCCGCGCCCTTTCCATCCAGGCCAGCGGGTTTAGCGTGGTTTGTTCAGGCAGTTTTTCAAGGCCACTTTTAAATTGGGCCGTGCCAGAAATTCGATTGGCAAACCAGTGGCTGTGCACATCAAAACCTTCCAGTTGCAAAGGCGCTTTGGGCGGCTTGATTCGAACGGTTGCCCGAAAGTAGTTACCTGGCTGCAGTTTTTCGTGTGTAGCGGCCTTTTCAACAAAGGTTTGCAAGCGCGCGCCTGTAGCCAGGCATTCGTTTATCTGGGTCGGGTTTTCTGGCGCATGTTCTATTAGCCAGGTTTGTGTGCCGTTGTCTCGGAAGGCTTTCTCAAGCAGCCGAAATTCAGATTGAACGGTTTTCTTGTTGCAAGCCAGGGGCACTTGCGCGTGTTGGTGCGCAGCAGCTTGCATGCCAGCACAAAGCTGCGCCATGCCAAAACCCAAAATAAACCAGAACAGCTTTTCGGTGGTGTGCTGGCTAACCCCGCCCCGAATACCCAGCAGCAAGAGAATTGCTGCCCATGCGAACAAAACCAGGCTATGTTCGCCCGCAGTTTCGTAGGCTACTGTCCAAATCCATGGCAGTGTGGTTTGGCTGTGAAACAGCACAAGGCTGAGCAGGTAAGCTGTTGTGAACAGCGGTAGGGAAGGCACGGCGTGGGCTTGGTTTTTGTGTAGGCCGGGGTGATGTTGCACCAAGGTGATTCACTTCACCAATTGCGTTCACTTAATTTGAGTACAGTGGGGTGATGGCTTTGGGTTAGCCTTGAAGGGCTAGGGCTGGTAACACCCGTTGTGCATTTACTTCGGTTTGCTGCGAAAGTTCTTGCAGGCTTAAGCCACGCAGTTCGGCGATTGTTTGCGCAATGCGTGGCAGGTGTTCTGGTGCGTTGCGTTGTTTGTTAATCCATTCTGGCGCAATGTCGGGCCCGTCGGTTTCAAGCACCAATGCGTGCTCGGGCAGTGCACTGGCCAGGCGGCGAAGTTGAAGCGCACGTGTAAAGGTACAGGCACCACCAAAACCAAGGCACATGTTCAAATTCAAAAAATGTTCGGCTTGCTGAAAGCTGCCATTGAACGCATGGGCAATGCCGCTGCGCGGTTTGTAAATTCGAAGGCCTTTTAAAACCGGGTCTTGCGCTTTGCGAACATGCATTACCACTGGCAAATCGAAATCACGGGCCATTTTCAATTGGGCATGGAAAAACCTCACTTGTTTTTCCCAGTCCAAACCGGGCACAAAGCCATCCAGTCCAATTTCGCCAATACCCGCAAATTTCGCGTCTCCAATCGATTCCTCAATTTTCTGTTTCAGCGTGAGCAAGTCGTTTTCGTGTGCCTTGTCCACGAACACGGGGTGTATGCCCAGGCAGTAAACAGCGCCGGGTGTTTGGTGGGCCAGTATTTTTACTGTGTCAAAATTGAATGCGCTCACGGCGGGCAATACAAAGCGGGTAACATGCAATTCACGCGCATGCTGAACCACAGCAGCGCGGTCGCTGTCATATTCAGAAGCATCAAGATGAAGGTGCGTGTCGGTCCACATAACTTAAAGTTTGCCATGTTTCGTCGGAAAATTCGCAAGTACCTGCCCACTGTTGATCACTTCGATCAACTGCCTTGGGCGCGGCCATTCAAGCGCTTTTTGGGGCACCCAAATATTTGGGCACTGAACAGAAAAAGCGTAGCGGGTGGTGTGGCTGCGGGCTTGTTTTGTGGGCTTATTCCCGGGCCGTTTCAAATTTTCGGTTCGCTTATTTGGGTGCTTTTGGCCAAGGTGAATTTGCCCGTGGCTTTTGCTGTAACCCTGTACACCAACCCAATCACCATTGTGCCCCTGTACATTCTTGCGGTGGCTTATGGTGATTTTCTGCTGGGTGAAATTGGCGAAGGTGCAGTACACCCAGTGCCCGACTGGAACTGGTCGGCCTGGGGCGATTCTACCCAAGCCATGCTGGACTGGATGTTGTCCATGGGCCCATCGCTGGCGGTGGGTTTGCCCGCGCTGATGGTTACCTTGTCAGTGTTGGGCTATGTCAGCGTGCGTGTGGTCTGGAATGTGGGTGTGCGAATTGCCGTCTTGCGCAGGCGTGGGCGTTTGGGTTAAATGTGGGTTGTTTGATGATTTAGCGGTTAGTATCGGGTTAATTGGCTACACGGTTCCATTCTAGTGTCCGCTTGCGCCAGTGTGTTTCTATCGCTTGCGTAAAATCGGGTCGGACCAGTTTTGCGCGTGCTTCGCACCACTCGGTCGATTCGCGGCGAATTATCACACCCTCGAGCGGGCCTTCGCGGTAATGGCTTTGTAGAGTAGTGATCAGTAGCTTGAGCGCAGGCAATGTGGTCTTGCCATGTTGCAACTGTGGCACGGTGACCAAACCTGCGCCGCTTGCCAGTTCATTGCGGCGAAGGCTACTCCAAAATTTACCAGCTGAACGGTCATACACATCGAAGAGTAAAAACCAATCCGGAAGTGCAGCATAGTCCAGCGAGTGTCGCGCGGCACACCATTCGCCAAAAATAATCAGGTTTGGCGTAAGTATGTTTCGCAAAACTTCATCGTGTTGTGAAAGCCAAGCAGGTAAGCGTGCAAATTGTCCAGTGTATGGCTCTATAAGATACTGCCCCCTGTTCTGTGAGCGTAGGCTGCCATCTGGGGCGAGAGAAAAACCGAGGTTCGCGCCATCCAGCTTTTCCTCTACAATCACGTCGCCAGCCAACAGCGGCGTTACTTCATTGGGTAACAATACTTTATCGTCGCGCGGCGACCCTTCGCCCAGCCAGGCAAGGTGTGCGGTGTGTGGGAAGCGGAAAAAATCCTCCATGGCTCAACCCGGCAATTCAGGTAGTGGTTTACCTGGAAATTTATTTCGATAAAAGCTGCAAGCATCTTCCGGGCAAACAAATTCCACGCGAATCCCGTTAAGCTGCAAAGCAGGCCACCAGTCTAGCCATTTGCAGTCGGCTGCCTGCAAAATAGGAGGTTTATTTGGGTGCATATGAGCAACTGCTGCAAACTTCCTGTCAGGTGCATCAAATAAAATTTCTAAATTAGCATCAGGAAACTCTGCAAAGCAATTCTCTGTTGTTTCTGTAAGCGACACTTGTTCTACTCGCGCCGGGTTTCCTGCTTGCCGTAGTAACCATTTCAAGAACTTATCACCAACTCCCGTGGGCGGGCTTAGGTTGGTTTTATTTTGATATTCACCCAGAATACGAAAACCATCATCAATCACCACTACGCCGTTATTTTGAATGGCCTGCAAACGAAGCACACACTCGATTACACAATCCGGCGAAACATCACCATGTTGCCCATTTGCAACTAACAGAACGTTGGTGTCAATCACTGCCCGCATTATTTGCCAGCACCTTTGGCGAGTTCTTTTTTACGTTTCATGGCCGCCAATGTGCGGCCAGCAATATCTGCCATTTCGTCACCAAAGAAGTGTTCAGGCCAATTTTCAATTTCACCAAAAATATTCAAGCGTAGCGGCTCAAGTTCTGTGGCTGATCCAGTACGACGGCAGAAATATATGGCCACATCCTCGGGTGCTACCCCCCCTTCGGCGATGCGTAGTTGGAGCCGATTTAGAAAGTGTTCGGAATGGCTTTCAACAATTAACTGAACATGGCGCTCTCTGCCATTCTCGCGAGCCTGTGTGGCTGAAACAAATACGTCTGCAAGTTCAGCTTGTACTTGGGGGTGCAAATGAATTTCTGGCTGTTCCATCCATATTGTCGAATTCGGAGGGCAATAAAATGCCTGAACCAAAGCAGGTAAAACTTGCGACACACCAAAGCCAACATCCGTTATTTTTACTTCGCTAGCAGTGGAGTGGGTTTTGACCAATACTTCGTATTCCTTGCGGCCTTCTGCCACAGGCTTTACAGAAAAGCTTTCAATGATTCCTAAATCTTTTAGCCATTGCGCAATAAAAGCATCAAAACGGGTCAGGGGCATTTTGTAGCCACGATTTAATTTACGCTCTTGAGCACTTGCAGCCAGAATGGCGGCCACAGCAAATTCACCTTTTTGTCCCACGCTTTCAGGTGTTTCACCTGACCACGAATAGATACGTTTGGGGTGGTCGCGCAATGGACCAAGGTAATAAATACTGCTTAGCGCCGCTTCTGTATTCAGTGCAAGATCTGATAAAAATTCTGCATTCTGGAATCGAGCACGGCTTTGGTCAGAAATTCGATAAAACTTGTCTGGGTCATCTAGTGGCCAACTCCTTCCCATATTTCGAACAAACTTGTATTCATTCGAGGTTAGCTCTAGCTTGCCTTTTTCATCTCGGTTGAAATCAACCCCAAGCTGCTTTTTTTGGGCATGAATTAATTGATAACTGAGCTTGTCAACACGTGGCTGTTCTTTGGTGTCTGCTGAAATCGTGACCGAGAGCTTTAATTCATCGCCAGCAAACTCAGTTTTGCTGAGAGGATCCCTAACTTTAAGATCCTTTCCGTCTATTCTCCAACCCAGTTCAAATTCCAAGGCTTTTTGCAAATCGTGATTGTGAAGGCATTCAGCAAAAGTACCTAAATCAATCAGAGCGTTGTCGTCGCCCAAGTGAAGTGGCCGCTTGCGGTCGGCAGAGACTGTTGTCTGCTTTAGCGCCAGCAACAAATGGCCCAGGCTGCTTTTACCCGCGCTATTTGCTCCAAAAATTACTGTTAAAGGGGCGAGTCGGATAGCACCGGTATCTTTCCATGCTTTGAAGTTTTTGATATTTAACGATGTAAGCATCAGTTATAGTCTCCCGACTTTAATTGCTTGCGCATTTTCGCACCAACTAAACCCGACATTTTTGATTATCGATAAAAGCTACCGGCCACGTATCTTTTGGCTTTCACTCCACCTTCAACTCACCTTTCTCAAGCCTCAACACCTTGCTGCACCTGCGGGCCAGTTCCATGGAATGAGTCACAATAATCAAGGCCGATTTGTTGGCAGCCTTGCTGTTAATCAGGCTTTCAAACACTTGGTCAGCTGTGTCTTGGTCCAAATTGCCAGTGGGCTCATCGGCTAGAATGGCTTTGGGGTTGGTCACCATGGCGCGCGCAATAGCAACGCGTTGGCGTTCACCGCCCGACAATTCTGCAGGGCGGTGGTTCAGCCTGTGCTCCAAGCCAAACTGTTTTAGAAGCACAGCACTTTTTTCTCGCGCCACTTGCTTGTTTTCGCCGCCAATTCGCAGGGCCATGGCCACATTGTCCAGCGCATGAAATTCTGGCAACAAGTGGTGAAACTGATAAATAAAGCCCAGGGTTTTGTTGCGTTCCATGCCCAGTTTTCGAACTGACCATGGCTCAATGGCTTGGCCAGCCCACAGCACCGAACCGCTGTCCGCTTTTTCAAGCCCGCCCAGTACATGAAGCAGGGTACTTTTACCCGCACCGGAAGCACCCACAATGGCCACCGTTTCCCCGGCCTGGACTTGGAAGTTGAGATTTTTAATTACTTGTGTGGCTTTGTCATTCGCAGTAATACCTTTGAATGCCTTGCTGAGGCTTTTCGTTTCCAGAACAACATTACTCATAACGCAGGGCCTCCGCAGGTTCGGCACGCGAAGCACGCCAGCTTGGGTAAATGGTACTGAGCACGCTAAGCACCAAGGCCACGGTTACGATGGTGACCACATCGCTTGCGCGCGGGTCGGAAGGCAACTGGCTGATGAAGTAAATTGATTTTGGCAAAAACTCAACGCTGAGCGCACGTTCAATAGCTGGCACAATGGTGCCCAAATTAATCGCCAGCAACCAGCCAGCGCTTACGCCTAGAAATGTACCTATCCAGCCCACCAGCGCGCCTTGCAACATGAAAATTCGTTGAATTGCAAAAGGGCTTGCACCCAGGGTGCGAAGAATCGCAATTTCGCCGCGCTTGTCCTTCACGGTCATTACCAGCATGGAAACCAGGTTGAATGCGGCTACGGCAATAATCAGGGTCAAAATAATAAACATCATGCGTTTTTCGGTTTGTACAGCGGCAAACCAGGTGCGGTTTTGTACCGACCAATCGCGAACCCACACACTGGGCGGCAGCTGGCGTTCAATGTCTTGGGCCACAAACGGGGCCGCATCGTCAATGTTCATCAACACCAGGCCGCTGTCATATTCATAGTGGCCGGTGCTTACCAGTGCGGTAATTTCAAATGCTTTCAGGCGGGGAATCATGCCTGCGGGTGTCATTTGGCCCGAGGGGGCAATCAGCGTAATGCGGTCGCCCACACTCACCCCAATTTGTTTGGCCAGCTCAATGCCCAGAACCACACGGAATTCGCCGGCTTGCAGGTTGCTCAGGCTGCCAGAAATTACCTCCCTGAAATCAGACACCTCTTGTTCCTTGGAGGGTTCAATACCGCGAACGATTGCCGGGCGCAGAAGGTCGCCATGCGCCAGCATGCTTTCACCCGCCACATAGGGCGCAGCGCCAATTACTTTTGGGTTGGCCGCTTTAATGTCAGCGACCAAGGCATCGGGGTTGTTAAAGCCTTCCTGCGGGGCCAATACCTCAATGTGTGCAATCACCGACAGCATGCGGTCGCGCACTTCTTTTTGGAAACCGTTCATCACCGACAACACCACAATAAGCGCCGCCACGCCAAGCCCAATGCCGGCCATGGACAATCCGGAGATAAAGGAAATGAATTTATCGCGGCTTCTGTGGCCGCCACCGCGCACATAGCGCAGTGCAATTTCAACATCAAAGGGTAAACTAATCACAAATTGTCCCGAATTGTTCAAATGCGCTGTTGAAGTATCAAAGCGCTCTCATTGTAGTGTGAATAAAACCGTGTCCAAACCAAGCAATGCGCCTTTGTGGGTGTTCGTTCCCAACATTCTTGTGCCCGAAATGGCGCTGGAACGCTTGTCTGCCCCCGCGCAGGCTCAATCTTTTGCAGGGCTGCCAGCTGGTTTGTTACAAACCATGGCGAGAAACACCGCGCCTGAATATCAAAATGCTGATGGCCTTGACCGAATCGAAGCCTGGCTGTTGCGCTACTTGGATTCCCAAGCGCAAGCAAAGTTCGACCAGTACCCAGCTTGGGCCATGCTTGAAATGCTGGATGATGAAGAAAACACTTCGCTAGCACAGTCCTTTACCCGGTTTTGGGGCACGGTGGGTTGCCTTGAAATTGAACGCGACGGCGTGCGCTTCACCCCGCCCGAAGTGCTGCAGGTAAGCCAGGCCGATTTGCAGGCTTTTTGGAATGTGGTGCAACCACTGCTGCAACAACATGGTTGGTTACTGAACACCCCGGCTGGTTTTCATAGCCTGTTGAGCAACACCGTGCCTGTGCCCATGGAGCAAGCCTCGCCGTGGTCGGTGCAGGGCATTCGCCTAACTGACTACCTGCCCATGACCCATGAATGCGGCGACTGGCGGCGCATGTGGCTGAACATGCAGGTGGAATTGCACAATGCTGAGTTCAACAAGGCCCGTGAAGCCAAGGGTTTGAAGCCCTTGAATGCGCTTTGGTTTTGGGGCGGTGGCGAAGCTTGGCAAATCGACATGGCCTTGCCGCGTGTGAAGTCGGTTTCCGAAGATGGTGTGTTTGATGCTGTAAAAATGACGGATGGCGCAGACGAGGCCCTGAACCGGTTTGTGTTCTGGACCCAATTGCTGGGTTCGCTGCAGAAAAATGAGTTGAACACCAGCCGTAAGCCCGACACTGTGTATTGTGTGAATTTTCAGGGCTGGGGCGGCAACATTGGCGTGTTCAAGCTGCTTGAAAGTGAGGTATTGCAACCCATGCGCCTGGCGGGTTTGGCCTTTAACTGGGTGCTGTTGGGCAACAATGGCTGGAAAACTTTAAAAAGCAACTGGATAAACCGCTTCAAGTTTTGGCAAAACAAGCCCAACTGGGCTGTGCTTGGCGAACCTGAAATGCAGGAAGGCCCCACGGAAGAAGACCTGCAAGCCGCCTGGCAACAAGGCCAGCGCGACCAAGACAACATACAGGCCGAATGGGAGGGGCGTCAATGAATACCAATACTGTTCAGCACAGGGTGCGAAACCCACGCCCACAAGTGGAAGCAGTACTTCGCAGCCAAGGCATGCATCCCTTGTTGGCGCGCTTAATGGCAGCGCGGGGCGTGGATTCTCAAGCTGAAGCTGAAACCAAACTGGCCGATTTAATACCCCCTTCGCAATTAAAAGGCATTGAACAAGCCGCAGAAATTCTTGCTGATGCGCTGGAAGCCGGTGCCCGCATTGTGGTGGTGGGTGATTACGATTGCGACGGCGCCACAGCCACCGCAGTGGGCGTGCGCGGCTTGCGTATGTTGTTGCAAAGCCTGGGCGCCGATGAAGAAGCGGCCAAATACCACATCGATTTTTTGGTACCCAACCGTTTTGAATATGGTTATGGTCTGAGCCCTGAAATTGTGCAACTGGCTGCCCAGCAGTTCGAGCCCGATTTGCTGGTGACTGTAGACAACGGCATTGCCAGCGTGGAAGGCGTGAACGAGGCCAACGAACTGGGTATCGGTGTGATCGTCACTGATCACCATTTGCCCGGCGAGCAGTTGCCGCAAGCCTTGGCCATTGTGAACCCCAACCAGCCCGGTTGTGAATTTCCCAGCAAATCGATTGCCGGGGTAGGGGTGATGTTTTATGTGTTGCTCGCCACCCGCGCCGTGTTGCGCGAGCGTGGCGTGTTTGATGCCGCCAGCCAACCCCGCATTGATGCACTGCTCGATTTGGTGGCCCTGGGCACCGTGGCCGACGTGGTAAAGCTTGATGCAAACAACCGCCGCCTGGTTGCACACGGCTTGCAGCGAATTCGCGCAGGCCGCGCCCAGCCCGGCATATTAGCCTTGTTCCATGAAGCTGGCCGAGACCCCCGCAAAGCCACCGCTGCCGACATGGGTTTTGCCTTGGGCCCAAGGCTGAATGCGGCTGGCCGCCTTGCCGACATGGCAATAGGCATTCGCACCTTGTTAGCCGACGATGCAGCTGACGCCAGCGCATTGGCTGCCCAACTTGGCAAAATGAACGAAGAACGCAAGCGCATTGAAGCCGATATGAAACGCGATGCGCTTGAAGACATTGAAAAATTCATCGGTCAGGCTGAACCCGCCGCTGGTATCGTAGTGGCACACAGAACCTGGCACCAGGGGGTTATAGGCATTTTGGCATCCAGAATAAAAGAACGCGTTTACCGCCCCACCATTGCCTTGGCCCCGGGTGAAGATGGTTTCTGGAAAGGCAGTGGCCGTTCCGTGCAGGGCGTGCATTTGCGCGATGTTTTGGATTTGGTGTGCAAACGCCTGCCTGAAGGCAGCATGCCCAAGTTTGGCGGGCATGCCATGGCCGCTGGCCTAACCCTCGCGGAAGAAGCAATTGAGCAATTCAAAGTTGAATTTGCCAAAGCAATACTTGATTTAAGCGACCCCAGTGCATTAACACAGGTGGTAGAAACGGATGGTTCAATTCCTGCCGACTACATTGCTGCCAGTGCGGTCGATTTGCTGGAAAACCAAGTGTGGGGGCAGGGCTTTCCGGCGCCTTTGTTTTGCGATGAGTTCGAAGTGCTGGAACATCGTTTGCTGAAAAACGCGCACAGCAAATTCACTTTGCGCCGCGATGGCAAAACCTTCGTGGCCCTTCGCTGGCGTGCTGTTGAGGCACTGCCTGCCAAAGTAAAACTGGCTTACCGGTTCGAGCGCGACACCTTCACGGGCGGTGATGCGGTACAAATTATTGTCGAGCATGTGTTGTAAACACATTGCGGGAATTTCGAAAACTTCTGTCATTTGTATTTTTGCATTCGCTTGCCGTAACCCTAAAAGGTGGCTAGCCCGAAGCATCTCGAACTCTTACATTGTTTTGGTTCCTCAATTGAAATTTGACATGTTTATCAAATTCAGCGGCGCATAAGAATATTGCTTGTGTTTGATAAACCACCGGACAACTTGTACCTGCTGTCTAAGGATTAGTTTCAGATGCACAGTCCACCCCTCGCTACTCGGAATCACCCGAGCCATTCGCTTTCCCCAAATCATGTGAATCCCCATCCAACTGGTCAAAGCACAACGTTAATTGCCCAGACATCTAACTCAATTGCTCGCGGTTTCATTCAGGGAAGCCTTGAGCAGGTGCGCCAAAAAACAGCAAATGTACTGAACTCTCGGGTAGATCTAAATTCGACAAGTAGTCAACCCAGGAATATGTTTGGGTGGCCTGTAAAGCGGTCCAAAGAAATTCCCGTTCGAGTGAAAGCTTTTGAAGCTGCGATCAGCCAATCGGTACAACGCCTTTCGAGTGTAAAAAGCCAGGATTGCCCACTTGGCTCCACAAGAACAAAAGCATATGAAACTCAATGGGAATTGGCCGAAGCTTTAAGCCCGGCGCGCACGAAGGAGATTGCTGAAAATTTAAATTCAAAGGATCCGGAAAAGCAAAGGATTGCCCAAGCCGCCTTTGATAAGTTAAATAATCTTGATGTGTTGCCTGAAGCGCTGGTGCCTGTTTTCCGTGGCGTGAGTGGCAGTGAACCCGGGGAAACAAGATACACCGAATTAGATGTTTCTGGAAAAACAGTAAAACAACATGGTTACGCCAAGGCACCCGGAACACTGACCGATGCGCATCAGCATGCACACCAAACCAGTGCATATTCCATATTCCTTTCTTTCACCACAAGCCTGGAAGTGGCTGCCAGATTCTCAGGTCGAGACGGTCGAGTGTTGGTTGCTTATGTTCCCAACGGCAGCCTGGTAAATTCACCAAACGGCCTTGGTGAAAAAGAGGTGTTAGTACCCGGTAAGGTGCATTTTACCAATGTATTAAACGCAGAAGAAGGACTGGCGGATTTGTCAGTTGATGATTTGGAGCCGGAATTTGAAGCTCACGACAACCATGTCAAACGTAATCCAGATGATGGTGTGTACGATTTTTTCCCGGTGTATTGAAAAGGGGAGCTCCTTCTTAGTTACCGTAAACCGTTTTCAGGTTTGACCTGCGATTGGTTCATTTCACCATCCTTGCTTTGCCGGAGTGAAGCCAGGCTGGTTGGCCTACCCGTGTTGAGTTATAATTCAGGGTTACGCACCTTGAATTTGCATGAAAAACATGGAAGCCGAACGCCTGAATGCCATCATTAACGCCCTGACTGACCTTGCCGACCGCGCAGGCCAGTTGCGGAGGTATCTTTGACGTCGACCGCAAGGCCGAGCGACTCACGGTAGTTGACGCCGAACTGGAAGACCCCAACGTTTGGAATGACCCGAAACACGCGCAAGAACTGGGCAAAGAAAAGAAGATGCTCGATGGCGTGGTGGTGACCATGAACACTGTGCAAGCCAACATTAGCGACGCGCAAGAACTGGTTGAAATGGCCCAGGCTGAAAGTGACTTCGATACCTTGGAAGCCATTGAAAGCGATGTGGCTGAATACGAAAAAATCATCGCTGACCTCGAATTCCGCCGCATGTTCAGCAACCCGGCCGATCCATCCAATTGCTTTATCGACATCACCGCAGGTGCTGGCGGCACCGAGGCCCAAGACTGGGCGAGCATATTGCTGCGCCAATACTTGCGCTATTGCGAGCGCAAGGGCTTCAAAGTGGAAGTGATGGAACAATCCGATGGCGACGTGGCGGGTATTAAATCGGCCACGGTTAAAGTAGAAGGCGAATACGCTTTTGGTTACCTGCGCACTGAAACTGGCGTGCACCGCTTAGTACGCAAATCCCCCTTTGACTCATCCGGGGGCCGCCACACATCGTTTGCATCGTTGTTTGTGTATCCGGAAGTGGATGATTCCTTCGAAATTGAAATCAACCCGGCTGATGTTCGCACCGACACCTACCGCGCCAGTGGTGCGGGTGGTCAGCACATCAACAAAACCGATTCCGCGGTTCGCCTAACCCACATTCCAACCGGCATTGTGGTGCAGTGCCAGAACGACCGTTCCCAGCACCGCAACCGCGATGAAGCTTGGGGCATGTTGAAGGCCAAGCTGTATGAATTCGACATGCGCAAACGCATGGCCGAACAACAGGCTTTGGAAGACACCAAAA
>JAJTEM010000002.1 GCA_021299735.1 Burkholderiales bacterium | reverse complement strand
AACATGGCGTGTGAATTCAAACGGGCAGGTTTTCTTGAAGGCAAAGCGATCGAAACACCGCTGCCGATTGGGCTAAAAACCCAGCGGTGATTCGCTCAGTGGTGGAGATACGCAAAGGCCGGCTGCCCGCTGAAACTAACCGCGAGTCGCGGGCCAACGAGGACTCACCGGCGCCAGTTCAAGCCAACTCGTCAGCGAGTTTGCCTGTTCCGAACTTCAAGAAAACCGCCCCGTTTGGATCAATTTGCAGCGTTCGGCGTCTAGCCGACAAGAAATTCGGCCATCTTTTTTGCCGAATTTGTTGAACAAGAATTGATTCAAAAAGGGATTCAGCGGTTTTCAGTGAGGAAGCAGGCAACCCCGACGAGGTGGCTTTAACTTGGCACCTCGACGAGTTGGCGACAACATGGCAATTCCGACGAATCGGCTAGAGCCCCCCCAGAATCACGTACTCAACTTAGCTTTCAAAATCTCGTTCACCTGCGCCGGGTTAGCCTTTCCGCGTGCGGCTCGCATAATTTGCCCCACCAAGAAATTGAACGAGGCTTCTTTACCCGCCTTGTACTCAGCCACAGGGCCTAGATGTGCTGCCAACACATCGTCGATCATTTTTTCCACTGCACCGGAGTCGGAAATTTGCTCCAGCCCCTCGCCTTTGATACAGGCATCTACATCGCTGTACTTGCCTTCCCACAAGGCGGCAAACACCACTTTGGCAGTTTTGTTGTTCAAGGTGCCATCGACCACACGCCTCACCAATGCAGCCATCAACGCCGGAACAATTGGCGACTCTGCGGGTGTTTTGTCATCGCGATTCAGGCTTGCAGAAAACTCGCCCAGCAACCAGTTGGCCAAAGGCTTAGCTTTGTCATTACCAGCCACCGCCAAGGCGGCTTCAAAGTAATCGGTCATTGCGCGGCTGGCGGTTAAGGTTACGGCATCGTATTCGCTTAAACCCAGCTCAGCGGTGTATCGTGCCTGCTTTTGACCCGGTAACTCAGGCATTTCGGCACGCACTTGCTCAACCCACTGCGGTGAAATTACAAGCAGGGGCAAATCGGGATCGGGGAAATAACGGTAATCTTCCGAATCTTCCTTGCTGCGCATGGAGCGGGTTTCGTTGCGATCCGGATCGTACAAGCGGGTTTCCTGCTTGATCACACCGCCATCTTCGATAATTTCAATTTGGCGCTGTGCTTCATACAAAATAGCGGCTTGCAAAAACTTGAAGCTGTTCAGGTTTTTAATTTCGCAGCGGGTGCCCAACTTGCTTTCACCTTTGGGGCGAACAGACACGTTGGCATCGCAACGGAAGCTGCCTTCCTGCATATTGCCATCGCAAATGCCCAGCCAGGTCACCAGCGTGTGCAAGGTTTTGGCGTAGGCCACCGCTTCTTCAGCGGAACGCATATCGGGCTCGGTCACAATTTCCAGAAGTGGAGTGCCTGCGCGGTTTAGATCGATACCCGACTGGCCTGCGAAGTCCTCATGCAAACTTTTGCCTGCATCTTCTTCAAGGTGCGCACGCACCAAGCGCACGGTTTTCATTTGATCGCCCAGCAGAAAGCTGACCGAACCGCCCTGCACCACCGGAATTTCAAACTGACTGATTTGATAGCCCTTGGGTAAATCCGGGTAAAAATAGTTTTTACGGGCAAACACGGAATGCTCCGCCACTTTGGCGCCCACTGCCAAACCAAATTGAATAGCTCGCTGCACGGCAGCCTTGTTCATGACTGGCAACACGCCGGGCAGTGCCAAATCCACCGCACAGGCTTGTGCGTTGGGCTCAGCACCAAAGGCGGTGCTGGCACCGGAGAAAATTTTTGATTCGGTTGTTAACTGGGTGTGGGTTTCTAGACCCACCACAATTTCCCATTGCATGGTGCGATCCTTATTAAGACGGTGTGCGAAGGTGCCAATCGGTAGTGGCTTGGTAATGATCAGCCAGTGCCAGCAGCTCACCTTCCTTGAAATAGTTGCCAATCAATTGCATGCCCACAGGGCGGTTTTTATCACCAAAGCCCACAGGTACACTCATGCCGGGCAAGCCGGCCAGGCTGGTGCTAAGGGTGTAAATATCAGCCAGGTACATTTGAACTGGATCGGCCGACTTTTCACCCAAATTCCACGCTACTGTGGGGCTTACCGGACCGGCAATAAAATCGCATTGCTGGAAAGCGGCTTGAAAATCTTGCGCAATCAGGCGGCGAATTTTCTGGGCTTGCAAATAGTAAGCATCGTAATAACCGTGCGAAAGCACATAGGCTCCAACCATGATGCGGCGCTGCACCTCAAGACCAAAGCCTTCGCTGCGGGAATTTTCATACATGGATTTCAAATCGGTGTATTCAGCTGCACGGTGACCATAGCGCACACCATCGAAACGCGACAGGTTTGAACTGGCCTCGGCAGGTGCAATAACGTAATAGGCTGGAATGGACAACTCCGTGCGAGGCAGGCTGATATTCACCAGCGTGGCGCC
This sequence comes from Burkholderiales bacterium, assembly GCA_021299735.1. Taxonomy (GTDB): domain Bacteria; phylum Pseudomonadota; class Gammaproteobacteria; order Burkholderiales; family Burkholderiaceae_B; genus Limnobacter. The sequence goes on along the minus strand of JAJTEM010000002.1, from coordinate 129,650 downwards.
CATGGCCTCAAGCTGCTTTAGTGCGGCATCAATTGGTGCGCGTACATCGGCAGCCAAACCTTCACCAAAAAACTCAGCAGGCAAGCCGACGCGAATGCCAGCCAAGGGTTTTGCCGCATCGCCGCCCCGCAACGGCTTTCCAAAACCGGCGGTGAAATCTTCATTTGAGATTGGGCGCTGCACACTGGTGCTGTCTTTCGAATCGAAGCCCACCATGGCATTCAACACAAGTGCGCAGTCACGCGCACTGTGGGCCATGGGGCCGGCCTGGTCCAGGCTGCTGGCATAAGCAATCATGCCGTAGCGGCTGCAACTGCCGTACGTGGGTTTAATACCTGTAATGCCACACAAGGAGGCTGGCTGGCGAATGGAGCCGCCTGTATCAGTACCTGTTGTGAATGGCACTACACCAGCAGCCACGGCCACGGCGGAACCACCGGAAGAACCACCAGGCACAGCCAAGGTATCCCAAGGATTCAAACAAGGGCCGTAGGCACTTTTTTCATTCGATGAACCCATGGCAAATTCATCACAATTCAGTTTGCCAATGTTCACGGTACCCGCAGCGTTCAGGCGTGCAACCACCTCGGCGTCAAATGGGCTTTTGTAACCTGCCAGCATTTTCGAACCTGCAGTACTGGTCCAGCCTTGCGTGACAAAAATATCCTTGTGTGCTGTGGGAATACCCAACAAGGCACCGGTTTCGCCCGCAGCCAGGCGCGCATCAGCAGCCTTGGCTTGTTGCAAGGTGAGGTCATCGCGAATGTCAACGAATGCGTTCAACCTGGATTGCTGGTTTGCTTGAAGCAAAGCTTCTTGCGCCAGCTCGGTGGCGCTGGCTTTTTTTTCGTCCAGCAAGGAACGCAGCGCGGAAATATTTTGAAGTTTGGAAGACATGCTTAAAACCACATTCCAATGTCAGATTTGCAAAATTAGGGAGTACAACTTACCAATGAACAATTACTCAATAACCTTGGGCACTAAAAACAACCCCTTTTCAGCGGCTGGTGCGTTGGCCATATTGGCATCGCGATTATTCGGCTCAGTCACAGCGTCTTCGCGCAAGCGCAGCGCGATGGGTTGAATCAGCGAGAGGGGGTGCGCCAAGGGCTCGATGCCTTCGGTGTTTTCACCGCTCAAACGATCGGCCAATTGCATGATGTTGTTCAATTGTTGCTCAAGTGCCTGTGCTTGCTCAGGTGCTACTTTCAAGCGCGACAAGGCTGCAATTTTTGCAATTTGTCCGGAATCAAGGGACATAAATTTTCTCCGCCGACCAGCAGGCCCGAGCATCGCTTCTAAATGATGCAAAAGCCGCTTGGTGAAAGTCTGTGTTGATCAAAGTCTGCTTATTTTATAGGTTATCATCGGTAGTTACGCCACTTGACAAGTGAAGTCCCATAAATAGTGGCGAACAGGACAACTTCTAGACAACTTTGAGCTTCGCGGGCTTGGCAGCTCTCCAACTACACGACACAGGTTAGAACATCACCATGTTTGGGTTTCTACGCAGCTATTTATCAAACGATTTGGCCATTGATTTGGGCACGGCCAATACGCTAATTTACGCCCGCACCAAGGGCATCGTGCTCGACGAGCCTTCGGTGGTGGCCATTCGCCAGGAAGGCGGCCCAAATGGCAAAAAAACAATTACAGCAGTTGGCCTTGAGGCCAAGCAAATGCTGGGCAAGGTACCAGGCAACATTGAAGCCATTCGCCCCATGAAAGACGGTGTGATCGCCGATTTTACGGTCACCGAGCAAATGCTCAAGCAGTTCATCAAGATGGTTCATGAAAGCCGTCTTTTTTCACCTAGCCCACGCATTATTATTTGCGTACCTTGCGGCTCTACTCAAGTAGAACGCCGTGCGATTCGCGAAAGTGCCTTGGGCGCCGGTGCATCCCAGGTGTACCTGATCGAAGAACCGATGGCAGCTGCAATCGGTGCTGGCCTGCCGGTTTCTGAAGCGTCAGGTTCTATGGTGGTGGACATTGGTGGCGGCACTACTGAAGTGGGCATTATCTCCCTGGGTGGCATGGTGTATGCCGGCAGCGTGCGCGTGGGTGGCGACAAATTCGATGAAGCCATCATCAGTTACATTCGTCGCAATTACGGCATGATGATTGGCGAGCCCACAGCAGAAGCCATCAAGAAACAAATTGGTTCAGCATTTCCCGGCTCTGAAGTGAAAGACATGGAAGTAACAGGCCGCAATTTGTCAGAAGGCATTCCACGCCGGTTCACCATCTCCTCCAACGAAATTCTGGAAGCATTGACTGAACCATTGAATGCAATTGTTTCGGCGGTTAAATCTGCGCTGGAACAAACTCCGCCAGAACTGGGTGCAGACATCGCCGAACGCGGCATGATGTTGACCGGTGGCGGTGCCTTGTTGCGCGACCTGGATCGATTGCTGATGGAAGAAACCGGTTTGCCAGTGCATGTGGCCGAAGATCCGCTGACTTGCGTGGTTCGCGGCTGTGGCCTTGCGCTGGAGCGCATGGATAAATTGGGCACCATTTTCACCAGCGAGTAAACAGAGCACGAGCGGTTCGAACTCCGGCTTCCAATTCAGCCAAACCTTGAACCGGCAACAAGCCTATGGAGTACACACCACCACCGTTGTTCAAACAAGGCCCATCCGCACGCGTGCGGCTGGCCTTTTTTGTCGCGCTCTCGGTGGGCTTGTTGTTCGCTGATGCACGCTTCGGGGCGATGGAAGTGGTCCGAAAGGTGGTGGGTACAGTGCTTTACCCGGTTCAGAAAATTGCCAGCCTGCCAGTTGAGTGGAGCAGATCGGGTGTTGAATACCTGTCCTCACTAGACACCCTTCAATCTGAAAACAAGGCTCTTATTCTCGAGCAAATTCAGGATAAACAGCGCCTTCATGAGCTTGAAACCCTGCGCCAGGAAAACGAGAAGCTGCGCAAGCTGATGAACGTGGGCAACACACTGAAAGTAAAGCGATCCATTATCAGCGAAATTGTCAGTGATGCGCGCGACCCGTTTTCACGCAAAATAATTATCGGCAAGGGTTTGATTCAAGGCGTCAAGGAAGGCATGCCTGTGATTGACGAATTGGGCCTGCTTGGTCAAGTAACCAGGTCATTCCCCAGCCGCTCCGAAGTCAGCCTGATCACTGACAAAGAACAGATTATTCCGGTTGAAAACCTGCGCAATGGTATTCGCAGCGTGGCCTATGGCGGGCTGGACGGCGGGCTGATTGAATTGCGCTTCATGGCCGCCAATGCAGACATCGAAAACAATGACTTGTTGGTGACCTCTGGGCTGGATGGAATTTACCCCAGGGGAATTCCGGTTGCGCGTGTTATTCGCGTGGAACGCAATTCGCGCTATGCCTTTGCCAGCATATTCTGCGAACCCATTGCAGGCGTAGAACGACACCGGTTTGTGCTTGTACTGGACACCTTCATGGATAAACCCACCCCCGATGCACAGCCAGACAACAGCAAGCCATCAGCCACCGATAGCGCGCCAGCAAGCCCAGCCGCCACGGCTGTAGTACCCGCCTCCCAGCCAGCAACCACGAATACAGGGGCGGGCAATGGCAATTAACCCATTTGGCAATTCCGAAATATTGCGCCCTGTAAACCCTTGGTTTATCGCGTTTTCCTTGTTGGTCGCGATGCTGTTTAAATTCATCCCGATTGACAGAAACTGGATTACGCCAGACCTGATGGCTTTGGTGCTGGTATTCTGGAACATTCGGCAACCCAGACGAATTGGTATCGGCGTAGCATGGTGCTTCGGTGCTGCAATCGACGTACATTCGGCCAGCGTGTTCGGTGAGCATGCGCTGGCCTACACCCTGCTCTCCTACTTTGCCATCACCATTCACCGCAGGGTGATGTGGTTTTCGCCAGTGATGCAAGCAGCCCATATATTCCCTTTGCTACTGGCCGCGCAGGCAATCACGGTGGGAATCCGGGTTATGTTTGGCGGCACATTCCCGGGTGCCTGGATATTCGCAGAAAGCGTGCTGACCGCTGCCTTGTGGCCCCTGACACAGTTCCTGCTGCTGGCCCCACAAAAACTTCCACAAAACCGTGACAACGATCGCCCGATATGACCGAGTTTAACCACCCAGAACAAGCCATCAAGCAGTTCCGGTTTCGGCTGTTTCTGGCTGGCCTCTTTGTGGTGTTGCTTTTTCTGATTTTGGTGGCCCGCCTGCTTTGGTTGCAGGTGATCAGCTACGACAAATACCAATCCAAGGCAGAAGATAACCGAATCACGATTGTGCCGCTGGTGCCAAACCGGGGGCTGATTCTGGATCGCAATGGTGTGGTGCTGGCCAATAATTATTCTGCCTACACCCTGGAAATTACGCCTTCGAAAATCGACAACCTGAACGAGATGATCGATGAGCTGGGCAAGATTGTTGAAATTTCCGCACTGGACCGCAGGCGATTCAAAAAACTTCGCGCAGAATCAAAACGATTTGAATCAATCCCGATTCGCACGAGGCTCACCGATGAGGAAGTGGCACGTTTCGCCGTTCAAAGTTTCCGCTTCCCCGGCGTTGAAATTCGAGCGCGCCTTTTCAGGCAATACCCTTACGGTCCCCATGCAGCCCATTTGTTGGGCTACATCGGCCGAATTTCCGCGAAAGATCAAGAGCGCATCGAAGAACTGGACCAAACAAACAACTACCGGGGCACGGCCTACATTGGAAAAGACGGCCTTGAAAAACGCTATGAAACCCAACTTCACGGTAGAACCGGTTTTGAAGAGGTAGAAACATCAGCAGGCGGCAGGGCTGTGCGTGTGCTTTCCCGCTCGCCAGCTGTGCCAGGCGAAAACCTGATGTTGTCAATCGACATTCGCCTGCAAGAAGCTGCTGAAGAGGCACTTGAAGGCAAACGCGGGGCCTTGGTTGCCATCGACCCACGCAATGGCGACATTCTCGCCATGGTGAGCGCACCGAGCTTTGACCCCAACCTGTTTGTGGAAGGAATTGACCCGGAAAACTGGAAATTACTGAATGAAAGCATTGACCGGCCACTGCTGAACCGCCCGCTGGCAGGCACATACCCGCCAGGCTCCACCTTTAAACCTTTCATGGCGTTGGCTGCACTGGAGAACGGTTTTCGCACCGCATCAAGCACACTGCGTGACCCTGGCTTCTTTGACTTTGGTTCGCGCCGGTTCATGGACGACAAAATTGGTGGCCATGGCATGGTGGACATGTACAAATCGATTGCTGAGTCCTGCAATACCTACTACTACATGCTGGGCAGTGACATGGGTATCGATATTATTTCCGAATTCATGGGGCGCTTTGGTTTTGGCTCGCGCACAGGAATCGACCTGGACGGTGAGCGCACGGGTGTACTACCCTCAAGGGAATGGAAAGCAAATGCATTCAAGAAAGCTGAGGCACAACGCTGGTACTCTGGCGAGACCGTCTCGGTGGCCATCGGGCAAGGGTATAACAACTACACTCCGCTTCAATTGGCACACGCCACCGCAGTGCTGGCCAGTGGCGGCATGAATGCTACACCACGGCTGGTCAAGGCCTTCCAGAACCCTGTCAATGGTCAAGTAACGGAAAAACCACTGGAAGCCTTTAAACAGCTAAACTTGAAAAAGCAACATGTCGATACGGTAAAACTCGGCATGCGTGGAGTAGTACTGGACGGTACGGCCAAGGGTGTATTTAAAAACGTGACTTATGAAGTTGCGGGGAAAACAGGAACAGCGCAGGTGTTTGGATTAAAGCAGGGCGAAACTTACAAAGATCGCGCCGCATCGGCGGAACGCTTGCGCGACCATGGTTGGTTTATCGCTTTTTCCCCAATGGAACAACCGCGAATAGCCCTGGCCGCAATTGTTGAAAACGCGGGTTTTGGTAGCCAATCCGCAGCGCCAGCCATTAAGAAAGTTCTCGACACCTACTGGCAAATTGAAATGGGAAGTGGTGTACCCGTTGAACTGCCACCACCCCAGGTACCCGAACAAACCACGAGCCCGGAGGCCTTGCCATGAACCGCACACGCGCCATTCAGCGTGAACCGATTTGGCCCCGCATCAAGCCCTTCCTGACCGTTTTTGACCCGGTACTCAGTACCATTTTATTGTCGCTGGTTGTGTTTGCATTGATTACCCAGTACAGCGCCGCTTTTGATTTTGAAGGGCGATTCATCGACCATTCACGCAACTTGCTGATTGCTTTTATGGTGATGTGGGTTACCGCCAACCTGAAACCCCAGTTTTTGATGCGAATTGCCCTGCCCCTTTACGTGGTGGGCGTGGTTTTACTGATTGCGGTTGAATTGTTTGGCGACATATCAAAAGGTGCCCAGCGTTGGTTGAATCTCGGTTTTATACGAATTCAACCCTCTGAAATCATGAAAATTTCCATGCCACTGATGTTGGCCTGGTTTTTCCAGCAAAGGGAAAACGTATCGGGCTGGCGCGAATTTGTGGTGGCCTCCGTTATTCTGGCAATTCCCGGTATTCTGATTTTGAAACAACCCGACCTGGGCACAGCATTGCTGGTGCTGGGCTCGGGTTTCTTTGTCATTTTCTTTGCGGGTCTGTCGTGGAAAGTGCTGGGCTGGCTAACTGGTTTGTTCCTGGCCAGCCTGCCCGTGTTCTGGACGCTGATGCATGATTACCAGCGCCAGCGAGTGCTTACGTTAATCGATCCCACGCAAGATCCGCTGGGCAAAGGCTTTCACATTATTCAGTCTACCGTTGCTGTGGGCTCGGGCGGTTTTACCGGCAAGGGTTTTTTACAAGGCACCCAAACCCACCTTGAGTTTATTCCGGAACGCACCACCGACTTTATTTTTGCGGTACTGGCCGAAGAATTCGGCCTGCTGGGTTGCCTGGTATTGCTGACCCTGTACACCTGCCTGATTGTGCGTGGCCTTGTAATTGCGGGCAACGCGCCAACACTGTTTTCACGCCTGATGGCGGGCGCCATGGCACTGATTTTCTTTACCTATGCTTTTGTGAATATTGGTATGGTTAGCGGTATTTTGCCTGTGGTGGGTGTGCCACTTCCCATGATGAGCTATGGAGGCACCGCGATGGTGACCCTGGGCATGGGTGCCGGTATTTTGATGAGTATTCAAAACACAAAAAAACTGATTCAAACCTGAAGGCATTGCCATGATCCACGCCAGCAAAGCCTGGTTACAAAATACCTTGCCGTCGCAGTTTCAACCCTTTGTTGACCACTGGCGTGATAACACCAGTGCACCGAACCAGCAGTTCACACAATGGTTGATCAACGGCGAACACATGGGGTATTTGGATACCCAGCACCAGAGCACGTTTGAGACGGTATTCAAAGCAGCTGAACTGGCCTGTACAGTAAGCCCCCTTGGCATTGAATGCTGCGACACCACCGGCCCGCAAGCACTAAGCGCAAAACTGGCCACCGCTGGCAACATGCTGAAAGCCCTTGGCCTGGTGCCGGGTTGGCGCAATGAAGAACAACTGCTGATGACCCAACAAGGGCAAATGCTGGCCACCGCCGAGCGCGCCTTGTTCAAAACGCTGGGTTTGCGCAGCCGTGCCGTGCACGTACATGTAGAGAACCACAAGGGCTGTGTTTGGACAGGCGTACGCGCAATGACCAAACACGAAAACCCCGGCATGCTGGACAACCTTGCAGCAGGTGGCATTGCCAGCGCCGAGAGTATTGACAGCACACTGTGGCGCGAACTGGACGAAGAGGCTGGGCTGAATGCAGACGATTTTGCCTGGATTAAACCTTTAACTCCCCATGAACTGGTGTTAAGCCGCCCCTTGCTGTATGGTGGCTGGCATCACGAAACAGTGATTCTGTTTCATGGCCAGTTAAAGCCGGGGCGCCGCCCCACAAACCGCGATGGCGAGGTGGGTGCTTTCCAGTTAATGACGCGCAGGGCCAGTATTGATGCCATCAATGCCTGGCAGTTCACACCCGATGCTGCCTTGTGCTGCGCACTGGCACTGGCCACTGCCAAATAAAGACGAAAGGAACAAACATGTTGTTGGGTTTAAAAGCCGCCACGTACCGTATTGGTACCACCGTGCTGCTGGATCAGGTTGATTTTTCAATAGAAGAGCGCGAGCGCGTGGCCCTGGTGGGCCGCAACGGCACGGGCAAAAGCACACTGTTCAGAATTCTGACGGGCGAAACCACGCCTGAAGATGGCCTGGTGATTAAACAGGACGGCCTGCGCATGACCTGCCTTGAACAGGCTGTGCCCCAAGAACATGACGAAACAATCTTCGATGTAGTGGCGCAGGGCTTCGGCGCCTTGGGCAAACATATCAGCATCAGCCGCACTTTGGGCCCGCTAGATCATGACTCCCTGACACCAGAACAAGCAAAAACTCTTGAGCAAGCGCAGCACGAGCTGGGCGAACACCACGGCTGGCATCTGGAAAGCGAAGTGGATCAAATGCTTTCCCGCATGAGGCTGCCTGCGGATTTGCCCTTTGCGAAATTATCGGGCGGAATGAAACGCAAAGTCATGTTGGCCAAGGCCATGGTGAGTAACCCCGATGTGCTGTTGCTGGACGAACCCACCAACCACCTGGACATTCCCAGCATTGAGTTGCTTGAGGAGCAGATTCGCCAATTTAAGGGCGCGGTTATTTTTGTCAGCCACGACCGTTCATTCATGCGCAAACTGGCCACACGAGTGTGTGATCTTGATCGCGGTATGCTGAAAAGCTGGTCGGGCGGCTACGAAGGTTATTTGAAAGGCAAAGCAGAATTTCTGCATGCCCAGGAAAAGGCCAACGCCTTGTTTGACAAAAAACTGGCTGAAGAGGAAGTGTGGATTCGCCGCGGGATTGAAGCGCGCAGAACCCGCAACGAAGGCCGCGTGCGCGCCCTGATGGAAATGCGAAAGCAGTTTTCAGACCGTCGAAATGTGGTTGGCACGGCCAAAGTACAGGTGCAAGAAGCCGAGCGCAGCGGCAAGGTGGTGGCTGAACTTACCGACATCAACAAACGGCTGGGTGATTTGCCAATTTTGCGCAATTTCACCAACACGATTTTGCGTGGTGAGAAAATCGGCTTTCTGGGCCCCAACGGCATTGGTAAAACCACAGCACTGAAGGTATTGCTGGGGCAGCTTCCACCCGATTCTGGCCAAATCAAATTGGGCACAAAACTGGAAATTGCTTACTTTGACCAATTACGCAGCCAGTTCAATGAAGAAGACACCGCAGTTGAGATTATTGGTGCCGGCAAGGAATTTATTACCATCGACGGGCAGGCCAAGCACGTAATTGGTTATTTGCAAGACTTCCTGTTCACCCCCGACCGCGCGCGCCAACCCGTGCGAAGTTTGTCGGGTGGCGAACGGGCAAGGCTGATTCTGGCGCAGTTGTTTTCAACACCATCGAACGTGATGGTGCTGGACGAACCCACCAACGACCTGGACATTGAAACCCTGGAATTGCTGGAAGAAAAACTGATGGCTTACCAGGGCACACTGATTTTGGTGAGCCACGACCGGGAGTTTTTGAACCAGATTGTGACCCGTTGCCTGGTGTTTGAAGGCAATGGCGTGGTGGGCGATTATGTGGGTGGCTATGACGACTGGCTGCGCCAACGCACCACTGACCCTTGGGCCAACGTGGGCAAAGCCAATACGGCCAATGCTGCACCAATTGCGTCAACTGCAATTGCGCCACAGGCTGTTGCGGCGCCAACGCCTGTCGCCGCCAAGAAAACCAAAAAGCTGGGTTACAAGGAACAACGTGAACTGGAAATGCTGCCTGCGCTGATCGAAAAACTGGAAACCGAACAGGAAGCACTGGTGGCGAAAATTGGCGACCCAGGCTTTTATCAGCAGGAAGCCAATGTGATTACTGCAGCGCAGGCCAGAATGACTGCAGTAGAAGAAGAATTGTTGAAAGCCTATGCACGCTGGGAAGAACTGGACGGCTAAAAATTATTGGCCGGAAGTTGATAGGCGAGAGATTCGGCTGGGCTGACCATTCACCGTCAGCACCATGCCCAGTGATTCCCACACCTCGTTGGCCTCCTGATACGCCTTTGCCAGCTGCAAGCGCATGCCGTAAAACAACTTCAACTCGGGCAAGGTGCTTGCGGTATCTGGCACCCTGGCCTCCAGCAGGCTACGAGCGGTTTCCTCGCTGGCAATGTGAAAGCTTCCGCTGACCACCCGGCCCCCGGTCAGGCGCCGCACCTCCCAAGTGAAACTTTGACCCCACTCAAATTTGGCAGCGGGCGGCAAACTCACATACTCGCTTTCAATGGGTTCTACCCAAAATCGTTTGCCCCTGGCATCAAACAGCATTAGATTGCCCTCTCGGGGCAACTCGCCCTGAAAAACGAACTCCGGATTGCGGGTTAATAACAGGGATCCGTCGATTGGTTGCAAAACACGAAGCGGATTGGTTTCGGTTGGATCAGTTTTATCGCCTTTAACGGGCAATACGCCACGCGGGCGGGCGTACTGATTCATCCATTGATCAATCAAATCCAGATTAGCCTGTTCAACCGGAAACACTTTGACAGGCAGGCCACTGAGAACGCGAACCGTGTCGGCAATTACCTTAAGGCGGGCGGGTCCGCGATACACACGGCGATGTCCACTGTTCAAAACCAAGACTGAAAAACGATGCCCTTTGGGCACCACCACGGTGTGGCCGTGCAGCAGGCGTTGAGTGGGCAAAGCGCTGTACCTCTGCCCCTTCGGGTTGGTGACCACTACCTTGTCAGTGGCAGCCAATACGAAAACAACGGGTTCTTTTGCTTGGGCAAAACCGGCCCAAAAAAGCAATACAAAAAAAATACACTTCAACCACACGTTCAATACCAACCCACCAGCGAGAAACCAATTCCCAGATAATCTGATTTGTAATTGTAATCAATCAGGCTTTCGCCATAGCCAGTGAAATATTGAATGTGACCGCGCAAATTGCTGGTCAAGGGGAAAGCCCAGTCAAACTGAGCAGCCCCACGTGATTGATCACCACCACGAAAGTTATGGCGGGCTAGCAAGGAATATTCATGGCCATTGTGTTTATGAACCAGGAGCATGTCACCGCGCCCCACGTAGTCACTAATATCCGGGTTGTCGTCGTCAGCTGCGTCTTCGGAAATGCGTAACCAAGGCCGAAACTGCACCATGGTGTTTTCACGCTCAAACCCAACCATACCGATCAGGCGATTCCATGAACGCGACAATGGCAACGCACGCCCGTTGGACTGATGGTTAAAACTCAAACCCAACAAGCGAGGTTCCCAACCGGTGGCATCCCTGAACTCGCTCCAGCTTGTGCGCCAGGTGAAAATCATTTCCGGCTCGTAGTTGGTTTCCCGAAACGGCCGGGAAATGTCCTCGTTCATCACCTGCCAACGGCTGGATTGGGTGTAGCCAAACCACAAGTCGCCATTGTCACCAAACATGTTTTCCATCACTTTGGTTTTCAGGCTGAGTTGGAATTTCAACTCGTTCTGGTCGAGGCTTTCAGGCGCATTGCCAGGTTGCACCGTGTTGGCCGGGTTCGGGCTGGTTGGCCGAATGTTGGGAGACTTGTTGTGATACACCGGCAGCACATAAACCGGCTGATAAGGGCGAACGGAAAAAGTGCCACGTTTGGATGTGGGTAACAGCTCCCAGCGTCGATCCAGCCAGCTTAACTTTGCCTCTTCGTTGCGCTTGAAAAACTGACCATCATCACCTGTCGTGCCCGCCTCTGCCACCGCAGGCGAGTGTTGTACAACCGGGTTTTTACCGCTTGCTTCATCAAAACAACGCACGCGCAGTTCAACATCCAGAAGAAACAGACAGGCCCGCAGTGCCTTGGTATCCACTGGTTCTTTCTGAATTTCCTGAGCACGGGCCAAGCCGCACAGGCCAGCAAGACCCAGTGCCAGCAGCAAAGTTTTGTTCATAATCAGATGGGACATTGAGGTTTGTTGGCTAGATACTCTCACATTTGGTTACAATTCCTAAATGGTTTCATTCCGCTTCAAAAAATCGTCGGCAAACAAAGACACTTCCACCAGTGGGCAGGGTCGCGAGTTCACCATTGATGAACTCGCGCGCACTGCCAATACCACGGTGCGCAACGTGCGCGCTTATCAGGACAGGGGTTTGTTGGCTCCGCCCGAAAAGCGTGGACGGGTGGGTTTTTACAACGAAGACCATTTGTCGAGACTCAAGCTTATTGGTCAAATGTTGGGGCGTGGTTACACCCTGAGCAATATTCAGGAAATGCTGGACGCCATCGACAAAGGTTATGACCTTCGCCAGCTGTTGGGCTTAACGCATGCAATTACCAGCCCGTGGACAGACGAAATACCGAAGAATTACAACCCGGTGCACCTGGCCACCATGTTTGGCACCAGCCTGAGCCGTGGTGCGCTGGCCAAAACAATCGAACTGGGCTTATTGGAACCAGATGGTTTGCGTTACCGCGCACCAAGTCCGAAAATTTTGCATGCTGGCGCTGAAATGGCCAATGCCGGTTTGCCATTGCTCGAACTGCTTGATTTGATTGCCTCGCTTCGGGGCCACCTGGAAAGTTTTTGTGATCAGGCCGTTTCGCTGTTTGTAAAAGAACTTGACCAATACGGCGACAACCTGCCACCCAAGGAAGAATTGCCCAGGTTGGCTCAATTGATCTGGAAAATTCGCCCTTTGGCAATGACCGCGATTGAATCGGAAGTATCGCGAGCCCTGCAAAAATCAGCCAGCAAGTTTGTGGATGAACGAATTGTGGGGTTGATCGACAAAATGGCCGAGGAAATGCCGAACAATCCTGCATTTCAACCCACAGGCTGGTCCCCCACCGCCGAAACACCCGCTCAAAGCGACGAGAAAAAATAAACCTTTGGCTTTAATTGCGGCTTTACAGCAACAAAAGCAGACGGTTGCACTGTTGATTGTGCCCGGCTTGATACACGAATCGCTGTGACACCATGCGCATGAAGGCCAGACCCATGCCCCCTTCGGGCAAGTCACCCAAATTCAAGTCATCTTGAAATGAATGCTCACGCTGCATTTTTGCCAACACATGTTCGGGAATTCGACTGCCCTTGTCCTCAATCAACACGCCCACACCATGCTGAAAGGCAAACACGGCAAGTTGTATGGGCTCGGGTCTTTGGCCTTTGAAGCCGTGCAACATCACATTGGTCAAGGCCTCAGACACCGCCAAATCAGTGTTGTAACAAAGCCCCTCCGCGTAGGCCAATTCTTCCACAAAGGTTCTTACTGAACGGCTTAATACCCCAATGTTGACTGTGTCGGCCACAGCAGTGAATGCGGTGTACCTCAGAAACGCGCCCAGTTTAAACACCTGCTCATGCTGCGAAAACTCATCTTGCAGCGCCACACCAGTTTGTAAAAACTCATCGACCAATTCAAGTACTCGTGCAGAAGGCAAGGTGGTGTGCTGCACTTCAAAACTTTCACGCCATTGAATACCCATCAGCGACAAATCGCTGTCGAGCCCTGTTTCCCTGCGGCTTAAATCCAGTAAACGAGAAAACTCGCGGGTCAAGGCATGCCCTTTGGGATCCTCCAACAACACCGATTTTTTCCAGACTTCCGGGTTGGGTACACCAAGAGTTTCCGCACATTCGCGCGGATAAAAATACAGGCGGCTACCAGGCTTGATCACCCCCTGATAAATGTCTTGACCGATACGGGTGGGCTGTCCCTGCTTGCCTTGTGTACCTAAAAAAACAGGGGGCTGACCAGGTTGCGCCATCACCATGGCCCACTCGCCAATACCCGCCACCAGCAGGGTGCCTTGGTCCAGATTGATCAAGCCATACAACAGGTCAAATTGCGGTGGTTCATCTTTCAGGGAGGGCGAAATACTCGACAACTGATTCAATACTTTCTCAGGGCTGGCAAGATAACGCCGAACTTTAGAACTGGTTTCTTCAACCGGAAACAGCACGCGCGTGGCACGCGCCATGGAAAACCACCTGGCCAGTGCCATCGTTTGCAAAGCTGTCGCAGTGTCCTGGCCAGCCATGTTCAACATGAAAAAGCCATGCTCATTGACCTGGGTTTCAAGCAGGCCCATTTGTTTGCCACACACATAACCCTGTGGCTGATAAATGGTTTGAATGGCGAAAGGCCAGGGATCTTGTTTGCTTTTGGGCAACAAAGCCCGTTGAATGCGAGAGACTTCTCGCATGTCGCGTTGTAAGGCTTCATACAACTGACTCAGCTCGGTGTGCCTGCGCTCAAGCCCGGTGTGTAGGTTTGCAATTCGTTCTGCGGTCTTCAGCCGTACTTTCAGTTCGCCCGGGTTCACGGGCTTGGTCATGAAGTCGTCAGCCCCAACGCGCAAACTGTTTAAAAGGTCGTCGCGGCTGGCGTAGCCAGTAATCATGATGATGTAGGTGTAGGCGTTTTGTTTGTGCGCACGGACCTGCTCACACAACTCGATACCGCTCATGCCTGGCATATCCCAGTCGGTCAGCACAAAGTCGGGCTGGTGTTGTTCAATCAAGGCCAAGGCTTGATGACCATTTTTTGCAGCATGCACGGTGTAACCCCAGCTGTGCAGCATGGCCTCAAAAATTCGTAAAAAACTTCGGGAATCATCGACGATCACAATCGACTTGTCCACTTGAGCAGGCTTTGATTCAGACCGACGTTCCTGAACTTCCTGAAGACGAAATACCAGTTCGGGCACTTGCCGGTCGGCATCTACAACCTCGCATTGGTCAAGTACACCGGGGCGAGGGGCCAACATGAGGATAGACACATCATCCTCAAAACCCTTTTGCTCGATAATTTGCCCCCCCCAACGCTGAACACGCATTTGAATGCGCTCGGGTAAATCAGACCACCGCCCCTGGCTGCTTTGCTGATCCACAAACTCGAGCAAACGCTCTTCTCCGAAGGCTTCGCCACTGGCTGACAAAACCTCGGTCACGCCATCCGAGTAAAGTATCAGGGAGTCTTCATCGCCCAGCGTCAGCTCAATGTCCTCAAATTCATCCAAATCAAACAAACCAACCGGGTAACCGCCACTGCCAAGCACCCTGGCTGGCTTGCCAGCCGACAACAGCAAAGGGGAAGGATGGCCGGCCTGGCACAGCGACACCTCTCGAGTGGCGGTGTTGAACACGCCATAAATCATGGTGAAGTAAGAGAGATCGGATTCGGTTTGCTGAAACAGGCGGTTCAGGCGGGCCACGACTTCGCGGGGGCGAGAAACCAGACGTTGACCATCAGAACCCACGCGCCCTTCAAAAACAATGCTGGTTGCAGAACGGTCTGCAAACATTTGAACCAATTGCATGGATTTGACAGCGGCTGGTATACCATGGCCTGAAACGTCAAGTAAGTAAAAGCCATATACGTTGCGCTGTAACTCAAACACCTGCAAATGATCGCCTGACACATACTTGGAGGGTACAGACAACCACTGGTAGTTCAAGCCCTGAAAAGTACTTTGTGCTTCAGGCAAAAAACTGCGCTGAAGACCGGACACAGCACGGAGATCTTGCGCAATCAAATCATGGGCATGCGCCAATTCATCGGCTTTGCGAGCCAGTTGCGCTTGAAGTTCTATTCGGCGAACCGCAGACTGCAAACGGGCTTCCAGTTCGTTGCCGTCTACAGGTTTGGTGAGTACGTCATCCGCCCCAGCGTCTAGTGCCTTGATTAAAAATTCTTCATCGTTTTGGGCCGACATCAAAATAATGTAGGTGTAGTGCCCAAGATCAAGCTGGCGCAAGGCAACGCACATTTCAGTCCCCTGCATGCCTGGCATTTGCCAATCGGCCAAAACCAACTGAAAGCGATCACGCTCGACCAGTGCTATGGCTTCCTGACCACTGCTGGCAAACTCGACCGGATAGCCCCACTTGGCCACCATATGGACGAAGAGGTTTCTCTCAACCACCGAATCATCTACAACCAGAATTCGTGGCAGCAATTTATTGGGGTTTTGTTCGGTCACAATCAGTCAAGCCTGCTGCAAAAAAGCAACAGCCTTGGGCATGTCTTCCAGCAAGGAAAACTGTCGGTCCATGCGGGAAAGCTCGAACATCATTCGCACAGATTTGTTCATGCCAACCAAGGCCAACTTGCCTTGGTGATTGGTAATGTTTTTTAACAACGCAACCAAAGAGCCCAGACCACCAGAGTCCACCAACTTGACGGTTTCAATATTCAATGCAAATTTTCGTGTTGAATCAAGTTTGGGCACTACCGCATTGCGGATGATTGTTCCCACCGCACTGTCCAATCGAACTGCGTCTACATGCAGCACGAAAATGTCCCCCATCTCTTCTGTCGAAACCATGTTGTCGCCCTAAACTGTTAATTCTGTTTTCTTAAAGTGTGCTCTTTTAGACACTTCACTTAATAATTGGTTAAAACAAGCTCTAGAAAATGAGCACATACAAAAACAATAGGATACCTTGTCAAACTATGCTGCATAATTTTTTAAATATTGACAAATATTGATCAACTATTTCCTTGTGCAGTAATTTAACTATTTATCCATTAAAAAGCTGTTCATTCAAGTCGACTAGCGAAGCCACTTATGCGCCATTTTCCAGCCTTAGCGTTTTTACTATTTTGCCTGACGGGATACACACAAGAAAGTGCAGTTGCAACAACTGCAGCCGCTAATTTGGAAACAGCGTCGGCGATTGAGCAAACCCGTACATTGACCTTTGCCCAAATGGGGCAATCAAACGGGGTTCAGTTAAGCGGTATCAACCGTTTTATAGAATTGAACTCCGGTATTCGCCTGGATGAATTGGTAACCCGCGCAAGCCTCAGCCTGCGTGTTCTTTATCCTCAAGGCATGCGCCACGAGCAATCTTTCGTTCGGGTGTATGTGAACAACCAGCTGTCAGGTTTATCGCAGCTGAGTACAGCGCGGGCTGGCATACCGCACACCATTGAAATTGAATTGGATCCACTGTTGTTTTCCGATTTCGCTACCATTCGAGTGGAATACGATGGCACCTAAGACAGTGCATGCGTGGACCCCGGCAACCCAACCCTGCGTTTTGACATTCGCCCGGAAAGCACGCTGACTATAGGGTCTACACCGCTGAACCTGGTGAACGACCTTGCCCTGTTGCCCGCGCCTTTTTTTGACCCACGCGACAACCGCAAGCTGCGGCTTCCACTGGTATTGCCGGTGGAGCAAACCGACGCCAGCATGAAGGCCGCAGGTATTTTAGCCTCATGGATGGGCGCTCAAGCCTTTTATCGCCAAGCTGAATTTGAACTGCTCGATGCTGCATCGCCTACGCGCCACACCATCATTCTGACCAAAGGCAAGAAAATGCCCGAGGGCATGAGCGAGGCCAATATTGAAGGCCCCTCATTAATGATTGTGAGTGCCAAAGAAAATCCATGGATTAAACACCTCTATGTGATGGGCCGCACTGACGAGGAACTGCTGCAAGCTGTATATGGCCTGGTGATTGAAGGCCAGGTACTTAGTGGTCAAAAAGCCTTGGTGAAAAAAGTAGACCTGGGCGCCCTCCGCAAGCCCTACGATGCACCACGCTATGTGCCCACCAACCGCCCTGTACGTTTTGGCGAATTAATTGACTTCCCGGGACAATTGGAAGTTAGCGCAGACAAACCTCGCGCTAGCCTTAACTTGCGCCTTCCACCCGATTTATTCAGTTGGGCAGGCCGCAATATTCCCATGGATTTGAAATACCGCTACACGGCACCCTCCCGCTGGAACGACTCGCTCCTGAACATTGAAATCAATAGCTCGTTGATACAGTCTTTCCGACTTGCACCACGTACGGAACAGGTTCAAAACAAAATCAACATTGACCTGCTGGGCCAGGCAGAGCTGACCAGTGAGGAGGCTTTGCAAATTCCAGCATTCCGCGTGGGCGGCAACAACGAGCTGGCCTTTGCATTTGGCTTCATGGCTGAAGGTGGCGGCTCATGCACGCGCGTATCACAAGTAGCACGTGGGTCCATTGACCCGGAATCAACCCTTGATTTCTCAAACCTGCCACACTACACACGCATGCCAAACCTGACCGCTTTTGCAAACGGTGGCTACCCCTTCAGCATCATGGCCGATCTCTCGGACACAGCAATTGTGTTGCCTGCCAACCCCACCCCGCTGGAAATCCGGTCTTATCTGAATGTGATGGGACTGTTTGGCCAATGGACTGGGTTGCCAGCCACACGCACCACTTTGGTTGTTTCTGACAAGCCGGAGAATATTGGCGAGAAAAACTGGCTGGCAATGGGCACCAGCGACCGACTCAGTTGGTTAAACGCCGCAAATATGAACCTGCCCATGGTGTTAAATGCCACGGAACGCAGCATGGGCATGCCGCCGGCCATTCAATGGCTGCAGGGTCTGTGGCAAAACGACTCGGAATTGCAACCCAGTGAACGCGCTCGCGCATTGATTCAGACCGCGGGCTCGCTGGGCGCGATTATGGGGTTCGAGTCGCACCTTGCCAAACAAAAAGCCGGGGTGGTGGTGACTGGGACGGATCAAGACAGTTTTGAGCGCGCTGTCGCTGCCCTGTCCGATTATGCGGATGTTGCAAAAATCAAGGGCAGCGTCAGCCTGATTCGTGGCAACGACATTCAAAGCTACAGCCTGGGTGAAACTTACATAAGCGGCGCACTGCCTTGGTGGTTGCGTTTGCGAATTGCGTTTTCCGAATACCCAGCCTTGATTGCGGTGGGTGGTGCATTGGCCGGAGTTATTTTGGCGATTCTTGCGTTTGGCTGGTTGTCTGGCCGGGCGTCGCGTCGCACAAAAGGCAACTGAACATGACGTGGTGGCGTAATTTTTATCGACGCCTTGGAATAGGCGCGATGTTGGGCGCAACACTGCTTGCGACCACCACTGCCTATAGTGCCTCCCCGGCGCAAGCATGGCCCGCCTGGGACGGTTTCAAAAGCGCTTTTATCAGCGAAGATGGGCGAGTAATCGACCGCAATCAAGAAGACCTGCGCACCGTGTCAGAGGGTCAGGCTTACGCCCTTTTTTTCGCCTTGGTGGCCCAAGATAAAAAAACATTCGACGCCCTGCTTCAGTGGACCGAGAACAACCTGAGTGCGGGCGATGTGGGCAAACAACTGCCTGCCTGGATTTGGGGAAAAAAGGGCGATGGTTGGGGCGTGATCGACGCAAACAGCGCATCAGATGCCGACCTGTGGATTGCTTACACCCTGCTTGAAGCCAGCCGGGTGTGGTGCAACCAGGCCTATGCCGACAAAGCGCGCGCCTTGGGCGAACTGATTTTAAACCAGGAAAGCATGGAAGTTAGTGGCTTGGGCTTAAGCATACTGCCTGGCCGAATCGGTTTTGTGCTGGACAACGGCGCGGTTAAGCTGAACCCCAGCTACGTGCCACCTTTCATCATGGCCCGCTTTGCCAATGCATGGCCAGACGACACGCGCTGGGCGCAAGCTTACCTGGCCAGCCAGAAATTGCTGCTGGACACTGGCCGCACAGCCTATTATCCCGACTGGGTGTTCTACAACAATGGCGAAATGACTTTACCCACCAATGAGCAACGCGGCGATTACGATGCCATCCGCACCTACCTGTGGATTGCCATGAGCAGTGCCAGCGACCCCACAATAGCCCCGTTGTTAAAACAGCTATCGCCAATGGTGGGATTGCTGTTGAAACGCCAAAACATGCCAGAGTGGTTTGAACCTCTTACCGGAAAATTTTCTGTGGAACGTGGTCCCGCAGGTTTTCAGGCTGCCATGGCTCCCCTGCTTCAAACCCTTGGCATGCCCGACCTTGCAAAAAAATTCCACGCCCAAAACCTGAAAACTTCGAACAAGGATGCATGGCTGACTTATGGTTATTACAACGGAGCACTAAGCCTTTTTTCTCAAGGCTATATGGACAGGTTTTATCGATTCAATTCTCTGGGTGAACTGTTGCCCCTCGGCAAAGAGGTTAAGCGCTGTGGCTAAGCAAAAATACTCCACTGAATTGCGAAGCTGCGCCATCGCACTGGCGATTCAAGCCTGTTTCGTTGCAACCCCTTTGGCACTGCCAACCCAAGCCCATGCCAATGTGAATGCACAACAAACGAATATTCGCGCATTGAGTGACAAAGGCGTGTACTGGTATGAACGTTTTCGATTCGATCTGGCAGCACAATCATTCAACAAAATATTGTTAATTGAACCAAGCAATGCCTCGGCGCTTCGCTGGCAAGGCTTGATTGACCTTGCACGCGGCGATGTACAAGCAGCCAATGTGTGGCTGGGTAAACTGCAACTGCTGCATGGAAACACCCCTTTTTCCATTGAACTGCAACAGGCCATTTCACTGGCTTCTGAAAAAAGGCAACAGTTTGCCGAGTTGCGTTATTTGGCAAGCAGCGAAAAAATACCAGCCGACCTTCCACAGCGACTTCGCCAATTGTTTCCCCAACCCGCATTGGGCGAAGCGGCTGTGCAAATTTATCGTTTAATGAAGAGTACCGATGAAGGCCGAACTTACGCCCGCAGGCAAGTGATGGAATTGGCACAGCAGTACCCGGATGACCGCCGCTACAAAACCCTATTGGCCGAGTTGGGTGGTGCAGGTGCCAGTACGCTTTCACAAACACCAGCACCGACAACCAGAGCAGCACAGACAGCCCGCAGCGCGGCCAATAGAAACCGCACAAAACCCACACCAGCACCAACAGTATCAGCAATTCAAGCCCAACCCGAAGCGGCAGAAACGCCTGCCGCCCCGGTGTTGTCTGATTTTGAACAAGGGCAGCAACTGGCCGACATTGCACAAAAGAAAATTGACCAAGGCGACAAAGCCGAGGCCAGCCGGCTGCTGCAAAAAGCCGTTGACCTGAACCCTGGCTACCCCTGGTTTCGCTACGATTTGGCAACCCTGCTCGATGATCAAGGCGATGCCAACAGCAAACAAACTGCACGCCAAATTATGGACAAAGGCCTTGCGCTGAATGCTGGACAGGAAATGCGATTTGCCGCAGCGCTGCTGGCGGCACGCCAGGACCGTGACAATGATGCACTCGCCTTGATTGATCCAGTACCCCGCGAAAACTGGACTGAAGGCATGACCGCTCTCGAAAAGCGCGTGCAATATGGCCAGTACCTGGATAACTTGCGTGCGCAAGAAAGAAATGGTGAATTCAATTTACTGGCCAATTCAATTGGCACAACACCCAAGTGGCGAGCAGAACCCGAAGTGCAGGCCCTGGAACAAAACCTTCGACGCAAACAACAGGTGCGCTTGCGCATGTCGTATGAGAACGCGGTGATCGATGGCGATGAAGGAGTATCCCGGATCGACAGCAAAGAAATTCCCTTGCAACTGGACTTACCGCTCGATTTCGAACGCACCCTGTTTTTTCGGGCAGACACGCTCAATGCCTCTGCAGGCCGCGTGAACCCAGCCACCGCCAGCAACTTTGCAAAACTGGGTACCACTTTGCCAACGGATCCTTCCATTTCCAGCAACCGGCTGAATCAAGATTACAAAGGCCACGTGGTGGGCGTGGGCGTACAAACCGAACAATACCGCATTGATTTGGGCACCACAGTTGGCGACTACCCTGTGAACGATTGGGTGGGAGGTGTTCAATGGCGCACCAACCTGGGCGAGGGTTCATTAAGGCTTGAAGTTGCACGGCGAATGGTCAACGGCAGTGTGTTGTCAACCACCGGGGCTATCGACCCACTAACAGGAGAAACCTGGGGCGGTGCACGGCGCAATGGTGTTAGCGCTGTGTACTACCAGGCATTCAACCCAACACTCGATTTTGTGGGCATTGCGCGCGCCAATTTGATTACCGGTAAGAACATACCCGACAACACCGAATTCAACCTGCAAGGTATTGTGGGTAAAACGGTGTTTCAGCGACCCGGGCATGAAGTGGAAATTGGTGCCTCATTGTTCCTTTGGTCATTCGACAAAAACCTGCGCTTTTATACCTTTGGGCAAGGTGGCTATTACAGCCCCCAAGCTTTTGGCTCACTCACATTTCCAATCACATGGACTGGCAACATGAACGGTTGGTCCTGGCAAGCCCAGGCCCGGGTGGGTGCCAGTGAATCGCGTGAGGACGACACCGCGCTGTACCCGCTGAATCCTGAACTTGCAGCAGCGGCTGCGGCACAAGGCAACCCAACCGTGCAAGCTGGCAGCCCCGGCGGCGGAACCAGCACAGGTTTGCGCCTGGCCTTTGAACGCCAAGTGCTTAAAAACTTTGTAGTGGGTGGTTATTTCGAGATTGATCGCTCTGAAGGTTACAACCCGGACAGATTGCAGCTTTATCTGAAATATTCGTTCGGTGACTTTTTCGAATTGAGTGTGCCACCTGAAGGTGTTGCACCCTACTCGAGGTTTTGAATGATTGACCTACCCAAGCCTGGAGCCTATGTGGTACGTGCCCCCCATGCGAATCGTTTTTCGCAGGGATTGGTGCAACACTGGCTGGACTCGCAAGAAGAAACCCAGTTCAAATCTTGCCTGTGGCTAACTGCAAGCCCGAAAAACGAAGTGCGCAGCCTGCTTGAACCTTACCTGCTCAAACGCGCAAAGGCACCGAAAGGCCTGGACGTAGTTTCGGTACGAAACTTGTGGGCCAAAGGGCACGCAAAAAACGGTATACGACAACTTTGCCGTTCCCTGAATACGCTGTGCGTATTGAAACCCGCACTGGTCATTATTGAACATGCCGAACTTTGGTTTGATGAAAGTGATGAACCCTTGAACCGACAAAACCCGCTGGCGCAAATGCGCTTGCTGCACCAGTGGGCGGGCCATGCGCAAGCCCATGTGGTCACCACCGTGCAAGGGGATTTGCCCGAATGGAGCACCTTTGCCGACGGGCTTGCCGATGTCAGCGACAAGGGCGAGTTCGAGTTTCGCCCATGGTGGCCGAGCCAGTGGGGATTGCAAACCAACCTATGGAATGACACCAATCAAGTTTCAAAACTACCAACACACCATGTACTCGACAGTGCGGTATTTAACAGCTTGAAAAAGTTGGCACAAGCCTGCCACAGTCTTCGGTTTGAAACCGACCGGCAACTTGGTATTCATGTACAGGCACATGGCGAAATGAGTGCGCAAGATGCATCGATTCTACTGCGCATGGGTGCTGATACCGTTTGGCTGCAAGAAGAAAATATTGAAAACTGGCTAGGGCTGAGCGCCGGGCAACTAGACCATTCAGCAAGCTACCAGCCCACCCAAAACAATCACGACCAAACCTTCGCCCGCGACCTGCACGAAGTGTTCATGCCCGGCCTTTTAACCGTGGTGGCCAACCCCACCTTTGCAACACAGGGTTTGATGATGCTGCAATTGGCCAAACAGTGGTCCATGCACTGCACATTGACCCGCCTTTCGCTGATGCGCCACATGAGCGCACAAACCGCGCTGCGTCTGGCCAATTGGTCGCAAGCCACTTGTATGTTTACAGCAACCCGGGAAGCAATTTACCTGATGAAGGTTTGGGCCAGCGAGCCCGACGAAACCAGCTACCGCAACTGGCTTGAATCCTGTTTCAAGGAAAATCTCAGCGTACTGTTCAGTGGTGACATTCAGTTTTTGGGCGAAGAAACCCAAAGTGAATTGCTTGCCGATTTGCATGAGGAACTTGAACCACTGTCCGTACAAGAGCTCATGGGAAGTGGTGAAAATGAACCTGTAAAACTGGCTGAACTTTGGAATGAAGCCCCTGAGGCATTGATGCAAAATCGGCCTTGGACACAACGCATGAACGCATTGTTTGGTGAGGAAGCAAAATGATTGTGTTTGCATTGATCCTGAGTGGCTTGCTACTTGGTATTTTACTTACCATTTTATTGGTCGGGAAAATGATGAAAAATCCGACAACACGCATTTGGCTCAGTGACTGGGTAAACTGGAGTAACAACCAATTGCCCGACGATTGTTATCAGTTGGTACGGCATGGCAAGTGGATTGCCAGCCCTGACGACAAAGAGGACGAATGATCATCATAGCCTTGGTCTCCCCTACAGGGGGCGCAGGACGAACAAGCCTGGCGATTTCAGTGGCCACCCAGCTCAGCATGCTGGGGCGCCATGTCACGCTGGTGCAGGCTGATCCCGCAAACAACATTGAATTTCAACTGGGCTACCCCAGCCGCAGCATTCGCGGCCTTGGGCATGCACTTTTGCACCAAGCCCCACTTGAACAGCTTTTAAAAACCAGCACAGCAGGTTTCAAGTTGCTGCCTTTTGGTGACATTGACGTGGCACAGCAGGTGGCAATTGACCGCCTGTTAATGGAGGAACCCCAACGCCTGACCTCGCTGTTTCAAGAAAAAGAATTTGCTGACGACACAATCGTGATCATTGACTTGCCACGCTGGCCTGCAGCTTGGTGTCAAAAAATAATGGCACTTTCTGACTTGAACCTGATTGCGCTGATTCCCGACTCTGCCTCCATTTTGGGCATCGACACACTATTGCCCCATTTGCTGGAAAGCCGGGGAGCCTCTTACTTTTTGATGAACCGCTTCGACTCAGCCAAAGTACTGCACCTTGACTTGTGGACTTTGTGCAAAATGAAGTTGAGCCACCGCCTGTTGCCTTTTTATTTGCATGAAGACCAGGCACTTGCAGAAAGCTTGGCCGCTGGCCTGGCACTGGCCGACTATGCGCCGCGCTCTCAGTTGGTCGAGGATCAACAAAAGCTGTGCAACTGGATTGATGCGGAGATAGGATGAGCGCCTCATCGAACTTGCTCAACCGGCTTGAGCGCTTGCTTGACCTGCGCGAGTTTCCAAACCTGAGAACGGGTGTGCGCTTGATGCGCCTTTTTCAGGCACTGTGGTTGCGCCCCAATAGCTTGAACAGTGCGCTTGAGACGACGAATGGCGAGCAAGGTCGAAGCCTTTTCGGCCTTGTGTTTCATGTTGTTACAGTGGCCTTGCACGATTTGCTAAGCCCTGTGACCTATGTGTTCAAACTGCTGATTCAAAGGCCCTATCAAGCTGTGCGTAGCATGTTTAGCAGGCTGACAGACTACGCAGTGCACGCCGCCCGGCTTGAACACCGCATTGACAATGCCAGCCAGTTTTTGGTGCGCTACAAGTGGCTACGCTGGGCACTGGGATTGGCTGCGCTGGGATTGTTTCTTTTCACGGCACAAGCCTCCCTGCCCTTGGCCGGGCAATGGGTTTTTATCGTGGTTTGTTATCTGTTTGCCATGTTGTTTAAACGCTTGCCGGAGCGTTTTGCCAACCTTTGCCTGATGGCACTGACCATGTTGCTGCTGGCGCGCTATATTTTTTGGCGTTTTACCAGTTCACTCGACCTTGAAAGTGGTACCGAAATTTTCCTGGGCTACACACTTGTTGCAGCTGAAGCCTACACCTGGATCATCCTGATTTTCGGGTTTATCCAAACCGCATGGCCCTTGAAACGCAAACCCATGCCACTGGAACTCAACTTGAATGACTGGCCCACTGTGGACGTGTTCATTCCCAGTTACAACGAACCTTTGTCAGTGGTACGCCCTACCGTTTATGCCGCCAAAGGGTTGGACTGGCCACTTGAAAAAATAACGGTTTACATACTGGACGATGGTCACCGACCCGCATTTGAAGAATTTGCGAAGCAAGCCGGTGTTGAGTATATTTCCCGGCCCGATAACTCCCATGCAAAAGCTGGCAACATCAATTACGCCTTGAAGCATACCCATGGAAAGTACATTGCAATTTTCGACTGCGATCACATACCCACACGCTCATTTTTGCAAACCAGCATGGGTTGGTTTAACCGCGACCCGAAATGCGTACTGGTGCAAACACCCCACCATTTTTTCTCGGCTGACCCGTTCGAGCGCAACTTCAATTCATTTCGGCAAATGCCCAATGAAGGCTCTCTGTTTTATGGCCTGATTCAAGACGGCAACGACTACTGGAATGCCTCGTTTTTCTGCGGCAGTTGTGCCGTAATTGAACGCAAAGCCCTGTTGGAAGTAGGTGGCATTGCTGTTGAAACAGTGACTGAAGATGCACACACCGCCTTGAAGCTGCACAGCCTGGGTTACAACAGCGTGTATTTGAACAACATTCAGGCAGCGGGCCTTGCCACAGAAACCCTGGCCGGTCACATTGGCCAGCGCATTCGCTGGGCACGTGGCATGGCGCAAATTTTCCGCACCGACAACCCGATGTTCAAAAAGGGCTTGAGCCTGTTTCAGCGCATTTGCTATTCCAATGCGATGCTGCATTTTTTCTATGGCATACCCCGCATGATCTTCTTGGTCATGCCCATGGCTTACCTGTTTTTCGAACAACACCTGATCAATGCTGCCGCGGTTACCATTCTCAGTTACGCCTTGCCACAGCTGATGATCTCCAGCTATACAAACTCGGTCATACAGGGCAAATACCGGCGATCATTCTGGTCAGAAGTGTATGAAACCGTGTTGTCCTGGTACATTATTTTGCCCACCACCCTGGCCTTCATCAATCCGAAACTGGGCAAGTTCAATGTCACCTCCAAAGGCGGCTTGATCGAGAAAAGTTATTTCGATGCCAACATTGCAAAACCTTATCTGATACTGCTCCTCATCAATGTACTGGGGTTCTCGGTGGGTTTGCTTCGATTGTTTGTATTCAATACCCATGAAACCGGCACCGTGTTGATGAACCTGCTGTGGTGCGGTTTCAACTTGGCCATTTTGGGTGCTGCAGTGGGTGTAGCCACTGAATCAGTTCAAAAACACACACACCACCGAGTGCGCATGGTGATGCCTGCTTTTCTGAAACTGCCCGGTGGGTACACTGTAAGCTGCCACACCGAGGAATACTCAGTTGCGGGGCTGACACTGGCTGTGGCAGATACCGCTGGTATCATCGAATTCAGCCTGGTACAAGTCGGCTTGCACCGAGGAGATAGAGAGTTTCTATTTCCAGCAAAAATTCACTTTACCGAGACAGGGCATGTAGAAGCCCTGTTCACCAACCTGACCCCAGAACAGGAAACACAATTGATTCAATGCACCTTTGGCCGTGCCGACGCATGGCTGAACTGGCAGGAAGACCAAACCCGCGACCGTGCACTGGGTGGCCTGAAAGACGTGTTCACGAAAGGTGCGATCGGCTATGTTCGCCTGTTCGCCTGGTTAAAAGAGGGTGCCGTGGATTTGGGCAATCGCCTGATGGGCAACAAAGACCAAACCGAGAAGTGGGAGAACTAGGGCCATGCTGTTGTGGAACCTGTACTTTCTCATCAAGTTTGGACTGCATTTTGCGGGGCAACTTACACTAAGCCCTGCCTGGAATTTGGGGCTGTTCGCCTTGCTGATTGCAACCAACCCGGCAGCCTACCAAAACAAACAATTGATGAAGCTACTGCGTTACCTGGTGTTTACCGGCCCGGCGATCGCCCTGCTTTTGCACGAATTGGGCCTGGTAGTTTCATTGGCACTGGTCGATCAAATCAAAGCTCTGTTTGGCTTCTCGTTCAATTATTTGTGGGAACTGCTGAAGCGAACCATCCAACCGTGGATGTTATGGGGTGCGCTGCTGGGGTTTATGGTGGTTCGTGTGCTGGACCGTTACATTCGAACCAGCACCTGGGTTGGATTCGGGCTTTTGTGCATGCTGGTTATGAATGCTCTGCCATTTATTCAGGAACAAACCCAAACCAAAAATTTGGTTGTTGTTCCTGAGCCCCAAATACAGGCACGCGAAAACTTATCGCCTGCTGAACTGCTTGCCTTGGGCCAGCTCGATTTTCAAAAACTGCGCGTGGCCCGCGATCAGGAAAGTCAAACTACAATTCGGGACAACGCCTATGAAGGTGCAGGCCCAGGTACTGTACTTGCCGGTTTTTTTGAACGGCAACGCACAGTAGCAATAGCCCCCTTTTCACCTGCGGCAAGCCCAGACTTCGATGTGATTGTGCTGCAAATCTGTTCACTATCTTGGGCCGACCTGCAATACGCCAAACAAGGCCAACACCCTGCCATTCGGCAGGCCGATTTTGTATTCGAAAATTTCAATTCGGCTACAAGTTACTCAGGCCCCGCCGCAATTCGACTGTTGCGTGGAAAATGCGGGCAAACGCCACACGACGCACTTTATAGTCCTACCAATAGCAGTTGCATGTTATTTGAGCAGCTACGCAATGTGGGTTTTGAAGTGCAAATGGGCCTGAACCACGATGGCCGTTTTCAAGACTTCGCAAAACTTGTCAAAACAAACCTGGGCAGCAAAACCACTGAGCTGGTAGCCCATGACGAAGTGCCCGCCGGGGTGGATGCCTTTGATGGTTCACGCGTGGGCCGTGATGGAGACTACCTGCGCGCGTGGTGGAAAAAGCGCACACAACAAAGCGGGCCTGCGGTGGCTTATTACTACAACAGCATCACCTTGCACGACGGCAACCGTTTACCCAACAGCAAACTGAACAGCCTGGGCAGTTACCCTTTGCGCCTTGAGCGAATGCTCAATGACATTCAATCGGTGCTGGGTGAAATTCGGCGCAGCGAACGCAAAGCGCTTGTAATAGTAGTGCCCGAGCACGGTGCCGGCTTAAGTGGTGAATTTGGGCAGCTGGTGGGGCTTCGCGAGTTACCAACACCTGCCATTACCAAGGTGCCTGTGTTCGGCTACTGGGTAGCACCCGGTTACAGCCCCGCGAACACCGGGCCAGTTACCCTGAAACAATCAGTCAGCTACACAGCGCTTGGCGAGCTTTTGGCACGCTGGCTTGCACAAACTGCCGAACAGCAACAAAAACCTGCATGGCCGGTGCTGCTCAGCGATTTACCCGGCACACGTTTTGTATCCCAACAAGGCAACATCACTGTCATGGAAACCAAGGGGTCTTACTGGATCAAGGCACCGGGTGCTGCGTGGAAAATGCTGGGCCCGGTTCAAGCCATTGCGGCCTCCAACTAAAGAAGCAAAAAACCATGGCTCAATTCGACCCCAACACACCGCCCGCACTGTTCATGCCACCAGCCGACATGGCGCACGACATTTATGCGTTAAGCGCTCAGCTGGAGGGTTTTGACTACAACATGTACCAAGACATTCAACAGGACCAGGCTGTGTACGACTCATTCCAGCGCTGGCCCTTCCTGTTTGGTATTGCCATGGCCTCACGTTACAGCGAAGACTAATACGCGGGCATTGTGCAGGTATTACTCAGGCCGCACTGCGCTTCTTCAAATCGGCCTCGGCAAGCTTTGCGGCCGCCTCTTCCAGCTCAACCAAACCATCTTCCAGAAATTGCAACAAGCGCTGCATGGACGGCATGGTTCTGCGGCACGCCACCAAACCAAATTCGAGCTTGCCTGCATAGCTGTTCAGTGTAATGTTCAAGGCTTGGCCATCGAGCAACAGCGAAACGGGGTACACACCATCCACTTCAGCACCATTAAAATACAAGATGTGTTTTGGGCCTGGCACATTAGAAATGACAATATTGAAAGCCTGAAGCCTGGGCGCCAAACCTGTCAGCATATTGAAGCCGCTAATGCCCATCATGGTGGCCACGTAGTTCATGATTTCGGTTTGGCTCATGCTGGCAAACCGTTCTTTGGAATGATTCACTGACCTAGAAATGGTTTCAATCCGCTCCACAGGGTCTTCGGTGTCGGTGGCCAAATTGGCCAACAACAAGGCCACATGGTTGCCAGTGGCGGTGTCGTCCTTGCGAAGCGAAACCGGTACCATGGCCACAAGCGGGCGGGCGGGCAATGCATTCAATTCGCTCAAATAAGAACGCAAGGCCGAACCGCACATCGCCAGCACTACATCATTCAAAGTCATGTTCAAACCGTTGGCACAAGTCTTGATGCGCTCCATCGACCACGACTGTGCCGCTACCCGGCGCGAAGCAGTAATACGGCGGTTCAACACACTGCGCGGGGCCTGAATAACCGACACAAAGTCGGGATCAGCCACACTGGTTTGCCACAGGGAACGCCCCACCTCTTTCACCACTTTTGGCAGGCTTAACAACTGTGTTTTAGCGGTGTCCAACACTTGGCCCAACATGGTGACAAAGCCTTCCGATGCTTCAGAGCGTTGAACCGAACCACGCAAATTCGGGTTGGCCCACAGCGGTGGAATGTCCATGATTTCAGGGCTGTCCGCCATGGAACGCTGCAACATTTTCATGCAGGCTACACCATCGACCAGCGCATGGTGAACTTTGGTGTACAAGGCCACTCGGCCGTCTTCAAGGCCGTCGATTACATAGGCCTCCCAAAGAGGTTTGGCCCGATCCAGTGGCGCTGCATGCAGCTTGGAAGTCAATTCAAGCAACTCACGGATACGCCCTGGTTTGGGTAGCGACAAATGAATGAAATGCGCTTCAAGATCAAACTCATCGTCTTTCACCCAAAACCACATGCCCAAGCGCGACTTTAAACGCAGGTTGAACGGCGCTACCGGTTCGGTGTGGGTGCGCATGTCGGCTACCACCTTGTGCACATAATCCGCAGTGCTTTGCCCTTTGGGTGGCTTCAGGAGCACCAACCCGCCCACATGCATGGGCTGGTTGCGGCGCTCCAGCCAAAGAAACAATTGGTCATTGGGGGTCAGGGCTTTCATCGGGTCTCCTCGAATCTGTTTGTATGTTTTACGCAGATTCTACAGGCAATGCACCGATGCGTGCACTCTGGCAATGAGCCCAGTTATAGAACAAGGGCTAGTAGGAAGAATGGGATCTGATTTCGTTGTAAGTGTCGAATTCTTCATCAGACAGCAGGTTATAAAAAGCTTCGAGCGGTCTGGCTTCGCCTTGTACAAGACTCAGGGCCGACGCGTCCTCGTGTGCCTCAACCAACTGCCACGCCAGTTGAACATTGCAGTTTGCCAAGCTGTGAGCAACCAGATTTGAACCATCCACGGTACCTTGAACCGCGGGGGCCACCAAAACATTCACCAGCGACTCCCGGTTGAACCGTTGATGCAATGCGGCCTCAGAGGCAGTCTCCGATCTCGTTCTCACATACCCGGAGATACTGCGAGACAAGCCAGAATTCCCGCGGAATGCCGATTCAGTGCGTTGTGGTCTTTGACAACAATTTCGGAAAACCGCGAACAGTTTTTTCGCACTTCGACCAAATGCAGTTGTGTTTCCTTCGGATTGAACCTGAGACCGAGCAAAATCGCCTACCTGATTTCGAGCTGTAAGACTTGATACTGAATTACCCATTTTTAAACACAATAGAGAATTACAAACGCGACTAAGTATCAAAAACAGCACTCGGGTTCAAAAATATTGAAACCTTATTGGCAGGCAGTGAATTATCCGGCTTTAATTTTTCGGCTGGCAAACTGAACCGCTTTGCCATTTCCCGAATTTTTTGCAACAGACAGCCTTTGGTTTTTAAAGCCCAACACCCTTCTCTGCCATCGGCGTTCCTGGGTTAAATGCGCGCCTTCGTCAATACCAAAAATCCGTTGCAACATAAACTTGCTGGCCGCCACCGAATCGGGGGATCGAGTCAAAATCTCCTGCACAAGCGCCTGCACCTTTTCATCAGTGTTCTCCGCAACATGAGTGACCAAGCCGAATTCCTTGGCCTGCAGGCCACTTAGCACTCGACCTGTCATAGTCAACTCCTTGGCTATATCAACCGGCAACAATTCGCGAACCAGCGCTGCACCGCCCATGTCAGGAACCAAACCCCATTTGGCCTCCAGAATAGACAACTGCGAATCAGGCGTGCACACACGAATATCAGCACCCAAGGCATATTGAATGCCGGCACCAAAGCAGTTGCCGTGAATTTGGGCAATTACCGGCACACCCAAATCGCGCCAGCCCATGCTCCAGGTTTGAAAAATGTTTCGCACAGGTAGCCACAGGTTGGCGTACATCACCACAGCGGTTTTCGGGTTGCTCATCACCGATTTCACATCTAACCCTGCGCAGAAAGAAGGCCCCTCGCCTTTCAAGATCACTGCACGCAAAGTTTTATTCTTGGCCAGTTGCTGCTGTACTTTTCGCACTTCCTTCAGCATGAGCCAATCCACGCCATTGTGTTTCTCGGGGCGGTTCAAGGCCACGGTGGCCACTGTGTTGTCGCTGTTGAACTGCAGTTTTACTCTGTCCATGGTACTCTCGGCTGTTTTTTAAAATCGTGGTTTGGCTTGCAAACCATATTAACCTTGAACATTCTTAAACCCAATATGATCTTTAAAGTGTTGGCTCTGGTTTTGGCCCTGCTGGGCTATTACGTGA
Source organism: Burkholderiales bacterium (assembly GCA_021299735.1). GTDB lineage: Bacteria > Pseudomonadota > Gammaproteobacteria > Burkholderiales > Burkholderiaceae_B > Limnobacter. The sequence continues at coordinate 97,472 of JAJTEM010000002.1, read as the reverse complement.
GCCCTTATGGTCCAACCATTGGCATTGGCGGCCCTATCGCCCAGGAAAGCCAAAACAAACCTGGCTCAGCCACCTCGGGCAGTTTTTACCGGGCCACGGTAACCCGCGTGGCCGATGGCGACACAATCACCGTGCGCAACCGCGATGGCGCCACCCACAAAATTCGAATGCATGCAGTAGATGCTCCCGAATTGAACCAGGCCGGTGGGGAACAATCCAAACGCTGGCTGACCGAACAACTGATGAACAAAGACGTAAAAATTGTGGTGAACAACATCGATCGCTACAAACGGCAAGTGGCCAAAGTAGTATTGCCCGTGGAAAACTGTGAACAGCGTTGGTGTGACGGTGAAACAGATGTGAACCTGAAAGCAATTGAAGCCGGGCATGCCTGGTGGTACAAAGAATATGCACGCAGCCAAAGCAGCGAAGACCGTTTGCTGTATGAGGCAGCGGAAGACAAAGCCCGCACGGCACGCAAAGGCCTGTGGCAACAGACAGCACCCCTTGCCCCCTGGCAATGGCGCACCGAACAACGCAATCAGCGATAAAACATGAAAGAAATCTACTCCACCACCGTGCCACTGCGCTGGGGCGACATGGACCAGATTGGCCATGTGAATAACACCGTGTATTTTCGGTGCTTTGAGCAAGCCCGTGTGGAATGGATCGACCTGTTTCCTGCTGAAATCGACAACAATCCTGCCTATGTGGTGATTGTTCACACCGAATGCAGCTTCCTGAAAGAACTGAAAGCACCCGGCGTGGTTGAAATCAAAGTGTTTGCTGGTGAGGCAGGCCGCAGCAGCCTGGTGCAAACATACGAAATGCGCCGCACCGACGCGCCGGATATATTGGTGGCCACAGGGAGCGCCAAAATGGTGTGGTTAAGCCCCATCACAGGCCGATCTACACCCATTCCAGACCGTTTCAAAAGTGCGCTTGACTCCGGAGAATAACACCTTCGGTTCGCGGCAAGCCTGCATTGTTTTCTAGAACATCTACTCAGTTTTGGCTATTGTCGACCCGAAGCTTTATTGTTACATTGAACAATGTCACCTTTACCTGTGGCAACAACAATAAAACAAGTGTAGGAGTCAAACCATGAAAAACATCATGCCCGTACGCCGCGATGTCAAATTGAATTTGCCTGAAGAAAAGGTATCCAATTGGCATGAGCAAGGTCCCCATGTGACCCACTTCATGAACGCCCTGTCGCTGTTCTTCCCGGCTGGCGAACGCATGTTCATGGATGCTGTGCGCAACTACCGCGATGACATTACCGACCCGGAACTGAAAAAAGCAGTGGTGGCGTTCATTGGCCAGGAAGCGATGCACAGCCGCGAGCATGTTGAATACAACGAAATGCTGGACCGCGCTGGTTTGCCTGCCACCCAATTGGACAACTTCCTGTGGGGCTTTTTGGCCTTCATCAAGAAAACCCTGGGCAAACGCCTAACCTTGGCCGGCACCATTGCGCTGGAACATTACACCGCGTTGATGGCTGACCAGTTGCTGCGCAACCCCGACGTGCTGGGCGAGAAATCGGACCCCGCCTACAAGCAAATGTGGACTTGGCACGCCTACGAGGAAACCGAACACAAGGCCGTGGCTTACGACGTGTGGAACCACGTGCTGCCTAACACCATGCACAATCGTTTCACCCGGCGCTTGGCCATGGTATTGGCCACTGCCATTTTCTGGCCGTTGGTGGCTTACTTCCACATGCGCCTGGTGTTTGCCGACAAAACCATCAAAGGCGGGCACCTGAAAGGCTTCTGGACCGTGACCAAAATGCTGTGGGGCAAAAAGGTTGGCGTATTGCGCAACCCGGTTGCCAACGGAGAATTCATGGATTATTTCAAGGCCGACTTTCATCCCTGGATGCATGACAACAGCCGCTTCCTGACGGAAATCGACAACTTTGTAGCCACTGTAGAAGGTTCAGGCCGCAAGCCCAACACAGAAATTGCAAACGCCATTCGTGCACGCATGAACAGCCAGCTGAAAGCAAACGCTGCGTAAACACAAACAACCGGTGGGAAATGCAAATAACCCACCGGTTTTTCAACTGCCCCGCGTGTAGTAAGCGCTTTTTTCGTAGTGCGCAAAGGCATGCATGTAGGCCACTTTGAAAATTGCAGCCAAGGGCAGCGCAAGAAAAACCCCCACCAAACCAAACACCGCACCGAAAAACGCCAGGGCAAAAATAACCGCCAGTGCAGACAAACCAATTTTGTCGCCCACCACCAACGGTGTCAGCACGAAACCTTCCAGAAACTGCCCCACCACGAAAACCATCAGCACCAAAAAAATTGGCAAGAAGCCCTGCAACTCAAGCGCTGCAGTCAGCAGGCCCACCAACAAAGCCACCGTAAAACCAAGATAGGGCACAACACACAGCACGCCTGCCAACATACCCAAGGCCCAACCACTTTGCAGCCCAACTACACTTAAACCGATTGAGTAAAACGTGCTGAGAAACAGCATCACAATCATCATGCCCTTGATGTACTCGGTCATGACGGAATCAATTTCGCTGAACAAGGGTTGCGCGCGCTTCCACAAATGCGGCGGAAATATTTGCTGAAACTGTTTGGTAATCTGGGCCCAGCCGGGAAGAATGAACAGCGTGGCAATTACGGTCAACGAAACAAATCCGGTAATTCCCAACACCGATTGCGATCCCGATCGCAAAATTTTGGTACTGATCTCGGCCAGCATGCCACGGTTCTCACTAATGTAGCCAGCAATACGGTCCCGCATCTCGGTGCTGTCCACCACCACAGTCAAACCAAACACCTCATTGAGCCAAGGCAACACCGTACGCTTCACATTCACAATCAACTGCGGCAGGTTGTTCTGAATCAGTTCAAGCTGTGTAAGCACCACAGGAATAAGCAGCAAGCCCACACTTGAAAAAACAAGCAACAATACAAAGAAAGTAAGCACTGCGCACACCGGTAAAGGAATGCGCCCACGCAACTTGCTGTGCACCCAACGGCTGGGGGCTGCCAGCAAGTAAGCCAGCACAAACGCCGCCACGAAAGGCGCCAACACCGGCCACAAATTAATTAGCACCGCAAGTATCAATGCTGCGCTTAACAGCAAACCCCAGTGCTGCATGTAAAACTGCTTGGCCAAGGTTGAAAGGCTTAAGGAATTTTGCGCTGCCTGCCCCGCAGGTTTACTGCTTTCATTTTCGGGTTTCACAACATCATTCATCGAGTTCATGTCCAGCCAATTCAAATCAAACCGATTAACGCGTGGCACGCAAAACAAGGTACACCCCGCCCAGTGTCATTACCATGGCCACAAACAAAGTAGCCGTTAAAGCCTCGTTCAGGAAAACAACGCCCGCCAGCGCGGCAATTACCGGTACGCTAAGCTGCACACTGGCAGCCGAGGTAGTGGGCAAAGCAGGCAACACCTTGTACCACATCGCATAACCAATGCCACTGGCCAGGCAGCCGGATGCCAAAGCAAACAACACCCCCGCCAAGGTAGGCGTGGGCAAATACACGGTGTATAAGGCCAACCCGCGCTCTACCGTAACGCCGGGAATGTGAACACCCGCCTTGGCAGAAAAGTACACGGCAATCCACACCAACAACATCAAGAAAGCCGCCCTGGAAAAATTACCAGCTGTATCGGCCAAGGGAAACTTCGACCCCTTGCCTACTACCGAGTAAATACCCCAGCAGGCACCAGCCAAAGCCATGCTTGCTGCCGCCAAAAGGGAAGCCGGCGTTTGCACATGTGGCCACAACAGCAGCACCAGCCCAGCCACAGCCACGATTGCACCCACAGCGCGCAAACCTTTTAGCCGGTCACCCTGCGTGGCGGCGTAGGCAATCATGCTTAATTGCACACTGCCAAACAAAATAAGTGCGCCCGTGCCTGTGTTCATGTAAAGGTAAGCCATGGAAAACAGCACCGCGTAACCAAACAGGGCCCAAGCACCCGCCCAACTGCCCTGCTGCCCCCCCTTGTTCTGTATACGCAAACATAGCCACAGGGTAAAAGCACCCGCTGTCAAACGAATGGCAGTGAAGCTTGCGGGGTCAATTTGCCCGGCACCCAAAGCAGCCCTGCAGAAAAAAGAATTCGCGGCAAACGCACACATGGCGAAGGCTGTAAAAATTAGTGTGCCGACTTCAATTTTTTTCATGTGTCCACGCTACCATGTGGGAATAACAATTTTTCAATTAAAAATCTCCGGAGCTCCCCATGCACATTGAACTTCGCGACCCACTCACATTGCCCTGTGGTGCCACTTTGCCCAACCGCTTGGTGAAAGCAGCCATGAGCGAGGCCCTGGGTACGCAGGACAACCGGGTTACCCCACAAATATTGCGGGTGTACAGAAGATGGGCAATCGGCGGCATTGGCTTGAATATAACCGGTAATGTGATGATAGACCGCCGCGCGCGTGCAGAGCCAGGCAACATCGTGATTGAAGACGACCGCGACATGACTCTGTTGCGACAGTGGGCCAAAGCAGGCCAAGCCAACGGCAGCAAAATTTGGGTACAAATCAACCACCCAGGCAAGCAATGCCCCAAAGGCATGAACAAAGAAACCGTGTCGCCTTCAGCAGTGCCATTTCACAAAAGCCTGCAAATGATGTTTGCCACACCGCGCGAGCTTACGGAGGCTGAAATTCTGGATTTGATCGCCCGCTGGGGTCGCACCGCCAAAGTGTGTAAGGAAGCCGGTTTCGATGGCGTGCAAATTCACGGCGCACATGGTTACTTGATCAGCCAGTTTTTAAGCCCCTTGAGCAACCAGCGCACCGACCAATGGGGCGGCAGTGCCGAAAACCGCCGCCGCTTTGTGCTCGCCGTTTACGACGAAGTACGCAAACAGGTAGGGCCCAACTTCCCGGTGGGTATCAAACTGAATTCGGCCGACTTTCAAAAAGGCGGTTTTTCAGAAGAAGAATCGCTGGCTGTTATTCAGGAACTGACTGCACGCGGCATTGACATGATTGAAATATCGGGTGGCACCTACGAAGCCCCAGCCATGACGGGCGCCCGCTCGCAATCCAAGAAAGAGAGTACCATCAAGCGTGAAGCCTACTTCATCGACTTCACCGAAAAAGTACGTGCTGTGTGCAAAGTACCCTTGATGCTCACAGGCGGTTTCCGCACCGTGGGCGGCATGAAAGAAGCCCTGAACATCGGCGCAGTGGATTTAATTGGCTTGGCCCGATCTATCGCAATTGAGCCGGATTTACCCAAACGCCTCTTAGACAACAAAGAAGCCTTGCACCCAGTGAAACCGCTGATTACTGGTGTTAAAGCAGTTGACCGCACAGGCTTGCTGGAAATTCAATGGTACACACGCCAAATTCACCGCATGGGCAAAGGTAAAAACCCTGTCCCGAACGAACACCCCCTGAAGGTGCTGTTTTTCTATATTCTTGAAAGCAGCTGGGGCTTGTTCAAAGCCCGTAAATTACGCGCTTGATCAATACAGGGAATTCAAGAATGGTGAAATTCAGTTGCATGTGGGTGTTAAGCCTGACAGCGTTCAATGCCTGTGCATTAGACGACACCGCCATTCTTGAACAAGGCCGCAAGCTGTTTCAAACTGATGCCGACCCCGCCTGCGCCATTTGCCACACCCTGGCTGATGCTGGCACCAAAGGCAAAATCGGCCCCGTGCTGGATGTGCTCAAACCCAGTGAAGAACGCGTATTGAATGCATTGAAAAACGGCAAAGGGGGTATGCCCCCTTTTGTTGACCATTTGACCGCAGATCAAATGAACATATTGGCAAAGTATGTTTCCACCGTGACAGGTGGAAACAAGCAAGCAAGCGGCGTGCAGTAAAAGCCTTTGGTAAAACACGCGTCAAAAGCCATCGTTTAATACTGGCTTAGTTTTCGCCTAATTCTTGTAATCCGGCTGCTCACGATCTAGTTTGCGCAACAACGCAGGCCAGGCAATATTACCGCCCAAGCCACGGGTTACCTGCGCAGCAGCGGCCTTGATGCCGTCCACAATCGGCTGGGCAATCGGAATTAATTGCGCCCCGCCCGACTGCGCCGCAATTTGAACCTCGCAAGCGCGTTGCAAAATAAACATGTTCAAAAATGCATCGGCCACCGTGGCACCGCAAGTTAGCAAACCATGGTTACGCAAAATCAGGTTATTGGCTTCGCCCAAATCAGCTTGCAAGCGGGCCTTTTCATCTTCCCTCAGGGCCAAACCTTCATAGTCGTGGTAAGCCAGGCCAGCCAGCGGAAACAGCGACTGCTGCGAAATTGGCAATAAGCCCTGTTCCTGAATTGAAACAGCAACACCCGCCACCGTATGGGTGTGCATCACGCAGTGGGCATCATGCCGAATGGCATGCACAGCGCTGTGAATGGTAAAACCAGCCGGGTTTACATCGTAGGGGCTGTTGTCCACCTTCTCGCAATTCATGTTTACCTTCACCAAACTGCTGGCGGTAATTTCCTCAAACATGAAACCGTAGGGGTTGATCAAAAAGTGCCCATCCTCGCCTGGCACCCGGGCAGAAATATGGGTAAACACCAAATCGTCCCAACGGTGCATGGCCACCAGGCGGTAGGCCGCGGCCAAATCAAGGCGGGCCTGCCATTCTTGCTGGCCAATGTGAGCGGGTGGGTTACTTGAAAGCGGTGCATTCATGCTGTGTCTCCTGTGCTGCCTGTTGGAATTGTTTTTTTAAGTGTATCAGTACACAGCAAAAGGCCCACAAAAGCACTTGAAATTCAAGGCAATCAGGGGCAATCTAACATTACAAAATAAAATTCATAATGCGGGAGACAGTAACACCATGCACGCCAAAGTCAAACAGCTTGTGCCCAAAGAATCGCAAGACGAAGCCGTTCGATCGGTCAGGGCAAACTACCGGGTCGAATTCATTTCTGCGAATTACAAAGGCTATTTGCACCTGGCCATGACCATGGCCTTGGGGCTCGGCGTTATTGCATTGTGTATTTATTGGCTGGAATCACCCAGCCCACTTGAATGGCTTACCATTCCAGCCACTTTTTTATATGCCAATTTCGCCGAATGGGCAGGCCACAAATACGCCATGCACCGCCCAGTGAAAGGTTTGGGGTTTGTGTACAAAAGGCACTCGCTACAACATCACAAGTTTTTTACCGACACCCACATGGAAATTGACAGCAACCAGGACTTCAAAGCAGTGCTGTTTCCAATCGCAATTGTCGGTTTTTTTGTCGTGGCGTTTTTCGTACCCATGGGCTTTTTGCTGGCCTGGCTATTTAGCCCCAATGTCGCCCTGTTGCTGGTGGCCACTGGCATGGCCTATTACCTGAACTATGAATTGCTGCACCTTTCTTACCATTTGAAAGAAGAGCATTGGGTGCACCGCATTCCCGGGTTCACACGGTTTGCGCGCCTGCACACAACGCACCACGATCAGCGCATCATGGCCCACAAGAATTTCAATATCACCTACCCCATCATGGACTGGCTGATGGGAACCTGGGACAGGCGGTAAATGGCCGCTCAGGACGGCCCAATCTCTCGAAGAACAATTTTCCAGTTTTCCGAATGCAGTGATTTTTGTTTATTTCCCGCATCCAACGGGGAATCTTCACGGCCGCTTTCCATGTGGGTTACTTCATAAACGCCCCCAGGATCAAGCATTCCCTCCCTTTCCGCACGGTCGTGCGAACCGGAAAATGTGGAAAGTGTTGATACATTCACCACACCCAAATACGGCTTGATCGTCAGGTCAAGATTGCCACCCCGGTAAACCTGATGGGGCTGCAAAGTGACCGAAGTAATCCGTTCAAAACTGATCAATGCGCCGGGGCGGTAAAGGGTTCTGACCTCTGAAGGGTCCATTGTCATGTTTCGTTTCACAACATCAAACTTGGTCAATGCAATGGTTGGGAGGGTGCCCTGAATCAAACCCTCCAACGCCTTCACCGCATCACGGCGATCTGCTGGCCCACCGCCTGAAAAGTAGGTTTCATGAATCATGCGGTCAAGCCCGGCCGAGGTGTAGGCTGCAATAGCGAGCAAGCCAGCCTCAGGAACAGGGGTTTGCGCATTTCTAGGCTGTATGGCGCTCCGGCCTTTTTCAACAATCTTCTGAAGATAGGCAAGGTTAAAAAACTTTCCAAGCAAAGCTTTGGCCTCTGCATCATTGAGCAAAACAGGTGGTTTAGTAGTACCAGACGCATGTCGAACCTGTTGCCCCAAGACATACTGAATATTGTGAGGAATCATTCTACGCAACTTGGTTCCGCCTATTTTGGAGGGCCGCTTTATTGCGCCAGCACCTCGATTGAAACAGGAAACGTTCTGGGCGCACGCACATCTTTCCAGCCCACATTGCCGTCGCTTGCACACGAGGTAATGCGTTCGGGAAACAACGCCTTGCCCATTTCACAACTTAAACGCAAACGAAATGTTGAATTTCGGCTAGCACACTGATCCGTGGACAAGCGCCCGCTTTGCCGAGCTTCAACGGACCGCTCCGAGGTCAATTCCCCTTCCGTGCTTAAAGCATATATTCGAACCGACTCGTTGACCAACCCCAAATCGGTGCAGGCATGAAAGTCTGAAACACCCCGCGGGCCTTCAGTAACAGTTGCATTGGCAGAAATTGACCTTTTAACCTTCGAGAACGGGCCACCACCCTTGCTGGCCAAATCGAGAATTCCACGGCCCGCAAAAGAATCGGGAGTTAGCTCGGCCACTCGTTGAAGCAAACCCTCTTGAGCGGCCTGCGTTTGGCCCTCCAGCTCGGCCTGCAAATCCCGAATGGTTTGCTCACTTTGCTCGGCTTCTTCCTGCAACGCCCTGTTTGTGGCTTCCAGTGCAGAAATGGTTCTAGGGCCATGGTCTTTCGTCATTTGCTCGGCCAAACCCCAGTTGGTAAATGCAGCCGTGCCCAGCAACATGGCAGCCGACCCCGCCACCTTCAGCGCACCCACTTGAAACTCAGAACCGCGGGTACCGCCCAGGTATCGATAGGTTAGCGCAGCCGTGCCTATACCCAGCAAAATAGACACCAGCATGGGCGGGTAAAGCGTGTCGCTTAAGGTCCAGTGAACGACCAGCACAACAGGCACAGAGAGGCAAAACACAATCACTAACCACAGCACCACATCGTCACCACGCATGGTGGCTCGCCCTCCTTGTTCCGACATCGAATTACCCCCTCCGCAGGCTGGCACCGCGGCAACCGCCGAGCGCAAAGGGCATAAAGCTAGTGAAATATCAAGGTTCGGGCAAGCTGGTGCATCAGTTCTGCGAGTTGATTACGCTTTGTCTTTCTCTGGCGGCCAACGCTGCCGCGTATAAGGTATGTACGCTGTTTGCCCAGATCACATCCAGTGGCCTGCTTTCACATTTCTCGGCCAGTCTGTCCAACCAGTCGTCATACACATCCTCGCCAGTCTTCTGCACAATGGCAATTCGCATATTTTGAATTCTGTTGTTATAAGCATCAATGCTGGCTGCGCTTGGAACATTCTCACCAGAATAACTGCCCACCGATGTCAAGTTGAACAGCGATGAGTCGTATTGCGCCCATTGCAGCGCCTTTCGAACCCGGTAATATTCCGGAGAATTTTTATCCAGCTTATTGATAAAGTAAGCCTGCTTTGCAATCAGGTGCTCAGGCGAAACCATATTCGTTAAACGAGTTTTTGATTGCTCTATCGATGACACAGTTTGCCCAAGATAAACATTGCGACTCACCGTGTATTTAAGAAAAGTACCGTAAACAAAAGTCAGTATTCGGGCAAGGTCACGATTCGCCAATTCTTTTTCTCGCACACACAATGTTGAGAAAATTGCACCCCCAACATCGTTCATCTTTTTTTCGCTCAAACTGGGAAATACATTCATTAGTTTTCCCGTTAGCTCAAGCCATGTTGCTGTGGTGTAAAGGTGTGGTTTCACAGCTGGGTTCTGGGTAATATTTGTCAAACCATGGAATGTTTTGTGGCTCACACCCTTAACCCAATTTTTTTCAATCTGATCAGGATTAAGAATTCGCAAAATTAGTCTTACAGCAGCACCTGTCTTTTTAAAATGCACATCGCCACTGGCCAACTTGTCAGCCAAGCCGAGAATTACCTGTGCAATTTCATGCTGAGCTTCAGTACCAATTTCACTGCTCACTCCATGGTGAACAATTCGATTCACCGCGAGGTTCAACTCATGCTTCAAGTTTTGTAGTGCATTGTGCTGAACATGCGCAGAAGTGTTGTAGCTAAACTGGTTTAGCAGTTGAACCGAAAAAGGCTTCTTCGGTGTTGAGGATTGAACACTGGGCTCAGTCACCGAGAATGTTGATGAACACGTACCATGGTGACTTGTATTGCGCAAATAATTGAACATTGATTTTACCCACCTGAAAAGCCACAAAAATTAGTGCGCCTAGGTGGTCAGTGGTGTTAAGAAGTTCCACTCGGTAATTGTCTTGAACTGCGCCCACTCCTCAGGGCAGGACAGTTCAAGACAAACTACAACAAACTTTACAACTCCGTAACAACCCCAGCCACGCTCAACAAGTCAACCATGGTGAATTGCCCTTGCTTCTTCCCAAGCGTAGGTGTCCAGTCCGGGTCTTGCGACAAGTACGAAGTTTTGTCGCCTTGCAACAAACCAATCATCACCTCGCCCACAATCCGACCACCCACAGGGCCCAAACGTTTGCCATCAGCAGTCACATCCGCTTCCTTCAGGCAGTAGTACCAAAGCGGGGTGCGGTTGTGCAGGTTATAAGGCTTCAACTCCGCCAGGTCTTCTTCTGGCAATGCCTCAATACCCATGGCTGCTGCAACCCGTTGGCCTGAAGGCACTTTGAAAGTGAGGTGGCGCAACAAATTCAGTTGCGCCAGCGACTGTGGCCCACCTGGTGGCAGGCCTGGAAGGTCAAACATCACCGTTGAAATGTGCGTATCAATACGCTTGTTCTGGCGCGCCTTGTTGTCACCAAAATCGAAGAAGGTTTGCCAGTCAATAAACCGGTTGGCTTCACGCGTACCACCACGCATGTCGATGCTTACCGGGTTCACAGCCAGGTTGTCGTTGAAGAACAGCGCAAACAAATCGGGGTTGGAACCCTTGCCAAAATTCACCCGATAGCTGGGGCGCACTTGCGAATGGCCAAAGCGATACGCCGCCACTGAAAACTCCACCGGAATGTAAGGGGCATTGCGCCATTTGTAGAACTTTCTGCCTTTGGTCAAAATGTCTTTCACCAAATTCTTGCCAATGGTTTTCGGCAAAAACTCGTTCAGGATAATCCACTGGTAATGCCAACGTGTCAGGCGTTGCGCTTCCAGAAATACTTCGGTGGGGTTGGTCAAACCCAGCTGGTTTTTCAGGTGCGTCACAATCGCATTGTGAAACTTCAGAAACGCCACTTGCAACTGCGACAACACCAGGTTTTCATCATTGCGTGGGTCGCCAATCAGCGGTGTTCCTTGGCTGTTGCGGGGCAAATCAAATTTCACAGATCCATCGCGCGAAACATTCTCTGCACCAGGAATTTTTTCTACCAGCAAAGTGGTCAGACCATGGTCTACGGTTTGATCAAACAAGTGTGGTGAGCCAGCTGGCCCCAAACCGTATACGCTATCAAGCCCAAAAGTGGGAATCCGGAAGTTCTCAATCATTTCCGGGTCCACCTGCTGCTCAAGACTGGAGGTAATGTCCAGTGTCATGTCATGGTCCAGAAACTGGCCCAGAAATGTCATGCCTGCCGTCAAATCCGGGTTGTCAGGGTTATTCACCAGCAGTGGCTGTTGCAAAATCAGGTTTTGTGGAGCCTGTGTCAAATCGTCTTTGGCGTCCATCAAACCATTGCGCTCGCCAATCTTTAACAATGCGGAACGCAAGGCTGGCGAGTCAGTTGAAAAAGCAGGCAGGTTAGGAAACAAGCGGCCAAATTTGCCTTGCTCGTAAAACGTCGATTTTGGGGGCGCATCGCCCGATCGATACACGTTGCCGTGATGAGACATGGTGGATTCTCCAGTTTTTTAGTTGAATGAATTGACAGTACAACCGCAAAAAACTAGCAGGTCCGGGCGCTGATTGCCCGCCAAGCTTCCACTGTGCACAACGAACCACCCCACATAAGCGGGGTAGGCAAAGCGGGGCAAACCCATTGATAAGCACCTGTTTACCCTCGCTATTCCAAGGCTTCAACCACATGCCCTGTACTTAGACTAATCGCATCGCCACCCTCTTTGCGCAACCATGAAACAACTCAGTCAAAAAGCCCACGCCGCCGCATTTCATGCAGAATTTTTCGGCAACACAACCCAGAAACGCTATGTGCTGGGTATTAACGAGTTTGCGGATGAAGTGGCCAAGCGCGCAAAACTGGATGGCTTCATCGACGAGTACACCACCGCCTCCGAATACCGCGGCAAGCCGGTTTTGAAATTGAACCAGGTACCCGCAGGCAGCATGGTGATTTCGACCGTGACACAGGCACGCCCCAAAACGGCAATGAACAAACTGCTACGCTTAAACGGTGTGGTGTCGATGGATTATTTCGCAGTGGCCGATGCAAGCCATTTTCTGTTACCCCAAGTGCCTGCCTTGGCAGACACCCAAAAAGAATTCGCAGCGAACCCAGAGAAATTTGAGTGGGTTCGCAACCTGTTTGCCGACCAGGAATCGCGGGAAGTATTTAACCGCGTCATGGAATTTCGCGTGAATGCAAACCTGCGCGCCATGCGGTTTTTCGACTACACAGCCGACCAGCAATATTTCGAGCCGTTTGTAAAATTTTCACCTGGCGAGGTGTTCGTAGACGGCGGTGGTTTCGATGGCTACACCACCGAAGAATTCATCAAGCACTGCCCGCAATACGGCGGTGTGCACTTCTTCGAACCCACCGAGAGCACCTTGGCTGCGGCCAAAAACAAATTGGCACAACACCGGGATATTCACTACCACCCCGTGGGTTTATTCGACAAAAAGCAAACCTTGTCGTTTGATGCAAGTGCAGGCTCGGCCTGCAAAATTTCAGAAACCGGCGGCGTGAAAATTGAGGTGGATGCACTCGACAATCGTGTTACCGAAACACTGGGCTTCATCAAGCTAGACCTGGAAGGCGCTGAGCCCAAAGCGCTTGAGGGCATGAAGTGGCACATTCAGGAAGACCACCCCAAGCTGGCAGTGGCCGTGTACCACGACCCGGCACACTTCTGGCAAGTACCAGAAATCATTCTTGGTGTACGCAGTGATTACAAAGTGTATTTGCGCCACTACACCGAGGGCTGGACAGAAACCGTGATGTTCTTCATCCCGAAGTAAAACTTACCCACCATAAGTTTCCAGCAGGTACTCCACAATCGCCTTCGACTCGAACATGGCCTTGCCCGTGTTCGGGTCTTCCAGGTAAGGCACCATCATCTTGTTGGTTTTGGCCATGAACTTCTCGCGCTTGCCACCCTTCACCGGGTTGTATTCACCCACAGCAGCATGCACACCATTCAACCCCATGTCCGCAAATTGTTCCTTGCCCAAATTCACCAGGTGGTAGGGAATTTCAAGTTCACAAAGCACTTCGCGCACTGGCCTGCAAAAAGGTGACGCCTCAAAACTATACAGGGTCAACATTTGCGCTGGCTTTTTCGAAGTGCGTGCCTTGGTGCCCGCACCCATACCCAAGGCTGAATTGGCCAGGCTAGTCACCGCCTGGGGCAGCATCGCCTTCAAACGAAGGGGTACAGGGCGCTTGGCATAAGTGGTGTAAAGGTATTCAATAATATCGGCCGACTCGTACAATTTCTCGCCAGTGTTCTCGTCTACCAAAAACGGAAACTGAACCTTGCCTCCCAGCTCAAGCACCTCTGGCCTAAAACGCTCACCGCCTTTGGGGCAGGGGTAAATATCTGCATCCAGCGCCAGCTCTGTCAGGGTTTCGCGCACCAAACGGCAATACGGGCAGCTTTCAAACTCGTACAGCTTCAATGGTTTTTCAGGCTGAACTGCAGCAGGCTCGGTAACTACCATGCCTTGCCAACCGCGCAATGTAGATGCTGCCGTGGCCATGGCCACCTTGAATAAATGATTCATGTTCTCTCCCTGTTAATGCGCGTCAGTGCTTTCAAGCGCGCTTAATGCAGCTGCCAGCAAAATCATGGCGCCGCCAATTCCTACTTGCAGTGTAAGCACCTCATTGGTCAGCAATATGGCTGACAAAGTTGCAAACACCACTTCCGACAACATCACCACCGACGTTACATTGGCCGGCAAACGCGATGCGCCATACTGCAAACCATAGTTGGCCATCAGTAAAGTAGAGGCAAACCCCAACAACACCAATCCACCATATAACCCCGGCAACACTGGCCACTGCACAAATGCATTGCCTTGGCCTAACAGCACCACCAGAAAGGCAGCCACCGCAGTTGGTGCCACAACTCCGCCCACAAACATGGCAAACAAACGCGCCTGTGCAGTTCTTTCCGCCTGGTGGCGCAGCATGATGTTGTTTAGCGCAAATGCCGCCCCGCCCATCAAGCCAAGCCATTCCGCCAGGTTCGATGGCAACGGAAACCCAAGGCTGCCGTTGGGGCTAAGCAGAAGAACAGCGCCAGAAAACGCCAGAACAACACGAACAACCGCTTTGCCCGTGATCGGCTCTTTCAGGATCAACCGGGCCAGCAACACAGCCCAAATCGGCATCAGGTAGAACAAAAGAACCACCCGAATAACTTCGCCTATCGACACACCCCAATTGAAACCCACCATGGTAGTGCCAGCCGCCAAGGCCAGCAGCCACAAAGCCTTGTGGCGAACAAACTCACCCCACACCCTGGGCATAAAACACAGCATGGCCATTGCGCCCAGCAGGTAAGTAATCGACGAAGACCACAGCGGGTGCAAACCCTCGCCCTGCAATTCACGCAGCGGCCACCAAGACACACCCCACACCAAAGCATTCAGAATCAGTGCCAGGTAAGGCAAGGCCCAAGCCCGGTTGTCAGGCACAGTTCACCACCACACGCCCCTGCAACTGGTTGGCCAGTACTAGTCGCGCACTGTCCAAGGCCTGAGCAAGGCGTACTTCCCTGACCATGAAATCCAGATCATATTCACCCAACGCGGCTGCCAGCATGCCCCAGGCCCGGTCCCGCTCAGCGTGTGTGCGGTACACACAGTTAATGCCGCGCAAAGTAATACCGCGCAAAATAAAAGGTGCCACACTGCCCTGAAAATCCATACCCTGCGCTAGGCCGCATGCCGCAACCACGCCGCCGTATTTTGTTTGGGCACAGGCGTTCACCAAGGTGTGGCTGCCCACACTGTCGACCACAGCGGCGAATTGTTCTTTCTGCAAAGGCTTGCCCGGGCGCGACATCGATTCCCGGTGAATTAAATGGGTTGAACCCAACTTCAGGCGCTCAAAGTGCTTGGCCGCAGATTCTGAAACAGGCTCACCCATGGCATCAATTGAACCAGTCAAGCCCACCACTTCATAGCCCAAGTGCTGCAACAGCAAACAGGCCACAGTGCCCACACCACCGCTTACGCCGGTGACCAGCACCGGTCCGTCTTCGGGCTTCAAGGGATGATCCTGCAAAGCCATCACGCACAAAGCTGCGGTGTAGCCCGCAGTACCCAAGGCAGCCGCCCAACGGGCACTTCTACCTTCGGGAATTGGAGAAATCCATTGCGCAGGCACGCTGGCACGCTCAGCCAAACCACCCCAATGCGTTTCACCCAAGCCCCAATCATTCACCTGGCACACAGTGCCGACAGGCCATTGATCTGAATTCGACTCAATCACCTCGCCCACGGCATCAATACCATGCACCATGGGGTACTTGCGCGCAATGGGCGCCGTGTGGGTAAGCGCCAACGCATCCTTGTAGTTCAGGCAGCTGTAATGCAGCTTCAGTACCACATCCTGCCCTGCAAACTCAGACTCATCGAGAGTTTCCAGCTCGGCCTGCGTTTGTTCAGCCGTCCGGGAAATCCAAGCCCTGATCATTTCGTCTCCTTATTATGGGTGAGCCAATGATCGCACAAACAGACCCCAAATTTGCGTGCGGGGCCAGCCTTGCATACACTTCAGCTTTGCTTTGAATGAACAGCCACATCGTGCGCAAACCCACCGCCAAAAGCCTTATCCTCGACCTGCTGCTTGCATCCAAGGGCCGCCCACTTTCAGCCAAGCAAGCCATTACCGCCTGCGGAATTTTCGACATCAGTGTGAACAACACACGCGTAGCACTGGTGCGGCTCTCCGCCGAAGGTCTTATCGAATCGGCAGGCCGAGCCCTGTACCAACTCACCGACGACGCACACACCTTGGCCGACGACGTAGCCGCATGGCGCACTCGCAGCACCAGGGTTCGGCCCTGGGACGGCAGCTACATCGTGGTTCAGGCCGAGAAACTTTCACGCAGCGAGGCCAAGCAACAACGTGCCCGCGCGCGTGCCTTGCTAATGCTGGGCTTTCAACCCCTGAATGAACACCTGTTTATTCGCCCCAACAACATTGAAGATACATTGCAAAACGTGCGCGATCGACTTTACAAACTGGGCCTTGAAAAAGACGCACCAGTGTTCGAAGCGCGCGACTTCGACAGCGATATTCAACGCCGAATTACTACCCTCTGGAAGCCACGTGAATTAGAGACCAATTACGCGCAATTGGAGAAAAAAATGCGAACCTGGCTCGACCGCTCAGGCAGCCTTGAAGCTGAAGTGGCCGCGCGTGAATCCTTTTTATTGGGCGGTACAGCGATCAAGCATGTGGTTTACGACCCGTTTTTACCCGCAGAATGGGTGGACGTTCAGGCCCGGGAACGCTTTCTCAGTGCGGTTGATGAAGTAGACCAAGCTGGCATGCGGATCTGGAACGGGCTTTGGGCGGGCATGGAAGGCTGATTGCTTCCTTGGCAGTTATTCACCCCTATCGACTTGCGTTCCGGTCGCCTGTATCTATTTAATAGCTCAATCAGCTCGTATTCCGATCTCTCGCCAGAAAACCTGTATATCCCTTGCTGAGCCTTGCGATGCCTGAGAACGCCCCTCTAAAAAGCGAGTCGGGCTCGTTCTCTGTCGCCCTTACCGGGCAACACCGGCCCTGCTCGGCACGCAAGGGCAGGTTTTCTTGAAGGCGAAGCGATCGAAACACCGCTGCCGATTGGGCTAAAAACCCAGCGGTGATTCGCTCAGTGGTGGAGATACGCAAAGGCCGGCTGCCCGCTGAAACCAACCGCGAGTTGCGGGCTAACGAGGACTCACTGGCGCCAGTTCAAGCCAACTCGTCAGCGGGTTTACCTGTTCCGAACTTCAAGAAAACCGCCCCGGTTGGATCAATTTGCAGCGTTCGGCGTCAAGCCGACAACAAATTCGGCCATCTGTTTTGCCGAATTTGTTGAGCAAGAATTGATTCAAAAAGGGATACAGCGGTTTTCAGTGAGGAAGCAGGCAACCCCGACGAGTTGGCTTTAACTTGGCAACCCCGACGAGTTGGCTTAAAGCCACCTACGCCCCTGTTATTTAGAATAAACCCTCATCCGAAACGCCCTGCCCGGCGTATAAACTTCGTTCATTCAAACCTGCACCGCAGCAACCGTGAAAAAACTATTCAAAACAGCCCTGAAAATCAACGAGTTGGCCATCAACACCGCGACCAATGCGGCGGACTGGGTTTTTCGCAAGGAAATCCTCATTCAGTCGGGCAAAACCGAATACGAGGTGATTGCAGAACACCTGCCCATGCGCGTGCGCTATTACGCACCCACGGCAAGCAACCCAAGCGCCGCAGCCCAACATGCTTTGCCGCTTGTACTGGTACCGCCACTGGGCGTAACCACTGAAACCTTCGATTTAATGCCCGACCGCAGCCTGGTTAAAGCCATGGTCGAAGCGGGTTTTCGTGTGTACCTGGTAGATTGGGGCAAGCCCGAACGCAAAGACGGCCACCTGGGTTTGTTCGATTACAGCAACATCATGATGGGGCAAGCCTTACAAACCGTGCGCGAGCACAGTGGCTCGAAAGAGCTTTCCCTGTTTGGCTGGTGCATGGGTGGTTTGCTGTGCCTGCTGTACGCAGGTTTTGGGCACGACAAACACATTCGCAATCTGGTCACCGTGGCAAGCCCGATTGATCTGCGCGATGGCAAAAACATCATGGCCTTCGCATCCAACACCCTGAATGTCACAGCACGTTTTATTCGCAAGTACAGCGAATTCCGCCTCGACCGCATCAACCCCACATTGTTCAGCCCGCCCGGCTGGATGGTCAGCCTCGGCTTTAAACTCACAGCGCCAGTGGCCAGCATCACCACTTATTGGGACCTGTTGACCCGCCTGAATGACCGCCACTTTGTGGAGCAACACACCACCACAGCCGACTACCTGAACAACATGATGTTGTACCCGGGCGGTGTGGTACGTGATTTCATGATTCGCTTCGCCGTGGATAACAAATTGGCGCATGGCAAAGTAAAAATCGGTGATCAAGTATCCGACCTTGGCAACATTACAGCCAACATGCTTGTTTTTGCCGGCGAAACCGATCACCTGGTGCCTGCCAGCATGGCCAAAAAAAGCCTGAAAATGGTCGCATCAAAAAACAAATCTTTCATGCTCGCACCCGGTGGGCACATGGGCGTTATTCTGGGCAGCCAGGCCCGTGAACATGTTTGGAAGCAAGCTGCCGACTGGCTGAGTGGCCACTCGCAAGTAGACGAAGCCCCTGCGCCGAAAGCCACCACAGCCCGGAAACCCGGCAAGCCACGCAGCAGCGCAATTAAAAGCACCGCGGTCAAAAATACTTCTGTGAAAAAATCCTCAACTGCTGAAAAAGAGATTCCGCGCGCAGCCTGAACCAGAAAACTGGAAGTAACCCAATTCGACCGCAGCCTCGGCTTTAATCCAAGCTGATGCAAATCTTTGTCACAAAAACTTCATAAAACAATTCGATATTTCTATTATTATAAAACTATGGAAGAAATCGACATTATCAAAGCATTGGCAGCTCTCTCACACAGCTCTCGTTTGCGTGTGTTTCGAGCATTGGTGGTCACCGGCCCCACTGGCCTAACACCCGGGCAACTGTGTGAAAGGCTGGATATTCCCGCTGCCACCATGTCATTTCATTTGAAAGAACTCAGCAACGCAGGCCTGGTTCAACCCATTCGGGAAGGGCGCAACCTTATTTACAGTGCGCAGTTCAATCACATGAACAGTGTTATTTCCTACCTCACCGAGAATTGCTGCGAAGGCAAAGGCTGCGCACCTGTTACCGCACCACAGTGCGACAAAGCGCAGCATGAGTAACAAACACAAGCTGACCATTCAACACGAAGTCGAAAAAATAGGAAAAGTATCCGCATGAGCACCAATGTACTCATTCTTTGTACCCACAATTCTGCACGCAGCGTACTTTCTGAGGGCATGCTGAATCACCTCGCACACCAATACGGGAAAGACATCAAAGCCTTCAGCGCGGGCAGCTCACCCAGCGGTCGAGTGAACCCCTATGCATTGCAAGCCTTGGCCAATGTGGGCATTGACACCAGCCAATACACCAGCAAAAGCTGGGATGTATTCACCGAGCCGGGTGCTCCGAAAATTGATATTGTGATCACCGTGTGCGACAGCGCCGCAGCCGAACAATGCCCCTACTGGCCCGGAAGCCCAGTGAAAACCCACTGGGGCTACCCCGATCCTTCCAATGAGCATGAAGAAAACAAACCCCGCGCATTCGAACTGACCCGCCAGGCCATTGCCTACAAAATGATGCAGCTTATCCAACTGCCGCTGGGCAATATGAGTGCTGCTGAACTGAATGCTGCACTGGCCGCCATTGCACGGAGTTAAACCAACATGAATTCCCTACCCCAACGTTTGGGTGCAGAATTTCTGGGCACCATGCTGCTGCTGGCCATCGTGATTGGTTCCGGCGTTATGGCTGAAAACCTGTCGGAAGGTAACAATGGTGTAGCACTGATCGCCAACACCTTGGCAACAGTGTTTGGACTGTACATCCTGATCGAGATATTTGGCCCCATCAGCGGCGCACACTTTAACCCGGTGGTTACACTCAGCATGGTGCTGCTTAAACGGCAATCGGGTTCCGAACTGCTGCCCTACCTCGTGGTTCAGTTGGCAGGCGCCTTCTTTGGTGCCATTCTGGTTCACCAAATGTTCGATATGCAGCTTCTTCAGTTCTCTGAAAAAGCCCGCACCGGTTGGGGAATGTGGACCGGTGAAATTGTGGCCACTGCGGGGTTGTTGCTGGTCATTTTAATGGCCAAGGCCGAACGGGTTTCAGGCATGGTCGCCTGCTACATTGGTGCGGCATACTGGTTTACGTCCAGTACGTCTTTCGCCAACCCAGCCGCCGCATTTGGCCGCCAATTCTCCAACAGCTTTGCCGGCATTGCGCCGGGCGATGTACCTGCTTATGTTGTGTTTGAAATCATCGGCGGTTTGCTGGCTTTGGTACTTTACAAAACTTTTAGTGCCAACAGTTCAACCATTACTTCCAGGGCAGCCAAGCAGGCGGCTTGATCAAACACAGCACCCGGTTTTTAAAATCGGGGGCTGTTTTTATTTTCTGAATTAAATGCCCCCAGCCTGCCACCGCCTGCTTCAACGGGTTGGTGGTCAACACAGGTGTTAACGTGCCATACACAGGTTTTACGCCCGGCACAAATTCACGGTAAGTGCCAAACCAACGATCCCACACAATCAAAATACCGCCGTAGTTGCAGTCGTGGTATTCCTCATTTTTTGCATGGTGCAGCCTGTGGTGCTGCGGGCAATTGAACACTTTTTCAAACCAGCCATGAATCTCGAATGTTTCCGTGTGGATCCAGTACTGGTAAAGCAAATTCACTGTGTGGGCGAAGGTTACTACCAGCGGGTCCATACCCAGCAAGGGCAAAGGCAACCAGAACACAAAGGAATAGAAAGGCCCCAACACCGATTGGCGCAAAGCTGTGCTCAGGTTGTAACGTTCACTGGTGTGGTGGTTCGAATGTTCGGCCCAGAATGCGGCGCAGCGGTGGGCCACACGGTGATACCAGTAGTAGCAAAAATCATCAGCCACAAGCAACAGGGGCACAAACCACCAGCTTGAAATGTCCCAATTCACCACGCGATATTCAAACAGCCACAGCATGATTGGGTAAGCCCAAAACACACTCAGCCCCATGGTCACCAGCTTTAATGCGCCCATGGCGATCGAACACAGGGAGTCTTTCAGTTCATAGCCAGCGTAAAAGCCCTTGGGTTTCTTTCGCATGGCCCAGCCTTCAATGACCATGGCTGCAAAAAAGTAGGGAATGGCGACCACATACATCAGCATGGTCAGCTGTTGGTAATCGGGCAAAGTCAAACCCACGCTGAAATCTCCTGCAACCAGCACCGCAACATCAAACGGCTACATTACAAATAAATCAACCATTGCGATGTATCGTAACCTTTGGTGCTCAGGCACTCAATCCCAACTTTGCCGACAACTTAAAATTGACCCACAAAAGAAAAAGGCCCCGGTTTCGTCAAACCGGAGCCCTCTCAAATCAACCTGGGTCGATATTTACTTAGTTACGATCGCCTTACCATCGGTGGCTTTCACTGTCTTCCACGCGGCTTCAATCTTCTTCACTGTGTCATCTGGCAGTGGAACATAGTCCAAATCAGAAGCCAACTTGTCGCCTTTTACATAAGCCCAGTTGAAGAACTTCAATACTTCGGAAGCTTTTTCAGCGCTGGCCTGCTCTGTGTGGAACAGAATGAAGGTAGCACCAGTAATTGGCCAGGAGTTCTTGCCTGGTTGCAGAGTCAAAATTTCGTAGAAACCATTTGACCAGTCAGCACCAGCAGCCGCTGCCTTGAAAGTATCATCATCCGGCTGTACGAACGCACCTTCCTTGTTGTTCAGCTGAGTGTGGGTCAGCTTGTTTTGCTTGGCATATGCATACTCAACATAACCAATTGAACCAGGTACGCGCTGTACGAAAGCTGACACGCCTTCATTACCCTTGCCACCCAAGCCAACCGGCCACTTTACTGCAGTACCTTCACCCACTGTGCTCTTCCACTCTGGGCTTACTTTGCTCAGGTAGTTAGTGAAAATAAAGGTTGTACCAGAACCATCGGCGCGGCGAATTACGCTGATGTCCATGTCGGGCAACTTCACTCCTGGGTTCAGGTCAGCAATCGCTTTGTCATTCCACTTCGTGATTTTGTTCAGGTAAATATTGGCCAATACCTCTGCAGACAACTTCATCTGGCCTGGAGCAACACCTTGCAAATTCACAACTGGCACAACGCCACCGATCACGGTTGGGAACTGCATCAAACCTTTTTCTTTCAGGTCTTCGGGCTTCAACGGCATATCGGAAGCACCGAAATCAACAGTTTTTGCGGAAATCTGCTTGATACCACCACCGGAGCCGATGGACTGGTAATTCACTTTGTTGCCTGTTTCTTTGTTGTAAGCATCAGCCCACTTGGAATAAATTGGGGCGGGGAAAGAAGCGCCAGCACCAGTAATTTCAGCGGCGTTCACAGAAGTCATGCTCAGGGCCAGCGCACCTGCAGAAATCGCCGTAGCGATTGTTTTGATGTTGAACATTTTTTACCTCACTTATTAAAGTGCATTCACTATGCCGTATGAATGTTTCAGAATAATGACAAATATAAAGCACTAACATAAATGTCAAAAAACCACACCGGGTAACTCAAGTGTGGTTTTTTAGCAATCAAGTCAATAACTTACAAACAGATCAGCCAAACCTACCCGTAATGTAATTTTCAGTTTCCTGCTTCTTTGGCTTCAGGAAAATTTGATCAGTCACACCGAATTCAATCAACTCACCCAGATACATATAGGCTGTGTAATCAGAAACACGCGCGGCCTGCTGCATGTTGTGAGTTACGATCACAACCGTGTAGTCTTCTTTCAGCTCGGTGATCAACTCTTCAATGCTGGCGGTTGATATGGGGTCGAGCGCCGAACAAGGCTCATCCAGCAGCAAAATTTCCGGCTTAATCGCAATGCCACGCGCAATGCACAAACGCTGCTGCTGACCACCCGACAAACCATTGCCGCTTTGGTGCAACTTGTCTTTTACTTCTTTCCACAACGCGGCCTTGGTAAGCGCCCACTCAACACGCTCTTCCATCTCGCCTTTGGAAAGTTTCTCAAACAGGCGTACACCGAAGGCGATGTTTTCATAAATCGACATCGGGAACGGCGTGGGTTTTTGAAACACCATACCAATTTTGGAACGAATCAATGCAATGTCTTTCTTGCTGGTCAGCAAGTCTTCGCCATCCATCAAAACCTGCCCTTCGGCACGCTGCTCTGGGTACAGTGCAAACATTTTGTTGAATACACGCAGCAAAGTCGACTTGCCACAGCCTGAAGGGCCAATGAAAGCGGTTACCTTCTTTTCTGGAATACTCAAATTGACCGATTTCAGCGCATGGAATGAACCGTAATAAAAATTCAGGTTCTTCACTTCTAGTTTGATTTTTTCTTCAACGTCAGTCGTAGACATGGTCTGGGCCTTCAAAGGTCAGTTATTTCGAGTTCTTCAGCAGTGAACGCGCGATAATGTTCAACACCAATACACCAGCAGTGATCAGGAACACACCTGCCCACGCAAGCTCTTGCCAATTTGTGAAAGGGCTCAGTGCGAAGTTGAAAATAATCACTGGCAGGTTCGCCATGGGTTTCATCATGTCGCTGTTCCAGAACTGGTTCGACAGTGCCGTGAACAACAAGGGGGCCGTTTCACCCGCAATACGCGCAACGCCCAATAACACACCAGTCAAAATACCCGCATAGCTGGCTTTGACAGTAATGGACATCACCATCTTCCACTTCGGCGTACCCAGGGCAAAAGCAGCCTCACGCAAGGCATCCGGCACCAAGCGCAACATGTTTTCTGTGGTTCGAATCACGATAGGAATTTGAATCAGGCCCAAGGCCACCACACCCGCCCAAGCAGAAAAGTGCCCCATTGGGCGCACCATGACTGCGTACACAAACAAACCAATCACAATGGAAGGCGCCGACAACAAAATGTCGTTGAAGAATCGAACAGATATCGCCAGTTTGTTGTCTTTTCTCGATTCCGCCAAATGAACACCAGCCAGAATACCCAAAGGTGTGGCAAACAATGTTGCAAAACCCACCATCAGCAAGGTACCAGTAATCGCGTTGGCCAAACCACCACCTTCAGAATTGGGGGGTGGGGTCATTTCAGTGAACAACTGAGCAGAAAGGCCGCTAACACCCAGCGTAACCGTGGTGTACAAAATCCAGATCAACCAAAACAAGCCGAAAGCCATTGCAGCCAGGGACAGAGTCAGCGCAACGGTGTTGACCAACTTTCGCTTGGCCTGCATTCTGACGCGCATCTTCTCGTCAGTGGCCACGGTCGTGACAGAAGCTTCTTTTGAAACGGGAGTTTGGTCAGAGTAAATGCTGCTCATGGCTTATCTCCCGTTGCTCGACAATTTGGCCAGCAACAATTTGGATGCCACCAGCACAAAGAATGTGATCACGAACAACACCAAACCAAGCTCCATCAGGGCCGAGGTGTGCAAGCCAGCATCAGCCTCGGCAAACTCGTTGGCCAATGCCGACGTAATACTGTTGCCAGGGGAAAACAGCGAGATATCATTCAAATAGTTGGTGTTACCAATCACAAAGGTAACCGCCATGGTTTCACCCAAAGCACGGCCCAGGCCCAACATAATTCCGCCAATAACGCCCACCTTGGTGTGCGGCAGCACAATTTTCCACACCACTTCCCAGGTTGTACAACCCATGCCGTAGCCAGCCTCTTTCAGCATCACGGGGGTTACTTCAAATACATCGCGCATCACAGCCGCAATGTAAGGAATGATCATAATGGCCAGTACTACACCCGCAGTCAGCAAACCAATACCAATCGGCGGGCCTGAGAACAAGGCACCGATTACAGGAATTTCGCCAACCGTTGCGTTCAAAGGCGCTTGCACATACTTTGCAAAAATTGGGGCAAACACCAACAAGCCCCACATGCCATAAACAATTGAAGGCACAGCGGCCAACAGTTCAATTGCCGTACCCAGCGGGCGGCGCAACCAGGGTGGTGACAATTCAGTGAGGAACAATGCGATACCAAAGCTGATTGGCACAGCAATAATCAAGGCGATAAATGATGTGACCAAAGTGCCGTAAATTGGCACCAGTGCGCCATATTCATCAATGGGGGGATCCCAGTTCGCAGTGAATAAGAAATCAAAACCGAAGGCCGTGATGGTGGGCCAGGAAGCAACCACCAAAGAAGCAATAATTCCACCTAACATCAACAGGGTGAAAACTGCTGCTCCGCTGGTTAACAAGCCAAATATGGCGTCGCCCCGTTTGGTCGGGACCTTGATCGTCGAGTTATTGGACATGTTGGTAAATGGTTAATCCAGCAGAAGATTTCACGCAGACCCACAAGGGTATCCAAGAATTATGACAAAAAAATGACAAAAATTTGACGTACCCATGAAATCGAATACCACCGGGCGCAAAGGTTCTCTCCAAAAATTACACGGGCTTGCGTTTCATGAAGGTAATTGGCACCACCGACGGGGGTGGGCTGTTGAAAATATCTTTTCGCATTTTACCCATGATGTGCATTTCACAGGGTTTGCAATCGAATTTCAGGGTGTACTTTTGATCTCCATTGACCAACACCATGGGCTCGGCCTTCACCTGCCCCTGAACACCTTTTACACCCTTGGCCTGTTTTGGGCACAAATTAAACGAAAATCGCAGACAATGCTTGGTGATCATCACAGGAACCTCGCCTGCCTCCTCATGTGCCTCATAAGCTGCGGCAATCATCTGCACGCCATGTTTTTTGTAAAACTCACGAGCCTTGTCGTTGTACACGTTGGCCAGAAAGCTAAGCGACTTTTCCGGGTATTCCACATAAGGCTGCACCGGTGCTTTACGCGCCGGGCGTTGCCATGCGGCCACACGCGCAGCATTCAAAGCCTCAATTGCATCGCGGCGCATGCCATTCAAGGTGCTGGCTGGCACAAACCAGGGTTGGCTTAAATGTACATTCAGGCCCAGGGCGGAATAATCCGTGCCGCCCAGCTTGCCCAAATGGGTTTTAATACTTTCCACGGCAGTGTCGGCCTGTTTGGCCAACTCAAGGTTCATTTCAACCTGTGCCTTGGCTGCTATGCCATCTTCATCGGTCAGGCTCAGGTGCAGCCCCTTCAACTCATCTCCTTCCATCCACTCGGTCAAGGTTAGCCACAAGCCAATGCGGCGTTCAGCACTTTCCTTGGTCAGTGCCATGTCCCAAGCGTGGTCTCGGTTGCGGTGCATGGGCAAGCCGGCCTTCAGGCCACTGTAACTGTTGATCGGGTCTTTGGGAAACACGCGGTAAACAGCTTGGCCGCTTTCCTCTGTGCTGGCTTTGCTGTGCACACCCTTGCTATCCAATTTCTCGGCGCGGTTCACGTGCAGGCCCACCACTTCGCGCTTGCGCATGAAGTTCAGCCCGTCTCCGTTGTTCAATTCATCGCTGGTTTGAATGTCGATGCTTTTGTCATTCACAGCCACCACATGGCCAATTGGCTGGCCAATGAACTTGGGTGAATCGAAAGCACCAATGTCGATTTTTCTGCCACTGGCAAAGTAATCGGTTGAACCACGGTGAAAGTTGCGATCGGGGTCGGGCCGGAAATAGTGGCGCGTCGTGCCGCTGGATGCGCGGGTGAATTCACCGCGTTGCTCCATGATTTCATCCAGCAAAATGCGGTAGTGGGCTGTTATGTTTTTCACATACGCCATGTCTTTGTAGCGGCCTTCAATTTTGAAAGACCGCACACCCGCATCAATCAAATGTTCCAGGTTGCCGCTTTGGTTATTGTCTTTCATCGACAGCAAGTGCTTATCAAAGGCCACCACAGCGCCGCTTTGATCAGTCAGCGTATAGGGCAGGCGGCAAGCCTGCGAACAATCACCGCGGTTGGCACTGCGACCAGTTTCAGCATGGCTTATGTAGCACTGGCCTGAAAACGCCACGCAAAGCGCACCATGAATGAAATACTCCAGCGTGGCCGTGTCACCCACCGCTGCATGCACGGCGGTAATTTCCTCAACCGTTAACTCACGGGCCAGCACCAGTTGCGAAAAACCACTGTCAGCCAGAAACTTCGCTTTTTCAAGGGTGCGAATGTCGCACTGCGTGCTTGCATGCAGTTGAATAGGCGGCAAGTCCATTTCAAGTAAGCCCATGTCCTGAATAATCAGTGCATCCACGCCCGCGTCATACAACTGCCACACCAGCTTACGGGCCTCTTCCAGCTCGGCATCGTGAAGAATGGTATTGATGGTTGTGAAAATTCTGGCGTGGTAACGGTGGGCAAACTCCACCAGCTTTGCAATATCAGCCACCGAGTTGGCCGCGTTGGCACGTGCGCCAAACACCGGCCCGCCCAGGTAAACCGCATCTGCGCCATGCAGAATCGCTTGGCGACCAATTTCAACGTCGCGTGCGGGGGCTAGCAATTCCAACTCGTGTGGCAACAAACTCATGATTTCACTGATATTTCCGGCAAAGGGTGAACATTATTTCAAAAAGCCGGTCTGAATGAAAGCAAAACCGTGGTTAACGCCACAATCAGTTTGAATGTTGCACAAGGAGTACATGCATGGCTTGGGTGGTTTGGTCGCGTAACACTGCAACTTTGTTATTGGGGCTTTTGGGGTTTGCGCCCCTGGCGCAGGCCCAGCAGCTGGAACAGGCCATATTCGGGGGCGGCTGCTTCTGGTGCATGGAAGAAGTCTTCGAAAAAATAAAGGGAGTTAAAGCGGTCGACTCGGGTTACACCGGCGGGCGTACCCCCTCCCCCACCTACGAACAGGTAAGCCAGGGCAACACGGGCCATGTTGAAGTGGTGCGGGTTCAATACGACCCCCAACAAATCAGCTACAGCAACTTGCTAAAAGCCTTCTGGGCCAACATTGACCCCACCGTACAAAACCGGCAATTCTGTGATGTGGGCGAGCAATACCGATCGGCCATTTTTTACCTGAACGAACAACAGCACCGCGAGGCGAAACAAAGCAAAGAACAGTTGCTGGGCACCGGCAAATTCAAAACCATCTACACCACGATTGAAGCAGCGCAAACCTTTTACGTGGCCGAAGAATATCACCAAGACTTTTACCGCAAAAACCCCTTGCGCTACCGGTATTACAAAACCACCTGCGGCCGGGAAAACCGCTTGAACGAAGTGTGGGGCTACAAACCCAAGTAGCCAGGCAAAGGCTTACCGCACTCAACTTACCGCACTCAACTTACAACACCCAATACAGCGCCATTGGCACAAAAATGAGGCTCATCAGGTTACCCATCATCACCAGCGAGGCCACACGCTGGGGCTGAAGGCCGTATTTTTCAGCGAACACAAAACTAAGCACAGCCGGTGGCAGGGCACCAAATACAATCAGCATGGCCGCATGTTCAGGGCTTAAAGGCAACAGCCACACGCACAGGGCGGCAAATACGAGGCCTGTTAATGGGCACAACACCCCGCCAATCACGCCAAGTTTCACATCAGAAAAGTCGGCCTGCGTTAGGCGCACACCCAGCGAAAACAGAAGCAGAGGAATGGACACATCGCCCACCATGTCAATTGCAAAGTAAAGGGGTTCCCACACCTGAATTCCCAACAGGCTGACACTTAAACCCGCAATCGAAGCGGCAATCACGGGTTCTTTCCACAGCATTAAAATACGGGCATTGGGGCTCATCATCCAGGTGCCCAGCGAATAATGCAGCGTGTTACTGACCAGAAAAAGCATCACCGCGGCTGGCAACGCTTGCTCACCAAAGGCCAGAATAGCCAGTGGCAAGCCCATGTTTCCAGAATTGTTGAACATCATGGGCGGCACGAAAATTCTGCTTTCAATGCCCAAAAATCGGCCAATTGGCCATGCCAATAAACCCGAGCCCAGCACTACAATGGCCCCGCCCACCGCCAGCAACCAATACGATTCGATTTCAAACGACTTGCTGGCCAATGCCGAAAACACCAGCGCTGGGACAAAAATTTCCATGTTCAGCTGGTTGGCGAATTTCATGTCGGGGTTTTTCACCCGCCCATACCAATACCCCAAGGCCACCACAGCGAACACAGGAAAAATAACCGCAACAATGCGCAAAAACATAAAAGGCCGCCATTCAGGGAGTTAACTACAGGGAATTAACAAGGACGTAAAAGGGAAGGTGAAAGTTTACTGCAAGCCATTAATCGAGGCGATTCGGGTTTGTATTGGGGTTTGCCATGCCACCCAGGCCAAACAGCAGCTTTAAAGCGGGGTGATTCAAATTGCGTGGATGGGTAAAAGCAAAAAAATCTTCAACCACGCCTTGCGCATCGCCCATGTGCACCACGGTGTTGTCGCGCACCACGTCTTCAATCAGCATGGCAGGCACGGCAAACAATCCCAAGCCTGCCCGGCCAAACGTTTCGAGCAGGGCCAGGTCGTCGAATTCACCCACCACCGTCACTTCCACGCCCACACTTTCAAACCAGTGTTCCAGCTTCAAGCGCAGCACGTTGTTGCGCGAAGGCATCAAGAACGGTGCATGTTGCAGGCTTTGTGGAAAATTCGCTTCGTATTTCTGTTTCAGGTTCGGGCTTGCGAAAATTCGCACCGGGTAAGTTAGCAACTTGGCCACCTGCAAGTGTGCAGTGCCCTGGCCACCAGGGCGCTCGGCCAGCACCACGTCCACGCTGTGTTGTACCAACTCGGAACACAGGGTTTCAAACCTGCCCTCCTGGCACACCAGGCGCACAGGCCGCTGCATGCCCAAAATTGGCTCAATCATGTGAAACGACACTGTTTTGGGCAAGGCATCGGCAATGCCCACCGACAGGCGCAAGGTATAGTCCAGCTGCTCGTCACCCAAACTTTCGGCCATTTGCTCGCCCAGCTGAAAAATTTGGTCTGCATAACGCAAAGCGATTCGCCCGGCTTCAGTCAGGCCCAAGCCCCGGCCAACAGGCTGAAAAAGCGCTCGCCCCAATGTTTGTTCCAATTGGGTAATTTGGCTGGACAGCGTTTGTGCACGCAAGCCCAGCCGCTCGGCCGCTGCGGTTAAACTGCCCGTGTTGGCCACCATCCAGAAATAACGCAGGTGGTGGAAATTCAGATCGGTAAGTTTCATTAATGCTTCGATTTATTCGAATATTTAATAAGCAATTGTTCCATTTATTCTTACATTGAACCAGCGTACACTTCAATTGTCTATTTCCACGAAAGGAGGACGCAACCATGAAAACTGAAATTGTGGCTCGGCATCCCGAGATCGATGAAACCCTGCGCAGGTATGTACTTCGCCGCGTGCGCTCGGCCGTCAATCGACTTTCGACCCAGATTAAAAACATCACAGTGAAACTGGATCGGCATTCCGTAAAACAGCAGGCCGACCAGCGCAACTGCTTGATTGAAATTCGAATCGATGGGCAAGCGCCCTTGATCGTAGACAGCGCAGGGCCACATTGGCTTAGCGCAATTGACCAGGCGGTTGAATCAGCAGCACGTGCTCTTCGCCGCCAACTGAAACACACCCTTCACCAGGTGACCCCCTTGCAATTGTTGAAAGGACAACACGCATCATGAAACGCATTGTTTTATTTTTAGCCACCAACGTCGCCATCATGGTGGTACTGGGCATTACTGTGCATGTGCTGGGCTTGAACCAGTTCATGGCAGGGGGTCAGCTGAACCTGACCATGCTGTTGGCATTCAGTGCTGTACTGGGTTTTGGTGGCTCGTTCATCAGCCTGTTGATCAGCAAAAAAGTAGCCAAATGGAGCACCGGCGCACAGGTGATTGAAACACCACGCAACCCCACCGAGCAATGGCTGGTTAGCACGGTGCAGCGCTTCGCAGACAAAGCCGGCATTCCCATGCCTGAAGTGGCCATTTACGAAGGCGCCCCCAATGCCTTTGCCACAGGCCCCAGCAAAAGCAATTCGCTGGTGGCGGTTAGCACCGGTTTGCTGCAAAGCATGAGCCGTGAGGAAGCCGAGGCCGTGCTGGCCCACGAGGTGGCACACATCGCCAACGGCGACATGGTCACGCTCACGCTGATTCAGGGCGTGGTCAACACCTTTGTGTTCTTCCTGGCCCGCGTGGTTGGCTTTATGGTGGATCAGTTTTTGCGCAAAGACGACTCCGAATCAAATGGCCAAGGCATGGGCTACTTCATCACCGTGATCGTGATGGAAATTACCTTAGGTATTCTGGCCTCCATTATCGTGATGTACTTCTCGCGTCAGCGTGAATTCCGCGCCGACTCGGGCGCTGCATGGTTAATGGGTACAAAACAACCCATGATTTCAGCGCTGAAACGCCTAGGCGGCATGCAGGCTGGTGAATTGCCATCCAACATGGCGGCATCTGGCATTTCGGGTAAAGGTGGTGTGATGGCGCTGTTTAGCAGCCACCCACCGCTGGAACAGCGCATTGAGGCATTGGCGCAGCAGAAGTAAATACACAGGGTAAAATTCGCCAGACTCAACTTTCTTGGATGTAACAAAAAGCCCGCATTTATGCGGGCTTTTTAATTGCATCTGAAACAAGCGCTTAGCGGGTTATTTGCCAATCGTAAATAACCTGGTAATGCCCACCATGGTCACGGAAATTGAAAGTGGCTTTCGGCGAAGTCAGCGATCCACCGGGAAAGGTAGAAACACCGTCTGGCAGATGCAAAGTAGAGGCTTGAGGCCTGAAAATATCGTCTTTGAACATCGCGATCAACCAGCCAACCAAGGCACCCAGAATGGCGCCTGCGGCCACACCAATAATTGTGCCCAAAGGGCCACCAATAGCAGTACCAATAGAACCACCAATCGCGGTTCCAATTGCCGCACCCGCCGCCGCACCCAACGCAGTCAGAATTACTTGAACCTCGGCTTTGATGGCTTCGTACAAATCCTTAATGAAATCAGACATTCCGTTGCCATCTTTTTCCGCCAATGACATGGTTACCATGAAGTCCTTGGGGTAATCGCCATCCAGTGAAAACGTTCTGATAACTTCAGGCGGGCTATACACCTTGCGCTCACCGCCGTCAAACCCACCGCGCACATATTTCTCAAGAATTTTCTGCACTGTGCCGTCATCATCCACAGTTGCACCGCCCCAGGAAATTTCATCACTACCGGGCCATGTGGGCGTAGTCTCTTTCACACATTTCACCTCGTGTACCCGGAAACGCAGACCTTTATTCAACACAATCGGTTTCTTGGGCTCTTCTTTCTCGGCCAACACCACAATATCTTTCCACCAATTCGGTGGCATGCGCCCGATTTTTAAATCTACTTTTTTGAGTTCAAGTTCCAGCAACTCTTTTCTTGAAACGGTCTGGTCAACATCAAGCTGATTCAATTCCGACACCATTTCAGCCATGGCTTGCTCGCTGAATGTGGTGTCATTGATAAACGAGAACTGGCGCTTGATATCAATCTGCTCAAACACAGGCTTGGCAGCTTCCACATTCAAACCGCGGGCACGAATGGCAGTGGATAATTGCTGATCTGCACCCAGCGACAAACGTACTACCTGCGCTTTTTCAACTGATACCGATTTCAGTCGCACTGCCGCCAATTGCGCGACCGAGGGATAAGCAACCTTCTTCTTGCCGCCTACCTTCAATTCAGCAGGTTTTAATTTGTAAATCGAAGGTGCCATGCCGGCATTCATACCCTGAGTCATGCTGAGCTTCAGCAACTCGGTGGTTTCCTGAATCAGTTTTTGCAGGGACTTGTTGGCAATACTGTCTGATTGTGACAAGACGAGAGACATTGTAATTTCCTCCTTGTTGACCCAACATTGGGCACAAGAAAAGTACAAAATCCGGTATCAGTTGATAAAAGCACGATTGGTTCACCCGCAAATGGGTTCCCCCGTGAACCAGACGAACTACATCACCCGGCGAACTTTCCAGAATGTTTTACGCCAATAGGGGTCATCAAGACTACCGATGGTTACACCGACAGTGGTGGATGCATGTAAAAACCTTCCACTGCCCAAATAAAAACCAACATGATTGGTGGAATAGCCCGTTCTAAAAAACACGAGATCGCCCACTTGAATTGAACCGCGGTCAACTTCCTCGCCCATATGAACTTGCTGCGTGGTACTGCGCGGGGCCGCAATATTGAAGCGCGTAGACAGCGTTTGTTGCACAAAGGCTGAACAATCAATGCCTGCTTTCGAGTTGCCACCCAATTTATAAGGTGTACCACGCCATTCGCGAAACTGCGCCAACAGTGCATTTTGAACAGCGGGCCTGTCAGTTTCCATGCCAATGAACACAGTGCCGTCATCCAACACCAATACATTCGAGCCACGGTCTTGAAAACTTGCGCAGGCTTGCAGCAATAGCAGAAAAAAAATGCAAGCAAAACGACTGAACATCATTGAAAGCCGGAATAAGGTTGGGAACTTGTAGAGTGCTCCAGAATCGATAAGAGCGCCGCTATTTTAAACAAGCCCACCGGCGTAAAAAAACCCCGACATGAATGCCGGGACTTAGTATTCAAATAGGGTTCGGTCAGACCACAACAATCACGGTTTCAGTGCAGCAACGCCAGCACGTGCAACCTGCGCATCCTGATCCGATTTAACGCCAGACACACCAACGGCACCAACCACTTGGCCATCAACCACGATGGTAACGCCACCTTCAAGAAGACCATCCACATAGGGAGCGGTTACAAAAGCGGTGCGTCCGTTGTTGATTACGTCTTCAAGAATTTTGGTGTCTTTGCGAGCCATGGCAGCAGACTTTGCTTTGGATGGACCAATGTGCGCGCTCATGGGTGGTGCGCCATCCAAACGTAACATGCCCAACAAATGGCCACCATCATCAGCCACGGCAATGGTAACCGCCCATTTGTTGGCCTCGGCCTCCGCGCGGGCAGCAGTCAAAATGGCCTGCACATCATCAACAGACAAGACAGCTTTGGTTTTCATGAACTCACTCCAATTCGAATTAAAAAAATCAACCCGAAGTATGCGGCAGACTCCCTGTTGTGGCTACACAGGAAGTCCCTAATCCAGATTAATCAGGGTGCGCAACTCAAGCCTGAGTCATCGGCATCACAAGAGGCTGGTTTTCCGGCCCCACCCGCACCTTCAGTGGCTGGGCGACCAGGGCCAACCTCTGCAACAACACCGTTGATGATTTTACCCGCCACGTTTTCAGTGCGAACCACAGAACGGGTCTGCTCCTGGCGCGCCAGAACCACCGCCCCCTGGGCAGTTGTCAACGCTGCATTTTCCTGGGGTGAAAGCAGCAACGTGCCGTTATAAACCACAGGAATACGTCCAAGGGTACGTGCACCGTCGTAGAAGAATGCCTGGGTTCCTTTTCGCTCCGGGCCTGCCAGATAAACCACTTGACCTGGTAACAGATTGCTGCCCTCAAAAGGCAACACCGTGAGGAAGCCACCCAAACCTGGACGACTGATATCACCAACCTCCACCCGGATTGCACCAGCAACTGGCGATTGGCCTGAGCCCGACGATTCACCAAAAGAGGACAAACCAGCAGCCTGACCATTCGGTCCACCCAAGGGAATTGAAAGGGTCAAACCCGCGTAGGAACGTGCCGTACCTACTCCAAGGTCGTTGTATGGCATACGTGCGCGGATAACAGCATCATTGCCCTGAGTAGCCAGGCCGCGTGCTCGAATTGCAATCAAGTCTGCCTCGGCACCTTGGCCACCCACGCTCAAACGCACATCGTTGTTAATGGCAAAAAGACTTGCGCCGCGATCCACTGCATACGCAAACGACTGATTGTAGTTTTGCCCAGCCAACACAGCCACTTGACCATTGATCTGGTTGACCTGGGTGAGAATAATTGAGCCGTTCTCGGGTGAATTAAACTGAGTGGTCGCTCCCGCAGCGGTCAGCAATTGACCTGAACGTTGGTGAATTACGGGGCTGGTCAGGGTAATACGGCCCAGACCGGTTAACGGGTTTGCTGCCTCTTTGCTGGAGAACACATCCAGGGTTGGAGGCAACAACAAGGCTATATCGGCCGAAGACAAAGGCTGGGAAATACCATTAGCAGTAAAGCTTAAAGTACCGCCCGTTTGCTCGATATTACCCAGCAACAGTATGCGCCCCTGCGCAGTGAGCAACCCGCCACGGCTGTTCAGGTTGAGTAACTGCATGTCACCCACGGTAGACAAACGGGTTTGTTCTGCACTTGCACTGACAGTGCGCTGGAAACGGTTACCCGCATTCTGTAAATCAACAACCCCACCCACAGCTTGAAAAACGGCATCTCCTTCAACCTCCAGGCGACCTACCTGCGAAACCTGATTGGCTGCTACATTAAGATTGCCATCAAATTGCGAGGCTGCAAATTGCACCTGCGTGCCGCTTACATTGGTATTGCCACCAACATTCAGTGCCAAAGTACCGGTGGATGACATGGTGTTTACATTCAAATCCCCACGCGTAGCCAAAGCCACTGCACCGTTTGATTGAACCCGCGTGTTGCCATTGAAACGGTTACCTGAATTGTTCAGGGTAATTGCAGTTGCATTCAAACTTGCGTTGTTCAAGTTGATTGAGCGGTTTTGGGTTAGTGCGCCGGTCAACTCAATGTTGCTGACACCATCCACCTGTGTGCTACCAAGGTCAACATTGTTGGCTTTGAGAGAAAAATCCCCTTGAACGCGAGCATCCAAGGCAAGATTCTCGCCTTGCAGGGTCAAATCATTTCTGTCGGCAAGGGAAACAGTTGCAATGCCTGATCCTGGATTTTGAATTGCCAGCTGACCTGCAAAGTCGTTTCCTGAATCGTTCAGGTCAACCCTGCCACTGCGCAGGTTTGTATCGCCTTTCACATTCAACGCAGCGGTTTGGCGAACTTCATTCGCTGTTATATTCAGTTGTTGCAATTCGCCAAGCTGGCCAAGGCTAGCCTCTTGTGCTTGCAAATTCAGGGTTGCCAGGTTTTCACCTTCAACCCGCAATGTGCCAGTGCTGGCCAATGCCGCCTGGCTTGCGCCCTCAATACGAACCACACCATTCAGGCTATTGGTCTGATTACCCAGTTCAACGCGTTCTGCCTGCAACAATAAATTCGAGTTGACCGACAGCGCACCGGTTTGGCCAATTGATTCAGCACTCAGCTCAGCAGTACCATTCAACTGACCCGATACATTCAAGGTGTTGGAATCAGCAATTCGCGTTGCACCGGAAACCGTCAAATTCACATCACCCTGAAAATCATTGGCGGCGTTATTCAATTGAACCGAAGTGGCTTGAATGTTTGCACTGTTTCGTACTGTGAGCGAATCTACCTGTGAAAGCTGTGCTGCCATTACATTCAAGGTGCCCACATCGCCCTGTAAGGTCAGGTTGTTCACGTCACGCAACTGCGCTGCTCCACTTACCTGCAAATCCACAACACCGTTGAAATTATTGGCTGCGTTTTGAAGGTCAACATTGGCTACGCGCAACTGGGCCCTGCCCTGTACATTCAAAGCGTTTGCCTGGCCCTGTTGCTGGCTAATACGCTGGGCAGTCACAGCAAGGTTATCAACGCGCCCACTCAGAACCAATTCATTGGCATCACGAATGTTTGCAGTGCCCACATTCTGCAAAATAATTTGACCACTAAAATCATTTCCGGCCTGGGTCAAATCAACTTCATTTGCGCGAATGGTGAGAGTTCCACCAGACTGGCTGGCTTGTGTTTGGGTCACTCGGGCAGCGCGGAGTTCTGCTGCATTACTCACCTGCAATTGATTCAAGTTGATTTCACTTGCAGCCAGGTTGCCGTTGGCTATTTCCAGCTCGCCTGCGGTCAACGTGCCTACAACCTGGGTGTTCAAGGTTTGTGCATGGCCTTGAATGAGCAAGTTGTTTCCATCAGCAAGGCTTGCCTGTCCTGCCACATCGAGAGCAACAGGTCCATTGAAGTCGTTGGCGTTGTCTAGCAGGTTTACACTTTGTGCTGTCAGGGTTGTTGGGCCTGTTACCGACACAGTGCCGGTTTGTACAATTTGCTGCGCTGTTGCATTCAGCTGACCCAGCACGGAGTTGCTGAGGCTCAATTCGTTCTGCGCAGTTGCATTTAGAATTGCTGCATTACCACCCACTGAAAGATCGCCACTGGCATTCACTGTCGCCTGCTGTGTGGCATTGATCACAACTTCACCACCGAACCTATTGGTGGTGTTGTTCACATTGATTGTAGGGGCAGTCAAATTGCTGGGACCACTGATGTTCAGTGCACCAGACTGGTTAATTTCAGTACCAGCCTGAACAGTCAGGCTGCCTGCTGAACCTTGCAATGCAATGGCTTGCTGGTCACGAAGATTAACGTTACCAGCTGACTCCAACACCACATTGCCCTGAAAGTTGTTGGCCTCATTTTGCAAAATTACATTGCTGGCACGCAAAGTGGTAGTACCACTCACTAGCAAAGCACCTTGCTGAACTACATTGCCCCCACTTAAAGTAAGGTCTCCCTGAGCAGTGAAATTGTTCAAGTTCAGTTGATCAGCCTGCAAGGCGATGTTGGCCGCAGCAAGGCTGGAAATGTTAAGCGAGTTCGCTCTCAAATCGGCTGAAGCTGCTGAACCTGTTACCTCCAGTTCACCGCTGGCGGTGATGGCTGCGGCGCCGGTTAAATTCAAATTCACTGAGTCAGCAAATGTGTTGGCAGCATTTTGCAAAGTAACGGAGCCACCACTCAAAGTGCTGCTACCACCCACAGAAAGTGCCCCGGTTTGAGTAACTGAACCTGCATTGAATTGCACATTACCCAGTGCAGACAAACCTTCGATTACCATTGTGCCCGACTGGAAATTGGCTGTATTCACATTACCCGCCACGCGCAGGCCATTTGCATCAACTACTTGCGCATGACCATCCACATTCAGGCTTACACGGCCTTGAAAATCATTGGCCGCATTCGTCAATCTCACTGTGTTTGCATCCAATGTCGCTTGATTGGTCACAGTCAAACTTCCAAGCTGATTAATTTCAGTTGCAGTCGCGGACAAACTACCTGCAGTACCCTGAAGGATCAGTGTATCGCGATCAGCCAATTGAACATTCGCCTGATTATTCAAAGTAACCGGGCTGGCGAAATTGTTGTTCAAGTTGTTCAAACGAACCACACCATTGCTGCTGCCATTTCGGCGTTCAATGCTTGTACTACCACCCACGGTCAGGGCAGCTGCACCTGAAGCTGCCTGCGTAGCAGAATCAGTAATCAAGGTCAGGCTGTTGTTCACGTTCAATGCATTGTTGATTTCTACTGCACCAGCATTCACCTGCAATTGTTGTGCATTACCTGCCACGTTTAGTGTATTTGCATCGTGCAAACTCACCACTGCGTTGCCAAGTAAATTAACCTGCCCCTGAAAGTCATTTGCCTGATCATTCAGCGTAACAGTGCCGGCATTCAGGGTAGTAGCACCTGCCACAAGCAGTGAATCATTTTGTGTAATGGTTTGTGCGGTCATGTGCAGAGAACCAGCCTGACCCTGAAGCACCAAAGTGTTGCTGTCGCTCAGGCGCACAGAACCTTGCGTGCCCAGAACCACAGTGCCGTTGAAATCGTTCATTGTGTTGTTCAATGTCACAGCACCTGAATTATTGATTCGGGTTTCACCCTGTACGCGCAGGGCTTGATTGGTGTTGGCGCTTTGCGTAATGTTGCCGGCAGTCATTACCAAATTATTGCTTGCGCTTAGGCCATTGAATACCAATGAATCCGCTTGAAAATTACCGCTTGCAACATTGCCTGTCACCGTCAGGGTACCTTGTGCAGTGACCGCTGCGCTTTCAGTCGAAGACAGTGTAACCAAGCCACCGAACTGATTGTCGCTTGATCCGCCCAGGTCAATGCTCCGCGCATTGAGGGTGGTGGTTTCGTTGACATTCAGAGCACTTGTTTGAGCGATACTTGCGGCTGACGCATTCAACGTTCTTGTTTCCAGACCACTAAACACAATCTGGCCACTGTTACCGCCTGTCAATGTGACAGCGTCAGCAGAGCCCTGCACAGTCAAGGTGTTACCACCATTCAAATTGACGGTGCCTGCATTTTGCAAAACGACATTGGAACCAAATGTATTCGCAGCATTGACCAAGTCAACAGTGTTGCTGCGAATACGCGTTTGACCCGAAATATTCAATGCATCAGTTGCAGTGTCTCCCTGACTGATGGAAGCAACCTCAAAAACCGCGCTTGCAGCCCGACCCGATACGACAATGCCTCCGGAGCTGCCCAGTTGAACCTGACCATCCAGGTTCAGAACTACCTCTCCACCAAATTCATTGCCAGCCTGAAGCAGTTCAACATTACCGCCATTGAATGTGGCTGTATTGTTTACCGTCAAAGCACCAGCCTGTGCCGACTGCCTGGTGTTCTGCGCAGTGGCAGTGAGGT
Source organism: Burkholderiales bacterium (assembly GCA_021299735.1). Lineage (GTDB taxonomy): Bacteria > Pseudomonadota > Gammaproteobacteria > Burkholderiales > Burkholderiaceae_B > Limnobacter. The sequence goes on along the minus strand of JAJTEM010000002.1, from coordinate 57,997 downwards.
TATTCACCTGCCCTGAAAGAGATAAGTCCCCCTCGTCTGCGAGCACTGCTGTACCCACATTGTTCAGCACAACATGTCCACCAAAATTATTGGCTGTGTTGTCCAGCTGAACAGAAGCTGCATTTAAGGTGGTACCTTGTTGAACATTCAGTGCTCCGTTCTGAACTACACTGGCACCCGTCACATTCAAGCTTGCTGCAGTAAGTTCATTGAATTGAATCTGGTTGACCGCTGTCAAAGTAGCTGCGCCAACAGAGCCGGACACAGCCAGATTATTTGCATCATTCAAATTGGCAGAACCGGTAACAGCCAAGGCAACATTGCCAACAAAATCATTTCCTGAGTTTGTCAAAGTTACCTGACTGGCATTCAGTGTTGATTCACCGCTAACCGACAGGGCTGCATTCTGTGTAATTTGGCCAGCGGTCACATTCAGCGTAGCAGTGGCACCTGAAATATTCAGCTCACCATTGGCACGTATTGTCGTACCCGCAGTGCTGTTGATCCTCACTGCGCCATCAAAATTATTGTTTGAATTGGTCAGAGTAATTTGGTTTGCAGTCAGTGCTGTGTTTCCGGCCACATTCAGTGCACCCGTTTGCTGAACACTTCCGCCGGCATTGGCTGTCAACTGCTCTGAACTAAGGCCATTGATTGTCAGGTTCTGCGCGTGCAAGGTGGCTGCGCCACCTGTGCTGACCGACACTTGCAGGTTGTTGGCGTCGCGAATATTCACAGAACCACCCGCTGTCAAACTCACAGCACCGGTGAAGTTATTGCCTGCATTGTTTAAATTGATATTATCTGTTGACTGAATATTCAAGCTGCCATCAACCAACAAAGCCTCACTTTGCCCATCAAGAACTTGACCGACTTCGCCTGCTGTAAGCTGTACGGCACCCTGTGGATTTCCCACATTCAAGCTACCGGTTAATTGAACCAGATCACCCGAGATTGAAATCTGGGATGCCCGGTTTACTCCCGAAGTGTTGATAACACTGGGAGCACCATCGTCAGAAGCTCTGGCCAGCAAAATGATTCGGCCACCTTCAGCCATCACTTGACCAAGCTGCTCAATCAAGGCGTTGTCGTGCCCTTGAACCGCTTGCACAACCAGATCGCTGCCAGAGGTATTCACAGTGACATCCCTTGCAGCGATCAGATTGATCGCTGCGCCAGTGCCGCTTGCTGTCAGTGTTCCGGTATTGGTAATCGACGGTGCCAACAGCACGATGTCCTTGGCGGTAATACTGCCTGCATTCAGAATGCTTCCAGAATCTGAAACTGCGCGAAACTCGATGGTTTCATCGTTCAGAGATTCGGGTCTGACTCTTAACGTTGACGCGACCAAGCCATTCACATTGACCTGGGAATTTGCACCAAAAACAATCCCACTGGGATTGATCAAAAAAATGCGTCCGTTGGCTACCAAATTTCCGAAGATATCCGACCTTATCCCACCGTTCACACGGTTGACGATCACAGAATTCGCATCAGGTTGAACAAAGCGAACAGTTTCACCACTGCCGATTGAAAACTCTCGCCAATTGATAATGTCGCGTTGATTTGCGGTTTGAGTGATTCGAGTTGTGCCAGGCACTGTAATGTCAATATTGAGGTTACCGCCCAAACTGCCATCAAGAATAGGTGCAGTCTGCACATTGGCACTGAACACCAACAACACTGCAGCAGCCAAAGGCTTCAGCGGAAACGACGAATTAGATTTGCAAGTTGCAGAAATCATGAAACAGGTCTCTTAGAAATAGTAGAGGTAAGATGCGAAAATTCGTGGACTTTGACGCTTGGGGTCTGACCGGCGAACACCCGCCAATTCCCAAGCCAGACTCAAATTGAAAGTGAAAACATCTTGCCTGTCCCAGGCTAGACCAAACCCATAGCCAGCCAGCTCTGCATGGTTGGTAAAACCTGTGGGTTGACTACTGGCGTCTTCGCGAAAACGAACACGGCCTTGGTCATAAAACACATTCAATGACAATTCCCTTGCTGTGTTGCCGAACCAGTCAATGGAGGGCAAGTACCGCGCTTCCAGCGTAAACAGATCACAGCTGTCACCCGAGGTTTCACCTTGGGCAAATGCACGTACCGCCGTGGCACCTCCCAGCGAACACTGCTCACTGCTGTCCAGGTTATCAAGGGCATGCTGACCACGAGCAAACCCCCATAGCATCAGCTTGCCGGGCACCAGCGATTGCAATCGGCCAACTGAATAGTTCACGCGCATGGCGTTTAACTCATCATCCAGACCAAACGGCACACCGGCCGGGTAATTGGTTTTACTTTCTTCAACACTGAAGTTGAAAAAATTAAGGCCACCGCCCACCAAGCCATCCCGAGAATCGCCACTTAGCCCAAGGCGGTAGGAATCAAGTTCCTTCACGGTTTCCAGGCCAGACAAACTTTGACGGTCGGTGAATTCTTTCTTGTCGTAGCCAGCCAATGCAAATACATTCAAGTTGCGTGAACGTATCAATGGATACAAGGCAAAAGCACCGATTGATTCAGCATCACCATTCAGCCCCAAAGGAAAGTCGTTTTGCTCCAGTGAGTAGTTCACTGTGGACACGTTCACACCCAGCTTCAAGCCGTTGGAACCAACCGGCAAGGTGTATCCCAGCAGCGTAAAATCCAGCCCACCGGTTTCAGACTGCAGGTGACTGACGGAAAAAGAATCGCCCAAACCAAATGGACTTTCCCAAGACACGGTTGCAATACCGCGGTAAGTACCTGCATAGCGGGAACCGTTTGAGTCAAGGCCCACACTGCCGGTGAAGATTTTGTCGTTGCTGGGTGTAGCAACCAGAATCGCCTTACCAGGCTGGGTTCCTGGTTTGATGGCAAATGACATGCGAATTCCACGCAGGTCATTCAACAGGAAAACCACTCGCTCCACTTCATCCACACGAATGACATTGCCCGGCTTTAAACGGCTTAAATGGGATTCAACAATATCCCGGTCAACACGCAATTCTTCTTGCGGCCAAATCACCTCGACCGATTCCAGCACGCCGGGCAAAACAGCAATCGTTACAACACCGTTTTTGATGTCTTGCGCGGGAAGGTAGGCATAAGCCAGGTAATAACCCAGTTCACGTTGCAAAAAAGCAGTTACAACCTGTGCCGCGCTGCTCAAGTCTTCGAACGAGCGCTTTTTGCCCACATAAGGGGCAAGCTGAGCCTGAATATCGCCTTGATACTTTTCCTCAATACCATCAACCCGGTAAGCACTTACATCCAGCGACACATCATTCAACGGTTTGCCCAACTCAGGAGCAGCTTTTTTCGCAGCCTGATTGTCAATCGAGGGTGCAGCTTCTTTGTCCACTTTGGGCGCCCCCGCCTCAGAATTCAGGAATGGGGTCGGAGTTGAGACCTGCGAGAATGAGGGCAAGGAAAGTGTTGCCAGTAAAAAGGCAATTGCGTAGCGATTGGGGCACATGGAATGGGTACTTAAAATGAAATCGAATCGGAGTGAAACATCAAAACAGACATGTGAGAAATTGGGTCGTTGGCATGGGGTCAACCAGAATAGGCACCCCTCTCACCCACAAAGACAAGAATGCTGCTGAGATTGTCAGCACGACCTGAGGCGCGCAGGAAGGCCAATTGATGAATGTGTGAGTTGCATTCCTCGGCACACCACAAATTGGCCCCCAACAACGCGAGTTCATCATCACTGAGGTGTTCCCACAAGCCGTCACTGCACAGCAAAAACCAGTCCCCAGGAGAAAGGCGACAAGGCTTGCTTACATCAATTTGAAGTTGCTCGGTTTGCTCACCCAAGGCGGTGTACAGCGCGTTACGGCTTGTATGAGGATCGGTTTGTTGATGATCAACCATCCACTGCAAAACACTGTGGTCTTTTGTTTTGGAGCGCAGCTCGGTTTGCTGAAAATGATAAATACGCGAATCGCCAACATGCAACCACACAGCCTCACCCGACTGTTGATGGATTACCAACATACAAATCGTGGTGTGCATGTCTGAGCAATCGGTTTGTGTAGCCTGCTGATGCAAAATGTTGCAGTTCACGCGCTTGATCAACTCGCTTAACAACAGGGTATCAAGCGTGGGTGATTGTTCAAATGCACTTAGTGACAATTCCACGGCAAGCTTCGCTGCCAATTGACCGCCGCGATGCCCGCCAGCGCCGTCGGCCAGTACACACACCAGCCAGTCGCCAATCGACTTATGTCCCACCGCATCCTGATTCTCGGTGCGATTTCCAATGTCGGTGCGCTGTGTCACCTTGATTTGATGGGGGAACTCAGCGCGTGCACCACCCAACTGAATGGTCAACTCCATGTGGCCACCAATTGCTGATACCTCTCGCAGTACAAGTCCCACAAACGTGCTTTTCTGGCCACTTCAAGGTTTAAACTGAACCCGCCTTGTCTGTTGATCTCTTGTTCAATCACGGATGGATCAAGGCCTTGCTGAACCTGATCAATCAAGGTTTGAATTCGGGCTACACTTAACTGCATGTGTTCCTGAAGATCCTGAAAAGCCTGTTCAAAAGCCTGCTCTGCATTCAAGTACGCAGGTGAATGTTCACCCAGCAGTTTGCTCATGGCTTCCGCTGGGGTAGAAGAAAACTTGAGCGGGTTATTTCCATTTCCAGAAATACTGGTTAGCTTGCCTCCTGTTTCTTCCTTGAAAATTCGGCGTGCAGCCAGTAACTGCATGCAGCCTTGTACGCAGACACCCAATAATCTCTGCAGTTTCTCCAACTCCATGCTGGACCGCGTTGCCACTGATTGATCATTGTGATGGAACGAAACAACGGCTTCAGCCTGCTGAGAACCTACATACATGCGCTGAGCCAGCAAAGGCACCTCGCTGTCGGGATGGTTCTGATCGGACTGCTCTGGCGTCCCCAGGTCAGCGAGCAGATCGTCAATATTGATGCAGGGCTTACTCGGAGAAACCGGGAATTCAAACAGATCGGCTTCGCGCGTTGGTGACAGTTCATCAAAAACATCCCAACTGCCCGCGACTGATACCAGCGTCATGGTGTAATCACCAATCCGCAACACATCTCCGGGATTTAAAGGCACTGGCTGATTCTGCGGCATGGGTTTGCCATTCACCAAGGTGCTGTTGGTTCCCATGTCTTTCCAGTGGCATTTGGAATTTTCAACCAGCACCTGCGCGTGCAGGCGTGACACCACACGGTTCGGGTCTTTCAACACCCAGTTGCATTCTGGCGAGCGGCCGATCGAGCCTCCCAGCAAAGGCACAGGCCACTTTTCAATTACGTTGTCACCCGAACTGTCGCGGGCAATATGAAACTCGAAACCTGAATACATATGGCCCCCTACCTCAATACAAAAACTTCGCCGCCCAAAACACCAACATGCATGGGCAGTTGAAACGTGGTGCCGGTGTGGCTACATTTCCATTGCAGCAAGGGCTCATGAAGTTTACCCAGCACAGCATGCACTGGCGAATTTCGAATGCACTGAATACGCCAGTTTTCAGGATCAAGCGCAGATTCAAGTATCTCGGAATGCGCACAAAGATGTTTCAGGTGCGATGTAAAATTGCCAAGTACAACTTGCGGATCAAGGCCGTAAGCGGTCGCCAGCTCGCGATTGCGAGTGGTGAAAAAGGGCAGCAGCGCAGAAACCTTGCCCGCCTGGAATTGAGCCAAAATACTTAACAAAAAATCTTCAATTAAAGCTGAATCATTCGTGCCGCTGGATGAGGGAAGCACATCCAGGTAACGCCAGCGTGGAAATGACACTGGCAAATCAACGATAGAGTCCAGCAAACGGCTTTTTCTCAAGCGCTGACCACGAAGGGCCGATGCGTTCAATTCGAACAGCACACTGGGCTGAACCAGTAAATCTGGGCCACGGTCTTTTTGAAGCTCAACCGACACACTGGCCTGACAATCCTGCATTAACAAGGAGTTTCCAGAATTCTCCAGGGTCGAGGGCAACAGGATCACTTGGATTCTGTTTTCACCCGACTGAACATACTCATGGATTGGCAACAACAATTCACGGCCTTGATACAGCTTGGCCAGAACCATGCCATTCAAACCAAGTAAGGCATCCTGACCATGCACACACGCACGTAACAAGAGTGTTTTATCCACGCTCAAGACTCCTCTGCATCATTCGCGCAGCCTGTGACAATTGCCAGCAACCAGTTGCACGGCCGTTAACCGGGTCAACACTTTGCCAATGACAATAGAGACTTGAATGATCCACAGTCAGGATCACTTCGAGCAGACGATCAACAGGATTCACCACAACAGACAGGCAAAAAATTATTTCGCCAGCACTGGGACTTGCAGTACGAATGACTGGGTTACCCACACCAACGGCACTACTCAAGTGCGCATGCAAAGGAACTTTGTACTCAGCCAGCCACAAAGGCTCGCCAAGTGGCAGCTCCCCAGGTTTTTTGATGTCAGAGTACTGCCAATGAATGTGAATATCGTGCTGTGGCTGTATGACCAAAGTAAGCGGCACTCCCTGATGAACGAGGTTGGCTTGCCATTTCAAGCCTTTTTCGGCCATGTGAATATGCATGTCGGCTTTTGTGAAAAAGCCCTGTAAATTCTGCTCAAATACCCATTGGGCGCGAAAGTCAAAATCGGTAGCAAGCCACGAAGCTGGAATATGCACCAAAGGATCAATCAGTTTGTTGGACTTCATCCAAGCAGATTGAAGGCACTGCTTTTCCTCAGCAGTCAAACAAAGATTTCTCTGCTTAAAATCTATTTTGGCAATTCGAGTATCAATCAGTTCAATTCGCTGCAACGGGAAAAAGCCGGAAAGATTCTGACTTCCAATTTCAGCACGCTCGAACACTGGGTCAAGATTGATCTTCAGTGCATTTTCTGGCAATGCTGTTTTACACAAATTGGCAATCAGAAAATCGGGAGTGAATTGGTCAAATACCTGATGCAGAAAACCAGAATCTGTTCTGAACATATTCACAAGGTCGTCAGACACAAATTCAAGGCCAGCCACTGCCGCCCCTTCGGTGTTGCACGGGATTTGTAGTAAACGATGCCCTGTATGAACAACGGCCAGAAGATCCATCAAATTGATTTGTTGTTGGCTGCAGGGCCAGGGCTGATCCATGCGCCCCAGACCAGAAAGTGCCTCAAACAAGCCATGAAATGCACCTGGTGCAACACCCGCAGTGAGCGCTTGCCGCATGCAATCCAACACCCATTCCTGTGGGTCCTCTTGGCTCGATGCACCTTGTGTATCCAACGGGGTGGCAAATATGCTAAGTAAGGCACAGGCCTGTAGATATGCGTTGGTAATGCCAAGCGATTCCAGCTGATCAATTGTGTCTGAAAGTGCATCAGAGAAATCAGGTCGCTGGCTGTAACGATGATCAAGATCGAGCGCCTTGAGCAAGGTGAGCATTCTCAGCAGGTGATCAGCACGCGCTTGGGTATTGAAGCGCTCCTGAAGTTCAATCGTGATCAACTGGACACCTGCGACACATGTAGTGCACCCGCTCTGAGTTGCATCAACTCCAGACCCGAAGCTGTAGCAAATGCAAAGGACTCAATCGGTCCAAACAGCTTCTCAAGCTGATGCCCTTTCAGGGCTTTTAATGCAAGTTTTAAATAACGCGGATCGAACCAGGGCCAAATTTGATTGCAACCCGATGCATCTTGTAAATGACGAATCTGTCGAAGGTGATTTTTCAGTAATGAGAATGGTGCATTACGGCAGGTAATCACATAACCGCGATCAGCGGGCTTCCAAGGCCAAAGTGTGCTATCTCCCAAAGCAGAAGTTGCGAGAGTCAACACACTAACCTTGCAGTCAACGGGAATGACTCCACCCACGGGTCGACCAGACAGCGGTGGGAATTCCACCACGACCGAGCCAGTCAACACGATTTCGGAAGGCGCGATTCCATAGACAAACAACATCAGCCCCTTCCCACCTCAAGAGATAGGGTCGACCGGTGGCTCAACCACCTTTGGTGCCTGCGCGCTCTCGGGTGGGCTTGGAGAGGCTGCAGAGGCATCACCACCCACGGCACTTCCGTTGACGGAAACCGTAGGACCGCTGAATTTAATGCCCGCAGCAGAAATTTGAATGGATGAACCACCCACATTCAAGGAAAGGCTCGACCCCGCGGTCAACTTGAGGCTTGAACCCGCTTTTAAATTGCCTTGGGCTGAAGTACTTAAATTCAGGTTTCCGGTGGCGTCAAGATCGGTGCTGCCTTGGGATTTCAATGAACACTGCCCAGTTGTGCTGATCGCGATTTGCCCGTTGTTGGTCAAACCCAGTAAGCCCTGAACCTTGGCCAGAAGATCATCATTGACGGTTAAATGCAGCGCTTTTTCAATTTGCTGGCTGAGTTGACCCAGCACTGTTCGCGATACATCGGCTTTGATTTCTTCAATCAAGTTGCCATGAACAAGGTTGTGCGAATTACCGCGGATTTCTGTGTTGCTGTTGTTTTTGATCAGGCTCAAGTAATCTTTTTCTGCCTGAAACCAAACATACTCACTGCCAATTTTGTCCTCAAACCGAAGTTCATTGAAGTTTGAGGGTGAGCCTTTCTCACTGGATTGTGAGCGCCAGCCAGACACGGTTTTGTGATCAGGCAAAGGGTAAGGTACTGTTTGCTCAGCGTTATAGGCAACACCTGTCACCAGGGGGCGATCGGGATCACCGTCCTCGAAAGACACCACCACCTCTTGACCAATGCGCGGAATGGCAATAAACCCCCAGCCTTTTCCCGCCACAGGCGAAGCCACACGCACCCAACATGAACTGTCTTGATTGCGCTTCCCGTATCGGTCCCAATAAAATTGAATTTTGACCCGACCAAATTCATCTGTGTGTATTTCACGCCCTTCAGGGCCAACCACCAAAGCGGGCAAGGGGCCTTTTACCTGGGGCTTTCTGGACTTTCGCTCTGGCCTGAAGGGCTGGCTGGCCTCTATGGCTTCAAAGCGGCATTCAAAGTCGGATTGCGCCCCACCGCCGGCTTCTGGCTCTGTTTCATGAACAGAAATCATGGTGCCAGTGATCAGGAGATTTTTCGAAAACGCAGGGTTGTCCTTGCACTGGGTTTCCAGCAAAAAACCTGTGGCAACTCCTCGAGCAGACGTGCTCGCGTTGAAGGTTTGCTGGCGTGCCTGCAATTCTTCGTGACGCAGTTCACTGTAATGCGCACCATCACCTTCATTCTCAAATTCGCCAGGATATTCAAACACCTCATAGGCGGAGTTGTAGCTTTCAGCCTTGCCTTGTGAATTGACCAGCAAAGAATTGGATGGAGTTTTGAAGTTGTAGTCGGTGTGTGCATGCCGTGGTGGCTCAATTGATTTTTTGAGCGACATGCTGGTGATCATTTCTTCGGGTGTCAGTCGACCGCCCTGAGCGGCAGGGTCGTAGTTAAGGGTGGCGTATCCGGGAAAAGCTGCATGAGTGCCTGCGGAGTCGACAAGCACCAGAGTGTGGCGGCTGTCCGCATGCTCAAAGTAGAAATACACACCTTCCTGCTCAAGAATGCGGCGAATGAAATTCAGATCGCTCTCGCCATACTGAACCACGTACTCCCAAACCCGCTTGGCGCCCACAGTGCGATCTGAGAAATGCACAGACGGATGACCGTGGCGAGCAATTACCTCTGCAACAATCGTGGGTACTGTCTTGTTTTGGTAAACGCGAAACTCCTGATTTTTTCCCAACAACCAGGTCCACGATTTCAATTCAAGACGATAGCCGCAACGCCCGCCGCTGGCCATGGAAACCTGTTCCATTTCAACAATTACACCGTCAAAATACCTTTTCGTTTTTTCACGGGTTTCGTAGGCAAGACACAAGTTTTTGCCAAGAAAATCATCAGCACTCAGCACAGCGGAATCTGATTCCAGAAACACAGAGCCCACGCTATTTTCAGACAATGATTCTTGCAGACGCGCAGACCTGAAATGAACCTCATCCAGAGGAGCAGAGCCGCTCAGGCTGATTAGTCTGTTCATTGGCGGCTAATTTCAACTCGGCGGTTTGCAGGAGCAAATGGATTGTTGGCATCAGCCAGCTTTTCAGCGCCCTTGCCTTCAATTCTCAACAAGGATGGGGAAACACCCTTCTGAATCAAATAACTTCTAACGGCTTTGGCACGCTCAGCTGAAAGAACCTGATTAAATGCAGCATCACCACTGGCATCGGCATGACCTGTGACCAGAATGGGAGGTGAGTCAGAAGGACGATTGCCGAGCACCTGTGCAAATACATCAAGCTGTTTTTTCAGTTCATGCGGTAACTCGGCTGAACCCAGCTGGAAGTGCGCATTCGGAATTGAAAATCGCACCGCTGGCTTGAAACCCATGCACTTAAAGCCGTTCTTGCGGAGTTCCTCGCAAGCCTCCTCGGGAAACAAACCTTCCTTGACCTGCTCAACGGCTGGAACTGTGTTACCCAAATCAACCACCAAGGGGTCTGCATACGACGGTGCGTGCAATCCGATACAGACAGAAGCGATTGAAAAAAACCTCAGAATGCATTTATCGAACATAGCTACTCCGGAATAGGTAGGGCAACGGTAGAAAAATCACCTTAAAAAAATCTCGTGATAGGATTTTTGGCGATTCGGGTGTGGAGTCTAGTCCCTTTGGAAAAAACCAGCCCAACGAGTGATACATCGAAGTCAACAGAGAGTGAAACTCATCCCCCTAAATGACTAAAAACAGCCGTGTAATTTGGAGTGAAGGTCTCTTTCTCCAACCTCAACATTTCCAACAACAAGAACGCTATTTCGACCATGAAATTCATGTACGAACGGCGCACTTCCACGGGTATTTCCACGGTTTTAATCAGCTACAGCTTGACCCCGACCTGTTACTGGCTGGCAAAGTAGGAATTCTGAAGGCATCAGGTTATTTTAAGGACGGAACCTATTTCTCGATTCCAGACAAGGACCATGCTCCACCCTGCCTCGATTTGGCCAATCTTGTAAAAAGCGGAAGGGTTTACCTGTCACTGGCCAAACCTCACTGGTCTGGCAAGCATTTGGATTGGACACCGAACGAGACATCTGCACACAAGAGCGCCCAGCTAAAATATCAAGCGGAAACAGCGGAAATTCCAAGTGTGTACGACACAGAACTTGAGCCTGCAAACATTGAGCTTGCGCAGTTAAACCTTTTTTTAAGTACCGATAGCCTTCATCAGGAAGGCCACGTTCAGTTGGCTGTCTGTGAATTCCAGGAATCCAGAAACAAAGAAATTCAGGTGCTTGACGGGTTCATCGAACCTTGTCTGTGCGGATTAAAAAACAGCAATATTCGCAAGATACAAGAAGCGGTGCTTGGTCTGCTGGAGAGCAAAATCAACCAACTGCGGCAAAGGCGAATTCGCAAGGGCAGCCACAACAGTTCGGAGATTGGAGATTTTCTGTTGCTTCAAGCCTGTGTGCAGCACAGGCTGATGTTTGCACACCTGCTGCGCAGCAAACAAGTTCATCCCGAGATGATTTACCAGCGACTTTTAGCTTGCTTGGGGGCAGTAACACTGTATGGCGACGACACGGCAGCGGACTTCCTGCCCAACTATGACCACGACAATTTAAAATTGGCTTTCGATGCTGTTTTTACAGCCATTCGCAATACACTGGCAGGGCTTCATGACCAACACGCCATTCAAATTCCACTGATACAAAAACAGGCAGGGGTTCACCTGGGTCAAATTGCCGATCGAACCTTGCTGGCTGACGCACATTTTTACCTCACCGTTCATGCAGCAGCACCCGACGAACTGGTGCAGCGCCAATTCCCGAGCACAGTGAAAATTGGCCCGGTAGAAAAACTTCGTGACCTGGTCAACCTGAACCTTCCCGGCATTCGCCTGAAACACATTCCACAGGCCAACGCCGCGCTGCCTTACTACGCCGACCATCTTTATTTTCAGCTGGAAACGCGCACTGAGCCCTTGTGGAAAATGCTGGAACAAACAGGCCACCTGGCCATTCATTACGCTGGTGAGCTGCCAGAACTTCGCCTTGAACTGTGGGCAGTTCGGCGGGAGCAGGAGCGCTTGCTGTGAACCCGAATGATCCGTTTTTTGCGCTCGGTGGTGAACGCACCATTATCAAACCTCGCCTTGGTAAGCCCGCATCGCACGCAATTCAATCGCTGGACAATATTCTGGGGCCATCCAACCCTGCAAGCTCAAGCAGTGAAATGCCCGATGTGCAAGCACAGGCCAGTTTCGATCAAATGCTGCATCAGTTACAGGCCAACCCGCCAGCGAGCAAGAACAAACTGCTTGTTCACGCCGGTCCCTTGCTTCGCTTGATCGGCACTGTGAGCGAGCTCAGCAACATTGCGTCGACCAAAGCATTGTCGGCTGTGTTGTCAAAAGGCTTAACTGAACTGGATCAAAAACTGGAACTGGCAGGTTGTGCTCAAGCCGAGCGCTTGTCTGTTCGCTACATGCTGTGCACATTCATGGATGAGAAAGCAGCCAGCACACCCTGGGGTGGATCGGGTCAATGGGCCAATCACAGTTTACTGCTGCAGTTTTTCAGTGAAACCTGGGGGGGGGAGAAAGTTTTCGCATTAATCCAAAAATTAATGCAAAACCCGAGCGACAACCGCAACTTGCTTGAAGTGGCAGCGGTCATTCTCAGTTTTGGATTCAAAGGAAAATACAAAGTTGAACAGGGCGGTGATATTGCATTGACCCAATTAAAAAGTCGACTTTTTCACTTGGTTCAGCCCAATGCCACGGAATCACAAGGCAGTCTTCATCCTGAATTCTGGGAATCAAAGGCGCCACGCCCTAACCGCCGAATACTTCAAATTCCATTGTGGCTACCCGTTAGCGCATTGAGTACCCTGGGCGCACTTTTTTTTATCGGATTGTATTTCAACATGAACAGCCAATCGGATCAGGCATTCGCCGAAATCGCATCCATTCAATTTCCCGCGCCCCAATTTCCGCAACAAATTGAAAGTGCACCCGTTCAGGCAACTCAAGGACTTGAACTACCGAGTCAACTGCGAGAGGAAATTATCGCTGGGCTGGTTACGTTGAAACAGATTGCCAACAAGTCCACTGTGATACTGACTGGCGATGGTTTATTCAATTCAGGCAGCGCCGATTTGAACGAGAGCGCCATACCGCTGGTGGAAAAGGTGGCCAAAGAACTGGCCTTGCATCCAGGGCAAATTACCGTGACTGGCTACACCGACAATCAACCTATTCGATCCATTCGCTTTCCATCGAACTGGCAGCTTTCAGCTGAACGTGCAGAACATGTAGGGCAGCGTATAGCCGCCTTTCTTCCAAACACAGCGATTGCCACTGAAGGTGCGGGCGCTGCCAACCCAATTGCACCCAATGACACCGCACAAGGCCGAGCGAAAAATCGCCGTGTCGAAATTACACTGATTCATAACCAATAAGCATTGTTTTGAATCGCATACCGCACTACACCAGGTATTCAATATGCTTTTAAGATTCGTACTCAGCCTGTTGGCTTTTTTTGGCTTTCTTGCCTTGATTTGGTTAGTGGGCCCAATTGTTTCAATTGGAGACTCACAACCTTTTTCAAGCACCTGGGTTCGAAGCCTGCTCAGCGCATTTGTGTTTGCATTGGTGTTTGGCCCACTGGCCTGGCGTGGGTGGACAATTCGAAAAGCTGAACATGCACTGAAAGCCGGGTTGACACGCCAGGATGAACAATCCCGGGTACAAACTGCCAAAATGCAAGATATTTTCACTCAGGCAGTGAATACGCTTAAACAACACCAAACGCGTAAGGCTTGGTACTTAAGCAAACCTGGCCTGTACGAATTGCCCTGGTATGTCATTATTGGCCCGCCTGGCAGTGGAAAAACCACTGCACTCAAGAATGCTGGCCTGCGCTTTCCACTGCAAGATCCGCTAGGCAAAGAATCGGTCAAGGGTGTAGGTGGTACCAGAAACTGTGATTGGTGGTTTACTGACCGCGCTGTGTTGATTGACACAGCAGGCCGTTTCACCACACAGGACTCCGATCAAAACACCGATGCAGCCGGCTGGAATTCATTTTTGGGTTTACTCAAAAAATACCGGCCCAAACAGCCAGTGAACGGGGTATTGCTCACCTTGAGCATTCAGGAACTTCTGGATGTTGAAGCGAACCGAAAAGAGACTGCGGCCAAAATTGCCTTGCGCCTCCAGGAAATGATTCGTGCGCTTGGCATGTGCCCCCCGGTGTATGTGCTGATTACCAAGCTGGATTTACTCAGCGGCTTTAAAGAAACATTCGGACGTTTGAGTGAGGTTGAACGTGCGAAAGCATGGGGAGTGAATTTTGAGCACCCCAACGAACTTGCAAATACCTTGCACAAGGATTTACCACAAGCGCTGGGTGCAATGGTGGATAGGCTCAGCCTGCAATTAAATGCCCGACTGGAACGCGAAGAGCAAAACAACAAATGCACAAAACTGTTTGAATTCCCTTTGGCTGTTGCGCAATTAAAACCGGCAATCGAAGGCATGCTGAGTATGGCATTTCAAGCAGACAGTCCATTTGAAAAGCAGGTGACTCTGCGCGGTGTGTATTTAACGAGCGGAACACAAGATGGTAACGTGTTCGATCGAATCGCATCAGCGATGGCTGGCAATACAAATCCAGAAGCAGGCGCCAAGGGGCCCGGAAAAAGTTTTTTCATTCGGGATGTACTGTCGCAGGTTGTGTTTGCAGAACAGCACCTGGCTGCCTACGTAAAAAAGAAAGCTGTGCTTGAACAGGTTTTTTATTTCAGCACAATTGCCATTGCCTTTGGCGGATTTGCATTGTTATCGTTGGGTTGGTGGATTAGCCATGACAACAACAGCGAGGTAATAGCACAAACACTTGAACGCAGCACCACAATGACCAGTCAGGCAGCAAGCCTGCCAACTGAAGCTCAGGCAGCGCCACTGGCACTGTTCAAGGCGCTGGATGAATTGCGTGCTGTTGCTCAACCAAGTCCCGATTCCCTTACATACAAGCTGGGGCTGAACCAGGATGACAAGCTGCAGCAGGCTGAACTGCTGGCTTATCGAAACGCCCTTTCGAATGCGCTGATGCCGCGCGTAGCCAAGCGCCTTGAGGATCGCTTGCGTGATGCCCTGAATCAGGACATGGAGCTGGCCTATGAATCACTAAAAGCTTATGTGATGATTTACACGCCCGAACACTTTGATGTAGAAGCACTTTCAACCTGGGTGGTGTACGACTGGCAGCAGAATATTTTCAGAGCCTACGAACCCGACTTGCGCCAATCAGCCAGCGAACACCTGCAGGCCGCAATTCAAATGGGCGCACCGGAAAACCTGCCACCCAAAGACCAGGAGCTGATTAATACGGCACGCCAAATTATTGGCACTAATGCGCTGGATGAAAGGCTGTACCGGCGAATGGTTCGTTTTTACAAACCTGAACCCGGCACTGATTTCAACCTGATCAAAACTGTGGGGGTTAGTGCTGCCGGTATTTTTAACCGGCCCAGTGGCCAATCCCTGAATGAAGGCGTTGATGCACTGTATACACGTCCGGGTTATGTCAGTTATTTTTTGCCGAAACTGCCGATTGAAGCTAACCGTTTGCGTGAAGAATCCGCCTGGGTGATGGGAGAGAGTTCAACCGGAAACAGCGAACCGGATTCAACCATGCTGATGAATCAGGCGCGGAGGTTATACATTCGGGACTACATCCGCACCTGGGACACTTACCTGAAAGATGTTCAAATTCAAAAGCCGGCACAATTTGACCAGGCAGTGGATTTGGCCAGAATTCTGGCATCGCCACAATCGCCACTGAAGAAGTTTCTTGAAGGTGTTTCCAACAACACGCGACTTGCATCAGCGGTCAACAAGGCGGGCGACAAAACCGAAGCACTGGCCAACCAGAAAGCCAACCAAGCGCTGTCGCCCAACGTGGCACTACTGGCTGGCTCAGACTTCAAACCGGTTAACTTTGAAGCGCCGCTTGAGCAACTGGTCGACGAGCACTTCAGCAACATCAACAACCTGTTCGAGGGCAATCCGCCCGCCTATGGCCAAGTGGCAACCTTGTTGAACGACCTGTATGCACAACTGGCCGCCATATCCAGCGCAAAGAAAAGCAAGGTACCGCCACCACCGCCAGCTGCCATGGATTCACTGCAAGTGAGTGCTGGAGTACTGCCTGAACCAGTGCGGGCTATTGTTGGGCAATTGGCAGGACAAGGCAGCGCCCAAGGGCGTGCTGCAGAGCGTGCAAATTTAACGGCTGACCTGCGACCACTGCAAGAGGTGTGCATGCGTACGGTAGCCAACCGTTACCCAATTCACGCAGGTTCGGGGCTGGATGTGCTGACAGACGACTTCGCCCGTTTTTTCGGGCCTGGTGGCCTGATGGACCAGTTCTTCTCAAGTCGCCTGGCCAGTGTGGTGGACACTGGTGGTGCCAATTGGACCCTGAAACCTCTCAGTGACGGCACAGCGCCACAAGCCAACCCCTCACTGGTGCAATTTCAACGTGCTGCGCGAATTCGCGATGTGTTTTTTCAGGGCAATAAACCCACCGCAAACTTTGATGTCGAGATGCGCCTGATCAATGCGAGCAATCCGAATGACGTGTTTTACCTTGAAACGAATGGCGACCTGAAAATGTTTTCAAAACAGTTTCAGCCTACGCACAAAATTCAATGGGGAGGACAGGCTCCCTCAACAACCTTGCGCATTCGTGCCTCCGAGGGCACACACAAAACTTACAACGGCCCTTGGGCACTGTTCCGCCTGTTTGATGCCGCCCAAATTCAGAATACGGAACGCCCTGAAAAATTCAAGGCCACCTTCAATCTGGACGGCAAACAATTTGAATTTGAGGTGCTCGCGAATTCAGCCTTCAATCCCTTGAGACTGAATGAGCTAAGACAATTTCGCTGCCCGGGTAATTTATGAACGCGACAACCAGACACCTGAGTTGGTTTGGCAAGTTGCCCTGTGTGGGCGATTTTTGCAGCCACAACATGCCTGCAGACCTGCAAGAGGCAATCGACCTGTGGCTAAGCAGCGCCATGCAACAAGGGCAGGCCACCCACGGAAGCGCTTGGATGAATGCGTATTTCCAAACACCTGTACTTGGATTTGTGTGGGGGCCGAGTGTATTGCCACAGCTAAGCAATAACACAACCGTCGGTGTAATCATGCCTTCGGTGGACAAAGCCGGACGTGCTTTTCCTTTTGTCCTACTTCAAAAACTGGCTGTATATTCGATTGAAAACCCTGGCGGCGAGTCGATTGATTCATGGTTTCAAAAGGCCCATTTGCTGTGCGCCCATGCGTTGCAAGAGGACTGGAGCCTGAACCGATTTGAATCGGAATGTGCAGCACTGCCTGCTTTGACAAAACAGTCAATCAACAAAGTCTTTTCGAATCCAGGCGATTCTCAAAGCCACTGGTTCAAAATTGAATATGACGGATCAATCAAACCCTTACTGCACTGCGAGGGTTTACCTACCACACATGATTTCGACACCTTGGTGGGCTTGGGTTCCGCAGCATGATGAACGAGAATACGGTAATACAAACTGTTCCGGTTCTGACCAATGACCCGGGTCAGCAACCCTTGCCAGTTGGCACCCTGATCGAAGGTTTTGAAATTCAGGATGTGATAGGTATTGGTGGATTTGGCATTGTGTACAAAGCCTTTGACCCTATGCTGCAACGGCAAGTGGCACTGAAAGAATACTTGCCTGCCACACTGGCACAACGAATTGAAGGCGGCGCTGTCCGAGTGCGCGAAGCACGGCACAAGAATACCTTTGATGCGGGCATGCGAAGTTTTATCAACGAGGCACGCCTGCTTGCGCAATTTGATCATGCCGCACTTGTGAAGGTGTACCGCTTTTTGGAAATGGCTGGCACCGCCTACATGGTGATGCCACTGTACCAAGGGCAAACACTGAAACAGTATGCTGAGAACTGCAAGGGGCCGCTACCTGAATCGCAAGTGGTGAATTGGCTTGTTGTGCTGACGCAAGCACTGGAAGTGATGCACACACAGCAGTGCTATCACCGCGATATTTCACCAGAAAATATTATTATCGAAGAAAGTACGGGGCGCCCAATTCTGCTGGACTTTGGTGCGGCACGCCGGGCAATTGGAAGTGTATCGCAGCCATTCACGGTCATTCTGAAAGCGAGTTATGCCCCAATTGAACAGTACGCAGAAGTGCCTTCGATGACCCAAGGTGCATGGACCGATGTGTATGCACTTGCGGCAGTCGCACACTTTTTAATCACTGGCAAAACACCACCTTCGTCGGTTGGGCGGTTGGTGAACGACAATTATCAAACCCTGAGCTCACAGCCACAATTGCCTTACAGCCCGCATGTGAAGCTGGCCATAGACAGGGCACTGGCTGTTCAGCCACAAGACCGAACCGCGAACATGGCGCTTTTTCGGCAGGCCTTGCAAACCGAACCTCAAGACATTCTCAGCCTTGTGGACCAAGCAAGCAACACAGAACCAGTTGCTGCAAATACAAACCCGATTGAAGCGAATAAAACATCTTCACAATCGCACCTCTGGAGTAAAAAATGGATATTGGCCAGCGTATTGGCGCTTACGATTGCGGCAGTGGGACTGGCCGCGATGTTGAGCTCCAATTCACCAGCTCAGCCCAATGCAGCACAAGCTGGGGTATCGGCGACAGACTCGACACCTGTGATTCCATTGCCCGATAACGCGCTGGACCCGTCATTTCAAGCAGTGATTCAAAGGGCAAACAACCCACTCAATATTCGAATGGACAAAACCACGCTAAAAATTGGTGAGGACCTTCTGCATTTTCAGGTTGAATCGCCAATAGCAGGTTTTGTCGCGGTGTACGTGCGCACGAGTGATCAGTCGCTTATTCAGTTGCTGCCGAATGCGCGTGTACCAGCCTTGGCCATTGAGGCCAACAAACCGCTTAACCTGCCACCAGCCAATGAACCCATTCAGGCGGCGGGCCCTGCCGGGGAAAACCAGTTTCTGGTAGTGGTTACAGAACAGGCTCGAAACTACGAGCACCTGAACATGTCAGATCACTACGGATTTGGCCTGATTCAAACAAACCAGTTACGCCATGATTTGGCTGTTCATGCGCTTGAGGGAATCAGCGCCTGTAACGCCCCCAGCTGCACTGACCGCATGGCGGCCGCCTGGTTTTCGGTAGATGAAGTGGATTGATTATTCTGTAGAATGAAAATTCATGAAGGGCCAACACTTTATTAAAAAAGCCCACAATTACCGGAGACAACATGATCACCAAACAAGCTGCAGCACTCATTCTGCTGGGCGCAGGCCTTGCCGCACCCATTCACGCCAAAGCAACCACCACCAAAATGTGCATATTCGACATTGCCGGGCGCAGTGGGCCTGCATTTGCACAGGCCAAAGATTATGCGGTGGCTGCAAAAACCTGGGGCGCAAATATTGAGCTGGAGGCCTATGTGGATGAACGCCTTGCAGCTGAAGATTTTAAAACCGGCAAATGCGATGCAGCCGCTATTTCTACCTTGCGGGGCAGGCAGTTCAACAAATTTGTAGGCAGTATTGATTCTATTGGTGCGGTGCCCACCTACAAGCATTTACGCACTGTCATCGACCTGATGAGCAGCCCGAAGTTAAATGACAAAATGACCTCAGGCCTGTTTGAAGTAGCAGGCATTTTGCCAATTGGCGCTGCCTATGTGATGGTGAACGACCGGGCAATTAATTCGGTTGAAAAAGCCGCAGGTAAAAAAATTGCCGTGCTTGACTACGACAAATCGCAAGCGAAAATGGTTCAGCAACTAGGCGCACAGCCAGTGGCCAGCGAGGTGATCAACTTCGGCACCAAGTTCAACAACGGGCAGGTGGACATTATTGCCGCGCCCGCCATTGCTTACCAGCCGCTTGAACTGTACAAAGGCATTGGCAACAAAGGCGGTATTTACCGGTTTCCGCTGGTGCAGCTCACCGCCAATATTCTGATTCGCAAAGACAAGTTCCCGGAGGGCTACGGGCAGAAATCACGCGAGTGGATTCAGAAACAATTTGACCGGGCGATTGCCTTGGTGGATACATCGGAAAAAGGGGTGCCCGCTGCGGCATGGCTGGATATTCCCGATGCAGACCGCGCCAAATACGATGTGCTAATGCGTGAATCCAGAATTCAAATGACCACCGATGGCTTCTACGATCCCGAGATGATGAAGATTTTGAAGCGCATTCGCTGCAAGCTGGATGGAAGCTTGGGCGAGTGTGCAGACAAGCGGGAACTGTGAACACGGATGAAACCTTTTGAGGTTTGCCAGCGAACTTGATGGCTGAATCATTAAGGGTTTAAACACCATGAAAAAACTTCTGCTGCTAATTACACATGCGGGTGCATTGCTCGTTGGTATTGGATTGGGTATTTATTTGCTACCAATTCTTGTCGAACCCGAAAGCCCTGGTACCGAGGCGATTGCGGCATCGCAAAGCGGTGCAATGTATTCAACAGAGTTTAAGCGCGACTTGAAAGGCAGCGACTTTCTGCATTGGGGAGAGGGTCGCTTAACCCTGACGGCAAGACAGGCTGTGTTCGAGGGTGAACTTGCACCAGGGCCAGATTATTATTTGTACCTGGTGCCAAAATTTGTTGAAGACGAAGCCGGTTTTTTGGAAGTCAAAGACAAAGCACTACGGGTTGGTCCCGTTAAAACTTTCAGTGGCTTTATTCTGGACCTGCCCGCCAACACCGATTTACAAAATTACAGCGCAGCCGTGGTTTGGTGTGAACGCTTTGGCGAGTTTATTAGCGCGGGGCAATTAGGCGCAATCTGATAAACTGATAGCTGACGCAATCGAAAAGCCCGCCCGGAAAGGAAGATCCGTATGATTTTGAGCAACAAGCTGGGCATCACAAACCAAATAGAGCTCGCCAAAACTGAGGAAAAAATCAGCAAGCAAAAAGCCAAGCAGCTATTTGATTCTGGTGATATCCACAAAGCAGCAATTGGTCGGTTTGCTGGGCTCGCCTTCATCCATTCTTATCTGTTCGGTGACATTTACGATTTCGCTGGAAAAATTCGCGATGTAAATATTGCCAAAGGCAATTTTCGTTTTGCGCCGGTGATGTATCTGGAAACGTCACTTCAACATATTGACGCGATGCCACAAAGCACGTTCGAGCAAATTGTCGAGAAATACGTGGAAATGAATGTGGCCCACCCTTTTCGTGAGGGGAATGGACGCGCCACACGCATTTGGCTTGATTTGATCTTGAAAAAAGAAATTCAGCAGGTTGTGGACTGGAACCTGGTGGACAAAGAAGAATACCTTTCTGCCATGCAGCGCAGCCCGGTGAAAGATTTGGAAATAAAAACCCTGTTAAAGGCTGCACTCACCGATCAAATTAACGACCGCACGCTGTACATGAAAGGTATTGATATTAGCTACTACTACGAAGGCTACAGCGAATTCAAAACCGAGGACCTGTAGCCTGGGGTTCCAGCAAATTAAACCAACCCATGCGCCTGTTCATCAGCGTGGTATGAACTGCGTACCATTGCGCCAACAGCTGCGTGGGTGAAGCCCATTTCATAGGCTTTTTCTTCGAACATTTTGAATACATCGGGGTGCACGTAGCGGCGCACAGGCAAGTGGTGACCCGAAGGTGCCAAGTACTGGCCAATCGTGATCATGTCCACCTGGTGTTCGCGCATGTCTCGCATCACCTGTAAAATTTCTTCGTCGGTTTCGCCCAAGCCAACCATGATGCCGCTTTTGGTAGGTGTGTTGGGGTGGGCTTTCTTGAATTCCTGCAGTAACTTCAGCGAGTGTTTGTAATCAGAACCGGGGCGGGCTTCCTTGTACAAGCGCTCAGTGGTTTCCAGGTTGTGATTCATGACATCGGGCGGGGCTGCATTCAAAATGCCCAGCGCACGGTCCAGGCGGCCACGGAAGTCGGGCACCAGAATTTCAATTTTGGTGTTGGGCGACAATTCACGGGTTTTTTCAATGCAGGCCACGAAGTGAGCGGCGCCACCGTCGCGCAAATCGTCACGGTCTACGCTGGTGATCACCACGTAGTTCAAGCGCAGGGCAGCAATTGTTTTTGCCAGGTTCAGGGGTTCGTTTTCATCCAGGGGATCGGGGCGGCCGTGGCCCACATCGCAGAAGGGGCAGCGGCGTGTGCATTTGTCGCCCATGATCATGAAGGTGGCGGTGCCTTTGCCAAAACATTCACCGATATTGGGGCAGGACGCTTCTTCGCACACGGTGTGTAACTTGTGTTCGCGCAGAATTTCCTTGATCTCATAAAAACGGGTGGAAGGCGAACCGGCTTTTACACGAATCCAGTCGGGCTTTTTCAGCTGTTCAACCGGCACAATTTTGATGGGGATGCGGGCGGTTTTGGCGGCCGCTTTTTGTTTGACGGTCGGATCGCTGACTGCGCTCAGTTCTTTGGCCACGGCGGACTTTTCATTGATCTCGGACACGTTTTTGCTCCCAGGCCCCAAGCTTGTTCAGGCCTTGTATTTACTTTGCCACCGCGGATCTCGCAGCTTCAAGGTGTTGAATCAGGTATTTCATGAGATGCATTTTCATCTCAGCTTGTGAAATTTTAACACCAATCGTGGCCAAGTCTACGGTTTCCAAACCTTCATACCCACAGGGGTTAATCTGCAAAAATGGCGCCAAATCCATTGCAACATTCAGCGACAAGCCGTGGTAGCTGCAGCCCTTGCGAATCTTGATGCCCAAGGCGGCTATTTTGGCCAAAGTACCGTTGTGAAATGTATACACCCCCGGGGCGTTTGGTTTGCGTTGGGCATCCCCCACCCCCACCTGTACCAGTGCATCAATAATGCTTTGCTCAAGCAACTGCACATACTCACGCACTTTCAAACCAAAGCGGCGCAGGTCTAAAAGCGGGTAAACCACAATTTGCCCCGGGCCGTGGTACGTGATTTGCCCACCGCGATCCGTGTTCACCAAAGGTATGTTGCTGCGCTGCAACAAATGACCAGGATCGCCAGCCAGGCCCAAAGTGAACACCGGGGGGTGTTCACAAATCCAGATTTGGTCGCTATCGCCTTCTGTGCGGGTATCCGTGAAATTTCGCATGGCCTCCCAAGTGGGCATATACTCGACCAAGCCCAGTTCGCGAATTTGAAGTGGTACTCCAACTTGCGGGGTGCTGGGTTGCGGCAGGCTTGCTTGTTGTTGGATCATGTGGATGTATTTCCGGGTTTTAACAAATTTTTGCAGTCGAGTTCATTATGTCGTCAGAACCCATTGAGTGGTTTGATATTCCCAGCGTTTTGGGGCGAAGGGCTGCGTCCATTCTGGGCCTGTCGAAGGTTCCGATTGTGGAACTGGATGACTCACACCGCCCTTTAATTCTTGCACACTTGCTGGCGTTGAATGAAACGGACCGCCGTTTGCGCTTCAGTTATGCATTGGGAGATGCCGCAATTGCGAAGTACACAGCGAGCATCGATTTCGAACGCGATTCAGTGTTCGGAATTTTCGGGCGCGATGATGTGTTGCTGGGTGTGGTGCATTTGGCTGAATTGAACCAGGCAGCTGACAAAGCCGGCCCTAAAGGCGCAGAACTGGGCTTGTCGCTGGATGCGAATATGCGCGGCCATGGCTTGGGTACGCTGTTGTTTCAAAGGGCCTTGCGCAGGGCGCGCAACGAAGGCATTGAAATGCTGTTCATTTACACCCTGATGGACAATGAAGCGATGCTACGAATTGCACACAAACTGAACATGCGTGTGAGTAACGCCGACGGCCAATGCGAAGCCCACCTGCGGGTAGAACCGGCCAGCACTGGTTCAATGGTGCGGGAGTTTGTGGATGAACATTTGGCTGATATTGACCACTTGTTCAAGGGATCACTGAACCAATTCAAAAAATGGGCAGAGGAGTTTTGATTTGGATTGGTGATTTACAGACACAAACCGATACCCTGTAACCATGCAGGTGTGGAGAGAACACCCGCTTGCCTACCCAGCATGATTGCCAAACCCAGCAAAATGATTGCACCACTTGCCCTAAGCACCTGCACATCACCGAGGCGACCTGAAAGTGATTGCCGCAAGCTGCTGACCAGTTGCAAACCCGCACCGCTGGTAATTGCAAACACAGCCATGATGATTGCGCCTTGCACTGGGCTACCCGAAAGATAAGCCAACATGAAACCTGCCCAAAGCACACCACAGGGCATGAACAACCACAACAAACCAGCTTTCAATGAAGCCGCTGGACCAGGCTGCTGCAAAGGCGCCAGCTTTCGCTCTAGCGCTGGTGGCAGGTGAATTTTTTGCTGAACCAGTGCGCCCAACGACTGGCCACGCATCAAAAGCAAGACCGCTGAAAAAGCCAGCACCGCCATCAACATCCAGTTCACCGCCTGAAACACCTGAACACCGCTTGATGCCAGACCCAAGAGGCTGGAGGACACACTACCCGCCAATACTCCACCGGCAACATAAGCAATCAACCTGCCCAGCTGAAAATGGACAGGCTTGCGAAGCCATGGTGCCGCAAACTGGCAAGCGCACATGGAGCCACAATGGGGCATGGCCAACAAGCCAAGCGCAAAAGCCGATGTAAGCAATGAAACGCTAATCACAATCAAAGCACCTTGCTTTGACCTGAATTTCTTAGGTGCTGATAGCGGTCGAACACCATGGCAATGGGGCGAATGAAGAACCAGCCCACAGTGGTAACCTCGATACCGGTTGGAGTGAGTGTGACCAATCCTTGTGTCATGAACTCTTCAAGCTTTGCCAACTCATCGCCAAAATAACTGTCGAAATCGATCCAGTGAGACTGGGAAAAATCAGCAAACTGCACACTGCCTTGGCACAACAGTGCCATGATCACGCTGTAGCGGATCAAGTCGTCACGATTGCAAGCATGCCCACGAAACAAGGCCAAATGCCCCCGTGACAGTGAATCTTCGTATTCATTCAAATCACGGGTGTTTTGCACCATCACGGAACCTACTTTGCTGATTGCGCTTACACCAAGGCCGATCAAATCGGCATCAGGCTGGGTAGTGTAGCCCTGAAAATTGCGATGCAATCTGCCTTGCCTTTTGGCCACAGCAAGGGAGTCGCTTGGCTTGGCGAAATGGTCCATGCCAATGTATTCGTAACCTGCGCTTTGCATGCGTTCAATGGCCATGGCCAGCAAGGCCACGCGCCCTTCGGCATCGGGCAAATCAGCCTCGTGAATTCTGCGTTGGGGCCTGAATCGGTCTGGCATGTGGGCATAGCCATACATGGCAACACGATCGGGCGACAAGCTGATTAATTGGTCTAGCGTTTGTGCAAAACTTTCCGGGGTTTGTTTGGGTAGGCCATAGATCAAATCCACGTTAATGGACTCATAACCGAAACGGCGTGCTGCTTTCATCAGTAGCTCTACCGACTCAAAACTTTGTTCGCGGTGAACCGCTTTCTGCACGCAAGGGTCAAAATCCTGCACGCCAAAACTGATGCGATTAAAACCAATACCGCGCAAACTTAACAGGCGCACTTCATCCACAGTGCGGGGGTCCACTTCAATTGACATTTCCGCGTTGGCTGCAAACGGAAACACCATTTTCAGGCCTTGCACCAAACCCAGCAATTCCTGGTCAGTCATAAACGTGGGGGTACCACCACCCATGTGAAACTGGGTAACAGGGGTCAGGTTACCGGCGGCCATTTTTGCAACCAGCATGGCCTCCCGTTCAAGGCAATTCAGGTAATGGGCCACACGATCATGCTTCTTGGTTACAACCTTGTTACAAGCACAGTAGTAACACACCGATTCACAAAATGGCACATGCACATACAGCGACATTGGGCGACGCAAGCCCCCCAGGCAGCGGCTACGCAAGGCATCTTCAAAATCGATTGCCCCTACAGATTCCGTGCATTGATCAATAGTGGGGTAACTGGTGTAGCGGGGCCCGGGAATGTCGTAACGCGCCAACAATTCGCTTAAAGCTGGTGTGGGCGTAGGTGCAGAGATCACGTTACTATTTTTTGTGAATGGAAAGATTGTTGCTGGCATGCTGGTCGCCCTATTTGACGTTTATTCACCATCATGGTGCCGGGCAGGCGCAAAGCATGCTTTGATCTGAATCAAGCTTTGCATAAAATGAGTATCTACTCATACTTGATAGTGGTCTGACTGAACATGTTGAGCCAAGCCTGTACCGTATCCATTCAGGAACTAAAGAAAAACTGTTCCAACTGCAACCTGAAAGAACTGTGCATGCCGGTCGGTTTGAAGCCCGATGAACTGGACAGGCTGGATGCTTTAGTGAGCATACGCCGCAAGGTAAGCAAAGGCGAAAGCCTGTTCAGGACCGGTGAAGGATTCTCTAGCTTGTACGCTGTGAAAACCGGTACATTCAAAACATTGGTGAACAACCAGGACGGAACGGACCAGGTCATCGGTTTTCAGATGACAGGAGAATTGCTGGGACTGGATGGCCTTGGAACCGGACAACACATGTGCGATTCAGTTGCGCTGGAAGACTCTGAAGTGTGCACCATTCCCTATTCGCGCCTGGATGAGTTGGCACAACAGTTCCATGCATTGCAAATGCATTTTCACCGGATCATGAGCCGTGAAATTGTGAAGGATCAAAACGCCATGCTGCTGTTGGGCAGCATGCGGGCAGAACAACGGCTTTCTGCTTTTTTGGTGAACCTGGCCGAACGCCAGAAGGCACGCGGCTTTTCAAGCCGGGACATGGTGCTGCGAATGACACGCGAGGAAATTGGCAGCTACCTTGGGATGAAGATTGAAACCGTAAGCCGAACCTTCAGCAAGTTACAGAAAGATTCGCTGATCAAAATTGATCAAAAAAACCTGACCATTCTTGATGCAGCAGGTTTGCAAAGTTTGGCCACAGGACGAACTCACTGAGTTTTGGGGGGTTCATTGTTGGTTTCAGGCTGAACGTGCTGAACTGTGAAGCCCAACTTCTTGTGAGGCTCGGAAACAATGGATTGCGGATTGGACGCTGCAATATACAAGGTTACGAAACCCGCCACGACCACCGCAGCGGGAAGGCCGAGCACAAGCCACATCCAGGGTTGCTTCATCATGGAATTGCCTTTTTGTTTCATGGTAACAAATCCTTAGCGAGGTGCCAGAAATACGGCGGGTTCTTCAACTTGTTCAACACCGGGCTGCTGCGCAATATTGTTAGGAATGCGTGCGCTTTGTATGCGAAAGGCTATTGCATTTGAGCCAGGCTGAAGGCTTTCAGGATCAGCTTGTACATGCAGTACTACCCAGCGACTTTCAGTGGGTTTAAGTACGATTGGCGCATTCTCGACCACCTTGAACTGGTCATCAGAATTGAATAAGCCAACGTTAACCTCAAGCTGGTGCTCGCTGGTATTCATCAAATTCAGGCGGTATATGTTTTCAATTGCACCGTCTTCAACCAGGCGAAAGCTGACCGAACGGTCTCGCAACACATCGACCCGCAAATCATCACGCGTAACAATTGCTGTGGCCATGCCTGCAATTAAAACCCACACCACAGTTGTGTAAACCAGCACACGTGGGCGAAACGCACGGCGCAACATTTGTGCAGTGTTCCAGCTATTTTTCAAACCGTTTTGTGTGCTGTAACGCACCAGCCCACGCGGGTAGCTCATCTTGTCCATCACCTGGTCACACACATCCACGCAGGCGGCACAACCGATACATTCATACTGCAAACCTTTGCGTATATCGATGCCTGTAGGGCAAACCTGCACACACAAATTGCAATCAATACACGAACCCAAACCCAGGCTTGATGCGTCTGCTTTTTTACTGCGGCTACCACGGGGTTCTCCGCGTTCTTCGTCGTATGTAACCAGCAGGGTGTCTTTGTCAAACATGGCGCTTTGAAAGCGTGCATAGGGGCACATGTATTTGCACACCTGTTCACGCATGAAGCCCGCATTACCAAAAGTTGCAAGGCTGTAAAAACCAATCCAGAACAATTCCCACGGCTGTATGGTGAAGGTAATCAATTCCTGAGTGAGTTCTCGAATCGGGGTGAAGTAGCCAACGAATGTGAAGCCGGTCCATGCTGCAAATACAATCCACACTGCGTTTTTTGTAATTGCACGCCATGCCCGGTCGAGGGTCCATGGCCCTGCAGCGCGGCGCAAACGGTCATTCCTGTCACCTTCAATTTTGCGCTCAAACCACATAAAAATTTCGGTGTACACGGTTTGCGGGCAGGCATAGCCACACCACACCCTGCCTGCAACAGCAGTAAACAAAAACAGGCTTAACGCGGAAATTACCAGCAAGCCAGTAAGGTAAATAAAATCTTGCGGATAAAAAACCAGTGGGCCGATGAAAAACCGCCGGACCTCAAGATCGAAAAGCAAGGCCTGGCGACCGTTGTACTGTAACCAGGCGGTGCCGTAGTACAGCAATTGTGTGAACCACACCATGACCCAACGCGAGCGCGCAAACTTGCCCCACACCGACCGGGGAACAATTTTCTGGTCGGCTTGAAACATGGGTATCCATTCTTCACTTTGGGGGCTAGCCACGATTACTTTCCTTGTTCAGGCGCATTGCTCATTTGCCAAACATAACTGGCCACCACGCGAATTTGTTCAGGCGTTAGCAATTGGGCATGCGATGGCATATTGCCTGTGCGCCCGTTGCGAATGGTTTCGACAATGGCTTTTTCAGTGCCACCATACAACCAGATTCGATCGGATAAATTTGGTGCACCGATGGCCTGGTTGCCTTTGCCTTCTGCACCATGGCAAGCGGCGCATACATTTTTGTAGGTTTCCCGGCCCAACTGCGCCAGCACAGAATTGTTGCTGCGGCCTGAAAGGCTAAGTACGTACTGCGCCACGGCGCGCGCCTCTTGCGTACCACCCACTGCATCGATCATCGGTGGCATCATGCCCTGCCGGCCCTCCTGAATGGACACGCGAATGCTTTCGGTGTCACCACCGTACAACCAGTCTGAATCAGTGAGATTCGGAAAACCCTTGGATCCACGCGCATCGGAACCATGGCACTGTGCGCAATTGTTCAGGAACAGGCGCTGACCCATGCCCATGGCATCTGGGTGCCTTGCAACCTCTTCCATACTCATGGCGGCGAATTGCGAGTACAAGGGCGCTGAGGCTTCTTCAATTTTTGCGCGTTCGGCTTTGTACTGTTCAGCAGAACTCCACTGGCTGGTACCTTCCCACACGGCCAGCCCCGGGTAATACGCCAGGTAGCCCAAACCAAATACCACGGTGATGTAAAACAAACCCATCCACCAACGGGGCATTGGATTGTTCAATTCTTTCAGGTCTTCATCCCACACATGGCCAGTGGAATTGGTTTTTTCATCCAGGCTTACTTTCAGCTTTTTGCTGGCCTGAATCCACAACACCACACCGCAGGCCAGCACACTGACGATTGTCACAATTGCAACAACCCAGGGGACAACGTTCGTGAAAAAATCACTCATTTCGACCTCACTTCATATCCGCTTGTGTCATCGTCTTGCACCACAAAATCACTAATCTCAGCAAACTCGGTGTTGCGCTTTTTGCTGTATGCCCACAAGGAAATTCCGATAAACAAACCAAACGCGCCCAAGGTGATTAATTCACGCCAGAAATTCACATCATTCAAATAGTTCATGTTCAACCCCCCTGATTCACTGCAAGTTCGGCAGTTGGCTTGCGTACACCCAGGC
Organism: Burkholderiales bacterium; assembly: GCA_021299735.1. GTDB lineage: Bacteria > Pseudomonadota > Gammaproteobacteria > Burkholderiales > Burkholderiaceae_B > Limnobacter. Next base: position 28,263 of record JAJTEM010000002.1, on the reverse strand, counting down.
TTTGAAGATAGGCCACCAGGGCGTCCAGCTCGGTTTTACCAGCCACATCGGCCGGTGCTGCTGCAAGCTGCGCCTCGGTGTAAGGCACACCCACTTTGACCAAGGCCTGCATGTGTTGAACCAGTTTTTCGCCATTCAGTTTTTTCTTTTCCAACCATGAATAGGCGGGCATGTTCGATTCCGGCACCACGTCTCGCGGGTTAAGCAGGTGAATGCGGTGCCATTCATCGGAATAGCGACCACCCACGCGGGCAAGATCGGGCCCGGTGCGTTTGCTGCCCCACTGGAAGGGGTGGTCGTAAACGAATTCACCGGCAGTTGAGAAGGGGCCGTAGCGCAATGTTTCTGCGCGGAACGGGCGGATCATTTGTGAATGACAATTGAAGCAGCCTTCCTTCAAATACACATCGCGGCCTGCCAGTTGCAAAGCGGTGTATGGCACAACCCCCGGTGCGGGCTGAGTAGTACTTTTTTGAAAGAACAACGGTGCTATTTCAACTGCGCCACCGACGCTGATTACAAGCAACACCAGCACCAGCATGAGCCAGGAATTGGTTTCGATTTTTTCATGTGTGAATTTCATTCCGTTCCCCCCGTTCAAGCGTGCGCAGGTTTGATCAATGGCAAGGCAGGAATTTTCGCCTCTACGCGCTGCCCGCCTTTTGCTGTCATCCAGCAGTTCCAGGCCATGAGAACCATGCCTCCCACATACAACAAACCACCGAGGAAACGAACCACATAATAGGGATAAGTGGCTTTCACACTTTCAACAAAGGTGTAGGCCAAGGTGCCGTCGGGATTCAGTTCACGCCACATCAAGCCTTGCATTACACCGGCAATCCACATGGCAGTGATGTACAACACAATGCCGATGGTGCTAACCCAAAAGTGCACTTCAATCGCGGTTTTGCTGTGCATTTCACCTTTACCGAACAGGCGCGGTACCAGGTAATAGAGCGAGCCCATGGAGATAAAACCCACCCAGCCCAAGGCGCCGCTGTGCACGTGGCCAATGGTCCAGTCGGTGTAATGGCTTAGCGCATTCACGGTTTTAATCGACATCATCGGTCCTTCGAATGTGCTCATACCGTAGAAGCTGAGCGACACAATCAGGAAACGAAGAATTGGATCATCACGCAGCTTGTGCCAAGCGCCGCTCAAGGTCATGATGCCGTTGATCATGCCGCCCCAGCTTGGAGCCAGAAGAATCAGGGAGAACACCATGCCCACGGACTGGGTCCAGTCAGGCAGGGCGGTGTAGTGCAAGTGGTGTGGACCTGCCCACATGTAAGTGAAAATAAGTGCCCAGAAGTGCACGATGGACAAGCGGTAGGAATACACGGGCCTACCCACTTGTTTTGGAATGAAGTAATACATCATGCCTAGAAAGCCTGCGGTGAGGAAAAAACCCACGGCATTGTGCCCATACCACCACTGCACCATGGCGTCTTGCACACCGGCATACACTGAGTAGCTTTTCATCCAGTCAGCTGGAATGGCTGCACTATTGACCACATGCAACAATGCAACTGCAATGATGAAGGCACCATAAAACCAGTTCGCCACATAAATGTGATTCACCTTGCGAATGGCCAGCGTGCCAAAAAACACTGCGGCATACGTGAGCCAGGTAAGTGTGATCAGCACATCAATTGGCCATTCCAGTTCCGCGTATTCCTTGCCCTGCGTGAAACCCAAAGGCAGGGAAATGGCGGCAGCCACGATCACAGCCTGCCATCCCCAGAAATGAAACGCGGCCAGTTTGTCGGAAATCAAACGCACATTGCAAGTGCGCTGCACCACGTAATACGAAGTTGCAAAAAGTGCGCAACCGCCGAATGCAAAAATAACGGCATTGGTGTGCAAGGGGCGCAAGCGGCCATAGCTTAACCATTCAATGCCCTGGCCCAGTTCGGGCCAAGCCAGCTGCGCTGCAATCCAGCAGCCGACAAGCATGCCGACTACACCCCACACAATAGCTGCAATTGAAAATTGCCGAACCACCTTGTAGTTGTAGTATTCGTTTTGAAGTTGATGGGCCACGAAAGCCTCCGGAAAAAATAAAAATATTTGGAGGTTTCAGTGTGCGCGCGTGGTGTGCAAGCCGCCTTGATCTAAATCAATCGCCAGCGATTCTCAAGCGTGATTATTTGAGTTGGGGCGATCATCGTCTTCGAGAATTAGATTGCCTTCTTTGGAAGAGACATCGAACTGACCCGTGTTGACCGCCCAGAACAGCACAACACCTATTACTGCAACCAACACCAAACTTAATGGGATCAACAGGAAAAGAATGTCCATGCTTCAGCGATTCCTTTTCAAGCGCAGGGTATTGAAAAACACAAGCAGGCTGCTGAAGCCCATACCAACAGAAGCCATCCAGGGTGTTAAATAACCCATCATGGCCACAGGAACTGCAACGCCATTGTAAGCAAGCGCCCAAATCAAATTTTGCCGACCAATTTTTTCAACTTGCCGTGCCGTGTCAATCGCGGTCGCCACGCCGCTCATACCTGGCTGCAAGATGAGGAAGTCGGCTTGCCCCGCACTTAAGGTGCACGCACCCGCAGCAGCGAATGAAACATCAGCTTGCGCAAAAGCACCGCTGTCATTCAAGCCGTCACCCACCATGGCAACTACTTTTTTATCGGCTTGTTGCGAAGTAATCCAGTTGATTTTCTCGGCCGGTGACATACCACCTTGCCGGGTGTCAAACTTCCATTCAGGCATCCATCGCTCAACCGCCAATGGCTGGTCGCCAGACAATATGTTCAGGCTCAAACCCTGCGCTTGAAGCACAGCCAATTGCGAGACAAGCTGGTGATCACTTTGCAAATTCACTTCAAACTTCAAGAATTGTCGAGCATCCAATTCGCTGCCTGTGATGCACACTGCAAACACCTCGCTTGAATTACCATGCTGCCGGGTGAGTTCGCAATGTTCCGCAGAACCCAGCCGCAACTCGATAGACTGATCGTTGAGCTTACATACACCAATTAGGCCAGTACCTGGTATCTCAGTGAAATGAAGCCACTGCACGGGTTTCGCACTTGAGTTTAATTGTTTAAACAAGTGAGCGGCTACCGCCTTGGAAAGCGTATGAACAGAACGCCGCGCCAACATGCACAGCGCATTCAGTATTTCTGTGTTTTCAATTTCAGGGTAAGAACACACGGCCTGTTGTTTTACCTTGATTGAGGCCGGTGTGGTGAGGGTTCCTGTTTTATCCAGGGCCACAACTGAAACCCGCGCCAAGGTGTCCAAACCAAGGGGGTTGCGCACCAGTACACCCGCTTGTACTAGGCGGCGAATACCGAACAAACGGACCAGCGGCAGCGCCAAGGCAAGCGCACAGGGGCAGGTTACGATCAACACCGCCAAAGTGGCGCTGGCCGCCACACTAGGTTGCGATTGAATAAAGCCCCAATAAAACGCGGTTGCAGCTGCGCAACACAGCACCCCAAATACAAACCATGGCAGTATTCGATCGACTTTGTCTTGATGTTTGGGCTTGGCTGCCAAAGCCTGCAGCAACAGCTGGCCCATGGACCAGAGGCTGTCGCCGCCAGCTGTGGGCATAACCCGCAAAATTGCCTGATCGCTTAAAAGACGGCTGCCCGCCTGAATAAGATCGCCTTGCTTTTTCGGAACAGGCTCAGCCTCGCCAGTGCGCATGGCTTCATCCACCCACACAGTGGATTCATGAGTACACAGTTCGGAATCAAGAGGCACTGCCTGCGATTGAGCCAATTGATACAACTGCCCTGGCCGCAATTGCGCCACAGGGATTGGGGGGCTTCCGTGCGCATTGGGCACCTGTACCTGCAGTGGCAAATCAGGCTGCAAGCCAGCCAAATGATGCAAGGCTATTGCAGTTTGATTGTCCACCAGCATTTGAACCAACAGCAGCAGGGTTAAGAGCATGGCGATGGAATCGAACCACACGTGGCTAGCGGGGTTATTCAGGTTAAGGCTACCCAGCACAAACGCCAACACAAGGCCAATCACGATGGGCTGGTCCATCACCAGGCGGCGTTGAATGGCAGCCACCCAGGCACGTTTGTAATAGGGCACGGCACAATACAACATTAAAGGCAGGGCAAGCACCCACTGGGCCCAGCGTAACAGGCTGATTTCAGCCCGGCCAATTTCATCGGGTGTGAAAACATATTCTGGCGTGCTGTACATCATGATTTGCATCATGCACAGTGCAGCCACCAGAAAACGCAGAAAACGGGATCGGGCAGCCTTGCGGGTGCGCTTGGCCTGAATGTCGCCCGGCTCCCCTTCTTGCAAACCCAGCACATAGCCCAGCCTTTTGATTCTTTGAACCAGTTCTTCGATTGCAGCAGGGCTTTCCGCCACCCAACTGGCGAGGTGGCTGGCCGGGTTAACAGTAAATTCGCTGAACCCGGACACCCGCCTTGCAACCTGTTCAATTTCAACCGCACAGGCCCCACAGTCCATGCCGCTTACGCGGGCAATACCCTCCCACAGGCCGTCTGCACGACGGAACTGACTGTTTGCAAGGCTCTCATTTTGAGGAACGGTGTCAGGATTCATGACTGCATCGTAACCAAGCCAAACAAAGTTGGCTTTGATGCAGATCAAGGAATTATTGATCGATCAAATGGCCTGTGCGTACAAGAATAGTACAACCGGGCTTACTAAAAGGCGTGTGTGCACTGGCGTGCGGGCTACGTATCCAGGTGCCCGCAGGATAGTCGCCATACTCATCCGAAAACACACCTTCCAATACAAAAATTTCTTCACCGCCCATGTGGCGATGCATATTGAAATAGGTTTCTGGAGCCCACTTCACCAGCGCCGTGTGGCGGGTCTCGAAGCTGTCCAGCGGCATAACCTTCAAGCCGGGTACCAGGCCTTGCCGCCACTCTGCTTTGTTGGTGTCAATCACAACCGGAGCTTGATCTTCAGCCCGCATGTGGCGCAACTTCACGAGTATGGTGCAGCCTTCGGCGCTCTTGGGTGAATGCTTGGTACCCACCGGGTTTTTTACAAAGGTACCAGCTGGGTACGCACCAAACTCATCTTCAAATGTGCCTTCCAGCACAAAGAATTCTTCACCACCGCCATGCTCGTGTTCTGGAAATGCACAGCCTGGGTCGTAACGCACAATGGATGTTAAACGCGCAACTTCATCGCCGTCACGCTCAAGCGGTTTGCGCCAAACACCGGGTGCGGGGGAGGCAACCCATTCCACATGGTTGCTGTTGACAACTGCACGTTGGGTTAGATCGGCGTTGAGTTTCATGGTGCTGCTTTTTGTGTACTGCGATGAATTGATTTTACAGCAAAGCTTCCAAGCGGGCTTCTTTTAGCCCCCTCGGCGCGAGCTTCAACCGCCGGTTTATTGAGCCCTCTCGGCGCGGATTCCAATCGCTCGCTGCCTTCTGACTGCCCATTCGGCAGTGGGATTGCTTGGGCAGCACTTCAAGAAAACTGCCCCGTTTGAATTGATTTGCAACGGTCGGCTTCATGCCGACACCAAATTCGGCCATCTGTTTTGCCGAATTTGGTGAGCAAGAATCAATTCAAAAAGGGACTAAGCAGTTTTCAGTGCGGCACAAGTAACTCACGCCGAGTCGGCCAAAAACCGAAGCACAAGCGATAAACCCACGCCATGTCGGCAAAAAACTAAAACAGCAGCAGCACTTACATCGACCTGCGATATTTACCACCCACTTCAAACAGCGCCTGCGTGATCTGCCCCAGCGAACACACTCGAACCGCATCCACCAGCACTTCAAACACATTGCCACCATTCATCGCAGTTTGCTTCAAGCGCTCCAGCATAGGCCCACTTTCTGCTGCATGCCGTTGCTTGAATTCAGCCAAGCGTTTCAACTGACTTTGCTTTTCTTCCTCGGTAGCACGTGCCAGTTCAAGCGAGTTCAAGGAGTCGGCGTTGTCATTGGGGTTGGTGAAGGTATTCACCCCCACAATTGGCAAGGTGCCATCGTGCTTCTGGATTTCATAGTGCATCGACTCTTCCTGAATTTTGCTGCGCTGGTAGCCTGTTTCCATGGCACCCAACACACCACCGCGTTCGCTGATTCGGTCTAGTTCAGCCAACACAGCCTCTTCAACCAGCTCAGTCAGTTCTTCAATAATGAATGCACCCTGGTTTGGGTTTTCATTTTTGGCCAAGCCCCATTCCTTGTTAATGATCAACTGAATGGCCATGGCGCGGCGCACGCTTTCCTCAGTTGGGGTGGTTACGGCCTCATCATATGCATTGGTGTGCAGGCTGTTGCAGTGGTCATACACCGCAATCAAGGCTTGCAAAGTGGTGCGTATGTCGTTGAACGCAATTTCCTGTGCATGCAAACTGCGGCCACTGGTTTGAATGTGGTACTTCAGCTTCTGGCTGCGGTCGCTTGCGCCGTATTTATCGCGCATTGCAATGGCCCAAATTCGGCGTGCCACGCGGCCCAACACCGTGTATTCCGGGTCCATGCCGTTGGAAAAGAAGAAACTTAAATTTGGCGCAAAGTCGTCGATCTTCATGCCGCGCGCCAAATAGGCTTCTACGAAAGTAAAGCCGTTCGAAAGTGTAAAAGCCAGTTGTGAAATCGGGTTGGCCCCCGCTTCAGCAATGTGATAACCGCTGATCGATACGCTGTAGAAGTTACGCACTTCATGGTCAATGAAGTACTGCTGAATATCGCCCATCACGCGCAGGCTGAATTCAGTGGAGAAGATGCAGGTGTTCTGCCCTTGGTCTTCTTTCAGAATGTCTGCTTGCACTGTGCCGCGCACTGCCTTCAAAGTGCTGACCTTGATGTTTGCATATTCATCCGCATTCGGCGCGCGCTTGTTTTTCGCGGTGAACAGGTCTACTTGCTGGTCAATGGCAGTGTTCAGGAACATGGCCAGAATGCTGGGCGCAGGGCCGTTGATGGTCATCGACACACTGGTGCTGGGTGCGCACAAATCAAAGCCGCTGTACAACACTTTCATGTCATCCAGCGTGGCCACGCTCACACCACTGGTACCCACCTTGCCGTAAATGTCAGGACGCAGGTCGGGATCAAAACCATACAAGGTGACAGAATCAAATGCCGTCGACAATCGTTTGGCGTCGCTGGCACTGCTGAGCATTTTGAAGCGGCGGTTGGTGCGCGCGGGGTCGCCCTCGCCAGCAAACATGCGGGTTGGGTCTTCACCTTCGCGCTTCACAGGAAACACACCTGCAGTGAAGGGGAAGTAACCGGGCAAGTTTTCCAGCATCACGAATTTCAACAGGTCCGCGCGGCTGGTGAACTTGGGCAGGCTAACACGATTAATTTTCAAGCCACACAGCGAAGTCACCGTGAGTGGCGCCTGTAAAGCCTTGCCGCGCACTTCGTAAGTCAGCGTGTCGCCACGGTAACCTTCAGCCAGCTTGGTATAGTCTTTCATGGCCTTTTGGGCTGCCATGCTGATTCGGGTATTGGTCAATTCCAGAATGTCATCCAGGGCTTCAACTGCCTTGGTTTTGTCGGGCTTGTGTTCAAGCAGCAAAGTCTGCGCACGCTGCATGCATTCCTGGTCATACACAGCGGCAACGTCTTTTTGCACTTGCGCTTTGTAACTGCGCACAGCTTGCGCAATTTCAGCCAGGTAACGTACCCGCTCGGAAGGTACGACAGCCTTCATGGTGGTTGAGTATTTGGTGTCAACCCCATCAAACAGGCCTTTGGAAGGCTTGGCGATGGGCAAGGCTGCACGCAGGGCTTTGTAAAGGGCACTCACGCCATCGTCGTTAAAACGGCTGGCCAATGTGCCGTACACGGGCATGGTGTCGGGCATGCTAGTGAATGCCATGCGGTTGCGCTGTACCTGCTTGCACACATCGCGTAGTGCATCCAGTGCGCCTTTTCGGTCGAACTTGTTCACCGCCACAAAATCGGCGAAGTCGAGCATGTCAATTTTTTCAAGCTGGCTGGCTGCACCGTATTCAGGTGTCATCACATACAGGCTGAAATCCACATGCGGCACAATGGCTGCGTCGCCTTGGCCAATGCCCGGTGTTTCCACCAGCACCACATCAAAACCCGTGGCACGGCACAACGCAATGATATCGGGCAGGGTAGCTGGCACTTCTTGCGCAGAATCGCGCGTGGCCAGTGAACGCATAAACACCTTGGGGCTGTTGCCAGCCCAAGGACCAATCGCATTCATGCGAATTCTATCGCCCAGCAGCGCACCGCCGGTTTTTCGGCGGGAGGGGTCTACACACACCACGCCAATGGTTAAATCATCGCCATGGTCCATGCGCAGGCGGCGAATCAATTCATCGGTCAGGCTTGATTTTCCCGCACCACCCGTGCCAGTAATGCCCAGTACTGGGGTTTTGCTGGCTTTGGCTTGGGTGCGAATGGCTTCCAGGTCGGCAGCGGGCACCTCGTCGCGTTCAAGGCGGGTAATTAGTTGCGTTAGCAGTGGCCAGTTATTGGCGAGCGCTTTGATACCTTCCGGCGTGCAGCTTACTTCTGCTTTTTTGCACGCATCGCGCGCTTGCGCTGCACGGGCGATCATGTCGCCAATCATGCCCTCCAGGCCCATTTTCTGACCATCTTGCGGGCTGTAAATACGGTTCACGCCATACGCTTGAAGGGCTTCAATTTCCGAAGGCAAAATAACGCCACCACCGCCACCAAACACCTGAATGTGCCCGGCGTGTTGAGCTTTCAGCTCATCGACCATGTACTTGAAAAATTCATTGTGCCCGCCCTGGTAGGAACTCACAGCCAGGCCATCGGCATCTTCCTGAATGGCAGCATCAACCAGTTCTTGTACGGAGCGGTTGTGGCCAAGGTGAATAACCTCGGCGCCCTGGCTTTGCAGCAAGCGGCGAATCATGTTGATTGCGGCGTCGTGCCCATCGAACAGGGACGAGCCTGTTACGAAACGCAGGGGCGTGCCTTTGGTGTCAGTGAGGGGTTTTCCCACCTCGCCGGTGCTGCTTTTCATTCATGTCTCCTGGATAGTTGCGGTTGTTTTCCACCGCTCGTTTGAATTTCAATTCTAACCTATCCATGCTCCATGCATAGCATGCAACCAATGCCAAAAAACTTAAAAGCAGCAGGCTGGAAATAACCCAGTACGACAGAGGCACCCCATAAACAGTAATGCCAAGCTGGGGAACGAACCACACAACACTAAGAATCAAGGCGACCCAAACCCCCAACAAGCGCCAGGTAATTCGCTTAACCTGCCGCCAGTACTCGTTTTCAAGTGGGGTAGGTTGCTCGCTTTTCATGTGGTTCGCTTAATTTGCAAACTGAGGCTTGAAACGGTAAACCGCCAAAGTGCTGCGCAAATTGCCCAGAAAATCGACTGCCTCACCATTCAGAAAAAGTTGCTTGCCCAGTACTTTATGTCCGATTTGAGCAACCAGTGCCTCGAAATCTTTGGGGGTGCACAGGTGAATGTTCGGGGTGTTGTACCACTGATAAGGCATTTGCTTGGACACAGGCATGCGGCCCAAAGCAATCGACCACACATGGTACCAATGACCAAAATTGGGAAAGCTGACAATGCCTTCTTTGCCAACCCGAGCGATCTCTTTGAGAATTCGCTCGGTGTTGTGCATGGCTTGGAGGGTTTGCGACAAGATGACCACGTCGAAAGCATGGTCCTCAAACATGGCCAGGCCTTTTTCAAGGTCTTGCTGTATCACATTGATGCCGTTGGCCACACTGCGCTGCACATTGTTGTCGTCAATCTCAACGCCATAACCGGTGGCCTTGCGGGTTTTCATCAAGCGCGCCAGGAACGAACCATCACCGCAACCCAAATCAAGCACACGTGCGCCCATGGGCACCCAGCTTTCGATCAAATCGAGATCGGCCCGAGGCACGGCAATGGGCAGGGGTTGTACGTCTTGTCGAACAGCGTGCGGGGTTTTCATGCAAGCTCCTTGGCAATGCGCTCAAAGTAGCCGCGCACCACATTGTGGTAACGCTCGTCAGTCAGCAAGAATGCATCGTGGCCATGGGGGGCGTCAATCTCGGCATAAGTCACATCGCGCTGGTTGGCCATGAGTGCCTCAACAATTTCACGGGTTCGCTCGGGCGCAAATCGCCAGTCGGTGGTGAAACTGACCAGCAGGAATTTGGCTTTGGCCGCCTCAAGCGCCTTGGCTAAATTGCCGCCCGTGTGGCGGGCAGGGTCGAAATAATCGAGTGCTTTGGTTATCAACAGGTAGGTGTTGGCGTCGAAGTAATCTGCAAACTTGTCGCCTTGGTAGCGCAAGTAACTTTCAACTTGAAAATCCACTTCAAGGCCATAGTTGTAGTCGCCATTTCGCAAGGTGCGGCCAAACTTCTCGGCCATGTCGTCGCCACTCAGGTAAGTAATGTGGCCAATCATTCGGGCCAGGCGCAGGCCACGCTTGGGCACAACGCCATGTTCGTAATAGTTGCCGCCGTGAAAATCAGGATCGGTCACAATGGCCTGGCGCGCCACTTCGTTAAAGGCAATATTCTGTGCGCTAAGTTTGGGCGTAGAGGCAATAACCATACAATGCCCCACACGGTCTGGATAACCAAGACTCCATTGCAGGGCTTGCATACCTCCCAAGCTTCCGCCCATGACTGCTGCAAATTTTTCGATGCCGAAATAATCGGCCAAGCGGGCCTGGGCATTCACCCAGTCTTGCACGGTCACAAACGGAAAATCGGCACCATAGGGTTTTCCGGTTTGCGGATTAATACTGCTCGGGCCTGTAGAACCAAAGCAAGAACCCAGATTGTTCACACCGATCACGAAAAACCGGTTGGTGTCCAGCGGTTTGCCTGGGCCCACCATGTTGTCCCACCAGCCTTCGCTTTTTTCCTGTCCTTCATACAGGCCTGCCACATGGTGCGATGCATTCAGCGCATGGCACACCAGCACGGCATTGCTCTTGCTGGCATTCAGTGTGCCGTAGGTTTCGACCATCAGCGAATAGCTGGGCAGGGTTTTACCGCACTCCAGCAACAACGGTGCAGTGAATTCAATTAGCTCGGGCTTTACGAAGCCCACGGACTGGTTGGCAGACACAATTCGGTGTTTTTCAGGTTGGATTGTTGGTTTTGGCTGGCACTTGAGTATAAATCGCAAACTGGCTTTGAAGGCGCTTTGAATGCCAGCTTGGGTATCTGCAAGCTATCAGGCTTTCCCTTAATCTTCGTGTAATTGCCGCATCAGGGTGTCAATTTTTTCGATGTCAAAGGTGCGTGTTACTTTTTTAACCATTTTCTGCGTGGTCTCAAAGTCGGTTTTCAGCAGCAATTCTTTTACATCCAGCAACTGGGAAGGGTGCATGGAGTACTGCGTAAGCCCCATGCCCAACAGCAAACGGGTGAGGCGAACATCGCCAGCCATTTCGCCGCATACGCTCACGGGTACACCTGCCTTTTCAGCGCTGGTGATCACTTCATAAACCAACCTTAAAACCGCTGGATGAAGGGGATCGTAGAGGTGGGCCACTTGGTGATCAACCCGGTCCACAGCGAGGGTGTACTGAATCAGGTCGTTTGTGCCTATCGATACAAAATCAAGATAATTCAAGAAATGCGGCAGGCTGAGTGCGGCGGCAGGCACTTCGATCATGCCGCCAATTGGCACAGCTTGGTTGGCCTGAAAACGGCGTTCCAGCAATTGCTCACGCGCCATGTCGATATACGCCAAGGCTTGTTTCGTTTCCCGAATATTGGTGAGCATGGGCAACAAAATTTTCACTGGCCCATGTTTTGCGGCACGCAACAAAGCCCGAATTTGGGTAAGAAATATTGCAGGTTCGGCCAAGCTGAAACGTATTGAACGCAGACCCAGGGCCGAGGTGCTGGACACAGGCGGCGCACTGCTACTGCCGCCATCAAACTGCAAGGTTTTGTCCGCGCCCAAGTCTAGCGTACGAACCGTGACAGGCTTGCCCTTCATGGCCTTGATTACCTTTCGGTAGGCTTCGTATTGCTCGTCCTCGGAAGGCCATTCCTTGCGGTTCATGAACAGGAATTCGGAACGGAACAAGCCAACGCCGTCGGCCCCGGCATCCACCACGCCCTTCACATCGTCTGGCAGTTCGATGTTGGCCAGCAGTTCAATGCGGCGGCCACACTGGGTACGTGCTTCGGTGGTGATCAGGCGCTTGAGGCGCTGCCGCGACAAGGCCAATATGGCTTGCTTGCGCTGGTATTCCTCAACCACCACGGTGGCAGGGTCAAGAAATACGGCACCCACTTTGCCATCTACCACCACCAAATCACCGTTGTGCACAAATTCAAGTGCACGCGGCACACCCACCACAGCGGGTATGCCAAGGCTGCGCGCAACAATAGCGGTGTGCGAGGTTGCTCCGCCCATTTCAGTTACAAACGCGCCAACGCGACGGCCTTTCAGCTGCACCATGTCAGCGGGTGAAATGTCGTAAGCAACGATTAACCAAGGGTCTTCGTTCTCACCCTCAGGTGGCAAAGGCAAAGCGGTTGCATGCCCCTGCAACGATTTCAGCACACGCTCAACAACCTGACGCACGTCGCTGTTACGTTCGCGAAAGTAGTCGTCTTCAATTGCGGAGAACTGCTCCAGCAGCACTTCCATTTGCTCAATCAAGGCCCATTCGGCATTGATCAACTTGTTTTGGATCAGGTTTTTGGGCTCTTCTGACAGAATTGGGTCGGCAAGAATCAGGCTGTGCAGATTCACGAATGCATCAAATTCTGCTGGGGAATCGGCAGAAATTTGACTGCGAATTTCAACCAGTTCATCAGCCACACGCTTGATTGCGTTGTCGAATCTTTTCTTTTCGAAGCGAACGGATTTTTTATCGATGCGGTTACGGGGAATATCCCGCATGGCCGTGTCCCACACCAGGGCGCGGCTGACTGCAATGCCTCGTGAAACTGCGATGCCATGCAAGGCCAGGGTCATGGTTTATTCGCCTTCGCCAAATTTGTCGTCAATCAAGGCCACCAATGCGGCGATGGCTTCGGCCTCGTCACTACCCTCTGCCTCCAACACCACGTTGTGCCCTTTGCCTGCGGCCAACATCATGACACCCATAATGCTTTTCGCATTCACACGTCGGCCTGCCTTGGCAATCCACACTTCAGATTGAAAGCGGCTGGCGGTTTGGGTCAATTTGACGGAGGCCCGCGCATGCAGGCCTAATTTATTGCTGATGGTGATTTCTTGCTGAATCATCGTTTTTAGCCGGGTTAAATGTTTGACGTTGTGGCGCGGTGGCACCAGTGCTTACGATACCGTTTCGGCCTCCCATGACCAAACGCTCGGCAACCTCACTGATGGGTAAACCCCGAAAGCCCAGTGCACGCAACACCATGGGCAGGTTGCAGCCCGATACCAACACGGTGGGCATGTTAAGCGACTCTGCACCTGCACGCACTGCTGCATTCGAGGGGGTTGCGCCAAACAGGTCAGTTAAGAACACAACTCCTTCGCCAGTATTCACTTGCCGTGCTGCATCTTGAATGCGTTGAACTGAATGATCAATGTCGTCATCGGCGAGTACATCCACCACCGCCAAGCCGTCGGGCAAAGATCCCATCACATGTTTTACACATTGGGCAATGGCATCGCCAAATGGAGCATGAGCAACAAGTACCAAGCCAAGCATCAGCTGCCCTCCTGCAAGGCTGCTTCAACTGCTTGCACAAAGGTATCAGCCACGGGAAAGCCTGTTTGCTCCATGATCTCACGGAAACACGTGGGGCTTGTTACATTCACTTCAGTCAAGTTCTGACCAATGATGTCCAGCCCCACGAGCAATAAGCCGCGCTTTTTCAATTCTGGGCCTAGTGTTCGTGCAATGTGCCAGTCACTTTCACTCAAGGGCTGCGCACGCCCTGTGCCGCCCGCCGCCAGGTTACCGCGGTGTTCGCCTTCTTTGGGCAAGCGCGCCAGGCAGTAAGGCACTGGCTCACCGTTGATGAGTAACACGCGTTTGTCGCCATCCACAATTTCTGGAATATAACGCTGAATCATGGCGGTTTTCTTGCCGTAATCGGTGAGCGTTTCCAGTATCACGCCCACGTTTTGATCGCCTTTTTTCATGCGAAAAATTGAAGTACCCATTCCATCCAAAGGCTTGGCAATCGCATCGGGGTAGTGGTCCAGAAAGCTGCGCAGTTGTGCAGCGTTACGCGACACCAGGGTGGGCACCACAAACTGTTCAAACTGCGCAATGGTGAATTTTTCATTGTGGTCGCGAATGGCCCGCGGGCTGTTGAACACGCGCGCGCCTTCTCGCTCGCCCTGTTCCAAAAGCCAGGTGGCTGTTACGAACTCTGCGTCAAAGGGCGGATCTTTGCGCATGATGACGGCATCTAGGTCTTTCAGGGCCACTTCTTCGCGGCCCACCTCGGAATACCAAGGCTTGTTGGCCCGATCAATTGCAATCCACACCACTTGGGCACGAACACCCGAGCCGCTGGCCCAATGCATGCCGCCGTCCTCAATCACACCCACTTTCCAGCCGCGCGATTGTGCCGATTCCATCATGGCAATAGAGGAATCTTTTTTCGGATTCAGGCTGGTGAGTGGGTCGATAACGCACACAAAACTTCGGCTGCTCATGCGGCCAACTCCACATTGGCGGTTGCCTCCAGCTCTTGCGAAGCCGCAAGTGCCGCCAAACGACCAATAACGCCATAGGCGTAAAAGCGGTTCATGGCCGCATCCGGGCGGTCACTGCAATCGGGCGTGTTGCACGGTGTTTCGAATGCCAAAGGTACAAAGTGCATGCCGGGCGCGTTCAGGTTTTCATCGCGGCCACGGCCTGTGTGCACGCGGTAAAAACCGCCCACCACGTAGCGGTCTATCATGTACACCACGGGTTCGGCCACGGCGTCTTCGATGCTTTCAAAAGTGTGTACACCCTCTTGAATAATTACATCAGACACCTGCAAACCTTCCTTGACGACCGACATTTTATTGCGCTGTTTACGGTTTAACCCCACCACCTCGGAGGCGTCTTTCACGGTCATGATTCCCATGCCATAGGTGCCTGCATCCGCTTTCACAACCACATAGGGTTGTTCATCAATGCCGTACTCGGCATATTTAACTCGTGTTTTGGCCAATATTTCGTCTACTGCCTCGGCCAAAGCCTCTTCGCCAACACGCTCCTGAAAATTCAGCTGGCTGCGGTGAGTGAAATACGGATTGATCAACCATGGGTCAATTTCAAGCATTCCTGAGAAGGACTCCACCACAGAATCGTAAGCCTTGAAGTGCGTGCTTTTGCGCCGAGTAGCCCAACCTGCATGCAACGGTGGCAGCAAAATTTGATCCTTAATGCCTTGAAGAATAGGGGGTACGCCAGCGGAAAGGTCATTGTTCAACAGCACTGCACAAGGCTCAAGGCCATCAACACCCACGCGGTTGCCATTGCGCTTGAGCGGTTCCAGCACAATGTGTTGCCCATCGGGTAAATCGAAACGGGTAGGTTCGGTAATTTCAGGCGAAACAGAACCCAGACGAATCTCCAAACCCGTTTGCTTCAGAATCGCAGCCAAGCGGGCCACGTTCGTGAGGTAAAAAGTGTTGCGGGTGTGGTTCTCGGGCACGAGCACCATGCTGCGTGCTTCCGGGCAAATTTTTTCAATTGCACTCATGGCAGCCTGAATGGCCAGCGGCATCATGTCGGGGGCCAGATTGTTAAAGCCGCCGGGGAACAGGTTGGTATCGACAGGTGCAAGTTTGAAACCGGCATTGCGTACATCAACCGAGCTGTAAAACGGTGGAGTGTTCTCGTTCCAGGCCATACGAAACCAGCGTTCAATCTCGGTGGTTTTGTCGAGCATTCGTTTTTCGAGATCCAGCAAGGGACCGGTTAAAGCTGTTACTAGATGTGGAACCATCAACATTCTCTGGTTTGAATACTTAAACAAGTGTAATCCAAAACGCTGCACTGCCACATTGAGAGAGGAAAATAGGGTGTGAAGGCGGGGTTGGGGTATTTACGGGGGGGCTGGGGGAAGGTTAAGAGTCGCCCTTGCCCGAAAACTTGCTTGATCGCCTTGCGGTTTGTGCCGTGCTAAGCCAAACCCTCCAAAAAAGACAGTCGGGCTTTGGCTTTCGCATTGCGACCGCACTGCCCAGCACCTCCAGTCGGCAAGTTTCCTGACTGGGCAAGGTGCGATCTCTTGAACCTTCCCCTCGCCTATCACCGCGCGTGAATTCTCCCACCCCTTGTTACCCTCACGCCTGTTTTCTTTGGGTTGGAGAATAGACGGCGCTGGAGTAACCAAAAAGCGCATGTGCGGGCAGACACTGTTCGATTCACTTGGCAAAAACTCCATCGCCGCCACCTCCAACCCAATCAAAAGCGTAAGGCAACAAAAAAGGCACCCTAAGGTGCCTTTGAATCAGCCCTTTACCCCGGGCTGAAGGATTCCACCTAAGTGGAGAGTGTTGCTTACTTGCTGTAGGCTGTTTCACCGTGTGAAGTGATGTCCAGACCTTCACGCTCTGCATCTTCAGAAACACGCAGACCAACGATTAGGTCTACCAGCTTGAAGGAGATTGCAGCCACGATACCAGACCAAACGATGGTGATTACCACGCCTTTCAGCTGTACCAGAACTTGCGAACCGATCACGAAGTCGTCACCCATTGTGCCGCCCAAGCTAGGTGCCGACAACACACCCACCATGATCGCACCCAAGATACCGCCGACACCGTGTACACCAAATACGTCCAGCGCATCGTCTGCACCCAACATCTTCTTCAGGCCAGTCACGCCCCACAAGCAGATTGGACCAGCCATCAAACCAAGGATCAGTGCTCCCATTGGGCCGATCGTACCGCAAGCTGGTGTAATCGCAACCAAACCACCTACTGCACCGGAAGCTGCACCCAACATGGAGGCCTTTCCTTTCAGTAATGCTTCTGCAGCGGCCCAGCTAAGGGTTGCGGCGGCAGTTGCCAGCAATGTGTTAATGAAGGCCAGTGTTGTACCACCGTTGGCTTCCAGGTTTGAACCTGCGTTGAAGCCGAACCAACCCACCCACAACATGGAGGCACCAACCATGGTCAGTGTCAGGCTGTGTGGAGTCATTGCTTCCTTGCCGTAGCCAACGCGCTTACCAATCATGTAAGCACCCACCAAACCTGCCACAGCAGCGTTGATGTGAACCACAGTACCACCAGCGAAGTCGATTGCGCCATCAGCGAAAATGAAGCCGGCTGCGTCCCACACCATGTGTGCGATTGGAATGTAGCTGAATGTGAACCAGATTGCGCAGAATAGAAGCACTGCGGAGAACTTAATGCGTTCAGCAAATGCACCCACGATCAGCGCACAAGTAATAGCGGCAAATGTGGACTGGAATGCGATGAAAATGAATTCGGGGATCATCACGCCTTCGGTGAATGTTGCCGACAAAGAGTCGGGCGTTACACCACTGAGGAAGAGCTTGCTGAAATTACCCACGAATGGATTGTCGCCACCGCCGAAAGTCAAGCTGTAACCATATACGGCCCAGAGCACCACGATCAAGCAGAAAACAGACATCACCTGCATTAGCACCGACAGCATGTTCTTGGCGCGAACCAAGCCGCCGTAGAATAGCGCCAGGCCTGGAATGGTCATGAAAATAACCAAAATGGTCGCAACCATCATCCAGGTAATATCGCCCTTGTTTACTGTTTGTTCAACAGCGGGTGCTGCTGCTTCTGCAGGTGCAGCCTCGGCAGCCATTGGGGCTGGCGCAGCAGGTTCAACTGCGGGTGCAGCCTCTACGGGCGCAGCAATTGTTTCAGTGGCTTCGGTGGCAGGGGCCGCGGGTGTTTCTTGCGCAAACACACCGGGACTTGCAACACTGAAACCCAGTGCAGCAGCCGCCAGCCAGACAGTCAGAAGTTTCTTCATGATTTCCTCACTTCTCTCTGGTTAAAGGGCGTCTTTACCGGTTTCGCCTGTGCGAATACGGGTAACACTCAACAAATCAAATACAAAAATCTTGCCGTCACCGATCTTGCCGGTTTTGGCAGCTGCTTCGATGGCTTCACAAGCTTGGTCTACCAGGCTGTCATCCACTGCAGCTTCAATTTTTACTTTGGGCAAAAAGTCGACCACATACTCGGCACCGCGATACAACTCGGTGTGACCTTTCTGGCGACCAAAACCTTTCACTTCGGTAACCGTAATGCCTTGCACGCCGATGGCAGACAGCGCTTCACGGACTTCATCGAGTTTGAAAGGCTTAATGACTGCTGAAATTAGCTTCATTACGCACTCCTGAATTAAGTTTGAAGAGGGTAAAAACAGCGCCCCTCTTCAGAGCGCTGTCTGGATTCGATTTAGAACGACTTCTTGATTGAAACTACCACATCGCCTTTGCCTGCATCACGGTTAAAGCCGCCAGCACCAACAGCAATAGCTTCCATATCGTCATCACCATCCACATAGGCCAACCCCAACTCAAACCCGTTCAGGTTGTAGGTTACGCCCACGTTGTAATCAACATAAGAATCAACAAAACCAGCGCCTACAAGCACTGGAGCAACCGGCTTTTCAAAATTGGTTTGACCAATTGCGGCAGAAATGGTGATCTTGTCGCTCAAAGCATATTTGTATGCCAGGTTCACATAAGTAGAGCCACTCATGTCGGCGACGTTTGAAGTTGCCGGGCCTTGCTGATCGCTTGTACCGAAGTAGTCTTCAGACAGAGCGTAGTAACCTGCCAAGGTAAAACCTGCATAGCTGGCTTTTACATACGCTTCAAGGGTGTCGAACTTTACATTTTGAGCGGGGTTACGTGTAGCCGCGTCGGTGGTACCTGAATAAATGTATTGCAGCAAACCAACATCAGCAGTCACGGGGCCGATTGGGAAGGTGTAGCCACCATAAACATCAGTTTCCAAACCGTTTCCGTTGCCTGCGCCACCACCGAAACCAATGTTCGAATTCCATACGCCAGCGTAAAGTCCGCTGCTGTGTACAACGTCGAAACCACCTTGGAAAGCGATGTCGTTGTTTGTTTGGCTAATGCCGCGGAAACGGTAATCAGAGAACATGCCGGCGTTGCCAGTAACGGTGAAGCCTTCGGCTTGCGCAGTTGAAACAGCCCCGAAAGTAGTTGCGGCGATGGCAGCGACTAGTACTAATTTTTTCATCTCACTCTCCTAAAAATAGATGAATGCCGTAAATTTTTTTGGCAAGGCTGTAATAGCGAGAACTGTGCCAGCGGTTAACTCGTCGGTAATTTCACGATAAACCGCCCTTTTTCGGGCACAATAGCGATTCAATTTTTTGAATTTTCAGTTGCAGCACCACTTTGGTGCACCAAATTGGTGCCATGCAAGACAACTCTTTTGGGGGAAACATTGGCGGACAATCCTTTCGATGCAGTCACGGCCAAAGTTGCCGAATTACTCAAAGCAAAAGGCCTGCAAACCATGGAAAACCCAATCACGCAGCTGATTCGCCAGGGTTTACAGGAAATGGAATTTGTAAGCCTTGAAGATTTCGAAATTCAGAAGGAAGTGCTGAACAGGTTGCGCGAAAAGGTGCATGCACTGGAAATGCGCGTGGCTGAACTAGAGAAGCGAAGCTGACCACACCGGGTGACCACAAGCTAACTACCTGCTTGCCAAGCCAGGCCATGCGGGGATAATCACCGGGTTTTGGTCAACAGCCCGCACAATGCCTTTAGCTACCCTTCACAGCCTGACTTTCGTGGGCATTCGCCCGGTTGCAGTTCAAATTGAGGTTCATCTGTCAGCGGGTTTGCCTTCGTTTGCGCTGGTTGGCCTGCCCGACACTGAAATTCGAGAATCGAAAGAACGCGTGCGCTCTGCACTGCTTAACAGCGGTTTCGAGTTTCCGGCACAACGAATCACAGTCAACCTTGCACCGGCCGACCTCCCGAAAGGAAGCGCTGCTTTCGATCTCGCAGTGGCACTGGGCATTGCAAGTGCATCGGGCCAACTGGGCAAAGCCGATTTGTCAGAATGGCTTTTTGCAAGCGAGCTCTCGCTCTCCGGCTCGCTGACGGGTGTGCGAAGCCCCTTCGCACTGGCTTTTGCCGTGCGCAAAGAAGCCAAAATTCGCCAACGCCCTTTAAAACTAATGCTGCCCAAGGCACAGGCCAGCCTGGCGGCCACGGTGCCCGACATTGCGGTATTTGGTGCAAACAATTTGTTTGAAGCGGCAGCACATTTGGTCGGGCACGGCACGCCTCTTCAACAGGAGGCATACAACCCGCAAACCAACGCAGCCCAAGCCACATTGCTGGACATGGCCGAGGTTATTGGCCACCAAACGGCAAAACATGCGCTACTTACCGCTACAGCGGGCCAACATCACATTCGCTTGGTTGGGCCACCCGGAAGCGGAAAATCGATGCTTGCGCAGCGCGCGGGTAGTTTGATGCCAGCTTTGCCGTATGAAGATTCGCTGGAAATTTCAGCCATTCGAAGCCTTAAAGGTGAAAGCGATGCGCTTAGCCCACAGCGCCCTTTTCGAAACCCGCACCCCAGCAGCACCATGGCCGCCCTGATTGGCGGCGGAAACCCACCCTCACCGGGAGAAATTACCTTGGCGCACCAGGGTGTGTTATTTACCGATGAAGTTTTGGAATTTGACAGACGTTGCCTGGAATCGCTTCGTGAACCGCTCGAAACAGGGCGCGTCAATATTTCCAGATCGGGCCACCAAGCCAGCTTTCCGGCCAGGTTTTTGTGGATATGCGCCCACAACCCCTGCCCCTGCGGCTGGCTGGGGCACCCGGCCAAAGAATGCCGATGCACACCCGAACAAGTTCGGAAATACCAAAACAAACTCTCCGGCCCACTCGCCGACAGGCTGGATATTTCAATTGAAGTACAAGCCATTGACCACGGCACGCTGTTGCAGGGTGAAAAAGAACACACAGAGTTGACGACCAGTGCAGGGTTGCGTGCACAGGTTGAAAATGCCCGAACCGTTCAGCTTGAGCGCCAAGGGTGCCTGAATGGCGAAATGAGCGCGGGGCAAATCAGCAAATATTGCAAACCAGCCAGTGGCGCTGAAAAACTTTTACTGGCTTACGCACAAAAAAATCATCTTTCAGCGCGCGCACTTCACAGAATTTGCAGGGTGGCACGCACTTTGGCCGACCTCGACCAAGTGAATCAAATCGACAAAAAACACATTGCCACAGCGATTCAGTACCGAAAATCACTGGCTGGTGAAGTGATCAACCAACCGCCGATGGCCCTTACTGCGTAGGTGAACGAAACGGAATTAGGTGGCTTACCTTGCGCCCTGGCCGGGCAAACCACAGCCAACTGCACAATTGCAAGGCCCACAAAATGGCCAGCGAGAGCCGCATGGCGTCTGCATTTCCAAGCCCCAAAGCCACAAAGCAATCAATACCAATACCAATGCCCCACTGAATGCTGAAAGCACCGATAAAAATCAGCAAATTCAGGGCTGTACTGGAGCGCCCGGTGAGCCTTTTCGGAAACGGCTTGTTGCAGGTGGAGTAAGTCATAATGCCTGAGGAAATCAGGATTGCATGAACCAACCACCCCCACAAACTTGATTGCACACCCTGCAAAATTTGAACGGCAAACACGACGAGAGACAAACCCGTACCAATCAACATGATTTGATCTTCATCACCGCCCGCCTTGGACACCCTGCGGGTTAAAAAACCAAGTGACAAATACCCCAGCATCAGCGTTGCAGAGATCCAGAACATGTTTTGCGCAGCCTGTGCATTGCTAACCCCGATTACATCGGTAAACCAGGGGCCTACCCACAAACCAAGAAAGGCCATGAAACCACCCTGGGTAATCATCGCCAAAGGCGCCACACGCCAGAAATGTGGGTGCGCGTAAATAGCCTTGTAGCCGTGGGCCATGTCTGCAACGGACTCTGTTTTTTGGGGCTTAAACAACGCGGGTAATGCAAACCACAATGCCAAACCAGCCAAAACACACAGCACTGCAGCCACACCAAACACTCCACGCCATCCCAAAACAGGCAAACTGGCTTCCACGGGTGTTGTCACAGCTAAAGCCCCGAGCGACCCGGCCACCAGCATCCAAGACGACAAACTGGCCTGCATGTGCGGCCTGAAGTACAGGGAGTAAGCTTTCACAGCCGCCATTAAACAAGCCGACACGCCCACACCAATCAAGGCACGGCCCAACCACAGCACCAGATAAGAATCTGCCACTGCAAACAACAAGGCGCCCAGCGCTGCAAAACCGATCAGCACAGCCTCAACACGCCGAGGGCCGTAACGATCGAGCATTACCCCGACGGGCAACTGCATCAGGGCAAACGACAAAAAATACGCCGAGGCCAGAAAACCCAACTGCCCGGCGGTCAAGCCCAGTTCCTGAACCAAAGGCTGCGCGATCACGGCATTGACGGCCCTGAACGCATAAGACATGACATAAGCGGCTGCGAAAATGACGAACATGCGCATGGCAAGGCTGCCACTGACATACATGTGTTCTATACCATCGGGCCCGATTTCACGTGATACATCCTTAGGGTTGTAACGCATTACTGCCCCAACAGCGAAAATCCGC
The DNA here is from genome assembly GCA_021299735.1 of Burkholderiales bacterium. Lineage (GTDB taxonomy): Bacteria > Pseudomonadota > Gammaproteobacteria > Burkholderiales > Burkholderiaceae_B > Limnobacter. Next base: position 5,718 of record JAJTEM010000002.1, on the reverse strand, counting down.
CAAACCAGGAAGTGGCTGAATCGGGATTGGCCGCCTCACCAGGGCCCATCATCAACACCTCATACAGGGTGCCTTGGTGCTCAAAAAAACGGGCCAGGGCAAAAGCAGCTTCGCCAGTCGGCAACTTGCCATTAATGGTCATTTCATGCGCGGTTTTACCCAACCATTGAATGGGCTTCACCTCAGCCTTGCCTGCGGCAATGTTGTTGGCAACGGCTTGTGCCAAGGCATCGCGCAGGGCAGGGCCTTGGTCGGCCAATTCGCCCTTCAGGGGCACGGTACCTACCGCAAAATAAAGGCCCTCAATTTGCGTTGCCTGCATGGTTAGCGGTACCTGAAGCCCAATTAAATCCATGGTTCGAGTGGCAAGCGCGGGCTTGTCGGGAAAGGTGGCCATATAGCCAATATCAGTATTGGGAACCACGCGCCAGTTAAACTGGGGCGAACAAGCAACCAGGGCGCATAATGTGAAAAGAATGGCAAAAAATGGTCGGCTTCGAGCAAATGCTTTTTTCATGAGGCGCTTTGAGGCGAAAATTAGGTGTTGCTCCATTGTAGGGGCTTCATGTGCAGATCAATAGCAGTGATAACCAGAGTGTGAGCAGAATGGGCATAGTGAAATTCAAATCAAAAGCAGCCGGTGATATTGTGATGTTCAAGTCAAATGCTGAACAACTGTTTCGAATCATGGGCATTGAGCCCAGCGAGCGGGGCGTGATTGAGCCACGCGACCTGGCCCAAGCGCATGCACAACTGGTGGCCGCGGTGAATACAGAACGCATGGCCCGCGCTGAGAACCCGATCAATGAAGACGAGTTAAGTGCCGAAGAAAAAATTGCCTTGAAAAACCATGTGGGCCTTGAACAAAGAGCCTACCCCTTGCTGAAAATGCTGGAAGAAGCGGGGAAGAAAGAAGTGGATGTGCACTGGGGGTTCTAATTCGAGTGATACCAGGTTAGATAGGTTAGATGCTGTTTTCACCCTTTGAGTTGATTATGTAGACTTGTCGGCTTCCTCAATCCAAGTACTCATCATGTCGGTTGATTACAAAACCATTTTCTGGCCTTTGCTTCACAACAAAATTCGACGGGGTTTAAAAAACCATACTTTTGGCATGGTTAGACGGCACAAAACTGGCGCAACGAAACCACATCAAGGTTGGGACTTTGAGGCCGCTACAAGTGCACCTTTTTATGCTGTTGGTTCTGGAAAGGTGGAATTTGTAAGGTCTCATGGAGACTACGGTCTGCAACTTTGCCATTCATTCGATTTCAAAGGCCAAACACCTTACGCATTTTATGCTCATTTGGAACGTTGCTATCTAAAGCAAGGTGATCAAATTTATGGCAATCAAGAGCTCGGAACAACTGGAGAAAGTGGCAATGCAAGAGGTGCTCCAAAGGAAGACCAGCACTTACATTTTGAAATTCGAACCACACCAACACCGCGCTCGTCATTACTGGACAGAATAGATCCTGTTATCGTCTTCGGGCACTGTCCACTCACAATTGGCGTAGCAGGGTAATCATATGCGTATATCTAATAGAATCAAGATTCTCGCTTGTTCCAGCATATTGCTTTCGAGCCATGCTTTCGCGGAGGAATGGATCAAAATCCAACAATCAAACCCAGCGGGAAGTAAAGTTCACGAAATGATCCTTGAAATGGGTTTTTCCTGTGATTTTATTGCAAGTAATTTTGACAAAAGCTCTCTTTTAAGTAGCTGCAAAGAAACACAAAATCCAGATTCTGAAATCGGGCTCTATGCATTTAAGAAGACCGGCGAATCTTACTCAACGAATTTATTCTTCAAATTGGGGGATGCATCAAATACAGCTTTTCATGAATTTCATTCTCCAAAAACTGTTTTTACTCACATGGACTCATACGCCAACAACTTACCTGAACAGCAAATTGTTCTAGTGGATGTAAAAGACGAGGGGAGTTGTTATTCAACCGAGATTTTCGGATTAAAAGGCGGTGGGTTCAATCACCTTGGAACAATCGAGTTGGTTGCCCAAAAATATACGGTGCACCTTGACACTCCTGGCTATGAAAGCAGTTTGGAATGTTTGGGCGAATATGGGGGTGTAAGTTCCGAGAATGGCGTTGCAATAATCCGCTTTTCTGCCCCACAAATATACAAAATAGATCCATCTCAAGGCCACCTGATACCGCAGAAGAAAAATGAGCTGAAATACCAGTGGTCGTCCTCGAAACTCACTCGTGTAAAATAACAAACAAATAAGCTCTCAAATTCAGGCGCTCGCGGTTTCGCGGCGGCGCACAGGGCCAGCAATGGCCTCCACCTGCGCTTGGGTTTTCTTGCCCAAGCCGATTAAAAAACCAAGCTCGGCCACCACAAACAAGGGGCCGATTGCCAAACCAATCAGGTCATCAACAAAGGCGGGTTTGCGGCCTTCGTAATAGTGGCCCACAAACTGAATAATCCAGCCCACCACAAAAACACCCACACCAGCACCCAGCCAGGCTGCTGTGCTCAAGGTTGCAAAATGCCCCGCAGTTAACAGCAGGGCACCGTGAATAAGGAACATGGCCAGGCCGTAAGCCAGGCTAAGCTTGAGGTAAAACAGGCTGGACAGTAAAAACACGACCAGGGCAGGGGTAACCACAATGCCTGCAATATCAACAGATACTCGCGACAGCATAATAAGCACGGACAACACAATAATGGGAACCCCAATAAAGTGCGTGGCAATGTTGCGAGGGTCACGGTGATAAGTGGCATAGGTTGCCAGTTGCTCGACCAAAGTTCGCATGGTTTGTTCTCCTCGAAGCTGCAATTATTCTGAATGACCTGTTTTGAGCCTGTATGGTTACAAAACAGCCCGGATAGGTCTGTCAATTGCCTGACATTTGATGCTAATTTAATAAAACAAATGGGGACATCACAATAAAACCATGCAGACACACAACATTCAACAAATTCTGAACCGCGGAAAGTGGTTTGCCAACTTGCCCGGCAACCTGCAACAGGCCTTGCTGAAACATGGCGTTTTGCGTCAGTTTCAAAACGGGCAGCGCCTGTTCTCAAGAGGCGACTGCGCCGATGGCCTTTACGCTGTACTCAGCGGGTCGGTTCAAATTGTGGGTGCCAGCAAACATGGCTCTGATGACAAGCATGTAATCCTGACCCTGATTGACCCGCCCGACTGGTTTGGAGAAATTTGCCTGTTCGACCGCCAGCCCCGAACTCATGATGCCCTTGCCGACGGGCCAGCCACCGTATTTCATGTGCGCCAGTTACTTTTGGACCAGCTGATTTCAGAAAACCCTAATTACTGGCGTGAATTTGGCCTGCTGCTAACCCAGAAGGTACGCCTTATTTTTGGCGCAATTGAAGACGCCGCATTGTTACCCACACCCACACGCCTTGCTCGCCGTTTGCTGCAAATGGCCGAAGGCTATGGCATACGATCGGACAGCAACACAGTGAGCGCACGCACCCTGCATGTGTCGCAAGAAAAACTGTCGGCCATGCTATCCATCTCCAGACAAACTGTGAACCAAATGCTCAAGGAACTGGAGCATGAAGGTTTATTGCAACTGGGGCGCGGGAATATTGAAATACTGGATCTGGAAAGATTGAAACGCAAAGCCGAGCTGATCTGACTGCATCCAATCTCTGCTGGTTGGTGTTCTTTGAGTGTCACCGTGAGGTTTGACTCCGTATTGAGCATTAACGACAGAGGGAAAAATGAAAACATTCAAAATGAAATGGTTGGCACTGGCTGTATCCAGCGTTGTTTTGGCTGCGTGCTTGTCAGACGACAACACACCCGCCTTGAGCGCAGGTGATGTGTTTGTTCTCACCTCGAACGGCCAATTGGCCTCATTTAACCGCACCGCCCCTTCAACAGTGAGAACATCTGTTGCAATCTCTGGCCTGATGTCTGGCGATACGCTGGTGGGTATGGATTTTCGTCCCCGCGATGGGCAACTGTATGCATTGGCCCGAACCAGCCCAGGAGATGGCGGCCGACTGTACACCATCAACACCACAACCGGTGTTGCCACAGCGGGTGCAACTTTAATTCCTGCCGCTACCCCAACAGCGAACGGGCCATACAGCACATTGGACCCAGCTGCCACTGCATTTGCAGTCGACTTCAATCCCATGGCCGATGCACTGCGTGTGATTAGTGATACTGGCCAGAACCTGCGTATTTTTGTAGCCAACGCCACGGGTCGCACTGCTGGCGAAACATTCCTGGACGGTACAACCAATACTTCAGCACCAACAGCGGATATTTCCGGAGCGGCTTACACCAATTCGTTTGACGGGACGACAAGCACACGCCTGTTAAACATTGACACTGCCAATGACAACCTCACATTTCAGGATCCACCCAACAATGGCACACAAGTTACTGTTGCCCCCTTGGGTGTTAACGCAACAGGCTCGGCGGCATTCGACATTGATGCGCGCAACAACCGTGGCTATGCCTTGTTGAATGTGGGCGGTGCCATCAACTTTTACACCATTGCAATACCGGATTCCACAACAACCCTGCCGCTAAACCCGGTAGTGAATGCAGCCACACTGGTGGGCACATTGAATGTTCCGGGCGTGGTGGGCATGGCACTGGCCCCAGTGACAGCGCCCCAAGTGGTGGCCCTGGACGGCGCCACTGCTGGTTCTCAGCGTTTGTTGAAATTCGGCATTCGCACCCCCAACACCGCAACTGCCACCAATGTGACAGGTTTGCCCGCTGGGGAGCGTTTGTTGTCAATTGATTTCCGCCCCAGCAACAGCACGGTGTATGGTTTAAGCTCAGCCGGAAAAATTTTTACCATCGACACCGACACTGGCGCTGCAACACTGGCTGTTACTTTGAACGTTGCCAACAATATTGTGAACGGCCTGGCAGACGGCAAGCGCTACCAGGTCGACTTTAACCCGCAAGCTGATGCGTTGCGAATTGTCAGCAGCGTTGGCAGTGGCACGCAAGGTGAAAATTACCGTATCGTTGGTGCAAACCTGGTAGCAGGATCGACCAATGCAGGTGTGGTGGCAACAACACCACCAGATATGCCTTTGAGTGCTGGCTTTAGCGTGGTCAATATTGCCTACACCAACAGCTTTGCCAACCCGGCACCGGCAGCAACCCGTTTGTTTGACATCGATGGTGCCAACAACCGCCTGGCACTGCAAAGCCCACCCAACGATGGCACGCTGACTGCTGTAGGCACCAACCTGGGCCCAGCTTTCGTAAGCTACGGTGGATTTGATATTTCTGGTGGTGACAACGGCATGCGATTGTTGGCTGGACGAACCGCTGCACCGGGAATATTCAGCCTGTTCAACCTGGACTTGACCGCGGGTACTGCGGGTGCAGCAACAACCGCTTCTGGCAACAACGAAATTGGAAGCGGCACATCAGCATCGGCTGATCTTCAAGACTTGACCATCAAGTTCTGATCGAAAAGGCCGACCTTGAGTAAAAAACCCCGGTTTAATAAACCGGGGTTTTTTATTCATCCCATCAAATTCAATTCAACGCCACTGCGCTACCAATGAACATGACTTCGCCAGAAGGCTGGTTACCCAAAGGCGACCCACCCGCCGGCTCCAGGGTTACTTCAAACAACTGCTGCTCAACCAGCTTGGGCAGAATATCAGCAGGCAATTCAAGTGGTTTACCCAGTTCCATCAAACCCAGCGAGGTAGGGCCCGCATCAGAAGGTGCCTTGGTC
>JAJTEM010000044.1:4288-6304 GCA_021299735.1 Burkholderiales bacterium | reverse complement strand
GCGCAGCAGGGAGCGCGCGATAGCAGGGGAGCCGGGGTATTGCTCCAGTGGCACCGCCACCTTGCCAGCAGGCTGGTCGCCACCGGGATTGAACTGGCGCACCAGTTCCAGGTAGTCAGCCACCGGCGCTGGCATGGCCTGGCGCTGCACGGCGTCCATCGCCCACAGGCGTCCTATGCCTTCTTCATACTCACCTTTTTTTTGCGCGTAACGGCCTTCCAGCGAATAACCTCCGGCGCCTGCATGCGTGTCCACCAGGCGATAGGGTTTGTCTTTTTGATTCATGTAACGCAGCACCAACGCCAAAACAGTGTGTTTCAGTACATCGGCGTGGTTGCCCGCGTGGAAGGCGTGTCGGTAGGCGAGCATGGGGGTCTCCGGTGGTCGGGGGGTATTGTCTTATGGGTAAGACCTGCCCAGCCGCAGAGCTTCGGTCAATTGTTTGACAGGCTATGGCGTACCAGGACGACTTCGCCTTCTCGAATCACACAGTTCACGCGCCATGCAGAAGATTTCCTCAGCACGGCTCTACGGAACACGTGTTTTTCCTAGAAGCATTCAAAGACGATGCAACTCAAAAGAAAGTCGGTCTGCACTTTGGGAAACCTATTTCCCATTGGGGTCGCCCTCCCCCCCCGTTCGCTATCCCCGACCAACAATGAGTAAAAACCTGGTGCCGGTTTCGTTCAACTTTAATCTTGGGCGCTCGAGAATTGAGCGGGGTTCAAGTTCTGTCACCAACCCAACTGGGCTTTACCCTTTGAGGTCAAAAATTTGATGTTATTCGGGACCACGTTTGGATCATCCAAAACATTACCACGCGGGGTACTATATTCCAGCTTGGCAGTACTATCTTTTGAAATCCAATAGCTCATGGGAACGCCCGGCACGGAATTCAATAAAGCGTCAATTTCTTTGGGCCCAATGAGCAGATCCTTTCCCAGCCCTGTGATACTGCCTCCATAAACACTCAATAGCTGCTTCATTCCTGCAGCACCATCAATAAGAAAGGCGTTTTTTTTCTCCGGTGGGACGTTAGCTTGACTTGCGACTATGACACCTTGCCCTCCCACAACGTAAAACCAAACATAAGGGAATCTTGCACGAACACTACCAATTACCGTGAGCAAATCCTCCTGAGAAATATGATGCAATTGAATCCACTGCTGAAGAACCCCCGCCTCCTTCAGCCGTTTATTAACTAAATCATAAAACTCAACATTGTACAGAGAGGCAGCACCCGCAAACCAAATTGAAGAAATTTCTATACTGATAAGATCATATTTTTGAGGATTTAACAGAAGCAAATTTCGGCCGTCAGTCACATAAAGTTTTGCATTGGGGTGCCGGCTTGCTTTTGAATTAACTGAGCTGAAGTGCCTGTCTGCCATAGTGACTATGTCTTGAGACAACTCTGCAATATCGACCTGCTGGAAGCCAACATCCAACAAAGTACGCGCCGTTACGCCGGATCCATAACCGATCACCAAGGCTTGTTCCCTCTGATCTGTGTGAAGCAGTGGTGTTAGCGCAATGCCTATTTGCGCCACCATTTCGCCGCCCCATGAATCACTGCCTTGGAACTTCCCATTGGTCAACAACGTGCGGTGAACTTGACCATCTGCAGTCGTCCCCTCAGTCACTGTAGTCAAACCACCATCCACACTTTCAAGTTGATCAATGGCACGGCCCCACGGCTGGGCACGGAAATACACATTGGATCCAGTGCTCAGTGCTGAGTAATCCCACTGTACGGGCGTGGAAATGGTCGCCGCGCCGAATATCAGAACAGCGAAAGCAACCACACCCTTTCGATACGACGCGGATGGCCGAGCACGACACCAAGCCAATCCGACCAGCGCCGCCAGGACGAGGGAAACCAACGAAAGAACTTTGATTGACCAAAGGCTACCGATAGCAGGCAGAATCAGAAACGCTGCCAAAAACACCCCGCCAATATTTCCCAACGTATTCAGGGCTGAAGCTGAACCCATGGCCGCCACAGCAGTAGTGCCT
>JAJTEM010000044.1:0-4275 GCA_021299735.1 Burkholderiales bacterium | reverse complement strand
CGCGTGATCCATTCCATCGCGAGTGGATAGATAAAACCAATACATGCCGCCGGAGGCAACATGGCTAACACGCATATTGCCGCCCTTACAACCTCCCTGGGACCGAACCCCGGGGGTAACTGATGGAAGGCGAAAGCGGCAAAATAATCAGGGAGTCCACTCCATATGGCGGTTCCACACATCACCAACATGGCCAGAAACCACTCCGCTGCCAAGATACCGCCAATCAGCTCACGCCCAGACTGAAGCCAGCGTCGCGCAGCCTCCCCGCCAACCCCCAAACCTATTAGAAACGCAGCCAACATCAAAGCGAACGCATAAGTACTGTTGCCCGCAATTGTGGCCAACATATGGAAATAAACTATCTCCAGTGCAAGCGTAACAATTCCGCCGACCAATAGTAAAGCCCAAGGTAACCAAGTCATGGGCAACGGGCTCGAATAACTCCCGCTGGTTTGCATAGACGCCAAACTGCCGGGACCCTCAAGAGTGTTCTGAGAATAAGGTTGTTTATTTAATTCCATGGCCATCAGGGCCACCAGCATGTTGGCAAGCGCGGCAACCAACGTACCACTGACCAAACCAAGAGCCGGGATCAACACGTAACCCGCCAAAATCGCCCCGGCTGCGGCCCCGACCGTGTTGGCAGCATAGAGCCGACCAACCGACGCGCCGATACCTTGATGCCGCTGATTCAGGTCCTTGACCAATAAAGGCAGGGTGGCTCCCATGGCGATCGTAGGAAGTAACAGCAGCAGCGAACCCAGAGCAAGGCGAAGGGGCACCAATGCTGTGGCATCAGGGGGAAGGCCCTGTGCCAAACTCACATACAGGCCCATGATCGGTGCTTTGAGTAACGGGGTTACTACAAAGAAACCTGCAATCAACACCTCACAGATGGCGTAAGCCAAAAGCGGTCGACGAACCTTGGTCGCCCACCTGCCGCCCAACCACGCACCCAGCGCCATACCGCCCATGTAGGTGCCCAGTACGATGTACGCTGCCAACGCAGTGCTGCCAAAAATGGTGGCAAGAATCTTGGAGAAAAGCACTTCGTACATGAGCCCAGCCATGCCGGACAACACGAACATCGCCGTCACCCAGCGCAAATGCCTGTTGCCATCTCGTGCTGCACCCATGCCAGCAGACTCCTCGGGCGCAACGAGTTCATGCTGAACGGGTTCAGTTTGGTGCAGAGCTTTCGCCAGTTTCAGGTGTAACGGCACACACGCGGCCAAGGTGGCTAAAACCCAGCCCCAGGCCAACAAAGTTTGGCCTTGCCAAACAGGGGCACCCCAACGCAGCACCACCACCCAACCCAAATACACCACAACTCCCACCCAAAATGCACGCTGGCGCAATGAACTTGTGCCAAGTCGGGTGCTCAGGAGGGCAAACAACCACAACATGAAGGGGACGCTGACCACCAAATCCACCACATAGTGCTCACCCAATCCAAGCGTTGCCAGTACTGTTAGAAATGCGAATCCCACCGCCACTATGAAAAAACGCCGGTGATGCTCCACATACGCCAACCAGACAATGGCCAATGCCCAGCCAAAGTGCATGGAAGGTACCCCATTACGCCAATAAACCCCAGGAGCCACCGCTGGTAGAGCGTGCTGGACTGTTTCCAACAATTTAGCGCCCACCTCTGAGCGGAAAACATGTCCTGGACCAGCTACGGGCACCAAGTGGTAGGCCATCCACGCGGCAAAACCAGAAACAAACACAACCATCGGCAGGTTGACGCGACCAGCATCACCACGCCGCAAATTCATCGCAAAAATGGCGACAAATCCCACGGGCAACACTTCATAGACAAACTCTAGGAAGTGCTTAAAAAAAGCATTATCTTCAGCAAGAGCCAAAATCGGTGAGATTGTATATATATTTAGCTTCAACGTTTGATCAAACGCCAAGGCCACGAAGTCCCAAACTCTAGGCTGCAAAACATAAACCAGATTTAAACCAGCCAACGCAGCCATGCCGTAACCGCCGATCACAATAACAAAGGTCAACGAGGCGGCAATTTTTAACCGGTTGTCTGGGTTTAAGAGCAAATTTCTATTTAGTAAAATCTCAAGCAGAGTAGCCAATCCCACTGTAGCGCCAAAACTTATCGACAGCATGCCAACACTAAGAGATAAATATTGAATATAAAAAATATATCCCAATACCGACAAGACTAAAGAAAGTATGATGGGTCGCAATAGTCTGAGCCCTACCAAACCCGATAAAGAAAAAATCAAACCAACATACGCTAATAAAGCCGCCCATGTATTGTACGCATACCCCTCATGCAGACCCCCAAAAACCGCCTCCAACGGGCTTTTCTGAACGCCAGTCAGAGCCAGAAGCAACGGTATTAGTACTCCAATAGCTGCCCAGCGGAGGGCATTTCTCAACTGACGTGTTGGTGCCAACATGAATGTAGTCATGAAATTAGGTAATTATTATTTGGGTGCGCTAGACCAAGCATCCGCTCGCATCACCGCCAAAGGTTGTAAGGATGCATGATCGACTAAAACAACCCAGTCGGTATGCCACCCGACCTGAAGTGGAACAAAAATAAACGAAGATAAATTCCCAAGTTCGGCACCCGGCTGCAAAGGGTGTGCAATAAATTCTCCGACTCTTATGCGCTCCAGCCACGTAGGTTGACGCTGTGCCGATTTGATCACGTCCAGCGAATTAGCACTGTAGTCCACCCAGCGCTCTGGGCGATAGGCGGGTGGAATACCCTGAAGACTTAAGTTGAGACTGGACAAGAAAGAGGGATCGTCTGGAGAGAGTTTGCTAACCGCTTTTAGCTGCAGGCCCGCAAAGGCTGGTTTAGGTTTTTTGAGAACATCTTCTGAGTCTGGCGCCTGAAGATCTGCGAGCCGAACGACCACAAAACGGTCGGTTTCAAATATCAACCAACTGGGCTTGGCTTGCCAAGCCGTCCACAGGCCATAACCTAGCGCCGCAAACTGGATGCAAGCAATCACTGTAATATCCAACAAATTTTTCCAACGGGCTTTGGCTGAATGCACCACCAAACCAGTTAACAAAGGGCCGCAAATAACATCGATACCGATCACCATGAGAAGCAAACTGCTCCCGTCCATCAGTTGTCCCCATGGCTGGATAAACCAAGTCCGCTTAACTAGAATATAGACGCAGGACAACACGATTACGCTGAAAAGCAAGTGAACTCCACCTGCGAATAAACCGTCTCTAATTCTTTGCGGAAACATAGTCGAATCAAGCAAAAAAAATGGCAGCCGGAGCTGCCATTTTTTTGGTTTTTACATTAACGGCATTCGTTAGGTGCAAAGCGCGCGGACAATGATCCTGCCGCAGTGCCAACAAACCCGTTTGCACTGGCGCCGTTAGCCATGCACCGCCAGGCCACAGCATTGGAGGGTGGCGTAAATGCTGCAGTGCCTGTGGGCAACGCAGTACCAATGGGCGAGTTCGGCGTAACGATCAAAGTGCCATTACCAGCCGCCGCAGTAGTGGTCACAGTGATAACACCTGTAGACGCAGCAATGGCCAAAGAGGTGATATTACGAGTCGCTGTTGGGGTGGTGTAACCCGTGGCATATCCCGTTGCTGCCCCTTGCGAATTGCCTGATGCAAGCACGTCCGCCACATTGATCTTGGCCGCAGACGCCATACCCAAACCTTCAGCTACCCGTGCGCGTACGGTGTAGTCTTGGTAGGCCGGCAAGGCCACAGCCGCCAAAATACCGATGATAGCGACGACAATCATCAACTCGATGAGGGTAAAACCCTGATGGAAAATGCGCTTCATAGAAAAGCTCCTGTAAAAAGTTGAACAAAAGGAAACGTTGCGGCGGAATACATGCATTCAGCGTGCCAGCGTGTTGTAAGCCAAAAGCCGTGAACTTTGCCCGTCTCACAGACGCATGACGTCACCTAAGCTATCAATCAATGGCTCTGAGGGCTCAAATGCTGACAAAAAACGTCATGTTCGCCCCGTTCACGAACTCTGTTGCCTAAGAACCACCAGCGCCCCCTCAATGATCTGACAATCCAGTTGATCTTCTCTCGAAGAGTTTTTAGTAAGCAACAGACCTTGAAGGTAAATGGTTTTGACGGGATGCCATCAAATCAACTATCTGCGCGTCGGCCAGCAATGCGTCAAATGTGTAGCCGTTGGCGTTGAGAAGAATGTCAACCACAAAGGTGTCTGCCACTCGGATGTTTTCGCCCTCTTGGAACCACGCAAGGTCAATGTCTTTGGCTGCTAAGTAAGGCAAGGAA
>JAJTEM010000035.1 GCA_021299735.1 Burkholderiales bacterium | reverse complement strand
TGCATGAACACGGCCTAAGTGCTGAGAAAACAAAACGCAAGATCCTCGACTTGTTGAATGAATGTGCGCCATGAATATAGCCATTTTGGGCGCGAGCAGCCTGATTGCAAAAGACCTTGTTTACAGAATGCTGCATCAGGGAAACCACGATCTCCAACTCTTCTCCAGAGATACTGCCGCATTAGAGCAATGGCTTGATACACACAAATTCGCCCACAAAGTTTCATCGCTCAGCTACTCAGAATTCAACAATGGCAAGTACGATGCAATCATCAATTTTGTAGGTGTTGGCGACCCTGCAAAAGCGCTTGAAATGGGTAGTTCGATTATAGAAATTACCCAGCAATACGACACCCTTGCACTGAACTACATTGAAAAAAACCCAAAGTGCAAATACATTTTTTTGAGTAGCGGTGCTGTGTATGGAGGCACTTTCAAATACGCAGTGAATAAAAACACGCCTGCAACATTTCCTGTGAACCAGCTAGGCCAAACCGACTGGTATGGAATTGCGAAGCTGTATGCGGAAACCAGGCATCGCTCTCTTCCACATTTGTCGATTATAGATATTCGCGTCTTTAACTATATAAGCCCATCCCTAAACATCGACTCACGGTTTTTCATCACCGACCTTCTGAGGGCAGTAAAAAACAACGAAACTTTTCATACAAACAGTGTGAACATTGTTCGGGATTTCATTACGGATGAAGACTTTCATCAACTGATTGACTGTACGCTAAACCAAAGTTACATCAACGCCAGCTTAGACTGTTATACCAAAAAGCCAAGCAGCAAATTGGACATTTTGGATTTTTGCAAGAATAAGTACGGCCTTGAAATAGTGGTTAGAGAAGTTGATTCGATTATTAATGCCACTGGCGCAAAAATTAACTATTACTCAAAAAATAAAAAAGCTGCGGAGATCGGCTACAAGCCAGAATTAGGCTCTTTAGAAAACATAGAAAAAACCTTCAAGAACAAATTAAATTCATAATGTCACGGGTCTGGATGAAATTCACGCTAATCTAAATAGAAAGGCGACTGAACAACAACTAAATCGACCCCAGACTGGCTGCAACAGGGATTGTCAAATAACTGGAGATGCCGAAATTTAGGTCAACTTATGAAATTAATTCAAGCCTGCATGCCAACACTGGGGTTATTTCAACACCGACTTGAACCTCAACGACCTCGGGCTTCTCTCTTTCGTCTCCTCAAACAAGCTCAAAGCCCTCACCAGCTTCGCACCACCATCCCTTGTTACCTGCACCCAGTTAAAGCTGGCATCGCCTGGCACAGTGCTGGTAAACAAAGCATCAAACGGCACACGCACGTAAATGCCTTTGTCAAAACTTCCCTCACCAAAATCTTCCGCTGACACATTGGTTTTGCTGGCATAAGCACCAATTTTTACGCCGTTATCAAACACGCGTGAAAGATCAACTGTTACACCCCTATCCCCTGCCAAATACTGACCAACCGACACAGTAGCTAGTATGTCTTCAAAACCAGTATCTACATACGCAGTAATGTGGCCGGTATTTACGGTGTAATTTCTGAAATCAAAGTCTTGCTCGAAAGCGCGCTGCTTCACCCGGTTAGCATCCACACCCAGCGCCCAGCTTGAATTCATGGGGCGGTATAAATATTCACCGCCCACACCACCAAACATGGCTTCAAGGTAGCCACCGTAAAGGCTGTAAAAATGGTTTTGTGAAAGCTGGCCCACATGGTTAAGTTGCAGGTTGCTTAGCTTGGTATCGGATGCGGTTGAATACTCCCGAAAATCGGTACGCACCGGTGGCAAATTACTGGGGCTGTCTTGCGTAAATTTGTCGAACGTACCACCAAGCACATGGTCAACACGGCCAGTTAGCCAGGTGCTGTTACTAAGCTCAACAGTGCCCCTTGCATACGCAGTGAACTGAAACAGGTAACCATTGGCACCACCAAAAGTTTGCTGGTAACCCACACCCGTATTGCCGCTGTACCAGGGGGCGTAATCGGTATGCACTGCTTTGTAGGGGTATCCATTCGGCGCTACTGCGGCAACTGCTTGACCATTCACCTTTTCAACGGGTAGTTCGGTTTTGTCTGCTGCCCATTTCTTTCGGTCTACTACATGTTCCGCAATTTCAGCACCGCGGTTTTGGTAAGCAAAGCTGAACCAGTTAATGCCTTCGGCCACGTTTTCGTGCAGCGCGGCTGTGGCTTTGTCCACAGCCTTGGCGGGGTAGGTTACATCTGAATTCTTTACCGTTAGCTGCACTTCACTGCCGCGTTGTTGAACACTTTCAACATTCCAGGTGGTTTGTTCCTCAACCAGTTTTACAGTTTTTTCCCAATCAGTTTGCGCGGGGCGCGGGCCTTGTGTAACCACCACAGGTTTGGGGTCGGTTATTTTGGGTACGCCATACTTGCTTATGTTTTCTTTGAACGACAAAGCAAAACCCATGGTGTTACCACGCTGCACACTTACGCTTAAATCCAGGTAATTGTTAATGCGATACACCGCACCGTAATTTATGTTGCTGCTTTGTTCTTGAGGGTTGGCAAGTGGTTCGTTGGAATAATTATTACCATCCAGCTCGGCTTTCAAAATAAGGTCGTGCCATGGGGTTTGCCATTCAACACCGCCAAACACCGCAGCTTCACCGCGAAAGTAAGCACTGCTGTTGGCCTGCCCACCCTGCCCCACTTCCGCCGCGGGGCGCGTATCAAATTCATTGGCAATAAAACCAAATGGGTTTGAAATACCACCACCCGTGGCCATATTGCCAAAGCCCAAACCCAGTGTGAAATCAAATTTTCCCGCACGTTTGTTGGCCACAAAATATTCGCTGGAAAACAAACCGGTACCGCCAATGTCCCGAAGGCCAAGGGCCACTTGGGGCAGGTAAGCAGTTTCTTCAAGCAGGCGCAGTTTTACATCTACGCTTTTGTCTTGATATTTTCTATCGCCACTAAAAGCAGCATCACCAAAAAAACGGTTGGTAATAATGGAATACCGAAAACCTGCTTCCAGCCATTCAAAAGGTTGGTAAATAAATGAATAGCGTGAATAGGGTTCAACCCGGCTGGCAGTAACGCTGATGATACCTTCTTCAGCCATGCGGGCACTGGGCATTTGAAGCAAGCCCACGTTGCCCCAATCGCTACGCGTAGGGCGCACGGTGTAATCGAAAGGCGTGTTATCGGCAGGTGTAATTGTTGTTTCAGGCGCAGCTGAAGTAGTGGCGCCTGTACCCTTGGCCGCCTGTTTGTAAGCGCCCTGCGTTTGCAAAAATTGAACCAGTTGCAAGCTTTCATGTTCAGCCCAACCGCTGTTGCGGGTGGGCGCCCACACCCAAGCACCGGGTTGCGGCAGGGTTTGTTGGGTTTGGTTCCATAGCCCAACATTCAGCTTAATTGCCTGCCCACTAGGCTGTACCAGCCAGGCATGGTCAAAACCTTCACCAAACTTGTACCAACTGCTTTTTGGGAAGCATTGTTCAAGGTAAGCAAGAACACTTACCTGGGGCTTGAATTCAGCAATACATTGGCCGCTACCATTACCACCCGTACCCAGCACAGCAATGTGGGTGGCCGTGGGTTGTAAAACCAATGAATCGTTGGCTTGCAGCACAGGGTCCAAGTTAATTTTGGCGGCCATTTCATGGCCATCTTGGCTGGGCAACAGCTGCCTGCCAGTAACTGGCAGGCTTTCTATGAAAGGCTTTAGATAAGCAGGCACTTTTGCAGATTGCTGCATACTGAGCAATGTAACTAGCTGTGTTTTTTGCAAAGCCTGCTTGCTGCGCAATTCAGCGCGCTGCAGCACCATGCCTTCAAGTTGCAGTGTTTGCCCTGCACTGTTGGTGGCACTGCCGGGCAGCAACTGTTGGCGCATTAGCAATTCAGAAAGGCGTTCGCCCTGCTTTGGGGTGTAAATGCTTTCAGCCTGAGCCCAACCAAACTGGGCCACCAAAAAGGCCAGTGCTGCTGTAGTTTTAAGTGTCATGGCTTGGCTGCTGGTTGGGTTCTGTAAAGCCATTCAATGCAGGCTGTTGCTGTAAGGCATTGGCTGCCATACACAGGGCTGCCGTTGGGTGCAAATGCATACAGGCTGTAGGGAATATCCGTGTTGGCTTGCTCGTCAGTTTTTTGAATTTCTTGAAACCACAAAAGCGCAGGCCTGTTGGGCTGTGCTGTGCTCAACAGCCGTTTGCGCAACACACTGTTTTTTGTGCTTATTGCTGTTTCAGGCATGGCCTGAAAACTAAGCGGTGTTGTTTTGTTAAAAATTTGTTGTTGGGGCTGGCTGTAGGTTTTACTGGTGGGTAGCCTTACAGCTTGATTGTTGGGTGTGCCCCAAGTGTATTCAGTGCTGCTAATGGCGTTATTTACGCCGGTAACGCTAACCAAAAAACCATTTTGTAGCCGCAGCAGTTCACGTTGCGAATCGTACCAGGTTTGCACAGGTGGTTCTTCTTGAGGGGTGGCTGTGTAGCCCAGCACCATCATGGCTTGTGCACCCGCAGTTTGAGCCTCCAGGTACTGCAAATTCGGGTTCATCTCGAATTGTTCAAACCGGTTTGGGTTGGGTGTGCCAACCGCCTGAATCATTTTGTAGGCTGCACTGAAAGTTGAAGCACAACCGCTTAAAGCGAGGAAGGCTATTGGCAATAGCAGGTTACGGATAATTTTCAGCACTGTAAATTCTGCAAGGTGAACAAGCTTATAAATACAAATAAATTGGGCAAAAAAAAACGCCCCCTGACAGGAGGCGTTTTTTGGCATTACAAATTAACGTGATGCAGAAACAGATACAGACACAGGATTGTCGTCGTCGCTAGAAACAGCGGCTGCAACGCCAATGGCCGCTGCAACACCCAATGCACCAGCCACACCCAAACCGCCTGCTGCTGCACCTGCACCAGCTGCGCCAGCACCCGCTGCTGAACCAGCAGCGGAGCCGCCAGCAGCAGTGCCGCCTGCTGCGCCACCGCTGGCTTCAACACCAGTTGCGGATTGAGCAATGGCCAAGCCGCTGAATGCAACCATGGAAATGAGTGCCAAGAATTTTTTCATAAGAATCTCCCTAATTAGGATTAGTAAACGCGCGTATTTAGAAAATACAATACTTTGCAAGAATGCGCTACCGCGAAAAGCCTGCTTGTGCGCCAAAAACAACCCCACCTACCTGTTTTGGTGGGGGCAAAACAAAAATAATTTACTTTTTAAAGCGCCAGGCCTGTTTTAAAGCCTGCAAACCCTGCCTGTTTTCGGCATTATTTGCAGCATTGCGCATGGCACTGCGAATAAACGCCAGCAACACCGCCAAAAAGCCTGCTGCCAACACAGTGGCCACCACAATAATTGCACGCTTGGGTTTGCTTTTGCGTTCAGGCACTGTGGCTGCGTCTAGCTGCTGTACGTTGCCACCTTCTTTCGCTTCATCAACCTTGGCCAATTCAAACTGCTTGGCCATAATTTCAAACACGGCTTCCTGGTACTTCACTTCACGCAGGGCGCGCACATATTCAAGCCCCTGTTCAGGCAAATTACCGGCTGAAACCAGGCCAAGCTCGCCACCCTCTCCGCCTTTGTCCAGCTTTTTCAATTCAGCACGCAGGCCATTCAGTTCAGCCACCACGCGGCGGTAGTCTGAATTCTCGGGTGTGGCAAATGTGCGCATGGCACTAAGCTGTACCTCACGCTGCGCAATTTCACCGCGCAAGCGGGCCACGGCTTCAATGGTGGCTTCGGCTTGGCTTTTTAATTCAACAAGGCCTGTGCGTTCTTGTGTTTCTTTCAGCTTTACTTCGGCATTGGAAAGTTCTTCTTTCGATTTTAAAAACTGGTCTTCAAAAAACTGGCGGCGCTGCTGGGCTTCAGTTACTGCCACACGGGTCATTAGCCCCTTCAATACTTCGTAATAAGCATTGGCCATTTTGGCGGCCAGCTCGGGATCTTTGTCGTCTACTTCAATGGTAATAAGATTTGATTTTTTATCACTGCTTATTCTCACCACACCATCCAGCAAATTATATAAATCCTGCCTAGCTCCTGCTTTGTAGTATTCCATCAAATTAAACTGGTCAATTATTTGATCTTTCGCGCTGCGGCTTGTCAGCATTGCAATAACCGTATCGGCAGTGGTGGCACCCGCACTAATACCGGCCAGGCCAGCAAGCCCACCAAGGCTGGCCAGTGCAGCAGCGGCTGCGCCACCACCGCCACTGTTCTGTGGGGGCAACAAAGTGGTTTTGGCGGTGAATATTGGGGTTAAAAACAGGCTAACCACAATGGCCACAATGCCCGCTACAAGTGGCAGGCCGAATACCAGCTTTTTTTCTTCGCCCAGGGTTGTGGCCAGGTCGATAAGGCTTATTTCGTCGTCTTCATACGCCATGGCTTGCGGGTTTTGGGCGCTGTTGTTTTGAATTGGGTTATCTAAAGGTTGGTTCATGTTGCTAGGCCCGGCTTAGTCGCGAAGAACATTGATGGCCGCAGCCCCCAAGCCCACTTGGTAGAAAATTTGCGAAATATCGAGCAAGCCTTTCATGAAGGAAACACGTTCAAAGTCTTCGGGTACGTAAATGGTGTCGCCGGGCAAGGCGTTGCGGCCATACAGGCCGCTAACGAAGGGCACCCAGCCTTGTTGGGCACTGTCTACAGTGCCGTTGGCGCGAAGCACGAATATGGAGCCTTTGTCGGCACTTTTGGCAGCACCGCCTGCAAGGTCGAGATAATCAAACACGGTGCGGCCTTTTTGGTAAGCAAAAGCACCTTGTGTGTACACCGAACCAAAAATACCAACTTGTGTGGGCAGTGTGGGTATGGTGATTGAATCGCCATCGTCCAGCACCAGTGGAGGCATTTCAGCAATTGAATTGGCTTTCGGGTCTACTTCAAGCACCACGCGGCCATCGGGCTTGCGTTCTTTCAAGCGCTCCAGGTACAGGCGCTGGTTGGCGGCCTGGGTTTGCACACTGGCGGCATCGGCCGCATTCAAGGCTGAGGCGGCATTGGCATTGGTGGCGGCCAATAGCAGGCGCTCGGCTTGCTCCAGTGCACGCTTGTATTGTTGTTCTTGCTGCTTTTGAATGCTTTTGCGTTCAAGCACGGTACCAAACAAAAAAGCATCTTGCGTTAGGCCACCGGCTTTTACCAGTACGTCTCGCAAAGTTTCGCCGGGTGCAACCTGGTAATAACCGGGTGCGGCCACTTCGCCTGTTACTTTGATTAGCGCGGTTTTGCGGGCCTTGGGTATGTCGGCTTGATCGGCACTGAAAATGGTAACCACATCGCCGGGCTGCAACACCAGGTTGTGTTGTGGGTCGCGGGCCATGGCTTTGCGCAGGTTAAAGGGCACTACCTCGGGTTTTAGTTCAGTGCGGTTAAGGCGTTCAATTACGGCGTAGTCCCAGTTCAAGGTGGGCAGCAGGTTTTTTACGGTGTCTTCCACGGCGCCCAATTTGGCTTGTTCTTTGCGTTCGCTAAATTGCTTGGCGGCGGGGTTTTCAATTAGCTCGCCGGTGCGGGGGTCGGTAATAAACAAATCGGGCGGGTTGCTTAGCAACTTCATGCGTTGCTGTTGTTCAATTTGTTCTTCAATGGTGAGCGTTTCTTGCAGGCGGGGGTCTTGCATGGCGCGGTCGGCGCGGCTTTTGTTGTAGCCCACCAGTGCGCTTTTTTTCTTGAAGTAATCGGGCTGCAGCAGCACATCGGTGTTGGGGATAAGATCGGCCACTGTCATGCCGCTGAAGTGCGGGTAGCGGGCTGGGTCAGCCACTGCACCTTTTAATGTAACAGCATTGGAAAATGCGCGGCGTGCCTGGAAAATGGTTACAATTTCGCCGTCCCGCAGGGTGGCTTCTTGCAGTGCGCGGGTGTAGCTAATTTGCTCTACGCCACGGGGCGCTTGCGGGTTGGCTGCGTTGAAACCTTCAATTAATACCGTGTCTTGCCGCAGCAAGGTGGTGTCTACGCCCGCAGTGGCCAGTACGTTGGCCAGGGTTTCACCTTCTTTAAGTTCGAAAATTGCAGCGGCTGGGCCCTCTATATTCAGGGCCACGCGCTTGCCTGCCTGGCCAATGAACACCACATCGCCAGCCTGCAGTTTGCGGTCGCCTTTCATGCTGCCTTTGGCCAGCAGTTCGTACAGGTCGAACGTGGCCACGGTTTGGCCAGCGCGGCGCAATTGCACACTGCGGAAACTGCCGTTAATGCCGGGTTGCGCAACACCGAACACAACAGAGGCCAAAGTGCTGGTGCTGTTAACAAGGTGCATGCCGGGGGCCAGTGCCTGGCCTGCCACATAAATATTTACGCCGCCCAGTTTGCCCAGTGTTGCGCTAAGGCTGAAGTTTTTGTAGTACTGCCCTACCTGGCTTTTCAAAAAATCATCAAGGTTGCGGGCCTTTACACCCGCCACCGGAAAGGTACCTACCGATGGAATGGTTAGTTGGCCATCACGATCAACCTGGGCATTTACATTCACATCGACAGCACCCCACACGCGCACCAGTATTTCATCGCCAGCGCCAATTTCATAGTCGGCCGATACTGGCTGGTTGGCGTTGTTCAGGCGCACGGTTTTTTGCAGGGCATTGTCGCCAAAATTGGGCAAAATGCGGCCGGTGGTGTCGAATACAAATTGCTGAAAACCGCTGAGGGGCTTTTTGGGAAGCTTTATTTCAGGATTTTGTTGTTGGCTGTTTTGTGGATCATTTTTTAATTCTTCTTCGCCGGTATTGCTGCCAGTGTTATTGAAGCCAAAGCCGCGTTGCTGCCCAAAACCACCGTTGGCCATGCCGGGGTTGAAACCCTGGCCTTGCTGCTGGCCGCTGCCCATGGCACTGCGCTCGGCAGCACTGGGTGGTGCCGAGAACGGAAACGGTTGCTGGTTGTTGCTGGTTTGCGCGGCAGCGGGTTGAACCACAGCCAATGAAGAAACCAATACAGAAAATACTGCCGGAGCGGCAAACGCCAATAACTTGTTAAACATCAATAAACCTGTAAAGGGTACAAGGGGGGCACACTGGGGAAACGAAAGGCACCACCCGATTGTAGACAAATACGCTGCGGCTAGATTGCGGCGGCGGCGCGTTTTCTGAAATAAACAGACAGGCGTAACATGCGCCTGTACATGCGCTGGTACACCACGAAGCTGATAAACAGCCAGGCGATAACCATGCCCAGGCTTTCGGGCCAGAACATGGCGCCCAGCATGGGTATGAATGAATACACCCACAAAAACGGCGAGGTGTAGGCGTTGCGTTTCCATGCGGGTGCGCCACTTAATAACTTGCGGCTTACCATTCGGCGGTAAATAAGGCTGTGCAGGTGGCTTGCATCGGGGCTGCCGGGGCTGTGTATGCGCTTGCGGCTAAGCCTGCGGTAAATGCTGAACATGGTTTCAATGAAGGGATAGCCGCACACCAGCAACATGGCCCAGGGCGATACTTCGCTGGGGTTGCGCACCACCAAGGCCACAGCCAGCATGGCCACAAAGTAACCCAAAGTGTATGCGCCAGCATCGCCTAAAAACAAATGGCCTTTGGGATAATTGACCAACATGAAGCCCAGCACCACGGCTGCACCAATTAAGGCCAGGTTCAGTATGGCGGTGTCGCCGGCACGAAAGGCAATGTAGGCCAGTGTTAGCAGCATTAGCACCACAACACCGCTGGCCAGGCCATTGAAGCCATCGATAATATTCACGCTGTTGGCAATGCCTGCCACCGCAAAGGCGGTGAACAAAATACCAATTGGTGCCAGCGCCAAGAGAAGGTCTAGCCCGGGTACGTTGACGTAATGAATCCAATACCCGGTAAGCAAGGCGGCCAGCAGGCCGCTGGCTGCGGTGGCCAGCAGGCGGGTTTTTACAGATACTTTTTTGGTGACGTCTTCAACCAAACCCGCAACAAATGCGGGCAGCGCACCTAGCAACAACAGGGAAAGCAGTGATTGGGTGCTGTTTGCAGCCGCATTTTGAATGCCGTTTTCAACACTGCCAGGCAAGGCCAACCACACGCCCACGAAGCCAGCCAGCAAGGCAATGCCACCAATGCGGGGCGTGGGCACGGTGTGGAATTTTTGTACGCCGGTGGTTTGGTCCATGCTAAACCCGCCGTGCCAGCGCTTGGTGGCCACTATAAGCAGGCTTGCCAATAAGGAACAAACAAGCCCGGTGACGATGGCGGGCCAAAAAACCTGAGTGACCTCGGTGGTTAGCATAGGGTTATAGGCTCAGTGAATTGGTGCGAATGTAAATAATATATAAACAACGGAACTTTTACAGCGCCCGCCGGTTAACGATACTAAACGATTTATTGTGCATTTGCAGCATGTCAGGTTTATTACTTGCATGCTGTATGTGCAGGGAATGCTACATCTGTGGGGCTGTTTTGGATTCAGCCCATTTTTGGGGGGAGGCCCAGAAACCGGGCATAGGCGGGTAAATCCAGGCAGTTGTAACCCGCTTTACTGAAATCTTGTACCTGTTGAACCGAGAACCGGGGAGAAAAAAGCACTTTTTCTACTTCCCAGCCTTGAAGCTGCCGCCCTTCACTGGTTGCCATGAAGGCAGCAATGTGGCGTTCAAAAACAGCCAGCGAACTGTTGTTATGTGCAACAGCATTGCGCTTGCAAGAACCAAACCGAACACGTTTTTCATCGGCATTCAGTGCCACGACATCGATTTCTATCAACCGGTCGGCGCTACGTGCGCGGTTCCAAAAACCCAGTTCAATTGATGTGAGGGAAAAGTTGCCCACTCCTTTTTGTGAACATTCTACGTGTAGGTGCTTGATCAGCTTTTCAAAAGCAATTCCCTCAAGTGTTTCGCTGCGCGGTTTTGCTTTTTCCAGTACAAGTTGAAGGGGCTGCATTTTCGCGGAATCACGAGCTTGCCTGATGACGGCAACCCAGGCTTGCAGGAAATTGTCTGCAACATAGTAGCGTGCTTTGCGACTTTGACCAGTTGAGAATACCGGTAGCTGCCGGTCGATCATCCGGTAACTTTCCACCAGTTTTTTTAGCTGTGCTCCCAGTGAGTGGGCGGCTTCAGTGGGCAAGGTAAGGTTTGCAATCAGTTCATTGTGGCCCTGGCCCGGGTGCTCGGCAACAAAGTTCAGAATGGACAAAAGCTGACCTCGCAGTTCCCGAAGAAATGCAATGTCAGCCTCTTCGGAGAGGGGGCTGCCTTCAGTCAAAAAAAGCCGTGTAACAAGTTCATTGCGCATATCGGCGCTGGGCACACTAAACAAGCCTTGGCTGTGCGCGTCCCGATAGTACTTGGGAACGCCTTCAAAGTAGGTCCACAGCAAAAGCCAGTTGTAGGGGTCGTGAATGCCATGGTGTTGGTACACGTCCAGCAGGTCTTCGAAGTCCCAATGATCAAGTTGAAAAGAGTGAGTTAGCCGACCATACAGGGGCGCGGCTTTGTCATCGAGCAGCGCACTCATCTCGGCTTGCAAAGAACCGAGTACAAACAGGCCACCACCCGCGGTGTCGCGCAGTATATCGACTTGAGCCTGAAGAAATGAGTTGAAAGGCGACAACTGTGGCGAGGTGAAATACTGAAACTCATCCAGAACCACGATGATACCCGCGCGGTTCAAAGCGGCGATTGCTTTTGCGATGGACGCAAAGTCGGTTACCTTGGGCGCGAGTTCTTGAGCAACGTTCGACGGAAAGTCGCGCAGGGCTGAACTGAAATGGCTTGCGACATCGTTCTGGCTGGAATTCGGAACCTGAATGTAAAAAAGCCGATCAGCCAGCTTCGGGTTTCCGCGCGACAATTCCCGCAGCAAAGTGGTTTTTCCAATGCGCCGCCTGCCTTGAATTCGACAAAAAAACCATTCGGATCCGCTGATGCGATCCCGCAATTGCTTAAGCGTGGTGCGCCTTCCATAGAATTGCCAATTGCTCACAAGAACCCCAATTAATTTAACGTACTAAATTGTACGTTATTTTTTTATGCAGGCGAAAGAACAACATTTGGGGTAATTGATTACCTTGCCTAACCGAACAACCCTTTGTTCGCTTTGCGTGTGGATTCCAGTTCTTTTGCAATCAAAGCAAGGGTTTGCAAGGCTTTCAGCGGCGGGGTTTTACCGTAACCAGCAAAGGCAGCGCTGTGCCAAGGTGCCCACGGTAACTTGCCGGCCAGCACCTGTTCTATGGTTGTTGGCTGGGGCTGCGCGTTGTACCTGTGATTTGCCAATGCGGCCAGGCGATCAATGTTGTCGAGGCATTCCAAAGCAGCAAGAACTGCCGAAGCGAAATTTGCCCGGTGGTTTCAAACTTTTTAATGGTGGGCTCAGGTACGGTGCTTATTTTTTCAAGCGCCTGGCGCGACAACTTTTGCTGCTTGCGCAGCCTTTGAAGGTGCTGGGCCAGCAGGCTTTGTACGTTGGCATCTGTAGGCGGCAATAAATTCTGAATGCTCTTCACGCCAGCGGCGCTCTTGCTCTTGGCGAACTACCTCTCGAACTGCGGAGAAAAAATATCCAGCATGGATTCAACAAAACATTTGCCGCGCCCTTTAAACCTGATAAAGTACACACATTAAAGTACACACTTTCGAGGTGCGAATGGCTTCACCTGTTACTACTACCCGGGTATTCAACAACGGCAACAGCCAAGCGGTGCGCATTCCTGCCGAATTTCGCTTGAACACTGACCGTGTTCAAATTAGCCGCAATGAAGACGGTGACCTCGTTATTCACCCCATACCCGCCGAGCGAGGGCAGGCTTTATTGCAGGCGTTACAAGCGCTGGGTGAAGTTGACAAGACATTTATTGCAGCACTGGAAGCAGAACAAGAGCGCAATCAACCCATGCAGGATCGTGAGGCATTGTGATTTATTTGCTGGACACCAACATACTGATTTACCTGATCAAAAACCAGCCACCCACTATTGCCCAGAAAGTAAATGCTTTACCCACCCATGCAAAACTGGGTATGAGTTTTATTACTTGGGCAGAATTGTTGAAAGGCGCCGAACGCAGTAACCGCAAACCAGAAACCCTGCGAAGGCTGGAGCAACTGGCCCAACACATTACCGTGATGTACCCGGAAGGCCCTGCGATATGCAAACACTACGCAGAGCAATTTACGCAATTAAAAGAAGCAGGAACCCCCATAGGCGCAAATGACCTGTGGATTGCCTGCCATGCACTGGCCGAAAATGCCACGCTGGTAACCCACAATACCAAGGAGTTTTTGAGAGTGAAGGGGCTAGTGGTTGAAGACTGGGTGGTTGAGTAGAATTAATTAGGGCGCGGCCCCCCAAAGGCTGCTAAGCGGTACGGCCCAAAATGCGGGGCCCAAGGGCAAGGTTTCGGTGCCGTCGTACAGTACCACCCCCATCTTGAAATCGGGTCCCGCCAAATTAGCCAGTTTCTTAAGACCACGCAGGTCACCTTCTTGCACGGAAGCAGCGGCTTTAACCTCAATGCCCACAATTTGACCACTTGGGTTTTCAAGCACCAGGTCCACTTCGAACTGGTCAGCATCGCGGTAGTACAACAAGTTGTAGTTTGTCTGTGTTTGGGTAGCGCACTTGAGCAGTTCGGAATAAACAAATGTTTCAAGCAAATTTCCAAAACGGGTTCGATTCTGCTGCACTTCCGGCAAGCCCAAATTCAGCAGTGCCGCCAACAGGCCAGAATCGATAAATTGCAGTTTGGGTGTTTTAACGATTCGGTTTAAGCGGTTTCTGGCCCACACATCGATGCGCTTAAGCAGGTACATTTGCTCAAATACCCCAACGTAGCGGGCGGCAGTTTTGCTGTCCAGGCCAACTTGGCCGCCGAACTGTGTGTAGTTGCACATTTGGCCTGCGGTATTGGCCAAGGCATTCAAAAAACGTGGCAATTGCGAGAGTTTTTCGATGCCTGCAATGTCTTGCACGTCGCGCTGAATAAGTGCGTTGATGTATTGGTTGGCCCAAGCCGTTCTTCTTTTTGGGTTATCACGGAACATCGCCTCCGGGTAGCCTCCCCGCAGTACGCGGTCGATAAGCGCCTGCCCCAAAGCCGCTGTGCCGGGCTTTGGTATTTGCCCTTCGAATATGGAATCGATCCAGTTACCGGGTATTTGTTCAAGTTCACTCTGAGACAGCGGTAACAAGGTGAGTGTTTCCATTCGGCCAGCAAGGGAATCGGCCACGGTGGGTAACATCATTAGGTTTGCTGAACCCGTGAGCAAAAACCGACCTGGACGCCGATCTTCATCAACACTTTTTTTGATAGCCAGCAGCAACTGTGGTGCACGCTGAACTTCATCAATAACTGCTTTATCAAGACTTCGAATTAAACCAACGGGGTCTTGCCGCGCGGACAATAAAGTTGATTCATCATCAAGTGTTAAGTAACGAATGCTCTGCTTCTGTGCAATTTGTTTGACAAGCGTGGTTTTTCCGGCCTGACGTGGACCAGACACCAGAACGACTGGTGTATCGAGCATGGCTTCGTCGACACGAGGCTTGATGTTGCGAAGGTAAATTGCAGGAATGTTCATGCGTGAACAATATCGTAAATTTCGGAATTGATCAACGTAAATTTCGGAATTAAAAGACGTGAATTTTGGAATCAAAAGCCGTAAATTATGGATTCAAGCTGCACAAACTATTGCAACAAACCGGCCAAATGGCCTGCATAGTAAAGCGGCAACACAATGTGCTTTTGCTCTGCTGGCGATGAACCCTGGGTTGCGCTTAGCTTGAAAGTTTTTTGCGGCTGGCATTTTGTAATGTACGACTGAAGCGATTTCGCCCGTGTGCGTTTGCCGCTTTTTACCTCGATCGGAATAATATTTCCTGCGGTGTCAGAAACAATAAATTCGATTTCGGCACGTGCATCGAACCATGAATGGCTGGGTTCAATGCCCTGCGCTGCGAGTTCTTGCTGCACAAAGTTTTCTGCCAGGTAACCCTTGTATTCAAAACCCTGCTGCTTGATTTCTTTGTAAGACATGCCGAGCATGTTGTTCAGCAGGCCAATGTCGAACAAGAACAATTTGAAGTAGTTTTCTTTTTGATACGCGGCCAAAGGGCTGCGGGGCATGCCCTCAATTGGATAATTCTTCAGCACCAACCTGCACTTTTCCAGCCAGGTAATTGCGCTGTCAAATTCGCTGTAGCGGGATTTACGCTCGACGACACCTTTGAACTTGAAACGTTTCACTGAATCATCAAGCACGATTGAAAGCTGGGAAGGAATATTCCGAAACACACTTTCAATCAGGGTTGAATCGGCCTTGCCCGCGTATTTGCCAAAGTCGCGCAAATAACCCTGAATAAGGTCTTGATGAATTTTAGAAACCGCGGCGCTGCGTTCAACGATGCTTGCTGTCGCCAGGCTGAACCAGGTATTCACCGCCTCGGGCATGCCACCAGTGAAATAGTAGTCAGTCAGTTTTTCAAACAGCATGGTGTGCGCTGCGGCAGTGTTGGTTCGGTCTTCATAGGCTTTAACCAGTGCGGCCTGGTTGCTGGCCAGTAAAAACTCGTGAAAAGTGAGTGGCCGCAAATTGTGCTGTTCTACCTTGCCCACGGGGAAAGCGTTGAGCAGGCCAATATTTGAACCGCTGGCAGCGACATACATGTGTGGCGACTGTTCGGCAAAAAACTTTAGCGCTGTTACTGCGCGGGGGCACTCGCCAATTTCATCAAGTATGAGAAGGTCGGTTACGGGGTTGAAAATCTGCCCGGTAAGAAGCTCGAGATTGGAAATGATTACTTCGGGCTTTAGCGAACCTGCAAAGGCGTCGGCAATTGAAGGGGACTCGAGAAAATCGACACGAAGAACGCGCGGGAAAGTACCGCCCAGTAGCGTTTGGAGCAGGTATGTTTTTCCTGTTTGGCGCGCACCGTCGATTAGCAACGGTTTGCGCTGGGGCTTTTGCTTCCAGGCCAGTAAATGTTGAAGCAGTAGACGCTGCATGGCGGGTAAATTGGCGAACGAGACGAACAATATAACACTTTTATGCGCATTAAAATGCTATTTATTACTTTTTTATGCGCATTTTAGTGAAAAAAGCAAGCCGTAACTTACATTACGTGCATGGTTAAATTACATAGTGAGTTGCGTATTTACCATTTACTCAATACAATTTGTAAAACAACAATACAAATCAGGATTTGTATGAATGAATTTCCATTACGAACTGCAGAACAACTAGGCGCAATGCTTCAATCCTTTCGAAGGCAAGCAGGCATGACACAGGCCGACGTCGCAGTTCGCTTGGGCATTACACAACAAACCCTGTCTGCATTGGAACGAAACGCGCAGAAAGTGAGCGCTGACCGATTGCTGGCACTTTTAAGTATTCTTGGCGTAGAACTTGTAATGCGCCACAGCGATAACTTAACTGCCTTAAAACCACCAAGCGACCAGGATTGGTAGAGCATGGGGCGACGAACGCACAAACAAACCCTTTATTTGTGGATGAACGGGGAATTGGTGGGCACTTGGAGTATACGCCCCCACAATGCAGATACCTTGCAATATGACAATAGCTGGGTGAATTCCGCGCAAGGGCGACCACTGTCCCTTTCGCTACCATTTAAACCCGGTAACCCACCAAATCAAAGCGATGCTGTACGCACTTTTTTTGAAAACCTGCTGCCGGATAGCAAAGATATTCGAGAACGGGTAGCGCGCAAGTTTCAACTAGGTTCTACACAAGCATTTCCCATGCTGGCAGAAATAGGACGAGATTGCGTAGGTGCGCTTCAAATACTTCCCGACGCAAACCCGCCCGACGATCTTCGGAAGATAAATTGTACGCCGCTACAAGAGGCGGATATTGCACATTTGCTTCGCCAAACTTTGTCACCAAACCCAGATGTTAATTTGGGTAAGGAGGAGACTGACTTTCGGATATCGATTGCGGGTGCGCAAGAGAAGACTGCGCTACTGTGGTTTGATGGGCAATGGTGCTTACCGCAAGGAGCAACGCCGACAACGCACATACTCAAACTTCCACTGGGTTTGGTAGGCAATCTTAAAGTTGACATGCGCGATTCAGTTGAAAACGAATGGTTGTGTTCCAAGATTTTGAATCAATTCGGCTTACCGGTGGCACCCACACAAATTCTTCAGTTTGAAGAAATGAAAGTACTTGCCGTGGAACGCTTCGACCGTTTGTGGAGCGGCAATGAAACGGGCGAGCGCTGGCTAATACGTTTGCCGCAAGAGGACATGTGCCAGGCCACAGGAACGCCGCCGCATTTGAAATATGAATGGGATGGAGGCCCGGGCATTCGCAGCATCATGAATTTGCTGGCTACTTCTCGAAATCCTGATCGTGACAGGCGCTTGTTTTTTCAGGCTCAAGTTCTTTTCTGGATGCTTCGAGCAACTGATGGGCATGCAAAAAATTTTAGTATTTTCTTGCGGCGAGGAGGAACATACGAGCTTACCCCCTTGTACGATGTGTTGTCTGCCTACCCGGTGATGGGGAAAGGTGCACACCAGTTATCACCGTTCAAAGCGAGAATGGCCATGGCAGTTCGTTCCCAAAACCCGCATTGGGGAATGCAAGAAATTGTGCGCAGGCATTGGGTGGCAGTGGGAACAGAGCACGGCGTGGTAACACCTGACGGGCTAGGAGTTGAGGCGGTACTGGACAGCCTTGTAGAGAAGACACCCGAGGTTGTGCGCGCAGTACGTGCAATTTTGCCAGCGAAATTTCCAACGTATGTTGCAGACAGCGTTCTTGAAGGGTTGCTGACAGCCGCAAACAAACTGGCTAGATAAACAACCATCAAGATCAATTAAAGCCTCAACGCCCCACCAGCTGAATGGCTTGCTTGGCCATGGCGCTGACCGACTGGTGCAGCAACCCAAACACCCAGCGGATTGAAGCCACCGAAGCATCGGCCAATGCGTACGTTGTGCGGCCAAGGTAGGCCATGACAGCATTGAGTACGCCCTGCACTTCTTTGGCGCGGCGCACGCTGGCTTGTGCGTAGCGCGCCAGTATTTCTGACATTTGATCGAGCACC
>JAJTEM010000043.1 GCA_021299735.1 Burkholderiales bacterium | reverse complement strand
CATATTCAGAAATTCGGCGGGCTGACAAACGATTCTTAAAATCAGCCGGCCCTTTTTTCTCCGCCTCTGTTTCGTCTTCTTCTTTTTCCTTTTCTTCATCCTTGGCGCTTTGGCCTTGAATTGTAGCCTCAGCCATTTTTCTACCGGGTGTATTATTGGCCGCTTGCGCGTCGGTGTAGGCCATGCTGAACAGCAAGGCGCTCAAACACAATGCGATTTTTACGGGCAGCGGAGAAAGAGAAAGCGCTTTATCTGACATTGGCATCTCTGAATTGTTAACATTTTTTGAGTGTGAGATGTTTCGGTTGAACAGACAGCCCCAAGTCGGGTTAACCGCACACCGTGACCCGTCCAAAATTATTTACCTCAATGAGTTTTTATAATTTGCTGAACCATTCGGGTTTTTATCTGGACTCGCCCCCGTATTACAGGGCCATCGGTATTAGTTAATTGAGCCCTGCTTTTCCCGGAATCTCCGGGGAGGCATATACCCCAAAGCACTGTGAGGGTGCTTCTCATTGTAATGCTCGAACCACCGCTTCAAATCACGCATGACAGTTTGCGAGTCAGGCCGATTGGCCAGACGAGCATAGTCACGCTTGAATGTCTTCACAAAGCTCTCGGCCATGCCGTTGCTTTGCGGGCTTTCCACCGGTGTGGTAATCGGTTTAAGTCCAAGCTGCCTGGCAAAGCGTCGCGTTTCAATGGCCGTGTAGCACGAGCCGTTGTCGGTCAACCATTCAATCTGTTTGGGCAGCGTGCTACATGCGCCAAACCGATATTCCACCGCTTGCATTATCAAATCACCCACCAGACCAGAATCAATACCCTTGGTCGTGGCAACCCAGCTCATCACCTCTCGGTCGCAACAATCCAACGCAAAAGCAACGCGAACCTTCTCTCCGTTGTCGCAGGTCAACTCGAAACCATCCGAACACCAGCGAGTGTCGCTGGTTTTAACAGCAACAGTACCCTCGTGTTTGCGTGTATCAACCGGCTTGTTTCCATGCCGATACAGCAGAAGGCTTTGGTCACGCATGACGCGATAGATACGCTTGTGATTGACCACCATGGGCTTGCCACCATCAACACCCTGGTACCGGAGAATTCCCCACACGCGGCGATAACCGTAGGTGGGCAATTCTCTGGCTACATTTTTGATGGCTTCAAGCAGCTGCGCATCATCTGGCTGGGGCGGTGTCTTGCGGCGGTCAACCCAATCCGATTTTCTGGTTATCAAAGTGGTGATGTGACTGCGCGAAACGCCAAGGACAGAACAAACCACTCTCATTGGTCGTCCCCAGGCAACAAGGGCGAGTGCGCAATCCACTTTCGGCTTTTGCCGTATTCCACCGCTTCTTTAAGAATCTCGTTCTCAAGTGTTTTACGACCCAGCGCTGCTTCCAGTTGCTTGATGCGTTTCAATGCTTCTTTCATCTCTGAGGCTGGAACAACTGGTTCGTTGGCGCCAACAGCAACCAAAGAGCCGTCTGCATACGCTTTGCGCCACTGGAACAACTGGCTGGCTGCAATACCCGCTTCACGGGCCACCAAAGAAACAGACTTGCCTGCGACGTACGTTTGCTGCACCAACGCCAACTTTTCTTCCGGTGTCCAGCGCCGACGGCGCTGGACACCGGTTATCACTTCAACCCGCTCGGGCTTGCCATCTGAACTCATAGTAGTAAACATAGCTGTATTCCTAGTCGTAAGTTTAAGGAATACCGCTGGCACTGTCATTCAGGGGGCAAAAGTTCTTATCCAACTGCCCCAACTTCCGGGGCCTGCCCTGATTAACAAAAAATAGCTACTCAAAAAATTTTAAATTCATTTCGAACTAACTAATTTTTTTTCTAAACATAGCATACACATCAGGACAACAATTTTTGTAAACCCTGATTTTTTACACTTTTAAGGAATGACATGATGTTAAAAAATTTTTCAAAAATTATAGCTGCCGGTTTAATCTGTGTTGGTTTCAATGTACATGCATCAAGCCTAGACACAGATCACAAATTAAACAACAAAGTAGAATTTAGCTTCATGGATGACTCGGAGCTTGCCAACGTTCAAGCGGCAAACCGCTGGAACTCAACGCCCGAAACTGTTCAAGCTAAATTGCCTCCAGTTAATAACTCCAAGAACACAATTGGCAAAGGTGCAGCCATTACAGAAAAACAATTGGCTAAAAAGATCGCTCGCCAAAAAGCTAAACAAGAGATATTCAAAAATGCGGTTAAAGGAGTTGGAGCTGTTTTTGCAGTTGTCGCAACTGCTGCAATGAATATCGCGGAAGATTCCAAAAACTTACAACCTTACAAACCAGGGAATAATCAAATAGTTTTTCACTGATCTGTAGTAGTTCTGATCTGACAGTCTCCGCTTTTCTGAAGGCGTGGCTGTCAGATTAATTTAAAGCGTGTCAAACAGCATGCAAAACTTGCCAGTTTTGGGGTGGAAACAGCGTCCAATAGTTTCCACCCCAGTTTGTAACCATCCGGTATTTTTGCCGGGGGTAGTCTGGAGTGTTTTACATGGACATTATTTACGAAATACGCCGGCGCCACGCAGTGCAGAAGCAATCAATATCTGCCATTGCACGGGAAATGGGTTTGTCCCGGCCCACAGTGCGCAAACACCTGAACACGGTCGAGGAACCCAAGTACAAGCGGATTCAGCCAGTCTCGCCCAAGCTTGGAGAGTTTGAGTCACAGCTTGTTCGGTGGCTTGAACAAGAGGCCGAACTTGCCAGGCCACGCCGTCGCACCGCACACCGTTTGTTTTAGGGTCTGCAAGAGATAGGATACAAAGGCGCCTATGACAGCGTGCAACGCTTTGTCAAACTCTGGAAGTCAAACCACCATGGTCCCAAACTGACATAAGCCTTTGTAGTTGGCGTTGCGAAATCCCTGAGACGGTTTTATATGCTGGGTTTGGCTCTGATTCGGAGGTGTGAAATCCCCCAGAAAGTAAAATATTGGCATTAGAAACCTGAGGGATTTTGTCCCTTTATGTTGATGGCCACTGACGATTTTTTCCGCTCCCGTTTGGATCAGATGATTGACCTTCGCCACCCCTTGGCGGTGTTGGCGCAGAAGATGCCTTGGGCAATGTTGGAAGAATCGTTGAAACCGGTGTTTGAACATCGTGATCGTAAAGGCCGACAGTTTTTCACAGACGACATGTTTGGCCAGAATCTGCAGATAGCAGGTGCAGGGGTGAGCAACGCCGGGCGTCCTCGATTGCCAATCCGTTTGATGGTGTCATTGCTGTATTTGAAGCACGCCTATGATGTGAGTGACCGAGAGTTGGTGGTGCGCTGGACCGAGAACGTGCAATGGCAGTATTTCAGCGGTATGGAATATTACCAGACCAAGTTTCCGTGTGACCCCGCACAAATCACCCGGTTTCGCCAAATGCTTGGAGAGGCTGGGGTTGAGGAGTTGCTCAAGGCGACCATAGATGCAGCGGTGAAGATGAAGGCGATCCGTCCAAGCGAGTTTGAACGAGTCATTGTCGATAGCACCGTAGTTGAGAAGGCAGTGGCCTACCCGACTGACAGCAGGCTGTTGGAAATCGCCCGGTACCAGTTGATCAAAAACGCCAAACACGTTGGAATCAAATTCAAGCAGACCTTTGCCATGGAAGGCAAACAACTGAAACGCAAAGCAGCCGGTTATGCCCATGCCAAGCAGTTCAGACGTCTGAAGCGAATATTGAGTCGGTATTGCGAAATTCAGTTTTCAACCGTTACCAGTCTTGCTTGATGCAACCTATAACGGCTGGATTGTTCATGTTTCATGGCTTGCATGATGTTTTTCATCCAAGCCATCACCGCAAATAAGGGTAAATAAAGGGCAATCGCCCTCATCAGCCACTTCAGGTTAAAGCCTGCCGCACAAAGCACCACGTGCAGTGCATCACCGGTTGCCCCTTTGAGCCACGTTCTTCGCATTCCATGATCCGCTTTTAAGTGCCCGATCGTCGGTTCAATGGCCTGCCTGCGTTTGAGTCTCTTTCTGTCCGCTTTGAGCATCGATTTGTATTTGCCTCGGTGGATGATTTCCACATCTGGATTTGCATGATCCACCCCACGGTAACCCAGGTCCACATACACTTGCTTTGGGCTTGTGCCGTGCTCCTCAATCAGAATGCGGGTTTGCTCCAGTTGTTCAGCCAGTGTATGCCCGTCAAACGGGTTGCCAGGAAATGTTCGGGCTCCAACAATCAAACCCTTTTTATGAGTCACTGCAAATCCGGCTTTGACTCCAAACTCATAGGGCTGTCGTGCCTTGCCTTTTCCGATGCATTCCACCTCCGGGGCATGTAAAGCGTACAGCTTGTTCTTGTCTTTCGGTTTTTGATTCACAAGGCGCTGCGCTCGAGTTATTGTCAATTCTGGTGTTCAAGCTTGATTCTCAAGCAGCGACCCGGTTGTTTTGCGTCGATTCTTTGACCTCATTTCCGTCACGAAACTTCACGCCTTCAATTACCTTT
>JAJTEM010000014.1 GCA_021299735.1 Burkholderiales bacterium | reverse complement strand
AGGATTGCCATGATCTGGCTGTCGGTAAACCTTGATTGTTTCATTGCAGAACTCTCTTCCTCTATGGTTGAAAATTCTACTTCCGATCCCGTTTATTTGCAGGGGGTATTACCGTCTGGCTCTAAATCCAAAGCGCAGTTTGCCAACGATGCAAGCGTGCGATCAGTCAGCGTGAACCCCCTTGGCAGTTGACCATAACTCTCCGCGCTGTTCTCCTCGATTGCAACAAATAGCACCTTGAAAAAGTCTGCGAGCGACGGGCGAGTGGCTACTGTAGAGGCGGCTGTCAACGGATCAGTGGCTACAAGGACAGCTTTTTCCGCGTCGAGGGCGAGTGCCAGTACGAACTCATTCAAAGAGGGCCAGTATTTCAGATCAAATTGCCTATTAAGGATACTCAGTTCATGTTCAACATAGAACTTGAACAAATAGTTATCCTGTGCCGCTGACGCAATCACTTCGCAGATACTGTGGTGGGTGTCACTGCTAAAACCTGACGTATTGTGAAGATAGGAACGCTGCTCCAACAGCGTTCCTAATTCGGTCGCTTTTCTAGCGATTCGCTGATTGACATTGGCAAGATCTCTGGCCGCGGTGCGTGCCTCCTTCATCTTCTCTGGGTTCCAGAATGCAGCGGTGCTGAGCACTAAACCGAGAAAGACCTGGAGCGCTGGAGGATGCTCGTGCAGCTTCTTATATATTTCTACATATGCATCGCGCAGTTCGACAGTATGTTTCAGTAGTCGGTCTATAACTACGTTTTCGCTTCGCAGGATATCCTGCTGAATGTTGTAACGTTTTACGTCATGCAGAAGGTTTTCGCAGATGCACTGAGCATTTATTGGTTGCAATGAGCTCATGCTCGCTCCTTGAGTTAATTAATAGCTCTCAGCTTACAAAACTAGAACGAGTTTGTCGGTACCCAGGATATTCAGAATCAAAAGTCTCTGAGGTACCAGCGTTACCCAATTGATAACGAACATTTGGCAGTAATTGCAAACGACTAATGCATTCCGCCCCA
Organism: Burkholderiales bacterium; assembly: GCA_021299735.1. GTDB lineage: Bacteria > Pseudomonadota > Gammaproteobacteria > Burkholderiales > Burkholderiaceae_B > Limnobacter. The sequence goes on along the minus strand of JAJTEM010000014.1, from coordinate 280,980 downwards.
TGGTTCAAATACATCCGCAAAGGTCGATAATTCGGCCGGAGTTGCCGCTCAAGACTCCGACAGAATCAATCCGGTCAAGACTGAAAGCAGTCTTTTAGTTATTAAGCACAGCGATCAAACGTTCTGCTGCTCAAATTCACATAAATATAAGCCCCCACATGCAATGGGGGCTTAGCTAAATTCAAATTTGAACTAGCCATGTAAGGTACATTGAGTTACCTTCATTAAATCTTTAAAAGTGTTGAACAGTTGGGGGAAATATAGTGTCAGCTTTGCATATCGTAGGACATCTAACTGGCAGATTCATCTTCGTTATAGATTAAATGTTTACCGCCCAATTATGCCTCGAACTTTGACCGACCGCAGCGCAACCGCAACAATCAAAGGCTACTTCTACCAGTTCGACCAGACGATCCTGCGATTGCTAGAGGCGACCGAGCACGGGAGCGTCACGGTCGAGGGGGTAGAAGATATAGATCTCGACGATGGTGATGAGAGCGTCTTCGTTCAATGCAAATACTACGAAGGTACCGAGTACAACCACTCGGTGATCAAGGATGCGGTCATTCACATGCTGCGGCATTTCCATGCCGCAGGGTGCCCCAGCGAACGGGCGTTCAGGTATAGGCTGTACGGCCACTACCGCGGCGGTCAGTACAAGCTCAAGCTCCCACTGACGGACGAATTCCTAAAAGAGAATTTCCTAACCTACACGAAGGAAAAGCAGGTCCACAAGGTACACGAGGAACTGAAGATAGCCGATGCGCAGCTTGCTGACTTTCGTGGCTTGCTGGATATCGATGTGAATGCGCTGTCCTATGCCGATCAACAGGCCAAGGTATTCAAGCTTCTGGCGTCTGAGCTCCCTGAGTGCACCCTAGATGACGCCTTGATATTCTTCTACCCTTTGGCGATCAACGTTATTCAGGGCTTGGCCATCGATGCGGATAAGGTCAAGAGAAGAATCACCAAAGATCAGTTCTTGAACGCTATCAACCGCAAAGATGTGGTCTTCAACGTATGGCTACGCGAGCATCTCGGCCGCGAATACTTCGCTCGGATGATCCGCCGCAAGTACTTCTACTTCGGAAGGACAAAGATGCCCAAGGCGACGAGGTTCTTCGTCATTGACATGACCAATGAGTACGAGATGGGACATGCAACGCGCATGCTAGTTCGAATAGGTCAGTTTTTCTCGCACAAAGAACTACAGCGAACGCCCGCGGAGGACCGGTTCTGCCCCTATGTGCTGCTGCGAGGCGTGACGGCTGATCAATTAATTGAGCTTAAAACCAGCTTATGGGCGCAGGGTGTGATCTTCAACGATGGTTACCCCTTTCAAGGCGCCGAGTTCTCGCCCACCATGTTGGCGACTGATCCGACTAAGGAAAAGCTTTGGACAATTAAGTTCGTTCCCAGTGATCAACAACTCGCGCCGACTATAGCCGCCTGCACCAGATCGGTCATCGAGGTCTACGACTTTTACAAGGACTCGCCGCTTGACGGCACTCTCGTGCCAAAAGCCTGCAGGGTCCATTCGATTAAGAGTAACAGTGCCTATCTGCTTCAGGAGGTGATACTGGCATGAGCGATTCTGAAGACATTAAGGCCGAAGTGATAGCCGTCTTCCCGGACAAGGTGAAGATCTCGGTAGGAAACATCGCCGCTTTTGCCAATGACAAAAGCCTAAAGGTGGGCTCATACCTGCGAATCACCGATAGCGAGGACTGTGCACTGATCGCCATAATCGAGAACTTCTGCATTGAGGTGAACGACAAAGCCGAGCGCCGCCACATTATCGAAGCGCTCCCGCTGGGAATCATAGCTAACGGTAGGTTCATCCGCGGCGGCGACACGCTCACCATCCCACCAACAGGCGTGACACCGGCGACGGATAATGACATCAAAAAGATCTTCGAGGAGTCCGTGGAGCCAGCCAGGAAGTTCGCCTTCGGCACCCTGGTATCGAACGAGAAGATCATTGTGCCGGTGGATGGGGATCGATTCTTCAACAAGCATTTAGCCGTGGTGGGCTCCACCGGCGCGGGCAAATCCCATACGATCGCCAAGATCATCCAAACGGCGGTGAGCGCGAAAGATGGACAGTACGCGCTCAACAACTCGCACGTCGTCATCTTTGACATTCATTCTGAGTACCGGACAGCGTTCCCCGATGCGAATTTCCTCGACGCAAGCACGCTGACCTTACCCTACTGGCTGCTCAACAGCGAGGAGTTGGAGGAAGTGTTGCTGGATACGGGCGAGCGAGATAACTACAACCAGTCGGCCGTCTTCCGCCAACTAGTCACAGAGAACAAGAAGCGCCACAACCGGGGCGCGAAGAATGTCTTCTATGACAGCCCGCTGAAATTCAACATCCATGAGGTGTTGAACGCGCTGTACAACATCAAGAACGAGACCGTGAACTCGAAGAACGAGGCACGGTACATGGTGGTCGACAGCAGCTATGCGCTTCTGTCCGAGGGCAAGACCGACGGTACTCAAGGCCTGCTACTTTCCGCTGATAAGAGGCTTGATCTGTACTTTTCCAAGCGGCTCGAATTCCATTCGACGAAGGCTCAGAGCATCACCACAGGCAGCTACGCCGACAAGTCACTGGACAAGTTCTTCGCTCGGTTTGAGGCCAAGGTGGAGCAGGACCGCCTGCAATTCCTATTCGGCCCGTCCGCGGACACGGCCACGCTTGAAGGAACTCTGAAGAGCCTAATTGGTTACGGCGATAAAAAGTCCAACGTCACGATCATCGACTTGAGCGGTGTGCCCTTCGAGGTCCTCAGCATCACGGTGTCTTTGATTTCGCGGATTTTGTTCGAGTACGGCTACCACTATAAGGTAATGCGGACTGCGGCGAATAATAAGATCAACACCGACGCGCCGCTACTGCTCGTGTACGAGGAGGCTCACAAGTACGTGCCAAACAGCGAACTTGCACGCTTTCGTGCGTCAAAGTTTTCGATCGAGCGCATCGCCAAGGAAGGGCGCAAGTACGGCGTTACCCTGCTCTTGTCGAGTCAGCGGCCATCAGAGATTTCCGAAACGATCTTCTCCCAGTGTAGCAACTTCCTGGCGATGCGACTGACCAATCCTAGTGATCAAAGCTACGTAGCACGCTTGCTGCCTGACACGCTCGGCAACTTGTGCGACAAGCTGCCGACATTGGGCGCAGGCGAGGCTCTGTTGATCGGCGATTCTGTAGTGATGCCGTCGTTGGTCAAGATACAGCGCTGTGATCCATCGCCTTCATCTATTGATATACCGTACTTCCAACTTTGGAAGGAAGCGTGGAAGGAGCTCAACTTCGAGGAACTCAAGAAGACCTGGCTCAAGGAGTGAGATAGATTACCTATGGGAAGGGTCAGCTTTTTCCCGCCGCTCAAGGGTCATTGAAATAAAATAGCCGAATCGTCCTATCCGGTCGAAAATCAGCTTAAGTGAACTTTTGACTGGTAGATGAAACATCTGCGTTCTTGACGAAGGCGAACTCCGGAACTGAGGTAGTAGTCGATTATGGGATGGATATTTGGAATCGAATTGTGAGCAAACTAATAGGTGGCTAATAATGATGGCTTTTCACCACTTCACTACTGGATTCCATCGAATCAAAGAAAACTTCCACACGGCGAGGATCGAGCAGAAGAAGGTCCGGAGACTCGGGCTAGGCAAGCGCAATTGCAAAGAGAGCCCAAGGCCCAACAAAACTCTCAAGCAGACATTCCCGCCTCTGGCGGGAATGTTGTTTAGCTTTGCGTTAGACTTTTTTAGTTTCAATTACAGATATGCCAACGATCACCAACTCTAGACTTCCGAAGCCATCAGGCTGGGATGAATTTGAAGATATCTGCCTTAGCTCATTCAAACTGAGGTGGTGAAGCCCCAATCTCACGAGACATGGTCGGCAAGGTCAGAAGCAGCAAGGGGTAGATATTTATGGCCCTGATAACCTTCAAAGGCCTATTGGCATTCAATGTAAGAACACTATCAGCAGCATCACAGAGAGCATTGTGGACGCTGAGATATTGAATGCTGAGGAATTCAATCCTCCCCTAGCTTCACTCTACATCGCAACAACCGCCGACAGCGACGTCACACTGCAAGCCTACGTTAGATCGATATCGGAAGATCGCCATCGCAACAATAAATTCACTGTCGATATCGTTTTTTGGAGTGCCATAGTGCACGATTTATCCATAGACCAGAAAGAAGTCGCCAAACATTACCCACATTTTTTCAGCCTAGGGGAATCATTAAAGCCAATCACTACTCAACGAGATCGCGATATTGAAGCAATCAATAGATTACTAAGATTTATAGACATCGACGCCACGCACGATTTTTTAGGTTATGCCCCAAAATATATCAAAATGAAATTCATGGAGCACATCGACTGCTTCACCCCAGTAATACAAGCGCCACTCTTCCATATTTACGATAACAATTTGAAAGCTACCTTGTTTAATTGGCTTAATAAGTGGATAGAGTTGGGATGCCTTATCAGAAACGCACCTTACAACTATATGCCTCACAATGACACCCTCAGCTTCAACATGCCTGGTGATTTTTGCCAAAGCAAAGAAGATAATGACAAATTCGAATGCATTGACAAAGCAATAGGAGAGTTTTTCCCATTACAAACCGATTTCTGCGACTATATTAAACAGAATTATTTCGAAATAAACTTAGTTAGCACAAGTTTGGTAGCTCGAAAGTTTCATGCATGAATCTAACAGTTCCGTCGAGCGGAACGTCCCTCACGTCAAACATAGACCTCATTGCAGCGACATCGAACTGATCAAAATTTGGCGTATATAGCGCTATGGAGTGTGTTTTGGAGAAGTCACTATCTCGTCGTGATTTTATTCGATGGGCAGTGTCAAGTCTCATCCTAGCTCCAGCCTCAGCCGCTCCCATTCCGTCTGCAATTGCTCGATGGAACGATGCTACAGTTGCTGATCAATGCGACCTCCTGTTCGGGGATCATCTCCCCTATGGCACTAAGAAGGTGGTTTCGGAAGCAACATCGAACGTCTACACCGCCATTTTTGAAACGGAAGTTCGAGAGGAGGGGCATCTTCCTTACATACGTCGGTGGTTCTGCCTCGCCTGTGAAATAAATCCAGGGAAGTTCGCGGTGCAAACTTCCGATAGTATTCTGACCGAGTCAACAAGATTCCACCCGGTAGAAGTATCGGTGTCGATCTTGGATACGGGTGAGGTTGAAGTCCTCCAACAAGGATTGCGCTGGAGCACCACAGAGAGATGGCGCCGTCAAGGTGATATATGGCAACTTTCCAAAAGCATGTCTGCTGGAGTAAGCGGCGGCACGCTCTACCTTGAAGAGTACGACCAATTTCGCCAAGAATTGGTCGCGTCTCACGGACGCATCGAGGACGACCATTTTCTCTCCATTGAGCGCCGAACCATATCCAAGATATTTGCTTTGGGCGAGTATACGCGAAGCTCCTTGGCTTAATCCCCAAATCCCAGTATTACCAAGAAGCGACAGTATGGAGTATGTTCAGCAAATAAAAACTCTATGGCATAGCCGAGCGGTCAAGCGGACGCCAGTAAAGCCCATGGGCTTTGTTGGTGCCCTCTACTTGTCGCGCTCGGTCGCGTCGCTAAACACAATCTCATAATCATGGACAATAGGATTGGAAGCTTCCAATCTTTTGTTAGGTTGACCGCATAATGGGCAAGAGCCAACAAGGCTAGCCAAACGAATTTCCGCTTACAGTCATAAGCAGATAGTTTTATGAGGATTCAAAAATCCTGCTTCGGCCAAGAAAAAAGCAATTTCATGTGTGACAAATGCAAGGGTGCCAAATATAGATCAATACTCCGAAATCGCTTGTGACAAAAATTTTGTCTCAGAATTTGTCACAAGCTTGTCACAGCCGCTTGATCAAGGCTAATGATTCCGGAGCAAATTTCTAAATTAATAGCCTTGGCAAATACTCTCAGGAGAAAATCAATTAGTCCAAAAATAAAATGGACCTAGCACCTCACAGCGCTAAGTCCTTATTTTATTTGGGGCGATGTATGGGGCTCGAACCCACGACCCATGGAATCACAATCCATTGCTCTACCAACTGAGCTAACACCGCCACCGTAAACCGGTACTTAATTCTTGGCCTGCCCGGAGGGGTTCGAACCCCCGACCCTCGGCTTAGAAGGCCGATGCTCTATCCAACTGAGCTACGGGCAGAATTTGCATTGTAACTCGAACACACGAGTGGGATTAAATACCCCAATTGGACAAGGACAGAACATCCTTTAAATTCGGTGGTCGGGGCAGAAGGATTCGAACCCTCGACCCTCTGGTCCCAAACCAGATGCGCTACCAGACTGCGCTATGCCCCGACAAAGAAGCGGAATTTTAATTCGAATCAGCCCCGCCGTCAAGAACTGGATGCAATCAATTGGTGGTTTGCAAACACATTTTCGCCTGCTTCATCGACTCGCCATCACTGCGAGCCTGCGGTCGGGTACAACTCCGCCAAGCAATCAAAAAACCCTGGGACAAGCCCAGGGTTCTCTTGACGTGCATGGCTTTGAATAATCAAGGGTTCATCTGATCTGGTGTAAGGAAACCAATGACCGGCTCAGCAATCGTCGCAATCGAAGCGGGATCACTTGCTAAAGCAATTAGATCGCCACCGCCAAGATTACCTGATGCATCAGCATCGGGAATCGGACTTGGCTCAGTCACCAACGCTTCAGTCATTGGAATATCTCCCAATAGAAGCATTGAGGGGTCTCCAAGATCAGCATCACCATCGGTGCCAAATGTCATGTCCAACACGGTCAACGATGCAACAGGTGTTGTGCCATCAACCACACCCAGACTTCCACCCACAATACCGTTAACGTCAGACACACCTGTCAAATTGGTTAGCAACAGAGAGCCACCGTCATCTCCAAGGCTGTAGTCAAAACCAAGTGGCAAGGGCAAGGGCGAATCTTGAGTATCCGCATTGTCCGCCAAACCATCACCGTCAACATCCGTACCGGCCTGGTCTTCATCCGACACACCGTTGTTGTCATCGTCAGTGTCAATATCATCACTCAGACCATCGCCATCTGAATCGCTTTCAGTAGAGCCAACCAAGGTACCGTCTTCACTGACCGCATTTTCATCGTAAGCACCATCGTTGTCGTCATCGGTGTCAAAGCGGTTGGCAATACCATCGCCATCATCATCAGAATCCGGGCGCTGCAAGGCCAAACTGTTGCGTTCATCATCAATACCGTCATTGGTATCGTCAGTGTCGTCTGCATCCAGCAGGTAATCACCATCGCGGTTGTTTTGTGTTTCACCCAATTCAGATTCGCGGTTGTTATCCACACCGTTGTTATTGCGATCGGTATCAACAACCACGCTACCATCCGGGCGCGTCAAACGATCGGCCAACTCATCGTTGTCGTCGTTGTTGTCCATGTCGTCCTTGGCTCCATCACCGTCTGCATCGTCCAGGGTGCCATTGTCATACACACCATCATTGTTATCGTCTGTGTCAACCGCATCTTCAACGCCGTCATCGTCAAAGTCGGTGTCTGGCGTGTCTTGATCAGGCGCACCGTTGTTGTCGAAGTCGCTGTCTTCCGCATCGGGAATACCATCGCCATCGAAGTCGCCAGCAGTACCTGCATCCAGGCGAATACCATCGCTGGATACGTCGTCATCGTACTTACCGTCGTTGTCATCATCGCTGTCAAAACGGTCAGCAATACCATCACCATCCCGGTCACCCGACGCCTCATTGGCGGGTGTGGCTGGATTGTCACTGGTAATCAATGCACTGTTGGCGTCGTCATTGATACCGTCGTTCTCAATATCCTCATCCTGTGAATCAGGCAGCAAATCGCCATCCTGATTGGGGCGTGCAACACCATCTGCATCTGTGGCGCGCTGGTCTTCATCACTCACGCCGTTGTTGTCGTCGTCGGAATCCAGATCGTCCTTGATGCCATCACCGTCTGCATCACCTTCTCTGGCAGCTCGCAAAGTTTTCCCGTCATCTGAAACGTCTTTGTCGTAGCGACCATCGTTGTCATCGTCGGTGTCAAACTGATTGGCAATTCCGTCTTGGTCAACGTCATCGCTTGATTTCTTGATTGCAAGGAAATTGGCCCGGTCGTTGATACCATCATTTTCGTTGTCGGTATCACGGCCCGCATTTTCGGGTGCATCAGCAGGCTTGGTGGGGTCACCACTCTGCAAGTAATCACCATCGGTGTTACCAGCCGTTTCAACGCCCAATTCAACTTCATTGGTGCCATCCACCACACCGTTGTTGTTGAAATCTGTGTCGTCGGTATCGGCAATACCATCGTTGTCCGCATCGGTGTCGGCTTGATCTCTCACACCGTCATTGTCGGCGTCATCAATGCTGCCGTTGTCGTAAATACCGTTGTTGTCATCGTCCAGGTCACGGTCGTTGGTCAGGCCATCGCCGTCGTCGTCGGCACCACCGCGCACATTGTCATCAATGCCGTTATTGTCTTTGTCGGAATCCTCGGCATCGGGCATACCGTCACCATCTGCATCACCAGGTTTCGCATCACGCAGAGTCAAGCCATCATCGGAAACATCATCGTCATAAAAACCATCATTTTGATCGTCGGTGTCAAATACGTTGGCAATACCATCACCATCTGCATCGCCACTGGCCGTAATTGCAGCAGCATTTTGCGAATCGTTCAGGCCATCGTTGTCGGAATCCTCATCCACATCGTCAGCCAACTGATCACGGTCTTCATTCGGTTTTAATGCGCCGTTGTCATCGCGCAAATTTTGTTCATCATCAGAAATACCGTTGTTGTCATCGTCGGTATCAACATCATCAAGGAGGCCGTCACCATCCTTGTCGTTGGTGCGGGCTGAATTCAGGTTTTTTCCATCCGAAGATACATCTGAATCGTACCGACCATCATTGTTGTCATCGGTATCGAACTCGTCAGCCAAACCGTCTTTGTCGGTGTCTGCGCTGGCACCACGTGCCAAGGCTGTTTGATTGGCCTCATCGTTCACACCATCGTTTTGATCATCAGAATCAAATGTATCGGCCAAGCTATCGCCATCCGCATTCGGACCGACAGACTCAATATTGTCTGCAACGCCATTGTTGTTACGGTCTGTGTCCGCAACATCCAGAACACCGTCACCATCATCATCTTGGTCTACGGAATCAACACGCCCATCCCCATCCGCATCATTGGTCGTGCCGTTGTCATAAACGCCGTCATTGTTGGAATCACGATCATCATTGGCGCGCAATACGTCACCATCGGGGTTGTCGGTGGCCCGGCCCAGTGGGTCCTCACGCTGATCGTTTACACCGTTGTTGTTGTCATCGGTGTCCAAATCATCGGGAGACGCATCACCGTCCATGTTTTCGTCGCTGACTTCACCAATCGGCCCTTGGTCTTCATCGGAAATACCGTTGTTGTCATCGTCAGCATCTTCATCGTCCTTAATACCGTCACCATCGAAATCGTCAGCTCGCGCTGCGTTCAATGTTTTGCCATCCCGAGAAAATGTGGGGTCGTACAGGCCATCACCATTGGCGTCTGTGTCTTCATCATTCGGCACACCGTCACCATCGAGGTCAGCTTCACTGGGTGTAGTTCGTCCACCAGCGGCAACCGCAGTGTCGTCACTTTCACCTGCCAATGCAACACCTACGCCAACAACTCCTGCAGAAGCAGCCAACAAACCACCGCCACCCAAACCGGCAGCAGCGCCAAACAGGCCACTGGTGGTTGTAGTTTCAGCGCCAGCAACCGCAGCACCAGCCTCTGCTTCCGATACCACTACAGCGTCACTCGCTGTAGTCGCTTCAGCTTGAACCAGTTCGATCTTCTCGCTTAATGCCACCATTTTCAGTTCATTGCCAACCACACGCATTTCAACCGCATCGCCGAATGCAAGCGTCGCAACGGTGGCCTGACCTGTTAGGCCAAGCTGCGCAACCTTAATAGCCTGAGAGCCATTGTTCATCACAATATCGCCTGCCTTTAAAACCTGCCCAGGCGGGTATTGGCTAATTTCTCCGTTGCGATTCACCACCAGCGACTTGGCTGGGGCAACAGAAGGGGAGGAAGAAGAAGGATGAATCACATGAACCTCGAGTCTTGTACGTTTGTAATAATTCTTATACCGACAAGAATTAGGCTCGGATTCATGGCTACAGCTTTAATCTCTAACTAAAGCTAGTAGACAGAGATTTAACTACGACAAAATTACTATAAAAAATTTCGCTTTAATGAATATTTGTCACTTTTATCAGGTAGGTCGGTAATTCATTTCACTGCGAACTCACTGAAGGTAGTGCATCCAATATTTGATCTACCAAACGGTCAGCAATATGCCTATCCGCGGTTTCAACCATCACGCGCAGCACCGGTTCAGTACCGGAAGGACGAATCAACAAACGGCCCTGGCTGCCAAGCTCAGCTTTCACAGCCTCACACACACCCTGCACCTTCACATCATTGGCCCAATCGTATCCCACAGGCAAACGAGCGTTTTTAAGCACCTGCGGCAGCATCGCCACAGGCTTCAAAATATCGGCAAGGGGCATCCCCAAATTGCGCACCGCACGCAGCACTTGCAAGGCGCTTACAATGCCATCGCCCGTGGAATGGCGATCAAGAACCAACAAGTGCCCTGAACTTTCGCCACCCAACTGCCAGCCCTTGGCCTGCAGTTTTTCAAACACATAACGATCACCCACCTTGGCGCGCTCAAAACCTACATTCAACGTCTTCAAGGCCAGTTCAAGCCCAAGGTTACTCATCAAAGTACCTACCACACCATCTACCTTGCCCTGCATGTGCAAGCGCTCGGCCACTAGGGCAAACAACAACTCATCGCCGTTGTAAATTCTGCCACTGCCATCTACGCAAATAAGCCTGTCGGCATCGCCATCCAGTGCAAAACCGTAATCGGCCTTGTGTTCATACACGGCCCTGGCAACAAAGTCGGGGTAAGTAGCACCCACGCCGCGGTTAATGTTCAAGCCATCAGGTTGATCAGCAAGCACCACCACATCGGCCCCCAGTTCACGGAACACAGCAGGTGCTATTTGATAAGCAGCGCCGTTGGCACAATCCACTACAATTTTTAAGCCACGCAAGTGTTTATCGCGGGGAAACGTTCCCTTGCAAAACTCAATATAGCGGCCTGCCGCGTCGTTCAGGCGCTTGGCTTTGCCCAATTCTTCAGACGACTTGCAAGGCGCATTCAACGCCAGCTGGGCTTCAATTTCCATTTCCCATGCATCGGGCAGTTTTGTACCCTCACCTGAAAAAAACTTGATGCCATTGTCCTGGTATGGGTTGTGCGACGCACTGATCACCACACCTGCCGACATGCTCAAAGCGCGTGCCAAATAAGCCACGCCAGCTGTAGGCATGGGGCCAACCATGACTACATCAACACCCACGGAGGTAAAACCCGCTTCAAGACAGCTTTCCAGCAAATAGCCACTTACGCGGGTGTCTTTGCCAATCAAAACCCTTGGGCGCCTTCCATCGCCTTCGTATTTGGCCAAAACCGTTCCCGCGGCTTGTCCCAAACGCAACACAAAATCGGGAACCATTGGGTTTTGCCCCACTGTGCCGCGAATGCCATCAGTACCGAAATATTGTCTGCTCATTGATATCTGCAATAAGTGAATGTTTTGTTAACTTGATTTTACGGGAACCGTGGTGCGCCCAAGGTAATCAATCCCGCTTAATTTACAAAAGCTTTCGAGATACGCGGGGTTGTCAATGCCATACACACCCAAATTCGAACCGGGAGTGAACAAGGCATTAACGCGCTCATTGGACCTTTGTTGCAACCAGCCAAAAGTTTTTTGTCGCCGCGCATCCATGCCGGGGTGCCAGTGTAGAGTCTCGCAATCCTCACCTTGCTGTTTATACAGGTGATACAAGGGAATCAGATTGTGCCTGGGGTGAAATACCTGGTAACCCTTTGCATGCGCTCGCAGGGAAAGGCTTTGCTCCTCTCCCCGGAAGTACAGGTAGGGGTCGTAAGGTACCTGCTGAATCAATTCGCCGGTGGTGAACAAAAACCCCGCAGCCACATGAAATCCCGGAAGGTGTGTAATTTCAGGCTGCGCAGCCTGTTTACGAACCACCCTAAAGAGCAGCACAGCCCGGTCAGCGCTCAACTCGCAGCCGGGGTCGCGCTCTATAAAAAACACCTCGTCCGATTTCAAAGGTTCGTCTGCCACCGCCCTACCCTGTTCGTCAAACCTGAAACCTGGAGGGTAAGTGCTTATCAAGGGCTTGGGGTGCGTGCTTGTTAATTGTTGTATTTGTTGAATCAGCAGCTCATCCCAACCCTGATCAAACAGGGTATGGGAATCAATTTGAAGCAAATAGTCCTGATCATCGTAAAGCGAAAACGCGATAGACCGCGCCCAGCTGACCCCACGAGAATCCACAGGCGACACGCCCACATAAGAGATATTCTTGCGCGCCGGAAACTGACTTAACCAGGCCGGGTTTAATTGCTCGGACTGATCAACCAATCCCACATGTATTCGCTGCGGGTATGTGGCTTTTGCAAAAAGCTGATGAATGGTCAAATACAGGTGAGGTTCGCAGTACGCTGCAACGCTCACAAAAATCGAGGGAAACTTAAATGCGCCAGTGACCCGCATTATTGGCTCAAAGCGAAGGTCACTTTCAAAGCTTCCACAGTTTCACGCACATCGTGAACACGCAAAACAGCGGCACCTTGTTGCGCAGCATAAGTGGCAGCTGCAACTGAACCCGCTGTTCGCAAGGCAGGGTCGGCTTGCCCTGTTAATTCAGCGATCATGCGCTTTCGTGAAACACCCACCAAAACCCCGGCACCCAAGGTAGAAAACAAGGAAGTCGCTTTCAACAAATCAATATTGTGCTGCAGCGTTTTGCCAAAACCAAAACCTGGATCGATCAGAATGCGGCTTGCCTGCACTCCCAACTGCTCAAGCGCCACCAGGCGTTGATTCAAAAAAGCCTCTACATCGCTGACCACATTGCTGTACTGCGGCGCATTTTGCATGGTGCGTGGCTCGCCTTGCATGTGCATCACCACCGCACCAGCGTTCGATTGTGCAAGCACTTGTTCTGCACCCGCATCACGAAAACCGTTCACATCGTTCAAAATGTCCACACCCAAATCAACTGCACGAGCCATGACATCGACCTTCATGGTGTCGATGGACACGGGCACATTCCAGCTGATTAATTCTTTGAGTACCTCAGCAACGCGCGCCCATTCTTCTTCAGCAGTAACGCCCTGAGAACCGGGGCGGGTAGACTCCCCTCCAATGTCCAGAATTTGCGCGCCCTGCTCTACCAGCTTGCGGGCATGCTCAATGGCCAGGCTGGTTTGGTTGTATCGGCCACCATCAGAAAATGAATCGGGCGTTACATTCACAATACCCATAATCAAAGGTTTGCCGTGGGTGTAGGTAAGTTCGAAACGACCTGCTTTCCAAATGCGAACCATGTGTTGCCTTGTGAGTTGCTGTTCATACTATTTTACGGCAAAGCTTGATGGCCGCTTGCCTGGCTTGCTCAGGTGCATACCCTCTAGCGCCAGAAAACCTGAATACCCCCTTGTTGCTGATTAACCGCCCTAAGCGCACCCGCTAAACAGCGGGCGGGCTGCGCTTTCGGCCTTGCCGAACGGACGGTGAATTCAACACCAAGGGCAGGTTTTCTTGATCGGCGCTGCGAGGGTATTGCAACCTGAGCGCGCTGGCTCCAGCTCCGGCGTAGGCGATGGCGCAAACGAGGCTTGGGTGATGGATCAGCTTGCCGGCTTTGCAAGGCTTCCCGGCGGCTTCGCAGCGCGGGGCGGTTCCACCGGGAACCGATGCGAAGACGCATAAGCGTTTCGCATGCCCCAAGCCAGAAGCATCAAGCCGGATTAGAAGCATTGCTGAGGCATGCTGACTTGGCACCCAAGGCTCGTAAAGCACCATTGCAAACTCGATAAGCCGTGCCGACTCAGCACCCAAGCCTCAACCAAAACGCCACCGCGCCGCAAGAAGCCCATAAAAAAAGCCGCTGGTCGCAAAACCAACGGCTTTCTGTTTAACAAACCCGGCAGCGTTTAATCTGCTTTCACGCTCATCGCAGCAGGCGCAGGCTGGGGCGAAGGCGCTACCTTCTCACCACTACCGCCACTGGAGCTCGGGCTTCCACCGGTGGGTGGTGTGCTGCCCCCAGTTGAAGGTGGCCGTGGATCCTTGCCGTCCATGATGTCATTGATTTGATCGGCATCAATCGTTTCCCACTCCAACAAAGCCTTGGCCATGGTGTGAACCTTGTCACGATTCTGGTCCAGAATATCCCAAGCCACTTTGTACTGCTCGTCAATAATTTTGCGAATTTCAGAGTCCACTTTCTGCATGGTCTGTTCTGACATCGACGTGGTCTTGGTCACTGAACGGCCCAAGAATACCTCACCTTCGTTCTCGGCATACACCATGGGTCCGAGGGCTTCAGTCATGCCGTAACGAGTCACCATGTCGCGGGCAATCGCAGTTGCACGCTCAAAGTCATTCGATGCGCCAGTGGTCATCTGGTTCATGAAAATTTCTTCCGCAATACGACCACCAAACAACACCGCGATGGTACACAGCATGCGTTCCTTGTCCATGCTGTATCTGTCACCCTCAGGCAGCTGCATGGTTACACCCAAAGCACGGCCACGGGGAATGATGGTTACTTTGTGAACAGGATCAGTTTTTGTCATCAACTTGGCAACCACCGCGTGTCCCGACTCATGGTACGCCGTGTTTCGGCGTTCCTCTTCGGGCATTACCATACTGCGGCGCTCGGCACCCATGATGATCTTGTCTTTGGCTTTTTCGAAATCGTTCATTTCAACCACACGGCCATTGCGGCGCGCGGCAAACAAAGCGGCTTCGTTCACAAGGTTAGCCAGGTCGGCACCGGAAAAACCGGGGCAACCTCGGGCCAGCACAGATGCATCCACGTCTGGTGACATTGGAATTTTTCGCATGTGTACTTTCAAGATTTGTTCACGACCGCGTATATCCGGCAAACCAACAACCACCTGTCGATCAAAACGGCCAGGACGCAGCAATGCTGGATCAAGCACATCAGGCCGGTTTGTGGCCGCGATAACAATAATCGCCTGGTCGGTTGAAAAACCGTCCATTTCAACCAGCATCTGGTTTAGGGTTTGTTCGCGTTCGTCGTTGCCACCGCCCAAACCTGCACCGCGCTGGCGGCCCACAGCATCAATTTCGTCGATGAAAATAATGCAAGGCGCCTGCTTTTTGGCCTGCTCGAACATATCGCGAACACGGGCAGCACCCACACCAACAAACATTTCAACGAAATCGGAACCGGAAATTGCGAAGAACGGCACCTTGGCTTCACCCGCAATCGCCTTGGCCAGCAGGGTTTTACCCGTACCGGGGGAACCCACCATCAACACACCACGGGGAATTCGGCCGCCCAACTTCTGGAATCTTGAGGGATCTTTCAGGAAATCGACCATTTCCTGTACGTCTTCCTTGGCTTCATCACACCCGGCCACATCTGCAAAGGTAACGGGGTTGGTGTTTTCGTCCAACAGTTTGGCCTTGCTTTTGCCAAAGCTGAACGCACCACCTTTGCCGCCGCCCTGCATTTGGCGCATGAAGAAAATCCATACACCGATCAACAGGATCATTGGGAACCAACTGACGAACAGAGTCATCAAGAAAGAAGGCTCTTCTTCCGGCTTGGCACGCACCTGCACGCCGTACTTCAGCAGATCACCCACCATCCAGATGTCGCCTGGGGAATAAACCACACGCTCCCGGTCATCTGTGGTCAAAGCGCGAACTATACGCCCTTCGACAACCACGCTTTTGATGCGCCCGTTTTGCGCATCTTGCATGAACTCGGAATAGGTCATTTCATTAGAGCGAACCTGTTGCCCTTCAAACTGTCGAAACACAGTAAAGAGCACCAGCGCTACAACCAACCAGACTGCTGCTTTGGAAAACGAATTATTCAATGCCACTTCTCCTCGAGGACTCTGCCGCTACTCTAAGAAAATAGGGGCAGGTTGTCCATTTTAAACCCAAGCGAATGAAATACGCCATCACACTATTTCATGAGGTGCATTAACAATCGCAATCGCTTGGGTCATGATGCTGCAAAATACCTATTTAAGACCCTTGCAAAGCAAAAAGGTTTCACGAGACCGGTCTCGGGAGGCCTTTGGCTTGCGGGGCGATACGCTTTTAAACACCTGCTTCATCTGGTGCACAATATTGCTGTAAGAAGACCCGTGAAAAATCTTCACAATCAGAGCCCCATTGGGTTTCAAGTGATTCAATGCAAAATCGATCGCCAATTCACACACATGCTCAATTCGGGCTGAATCCGCCGCAGCTACCCCTGAAAGATTGGGCGCCATGTCAGAAACCACCAAATCCAGCTTTTCTCCGCCCAGTCGTTGATTCAGGTCCTCAAGCACAGCTTCGTCGCGAAAATCCCCTTGAATGAATTCAACACCCGCAATAGGTTCCATTGGAAGCAGATCCAGTGCGATAATACGGCCATTGATGACACCACCGGGCCCAACCAAGGCCTCTCGAAGCACTTGCGACCAACTTCCAGGCGCACTGCCCAGGTCGACAACCTTGATACCCGGCTTCAACAACCCTTCCGGCTCGGCGATTTCCTTCAATTTGAAGGCTGCGCGGGCGCGATAACCCGCATTCGTGGCCATTTTCACGTAAGGGTCGTTGATGTGGTCATGCAACCAGTTTTTATTGAGTTTTTTCTTTTTAGCCACTGATTACCCAAGCGAGTGAAAAATTAATATGACGGACACCACAGCTGTAACCCTGACACCCGCCGAAAAAAAGGCGCTTAAAGCCCAGGCCCATGCATTGGATCCGGTGGTTTTGATTGGCGACAAAGGCTTGACACCCAATGTGATCAAAGAAATTGACATGAACCTGAATGCGCATGGCCTGATTAAAGTACGAGTGGCTGGTGATGACAGGGAAGCACGCCTTGAATACGCTCAAACCATTTGCGACGAAACTGGCGCTGCACTGGTTCAACACATCGGCAAACTGTTGGTTCTTTTTCGCCCGAAAGCAGAGGATTCTGAAAAAGCCAAAGCAAAAAGCCGACCAAAGCCAAAAGGCCCACGCCAAACCAAGCGTCAGTTTGTTTCCAAAGACTAAGTTAAGCCTTCGGAATCGACACCGGCTTGTTGCACTTTTTTAACACCAAAACGGTTCAAGCCCCACACCAGCGCACCAATCATTTTCACGGAATACAGCACGCTTGAAATGGCGTGCATATTGCCAAACTGACTGCGCATTGCGGCAAGCTCGTCGCCTTGCAAACCCGCCATTGTGGTGCGCATTGCGTTCATGTGTGGTTGAAGCCAGGTCAGCTCGATCACGCTAACCGCCAAAATAACGGCCATCAAACCGCTAAGCCGCAAACTTGCCCGCAATTCACCTGCAAAATTCGACAAGGCCAGCAACACTGCGCTGCTAACCAGGGAATACAGGGCCAACATGTAAAACAACCTGCCGGCCACCAAGCCTGCTTCAGGGCGAGGCAGCCATTTGAACAAGCCCGGCGCAACGAGAATGGCCATGAACCACAAAGCCCCGAGCCAAATTGCCCAGAACGCCAGTTCCGCACCCCGAAAACCGCGCCAAGTCATTGTTTCCGAACTCCTTTTATTGATTCATGATCAAATATACTTCACTTCGAGCACTTCGTATTCGCGCAATCCACCGGGTGCCTGAACATGGGCCACATCTCCTTCATACTTGCCAATCAAGGCGCGTGCAATGGGGCTGGAAATAGAGATAAGGCCGGCTTTAATATCGGCTTCATCGTCACCCACAATTTGGTATTCCACGGTTGCACCGGCTTCCAGGTCTTCAAGTTTGACGGTTGCACCGAACACCACCCGGCCTTCAGCATCCAGATTGGCAGGGTCGATGATCTGCGCATTGCTCATTTTGCCTTCAATTTCCTTGATGCGCCCTTCGATAAAACCCTGCTTTTCTTTCGCAGCATCGTATTCGGCATTTTCAGACAAATCGCCCTGCGCACGCGCTTCGGAAATTGCAACAATGACCGCCGGGCGGTCAATTGTTTTCAAGCGATGCAATTCTTGTTTCAGCTTTTCAGCACCCTTAACGGTCAACGGGATAGTAGACATAAATTCGGTTGTTCCTGCAAATGGAAAGCCGCCTGATAGCAAAAGTTGCTACAAGACGGCTTAAAGGTTCAGACAGTCGGGTTAAGCGGAGAGTTCCGCATGCAGGCTTTGAACGCTGTAAACGTCCATTGCGCCGAGGTGCTTCATGCCCTCGACTGAAGCCAAAGCCCCTGCCATGGTGGTAAAGATCGTAACACGAGAACTCAGTGACGTGGTTCGAATGTAACGGCTGTCGTTGATCGCACTACGGCGTTCCTCAACCGTATTCACGACCAAATGCACTTCGCCGTTTTTCAGCATGTCCACAATGTTCGGGCGGCCTTCCAGCACCTTGTTTACCACGGTACATTCAATGCCGCCAGCTGTAATTGCAGCCGCTGTTCCACGCGTCGCGATGATTTTGAAGCCCAGGTC
The DNA here is from genome assembly GCA_021299735.1 of Burkholderiales bacterium. Lineage (GTDB taxonomy): Bacteria > Pseudomonadota > Gammaproteobacteria > Burkholderiales > Burkholderiaceae_B > Limnobacter. Next base: position 262,316 of record JAJTEM010000014.1, on the reverse strand, counting down.
GACCAGGCCTTTGGCCAGTTTCACGGTGTGCTTTTTGTCCTCGGTTTTCACGCTGATGAAAGCCGTACCACCTGCGGGCAATTTAACCGAAGCCGCCAGCTGCGATTTCACAAACGCTTCGCCGAATGTACGGCCTACACCCATTACCTCGCCTGTTGATTTCATTTCCGGACCAAGAATGGTGTCCACACCCGGGAATTTCACAAACGGGAATACCGCTTCTTTCACCGAGAAATACTTGGGCACCGGAATTTCTGTAACGCCTTGCGCAGCAAAAGTTTGACCAGCCATGCAGCGTGCAGCAATTTTGGCCAGTTGCTTGCCTGTAGCCTTCGAAACATAAGGCACTGTGCGGGATGCGCGAGGGTTTACTTCCAACACATACACTGTGTCGTTTTGAATGGCGAACTGCACATTCATCAAACCGATCACATTCAAGGCTTTTGCCATGAGCTCAGATTGACGCTTCAATTCATTAACCATGTCAGCTGACAAGCTGTACGGGGGCAGACAGCAAGCCGAATCGCCGCTGTGTACACCCGCTTGTTCAATGTGCTCCATGACGCCGCCTATCATCACGGTTTGACCATCGCACAATGCGTCTACGTCTACTTCAATTGCGTCATTCAGGAAGCGGTCAAGAAGCACCGGGCTGTCGTTGCTGACTTTTACGGCTTCGCGCATGTAGCGCTCAAGGTCTTTCTGCTCATGCACAATTTCCATGGCGCGGCCACCCAGCACGTAGCTTGGACGCACCACCAGTGGGTAGCCAATTTCCTGGGCGTGGGCAATGGCCTCGGCTTCAGTGCGCGCAGTGCGGTTGGGCGGCTGGCGCAGGTTCAGCTTGGTCAACAGCTTCTGGAAGCGCTCGCGGTCTTCAGCGATATCGATACTCTCAGGGCTGGTACCGATTATTGGCACTCCGTTGGCTTCCAGCGACTTCGCCAATTTCAAGGGCGTTTGGCCACCGTACTGAACAATTACGCCCACTGGCTTTTCAATGGCCACAATTTCCAGCACGTCTTCAAGCGTTAGTGGCTCGAAGTAAAGGCGGTCAGAGGTGTCGTAATCAGTAGAAACCGTTTCAGGGTTGCAGTTGACCATGATGGTTTCATAGCCATCTTCACGCAGCGCCATTGCGGCATGCACACAGCAATAATCAAATTCAATACCTTGGCCGATACGGTTCGGGCCACCGCCCAACACCATGATCTTTTTCTTGTCGGTGGGCTGGGCTTCGCATTCCTCCTCATAAGTGGAATACATGTAGGCCGTGCCGGTTTTGAATTCAGCGGCACATGTGTCTACCCGTTTGTACACTGGGCGCACATTGTGCTGGTGGCGCAGCTTGCGAATTTCAGCTTCGGAAACATCAAGCAAATAAGCCAAACGGCGATCAGAGAACCCCTTACGTTTCAACAAACGCAACACAGGCTCGGAAAGGTCGGCCAGTGTTTTGGTTTCCAGTTCCAGTTCGGTGTCTACGATGTCTTGAATTTGAACCAGGAACCAACGGTCGATTTTTGTTAGCTGGTGCACTTCTTCAAGGCTAAAGCCCTGAGCAAAAGCATCACCCACGTAGAAAATACGCTCGGGGCCAGGTTCACCCAGTTCACGCTCAATCACTTCGCGGTCAGTGGTTTTCTGGTTCAGTCCATCTACACCCACTTCAAGGCCGCGCAAGGCTTTCTGGAAACTTTCCTGGAAGGTGCGACCCATGGCCATCACTTCGCCCACGCTCTTCATTTGTGTGGTCAGGCGGTCATCGGCTGTTGGGAATTTTTCGAATGCGAAACGTGGAATTTTTGTAACCACATAATCGATTGAAGGCTCGAACGACGCGGGTGTAAGGCCACCGGTGATGTCGTTTTTCAATTCATCAAGGGTGTAGCCCACCGACAGTTTGGCCGCCACTTTGGCAATCGGGAAACCGGTTGCCTTAGAGGCCAGCGCCGAAGAACGTGATACGCGTGGGTTCATCTCGATCACGATCATTCGGCCATTGGCTGGGTTGATCGAGAACTGCACGTTTGAACCACCGGTATCCACGCCAATTTCGCGCAGAATTGCGATAGACGCATTGCGCATTAATTGGTATTCACGGTCGGTCAGGGTTTGTGCAGGCGCCACGGTGATACTGTCGCCAGTGTGCACACCCATCGGGTCGAGGTTTTCGATTGAACACACGATAATGCAGTTGTCGGCACTGTCGCGCACCACTTCCATTTCGTATTCTTTCCAGCCGATCAGGCTTTCTTCAATCAGCAGCTCATTGGTTGGCGAGGCTTCCAGGCCACGGCGGCAAATGGTTTCGAATTCTTCCGCATTGTAGGCAATACCACCGCCTGTGCCACCCAAGGTGAAGCTGGGGCGAATAATTACCGGGAAGCCGTTGCTGCCTACCTGTTTGGCAATGCTGGCTTGCACTTCCAACGCTTCTTCCATGGAATGGGCCACGCCACTTTTTGCAGAATCAAGGCCAATCTTGGTCATGGCATTCTTGAACTTCAGGCGATCTTCGGCTTTCTCAATGGCTTCTTCTTTCGCGCCAATCAACTCGACATTGTATTTTGCCAGCACGCCGTGCTTGGCCAAGTCGAGTGCACAGTTCAGCGCGGTTTGGCCTCCCATCGTGGGCAACACAGCATCAGGGCGTTCCTTGGCGATAATTTGCTCAACAACCTGCCAGGTGATGGGCTCAATGTAGGTGACATCGGCCATTTCAGGGTCGGTCATGATGGTGGCGGGGTTGCTGTTGACCAACACCACTTTGTAACCCTCTTCGCGAAGCGCTTTACAGGCTTGGGCACCCGAGTAGTCGAATTCGCAGGCCTGGCCAATCACAATGGGGCCGGCACCGATGATCAGGATTGTTTTTAGATCGTTACGCTTTGGCATAACTTCCCTTTAATTTTAAAAATTTCAAGTCGGTTCAAACAAGTGGCGTCTTGCAACGCCGGGCTTACCTTGGTTGAGCTTGTGCTCAGGCCTTGGCTGCCTTGATGTCTGAAATAAAACGGTCGAACAATTCAGCCAAATCGTGCGGGCCTGGGCTGGCTTCCGGGTGACCCTGGAAACAGAAAGCTGCACGGTCGGTGCGCTCCAGGCCTTGAATGGAGCCATCGAACAGCGACACATGCGTTACACGCAGGTTGGCGGGCAGTGAATTCGCATCTACTGCAAAACCATGGTTTTGGCTGGTAATGGCCACACGCTTGGTTTTCAAATCTTGCACTGGGTGGTTGGCACCGTGGTGGCCAAACTTCATTTTCATGGTTTTGGCACCGCTGGCCAAAGCCATAAGCTGGTGACCCAAACAAATTCCGAAAACAGGCAGCTTGGTATTGTCAAGAATGTGCTTGATTGCAGAAATGGCGTAATCACATGGCTCGGGGTCGCCAGGGCCATTGCTGAGGAACACACCGTCGGGCTTCAAGGCCAATACTTTTTCAACCGGGGTTTGCGCAGGTACAACGGTAACGCGACAGCCGCGCTGGGCCAGCATGCGCAAAATGTTGCGCTTGGCTCCGTAGTCGAATGCAACCACATGGTAAGGGCGTTCGCCCTGTTGGAAATGAGGTTCCTCGGCAGCAACGCCCAAAGCCCATTCGCCTTCAGTCCATTCATGGACTTCCTTGCAGGAGACAACCTTGGCCAGGTCCATACCAGCCAGGCCGGGAAAGCCTTTGGCCAGTTCAATGGCGCGCTCGGCGCTGAAAGTTTCGCCACTGTCCTCAGAAAGCAAGCAACCGTTCTGGGCGCCCTTCTCACGGAGAATTCGGGTCAGCTTTCGGGTGTCGATTCGGGCGATTCCCGGTACACCATGCTTTTTCAAGTAATCAGCGAGTGGTGAGGTTGAACGGAAATTGGACACCAGCTCAGGCAAATCTTTGATAACCAGACCCGACAAGTGCAGCCCTGCGGATTCTTCATCCTGTGGGTTGGTACCAACGTTGCCGATGTGGGGATAAGTGAGGGTGACGATTTGGCGACAGTAAGATGGGTCGGTTGCGATTTCCTGGTAACCCGTGAGCGATGTATTAAACACCACTTCGCCCACCTGCGTGGTGGGGGCTCCAAAGGAAATGCCCTCGAATACTGTGCCGTCTGCGAGCGCGAGCAAGGCGCGCGGGTGGGCGCTTGCGACTAATTTCGACAAGGGAAACTCCAATAGATGCGACAAAACACCCGGGGACAAATAACACCCGCGCAGGCTTTTTGCCTAAGAATCATTCAGCTAACCATAGATTATACCCGGAACAGCCGGATTCGGCCATACTGCGCTGCCTCGATTGTCAAAATTACATGCTGAACTTTGACATTGACTTCTTGATGTGCATACCCAGTAAAAAAACCCACCGGTTCCGATGGGTTTTTCTTTTAAATCAAGCCAAAAGCAATGATGTTAAACAATGTCTCCAGCCGCGATTTCGTTGTTATCAATACCGATCAAAATGACGGCTTGATCAACAACATTGTCCCCATCCGAATCAAGGAACAAATAACCATTGTCTGCGTCGAACTGAAACACCAGCTTTAAATCAGCATTTGCTGCAAATTGATTGTTCGCGGCAATTTGTGCATCCGCAAAGCTGCCTACAGCCGCGCCTGCTTCAAAATAGTTCACAGGCAAAATAACATCAGCAAACTGCAACGAATCAAAGTTAGTTCGGAAATCAACCACGGTGTCAGGGGCTTCGACTGTCGACTCGTCATTTTTAAAGACAAAACGGTCTGCGCCCGCATCTCCGCGCAAAGTATCCTGGCCCTGCCCGCCATCAAGAATGTCGTTACCGTCACTTCCATTGAGGAAATCGTTACCCGACCCACCGTTCAATGTGTCTGTTCCAGTGCCGCCATTAATGATGTCATTGCCACTACCGCCATTTATCGTGTCTGAGTCGTCGGCGCCTTGAATAACGTCGTCACCCGAGCCTGTGGTAATTTTTTGAGAACCATTGAGTGCAGTGACTATGATGTCACCGGTTGAAGTTGAAGCGTCCAGATTGGCCAGCAAAAAGGACACCACCGCATTGCCCTCACCAGTGATCACCATTGAAGCATTTTGAGGCGTTGCAGCTGCATTGATTGTTGCGGTTTCACCCGAAGCAATATTGAACACTGTATTCGCACCGCCAGTGACTACGTTCGTTGTCGATTCAACATTTACAGTGACTGCATTTGATCCAAGTAAGGTCAAAGTGTCGAATCGATCGAATGTGCCTGTGTCAATTGACACCGACGCAGCATTGGAACTATCCACCTTCACAGCCAACCCTCTGGATGACCCATCGAGAGTCAAACTCAAAGCACCCTGCGCTGTATTCAATACATCCGCTTTCAGACCCGTGACAACAAAACCGGCACTGCCACCAAGAGTCAACACTTGCCCATTCGGGATTGCTGAGGCGTCTAGAGTAACAATTCCGCCTGTATTGTTGGTAATTACAGTTGAACCAGCGCCGGCAATCACTTTGCTTATGCCTGCAGCCTGAGCAGTTGCTGCCAAAGTTACGCCACTGGCACCAAACAGTTTTAATGTTTCCACCGAGCTTACATTCGCAAAATCTGAATCTGCAAACGTGCCTGCTGTCAAAACCTGAATGGTGTCGGTGCCACCGCCACCTGAAACCAAGGCATCAGCAGCAAGCTGAGCCACATCTGCAAAAACAATTGTGTCATCACCCTCGCCGCCCATGATCGTGTCATTTCCACTACCGGCATTGATCGTGTCCGAGCCTTCAGCGCCATTGATCACGTCGTCGCCCGAGCCAGTGGTGATATTTTGATTTCCATTCAGCGCATTGACTACGATATCACCAGTTGAGGTGGAAGCATCCAGATTGGCCTGCAACAAAGACACCACAGCATCGCCATCACCAGTAATTACCATGGAAGCGTTGAAAGGAGTTCCGGATGCATTGATCGTTGCAGTTTCACCGGAAGCGATATTAAAGATAGTATTGCCTGGGCCAGTAAACACATTGGTGGTCGATTCAACGTTTACGGTCACTGTGCTGGTACCACCCAGTGTCAGTGTATCAACCAGGTCAAATGTGCCAGTGTTGATCAATACCGATGCGGCATTGGAACTATCTACCTTGACGCCCAGTGATCCGGACGACCCATCCAAAGTCAGAGTCAAGGCCCCCTGTGCTGTATTCAATACATCGGCTTTCAGACCCGTTACAACAAAACTGCCGTTACCACCGAGGGTCAACACTTGCCCATTCGGGATTGCTGAGGCATCTACATTGACAACCCCACCTGTGTTGTTGATGATCGAAGTTGCTGCCGCACCTGCAATCACGTTGCTAATACCAGCCGCCTGGGCAGATGCTGCAAGCGTTAAGCTACTGGCACCAAACAGTTTCAATGTTTCCACCGAGCTTACATTTGCAAAATCTGAATCCACAAATGTGCCTGCTGTCAAAACCTGAATGGTGTCAGTGCCATCCCCACCTGAAACCAAGGCATCACCAGCAAGCTGAGCCACATCTGCAAAAATGAAGGCGTCACTACCCGAGCCGCCATACAATGTGTCGCTTTGTGTAGAAGTGGTGATCAAGTCATCGCCATCAAAACCGAACACAAACACAGGACCCGCTGTAATTGAGGATGCATCGAGAGTGTCGTCAGCAGCCGTTCCCAATACCAGGGTGCCAGCACGGCTAACTGCATCGAAATCATCACGCACTTCAAGTTGAATATTCTGTACGGAAGCACCGGCCTGAAGGTTAATTAACGTATCAACACCCACCGACAGGGATGAAATACCTGTAACGGCTTGAAGACTGATCGTCGGGCTGTTATCCACATCAGCAGCATTCAAAACAATTTGATTTTCATTCGAGTTGACCACAGTCAATACGGGTGAATCATTCGTACCCTGAATGTTAATCGTCACAGTTTCAGAGGCTGTGGCACCGAACTCGTCAGTCACCAATACATTGAAGGTTTCAAGCACAGACTGACCTTCACGCAGGGCTTGAGTTGCCGCCAGGCTGTTGTCCAGGTTATAGGTCCATGCGCCAGCCGGTGTGAGGATAAATTCACCATAAGTAGCACTGGGTGAAACTACAATACTCAAGGCTTGGCTGGCTATGGCATCCACATCACTGACTGTCAGTTGACCACTGGCTGTGGCAATGCTACTAAAAACTGTACCATCGTCAAGATTGCCGTCTTCAACCAAACTAGCCTGGTTGCTACCCACAGCTGTGGTCAAAACAGGTGAATCATTACGGCCAGCAATAGTAATGGTCACGGTTTCAGTCGCTGTCGCGCCGAACTCGTCGGTCACCAATACGTTGAAAGTTTCAACCACAGACTGGCCCTCATGCAGGGCTTGAGTTGCCGCCAGGCTATTGTCCAGGCTATACGACCATGCCCCAGCTGGGGTCAGGCTGAAGTTGCCATAAGTGGCACTGGGTACGCCGACAATGCTCCAGCTTTGGCTGGCCATTGCATCCACATCACTGGCTGTTAATTGACCGCCGGCAGTGGCAACATTATTCACAAGTGTGCCATCGTCAAGATTACCGTCTTCAACGAGACTAGCCTGGTTGGCCCCAGCTACGGTGGTCACGACTGGTGAGTCGTTGGTACCCAGAATAACAATTGAGACAGTTTCGGTCGCTGTCGCGCCGAAATCGTCAGTCACCAACACGTTAAAAGTCTCGACCACGGTCTGGCCTTCACGCAAGGCCTGGGTTGCAGCCAGTGCGTTATCAAGGCTGTAAGTCCATGCACCAGCCGGGGTCAGGCTGAAGTTGCCGTATGTAGAACTGGGTACGCCCACAATGCTCCAGCTTTGGCTGGCCATTGCATCTGCATCACTGGCAATCAATTGGCCGCTGGCCGAGGCGATATTGGCGACCACAGCGCCATTGTCTACGTTACCTGCTTCACTGACTGCACCCAGGTCTTGGCCAGTTGCGGTAATCACCACCGGCGCGTTGTTGGTACCGGTGATTGTGATAATCAACGGCTTGGAACCAGACTGAAACTGATCGTCTGTCACTTGCACCTGATAAGTGATGGTCAATGATTGACCTTCAGCCAAAAAACTGAAGTCAGTGGCTGAAGGGTTGTAAACGTATGGGAGGCTTTGATCATTCGTATTGGCGATGACAGGTGAAAAAACCAGTGCGCTGGCCAAACCGAGCGCAGAAATTTCAACACCAGCAGGCAAGCCGCCACCACTGTAAACAATTTGAGCATTACCCACTACGGAACCAACAATTGAATCACCTGCGTCATTGTCCTCAACTGTCAACGCACCAGAAACATTGATGGATTGCGCCCCTGTTGAAGCTGATTCAATAATTCCAGCTGGATTACTCACCGCAACCAGCTCAGCGGCTGTATTCATGCCGGCATTTGCAATGTCTACCTGGGCCAACACCGGCTGATCTGGAGAAGCCGAATAGCCGTCAGAAAGCGAGCTCTCAACAATCGCAACGCCCTGCGCAATTTGATCAGCAATTGCTTGAACGTGGCCAGGATTATCCACACCGTTGTCAGTCAAAAACTTGATCGTTAATTCTCGAATCAAGGCGGCAGACTGACTTACCGCTGTGGATGTAAAACCACTAGACAAAAGATTATTCAGTGTTTGAGCCAAAGCTGTGGTGATACTGAAGCCCGCAGGCAACTCGAACCCAGCCTCTTTAGAAGCATGCTCAATCAGATCCATAAGCCCACTGGAGAAAGATGCAACAGACGCTGCGTCCGGATTTTGAGCATCATTCGCCAAAGTTGCTGAGCTATTGAAACCGGCCAGTGAAAAACCTGCTGGCAGACCCAATGCAAGACTCAGACTATCGACCGATACACCATCGACAATCAAGGTAGAAATTGGCGAAATAATGACTGGACCACTTGCGGGCACCAGAGCTTTGAAAGTCACTTCAAAACGAACCGGGTTGCCTGTTGACACATCAACCGTGCTGCCTGGCACAGTTGTCAATGTAAGGACAGAGCCTGGTGTGAGCAAAGCAGACGGCACAGCGAGATTACCGGTGGAATCTGTCGTTCCCAATAAAGTACCGTCAGTATTACGAATCACCGCATTGCTGAGAGGCCCATCCGAACCAGTCACCACAGTTAATGGAGTACTGCCATCAGAACCGCCTGCAGCGGCAAGTGCAACAACTCCCGCACCCAAACCGATTAATGGGCCTAGACCGATACCCGCAAGCGGCAATACCCCCTCACCTCGATCCTTGGCCAACGCAGCAGCAACTTCATCATCGTTTTCCGAAGAATCGACTGGTTCGTTGTACGCTGCAAGGATTGCAGGCTGAAGAGCAGCCAAACCGCTTTTTGACATTCCCGCGGTTTGCAACATGCTCATCAACTCTTCCTGGCTAACACCGGAAGCTTTTGCCAGCACTGCAAGTTCCTTGGCGAGTTGTTCCTGGGTCAAGGCATCTGCGGTAAAACCAGCAGATTGAGACGCCTGTATGACTGCATTGATTTCTTGAACCAACTCCGCCTTCTGGGCAGCGGTCAAAGATGCGCCAATTTTTTCCACAATTTGCACTGCAGTTAACTCTGCGGCGGCAGCTTCTTCAAGCCAATTAACACCAATCAACAAACCCAATAATGCGCTCTTCAGGGCAATTGAAGAGTTTTTATCTTTGCGATTCGCGGCACGAATAAGCTTGAAAAGATTCAGAATTTGAGGTTTGTTCATGATGGTAAGCCTAGAAGGAATTGACGACCGGTCAACTGGTGTAGAGTGCGGAACAGGAATGTTTCTCGCGTGCGTAATTCTATTTGACCCACTCCAGACAAACAGAAAATTCAAACCCGAGGAACTCCTGAAACACCAGTAGCCAAGCAACTAAAAACACTTTTTACTTATTTAAATGAGTATTAATCGCCCCAAAAAAGCCAAACAAGCTTGAAGGTGAATTTATAGGCATTAAAGTGAGTTTTTTGTAAACTAATGCAAAATAGTTGTCTTCATTGACTTAAACTGGACATCATCGCCAAGAGCCCGCACATGAACATAAATTCAGAGTTTTTGATTGATGAGTATGGTGTGAAATCACCGAAGGATTTGCCGCTGATACTGCGATCTCTCAGGCATCAGAAAGGCTATTCCCAAAAGCAGATCGCCGAGATGCTCGGCATTTCGCAAAAAACAATGTCTGCACTTGAAAGAAATGCAAGTTCCGCGAATTTTTCCAGAATTGTTAAATTACTTGAACTACTTGACGCCGAGATTATTATTAAATCAAAGAATTAGGGCAATACAAACTTGCGGGTGCCGATTGAATGCCCCAGAGACGATTGATACAAACTCCTGTAACCCTCCCAGCATGCATGAAGCCACTGATTTTTGGATTGGCAGGCCAAATCTTTAATTGAACGAAGCTTTACAAGATGAGGGTCTAAATCTTTCTCTAGTGAATGGCTTTTGAATTTGAATGATCTTCTTGAACCTGGATGCCTTAAAAACTCAGCGAGTAATGAATCAAGAAACAGACTGGAAAACAGATAAAAATGATCTTTCTGCATTTGCCTTGATTGACCTTGAACGGCGGGCAGAAATACACGCAAGAACTCAAGAAACTCAAACCAAAAAGTTTTGTTGGCAATGATCAAAGAAATGGAAGCAAATAAACCCGAAGCAGTAACAAGATTCAAGATGCCGGGATCTGCCCCACTTTCCAACATGCATTTCTCCGCATACTGCATGTAACCAGGAAAAACAGTTTCGCCATAGGCCCAGCTATTTTCATACAAACATTCAGCATGTACCTCTGTGTTCGTGAAATACACATCGTAATCCGGCTTTCTTTGCAAAAAGGCTTTTACATGGGTACCGTTCACGCTCAGTGCTTGTAGGGCCTTGGGTTCTGCAAATCCAAAATAGTCGTGTCCACCATCAAGCTCTTTGAGTATCTTGTCAAATACCCTTTGAAAGGAATTATGAGGTCGATACGGCACGCGCTCTTCAAAATCTGGCTGAACTTCCGGATCCTGTTTTCGGTAAGCAGGGCCTGATGGCGAAACAGAAAACAGGGTAATTTTTTTCTCGAAATTGAGCCAATCACAAACACCGATTGCCGTTTTTACTTCGGTCGATGGATTTGACTGCGCAGGTAGAGAGGCGCCAGTTGCTTCAAGCAACTTGCTCCTGGGGGCAACAATCATCTGTTCAATGGCTTTCCTGGAGGGGCGTCCACGCTTTGAAGCCAACAAAGGAGTCCGTTCATTCAAAGAACGCACAAGAGCTGTATCTGTTAGATCCATGTTGTCAGAGACAGGTTTCGACATCTTGATCAGCGGACTGTGTAGGTCAAAGCGAGTCGCTCGCAAAAAAGCTGCCGATCAAATGAAAACAGGTGAACCGGTAGCTTTAAATATTTTGCTTCCAAAAGGCGAATACCACTGCTGTGTGGAAATGTATCAACGAGCAGATCCAACTCGTTCATGCAATGAAGCAGCTCTTCGTGTGAAATTGGCACAACAAATTTAATTCGCGCTGGGGAAATCACACTTAGGGCTTTATGAATTCTGTTCTGTGCTTGCTGGGTAACGAATGAGGAGTCGATGAAACAGAGCTGCGCGGTTACGGAAAAAGTTCTAAAAAATTCAGCCAGTGCAGCCAAAAAATCACGACTCAAAAAATGGACTGGAGCACAAACACCCACTACAACCTCACCACACTGCTTCAATTTACGCAGAGAATGGCCACACTCTCGCATTCGCGGTTTTGGTGTATATGCGGGAAGTGTGTACTCACTGCGGCACGACCCCAGAGATAACAAAGGCTCGGTGTAGAGTGAATAGCTTGAGGGGGGGGTCAGAGTGGTGTCGGTGATGAACCCGTCGTAACAACTTAATCCAGTTGAACAAAGTTGCCCACCAACCCATTTGTATTGCAGAGGGACTGGTTTTGATGAAATTGCCTTTAAAACATCAATATCCATCCAGCCTGACAAGTCATAAAGCTCATCCAGTTTCGAGTCAAATAGAACTCTGTTGAGCTGCAAAACGTTGAAATGGGCACAGTCAACCCATCTCGTAGCCAGTGACTTCATCTGGACAGTTACGGAATCAAACCTCCCTCCCCGGTAAAAAAATACTAAACGATGTCCACTTTCATGCAGAGTCTCGAATTTTTTCATGACCACTGAAGAAACCGTGCCCGACGTAAAAAATGGGCTTATGAAACCAATCGTTCGTACAGCAGGTGGCAGTTGACTTTGTGCTTTTGCAGATAGCAAACATTTTGCTTGAGGCTGAATGTAGGTATTCGCAAAATTCCTGAAATCAACTGTCAGCTGATTTGCAGAATAGTTGTCTGATCGATCAAAAACCAGACTCATTAAATTCAGCCACTGCGCCCTTTCACCATGTACAGAATCATCAACGTATCGACTCACAATTTGACGGGCTGTAACAGCGTCCCCAACACCGAAAAGCGCCGCGTCGGCGTAATCAAGTGCATAATCGGGATGATCAGGCGACCGCTTGTAATTGAACGCGACGGAGTCAAGCCAATCTGACAACCTGCCTAATGCTTTGGCAGCATACGAATGAAGCTGGTGGGCACGCAATAGCGACTGATGAAACTCCGCCGCTTTTTTGGATGCAACAAAAGTCGCCTCGTAGTCTCCCAAACGATAATGACATTCAGCGATTTGAAGCAACAAGCTTGAACTGACAGCACTTCCATCAATCGCCTCATAGACATGCAATGCGCTTAACCAGTCTCCTCGACGGAAAAAATCGTCGGCCAAGTTACGACTTTTTGTATCAAATGACTTGCTCTGACATAAATCAGAGACCACTGCGGTATTCATTTTGGCTCAAAACAAAATTTGATGTATCTGTGAAACGGTATCCTTGACAGGCAAGGCCGCCTGATTGCTCAGCTTCAGATAATTTCTTGCAAGCTCAATCACGCTTTGAATATATTGCTGATTGACCACGTACAGGGTTTCAACACTGTTCAAGACATCCAGGCGAGTTCTAACTCCACCCGTGAAACTTTTTTCGTTCGCAGTCACGCTTAATTTGGCTGACTCAATAGCCTGAAGTCTTGCCCTAACCTCCTCAAGACCAACCACCACATTGAAGTGGGACTGCTCAACACTGGATTCGACTTTTTCAAGAATTTCCCGAGTGCTCAAACGTGCTTGACTTAACCGGGCTGTTGCAGCGGAAGCCTCATAAAATGTTCCCGCATTGATGGGAACACTGACACCAAAAGTAACACCTGAATTTTGGGTGTCGCCACTGTTGCTGTAACTGCGCGAAACAGTCAAATCAACATAGGGCAAATAAGCACTTTTTGATTTCAATGCGGCCAGCTCTATTAAGCGTTCCTCTGCTCGACTTTTCAGCAAATCACTATTGAAGTCCAACGCTCTCGCCATATAAAAATCCGAAGGCTTCACTGGTGAAACCCGATCTGTTCGGCTGAGTGCGTAGTTGGCTGGATCTGGTTTCTCGCCAGTCAACTGGAACAAACGTCGAGTTGCTGTCTTGATTGCGGCCTTGAACTTGAGTTGTTCTGCACGCGCTTGATCCAATCGGGTCTCTGCATCACGTACATCTGTTACCGCCCCGACACCCAACTCCAGTTCGCGCTTGGCGCCGACAAACTCGTTTTGCAATGCCTCCATGCGCGCAGTATTCACAGTGAGCTGCTCTTGTGACTCAATCAGACGAACCACCGCCTCGAACAGTCGCTCACTTAACTCATATTCCCGAATCTGCATTTGCGCTTGCGCGGCGGCTCGACGGGAGTCTTCCTCTTTCACGGTTGCCAAAAGCTGCATATTGAACAAAGGCTGTGAAACGCTGACCGTCGTTCTCGAATTGTTTTCATTCTGAAGAAATGCATTTTGTACAGAAAGCCTGGGGGTATAAGCAAGTGCAACAACATCGGCATTGATATCTCCCACCTGGTATTCGTATAAGGCCGCTTGATAGGCTGGATCGTTCATTTTGGCCAATTCGAAATCACGCACAAATCGAGCCGCCAATGTAGAGACCCCATCAACCTGAAGGTCTTTCACCAAATATTCACGGATAGTCGGTGGACTTGGAATTTCAGCCTCGGCGGGACGCTTCATCGGGCCAAGTCTTGCGTCACGAGTAGCGTCAGACTCGATCAATGTCGGCAACAACTCCAAAAATGAATCAGGCTGAGCATCGAGATTAAATTTTGAAATGGGTCCCACAGGCTGAGACGACGAAAAAGCTTTCGGGTTAATTTCCTGTGCAAAACAGTAGCCTGGCAAGATCGTTGAAATCAATAAAGCAAGTTTGATGCGCTTGAAAGAGTGGATATTCATATGGTTAAAAACTGCATTTGGGTTTGTTGTTGTCACGCTGAAAAGTTAAATCAGGTTTGAAACGGTTGGTCATTAAAGACTCAATCTTTAAAAGCGATTGCGAAACGATCAGTCAAAGGCTTGAGCAGGTAACTTATAAATGTCCTTTCACCATTCTTCACAATAACTTCCACTGGCATTCCAGGCTGCACCTCAAGATCACCCAGTGCTTTTAATCCATCCGTGGTGGTTTCAATCAAGGCAAGGTAGTACTCATCCTGATCTTTGTCTGCAGGCAACAGGTCTGCACCCACCAGGGAAACCTTGCCATCAATGACAGGAGTGGTATTTCTGTTAAAAGCCGAAAAACGCATGTCTGTTTCCATACCGTTTCTGACTTTGTCGATGAATACAGGCGGAACCCGTGCCTCTACCACCAAGTTCCCATCATCTGGAACAATCTCCATCAACACATCCGCGCCACGAATTACTCCCCCCACAGTATTCACTTTCAGACCGACTACAATCCCAGATGCTGGCGCTTTCACCTCTGCAAGATCTCGGTCAAACCTCAGAGATTCAACTTGGGTATTCAGCGACTTTCGCTGCTTTTGTACCTCGGTCAACCGTTCGTTAATTTCCTTTTGAAACTTTGCATCGATCTGAACCAGCTCTAGTCGCCCCTGGGCAATTGAAGACTGCACTGTTGAAATTTCATTGACGGTCGTTGAAATACTGGCAAGTAAAGTACTGCGCTGTCGGTCAACTTCGTTCGCAGCTGACTTGGGCACAAAACCTTCATTGGCCAGATCTCTACTACTTTTTGCCTCTTCAGACAAAGTGGCCAGCTGGGCTTTTTTCAGATCCAGCACGCCTTGAAGTTCCACCAGCTGAGCACGGTAGCTGGACAGCTTCTGATTAATGATCGATTTTTCCTGTATACGCTCTGATCGACCAGACTCAAACACACGTTCCTGTGAGGCCATCACCTGAGTGATACGAGGATCGTTGGTGGACATTTCTTTTAAACCATCCAGCCATACAATCTCGTTTAATCCTTGCTGCTCGGAAACAAGCCTGGATTCCATCGCCAACATGTTCACATATTCAAGCTGAGCGTCATTCAAACGAGCTTCTGTTGTTAAAGGATTCACCTTCAAAAGAACCTGGCCTTTCTCAACCCGATCCCCTTCCTCAACAAGCAGTTCCTGAACAACGCCACCATTCGGATGAGCCACTTCCTTTTTCTTGCCTGATACGGCGACTTTGCCGGTAATGTGAACGCCCGCATCAAGCGGAGCAAGCACGGACCAAGCAAAAAAAGCACCAAAAAGAATCAGCATGGTTTGAAGTGTTCTTTTGCGAATGTTTGATTCATCAACGACAATTGGCTTGAACTCAGACTCCTTCAATTTGGAAGGGTCGTAGGGATTTAACGAACTGATCAATTTCGCAAACATGTTCATCTCTTGATTGTTGAATCAGTATTCAGTTGCACGACTTTCATCGATTTGTCGCTGGTAAAGGCGCTCGTAATTCGCTGACAACGCTGGCCGCTGCAACTTCACGCTTTCCTGTCAACTCAGGCAGCAAATCGCTTGTAGGACCAAATCGAACTTGAAACCCGTCTTTCAATAAAAGCATCCAGTCAGAAACAGACACAAGACGAGCCCGGTGAGAGGTGAGTACAACAGTTGAACCGGCCGCTCTCAATGCAAGGATTGTTTTTTGTAGCTGAGTTTCAGCCTGATCATCCAGATTGGAATTGGGCTCATCCAGCACAAGAAGCTTTGGTGATTTGTAAACGGCTCGCGCCAAAGCGAGGCGTTGAGACTGCCCACCCGAAAGCTCAAATGAGCCGTTTCCCAAAATCGTGTCATATCCTTTTGGAAAACCAAGGATCATTTCGTGAACACCCACTGCTTTGGCTGCCGCCACAACCTCTTGAGAATCCACTTCTTGCAAGCGGGCAATATTCTCTGCAACCGTACCCTCAAACATACTTGTGCTTTGAGAAACGTAACCAATGTGCTGTCCAAGCTCCTCGTGCCGCCAATCCGCAACTTCAGCGCCATCCAAACGCATGGTTCCGGAAAAAGGTCTCCACAAGCCAAGCATGCATTTCAGCAAAGAAGTTTTTCCAGAGGCATTGGGCCCCACAATTGCCAATATCTGCCCTGGCGGCACATCAAAATTGACGCCTCGCAATATGGGGCGATCACTTTTGGGAGCCATCACAGTAAGTTCTTTGGCTGTCAGGTGACCCAAAGGAGCTGGCAGTGACATTTTTTGCTCGATGAATTCCTGATTGGCCAGCAATTGGTCCAATCGTTCAAAGGCGATCCTGGCTTTGATGACCTCTTCCCATTTTGTAATCATCGTTTTCAAGGGAGCAGTGGCTTTGCCGATTAAAAAACTGGCAGCAATCACGCCACCCGCTGAGATCAAACCCATACCAGCCAGGATGACTGCAATCGTGATCTGAAGCGAAGGGAGTGATTTTGAGAAAACACCACCAATCATTCCGATGAATCCATTCGACTCTGATGAATTAACCTGGTGTTGCAGATAACTTCGGTGGAGGTTGTACCAACGCTTTCGCAATGAAGGCAACATGCCCATGGAAACTGCAACTTCAGCGTTTTTTAGGCTTGCTGCAGCCAAGCGGTTGGCCTCGAGGTTTGCATGGTTTGCGGCTTCAATGGGTGCAGTGGTCACTTGTTTGGTAAGCAATGTAATCACTAACAGGATCAGGGTTGAAACCACAATAAACCCTGCTAACCAGGGGTGAATCAAATAAGCGATGACCATGAACACAATCGCGAATGGTCCGTCGACCAAAGAGATGAGCGATGGCCCAGTAATGAATTGCCTCAAAGTCAGCATGTCATTCATGGCTTGATGAACGTTTGCATCGGTGTTGGACAGACTTTTCCGGAAACAGGCATTGAAAACTGAGGTTGCCAGATCCCAATCTATACGCAGTGAAATCCTGATCATTAAGCGGGTTCTAAGCCACTCCAATGCAGTCCAAAACACATACAGCCCCAAAACAAGTACCAGCAGGGAGACCAGAGTTACTGTGCTGTTGGTAGGCAATACCCGATCAAACACGTTCATCATGTACAAGATGGGTGCGATGCTCAGTAAATTAATGACCGCCGTGACAAAGACCATCAGATAAATGGCACTTTTACAATCACGAATGGCGTCTTTTAACGGAGTTCTATCTCTGGCATTGGGGTTGCCATTGGAATTAAACATGCTGACCTCAATAAGATATTTTGATTTTCTCAATCAAAATCGTGAGGCAGTGTATCAATGGATGGTGAGGAAGTAAGACTGAAAATTATTAGCTGTAACCCGATCTAAATCACTCTGTGGAGTGATTTTTAATAATATTTAACTATTTTCTTTATACGATCAGTATTTAATGTGCGGGAAACTAGCCTATTCAAATTCAAAGCATGGGTAGGGAAGTGACGGGCGACAGATTTTTTATGTGCTAATTTGGATTAAAAGCAAGAGAGGTGTTCGTAGCCTTTGACCGCTCAATCAAATCAACACTTTGCTGCTCAAGTGAAGCTGAACCCAAGGACGTTTCAGTATCCATTGATTTCAAAAGCTGATAAACGCTTTCAAGTGGTCGGCCTGTTGCGTGTGTCCTGGGGCTGTACCAGCGTTGCTGTCCAATTCTGGCCCTGATAACCCCCTCGGCAATTGCCTGATACGAATCCTTGTTCAATAGACGCTTCGCAGCCACAAGTGCAAATACATCTGCATAAAACTCCGACTGATAACCTTCAGAAAAAAGCTGTCGGCTGGAAGTTGGATTGAGCTTGTTAACACAATGACCCAGCTCGTGAAGCAATGCAAAATAGTAAGACTCTGCCTCGCCAAGGTTTCCTTGATCGCGAAAGGCTTTCCAGGCTGCCCAGCTCTCTGGCTGGGTGTTAATCACAATCAGACAATTGCCTTTGTCTGTGAGCATTGAAATGAAAGGTGAACGACTTTGAATATTTCTAACGGCAACCTTGATCAAGAATTGATTTGAGGGCTCAAAAGCAAAGCGAATACGATCTGCAACCAGTGAAGCAGATCGGGTTTGTGGCGGGTTGACTAAAGTGGGCTTAGTGGGTAACTCAGCTCGCGCGGGAAATACGCCCAGCAAGCACATCGACAACAACGCTAGGTGTCGAGCAATCGATGATGGAAGAGTATTTAATTGATTGCTTGACATTAAATTTCTCCTGTAGAGAAATTAACGGCAAGCGAATTGACTCACAAAGTCAGCAATCGGCTAAAGCAAATACGGAAATCTACCCTTAATCGCTGTTAGAAAAACCCTTACACAAAAAACAATTCATAAAAACTCCCATCACTTCAATTTTCTGCCGTACCAACACAGCAAAGCCACAGTGGCATACATCAACAAGCCATAAACAACCACTGGCACGGCAATTTCAGCATTTCCAAGCAGCGACAAAGCGATTGTTAAACCCAAAGTAGAGTTCTTGACACACATTTCAATCGACACGGTCAGGCTGTCTCTCGCGTTCAAGCCGCTCAGCTTGCCACCCAGCAAACCCAAAGCAATTGCGGCCAGGTTCAAGGTGACCACCGGCATCCAGGCCTGGGCAAACCAAGTGGGCATATTCTCCGATTCACTCACACCAATCAGCACAATAATTGCCACCAAAACAAACACTGCAAACTTGTTGATTGCTGGTTCAAATTTCTGTGACAGCTCGGGCTTCTTGGCGCGAACAAACATGCCAATGCACACCGGAATAATCACGATCACCATCATGGTGATGAGGGTTTGCAGAAACGGAAGCTGCAGCTCGGTATTCGCCCCAACAAACATCGGAAGCGCGTAGGACATATAAAAAGGGATGGTGAGCACCGTGAGCAGGCTGGCCAGTACAGTCAGCGTAATTGACAAAGCCAGGTTTGCTTTGGCCATGTAAGTGAGCACATTCGAGGTGGTGCCACCTGGCATAACAGCCGAAAGAACCAGCCCTGCTGCCATTACACCACCGCCATACAAGCCGCCAATTGCAAACCCAAGCAGGGGCACGCCAACCAATTGCAACACCGTGCCAACGATTACACCTTTTGGCTGCTCTTTAATACGTCGAAAATCTTCCACGGTGAGGCTTAAGCCCATACCGATCATGATGATAAAAAGGGAAACCGGTAAACCGATTGTGATGTAAGTGTTGCCGAGCATTGTGTCTCCGTAAGTATTTTTTATTGTTCAGCTAATGTAGCCCAAGGCTGAAAGTTTGGCTGTCAGCAAAATTCGGTTTAATCAGCCTTTTTGAATTCCGAGCGAACAATTTGCTCCAGAAAATCGGCAACCACCCGGGTTTTTAGGGAAAGCTGACTACTCAAACCTGGCGGAAACACAAGGTACATGGGCAAGCCGCCGGTGGCCGGGTTGTCGCAATGCCAGTCGGTCAGAATTTCGACCAATTCGCCACGGGCCAGTGCGCCTTGCAACATCCAGTCCGCACTGCGGCCCAAGCCCAGACCAGCTTGAATGGCCCGCACCACCATCATTGGGCTGGAGCAAGTTAGCCAGGAAAGCACCCGGTGCTTTTGGCTGGGCTGCGCACCGTTTTTTGGCCAAAACTCCCATTCCTTTTGATCGCCACGTTGAGAAAAAGCAATGCATTGGTGATGCACCAAATCGGCGGGGGTTTGCGGCACACCATGCTTTTCCAGATAAGCCGGCGCGGCATACAGTTTTCGCCAAATGGTGGCGACTTTTCGGGCGCGCAGGGTTGAATCTTGCAACACACCCACACGCAAAGCGATGTCAAAACCCTCTTCTACAATCAGCGCGTTTCGGTTGGACAGGTCGATTTGCAATTGAACTTCGGGGTACTTAGCATGAAATTCTGGCAGGCGGGGTGCCAGTATTTTTTCGCCCACGATGACTGGCAGGCTAATACGAACGGTTCCATGAGGCTGCCCACTTTGTAACTGGGTTAGTGCATCACGGGCCTCTTGCTGGCTTTCCAGCATGCGCTGTGCATGAATTTTATAAATTTCGCCAGCCTCGGTAATTTTTACCTGCCGCGTGGTGCGATTCAACAAACGAATATTCAAATGCGCCTCAAGCTGGGCAATAGCCCGGCTGATGCTGGAGGGGTTCTCGCCTTTTAGCTTGGCAGCCGCAGCAAAACTGCCAGTATTAACCACCATCAAGAAGGTTTCAGCGGCTTGAAGTTCATTGAAATTGTTGCTCATGACGCAATAGTGTTGTTCGTTGACGGTAGTTTATTTGCACAATGTACATCAATATCATGACTTCACACCATCTCAAAAGGAGTGTGAATCATGAACGAATGGCCCGAAAACCTCACTGGCCTGGACCTGAACTGGAACCTGTTTGAAACCGCAAACAAGGCACTCAGGACAACACTGATGTTACTGATTATTGTTGCTGGCGTTGGTCTGGCCCAAGCAACCGAATTACCTTCAGTGCTGGTGACCGAAACCACGGAATGGCTAGACTTTTCCGGCTGGTTTGCTGATGGCGCAGTAGGCGGATTTGACGCCGCTGGTGCTGGCGTTGGGGCTTGGTAATGCTACTTGAATTGATGTGGCGGCCAACGCCACCAAGCAGCCACAACAGCGAGGGCAAACAGGGTGTAGGCCAAAGCAAAAACCCAGGCCGGAGCTTGGTAGAACATCACGCCATGCACCCAGTGCTGAGTGAAGCTGCCTTGGTACACACCCTGCCCCGCTTGCACGCGCAACCAGTTTTCGAGCGTGGTAAGCGGGCATTCAATGCCCAACCAACTTTCAATAACGACCACTGAAATTGCAAGCAGGTGCAAGGCCCTGAACCACCAGTGGTTCACCCATGACCAACGCAATAAATTGCCCAATACGATTAGCAACAAACCACCCATCACAAACAACACGATGGCAAAGTGGATTAGCAATACTGCGTCGGCAAGGTGGGAATAATTCATGTGCTCAGCATAAAGAAAAAAGCCCCTCAATGTGAGGGGCTTTTCAGTGAAAGCATTACCTGAACGTTTTTAGAAATTCGCAACAGCCATTTCTGTAACACCCTGGTAACCGTTCACAATACTGTCGCGCAGGCCAGGCACTGTGTTCAACACATGGTCAGCGAAGAAGCGTGATGTCAGAATCTTGTCACTGTAGAAACTGTCTGTTTCGCCAGCCCTGATTTTCGCTTCAGCGGCCAACAAGGCGCGTGCCATTTGCCAGCCAGCTACTGTTGTACCTGCCAGTTTCAAGTAAGGCACCGAACCGGCAAACACTGCGTTTGGATTGCTTTTCATGTTCTCAACCACAAACTGCGCGGCATCCAGGAATGAGGTGCGGGCCGCATCCAGACGGGCTGCCACTGCCTTGGCATGTGCTGAACCAGAATCATTAAGCTGCACCACGGTGCGTGCAATTTCCGCGCACAACGCTTTCACCATAGCACCACCATCACGTGATGTTTTGCGGCCCACGAGATCGTTGGCCTGAATGGCTGTTGTACCTTCATAAATGGTCAAAATTTTTGCATCACGGTAGTACTGCGCTGCACCGGTTTCTTCAATGAAACCCATGCCGCCGTGCACCTGTACACCGGTAGATGTAACGTCGATGCTCATTTCAGTCGACCAACCCTTTACCAGCGGCACCATGAATTCATACACCGCCATGTTCTGTTTGCGAGTGGCTTCATCCGGGTGGTTGTGGGCTGCGTCGTAAGCGGCACCTGCCACGCAGGCCATGGCACGCGCAGCTTCAACCTGTGAACGCATGCTCATCAACATGCGCTTTACATCAGGGTGGTTGATGATTGCAACCGCTTCGTTTGAAGAGCCATCCACAGGGCGGGACTGCACACGGTCGTTGGCGTACTGCACAGCTTTTTGATACGCACGCTCAGCCAAACCAATACCCTGAACACCCACCTGGAAACGGGCAGCGTTCATCATTACAAACATGTATTGCAGGCCTTTGTTTTCTTCACCCACCAAATAACCGATTGCACCCTGGCCCACTTCACCCTTGTTGTCGCCGTACAGAAGCACCGCGGTTGGGGAGGCCTTGATGCCCAGCTTGTGTTCGATGGATGCGCAATACACATCGTTGCGCTTGCCCAGGCTTCCATCTTCATTCACCAAAAACTTGGGCACCACAAACAGGCTGATACCCTTCACGCCCTCGGGCGCATCGGGGGTGCGGGCCAGCACCAGGTGCACAATATTTTTGGCCATGTCGTGTTCACCATAGGTGATATAAATTTTTTGGCCAGAAATACGGTAAGTGCCATCGCCTTGTGGCACGGCTTTGGAACGCACCAGCGCCAGATCTGAGCCGGCCTGTGGCTCGGTCAGGTTCATGGTGCCGGTCCATTCGCCGGAAATCATTTTGGGAATGTAAGTCTCTTTCAGTTGCTGGCTGCCAGCCACCAACAGCGCTTCGATGGCGCCATCGGTCAGCAAGGGGCACAGCGCAAAGCTGAGGTTGGAGCCATTGACCATTTCCATGCAGGGTGTTGCCACTACCTTGGGCAAACCTTGACCACCAAATTCAGTGGGGTGCTGCAGGCCTTGCCAGCCCTGCTCTCCGAAAGCTTTGAAAGCCTCTTTGAAGCCTTTGGCTGTGGTTACCACGCCGTCTTTCCAGTTGGCGGCCTCTACGTCGCCCGACCAGTTCAGCGGTGCTACCACCTCGCTGGTGAACTTCGCATTTTCATTCAGAACAGCATCCACGGTTTCCTCGGTTGCGTCTTCACAACCTGGCAACTGGGATACTTGATCCAGGCCTGCCAATTCTTTCAAGACAAACATCATGTCTTTCACTGGGGCGTTGTAACTCATTGTCGTCTCCTGATACAGCTTTGCGTTTTTTTGTTTCTTACAGTTTCTGATTTACAGCTTTTCGGTCAGTTGAGGCACCACCTCAAACAAGTCGCCCACCAAGCCGTAATCGGCCACGCCAAAAATTGGCGCTTCGGGGTCTTTGTTCACGGCCACAATCACCTTGCTGTCTTTCATACCCGCCAAGTGCTGAATGGCACCGGAGATACCAAAGGCCATGTACAACTGAGGCGCCACAATTTTGCCGGTTTGGCCAACTTGCCAATCGTTCGGTGCGTAACCTGCATCAACCGCCGCACGAGAAGCGCCGATGGCTGCATTCAGTTTGTCTGCCAATGGGTTCAAAATGCTGAAGTTCTCGGCAGAACCCACACCACGGCCACCAGAAATAATGGTACCGGCGGCAGTCAGTTCAGGGCGGTCGCTCTTGGCCACTTCACGGTTCACGAATGTGGACTTGCCAGAATCGGCGGCAGCGCTCAGGTTTTCAATTGCTGCAGAACCACCAGCAGCAGCAACCGGGTCGAATGCTGTGGTGCGCACTGTGATCACCTTGGTGCTGTCAGAAGACTGAACCGTAGCAATCACGTTGCCCGCGTAAATTGGGCGGGTGAAAGTGTCTGCACTCTCAACACTGATGATGTCAGAAATTTGTGCAACGTCCAGTTTGGCCGCCACACGTGGTAACACGTTTTTACCCACACTGGTTGCTGGCGCCAAAATATGGCTGTAACCGCTGGCCACTGCAAGAATTTGGGCAGCCAGGTTTTCTGCCAACTGGTCGCCCAGTGAATCAGAATCAGCAACCAGCACCTTGGCTACACCAGCGGCCTTGGCTGCCTGCTCAGCAGCGGCGCCACAGCCCTTGCCAGATACCAGCACATGGATGTCGCCACCAATTTTCTGGGCCGCAGCAATAGTGTTCAGCGTGGCGGGCTTGATGCTTTGATTGTCGTGTTCTGCAATTACGAGTACTGACATGTTTTGCTCCTTAGATCACTTTCGCTTCGTTCTTCAGCTTGTCAACCAGCGTGGCCACATC
The DNA here is from genome assembly GCA_021299735.1 of Burkholderiales bacterium. GTDB lineage: Bacteria > Pseudomonadota > Gammaproteobacteria > Burkholderiales > Burkholderiaceae_B > Limnobacter. Next base: position 238,107 of record JAJTEM010000014.1, on the reverse strand, counting down.
GGGCACGGTGATACCAGCAGAACGTGTGGGCGGGTCGCTCACTTTCAGTGTTTTGATGCGTGGATCAACATTCACACCCAAATCAGCGGGCTTAATCGTGTCGATCTGTTTTTTCTTGGCCTTCATGATATTGGGCAAAGTCACATAGCGTGGCTCGTTCAAGCGCAAGTCGGTGGTAACTACCGCAGGCAAACTCAGGCTAACTGTTTCCAGGCCACCGTCTACTTCACGGGTTACGTTTACTTTGCCACCTTCAACAACCACCTTGGATGCGAACGTGCCCTGTGGCATGTCGGCCAAAGCAGCCAACATTTGGCCAGTTTGGTTGCAATCATCGTCAATGGCTTGCTTGCCCATGATCACCAGGTCAATGCCTTCTTTCTCAACAATTGCTTTCAGAATTTTCGCAACAGCCAGAGGCTGCAGCTCAACATCAGTTTCAACCAGAATGCCGCGGTCGGCACCAATTGCGGCGGCAGTGCGCAAGGTTTCAACACACTGGGCAACGCCGCAGCTTACGGCGATTACTTCGGTTGCAACACCGGCTTCTTTCAGACGGGTTGCCTCTTCAACGGCGATTTCGTCGAAGGGGTTCATCGACATTTTTACGTTGGCGATATCTACGCCAGAACCATCGCTTTTGCAGCGTACTTTTACGTTGTAGTCGACTACGCGTTTAACGGGTACCAGGATCTTCATGCAAGCCATCCCTTGTTGAAATTGGAGAATATGTGATTTGGATTATACGAAGCGTTTTCTCAAAAAACGCACGATCGTTCGATTTTTCATAGAGTCTACACTCTAAGGGGTGTTCTGTCGAGGTGCAGAATTGACAGAAACAGCCAATTTTCTGCCCAAGCAACCTTATTCGGCCAAGGCCTCCACATGGGCATACACCGAGTCGGCCAAGGCTTCCAGTTCATAGCCCCCTTCCAGCGTGCTGACCAATTTGCCGTCGCAGTATTCTTCAGCCACCCGTTTCAAAAACTGCGTAATCCAGCCGTAGTCTTCTGTGGTCAATGTCATGTCGGCCAAGGGGTCGCTTTCATGGGCATCAAACCCGGCGGAAACCAACACCAGTTGCGGCTTGAAGCGATCAATCGCATCCACCCAGTGGGTTTGAATGGCCTGCTTAATTTCTTCGCGGCCACCACCGGGTTGAATTGGGCAGTTCACCATGTTTTGCGCACCATCAAGCCCACCACTAAATGGATAAAGCGGCGACTGAAAAGTGCTGCACATCAACACCTTGGGGTTGTTGGCAAATGCATGTTCGGTGCCATTGCCGTGGTGCACATCGAAATCAACAATCAATACACGTTCAAGCCGGTAGGCATCAATGGCGTGTTGTGCCGCAATGGCCACGTTGTTGAACACACAAAAACCCATGGCACGGTCAACACAGGCATGGTGGCCGGGTGGCCGCACGGCACAAAAAGCATTGCTCACGGCGTGGGCCATCACCAAATCAACTGCATGCACGCAGGCACCAGCTGCGCGGCGTGCGGCATCCAGTGAGAACTCAGACAAAGTGGTGTCGCCATCAATGTCAATGTTGCGCTTTAAAGGAAAGCGAGCCTTGATGCTTTCGACATAAGCCGCGGTGTGCACAGCAGTGACAGCTGACCAAGGCACCAAAGGTGCCTCGCAATGCACCAGGCGCGGCCAAAGCTCGGAGCTTTGCAACTTTTCCCGAATAACCCGCAGGCGGGCCATGCTCTCGGGATGCCCAAGGCCTGGGTTGTGCAAGGCGCAATCAGAATGGGAAATATAGGCTGTGGTCATGACTTAGGCCCAAACAGCGCAGTGATGCTGGGTTATAGTGGGCGGCAGACCTGCCGGTTGAAAAAAACGCGCGCCGGGTCGACCGTTACTCATTTTGACTACGCCTATACCGGACATGCTGACTCCTTTTGTAACTGCTCAACGAATCTTAACAAGCTTTGCCTCCATTCTAATCAGCACAACACTGTGCACTCAAGCTGTATACGCCCAAGAGGCAGACCGTATAAATTTTGCCGAGCACAAAAAAGCGATTGCTTTGGCCGAGCGCCTTCAAGCCAAGGAAGGCATTCCGGCGACTGCTACCTTTGAACTGTTGAAACAGGCTGAGCTTTTGCCACCGGTTATAAAAGCAGTGCAGCCACCAAAAACAAAAAGTGTTCGGAACTGGGACAAATACAGAGGCAATTTTGTAGAGCCCTATCGAATTCGCAAAGGTGTGGAATTCTGGAATGAGAACCTGGACACACTGAAGGAAGCGCAAGCCAAATATGGAATTCCTCAAGAAGTGATTGTGGCCATTATTGGCGTGGAAACACTATACGGACAACACATAGGCAACTTCAGAGTATTAGACTCCCTGGCCACGCTGGCATTTGCTTACCCAGAAGGCCAGCGCGACCGGTCCGAGTTTTTTTTAAGCGAGCTGGAAGCCTTCATTGCCTTGTGCAACAAAACCCACCTCGACGCACTTGAAGTGAAAGGATCATATGCAGGCGCCATTGGTTTGGGGCAGTTCATGCCCAGTTCATGGACCAACTTTGCCGTCGACGGCGATGCTGATGGCATTGTGGATTTGTTTCACAGCCGCCGGGATGCAATTTTCAGCGTGGCCAATTTCCTGAAAGTACACGGCTGGGAAAGTGGCAAAGCCACACGTGTGCTGGTGGAAATTGAACATGCTGACAATTTAAGCGAACTACTGGCCCCCGACATTGTGCCCACATTCACCCCATCGGCGATGCAGGAAAAAGGCCTGAAAATAAAGGGCCCCACCCTGCCCGATGAAAAACTGGCATTGATTGAACTGGTGCGCGGGGAGGCCGAGCCCACCTTCGTGGCTGGCGGGCAAAACTTTTTCGTGGTGACCCGTTACAACCGCAGCTCCTTCTATGCCAACGCGGTGCTTGAATTGAGCGAAGCGTTGAAACTTAGAAGGGACATGACGAAGCAGGTGGCCAATCAGGCGGGAAACACGCCTGTGGACAGGTAGCGATCACCACGGTCGCACACAATAAATACAATGGTTGCGTTTTCAACTTCTTCAGCAATTTTCAGGGCAATGTGTGCGGCACCTGCGGCTGAAATACCGCAAAAAATACCCTCTTCGGCGGCCATTCTTCGCGCCATTTCTTCGGCTTCAAGCTGGGTTACCTGTACAACACGGTCTACTCCAGCGGGTTTGTAAATTTTCGGCAGGTATTCTTGCGGCCATTTGCGAATGCCCGGAATTTGAGAACCTTCACTGGGCTCCGCTCCAATAATTTGAATTTTGGGGTTTTGGCTTTTCAGGTAACGCGACACACCCATGATGGAACCCGTTGTGCCCATGGCACTCACAAAGTGAGTAACCTGACCAGCGGTGTCGCGCCAAATTTCAGGGCCAGTGGTTTCAAAGTGGGCCAAGGGATTATCTTCGTTGGCAAACTGATCAAGAATTACGCCTTTTCCTTGATCGCGCATTTGTTCGGCCAGGTCGCGGGCATATTCCATGCCGCCTTTTTGCGGGGTCAAAATAATTTCTGCGCCAAATGCACGCATGGTTTGGCGGCGTTCGATGCTGAGGTGTTCAGGCATGATAAGCACCATGCGGTAACCGCGAATGGCAGCTGCCATGGCCAAGGCAATTCCCGTGTTGCCCGATGTGGCCTCGATCACAGTATCGCCAGGCTTGATGGTGCCACGCGCTTCGGCATGTTTGATCATTGAAATCGCGGGGCGATCTTTCACAGAACCGGCGGGATTGTTGCCTTCCAGTTTACCCAGAATGACATTGCCGCGATCGGCATTGGCCTTGCCAGGCAAACGTTGCAACTGCACCAAGGGGGTATTGCCAATGGTGTCTTCAATGGTGAGGTATTTCACAGCCGGATCACTTTCAACAAAGGTAATCCGGCTATTTTAGCTTAATGCGGATGCACTACACCATCGCGCAAGGCTGGGCGGTGTGGAATCCACTGCGGCAACAGCGACGTAATGATCATCGTAAACAAGCCCAACACCATGCCCAGCAACTGGGGTGGCCAAATTTCGCTGGGGAAGAAGTTCTTGGCAATCAACCAACTGCTTACACCCACGATGATTGAGCACACTGCCCCTTGGCTGGTGGCCTTTTTCCAGTACAAGCCAAATACCAGCGGCACAAACGCAGCGGCCAACGTAATTTCATAAGCGCTTTCTACCATCTCGAAAATCGACGATTCACTGTTTACAGCAAATGCCACAACGACGATGGTGAACACAAACACCGAAATACGCATGGTCAACAACAAGGCCTTGTCATCCATTTTGGGATAAATGTTTTTGACAATATTTTCCGAGAATGACACCGCAGGCGCCAGCAAAGTGGCACTGGAAGTACTCATGATGGCGGATATCAGCGCACCAAAAAACACGATTTGTGCAAATACCGGAGTGTGGTTCAACACCAGGTTGGGCAGCACCATTTGGGAATCTTCCGTGACCATCGCGCCAAAGGTAGCCGGGTCAATCATGATGGCACCGTAGGCCAGAAATACCGGCACAAAGGCAAAGAAGAAATACATGGAACCACCCAGCACAGCACCGCGCACCGCAGTTTTTTCATCTTTCGCTGAACTGATGCGCTGGAAAATATCCTGCTGGGGAATTGAACCGAAAGCCATGGTGAGGAAGGCACCTACAAATGGTACCCACAGAACATAGCTGAATTCTTCAGGGAAAAACTGCAGCTTGCCCGCCGCTTCGGCATGGTCAATCACGGTGCCCACACCACCAGCCAGGTCAGCCACAATCCACATGATGTAGACCATGCCGGCTGCGATTACGATCATCTGGATAAAATCGAGAACCGCCACCGACAGCATGCCACCAAACAAGGTGTAGATGAGTACCACCGCAGCGCCAATGACCATGCCCCATTCCTGGGAAATTGCACCATTGGTGAGCACATTGAAGATCAAACCCAGTGCACTGATTTGAGCAGCCACCCACCCCAAATACGACACCACGATGCAGGCACTACAGAAAATTTCAACGGCTCGGTTATAACGCACCCGGTAATAGTCGCCCAAGGTCAGCAAATTCAGGCGATAAATTTTGGGGGCAATGAACAAACCAGCCAGAATCAGGCACATGGAAGCGCCGAACGGGTCGGCCACAATACCGCTCAAGCCCTCTTCTACGAAAGTGGAAGAAATGCCCAGCACGGTTTCCGAACCAAACCAGGTGGCAAACACCGTTGCAGTAACAATTGGCAGGGAAAGGTGCCTGCCGGCCACGGCGTAATCGGCCGCGCTGTGCACATTTCGGGCCACATACAGGCCAATCAGAACGGAAACAATCAGGTACGCAACAACCGAGGCAAGCAACATCGTGAAAACCCACCAGAGAGGAAAAATGATTTTGGATTATAGGCAAGAAACATGCGCACTGCTAGAACAGACCCTGTGGGCCAGTGTAGCCGATCAAAAAGGGCCAGAGTAAATCAAGCGCGACAACACCAAAAAGCACGGCCAGCATCAGCACCATCCAGAACAAAGCACGATTCAAGCGCTTTTGCTGTTTCACCAACTGCTCAATTTGATCATCGATGCGGCCATTGGAATGCGTGAGTGTTTGGTGCAACAAGCGCGGCAAGGCGGGCAATATTTGCGACCATTGGGCAGCTTCCCACTGCAAAGTGGACTGGAAGCCCTTGAAACCGATTTGCTGATGCATCCAGTTCTCCAAAAAAGGTTTCGCTGTTTTCCACAAGTCCAGGTCGGGGTCGAGCTGGCGGCCCAAGCCCTCCACGTTCAGCAAGGTTTTTTGCAACAGCACCAGCTGGGGCTGAATTTCAACATTGAAGCGGCGGGAGGTTTGAAACAGGCGCATCAAGGCCTGCCCCAGCGAAATTTCTTTCAAGGGTTTGCCAAAGAAGGGTTCAATACAGGCTCGAATGGCCGATTCGAGTTCATCAATTCGCGTGCCCTTGGGCACCCAACCCGATTGCACATGCAGCTCGGCAACGCGCTTATAATCTTGCCGGAAAAACGCCAGGAAGTTTTGCGCCAGGTATTGTTTGTCGACATCGCTGAGCGTGCCCACAATACCGAAATCAAGCGCAATGTAACGCCCAAAATCTTCGGGCTGATCACCCACATAAATGTTGCCGGGGTGCATGTCGGCGTGGAAGAAACCATCGCGAAATACTTGGGTGAAGAAAATTTCCACGCCCTCGCGCGACAATTTTTTTAAATCAATATTGTGTTCGCGCAGCCTTTCAGTTTGCGAAATTGGAATGCCATGCATGCGCTCCATGGTGATCACGGTGCTGCAACAATAATCCCAATACATTTCAGGCACGCGCAACAAGTGCCCACTGCCCGAGGTGGGCGAGAAATTGCGGCGTAACTGCGATGCATTGGCCGCCTCGCGCATTAAATCCAGTTCGTCATGCAAATATTTATTGAATTCGGCCACTACTTCACGGGGCTTGAGGCGTTTGCCATCTGATGAAATTTTTTCAATCCAGCGCGCAGCTGTTTTCATCAAGGCCAGGTCTTTGTCGATGACATCGATCATGCCGGGGCGCAACACCTTCACCGCAACCTTTTTGCCTGCAAGTTCACCACGCTTGATGACCGCAAAGTGAACCTGAGCAATAGAGGCGCTGGCCACGGGCATGTTCTGAAAATCAAGAAACATGTCATCAATTTGCCGCCCCAAACTGGCTTCAATCAATTCACGGGCCTTATCGGAAGAAAACGCAGGAACCTGGTCTTGCAGCTTGGCCAACTCATCGGCCACATCTTCAGGCAACAAATCGCGCCGGGTCGACAACAACTGACCGAACTTCACAAACAATGGACCCAAGTCTTCCAACGCACGGCGCATGCGCTCACCGCGCGGGGCCTGCACATGCGAACGCGATGAAATCAGCGTGAGCAACCACTTGGCCAAGCCGTTGTTGATTGAATCGGCAGCGATCAGGAACAGGCCATACTTTCTTGCAACCAAAGCAATGCGGGCCAAGCGGCGAAGCTTCATTTGGCGGCACCCGGCGTTTGTTCAGACTTAACGAGATCGATTTTAGCCAAGCGTTTTTCGAGGCGTGCAAGTTCATCACGCAACTGATTCACTTCATTGCGAAAAGCATCGAATTCAGATGCTGTAGGTGCCATTTCTTTTTCATGCACCACATACTCGCGCAAATTGTTCTTAAAACGCTGCACCACATCACGTGCATTCGTACCCAAGGCAGACAGGGTATTCATGACCCACACTGCTTGAGCATCGCCCACCACTCGAGCCAAATCGCGCTCAGGGTCCCAGCTAAGGTCGTTGATCACAGTAGAAACGGTTTGTGCGAAATCCATATCGCCTTCAATCGCTGCTTTTCTCGACATGCTGTTGGGGTTGCTGACCGAACCAATCAGGTCGGCCCATTGCATGGAAATGGTGGTGTCAGCAGGTGCAGCCACACCATTGGCTGGCAAACTAATTTGAAAGTAGCCATGGTCGTTTACACGCAATTGAAGCTGTATTGGGGCAATTCCCAGCACCAATACTTTGCCGGCTTCCTTTTGTAGCTTTTGTTTGCTGCTGCGCTGCTGATCCAACAAGTGGTTTAGTACCAAACACACCGTTTGAGTAACCGTGGCTGACATCAAATTTAAAGGTGCAGACAACAAACCGCCCGCCGCAGCAGCACCCTTGGCTTGGCCAGAGGACAGCAACTTGGAGGCGAATTGAAAAAACAACACAGGGGGACTGGCCAAGGCACACTTCCAAACAGAAAAAACTTGTTTGAGTGTAACCCAGCCGGGCAGGCCAAGCCCGGCGGGTAGGTTCAAAAATTACAGATTGTGAATGCCTGAAAGTACCCAACCACCACCCGAGAGCGGGCGGCTCATGATCCACAATTCATTAATTTCCGCTGCAGCGGCGTCCTGCTCCTCGCGCAACATGCCGGTAAAGGCCACTGTGGCAATTTGCTCGTCTACATCGGTCTCGAAACCGATCAACTGGGCATCAAGCGTAACCACATCCGTGCGGTTCACAACATTGCCGCGCGCCTCGATTTCAGACCGCAGGTGGTCGACCACCTCGTCGCTGCAATATTCGCGCAGGCCAGCAATATCGCCCTTGTCGTAAACGCCTTGCATGGTTACAAAAAACTTCTTGGCGCTATTCACAAAATTTGCTTCATCAAAGCCTGCGGGCAGGTCTTTCACAGGGGTTGCTGCTGGCATTGGGGCATCAAATGCAGATGCATGGCCAAACTGACCGAAACCTTGATCATTGCGCGGTGCGCCCATTCCGGGAACCGGGTCGTTGATGGGGTTTGATGGTGCGTTGTAGCTGGGCATTTGTGGTGCTTCGCGATAGCTGTTGTTGCTTGTTGTGCCTGCATTACCCGCACCTGCTGTACCATAGGCTGGCCGTTGGTTTGCACCCTGCTGGCCACGCAACATGCGCACCAGAAATATAACGGCGAAAATAGCCAAACCAATCATCAGCATGGTGCCCAGGAACTCGGCCATGCCTGCGCCAAAGCCCAAGTGACTAAACAAAGCGGCCAAACCCAAACCTGCCGCCAAACCAGCCAGAGGGCCCAGGAAACGGTTACGAGGCGCAGCCGCTGTACCTGCGGCCGTGCCAGCCGGGCTAGTGGCCTGTTGCTTGGCAGGCGCTGTGGAAGTGGTTCCGGATGGCGCAGTAGATGGCGTTTTCTGGAACTGGGATGGTGCCGAGCGGCCGAAACTGCCACCACCGCCCAGGCGCTTGGCCTCGGCATCGGTGGGCAAGGCGCCCAAACTTAAAAAAGCTGCAACTACAGCAAATACTGACAACCGAACAGACCAAACTCGGGCTTTCACAGCAACAACCTCCTGATTATTAATTTTTTCGCGAACAGCCAATAGACAAACTCAAGCGAATTTGGTTCCTTGGTGCAACGCGACCACACCCGCAGTGAAATTGGTGTATTTCACCTGGTCAAACCCACTGTCAAGCATGATGCTTTTCAAGGTTTCCTGATCGGGGTGCATGCGAATGCTTTCGGCCAAATACTGGTAGCTGGCGCTGTCTTGCGCCACGATTTGACCAATTTTTGGCAACACCTGAAATGAATACAAATCGTAAGCCGGTGCCAACAAAGGGTTTACCTTCGAAAACTCAAGCACCAGCACCTTGCCACCCGGCTTAATGACCCGACGCATCTCGCTCAGGGCTACATCTTTGTGGGTCATGTTGCGCAAACCAAAGGCCACTGTCACTACATCGAAGTAATTGTCGGCAAAGGGCAGCTTTTCAGCATCACACAGGGCCATTTTTGGCAAATACCCATGATCAATCATGCGGTTACGACCCACACGCAGCATGCTTTCATTGATGTCGGTCAGCCAAACTTCACCGCTTGGGCCCACTTTGTCCAGAAAGGCCTTGCTGAGATCGCCTGTACCCCCCGCAATATCAAGCACTTTCATGCCCGGGCGTACACCCGCTGCACGCACCGTGCTGGCTTTCCAAAGGCGGTGCATGCCACCCGACATCAGGTCGTTCATGATGTCGTATTTGGCTGCCACCGAATCGAAAACCTCGGCTACTTTTTTGGCTTTCTGGTCTTCAGGAACCTTCTCGAAGCCGAAATCGGTAATTTTGTCGTTCATGTTGATGTGTTGCTTTATTTAGTGGCTTGCGCAGGCGCCGCCCTTCTTTTGCTCAAACGGAATGTTCTCTGGAGCATTGGGTTCGCGGCTGGCCCCCGCAGCTTTCAAACGCTCCAGATAGTCTTCCCACAAACCTTCCTGGTTTTCGCCCATCCACAACAGGTATTGCCAGCTGAACAGGCCTGAATCATGGCCATCCGAGAAAAACGGCTTGATGGCATACATGCCCACAGGTTCCAGATTGTTGATGGTCACCTCTTTCTTACCCACTTGAAGAGTTTCCTGACCAGGACCGTGGCCACGTACCTCGGCAGAGGGCGAATACACCCGCAACAGCTCAAAAGGCAGGTTAAAACAGGCGCCAGTGTCGAATTCAATTTCTAGCACCTTGGACTTCTGGTGTACCACGATGCGTGTTGGGGTGGGAATATTGGTCGTTTCCATGCTGCTTGGGGTCTTTGGAATGCGTAATCCTCAAGTGTATCCCATCGAGGCCTGCAGCGGTTTACACCTCGACACGGGATCAATATGATGACTATTCATTCAAGTGTCATATTTCTGTCATGGAAATCCACTACTTTAGGTGGCATTGCACAAAACAAATATGACAGAGAAGAGGAAAACAGATGTCCAGCACCATTTTAGTTGTTGAAGATGAGCCCGCGATTGCAGAGTTGATTGCAGTCAACCTGAGCTTTGCTGGGCACAAAGTACTTCGAGCCACCGACGCAGACCAGGCAAAAACCCTGATCACTGCTGAATTACCCGACTTGGTGCTGCTGGACTGGATGCTGCCTGGCAAAACCGGCATTCAGTTTGCGCATGAGATGCGTGGCCATGAGCGCACACGCCATGTGCCGGTGATCATGCTGACCGCCCGCACCGAAGAACAAGATAAAGTGGACGGCCTTGAAGCGGGTGCTGACGATTACATCACCAAGCCGTTCTCGCCAAAAGAACTGCTGGCTCGGATCAAGGCTGTATTGCGCCGCCGCGCACCCCAATTGACCGACGACATTGTTGAAGTGCACGGCCTGAAACTGGACCCAGTCACGCACCGCATCATGGGCCATGACAAGATTATTGACATGGGCCCCACAGAATTTCGATTACTGCACTTTTTCATGACTCACCCAGAACGCGTGCACAGCAGAACCCAACTGCTGGACCAAGTGTGGGGCGACCATGTATTCGTTGAAGAACGCACCGTGGACGTTCACATTCGACGCCTGCGCCAAGCCTTGACCATTTCAGGGCATGATCGTCTGATTGAAACAGTTCGGGGAGCAGGTTACCGTTTTACCGCAACGCAAAATGAAGGGGCACTAAACTAAGACCTCCCCCAGGCCAGATATTCCCCTAGAATACGCATCTATGGCGTTCATCTTTTTCCGATTGATACTGTTGACCATGGTGCTGGGTGCAGCTGCCATCGTGGGCCAAATGGTTGCTGGCCACAAAGGCGCAGTGGCGGGGTCTATTCTCGCTTCGCTGGTGGTCTATGCGCTTCATGTTCGCTCAGGCCTGCGAATTATCGCCTGGCTTGACGAATTCAAGGTTGAAAACGTGCCTGATGTCTCGGGCTGGTGGGACGACCTTGCGGCCAAGCTGTTTCGCTACCTGCGTTTGCACCAGCGCCAGCAACAGGCACTAACCAATGCACTGGTATCGTTTCGCACGGCGGCACAAGCCCTTCCCGATGGCGTGGTTACGCTTGATTCCGAAGGGCACATTTCCTGGTGCAACGACACGGCGCAAGACCACCTGGGTTTGAAACTGGGTAGCGACATTGGCCAACCACTTATCAACCTGGTTCGTAATCCGAACTTCTCCAAGTACATTCGCAGCCGCTCGTGGGAACAGCCCATGATCATGACTGCGCCCCGCAGCCGCAGTAAGGTGTTGTCGGTGCAGTTGGTTAGTTACGGCGACCAACAAATGCTGGTGCTGTCTCGCGACGTAACACAGGTTGAGAAACTTGAGCGGATGCGGCGGGATTTTATTGCCAATGTGTCGCATGAACTGAAAACACCGCTCACCGTGCTCAGCGGTTTTCTGGAAACTTTCCGGGACTTGCCTTTGAGTAAGGAACAACAAACCGAATACCTGAATTTGATGCACACCCAGGCCGATCGCATGAAGAACCTTGTGGAAGACCTGTTGGCGCTGTCAGCGCTTGAATCCTCCCCCAATGCTGGCGAAGGTGGCGAGCCCGTTGACCTGAGCAGCATTGCACAGAAAACAGGTGATGAAGCACAACAGCTTTCGGGAGGTAAACACAATATTTCAGTGGCAGTGGAAAAAGGCCTTATGGGCTTTGGGAACTCCGCTGAAATTTTTAGTGCATTCTCGAATATTGTGACCAACGCAGTGCGCTACACACCGGAAAAGGGAAATATCAGCATTACCCTGCAGCGGACGGAAAATGAGATTGGCAAGGCCTGCGCCGCGTTTGTGGTGAAGGACACCGGTATTGGCATTTCTGCTGAACACATTCCACGCTTAACCGAGCGCTTTTACCGCGTAGACCGGAGCCGTTCGCGCGAAAGTGGCGGCACGGGTTTGGGCTTGGCAATTGTTAAACATGTGGTACAGCGCCATGATGGCGAACTGGACATTCAAAGCCGCCCTAATGCGGGCAGCACCTTCACCATTTTGATACCACTTGCAAAGGCCGGCTTGGCCTCAAAGCCCGCAGTTGTTGAAGCAGCGGCTATTTAAAAATGTGAGAAAACATTATTTTTAAAACTCCATAATCAAATAAAGATTAGGGTTTCTTTGTTCCATTTGTTCAATGGCCTCATTACTCACATATTGATCATCGCCGCCAAGTGCCAGCGTTTTGAAATTTGTGTACCTCTCTGAAAGGGCCACAACCGCTGCATCAGTGATTTGTTCACACCCGGCAAGGTACAAGTCAGATAAACCAGGACAACCGGCCGCCAATGCCAACACCGCTGAATCCGTTATTGAACAATCGGTCAACCTGAGGCTAACCAAATTTGGGCACCGCTGTGCCAAAGCAAGAATGGCCACATCGGTTATTCGCTCACAAAACTCCAGGCTCAATGAGGTCAGGTTCGGGCATGCTTCTGCCAGAGCAATAATGCCGTCATTGGTCAATTGTCTTTGAGCATGTAAGTTCAGCGACGTGCAGTTCGGAAACCTGGCAACCAATGCTATCAGCGACGCATCGGTGACGGAATTTTGAACACTGAATTCAAGATGCTGAATTTGCCTGGTACCTGGCGAGTCGAGAATACCTTCAATATCTTCTATGCGGGGTACCGATGTAATCTTGATCTGCTCAACCTTTCGAAAAGGAGTGAGAGCCTGATTCACTTCATTGCAAGGCGCTGTTACTACGCGCTGTTGCTCGCGAACCAGGTTTTTTAGCTCCTTATTGACCAATACAAGCGAATGATTTCTTGAATTCGAATCAAGGAAAGTTATTAACCTTTGAATAACTTCTTTCGGTAGTTGCAATAAACCTTTGATTTCCTCGACTTGATTAGGTTGATTGGCTGAATGGTCAAGTCTTTGCCTTTTGGAAGCTTGAGCGCAATCTTGAGTTTCTTGGGATTGGGCTGGTCTGACTCTTGCTGTTAAGTTTCCCACTGCGCTTGGAAGCTGGGCAGCCAATTGACTCGCAACTTGCTGTGCAGCCGCCACAGTTCCCTGAGGGTTATGGCGCGCGGGTTGATTATTTGGAGAAGCTTGAAGCGACTCATTTCGTTGAACTGGTGAAACCATAGCAGCCCCGTGATGCTCACAAACACTTGAGTAACAACCAAAGTGCTATGGGTTCAAGGCAAGCTGTGTTAGCTCGCGAAGGCAGCGTGCAATTCGGCCCGTAAGGCTAGCATCCACTGCGGTTTGGTATCCAGAAGAAGCTGCTGCCTTGGCGACAAGGAGACGCCTTGCTTGGCTGCGGCCCAAACCGGTGCTGGAAAGTGTTTGTCGTCAGAAAAACGGGGAATGACGTGCCAGTGCAAATGCGGCACCACATTACCCAGGGTTGCAATATTGGCTTTGTCTGCCTTGAACACGCGAAGCACGAACTGCTCGAGTAACACCACAGCATCCATGCACAGTATTCGGTCTTCGCGGCTTAAGTCAGAGAACTCCCTTACATGGTCGTTCCATACCAAGCGCAGGAAGCCGGGGTAGTCGGCATCCACTGCCTCAATCACCCGAAACTTGCTGCAATTGAAAACCCAATCGCCGCCCGGTGTAGCACACAGGGGGCAATTGGGTTGCGGTTCAATCGTGGACACGGAACTGATCACACCAAAATACGTTCGATACCGCCATCGTTGGCCTCTCTCACATAGTTCTGCAGCCAGTCTTTGCCCAGTACATTCTTGGCAATTTCAACCACAATGTAATCGGCATCTACATTGGCATCGTCACTGTAGCGGCTCAAACCTTGCAAGCAAGACGGGCAGCTGGTGAGAATTTTCACATCGGCCTGCGGCGCTTTTTCGCGCAACTTGTCAGCACCTTTCCGCATTTCCTCTTCCTTGCGGAATCGAACCTGCGTGGCCACATCTGGGCGAGACACGCCAAAAGTGCCTGATTCGCCACAGCAACGGTCGTTCTTCGTGATGTTCTGGCCCTGCAACTCGCTGTTGATCAAGGTGTTCACCACCTTCAACGGGTCGTAAGTTTTCATGGGTGTGTGGCAAGGGTCGTGGTACATGTACTGCGTACCGGTCACATTGTCCAGCTTCACGCCCTTTTCCATCAGGAATTCGTGAATGTCGATAATGCGGCAGCCCGGGAAAATTTTCTCGAACTCATAACCCTGCAACTGGTCGTAACACGTACCACAGCTGACCACCACGGTTTTAATGTCGAGGTAGTTCAGCGTATTGGCCACGCGGTGGAACAGCACGCGGTTGTCGGTGATCATTTTCTCGGCTTTGTCGTACTGGCCTGAACCACGCTGCGGGTAACCGCAACACAGGTAACCCGGTGGCAACACGGTTTGTACGCCCACATTCCACAACATGGCCTGCGTGGCCAAGCCCACTTGGCTGTACAGGCGTTCAGAACCGCAACCGGGGAAATAAAACACAGCCTCGGTGTCGGCCTGCGTGGTTTTCGGGTTGCGAATCACTGGCACGTAATCGCTGTTTTCAATATCCAGCAACGCACGCGCGGTTTTCTTGGGCAAACCACCGGGCATGGGCTTGTTGATGAAGTGAATCACCTGCTCACGAATGGGTGCCTTGCCCACTGTGGCTGGCGGCTTGGCCGTTTGCTTGTTCAGCATGCCCAGCGATTTCGCCACTTTATAGGCACCACGCTGCAACTTGTAACCCACACCGGTCATGCCAGCGCGCATGGCCTTGATGGTGGCCGGGTCTTTCGCATTCAGGAAAGTCATGGCCAAGGCGGTGCCGGGGTTGAAGCTTTTCTTGTCCATCTTGCGCAGCAAAGCACGCATATTCATGGACACATCGCCAAAGTCGATATCGACCGGGCACGGGGTTAAACACTTGTGACACACCGTGCAGTGGTCGGCCACGTCTTCGAATTCTTCCCAATGCTTAATCGACACACCACGGCGGGTTTGTTCTTCGTACAGGAACGCCTCCACCAGCAGGGATGTGGCCAGAATTTTATTGCGAGGGCTGTACAGCAGGTTGGCGCGTGGCACGTGGGTGGAACATACGGGCTTGCACTTGCCGCAACGCAGGCAGTCTTTCACTGAAGTGGCAATTGAACCAATGTCGCTTTGGCTCATGATCAGGCTTTCATGGCCCATCAGGTTAAAGCTGGGTGTATAAGCGTTGGTCAGGTCGCCGCCGGGCAACAACTTGCCCTTGTTAAAGCGGCCTTCCGGGTCAATGCGCTGCTTGTAGTCTTGGAAAGGCTTCAGCTCCTCCTGCGTAAGGTATTGGTATTTGGTAATACCAATGCCGTGCTCGCCTGAAATAACACCATCCAGATTGCGGGCAATTTGCATGATGCGGTCCACGGTGGCTTCCGCTTCATGCAGCATTTCGTAATCGTCAGAATTCACCGGGATGTTGGTGTGCACATTGCCGTCACCAGCATGCATGTGCAGCGCCACGAACAGGCGGCCACGCAAAATTTGCTTGTGAATGGTTTTGCACTCTTCCATCACGGGCACAAATACACCGCCTTCAAAAATACGGTTCAGGTTGTGGCGCAGTTCAGTTTTCCAGCTAACGCGAATGGTGCGGTCTTGCAGCACATCAAACACGGTGGCTTCGGGCTGCTCAGCCAGGCGCTTCTCCAGCGCAGCATCCAGGTGCCCCAGGCCAATGGTTTTCATTAGGGGGTTGGCTTGTACCAACGGCATGTTCATGTTGGCCAACAACCAGCTCCAGCGCTCGTGTACGGTTTCCAGCAATTCAACAGCACGGCCCACGCGGTCGCCCACTAAATCTTCAACGGAAATCTTGGTGGCATCTACCTCGTCGGTTTTGCCCAAAGTGAGCGGCTTTTCAAAGAAAGAGCGCAGCTCGGCAACCAGCTTCAGCTTGTTGCGAATCGACAATTCAATGTTGATGCGTTCAATTTCATCGGTGTACTCGCCCATGCGTGGCAAGGGAATCACCACGTCTTCATTGATTTTGAAGGCATTGGTGTGGCGCGCAATGGCCGCTGTGCGGGCACGGTCGAGCCAAAACTTCTTGCGGGCTTCGGGGCTAACAGCCACAAAACCTTCACCGGCTCGGCCATTGGATAGGCGCACCACTTCAGAGGCGGCCTGGGCCACGGCATTTTCATCGTCGCCTACGATGTCGCCGAACAAGACCATTTTCGGGAATGCGCCACGCTTGGACTTCGGGCTGTACTTCACCGCGCGCAAATAGCGCTCGTCGAGGTGCTCAAGGCCGGCCAGAATGGCGCCCATGGCTTTGCCTTCGCCGTCGAGGTAATTTTTGATTTCAACAATGGACGGCACAGCGTCGCGGGCCTGGCCATAAAACTCCAGACACACGGTGCGGGTGTGCTTGGGCATGCGGTGCAATATCCACTTGGCCGAGGTAATAAGGCCGTCGCAACCCTCTTTCTGAATACCGGGCAGGCCAGCCAGGAATTTGTCGGTGACGTCTTTGCCCAAGCCCACTTTGCGGAAACGCGCGCCTTCCACTTTCAGGCGTTCGGTTTTCAGAATTTTGGCGTTGGGCGCAAGGCGACCGTCAGACCACACCAAGTCGAACTCGGCATACGGTGCGTCGTGAATTTTGCCCAGGTTGTGGTTCACGCGGGTGACTTCAAGCCAGTCGCCCTGCGGGTCGACCATTCTCCACCAAGCCAGGTTGTCTAGCGCGGTGCCCCACAACACGGCTTTCTTGCCGCCTGCATTCATGGCGATGTTGCCGCCAATACAGCTGGCTTCAGCCGAGGTTGGGTCTACGGCAAACACACGGCCCGCGTGCTCAGCTGCTTCAGAAACACGCTTGGTTACAACACCCGCGCCAGAAAACACCGTGGCGTATTCCTCGGTAAGGCCCGGCAGCACTTCCATTTTGACCTGGCCGAGTTCTTCCAGCTTTTCTGTGTTGATGATGGCTGACATGGCCGTGAGTGGCACCGCACCACCGGTGTAACCCGTGCCGCCTCCGCGTGGAATAATAGTGAGGCCCAAATCGATACAGGCTTTCACCAGGCCAGGAATTTCAGATTCCCGATCGGGCGTTAGCACCACAAAGGGGTACTCCACGCGCCAGTCGGTTGCATCGGTTACATGGGAAACACGGGATAAACCGTCGTATTTGATGTTGTCTTTCGCAGTGTGCTCGCCCAGCGCCTTGCGGGCATGGCCACGCAAAATGGCCATGGCTTCCAGTTCACGCTGAAAATCGCGCACGGCTTTGTCAGCCAAAGCCAGCAATTCACGCACCTTGGCACTGCGGTGGTCTGAATCCGTTTCTTCCACGCCTTCTTTGATCTCGGCACGGCGAGCGTCAATTTCGCTTAGGCGGTGGAACAAGGCATCAATCAGCGCAGTAAGGCGCTTGGGGTTATCCAACAAAAGGCTGACTCACCCAGCAAACGGATGACGATTTCTCGGTCCGAAAACGAGGTGTAGTTGTATGGAATTTCCCGCAGGCGCGCGGTTTCGCCAGCTGAGGGTTTCAGGGTGTTTAATTCGACGGGTGCGTTCATGAAAAACCTTTGGACTGCATTGAACAACAGTGTAGCAAATTTGGTTAGGCTTGGGCGTAAGAAACAACTCTAAAATCGGGCAAAACCCTTGTATAACAAGGGTTTTAAGACCATAGGGGGTTTAAGGAGCAGGCCGAACAAGTTGATTTTTCAATAACTGACGCCGGGCGTAACACATGCAGTTCCTTCATTTAAACTGTTGAAATGTGCTGTATAAACAAGAAAACAGAAAGGCTTCAGAGGGGATTATGCGAAAGGTGTGCAGGGGTTTGATGTTCATTTATCCGTTAATATCCGGATAAGGAATTTAAATCAAGTTAGCCCCCCCAATCCCAATCACTTAAACTCTCATCATGACCAAATCAACAACTATCTGGACCGCTTGTAGTAGTTGTGATCGCGACACCAAACATACGATTCTCTTTTCTGCCGAAGAGAGCGAGTATGAATATCGCATTGATCGCACCTATCAAATTGTTGAATGCTGTGGGTGCGAAACAAAGAGCTTTAGAAAGACTGTCTCCTATATCGAAGATGCGTATAAAATCGATGAAGATGAATGGGAAGTACCTCAAGATATCAGCTCATACCCTGCAGTTTTAAAAGGGCACCAAGCACTTCCCGGAATTAGACGGGCTCCAAAATTGGTAAGAGAAATTTACACGCAGTCCCTTGATGCAATTAAAAACCAATCAAACATTTTGGCCGGAATTGGGTTGCGTGCCACCATAGAAGCCATATGCAACGAACGACAAGTAACCGGAAGAAGCCTTGAGGCAAGAATTGACAAACTCGCCAAATCAGGTTTCATTTCACAAAATGATGCCGACCGCCTTCATGCAATACGTTTCATGGGCAACGATGCTGCCCATGAAATACATGCAGCGGAGCTTGAAGGACTATTAGTTGCTCTACGAGTAGTGGAACACTTGATTATAAGTGTTTACATTCTCGATAAAGATGCTGACGGGGTACTTGAAACGCTTATCAAGACATATGCACAGTTTGAGAATCTGCTGAGAACAAAGATTAATGTACACCCCAAAGGAACTGAGTTACCTTTATTCAAATATCTGGGAAAAGATGCACGAAGATTTCATGGCTATTTAAAATCACACGAAGCGAAGCTAATAGCCAATATTGCCAGTGGTGAATTTGCTGAACTTAGTCTTGGGAAGAATGATACCTTTGCAGGAACAAAGGAAAAGTTCCAGTATTATGTAATCTCGTGATTTATAGAGTGCTAATTTTTCAATCAACCTGACCGCCCAACGCAACGCTTTGGGTTCCTTCCATGCCTCCGGCATTCCGGCCACAGGTTACTTCCAACGTTAAGCATCACATGAAACCAGTCGAAGCGACGATAGCAGACTACCAATCAATGGTTGTTCTGTTCCAAAATGAGTCCGATAGAGGCGCTGCGGTGCTTGCCGGTAGCTATGTTGAAAACCATCTAGGACTATATCTAAGGTCGAAAATGATCGACCTTTCGGTTGCTGAGCGAATATTCTCAGCAGAAGGCGCTCTTTCGACGTTCGCCCAGCGAATTGATTTTGCTCAAGCCTTCGGGTTGCTTTCCAAGGCCCAGTGCACAGATTTGCATCTAATCAAGAAAATCAGGAATCATTTTGCGCATCATCCGAAAGAAGCTTCCTTCAACGAAAAGCCAGTATCTGATTGGGTTCGAAATCTGATAGCTTCAATGACAAAGATAACGACGCCAGATAGAGCAACGGACACAATTGATGACGCTAGGCTTTGCTATCTAATTTCGGCAGGGATGTTCATAGCATTGAATATGGAAATCAAATGAGGACTCAACCTATGCAGGAGGTGACTTTTTACGAAATTCTTGAGGTTAGCCCGAATGCGAGCCAAGCCGTAATACGTGCCGCCTACAAAAGCCTGATTCAGCGTTACCACCCAGACAAGAATTCAGGGAGCTTGGATATGGAGCAAAAGACTATTCTCATCGGTAAGGCATTTGAAGTGCTATCCGATCCAGAAGCGCGAAAGGCATATGACCAATATCTTGAACAACAATTGTCGAACGCAATCGGCGAGCAAAAGCCGCATGATGCGGCAGAGGATGGTGCAGAATCAGCCCCCGTTAGCCCACCGACACTCTATCAACCAGCATTCTCAACCGGAACCACTCCGGCATCGCTGATAGCGTGGATTGTGGGTGGTATTGCTGCTGCCCTATTTTTCTTGGCAATCCTAGCGAATTCATCTTCATTACAACACATGCTTACTCAAGATGAACGTCCACAACAAACAATGCAAACGAAGCCAAGTGACATGGATTGGGCTGCCGCCGAACAAAAGCGACAGGCAGACGCCGAACAAAACGAGGCTGAATCAAGGGTTGCGCGGACGATTCCTGAGTTGGCTCTCGGTATCACTGTAAAAATGCCACCGAGCAAAGACGGAATCCGTCATTGCTCCGAATTCACTATTTGCACTCACTACATAAAAATTCCCACTCTTGGCGTTATCGTTCACAAAAATGACGCCGAAAGGATTATGCAGCACATACTGAAAAACCGTGCGCTAACCGTCGATGGCATCAAGACTAAGCTGAGTCAGCATCAATATACTGAGCTAACACAGGTGGATGGCGAGGCAACACTGAAAAAAATAATACTTGAGCAAATTAATATGGCGATTGTGGGCTACCATAATTACGGCGTCCGTGACGCTTCCCAACGAAAGGGCGTGGAAGAAGTCTTACTGCCTGACTCGTTCAGTGTGCATTGACTCCTTTTCCTGTGCAAGAAAATCGAAGGCGCAAAGATTTGTCAGCAGCTACAGTAACGGTGATGCCCAACACTTCATTCCAAGGGACGCGCCGCTATAAGGCCGCGTCGCGCCCCTGAATTCTGACGTTGGGCGCCATCAATATGAAAAATACCACTCGCGAATACGCAGAAGTTGTTAAAAATCTAGCTGGGTTTCTTGACTTCGTTCAGAACCACTGCACTGAATTTGATGATGTCCTGTTTCGAGGCCAGAAAGAAGACTGGCCCCTTCTACCAAAACTCGCTCGCCTTCGTTTCCGCGGAGAGCTGGCGGTTCGTGAAGCAGAAGCAAGAATGTTAACGTCACTTAGAACGCGAGCATTGCCGTACCTAGATACCGTTCCACAGAACGATTGGGATTGGTTGACAATTGCCCAGCACTATGGAATGGCGACACGCCTGCTGGATTGGTCAACAAATCCGCTTGCAGCGCTGTGGTTTGCCGTAGAACAACCAGCAAGAAAAAACCAGGACGCAGTGATTTGGGTGTTCACCCCGTCCCAAGATGATCATGTTGCAAATCCAGATTCGAGCTCACCATTTAATTCAGATCGCACTCGCGTGTTCATGCCGAAACACATCAACCGAAGAATAGTCGCGCAACACGGGTGGTTCACTGTCCACTATATTCGCAAGACTGACTCTAAGTTTGTTCCCTTGGAGAAGAACGAACGCTACACAAAAAGCCTAATGAAGCTGCGTATTCCTGCACAATCTTTTCCATCGATCAGAACGGAGCTTGATCGTTGTGGAATAAATGCAGCAACGCTCTACGGAGATTTGGTGGGATTGTGTCGTGATTCAGAGTGGCAACATTCACTACTGGATGATGAAGACGTTGACTGACAACAGGATGGCTGCGGTGGTGGTGCAGTAAAGCATGGTTACAACATCACCAAGGGCATCAAAATTTGATGCCCTTTCAAACGTAAACTTACATCCGCTTCGGTGCAGAAACGCCCAACACCGCCAAACCATTGGCCAATACCGTGGCCACGGCCACCAGCAGGGCCACCCGGGCGGTTTTCAGGGCTACATCATCAATGCGAACCCGTTCGGCATTGTAGAAAGTGTGGAATGCGCCAGCCAGTTCACGCAGGTAAAAAGCAATGTGGTGTGGCGCCAACTCTTCGGCGGCCTTGGACAAAATGTCCGGGTAAGAAACCAACGTTCTGAGCAAAGCCAGCTCGGAAGGTGTACTCAACAGGGTCAAGTCGGCTTTATCCAAGCTGCTTAGATCTGTTTCAGCTTGGTCCAGAATGGAGTGGATTCGGGCATGGGCATACTGTACGTAGTACACCGGGTTTTCATCGGATTGGGCCAGGGCCAAATCCACATCGAACACGAATTCGGTATCGGCTTTGCGGCTAACCAGGAAAAAGCGCACGGCATCGCGGCCTTTGGTGAGCGCCTCTGGCTGGCTAAGCATGGGTTGGCTTTCATCCACCCCACCCGACCAGCAAATAAGATCGCGCACCGTGACGTAACTTCCGGCACGCTTGGAAATTTTAACTTCTTGCCCGCCTTTCATCACGGTGACCATTTTGTGCAGAACATAATCAGGGTAACCCTGCGGAATGCCCACATTACACGCCTGCAAGCCAGCCCGAACACGGGCAATGGTGCCGTGGTGGTCTGTACCCTGAATGTTGATCACTTTGCCAAAACCGCGCTTGAATTTTTGAATGTGGTAGGCCACATCGGGCACAAAGTAAGTGTAGCCACCTTCCGACTTGCGCATCACGCGGTCTTTGTCGTCGCCATAATCGGTTGAACGCAGCCACAGCGCACCACCCTCTTCGAAGGTTTTTCCGGAATCGATCATCAGTTGGACGGCTGCCTCAACTTTGCCCTCAGTGTAAAGGGAGCTTTCAAGGTAAAACTGATCGAAGGTAACGCCGAAGGCTTTCAAATCAAGATCTTGCTCGGCACGCAGGTAAGCCACTGCGAAGGCGCGAATGGATTCGATGTCGTTCACATTTCCGCTGCCTTTCACGGGCTCGCCATCGGCTGCCTTCACTTCCCTGCAGGCCAGAAAGTCGGCTGCAATATCAGCAATGTAATCGCCGTTGTAGGCACTTTCAGGCCATTCGGCGTCGCCAGGCTTGAACCCTTTGGCACGGGCCTGAACTGAAGTAGCCAGGGTTTGAATTTGCACCCCGGCATCGTTGTAATAAAACTCTTTGTGAACTTTCCAGCCCTGGGTTTGCATGACCGCAGCCATGGCGTCGCCCAAAGCCGCTTGTCGACCATGCCCTACGTGCAATGGGCCTGTTGGGTTGGCCGAGACAAATTCAATCAACACGGTTTCGCCTGAATGAGCTTTTGATTGACCGAATTCAGGGCCCTGTTCAAGCACCGCAGCCACCACAGCCACGCGGGCTTTCTGGCTTAAACGAATGTTGATGAAGCCAGGGCCCGCAATTTCAATGGCATCGACCAAACTGGCGCAAGCCGGGTTGGCTTTCACATGGTCGGCCAGCAGCTGGGCCAATTCACGGGGGTTGCGCCTGGCAGGCTTTGCCAGTTGCATGGCCAGGTTGCAAGCCACATCGCCATGGCTGGGGTCTTTGGGTTTTTCCAGCGTAACAGCGCCCTCAAAAGGCTGGTTAAGGGCAGCAGCGGCGGCCGCTTCAAATGCGGCGATCAGCGTGTTTCGTTGTTGGGCAAGCATGGGAACAGTTCGGGCAGGGTTTCGCT
This sequence comes from Burkholderiales bacterium, assembly GCA_021299735.1. Taxonomy (GTDB): domain Bacteria; phylum Pseudomonadota; class Gammaproteobacteria; order Burkholderiales; family Burkholderiaceae_B; genus Limnobacter. Next base: position 214,820 of record JAJTEM010000014.1, on the reverse strand, counting down.
AAGCCCCTGATTGTACCAAGTATTCCCTGCCTGTAACCCGGCGGCGTTCCACAGCGGCAGGCGATGGTTGCTATTTCTTCTTGGCTACCCAGGCAAAATGCCTTTGCAAAGCCTCATCGGCAAGCAGGGCCTCCGGAGTGGAAAATTGCTTGGCCAATTGCATTTCATCGTACAAATCATGAATGCCGTCGTGACAAAGCCTGCAAACGTTAACACCTTTGTTCAAGGCCTCCTTGTCAAAATTCTTCCGATAAAACGCACGCCGGTGTAATTTTTTCGGAATAAGGTGGTGAAAGGTAAGCGCAGCAAACCGCCCACAACACAAACACTGGCCGCTTTTTAACCGGGAAGAAGGCATGGCGCAACAACGGGGCTAAAGGTGTTTTTTCACCAAATCACGCATTTGAAGAGCCTTGTCGGTGCCCTCTTCGTACAACCCCTGCACCACAGCGTAATTCCAGGTGGGCACCACTTTTTCAGTCTCGGCCTTTGTAGCGTACCAGGAGGGGGTGATGTAATGTTCAGCCCCTTGAAACACCAACAAGGTGTGGGGCGAAACCGCGATATCTGCCAGCATGAGGTTGGCCCGCGCCACATGGCCGCACAGCACTTTTTGCCCGCTTTCATCTTCTGCAAGAACCATGGGAATGTGATTGGCATTCAGGCCCGAAGCCGATTGTGTGATTACGGTGGCCAAGGGGTGTGCCTTGATCAAGCTTAACAGCACCGGAACCGAGGTTTCTTCAAATTGCTTGGGCAAATACATGGCTTACTTCACGATTTGAATTTGGGCTGGGTCAACCACGAGAATTCGGGTTTGATCAGCAAACTGCTCAACCACGCCCGACACCACAATATTTTTACCAAAGAAGAATTTTGGCAAGTCGTGAATACCTTGATAGGAATACCAGGCCGCGACTCGACCATCAATCACCACTGCCAGGTTGGCTGGGTCGCGAAAACTGGTGTGTGAATTCAGATCGATTTCATCGCGATCCGCACGCAGCTTGCTGGAACGCACTTTCATTTGAACCTGAACTTCCTGATTCAAACGGGTAACTGCTTTCTCGGCAGCAATTGGCGCAGCCTGAAGATGAGCCGTATTTACAAGACCAGCAAGGCCAAGCATTAAGCACCTTGCAACCCACATGCTGCGCATGTTGTTCTCCCTGATTGTTTCAGGTTTTCAGTGTATACCAAGCAAAATAAAACAGCCTACAGCCAAAGCACACGGGTAATCATGTAGCCGCCCAACAGCAATAAACCCAGAAAAAATACGGTTTTAAAAGTTTCGGCACTCAGCAAGGCACGGCATTTTTGCCCGGCCAACACGCCGGTCATGGTGGGCACAAGGCACAAGGTAGATTCCCATGCCGCTGCCAGCTCGAACCGCCCTTTCAAATACAAGCCCACCGCAAGGGCAAAAGTGCCTACTGTGAATACCAAGCCCAAAGCCTGCAAAAGCTCGTCTTTGTTCATGCCCAGGGAATTCATATAGGGTGCAGAAGGCACCGAAGACACCCCGGTTGCGCCGGCCAAAAAGCCGGTAAGCCCACCCACCAGTGGCGATGCCCAACGTTCATTCTGCGCATTCACATGCATATTGAACTTGAACAAGCCCAGCACTGCATACACAAACAATACCAGGCCCAAAGCCAGTGTGGCGTAGGCAGGCGTGCTGCCTGTTAAAACACCCACGCCGAACGCAGCACCAATGCACACCATGATTAACAACACTGAAATCCTGCGCACTGCTTTGAAAAAGCTTGGGCCGATCAACATTTGCCACACATTGCTAACCATAGAGGGCACCACAATAAGTGCGGCAGCCTGCACAGGCGCAACCACCACCGCCATTAAACCAATGGCAATCGGTGGCAAACCCATGCCGGTAACGCCCTTCACAAAACCTGCTACCAAAAATGAAAACCCAACAATCAGGGCGTAATTACTGATTTCCAGAATAATTTCCTTAAAGCGGCGTGGGTGCAGAATTGCCACCCTCGCCCAAAGCGCGTTGCATGATGAGCGTGCCCACCCAACGATTGAATTTGTAACCAACATTGGGCATGCGCCCAACTTCCTCAAACCCCAGCTTTTGGTGCAGCTCGGCTGAACCTGCTTTACCGCCTTGGGTAATAACCGCCACCATCTGCCGCCAAGGGCCTTGCTCGCATTGGCGAATCAGTTCGGCAAGCAATGCAGAGCCAATACCCTTGCCTGTGTGGTTTGGCGACAAATACACGGAATCTTCAACAGTGTAGCGGTAGGCAGGCCGTGGCCTGTAGCTGGCTGCATAGGCATACCCCACAAGCACATCATCAATTAGCGCAACCAAGTAAGGCAAATTGCTATCGAGTATGGCCTGCCTGCGCGCGCACATTTCTTCCAAGGTGGGTGGCACCAGTTCAAAGGTAGCCAACTCGTGAAGCACGTAGTGGGCATACAAAGCCTGTACCGCTGGCATATCGGCAAGTGTGACATTTCGAATTTGAAAGGCTGGCGGTGTAGTTTGCTTTGTTACTTGTTGCATGGCCATTTAAACCCACTTCACCACAGCAGGCGCGGTGTAAGTTTTGAAGGCCGCAAGAAGTGAATCGGCGCAGGTATTTGCCAACAACATGTTGCGATGCTGGGAGCGAATGAATTCTTCTTTATGTGCATGGTCAAGAAACGACAACAAACCATCGTAGTAACCATTCACGTTCAACACGCCCACAGGTTTGTGATGAAAACTAAGCTGCGCCCAGGTCAGTATTTCAAACAATTCCTCGAACGTACCCAAGCCGCCGGGCAAGGCAACAAAGCCATCCGAACGCTCGGCCATCAGGGCTTTGCGCTCGTGCATACTGCGGGTAACAATCAACTCGGTTAATGCTGGGTGTGCCAGTTCTTTGGTCACCAGTGTTTCAGGAATAATGCCGGTTACGTTGCCACCCAAGGCCAACACTTCTTCAGCAACCACACCCATGAGCCCCAAATTAGACCCGCCATACACCAAGCCAAAATTGTTGGCCACCAAGGCACGGCCCAAGGCTTTTGCACCCTCGGCGTATTCAGGCCTGCTGCCTGGGCTAGAGCCACAGTAAACACAAATGTTTTTCATCGAAGGCTGAATCAAAAGAATTTGGAATGCAGTTCATTCACCCAGGCTTGGCGTGCATTGGCAGCCACTTGAGCCACCTGCTCGCCCGGTAGGGCACTCGCAATTTTATCAGCAAGGAAAGTTTTGTAATGCCCCTGCTCCACTTCCGCCACTGCCTTGTCCACAAAAGAATTGGCTGGCTTCACCCCGTTTATTTGAGCAACAAGCTGGTTTACCTGCAATAGCCGCGCCGGCTTTCTGTACAAATCAACTTGATTGAAAAACTGACAAAAGCTGCCGGGGTCGCTCTCCTGGCGCTGCAAAAAAGCAATGCACTGTTGCGCAACCACCGACAAGTCTTCCGTGTTGCGTGGCACTCGCCAGGCTTTCGCGAGGGCCTTGATGTGCGGGATATCCAGAAAAAAACCAAGTGAATAAACCCAGCGTTCTTCAGCGGAGTAACGGCTGTTCAGGCAATCGTATTCAGGTTCATCAAAGCTGGAAAATGGCACGGGGCAACTGGGTGCCAATTCTGCCCACGCATTTAATTTGCTAATAAATTTGATCATGCGCGAGGGTTTTGCTTCCCCCATGCCTTTGTTCAATTCGGCATACACGCGTTCAGGCACCAGAAATTTCAATTCCCCACTGTCGCGCAATTGGCGGCAAAGGGTCATTGTTTCTTCTGCCACTGAAAAGTCGAGAAACCTCGCTAAAAAACGCGCCAAGCGAAGCACACGCAACGGGTCTTCATTGAATGCCGGACTGACATGGCGCATGCACTTGTTTTGAAGATCAAGAAGTCCATTAAAAGGATCAATCAAATCACCTTGCGCGGTCATGGCCATGGCATTCACGGTGAAGTCGCGGCGGGCCAGGTCTTCTTCCAAAGTAACGGAAGGGTCTGCATGAAAGGTGAAACCTTTATACCCATGGCCACTTTTTCGTTCGGTGCGGGCCAAGGCATATTCTCCTTGGGTGCGCGGGTGCAGGAACACGGGAAAATCAGCACCCACTGGCGTAAAGCCTGCAGCCAGCATGTGATGAACGCTGGCACCTACTACCACCCAGTCGCGATCGCTGCTGGTGCGGCCCATTAAGGCATCGCGCACGGCACCACCCACCACATACACTTGGGCATTGGGGGACAGTTGTTCAACGATTGAATCGACTTGAAAACCTTGCAGTTCAGGGTGGCTGGCCATGGGCAACACAAAAATCAACGTTGCTCAAGATTACCACCGAATGATGGGCCGTAGATTGAGGGGAAAGGCATGCAACCCTAGAGTTGCTCGATGTTCTTCAGAGTGTCTGCTACTTTTTCCCGAAGCGCAGTGCGTTGCGCTTCGTCAAGCCGCGCAATGTTTTTTGCCATCAAGCCCGTGCGCGGGTTGGCTGACAACATTTTTTCATGTTGATCCAGAAAACCCCAATAAAGGGTGGTGAAGGGACAGGCCTTGTCACCTGTTTTCTCAGCGGGGTTGTATTTGCAACCCGTGCAGTAGTTGCTCATGCGCTTAATGTAAGCACCCGATGCAATATAGGGCTTGCTGGTAAACCGCCCACCGTTGGCAAACAAAGCCATACCGGCCACATTGGGTAATTCAACCCATTCAACGGCGTCCACGTACACCGCCAGAAACCAGTCTTCCACCTGCTGTGGCACAAGCCCGGCCAGCAAGGCAAAGTTGCCAATCACCATCAGGCGTTGAATGTGATGTGCATAACCATAGTCAAGAGTTTGGCCGATGGAATCTTTCAGGCAGTTCATGTGAGTTTCGCCGGTCCAGAACCATTTGGGTAAATCAACTTCGGCTTGCAAAAAGTTGTCGTCGCGCATCCTGGGCATATCCAGCCAATACACGCCACGCATGAATTCGCGCCACCCCAGAATTTGACGAATAAAACCCTCGGCACTGGCCACATCCACCTTACCTGCGCGGTAAGCAGCTTCAGCCTTTTGAATTACTTCAAGCGGATGCAACAAATGCAAGTTGATTGAACTGGAAACCAGCGAATGCCAACCAAATGGCGTTTTGGTCCACATGGCATCTTGGTAAGTACCGAAGTTGGCAAAGCGGTTTTCAATGAAGGTGTCTAGCGCCTGCAAGGCCTGTTCACGGGTAACAGGCCATTGAAAGTTGGCAAGTGTGCCGGGGTGTTCGGGGAAATACTCTTCTACCTCTGCAAAAACCTGGCGTGTAATTTCATCAGGCTCAAAAAATTCAGGCGGCGTAATATTTCCTGGGCCTGCTTTGGGAAAGGCACTGCGGTTGTCAGCATCGAAATTCCACTTGTCGCCCGCGGGCTCTGCACCGTCCATCAAAATGCCGGTGCGCTTGCGCATTTCGCGATAAAAATACTCCATGCGCATTTGTTTGTATCCACTGGCCCACTTGGCAAATTCCGCACGGCTGCACAAATAGTGCGTATCTTCCAGCAGGCGCAGCTTCACACCTTCCGTTTTCGCAAGCTGTAAAAAGTCTTGCTCCAAACGCCACTCTCCGGGTTCGGCCATGTCAATGCTTGAATACCCGTGCTGTTTACACAGGCTTGCAACTTCAGCGGTCAAGCTGTGTTGGCCCGCATCAGCCAGGCTGCGGTATTGCACGGTGTAGCCAGTGCTGCGCAATTCTTGCGCGAAGTGGCGCATGGCGCTGAGAAACAAAGCGATTCTCACTTTGTGAACCCACACCACGGTAGATTCAACAGGCGATTCAACCATCAGAACATCCACTGATCCCGGAGGGTTCGCCAAAAGTGCGGGGTTGTTCAAATCAAGTTGATCGCCCAATACCACTACGGCTTTGTTTTTGCTGCTCATGCTGTTTGCTGCCAGTTTATTGATTGCCTTTTCGAGGCGCCGCTTTTCTGCAGGCGTCTGAACAATATTTCACGTCGTCCCAATTCTTGGCCCAGCTTTTGCGCCAGGTCATTTCATTTCCGCAAACCGTGTACGGCTTACTGGGCAAGTACGATTTATTGCCCTTGAACGACTGCTGTTTGCCTGGCACAGGAGTTATTGTTGAGTGAATTTGTGACGAAGCCGCCAATCCGCAATCGATTCACTGATCGATTCGAGGCTGGATAACAGCACGAAATCATCGGAAGGCTTTTTGCGCAATGCGGTTGACGAACCACCACACCAAATTTCAACCGAGGGGGGTAGCTTTTCACGCAACTCAGCCACCGCATCCAGCACTGCGGGCGAGCTTTGAATAACCGAGAACGACAACGCTACAATGTTGATGTTTTGTGCACGACTGGCCAGTACGATGTCGTAAATTGGCGTTTGCGTACCCAAAGAAATGCACTGCGCACCTTCCATGGAAAAAATACATTCCGCCATGAGCAGGCCCAAACCGTGCAACTCGTTGGGCAGCGTGGTCAGCAAAACACGAGGGCCTTTGCGGGTAGATGGAATGGTGTTTAAAGCGTTGCGCAGCACGACCTGAATGGTTTCAGTGTAAATGTGCTCTTCAAATATTTCGAAATAGCCGCGCGCCCAGGCATCGCCGACCATGGCATTCATTGGCGCTACCACTTCAACCACAAAGCGGTGAAGCCCCATGGTCAACGCCAAACGCGACATTGCCTGGCGAAACTCCTCAGCATCGTGCCGCTTGATCAGTTCCATGTAACCGTTTAGTTCATCCAGACTGTCCGGGGCGACATTCATTCGCGCCCCTGCGCTGCTAACCTCGGCCAATTTAACCAACTCATCAATACTTAAACCAATAATTTTTCCAGGCCGATGCCCTCCGTCCAAAAGACGTTTAATGACTCGAAGTTTTTCAACCTGATCGATGGAATAAATACGCTCGCCAAAAGAATCACGACCGGGTTGTGGAAAGTTGTATCGCTTCTCCCAAACACGCAAGGTGTCTTTGGGCAAGCCGGTATCCCGCTCGACTGCTGCAATTGAAAATGAGGGTTGGCTTAAATCTGCTCGCTCGTTCATACCTGAAACTGACCACAATAAAACTTCAACATCTTTGTTTTGTCCTAGACAAATTGACTTGCCGCCCTGAACGAATAATAATGGAACTCAATGCCTGTTTGCGAATCAAATTAACACACTGGCTGGAATTTGACCACACATATAGAGACATTTAAGTGGAAAAAATACATTGTAAAGATAAGCATCTGTCTAGTCCAGCCTGGGTAAACCTTGGGCTTAGGGCTGTGGTGGCGATAATTGCGATGTTCTACTTGCTGCTCTGGAACTCTGCGCAGGCAATGCCAGCCCAACAATGCCCAGCGCTTCTCAATCACGAATTTCCGAGACTTCAAGACGAGAAAAAAATTTCCCTCTGTGACTTCAAGGGCCAAGTGCTGCTGGTTGTGAATACAGCAAGTTTCTGTGGCTTTACCGGGCAATATGAAGAACTGGAAAAACTGCACAAGCAATACAATTCCAAAGGCTTCAGTGTGATTGGGTTTCCATCCAGCGATTTTGGCAATCAGGAATATAAATCGAACAAAGAAATTGCGGCTTTTTGCCACAATACTTTTGGGGTGAAATTCCCGATGTTTGCAAAAACCGTAGTAAAAGGGGATTCGGCCAACCCTTTGTACAAACAACTGGCCGAGGCCAGCGGAGAACAACCCGGCTGGAATTTTCACAAATACCTGATTAATCGAAAAGGCGAAGTGGTTGGCACCTTCAAAAGTGGCGTGTCACCCAATGATCCCCAGATTACCCAGGCAATTCGCCGTGCACTCGATGCACATCCAATCACAAAGCAGTAATTATTATTGGAGCGCTTCATTATGAATGCACCGGACGGACTTTTTTTACCTGACGAACAATCACGCGCTGACAAGCGCAACATTGCCATTCAACGCGTTGGGGTGCGTGCAATAAAACACCCCATTATTGTTGAAACACTGGAAGGCCCGCAACCCTCAGTGGCTACCATCGACATGTCGGTATTCTTGCCCGGCGATGTGAAAGGCACTCACATGTCACGTTTTCTGGAAATTCTTCAAACCCAAGAAAGTGCATTGACCCCTGCCGGTATAAAGCAAATGATGCACGATATGCTTCAACGCCTGGATTCGAACGCGGGCACCATCACCATGAAGTTTCCTTACTTCGTGCGAAAAGTAGCTCCGGTGTCAGGCGTGGCCAGCCTGCTTGATTATGAAGTGACCTTGGAAGCGGATAAGAATGGTGCAAGCACCGATGTATTCCTTACAGTGGTGGTACCCGTGACCAGCCTGTGCCCATGCTCAAAGAAAATTTCAGAGTACGGTGCGCACAACCAGCGCAGCCACATCACAATTCGAGCACTGGTGACCGATGGTATTGCCGTGGAGGAATTGATTCGCATGGCAGAGGAATCAGCCTCCTGCGAACTATGGGGTTTGCTGAAACGCCCGGATGAAAAATACGTGACCGAACGCGCCTACGACAACCCCAAGTTTGTTGAAGACCTGGTGCGAGATGTTGCCATGCGCTTGCGGGCAAGCAAGAAAGTTTTGGCTTACCGAATAGAAAGCGAGAACTTTGAATCCATTCACAACCATTCAGCTGTGGCCTGGATAGAAGAAGACAAACGCATAAAAAACTGAAAACTAACTCGGTTCTGGCCCCCAAAGCCAGAGCCGATAACAGTTTTTGCACCAAATAAAAGGTTAGGATGTTGGTGATTACCCTTGCTTATCCTAACCCTGAGCACCCATGATCAAGAATACGAAAGAATTACTGCCCAAGGTTGCCATTGTGGGCGGCGGAATTTCCGGCCTGACCGCGGCTTACGCTCTGCGCGAGCATGCCCACACCACGCTATTTGAAGCCAATGATTATATTGGCGGGCATACAAACACAGTGGACATTGAGGTCGAAGGTAAACAGGTTGCAGTGGACACAGGCTTTCTGGTTTACAACGAACGCACCTACCCCAACCTGATACGCCTTTTCGATGAACTGGCCGTGGAAACCGTTGAATCGGATATGTCCTTTTCAGTGTGTTTACCCGAGTTGAATATTGAATGGGCAGGCACCAACCTGAACACCGTATTTGCGCAGCGCCGCAACCTGCTTCGCCCCCGTTTTATTCGCATGCTGCTGGATATTTTGCGCTTTAACAAAGAAGCCACCGCCATGGTAGCCGACGCCGGGCGTGCAGCGCTTTTCCAAAGCAAGGCGAAAATGCACTTGGGCGACTATCTGGTGGAAGAAAAATACAGCGCTGAATTTCGCGACTGGTATTTAATTCCAATGGCTGCGGCCATTTGGTCTTGCCCAAGCGAACAAATGCTGGCCTTTCCACTGGCCACATTCATTCAGTTCTGCCACAACCACGGCTTGCTGCAAGTCAATGACAGGCCCAAGTGGTTCACTGTAAAAAACGGCGCGCGCAATTACGTTCAAAAAATACTGCCTTTCGTGGACACAGTACACAAAGGTATGCCAGTGCTGGAAGTGAACACCTGCGGCACCAAACCAATCGTAAGAACAAAACTGGGTGATCAGGAATTCGACCATGTAATTGTGGCCTGCCACAGCGACCAAGCGCTGGCCATGCTGAAGGGCAACGACCCCCAAAAAGCGCAACTGGAACACATCAAGTACCAGCCCAATGTGGCTTACCTTCACACCGATGTGAAGCTAATGCCCAAAACCCGCAGCACATGGTCATCCTGGAATTACCTGAGCGATGTGCTGAACCCACAGCCCAGCGTGTCAGTAACTTACTGGAGCAACCTGCTTCAACCACTGCCGGTCAAAAAGCCGATTTTTGTCACACTGAACCCCATTATTCAGCCCGATGCAAAACAGGTATTCCTGGAAATTCATTACGCACACCCGGTGTTCGACGTGCCCGCAGTTCAGGCCCAACAGGCCCTGGCTGAACTTCAAGGCCTGAATAATGTCTACCTTGCGGGTGCATGGATGAAATACGGCTTTCATGAAGATGGGCACACATCTGGCTTGAATGCTGCACGCGCCATCATTGACAAATTAGCGAACACCACACAAAAGGCAGCTTGATGGCGCAAAGGCGTTTTCAACTCAACGAGGTGAAACTGGCCTGGGGCTTGGTGAAACACCACCGTGCACTTCCCAAGGCGAATGGCTTTACCACGGGCGCCTGCTTTGTACGCCTTGTTTTCTCGACCCAAACCAGCCCAACACCTGCGCATATTTACCCGGTGATTGATGGCAAGGGTTTGGTGTCTGTCTCGGCCCACAATTACGGGTTCGAACCACACTCACTGAAATTTCCGGAATTTGTCACCAAGCTGGTGAATAAAATTGAACTGGAAACAGGCTTGGCATTGCCGGGGCAGGTGCACCTGCACACCTTTCCCAAGATCATGGGCTATGTATTTAACCCGGTCAGCTTTTGGTATTTTCACGATGAAAAACAACAGTGCCGTGTGGTGATGTGTGAAGTGAATAATACTTTTGGTGAGCGGCACTTCTACCTGCTAACAGCCCCAGGCAGCCAGGCCCCGCTAAATAAAGGCATACTTCTACATGCCCGAAAGGAATTTCACGTATCGCCCTTTTTCCCGGTGTCAGGCCGCTATGAATTCCGGTTTGTAAGCAGTTCAGACCGAACTTTGGCCCGAATAAACTATTTTGAAGGGTCAGTTCAACAACTAAGCACCAGCGTGAGCGGTGAACTGATGCATCCAAGCACATTGCTTTGGGGTAAAACCTTATTGAAATACGGTTGGTTTACACTTGCCGTAATTTCGAAAATACATTGGCAAGCGGTGAAACTGCTATTCAAAGGCGCTAAGTTTCACGGAAAGCCTGCCCCACCCCGTCAAACAATTACGCAAACTGAATTCGAAGCATGACTCAAGCCATTACGTTTTCCCAGTTTCAACTGCCAAGCCACGCGCCCTCTTCTGCTCAGTGGACCCTAAAACTGCTGACCAAACTAAAAAAGGGACGCCTGGAAATTGTGACTCCAGAAGGTGTTCACTTGTTGTTTGGGGGTGAGGAAGACCAACCCAGCGCGAAGATTAAATTGAACTCCTGGGCGGTGTGCCAGCGGGCTTTGAAGGCTGGAGACATTGGTTTTGCTGAGGCCTACATTGCAGGCGAATGGGAAACACACGACATTGCTTCAGTGCTTGGTGTATTTCTGGAAAACCGCAAAGCGGTAGAGACCGTGATTTACGGTAGTTTTCTGGGCAGCATTGCCTACAAGATAAAACACCTGCTCAACCGCAACACCAAGGCCCAGGCCAAAAAGAACATTCATGCCCACTACGATTTGGGCAACCCGTTCTACCAGCTGTGGCTAGACCCCACGATGACCTACTCCAGCGCGCTGTTTGACGGCGATACCAGTCAAAGCCTGGAGCAAGCACAACATGCCAAATACCAGGCCATGTTGAATTACCTGGCCCCCAAGGCGGGAGACCAGGTTCTTGAAATTGGTTGTGGCTGGGGCGGTTTTGCAGAAAAAGCATGCGCAGCAGGTGCAAACCTGGTTGGCCTTACCTTGTCGACAGAACAACTTGCCTACGCCAAAGCGCGCCTGGCCAAACAGGGCTTTGCAGAACAGGCCGATTTCAGGCTACAAGATTACCGGGATTGCCGCGGCCAGTTTGACCACATTGCCTCCATTGAAATGTTCGAAGCCGTTGGCGAAGAATACTGGCCCGCCTACTTTCAATCGGTAAACCGCTTGTTGAAAAAAGGTGGCAAAGCGGCCATTCAAACCATTGTGATACAAGACGAATTGTTCGAGCGTTACCGCAAAGGCACCGACTTCATTCAGCAATATATTTTCCCGGGTGGCATGTTGCCCTCGCCAGCCAAATTCAGAGCCATGGCCGAAAAACATGGTTTGCGTGTGGTATCGGAAAAAGCGTTTGGTAAAGACTATGCCGAAACCTTGCGCCGCTGGCGAGTGCAGTTCATGAAAACACTGGAACAAGTGAAAAACCAAGGCTTTGATAACCCCTTCATTCGCACATGGGAGTTTTACCTGGCTTATTGTGAAGCAGGATTTGAATATGAAAGCACCGACGTGATCCAGTTTTACCTAGAGAAGGTTGAGAACCAATGAAGTCGTCTGCTGCCCAGCTAATTCAACGCGCCTTGATGTGCCTCGCCTTAATAGGCCTGGCGGCACCTATGGCCTTGGCTAACAGCAACTTGAATGCGCCACCCAAACAAGTTACGCAAACCATTGAGAATGCGAAATTGATGGGCTATGGCACACTGCGGTGGTTCGGCCTGCGGGTGTACGATGGGCAACTTTGGTCGAACGCCGAACCCGAGGGTTTCAACTACAAACGTGACCCGGCGTGGCTGGAACTGAAATATGCCCGTGACTTTGACGGCAGCGACATCGCTGATCGCAGCATTGATGAGATGGAAGGAATTGGCGCAGGCACCAAGGCGCAACGTGAGGCCTGGCTGCTGAAATTGAATGAAATTTTTCCGGATGTAAAAAAAGGACACACCTTGAGTGCCCTATTTACGCCGGGCAAAGGAATTCAGTTTTTCCGCAACGGCCTACCCTTGGCCAAAGTAGACGACCCGGAACTGGCCGAGGCCTTTATGGGTATTTGGCTAGATCCAAAAACTTCTGCACCTGAAATGCGCCGCGAACTGATTGGCTTGAAGCGCTGATCACAGCCATGCCAACATGAACCACCTGCACCGCACCAGCGCCAAAAACCTGCTGAATTACGGCCTTCTGGGCTGGGCATTGGGCGCGGTGGCAGTGCCTATTTACATTCAGGTACCCTACCTGTACTCCCGCATATATGAAGTACCCTCGGCCTGGGTGGGTGTTATTTTGCTGTTGTCCCGCTTGCTGGATGCAGTGCTAGACCCGGCTATCGGCTTGTGGGTAGACCGCCGCAGTGGCGGCAGCAAGCCTGGAAAATCGGGTAACCGCTACGCCCTGCCCCTGCTTTTGGCGGCGCCATTGTTGCTGCTGGGCATGGCCGGCGTATTTTTCCCTTTTGGAAATACCCCCAGCGAGTATGCCGCCAGCCTGATGGTCAGTTTGATTGTGGTGCACCTGGGCTACAGCTTTGCCAGCATTGCCTACCAGGCTTGGGGGGCTGAACTGGGCCACACGGACAAAGAACGCTCAACTTACGTGGCCGTGCGTGAAGGCGTGGGTATTCTGGGTGTTGTGTTTGCGGTTTCACTTGCGCTTGAAACCAACGCAGGGCTGATATTCACTGTATTTGCATTCATGCTGGTGTTGGGCATGTTTTTGCTGTTGAATTTTTCGCCCCAACCCGATCAAGCCGCACAAAAGGCCTTACAGGTAGCAGAAAGCCCCTTGGCCACAACTTTTCACACCGCGCAGGTTGGGGCGGCTGCTGCCATTCGAAAAGGCCTTGCAGATATTGTGCAACCGCTGCGGCGGCAAAACTTTCGCAAATTGATGAGTGTGTTCCTGTGCAATGGCCTGGCTGCTGCTTTGCCTGCCACGTTGGTGCCGTTTTACATGCGCGACCGGCTTGGCCTCGGCGATTCGGACCAATGGGTGTTGGCCGTGTACTTTTTGGTAGGTGCTGCATCCACCGTATTTTGGGTGTGGCTGGCCAGCAAAATTGGCTTGGCGCGTTCATGGCTGTTTGGCATGGTGTTGTCCATACCAGCATTCATCATTGTGATTACCTTGGGTGAAGGCGACCTGGCTGGCTACCTTTTGGTTTGCGTAGTAACCGGCTTTGCGCTGGGTGCAGACTTATCACTACCTGCTGCCCTGGTGGCCCGGCTAATTGAAGAAAACGGCGAACGTGGCAAAACCGAAGGCACTTATTTTGGGCTGTGGAACTGGGTGAACAAATTCAACCTGGCGCTGGCACCCAGCTTTGCCTTGGGCACTTTGCAGTGGTTCAGCTATTCAGCTGAAATGGCAAAAACTGAAGCCTATCAAAACATGGGCCTGTTACAGCAATTGGCCAACGACCCACTGCTGTGGGTTTATGCCTTGGTGCCCTGCGCCTTGAAGCTTTTGGCCATTGTGCTGCTGGGCCGCAGTGGCCTGGCGAGCCTTAACCAAACAACAAACAACACAACAATTGGGAGCACTGCATGACCCTCGCAAAAAAATCGGCAAAACAATGGGCACAGCAATGGGCTAGTAAGCTGCAACTGGCATTTTTGGCCCTGGCAAGCGCGCTGGTTTTAACAGCCTGTGCCAGCCCGCAACCCGCTGACTATGCACAGGAAAAACCGGTACTTGACCTGAAAGAATATTTCAACGGCACCATAGATGCATGGGGCGTGTTTCAAGACCGATCCGGCAAAGTGGTAAAACGCTTCACGGTGGTGATGAAATGCACTTGGGATGGCAATACCGGGGTACTGGACGAAGATTTTGTTTATTCCGACGGCACCACCCAAAAACGCGTGTGGACCCTGAAAAAAGATGGCAACAAATACACCGGCACCGCAGGCGATGTACTGGGGCAAGCCACCGGAGAAACTTCGGGCAATGCATTTCAGTGGAAATACACCATGCTGCTACCGGTGGATGGCACCACCTATGAAGTACAGTTCGATGACTGGATGTACCAGATGGATAACAAGGTGATGCTGAACCGGGCCACCATGAGCAAGTTCGGTATTGAATTGGGCGAAGTGTTGTTAAGCTTTCGCAAACGCGACTAAGTTGCAAAAACCAACAAGGAAACCACATGAGCTTTAACCCGAAATTGACCCAGTGGCAAAACAAACGGGTGTGGCTGGTGGGCGCATCCACCGGCATTGGTGAGGCCTTGGCCCGTCAGCTGGACCAATTGGGCTGCAAACAAATGCTGTCGGCCCGCAGCATTGACAAACTGGCTACCTTGGCCGGTGAGCTGCAACACGCCACCGCCCTGCCCCTGGACATTACTCAGCAAAATGCGGTGAAAACCGCTTTCGACACGATTGTGGCCGCTTGGGGTGGCGTGGACTTGATTGTATTAATGGCGGGCACTTACTCGGAAATGTCAGTGGCAGAATTCGACATCGAAAAGGTGAAACAACAAATTGATGTGAACCTGAACGGCACCATGTATGTGCTGGCCAACACACTGCCCAAGCTACTTGAGCAGAAATCTGGGCACCTGGCGATTGTGTCCAGCGTGGCAGGCTACAGGGGCTTGCCGAATTCACTAGCTTATGGCCCCACCAAAGCGGCCCTGATCAACCTGGCTGAAGCTTTGCATGTGGAATTACAGCCACACAATGTGGGTGTCAGCGTGATCAATCCAGGGTTTGTAGACACCCCCCTTACCCGCAAAAACACGTTTCCCATGCCGTTTTTGATTACCGCTGAAAAGGCGGCCCAGGAAATAATTACCGGGCTAGAAAAAGGCGAATTCGAAATTCATTTCCCCAAAGCCTTCACGCGCACACTGCGCACACTGCGCATACTGCCTTATTCGCTGTACTTTGCTGCAGTCAAAAAACTTACCGCAAACAAACCCAAAGCGGAACTGGGCCATGAACAGAGCAAATAATTCAGCAAATATGCCGACCAGTAAAACAGGCGGGCTTGCGCCGCTGGATCGCCAGCAGTTGTCTGAACCCCTGCGCAGGTTGATCGACTTTTTTGAGCACCTGACCGAGCAAACAGTGGCGGACATGCCCAAATTCTATGCAGCGGATGCCTGGTTCAAAGACCCCTTTAACGAAGTGAACCGGGTCGAAGACATCGCCCGTATTTTTGGCGAGATGTTCCACCAAGTGAATAACCCGCGCTTTGTGGTACACACGGCATTCCAATCGGGCCAACAGGTATTCATGGCCTGGGACTTTCTGTTTGAGATGAAGCGTTTCAAGGTGGGGCAGGTACAGTGCATCAGGGGTTCATCGCACTTGCTGTTGAACCAAAACGGGCTTGTGCAGTCACACAGAGATTACTGGGACACTGCTGAAGAGCTTTACGAGAAGATCCCGATGCTAGGGGGATTGATGCGCTGGCTAAAAAAACAGGCGGGCTGAACACCTGGAACCGGTGAATTTGGGCTTACACATGTGCACATAAATGCTGCTTGTCACCAAATCTTCATGCGCTCCATGACATGTCTTGATAAAATCACAAAGTTAGATCAATTCACTGAAGGCGGAACAACATGTTGTATCCAGAGTTATTCAGATCATTGGAATCCGTTCGCTGGAACATGGAAAAGGACATCAACTGGGATCAGTTTGATGCATCCAAGTTGTCTGAAGAACAGGCACAAACCATCAAAATGAACGCAATTACCGAGTGGTCGGCCCTGCCAGCCACTGAAATGTTTTTGCGCGACAACAAACACGACAGCGATTTCTCAGCCTTCATGTCCATTTGGTTTTTTGAAGAGCAAAAACACTCGCTGGTGTTGATGGAATACCTGCGCCGCTTCCGCCCCGATTTGCTACCCACCGAGGAAGAATTGCATGCCGTGCGCTTTGAATTCGACCCGGCACCGCCCCTTGAAACACTGATGCTGCACTTCTGCGGTGAAATTCGTTTGAACCACTGGTACCGCTGTGCCTCCGATTGGCACACCGAACCCGTCATCAAGCAAATTTACAAAATTATTTCCCACGACGAAGCACGCCACGGCGGCGCTTACCTGCGTTACATGAAGAAAGCGCTGGTTGAAGTGGGCGATGGTGCACGTGCTGCATTCAGCAAAATTGGCGTTCTAATGGCATCTGCCCGCCGCACCCAAAAGCCGTTGCACCCCACAAACCTGCATGTAAACAAAGACCTGTTTCCCAACGACACAGTGCAAAGCCGCCTGCCCAACCCCGACTGGCTGGAAAATTGGCTGGATGGTCAAATTCGTTTTGATGCCGACTGGGAAAAGAAGGTGGTTGACCGCATTTTGCACAATATGAGCCTGTTATTCGAACGCACCTTTGAATCGGTACAAGACCTGAACCGCTACCGCAAGGAAGTGATGGCACGCTTGGGCACCAGCGACACCCCGATTGGCAACGCCGCATGACAACCACCGGAAAACCGGCACGCTTTGAAAGCAAGGTGTGCCACCCCAGCCAGCTTGCCGAACGCGCCAAACAACTCAAAAGCCCCGTGGTGTTTACCAATGGGGTTTTTGATTTGCTGCACCGTGGGCATGTTACTTACCTAGACCAGGCAGCCCAGGAAGGCCAAAGCCTGATAGTGGCCGTAAATTCAGATGAATCTGTAAAACGCCTGGGCAAAGGCCCAGACCGCCCCATTAACACCCAGGCCGACCGCATGCATGTGCTGGCCGCACTGGAATGCGTGGCCTTGGTTACCTACTTTGAAGAAGACACACCATTGAATGCGATTCTGGCTGCACGCCCGAATGTATTGGTGAAGGGTGGGGATTGGCCCGTTGAAAAAATGGTGGGTGCCAAAGAGGTTCAAAGCTGGGGCGGCACCGTACTTTCAATTGCGTTTGAACACGAGCGCAGCACAACAGCTACGCTGGAGAAAATCAGGGACAATACCCAACAAAAACAGTGAGCTGGGTCTAGGTGATTGATACCCTGACCCGCCCTCAAAACACCTGATTCTCGCTTAGAACCCGCTAGAGTGATGACGACTCATTCTTGAAACTCTTGCCAAAATAGGGCTACGGATTTCTTCAAATCCCTCTCTCATTTTAAACGCTTGGTCTGAAACCTTTGATGCCTGAATCATCACTTTTGCAACACCAATTTCAAGATCAGGTGCCTGAGCAATAACCTTGTGCCTTAAAGCATCAACTTGCTGTGAGACATTTGACATCAAACGTGCAGTGGATTGCCCACGTAAAATTCGAGGTTTGCTGATTTGATTTTTCAACGAGGAAAGCGACTCAGCTTGACTATCGATCTGCGATATCAGCGACTCAATGGTCTGGTTTGCGTGGTTGAAAGCTTCTCTGGCTTCTGCACCATTCAGCTGTGCCGGCTTCAGCACGGATGCTAACACCTTGGCTGCCGCATTCGATATTGCACGGTTGTGTGAATGGCGGGTTAAGGGCACTATTTTGTCAAAAGCGGTTTTGTAATCAATCAAGGAATTGGCCAAATCCTTTTGAACACTTACCAAACGGGATTGCGCAGACAATAAGTTGCGCTTGTCCTGGCCCAATTGCGTCAAAGAGGAATTGAGCTGAACAAGCTGATGTGCCGATTTTTGAGAATTGACTGAAAGGAATCCCATAATAACCCGCTGATTCAAATGAAAAAATTGAGTGGTCGAGCACACACAACAAGTTCACAAGAAACCGGGTTATTTTTCAAAAACGCCCCCGAAGGGGCATTCCAGAAAAAACTGAATTTTGCAACGTTCAAACCTGCCGGCAGATTACTTCTTGTCAGCCTTCAAATTGCCGCTGGCTTTCACGTCGGCCTTGGCCTTCAGGTCGGCATCAGATTCAAGCTGGCCAGTGCGCTTACCCACTTCGCCTTTTGCTTCGGAATGCAAAGCACCAGCCTCGCTTCGCATGTCATCGCCCTTAGACTTGGCACCCTTTACCGCTGCGCTGGACTTGCCTTTCAAATCAGCATTGGTGTTCGCATTGGCTTCTGCTTTGGTTTTCGCATCTGCATTCAGGGAAACACCTGGCACTTCAGCTTTTACGCCAACCCCAGTATTAACAGCCAAGCCCACCGCCATAGCGGAGGTCGAAAAAATAAAGGCGCCGCCGATAACGACAAATTTCAATGTGCTTTTATTCATGATTAAAGTCCCCTGTCGAATGTAGTTTGGGAACCAGAATAACGGTTATGTTCCATGGCTGGTTGACGGTTTTTTCCAGAACTCGCTTTTGGCGACAACTGGATCAACCTCGGGCCAAGAAAGCCCCATTCTTTCTAGGGTGCCCACCAGAATTTCTGCCACCAGCATGTTTCGGAAACCTTTGTGATCGGCCGGAATAATCCACCAAGGTGCCTGCTTGGTGCAGGTTTTCTCCAGCACCTGCTCATAAGCGTTCGCATACAAACTGTAATTCTCGCCGCAGTGCAGGTCTTTTTCAGTCAGCTTCCAGCGTTTGTCGGGAGTTTCCCAACGTTCAATCATGCGTTGGTGCTGTTCTTCACGAGAAATATTCAAGAATATTTTCAGAACCGTGGTGTTGGTTTCGACCAGAAGGCGTTCAAAGTCGTTGGTTTGGCGAATACGCTCGTCGATCCAATTGGCAGACACATTGCTCTGAATAATCGGCATGATGATGCCATCGTAATGTGACCGGTTAAAAATTACCGATTGGCCAGCGCCGGGCACATGGGGGTGAACCCGCCAAAGAAAATCATGGGCGGCTTCCTGTTCAGAAGGCTCTTTGAAAGACACCATGCGCAAAGCCATGGGGTGAACCGAACGCATGATTGCGCGGGCGGCACCATCTTTGCCTGCCGTATCCATACCCTGCAAAATGACAAGCAATTTGTGTTCGCCCTGGGCATACAAGCAAGTTAGCAAGTGATTCAGCCGCTCGGACAACTGATCAACACGATCATGCATGTCTTCTTTCGAAGGCATGTCGCCATAACGTGTGGGCCATTGGCGCAATCGAACTGCCTTGCCGTTAACCATGCAGGCTTGGCCTAGAATTTCCCACTGGCTTTCGGGAACCAAGGCATCCGGCAATACCTTTTCAGAACGCTTGGTTTCTTTGCGCTTGGTCGCTTTGCTTTCAGGTTTGTTGTCTGCTTTGGTCATGCTGATCCACGTTGTGCTTGCTTTCCACGGACTTTTGAATCTCGAACCGCACCTGTTCAAATGATTTAGCACGAACCTGACCGAATCCTTTCACCTGATTAAAAAGGTCAAGCAGGTGGTCAATCTTTTTGCTGTGCTGCAACATTGAAGGATTATTGTGCATCAGTTCCATCCAGGTTTCAAACCAACTCACCAGCAAAATCTGGTTTGTATGCTCTAAATTTCCTTTAAATGGGTTAAATACTGAGTTTCGCAAGTGACGCAACGCAGACAAAACTTTAAGAACCGGGTAAAACCAGGGACCCATTTTTATTTTTCGTGGCCGGCTGCCATGCCCTGCCAGCCAAGTGGGTGCAAAGTGAAAATACAGCCTTGCACCAGGCTCAAATTGCGCCAGGGTTTGCTGCCGCCATTCGGGGCTGGTGTGCAGGCGGGCCACTTCAAATTCATCTTTAAAAGCCAACAATTTGAAATAGGTGCTGCACAGGCGCATCCACTGGTGGCTTAAACCTTGTGCATCAAACAAAGTACGCAAGGGCTGTACTTTGGCCATGAACTGCGCGGCCAATTGGCTGTTTTGGTACTGAGTCAACTCGGCCTGGTAACGAGCCAGTTTTTCATCGTCGGTTTCAAACTTGATCGGCTGTGCAATTTTCTGATCCAGCATTTTTTCCAGAAAGCCGGGATTTGATACCGCCAGGCGGCCTGCATCAAAAGCCAGCAGGTTTTCGGTCACTTTCACGCCATTCAATTCAATGGCCTTGCGCAATGCAGCCAAATGCAAGGGCAGGCAACCGCGCTGCCAAGTCGCCCCGAGCAGTAGCGCATTGGCATACACGGTGTCGCCAAACAATTTCTCGGCAAACCACTGGGCACGAATAGGTGTGTAGCGTTGCGCAGCCTCATTCAGCGCCCGTTTAATGTCTGCGTGCATTTGATCAACAGGGGCGCACCAATCACGTTGGGCGATGAAATCGGCTGTGGGTGGCGTGTCGGTATTCACCACCGCAAATGCGGCACTGTTGAGCAATTCCAGTGTTTTTTCATGGGCAGACACCACCAGGTCGCCGCCTATCATCAAATCGGCTTCACCGACAGGAATTTTGGACGAGGCCAAAGTGCTACCCGCTGGGGCAAACTGCACATGCGAGAACACGGCACCGCCTTTCTGGGCCAGGCCGGCCATGTCCAGCGCCATGGCGTGCATGCCCTGCAAATGGGCTGCCATGCCAAGCCATGCGCCAATGGTGACCACACCGGTGCCACCCACGCCGTTGATCAGCACGGCATAGCGCTGCGCCAGTTCATCGGGATGAATGTGGAATTGCGGCTGTGAAAGGCTGGTGCATGCTTTGGCCAGTTCTCTGTGGTGCGCTGAAATATCTGGCTTTTTGAGCTCTGAGCCTTCAACGGTGACCAAGCTTGGGCAAAGGCCTTCAAGGCAGCTGTAATCTTTGTTGCAAGTGGACTGGTTGATGGTGCGCTTCACGCCCCAAGGCGTTGAGACCGGTTCTATTGACAAACAATTGGAGTGTTTGGAACAGTCGCCACACCCTTCACACACGCGTGGGTTGATCAGCACGCGCTTGGCGGGGTTCGGGAACTGCAATTGGCCGGTGGCTGGATCGGTGCGTTTGCGCCTGCGGCGTTTTTCCGAGGCGCAGGTTTGCTCGTAAATCAGTACGGTGGTGCCTTTGATTTCACGCAGCGTTTTTTGCACAGTGTCCAGGTCGCGGCGGTGAAACACCTCAATGCCTTCAGCCTTGGGGTCGCCTGGCAAATCATGCTGGTGCACCGCTGGGTTGTCGCTGACAATCACAATTTTGGCCACACCTTCAGCAGCAAGCTGGCGGGTTAATTGCGGCACGGTGAGTGTGCCATCCAGGTGTTGGCCTCCAGTCATGGCCACTGCGTCGTTGTAAAGCAGTTTGTAGGTAATGTTTACGCCCGCTGCAACGCTGGCCCGAATGGCCAAAATACCCGAGTGAAAATAAGTGCCATCGCCCAGGTTGGCAAACACATGTTGGGTTTCCGTAAAACGGGCCTGGCCTATCCAGGGCACCCCCTCGCCGCCCATTTGTGTGTAGGTTTGGGTGTTTCGGTCCATCCATACGGCCATGTAGTGGCAACCAATGCCAGCCATTGCGCGGCTGCCTTCGGGTACTTTGGTGGAGGTGTTGTGCGGGCAGCCTGAACAAAAATAAGGTTTACGCTCAACGGGCGGGTGTGTGCTGTGCCCTACTTCGTGGCTGTGTTCAATGGTTCTGATACGGTGGTCAATCAACGCGGTAATTTCATTTGGCAATTGCATGTTCCGAAGGCGTTTTGCAATGGCCAACGCAATCAAGGCGGGGTCAAGTTCATAGTGGCTGGGCAATAACCATTCACCTTGGGGTAAAGACCACTCCCCACCTTCGCGGCCGTCCTCTGAAAGCCTCTCATCAAACTTGCCATACACTTTGGGGCGTACATCTTCCCGCCAGGCGTACAGTTCCTCTTTAATTTGGTATTCAACCAACTGGCGCTTTTCTTCAATCACCAGTATTTCCTGCAAGCCCTTGGCAAATTCACGAATACCCACAGCATCCAGCGGCCAAACCATGCCCACCTTGTACACGCGCAAACCAATTTCGGCGCAGCGCTGGGGGCTTAAGCCCAAATCATTCAAGGCTTGCAGGGTGTCTTGAAAGGCCTTGCCCGTGGCCACAATACCGAAGCGGGCGTTGGGCGAGTCAATCACGGTTTTGTTGATGCCATTGGCCCTGCAAAAGGCCAGTGCAGCATAAAGTTTGTGATCTATTAAACGGGCTTCCTGAGCCAGTGCCGTGTCGGGCCACCGTATGTTCAAGCCACCATCTGGCATTGTGAAATCAGTAGGTATTACAAAGCGATGCCGTTCGGGATCAATGTCAACGGTGGCCGAACACTCCACCACGTCTGCCACTGTTTTCAAGCCCACCCACACACCGGCATAGCGGCTCATCGCGTAGCCAAGCACACCAAAGTCGAGAATTTCCTGCACATTGCTGGGAAACAGCACGGGGATCATGGCGGCTTTCAGTACATGGTCAGATTGATGCGGCAGGGTAGAACTTTTGGCTGCATGGTCGTCACCAGCCACCAACAACACACCACCGTGCTTCGATGTACCTGCGGCATTGGCATGCTTGAATACATCCAGGCTGCGGTCTACACCCGGCCCTTTGCCGTACCAAAGGCCGAATACACCGTCAACTTTCGCACCCTGAAACAGGTTCAGTTGCTGGCTGCCCCACACAGAAGTGGCAGCCAGGTCTTCATTCAGGCCTGCCTGAAAGTGAATATTGACAGGCTGCAGGAATTGCTTCGCGGCCCAGAAAGCCTGGTCCACGCCTCCCAAAGGCGAGCCTCGATAACCTGACACAAAACCGCCTGTGTTCAGGCCATTTAGGCGGTCCAGTTCAGCCTGTAGCAAGGTAAGGCGAACCAGGGCCTGAGTGCCGGTGAGGTAAATTTTGCCTTTTGGCAGGGTGTATTTGTCACTGAGCGTGACTTCACGATACAGGGGGTGCTGCGGAAACTGAGGGGCGTTCATGACCACTTTCCTCCACGAAACGGATAGGTTTCAGCGAGTTCGAAGTGCCTTGTGACTGCCTTGTGAGCAACAAAAGGCTCGAGTTCAGTGTTACACAGAGCCCTGTGGGGTTCAAGTACCTTGGTCGGGTTGAATGTCTTTAAAATTATCGACTTTGAACATTTCCTCTGGTCGAGGATAGATTTTCCGGTTTCTACGGGCAGGCAGTTTTTCGCCAGAAAACATTTCCACAGCGGTGCGCGCAACCTCTTTGGTGTCCAGCGCCGCATAAGCAGACACAACAGCAGCCCCTGCCAGCGGTACAAGCCTGGATGCGGTTCGCTTGGCCACTCGGTCGAACACAAATTGACCCACTTGCTTGGTAACGCGCACGGCGATGTCGCGCTGGCCACTGCGAGCGAAGCGGTCAATCAAATCAAGCACGGAGCTGCCTGTTTTTTGCTCATGTTCCAGTGGAATCGATCTTTCATATTCCCGCACTGCGGTGCCAGCCACATGACTGAACAGGCAGGTCATTAGATCCTCCTCGGTCAAGGGCTTTTTGTGGCCAAAAGCCGCTGCAATATCAGCCACCATTTGTGCCTGAATGCGCCACACAATAATGAGATCGGGCAGCACAGTAAGCATGCCCAGTGGCCCCACTGGCAGCGCAAGGCCACCTGATACGGCAGCCGCCTTTGCGCAGGCCTTCTGCGTAATTTCTTTGGAACGCTCAAAAGGGCGTTTTGCCTTGCCAGGCTCTTTGGAAACGGGGACACCTCCGGTGATTAGACCGATTACGGTATGCAGAGGCCCCATAAGGGCTTTGGGTAAGTTGGTCTTTTGCATTAAAAATTCATCAAAGGCAAATTGTTTCTAATCGTACTAATGAACAAGTCACAGACTTGGTTTACTATCGTAACTCACAAGGTGTCACCATTTTGGGGGTAATTCACTCCATTTTGAGTGCCCCTTGGGATCAAAATTATGAATAGGCACTGCAATTCACGGTCTGATTGTTGTTTTGATCCATTTGGATTACCCCTAACATGGGGGTATTCGACCTTGAGTTCGATGTTTTCACACAGGAGTAACTCTCATGATTCAGGCAGCAAAGAAACAACTGGTTTTAAAACGCAAGGAAGATGGCGCTTCCTTGATTGAGTATGCCGTGATTGCCGCTTTGGTGGTGGCGCTGGCTGTGGCTGGCTTTACTACTTTGCGTGGCGGTTTGGAGACAGCGTTCGATAACATCGTTACATCCTTGACCGGTGGCTGAGAATAAAACTCTAGCGATGAAGTAATCATGATTCCAGCGAGACGGGCTCAAACTGCATTCGCCAACCGCGCTGAAAACCAGCGCGGGGCCCAACTCGTAGAGTTGGCTGTGATGCTACCAATCATCCTCACTGTCATTTTCGCGATTGTAGGATACAGCCTGTTGTTCATGGTGCAACACACGCTCAGCTCGGCCGTATCCCAGGCTGCGCGAAGCGTGGCAGTTGCGGGCAGTACTGCCAACCCGGAAGCTGCGGCGAGACAGCTTCTGCTGGATGCCCTGCCCGGAGCAATGTACCCAGCTGGATTTCGTTTTGAAACCGAGCCGACAACTGATGTAGCGGATTGTGGTGGCGCACTGGGCGCTGGAACCAACCCTGCGCTCAGCTGCCTGGAGTTTCGCGGGTTTTTCGCGACAGCTCAGAATCCATTTATTTCCAATATTCCTTTTTCAAGCACACTTTTTCCAGCACAGCTTAGCGCCAGCACGGTGGTGCTGTACCAAAACACTGACGCACTCTAAATTCTTCCGGGAGCCCTTCGCGACATGTCAGGAAAAACAAAAATATTCGCAATCCTGCTATTGGGAGTCGGGTTGATTTTCATGGTGATGGCCTTTTTATCGGGCCAAAACGTGAAGAAAGGCGGTGAAGCCATAAAAACCGAGCTTGAGCGCTTTCCTGTTGTGGTTAGCACAACCGAAATTCAGTTTGGTAAGCCTGTTACACCCGACATGCTGAAGGTGGAAAAATTTGCGATTGCCCCCAATGGCGCATTCACCGACATCGGCGATGTGATTGGAAAAAAACCTTTGTTCAATATCGGCAAGGGTCTGCCTGTGACCAACCAATATTTCGAATCGGGTGCAGTTGCTGCTGAAGTGCGCGAAGGTTACCGTGCTTTTGCCCTGCAACTCGATGACAACAATGTGGCCACCGCCAAAATAAAAGCGGGTGATTATGTTGATGTGTTTTCGATTTTCAAATCCAATAGCCGCGACATTGAAGAAACAATTTCCAGGTTGATCATGCCCAAGCTGCGTGTTCTATCGGTAGGCTCCCAATTGGTGAACGCCCCGGAAACCATCAATACGGCCAATGAAAAAGACGTGAACAACCGCCCGGTGCGCTTAAAAGCGATGATGGTTGAGGTACCTACTGCCGACATTAACGCCTTGGCTATTGCTCAAACCCAGGGTGAATTGTTCGTGGTGATTCGCGGGCCTGAGGAAGAAGAAATTCCTGACATGAGCAAATACCCAAAACCCGAACCTGCTTTGAAGCCCGTGCCTGTGAAAGGCCCGGATGGCAAGGTGTTGAAAAACCAACCACCAGTTGAGCTTACAGCCAGCGACAAGGCATTCGCCGGTATTTCATTAAACAATGCAATGCTGCCCGGTAGCGGCAATACAAAAGACAACAGGAAACCCGCGCAAACCTCACAACGTACAGCCGAGCCTGCAACTGTTGAAGTGATTCGCGGCGGTGAAACAACCCGGGAAACAGCGCGATGAAGAAGAACAACATCACATTGAAAAGCATGGTCGCGGCCATTTCATTGGTGGCTTGCGCAGGGCTGGTTTTACCCCAAGCAGCTGTTGGGCAAACGCCCGCCACACCGGCGAGCGCGGCGCCCTTCGTGCTGACTTTGAGTACAGGTTTTCAAAAAGTGGTCGGTTTACCCAGCCTTCCAGCACGCGTTTCGATTGGCGACCCCAGTATTGCGTCAGTAACAGTTTTAAAACCCACTGACCGTGGTGGCAAAAATGCGGGTGTATTGGTGACTGGTTTAAAAGCTGGATCTACATCGCTCCTGATTTGGGATCGCGGTGCCAGCATGGCTCGGGTAATTACAGTGTCTGTGACTGGTAAGGCTGCCGAAACCATTTCTACCCTGAAAGACCTGAACCTTGAAACCGAGGGGCAAGTGTTAAAGCTTTCAGGTTCAACACCGAATGTAAGCACTTACCAGCAAGCGCGTGAAAGTTTGGTCAGGCCAGGCAGCGACGGCAAACCGGCTGAACTGATTGATCAAGCAACAATTCAAACATCAGGCACCGTGCAGGTGGATGTGAAAGTGGTCGAATTCACACGCAGTGAATTACAGCGGTTGGGGATTAACCTGGCGGGGCAAGTGAGTGGTGGTGGATTCACATACTCAATTGCCGGGCCTGCTAGCACAAGCGGAGCGAGTGGGGTATCCAACGCCTTTTCACTGGCATTTAATGGGGCGGGGTGCGTTGGGGACGCAGTAGTTGGTGCACTTAACCCCACTGGTGTCGGCCCACGCACATGTGACCTCGTGTCTGGCTTGAATATCCTACAAGCAGACGGTTACGCCAAGGTTCTTGCCGAGCCCTCGCTCATCGCGCAATCCGGTCAAGATGCATCTTTCCTTGCGGGTGGCGAAATTCCAATTCCGGTACCCTCAGGCAACGGCACAATTGGCATCGAGTACAAAAAATTTGGTGTGGGTTTAAGTTTTACACCCACTATTTTGTCTAACAAAACAATCGCGTTGAAGGTTTCACCGGAAGTGAGCGATCTGGACTTTTCTCGTGGTACCTCTATTCAGGGTGTGCTGGTGCCCGCCATTTTGACGCGCCGTGCAAGCACCACAGTTGAATTGGGCGAAAACCAAAGCTTTGTAATTGGCGGCCTGATCAGCCGAAATATCATAGCCAATGCCAACAAAGTGCCCTGGTTAGGCGATATTCCCATTCTGGGTGCCTTTTTCAAAGGCAACAGTTACAGCCGGGAAGACAAAGAATTGCTGATTGTTGTTACACCACGATTTGTAAAACCTCGTGCTGCCGATGCACCAGCCTTGGCCCTTCCCGGCCAAAACGTTGGCATGCGCCCACGCAGTGTATGGGGCCAACTCTTCCTGCCTTCCGCAAAAGAGCCCGTTCCTGGCTTTACCAACAATTAAGGGAGCCAGAAAATGCCACAAAGCATGCCCCGAATATTGTTCATCAGCGGATCTGACGCCAACTGGCTTTGGCTTTCGGACGCCGTGGGCGACCGTTTTATGCTGGTGCGTGAGTCGGGCACGTTCAGTGAAATTACGAAACGTGTTGGCCTGGTTTCGCCAAGCATGGCCGTGGTGGATTACTCGCCACAGCTGGGCCTGGACGCAAGCCTTGTCGTTAAAGAATTGCGGGAACTTGCACCCGACCTGCCCGTGGTGGCAATGGGCTCAAAAGACTCGACTGAAGATGTAGTGAATGCCTTGCGCTCCGGCGTCAAAGACTTTTTAAGCCTTGATTCGAGCGCTGGAGAAGTAACAAAAATTCTGACTGGCGTGGTTGAAAAAGCGCCCAAACAAAACAATGAGCGCAAAGGTTATGCCCTGGTGGTGTTGGGCGGAAGGCAAGGTGTGGGCTCTACCACACTGGCTGTTAACCTGGCAGTGCAATTGGCAAAACAAAACAAAGACAGCACATTACTGCTTGATTTTGGCCTGCCTTTGGGCGATGGCCTGGTTCACCTGCCCGCTGAAGACAAACAAGGTGCAATGGACTTTGTGGAATGTGTACGCAATTTAAAACGCTTTGACGCCACCTTGGCAAAAACTGCGTTTCGCCGCAACAATGCCACCGGCGTGGCCATACTTTCACTGCCCAGAAACCTGGCAGATCTGCGTGACATTTCCGCATCCGATGCACTGAAATTTTTGAATTTGATTAAATCATTTTTCGAGAATATCGTGATCGATTTGTGCGGTTTCTCGAACATTGAATTCGTGGCCAGCCTGCTGCGCAGTGCTGATGCCACCATGGTGCTGACACCACAGTCGGTACCGGGCATTGTGACAGCCGCCGAATTGATCAAAAGCCTGAACGACAAGGGCATTGCTACCCAAACATTTGACCTGGTTGTCACGCCCTATCACAAGGACGTTGCACTGGACGCAGAATCGATCGCCAAGAAACTGAATATTGAAACAGTTCACACCTTGCCCGACCGACGCGCGCCACTGATTAATGCCGTCAATGGTGGCCAGGTGTTGTCTGCTGCCGATTCAAAAGACCCTTATTCAAAAGCAGTTACCCAGTTGCTTGACAAGGTGAATGCCAACCGAAAACACCTTGATGCCCATGGCGGCATTACAAGTACATTGAAGAAGTGGTTCAACAAATGAGTGAGATCATTTTCGGTCAGGAG
The DNA here is from genome assembly GCA_021299735.1 of Burkholderiales bacterium. Lineage (GTDB taxonomy): Bacteria > Pseudomonadota > Gammaproteobacteria > Burkholderiales > Burkholderiaceae_B > Limnobacter. The sequence continues at coordinate 186,116 of JAJTEM010000014.1, read as the reverse complement.
GCACCGCTGCCTAATCCCAAAGAACCAGAGCACATGGCCGGTTCGGTATCCAATGCAGCCAACGCTGTTGAAGACTTACAATTTGCCACCGCCAAAGTCAGCGAAATGGACTCCGCGGTGTTGGCTGACGTCAAAGAAATGGCCCACGAACATATTCTGGCCATTATCGAAAAAAAAGGCGCCACCTTCGCAAAAATGGACAACAATGCCCTTGAAAAATTTATTCAAGGTGAAGTGCAAAGTCTGATTTATGGCAAACAGATTCCACTGAACGACTCTGAAGTGGCTTATGTGGCCGACTCGTTGTACAAGGAAATTGCGGGCTTTGGCCCACTGGAAGATTTGCTCGCAGACCCCAATGTTGAAGATGTGATGATCAACGGGTACAAGGACGTGTATGTGTCCAAACTGGGGCGAATGGAACGGGTGCAAGCCCGCTTTGTCGACAATGCCCACTTGCTGCGAATTGTTCGCCGCATTTTGGCACCGCTTGGCCGCAGGCTTGATGAATCAAGCCCCATGGTAGACGCTCGCCTTCCGGATGGCAGCAGGATCAACGTGATCATCGCACCGCTGGCCCGCGATGGCGTGGTGGTATCCATTCGCAAATTCAGAAGTACCCCGCTGCGTGCCGAAGACCTGATGGGCCTGGGCACCTTCGATTCACGCGTGTATGAATTGATGCAGGAGGCTGTTCGCAAACGCTGCAACCTAGTGGTAAGCGGTGCAACCTCCACTGGAAAAACATCCATGCTCAACGTGCTGGCTGAATTCATTCCACCCGGTGAACGTTTGATCACAATTGAAGACACCGCTGAATTGCAACTGAACCACCATCATGTTGTTCGTCTTGAAAGCAGGCCGGGGGGCCACGAGGGCGCGGGTGCAATTTCAATTCGGGATTTGGTGAAGAACAGTTTGCGCATGCGCCCTGACCGCGTCGTGGTGGGCGAAGTGCGAGGTGCTGAAGTGCTGGACATGCTGCAAGCCATGAGCACGGGGCACGATGGTTCAATGGGCACCATTCACGCTTCAACACCGCGCGATTGCCTGCACCGCCTTGAAATGTTGTCGGGCTTCGCTGGCTTCACTGGCAATGAAATGAGCTTGCGCAGGCAAATTGCTTCGGCACTCGACCTGATTGTACAAATTGTTCGACTGCCCTCGGGCAAGCGCCGCATCTACAGCATCACTGAAGTGGCTGGTATTGTCGATGACAACATTTTGCTTCAAGACCTGTACCGCCATGAGAGCAGGCTCGGCCCTGACGGCCAGGAACTGGACAACTGGGTACCGGTGGTGCCCTACCCCAAGAACCCGAAAATTTCGCACATTCGCCTGACATGACATTCGGACTAATCGCCGCTGCTTTGGTTTTCATTTCTCTGGCACTGCTGCTGCTAAGCAGAGGTGCTGAAGAACAAAACCGCAAACTGGCGGAAAGCCGTCTGGATGTGGCGCTGAGCAAGTCCAGAGACCCACTGGCCCTGGAAAAAGACCCACTGCGGAAAAAGTACATTCCACAATGGATCACCGACAGCCTGATTTCAGCGGGTATCACCATTGACCGCGCACTGGGTATTCGAATTGCCTTAATCACCTTGGTACCCATGCTTGCGGCCTTTGTATTCCGTGGCGTGGCCAGTGCCGCGGGTGCATTTATTCTGGCCATGCTCGGCATTGCCGGTTACGTGGTGTACCGCCAACGCAAACGCAGGCTGCAAATGCTCAGCCAGCTTCCAAACTTTCTGGACGGCGTGGTGCGCGTAAGTGCCGTGGGCTATAGCCTTACCGTGTCGTTTAACACCGCACTTGAAAATGCAGAGCACCCCTTGAAGGAAGCGTTAGGCCTGGCAGTTCAAATGCAATATGCCGGCCTGGAGCTGGACCAGGCCATGCACCGCCTGGCGCGGGTATACAGCCTGACTGAATTCAAACTGATTGCATCGGTTGTGGCACTGGCGCTGAACTACGGCGGCAAAAGCGATATTTTGCTGGGCCGCCTGGCGCAATACCTGCGTGACCGCGAGCAACACCATCAGGAAATGTTGGCGATGTCATCGGAAGCCCGCATGTCGGCCGTGTTCATGTGCTGTTTAACACCAGCACTGGCCGGCATCATTTTGACACTGAACCCAGCCTACCTGGGCACCATGTGGAACGACGACACTGGCCGTATGCTGTTGCTCGTCGCGGGTATATTGCAAGTGGCCGGTGCAGCGATCATCTATCGCATGGTCAAAAGTATCTAGGGGCGCCAAGATGAATATGAACACATTACTGGCGATTGGTATTTTCCTGCTGGGTTTGGGGTTTATCGGCCTGGCCTGGAGCCTGCTCAGCCAAAGCAGCCGAAAAGAAAAGGCGCTTGCAAGGATCGATGAGTACACCGAACTTCGCCGCAGAGTACAAAGCTCGGCATCAGTGCGCAACCAAGTACCCACCAGTGCACTTACTGGTCGAATTGAAAGGCTTGGCCAGCAATTCAGCAAAACTAGGGTATTCACTTATTTTGTTGAAGATGAGGACAAAAAACTGCTGGGTCGTGCTGGTTTTGGGCGCGAGGAAGACCTGAGCCGGTTTGTGCTGATCCGTATCGCGCTCGGGCTACTTGGTTTGCTCATTGGAATATTCCTGAACCTCGATGTGGGTTTCGGCACCATTCCCATGATTCAGGTCATCGCGATCACAGGAATCGGCTTCATGACCCCAAAGTGGTACCTGAAAACAGTTGGGGAAGGCCGTGAAGCAGCCTTTGAACGCGAACTTGTGGCAGTGGTTGACGTGATGCGTTTGTTGCAGGGCGTGGGCTTGAGCGTGGACCAATCCATCGAAGTAATGACATCACAACTTTATGATCTGGTACCGATTACCGGCCGAATGTTGCGCAGATCACGCGCTCAGGTGAAGTCGGGGGTGCCCTGGATTGTTATGTTGAAACGCATGAGCAACATGTACTCAAGCGATGAATTCAAATCGTTTGTTCAAGTTCTGGAGCAAATTGAAAAATTTGGTGGTGCCGTTCAGGAACCTTTAAAGCAGTTCTCAGACCGGCTTGTCGAAAAAGAAAGAGCGAACGCCAAAGAAATAATGGGCAAACTGACTGTTAAACTGACCGGTGTGATGGTGATTACCATGCTGCCAGCCTTGCTGATCATGACCGGCGGCCCCGGTATCATCTCCATTCTTCGAGCATTTGAACGGGTTGGAGGTTAACGCGTGTTGAGTAGTCGTCTAATTTCAAGACAATTCATTCGGCAAATGGCTGTTTTCGGCATGCCATTTGTTATGGCCGCATGTGCAACACCGCAGCAGGCACCCAGTTCAGCTGTAGCGGAACCTGCAAGAATTTCAAGTGCTCCCAGCATAAACGCCACCAGCCCCACCCAAGACGCACTGATTGAGGCCGAGCGCAACGAGCTTGGCCGGGAAGACGAGCAAACCAAAAAAGCCCGCGCCGAACGCGAGAAAAACCTGCACCTGAAGCTGGTTCAAACCATGATCGAACAGGACAATGCTTACGCAGCCTTGGCCCACCTGGATGCTTATGATCAAAAATGGGGCTCGGATCGACAAAGCAAGCAGCTGCGAGCCGACTCGCTACGGAAAACCAGCCAGCTGGACCAGGCTGAACTGGTTTACAAATCCCTGCTCAGCGGGCAAGGTCAACAGAAAAACGGGCCGATTTGGTACGGACTTGGTAAGGTGTCGATTGAACGAGGTGATTTAAAAACAGCAGCGACCAGGCTGGAGAAATCTATTCAAGCCGACCCGCTAAACATCACAGCCTACTCAGACCTGGGTTTGGTGTACTTGCTGGAAGGCCTGAAAGAACCTGCGTACAACACACTGATGAAAGCCAACCAGTTGGCCAGCAACGATTCGAAAATTATGGCCAACCTTGCCTTGTGGGGTCTGGTATTCGACGACTTCAACATGGCGATGGACATCGCTGAAAAGCTTCAGTGGTCCGACAACACACGCAATCAGGTCATGTCCCAAGCCAATTCCATTAAAAGGCGTTTTGACGCCAAAGGAAATACCCAATGAACTCAAGTACCTCCTGGATATTGGCTTCAATATTGTGCGCCTTACCCTTGCTTACCAGCGCTCAAGAGACTACCAGCAACACGAATGGCTCTTCGCAGATGGCGGGTACCACTGATGCGGAGACTGGCCTGAGTACCCGAACCTGGCTAAAAGAACAGGCTGAGGGCATTAACCGGGGTGAAGTTGAAGCCTACAGCGCAGAGTCAGCAGGCAAAGCTTACCGAGCCTACACTGAGTCGATTGGTGCCAAAGACCAAAAAGCACCGGTGTCTCAAGTGTCAACCATCAAAACCAATTAAATTTTCAAGTGCTGCGCCTGTTGCTAAAACTGCTCTCTTTTGTCTCCGGCCAAAGGCTGCTGACACCAGAGCAAGCTGCAAGCCAATTGCTGGAACTTGAAAACCTGCGCGATAAACAAATCGCGCTTGAATCGCTAACCACCAAACTTCGCGGTGAAATCAAACGTGAGCAAGCCTTGGCGCGCGAGCAACTGATCAACATACAAAAAGCGCAGCAGGAATTAATTGCCTTGCAGCAGTCAGAAATTGACAGCTTGAAAGAAGCACTTGGTCAGCTGAATCAAAGCGTTGACATCGAAACCCAACGGCAACTGAAAGAAAACAACGATTTGCTTACCCAATTAAATTGGCTGTCCGGAACAATCGCGCATGATTTCAGAGCACCGCTTCGAGCTATAGATGCCTATAGTTTTTTTCTGGCTGACGACTTGGGTGATAACGCCCCGGCCGAGGCCAGCAAATCACTGGAAGAAATTCGCCGAAACGGCAAGCGCATGGGTTTACTGTTGGACGCGTTGATTGAATACCTTCGCCTGGGTATTTGCCCACTGAATATTCAACTGCACGACCTGAATGAAACACTGGTGCAAGTGGTAAATGAGCATTTTGACTTCTCGCCTGTTCCCATTGAAATTCAGGTTCAAGGCAAGTGGCGCTTTGACCGGCCAATGATGATGAGAGCATTCAAAGAGTTGATCGACAACGCGGTGAAATTCTCCAAACCAGTTGAATCCCCGAAAATTATTATTCGTCAAAACAACCCAAGCAACCTGGAAATTATCGACAATGGTGTTGGCTTTTCCGACTCGCATGACGCACAGAAATTCCAGCTGTTTCACCGCATGCACGGCAATGACGAGTTTGAGGGCGAGGGCATAGGCTTGGCCACAGCAGAACGAATTGCCTCACGGCATCACATCAGCCTGAGCCTAAACCGGGTGGGGGCGCAAACCGTAGCCAGCTTGCGACTGCCCCAATACTGACTGTTCTAAACCACTTTCGACAGCAACTCCCGCAGACCTGGCAATTTGCCCAAATCTCGTCGAGGCAAGGCATTTCGCACTTTGTTTCCATCTGTCGAGGTATCAACCAAAGCGGCGCTGGGGCCTGGAGTGGGCAAATTACGAAACACCAGCACCACAGGGCTAATGGCGGTTTCACCGCGAATCAGGCTACAACCAATCTGATTACCCACCAGTTGAACCAAACTGCCAGCGGGATAAATCCCCAATTCCTCGAGAATGATGGCCGTAAAGCAACTGTACAAATGATCAGCATTCGCAAACAGGTCTTTCATCGCCTGTTCTGCCGTGAAATTGTTGCGGTAATCACGCTGGGCCATTCTTGCGTTGAAAGAATCACAAACACCCAACAACACTGAGCCCTCATTGGTGTTGGGGATCTGGTTTGGATAACCGGAACCATCCGGTAATTCATGGTGTGTGCGCACCGATTCAATCCAAATCTCATCTTTTACGCCCAACAGCTTCAACTTATTGGCACTTTGCTCTGGATGCTTTCGGATAGTTTCACGCTGATCACGCGACAAAGGCTCGGTTTGCGCCCTCAAACGAGCCTGTAGGGTCAGCATGCTGATGTTCATGGTCAATGCGGCTTTCAAATGCGAGGTCAACTCGTCATCGGAAAAGCGGTTACTACACAAACCCACTCGAAAAAGAGTCAAAGCAACCAGCATGTGATGCATCACGGGGTAATCATCCGCCGTGTGCCAAGCCAGGTAGGCGTACGCCAGGTCGAAATGGTGAATAGCAATGTGCTTGAAACGAACAGCAAGCTCGTTGATCACCAACACAAAGGTCTCTGGCTCTTCATCCACCAAGGCTTTCGACAGCACTTTGTAACAACAATCCAGCTCATCAAACAGATCCTGAGCCTGAAGGTACAACAACGTGGATCGGTTAAGCTCGGTTTCAAGAGCAACCAAACTCTCGCCTGCTGTGCGCGTGGCTGGATTGTATTGCTTACCTGAATACAGGTACAAATGCTCCGGCGAGAGGGCTTTGCGTTGCAACAAGGGTTGCACAACTTGGGCATCTGAAATATTGATCAACATGGGCAGACTCCTATTCGTCTTGATGATAACGATTGGTGTGCCGAAAATAAGATCGCCCGATCGGTGGAGTCCACTTTAGGGATCTGCCGAACTGGATCAAAAAAGGTAGCTTATTCTCAAAGTAGGAATAAATACAAAAGTGAGATTCTTAGTCCAACACGGACTTAGGTTAACCAACATGCAAGCCATTCAACTGCACGCAACACCCAACCACGACTTCCGCTTTCCGGAAACAGTCGAGCTTCAAATGGCTGGTTTTGGGCAAGACAGCGATACCAATCTGGACGATGCGCTGGCCACCATTTTGCATGCAGTCCGGCAAAGCAAAAACCCGAATGCCATGGCAGCCTTGGGCACCCTTCTGGGCTATATGGAAACTCTGGAGAGAAAACAGCAGGCCAGTCAAGCTGCAGAAGCCTGGATTACACTGGCCCACCCGATCACCATGAGCCTTTGATTTTTCGCCGGGTACGCACTGCGACCCACAGCACAACACCAAGCGCAAGAAAGCCAAGACCACTCCACATGGGCAATGACAACCCGAGTAGTGGCGGATACTCGTCGGTACACAAACCATCCGCGACAAACATGTCAGGCCAATATTGAACCCAAGGCAAAGCATTCAATGTATTTTGCAAAGGATCCACGCCACAAGTTTGTGCCGGGTTGGCAAGCACCCACACATGGTAGAAAGCAACCCCCGCACCTGCCAAAAAGCCAGTCAGCGTCAACAGCACGAACAGAGTTGATAACACGCCTTTACGGCTAAAAAAACAAATGCCCAAAAAACCGAGCGCCGTTACAAGGTAGGCATAGCGCTGAATAATGCACAGCGGGCAAGGAAACCATTCTTTGGAAATTTGAAGAAAAAGCGCTGCAGCCAGCGCCCCCAGGCTGATGACCAAGCCAAAGCAGGCCCATGGTTTTGAAAACGAATATTGCATGGCTATTTGTTACTTGCTGTGTACCCAGTCTTGGGTCGATTGAAAAATGTTACTCATGGCTGACAGATAACGCAGTGTTTCGTCACCCAACGGATTGTGTTCCATACAAAGAAACACAAACCTCAATTTCTTGAAACCAATGGTTCCGGCGGCACCGGCACTTCGATGCGCCATGGATTTAAACGACTTTTGTTCAAGAGAAAACGGATCAAACCCTGGTACAAACCAGATTTCACGGGTTTCATCAAAAAACTCTTGAGCAAATTCCTTCAGCATTTCAAGCCCCAACTCACTCTCGAGGCGCCCCCATTGATCGTCGTCAATCAGGGGTTGTTGTTCAAGTTCTTGTTCAGAATACATGGCGAGTACTCAATTTTTGTTGTGTTTTTTTCTTTGTTATCCAAGGATACTATTTCATTCATCCAATAAAAGCTTTAAACCCCTATACTGAGTTGTACTTCGTTGAATTTTCGCCACTACCAAGACATGAGCAACGCATTAGAACAACTGAAAAAGGCCACCACTGTAGTGGCTGATACGGGTGACTTTCAGGCCATGGCTGCCTTTCTTCCCCAAGACGCCACGACCAACCCCTCCCTTATTTTAAAAGCAGTTCAAAAGCCGCAATACCTGCCGTTGCTTGAGCAAATCAAGATGAAGTACGGTCATGAATCGCTTGATCTGCAAACCGATCGCCTGCTGGTGGCCTTCGGCACAGAAATCCTGAAAATTATTCCTGGCCGTGTTTCTACGGAAGTGGATGCGAGGTTGAGCTTTGACACCGCAGCGACCATTGCCCGGGCCAAGCGAATTGTCGCGCTATACAAAGCCGAGGGCATTAATACCGAAAAGCGCCTGTTGATTAAAATTGCCTCGACTTGGGAGGGAATACAAGCAGCAAAAGCATTGGAAGCAGAAGGCATGCACTGCAACCTTACTTTGCTGTTTTCCCCCATTCAGGCCCACGCCTGCGCGCAAGCGGGCGTTCAGTTGATTTCACCCTTCGTAGGCCGAATTTACGACTGGTACAAAAAAACAGCTGGCAGCAACTGGGATGAATCAGCCAATGCGGGGGCGAACGACCCGGGTGTGAAATCCGTTCGGCGCATTTATGCCTACTACAAGCAAAACAGTATTCGCACGGAAGTGATGGGCGCAAGCTTTCGCAATGCGGGTCAAATCAAGGCGCTGGCGGGGTGCGATCTGCTGACCATTAGCCCGGAATTGCTGGCTGAACTGCAGGATGATGTTTCTACATTGAATGTTGAATTGAATACTGACTGGGCACTGGCACAGCCACGTGAAACCTTTCCCGAAGGTGAAGCGGCGTTTCGCTATGAACTGAATGCCGATGCAATGGGTACAGAAAAACTGGCAGAAGGCATTCGAGCATTTGTGAAAGACTCAGTGACGCTGGATGGGTTGTTGAAGGCCTAAAGTGTTTGCGAGAGTGCATTTGCGAAGTTGAATGCCTGAAAGTTCGTTAGCATTTGCGAAGTCGCATGCCCTCCTCCGCCTGAAAGCCTGAACTCCCCCTTTTTGTTGTATTCCCTGACCTAAGCGCCCCCGCTAACAAAGCGGGCGGGCTGCGCTTTCGGCCTTGCCGAACGGCCAGTGAACACAACAAACGGGCAGGCTTTCTTGAAGGCGGAATGACGGCAATGCGAGCTTCGCAAATTCCGATTTGTCTCCTTAATGCAAACACAAAGCTATCGAGCGCGAACAAATAACCCGAGTTAAAAGCAACTCCAAAAGAGTTGTAACGATTGTCAGGACTTCCTTGCGATTCAACGTCCTTGATAAAGTCAGCAACTGATAATTCGTCAATTGCTTCAGAAACGTTTGGGTGAAAACAGTGCGCTGTCTCAGCGCGTCGGCATCGAACGCAAAGTTATGTTTCATAGCCTCACGATTTCAATTGACTTGCCATACTTCAGTGCCTCATCTACGAAATGACGAAACGCTCCCGAAGCCACGCTGGAATCAACTGCGCGATCCACAAAATAGAAACCGTCTTTCTCGATTCTGTAATTATAGATTTCGCTCATGGATTTTCGGTGAATTGGGCTCGGCATTTTCTCGAACAAACCCGCAGGGTCGTAATTTGCAGGAACAGAGAATTTAATTCGGTACTCAATTTCCATGGTGGGTTTACCTGGCGCAACTTAAATTGATGAGACATAACGCTCAGGTTAAGGGTTCGTACCCGCTGAAGACGCGGATGTTGACCCTTGAACTTGTTGCTATATTCACTTTTGTATCTCCTGCAATCTGTCCGCAGCTTCGCGTGGAGTAAACACCCCAGCTCCTACCAGCAGAACAACAATCATGCCAGCGCATATGATTGCAGTAATTGTGTTGTTATTAAACTTTTTGTGAGCCGCCGCTGAAGAGCCCACTACGAAGAGCATACCGATTACCAGAAGAAAATTCGCTGCCTTTGGGGATATGGGTTCGTAGAAAGCGAGCACTGAAAGAAGCCCAATCAGTAAAACTGAAAAGCCGCCCAAGCTTATCAGCGGCCAATCCCAAGACTTTCGTGCATCAGGAAGGCCTGGGGATACGGTGGCTTGAACAAAGCTAGTATCGAAGCCGTGATTCTCTGCGAAGTTATTGATCTCTCTAATGTCAGCTGCGAGCTTGGCAATTTGCTCAATGGGCAGTGGTTTTCCGCTCATGAGGTTTTGCCCCCCATGGATGTTGAAACCACACGTTCAACATCTTCAATGACTGCGTTTCCACTCCATGAACTAGGGGCATCTTCGCCTTTTACGACGAGAATGCGGTTCCCTTCCAAGTATAGATTCGTACCACCAAATCGAACGCCCTCGAGGTTTCCCTGAATCATACGCTGGGGGATTTGCGACAGCACGACCCCGACAGACTTTCGTGGGGGCTCGAGCTTTTCCTCTACAACACCCTCTCTATTTAGGAAAAACTCAAATACAGCTCCACCCATCTCGACGGGATAAATAACTGTCTTAATGGACACTCCGGGCGTAAGAAACTTAGCTATGTTTCTCTTAAACAGCTCAGAATATTTCTTTAGGCGGGTTGTCTTTATCACCGAACTATCCTGTGAATATAACGTTTGAGGTAAGGTGCGCCGTAGCGAAGCGGAGGGTACAAAAAGGCAGAGCCTTTTTGCGTCAGCTTGACCGACGAGTTAGGCCAGCGAGCACGAGTTGAACATCTTAACAACATCATTTGCATGTCAACTCCCCTTGCCCAATTTGCTTTTTTGGCATCGCGCCGCATCGAACTTCGCGTGGCACTGACTTCTTGGCATTTAGTTCTTTCGAGCTTCATACGCGCGCCCAGCATATTTGATGCCAGCAATGATTATATAGCCGCAAAAATACATGAAATTGACGAGCAGTCCGAGAATCAGTACTGCCTTACCGAGCGCTGATGTCATGCGCATATGATCAGTTTGATTAAGTACGAACACCACTAAAGCAAATGCGCCAAAGATAGCAGCGTGCTGCAGCGCCCAAACAAAGTTCCGCAGCGGATCTGGTGATTTTCTAAACCTAAGCTGTGACATTTATGGCCTAACTAGTTTTATAGAACAGTAACGGCGATATACATTTATCCGCACATCACCCCACAAGCAGCCAAGCCCTTTAACCAGCCCTGGTTCTAACAAAATATTCTGTCCAAAAAAGGTATAACCAAAACTGAAAAGTCTCAACATTTGTATCACCGCTTTCACAAAGCTAAAAAACAGCCCGACCAGAATCAAAGACGGGGAATTCGAGTTGATCAAGGCAGAATGATGCAATGCTGCTGCGAATCCAACATACGAATCGAGAATCAAGAATAGCCGAGCACCATTCAAATAACCCCATCATCCGCCATACGCTGAATATCCTCCGCCGAATAACCAAGCCCTGCCAACACCTGCGCGTTGTGCTCGCCAAGCTTGGGTCCAAGCCAACGTGTTTGGCCCGGTGTGTCGCTTAACTTGGGAACAATGCCGGGTATTTTCAAAGTGCGGTCTTCGCCAAAGGGGTGTTCTTCGATCATGCCGCGCGCAGCAAATTGCGGGTCTCGCACAATGTCTTCAATGCTGTAAATTTTGCTGGCGGGCACTTCAGCTTTTTCAAGCACTTCAAGTGCTGCGTCAATGCTGCGTTCCTTACACCACTGGGCAATGGTGTTGTCAATCAGTTCTGTGTGGCGAACTCGGCAATCGTTACTGGCCATGTCTGGGTTTTCTGCAAAATCGCTTCGACCAATTGCCATCATCAGGCGTTTGAAAATTGCATCGCCATTGCCGCCAATCACAATAAAACCACCGCAACCGCAGGTGTAGGTGTTGGAAGGCACAATGCCCGGCAAACTGGCGCCTGAACGTTTGCGCACCACACCAGCGAAATCGTATTCAGGCAGCAGGCTTTCCATCATGTTGAACACCGATTCATACAAGGCTACATCTACTACCTGCCCTTTGCCAGTTTTGTGGCGGTGCTGCAGTGCCATTAACGCGCCAATTACCGCATGCAAACCAGCCAGTGAATCGCCAATTGAAATTCCAACACGCACGGGTGGGCGATCGGTGTCACCACTCAAAAAGCGCATGCCACCAATGGATTCAGCAATTGCACCAAAACCCGGGCGGTCCTTGTAAGGGCCGGTTTGGCCATAGCCGCTTAAGCGCACCACAATCAGGCCAGGGTTCAGGGCCTGCAACTGCTCGGGGTTTAAGCCCCACTTTTCCAATTGGCCCGGGCGAAAATTCTCCACCAGTATGTCGGCGCTTTCAATCAGCTTGCGCAATACGGCCAAACCTTCTTCGGCTTTTAAATTGAGCGTGATCGATTTTTTATTGCGGGCCTGCACTGCCCACCACAGTGAATTGCCTTCATGCAGCACCCGCCATTTGCGAATAGGGTCGCCACTGCCAGGTGTTTCCACCTTGATGACTTCTGCGCCAAATTCGCCCAGCATACGGCTGGCGAAAGGCCCTGCAATCAGCGAGCCCAATTCAAGCACGCGTATGCCAGCCAAAGGGCCGGTGTTGGTGGCCGGAGTGCTTGTGGGTATGGATGTATGAGATTGATTGCTCATGATGTTCATGAATAGATAACAGTTAAGCAAAAAAGCCGCAGGCTAAAAGCGGCAATTATTCCGGATCAGAACCCAGCTGGCGGCGATCCAGCAACGCCCGGGCCACAGTGCTGGGGTCGGTGTATTCAAGCTCGCCGCCAATGGGCACGCCCCGGGCGAGGCGGCTTACTTTTAGTGCCATGCGGCGAATGCGGTCGGTGAGAAACACGGCCGTGGCCTCACCTTCATTGGTAAAGTTGGTGGCCAAAATAACTTCTTTCACCTCGCTGTCGTCTAAGCGCTGGCTCAGCTTGGGCCAATCGAGCGATTCAGGCCGCACACCATCCAATGGCGAAGCACGGCCCATCAGCACATAGTAGTAACCGCGATAAGTTTGCGTGGCTTCAATGGCCGCCAAATCCGCAGGGGTTTCAACCACGCACAGCAGGCCGGGGTTGCGGCGGGTGTCGCTGCAAATTGAACATACATCGGCATGACAAAAGTTGTTGCACATGCTGCAGTGGCGAATTTCCGCCACCGCTTTCAACAGCGATTCGCCCAGGGCCGTGGCAGCTTGCCGATCGCTTTGCAACAAATGAAAGGCCAAGCGTTGCGCCGATTTTGGGCCTACACCGGGCAAGCGCTTGAGCGCCTGCACAAGGTCAACCAAAGGGTCGAGGCCATCGAAGGCGTCAAACGCGGAACGGCTCATGAAGAGTTCTTAGAATGGCATTTTGAAGCCGGGAGGCATTGGGAAACCTGCCGTGACTGAAGACATTTTTTCGGTCATGGTGGCTTCGGCTTTGCGCACTGCGTCGTTAAACGCAGCAGCCACCAGGTCTTCCAGCATGTCTTTGTCTTCGCCCAACAAGGATGGGTCGATGGTAATTCGCTTGCAATCGTGCTTGCAGGTCATGACCACCTTCACCATGCCACCGCCCGATTGACCTTCCACTTCCATGGCGCCAATCTCGGCCTGCATTTTGGCCATTTTTTCCTGCATTTGCTGGGCTTGTTTCATCAAGCCGGCCAGTTGGCCTTTCATCATGTTCATATCGGATTCTCTCCTGTCAAATATCGGCTGGGCCTGTGTTGCTCAGCGTGCGTTCTGAACCTGAGACCACAGTTGCGCCCATCAAGTTCTGGATGTCTTTTAAAAACGGGTCTTCCTGCAAGGCTTGCTTGGCCCCTTCAAGGGCCTGCCTGCGTGTTTCACTTTGCACAGCATGCGCAGTTTGCTGCGCCTCTCCAAACTGCATTTGCAAGCGTACAGTGCAACCATAGTACAAGCCCAATGCCCCCTCAAGCCGGGTCACCATGCTTGGCTCAGTGTAAGGCTTGATCGCCGTGCGCAGTACAACTTGAAGCACATCGCCATCGCGGCTGGCTTCTACCAGCTCAGCCTGCACCAGCGCTTGCCGGGTTAGGCCCTTGGCGGGTACTTCCTGCGACACCTGCGGCCAGTTGGCTGCACTGGGTAAATCGCCGCTGGCAGCTTGTTTGGCGGGTTGTGCAGCAGCTTGGGAATAAACCTCTTGCTGCTTAACTTCAACAGTGGGTTTCGATTGGGCTATGGGCAAATCATCTGCAGTGTCCCAAGGCGGTGAATTATCAAATTCATCGGCAACAGCGGGCGACGCAGCTTTTGGTGCAACAGGCGCGGTGGTCACTGCCTCCACTGTCTCTACAGTAGCCGCCGCCGGCTTGGCTGCGGGAATGGGTACGGTTGCTTTCACCACAGGTGGGGCCAACGGGGCTGAACGAACAACCGCAGCTTGCCCGCCTGGTTTGAAGGCAAGCATACGCACCAGCGCCATGGAAAAACCAATGTGTTCTTCGGGGGCCAAGTGCAATTCCGCACGTGCGTGTGTGGCAATTTGGTAAATCAGTTGAAGGTCTTCTGCACCGAACGCACCTTGCAGGTTTTGCAAGGCGGCCTGATCGGGGTCTTCGGCATCAAGCCCGCCCGCGAAATGTGCAACTGATAGCCTGTAGGCAATCGCCGCCAGTTCATCAAGAATGGCACCAAATGGCGCACTGGCTGTGGCCAGTGCATTGCTCAATTCAAGCAGGGCTTTGCCATCGCCTTGGGCCAAAGCTTGCAGCAACTGGTGTACCACTTGTTGGTCAACAGCGCCCAGCATGGTTCGCACGGTTTCTTCGCCCACATGGCCTGCGCTGTAAGCAATCGCCTGGTCGGTCAGGGAAAGCGCATCGCGCACGCTGCCGCGCGCGGCTTTGGCCAGAAGCCGCAAAGCACCGGGCTCAAAAGCAATTTTTTCTTCGGAGAGAATATGGGCCAGGTGGTCAGCCAACTGGTCAGGCGGCAACTGGCGCAAGGCAAATTGAAGGCAACGCGACAACACCGTGGGCGGAATTTTTTGCGGGTCGGTGGTGGCCAGAATAAACAACACATGGCCCGGCGGTTCTTCCAGCGTTTTCAGCATGGCGTTGAATGCGCTGGTGGAAAGCATGTGCACTTCGTCGATTACGTACACTTTGTAGCGGCCCGCAGTGGGCGCATACATGGCGTTTTCAAGCAAGGCGCGCATTTCATCCACACGCGTGTTGGTGGCCGCATCCACTTCCAGCAAATCGACAAAACGGCCTTGGCTAATTTCAACGCAGGCCTGGCATTTGCCACAGGGGGTGCGGCTAATGCCCTGCTCACAATTCACTGCGCGCGCAAGAATTCGAGCAATGGTGGTTTTGCCCACACCGCGGGTGCCGGTGAACAAATAGGCATGGTGAAGGCGTTGGTTATCTAGCGCATGTGAAAGGGCTTTGACCACATGGGCCTGGCCCACCAGCGAATCAAAGTCTCGCGGTCGCCATTTTCGAGCCAAAGCCTGAGATACAGTTTGATTCATTCAGATTGGGTCCACGTTTGCGTACACACTGGTGTCCAACAAATTAAGAGGCGAGCCAGAACCCCGGCACTGACTTCACGGTTGTGGCTGCTTCCTTCCGGACCTGACCAGGTTGGCCGCTACGCCATGCGGGGAGGCCCGCCAAACTGAATTCTACACCGAAGTGAGCCAGTGAACTTCGCCATGCCGGTCAATCAGTGCAGCTTGTGTGGGGGCGGGCTTGCCTGCCTTGTTCAGGGTGGCATCAACTAAGCCCACGTATTCAAGTACTTGCTGGGTGTAGTCCTGCAAATTGGTTGAATTAACTGCCCATTTGTAGTCCAGGACCAGGAAACGGTCGGGCAATTCAAGCACCCGGTCTGCCCGCAGCGAGCGCCCATCGCCCAATACCCATTCCAGTTCGTTGAACACACGGTTGTTGTTGGCCCCGGCACCTTGCAGCCAAGGCTGTAAATCGGGTTTGTTCACCAGCAATTGGCAAGCTTGTTCAACTTCTTGCAATTCGCCCTCGCGCAAAGGCCTGAACACGACTTCGCAACGCACCTGCATGCGCGCCCACCATACATCAAAAGGTAGGTCGCGCAGTTCATCCACCCATTCAAGTGCTGCATGCCAGGCTGTACCCTTTCGTAGCTCGGGCGTAGAAATTCTGGGCACCACTTTGCCCACTTGCGGTTTCAACGGGTTCAGCACCGGAAATTGCGGGCGTACCCATGTTGCGGGCGGGTCAAACAAGCCAGTCAACTCGCCTTGGCCGAATGCTTCCGCAGCACCTTCAGGTTCAGGCCATGTTTCATGCACTTGCGTGGCAAATGGCAACAAACGTTCATACCAACCCTTGCTGGCTGAGCGTTTTTCACTGCCGCTTAAGTGAATGGAATGCCGGGCACGGGTAAGTGCCACATACAGCAAGTGGTCTTCTTCATCGGCATAGGCTTGCTGTTCAATGGCTTGTGCGGACGCTCGACCAGGGCTGGGATTACTCAAGTTACTCATCACCGTGACTGAGTTCGGGTGCGATTCACCCAAGGCCCAATCAATCAGCAAACCCGCATTGCTTCCACCGGGTTTGGGTGATGAATTTGCATCAAACAACCACACATGGTTGGCCTCCAAACCCTTGGCCGAATGCACGGTCATGATGCGCAACACATCCGGGTTGTTGGCAGCACCTTCGCTGTCGGAACTGGTATAGGTTTGAAGTTTTACTGCCTCATCAAGCGCCTGCTGCAAACCTGGAAAACGGCCTTTGTTCAAACCCAGTGCCCAGGCCTTTAACCAATCCCAATGCTCAGCCATCATGACCCGTTGCCGCGGCGAAGCAGAATTCAAGTATTTTTCAGACGCACGGGTGTCGGCCACCACCTTGGACAAGGTTTCGAACAGCGGCAAGGCTCGCGCCATTCGCAACCATTCTGAAAGCTGTGAATGCACTGCCAGCCACGGTTTTTCGCCTTGCTCGGCCAAGGCTTCAAGTGTGCCCCACACTGTATTCGCATGTGTGGCAGTTTGCGTTGTTTTACCCGCCTGAATCAACGCTTGAAATTGAGCTGAAGAAAGCGCGATCAACGGGCAACGCAACAGTTGCAACAAATACAGGTTGGTGTTCGGGTCATTCAAAAAACCCAACAGTGCAATGGTGTCAGCCCACACTTGCGAGGTGTAACGCTCGCCTTTGTCTTTGATGGTGTAGGCCAAGCCCGCTTCACGCAAGGCAGCCATCAAGGGCACACCGCTTTTGTGGGCGCGCACCAATACCATCACTTCACTCAGGTTGTTAATACTGCCATTGGCCAACCACTGTTGCAGGGTTTGCACCACGCGCTTGGCTTCGTCGGGGCCTTCCTCTTCTTTCAACAGCTTGGGATAAATATTCAAGCCGCTCAGTGTTGAACCGCTTTCGCCTGCCAAACTGGTGTGCGCACGAAAGGTGGTTTGCCCTCGCGTTTGCCCGGGTTCAAACACTTTATTCACTACATCAACAACAGCCTGCCCACAACGCCGTGTGGAATCCGATTCCAGTGTTTTGGCTGCGAAATTTTCAACCAACCAATTGCGCGCATGGTTGAACAAACGGGCTTCAGCGCGGCGAAAGCGGTAAATCGACTGCTTGGGGTCACCCACCAAAAACACGCTGGGTTTGTCGTCGCCGCTGTAGTCTTGCAGCCAAAGTTTCAGAATATTCCATTGCACCGGGTTGGTGTCTTGAAATTCATCCACCAACAAATGGCGCACACGCGTGTCCAGTTTTTGCTGCATGTAGGCACGCTGTTCGTCGTTCATCAACATGCGCAGTGCAGTGGCTTCAAGGTCATCGAAATCGCACAAGCCTTGCTCCAGCTTGATTGATTTATAAGTTTCAAACAGCGGTTCAATCAACTGCGCCAACGCGGCTGTGGCCTGCATGTCAAGCTGGTCTTTTTCAAGTTGCAAGGCTTGTGCTGTTTGTTGGGCCAAACTTTCCAAAACCTGAACATACTGGGTTTCATCCACAGCCGCTTTCTGGCCCGCCGTTATTTTGGAAAAGGTTTTGCTGGGCTCATTTTTTGCGGTCAAACAAACCGCCTTCAATTGTTCAAAAACATCGGCTGCCGCAACACCGCCACGCAGGGCAGTCAAGGCCTTTTCTATTTCAACTGCATTACCCTGTTGCTTGGCTGTACCCAACGCCAACCAGCGTGCAGCTTGCTGCCACTGATCAATGTAATGCCGGTTGTTCAACACCTCCACCGGCCATTGCTCGCCGTCACCAATTCCAAACACCATATCTAAAGGCGGGGCATCCTGATTGGCCAACCACAGGCTACACGCCACACGATTGGTCAGCGCATGTTGCAGCACCTGTCGCACCACGGCACGGTCCATTTGTGAAGCAAGCGTGTCGAAGGCTGGCAGCAATTGCTGTTGATCATTCAGCAAATTGGCAGTGAATACATCAATGGCCATGTCCATCCAGAACTGGGTTTGATCGGTGGGTTCGCTTTGCCTTGAAAAGCCGCTGGCAAGCGGTGCCATTTGGCACAGCGATGCAAACCAGCCATGGAATGTGTCAATGGTTACACCACGAGAATTGGTCAACACCTCGCCTGCCAGTGCACGCGCCTTTTTCAGGTTGGCTTCGTTGGGTTCTGAGCCACGTTCGGTCAACAAGGCACTCAATTTGTGATCATTCAACAAGGCACATTCACGCAACAGGGCAAACAGGCGTTCCTGCATTTCCTGCGCGGCTTTGCGTGTAAAAGTAATGGCCAGAATTTGATCGGGCCTTGCTCCACTTAACAAGAGGCGAAACAGGCGTGCAGTGAGCAACCAGGTTTTGCCACTGCCTGCGCAGGCCTCTACCACCACGCTGTTGGCGGGGTCGCAGGCAATTGAAGTGAAATTAGTCATCATCACCCTCCTCGCCAGCATCGGCTTGGTTAAATGCTGGGTGAGTTTCCGGCCTGCACACGCCGCGCACACTGCAGTATTCGCAAGCATCGCCGGGGTTGGCTTGCCACACGGCCTTGCCTTCAAAAAATGAATTCAGTTCAGTGCTCAGTTCGCTCAGCAACACCTCACCCCACGAATTAAAACCCTGCTCTTTGTATTCATCGCTTAATGGCGGAAAGCTGACCCAATCCACTTTGTCTTTGTGCAAACCCAAAAAGTCGAGCTGGGCTTCAGGGCTATTCAACATGGCTTGGTAAGCGGGCAATTGGGGTTGGCTCAAGGGTTCGGCCAATCTTTTTTTCAGCACAGTGGGGTTGGTGAATTTAATGTCTGAAATGGCCAGGGAATCGCCGCGTTGATCAAGCCTGTCAACCCGTCCCTTCAATTGAATGGAAGCGCCGCTGGGTTGCAGCACCAAGGTGTGCTCAAGCTGCTGCTCTGCAAGCTCGAATTGCCAGCCCTGAATTTGACGTTCCATGAGTTTGCCCGCAAGACGCGGCACAATTTGATCAAAAAACTTCAGGAATGGATAAACAGTCGCACGGTCATTTAATTCCAGCTTGCTCCACACCAACTGGGCTTGATCCAACAGTGTTTGCTTCCAGGCCTGCAATTGGTTCACGGGTTGGCCAGGCAAGGCCATGTGTTGCGCGGTTTTTTCAAGCACCTTGTGTACGAAAATACCGCGCAGTTGCTCATAGCGCATGGCACCCTCATCACGCTGCACGGGCCAGGGCAAGGCATGCTTCAAACCAAAGCGCAGGCGGCAAGCCACCCAATCGTCCAGCGCAGTCACCCGCAACGATTCCGGCATTGAACCCGAATTGCTCAATGCTGTTAACTGCAAAGCCTGCTCGGGTGCTTCTCGTACTTCAATTTCAAGATCGGCTGGTGTGCGGTACCACCGGCTGGCCCAATGTTGGGCAGCACTTTCAGAATCGCGCAAGGTAATGTCCAGCCACATCAGTTCAGGCAACAACATTTCAGGTTTACCTGCCACCTGCGCACTGTGCACCAGCGTTACTTCTTCACTGTGCAGAAGCAATTCATACAGGGCAGAAATTTTTTGAACACGGGCCAGGCGCGGGCCTGGAAAACCCAATTCTTGCGCCACCGCAGGTGGCAGCAAACCAGGCGGGCTTTCCTGAAAGTGCGACTGAGCACAACCCAACACCAACACGCGCTTGAATTGCCGCATGCGCGTGCTTAATAGGGGCACCATGCGAACAGGGCTTTCAATATCCAGCGGGCGGAAGCGTTGCGATTCAGCCCAACTGCGCCAGGCTGCCAAAAATTCATGCGCATCAAATTCGGTTTGTGCTGGCACCTGCCGCATCAAACCCAACACAGTCAGCAGTTGTTGCCCTGCCTCATCGGCTTGCAACGCGGTGTCTAGATCATGTTTTTCAAACAAGCCCAGATACGCACCCGCCCACTGCGCCAGGGTGTGTTTGCTGCCAGCCTTACCAAAGGCCCAGGGCTCAAATTGTTCAAGCGGCAAGCCAGTAAAAGGTTGGGCAATCGCAGTAAGCTGGCTGTGCTCTGCAAACTGTTGCAACAGGTAATCAAACCAACCCGCCACATTCGATGTGGACAAACGCCAACCTGTGCGGTCATCAACCAAAACACCCACGTCGGCCAATAGCCCCACCATGCGTCGCGCAGCCAATCGATCAAGTACTGCCACTGCGATTTCAGTGGCGGGGTCTTCTCGCAACCAATCCAGAATTTGATGGGCAGCTTGCTGAGCCTGTGTGGTTTCGTCAGGAGCCACTTGCAGCACCACAGGGCTGGGCTGGTTATTAAAACGCTTTTCACACAACACTTGCCAAGGCTGTGGACCCTCAATGGCAGGTAACTTGAACACCTGCACCGGCACCGTGGGGTAAGACAGTTCCAGCCACAGGCCGGGCACGGTCTCGCCATCGTCGAACCAAACCACATGAATAGGCGGTTTACCCAAAGGCTCTGCAGGCTTGGGCAACAACCCAATAAGCTCGGCCTCATAAGTTTGGGCCAGGGTGGCCACCACTTGGACCTCTTCGGCAGCGAAAGTGTTGTTCTCTGCATACTCTGCGAAGGCAGTTGTGTTGCGTTTTTGCACCAACACCTGCCTTAAGGCCAGCTCCAGGTATTCCTGGGCGAGGCCCCACAGTTGCGAGGGCGATGAACCACCGCCCAGCAAAGGCAATTCCCGCAACACCCCCACCAAATCGGCTTGCAGGGCCAACCAAGGCCCCATGGCGGCAGGTTGACTTAAACGGTCAGCGGTTTGAACCCAAGGCCCCAGCGTGGCCACACCCGCGTGGTGCTGGGCCCAACACCGCTTGAAGGTGCCCACTGTCTCTATACGGGGCATTACCCACAAAACTTGATGAGCATCCAGGCCCGACTGAGCCAGCCAGTTAAATGCAGCCGCAAATGGAGTGGCTTGAATGGATTCAACGGAAACAGAGTGTGTTGTCAAAACGTGTATTTTTGGATGGTCGAAGTTTTTAGAGAGCGTGTAATGTCAATTAAAACGTACACGGGTTTGTGTTTCAGTTCGATTTCGCTGTACCATTCAGAATAGCATTTTCTTAAATGAAGAACTTTCATTGTCTGGCCGTGTGCTGTATACACCCAGGCCGCTTTGTGAATACCCTCCAAAGCACTTTACCCACTTGAGGATTTAAATGAGCAGTGACCTGATCAAACACGTCAGTGACGCATCTTTCGACAGCGATGTTTTGAAAACCGACGGCCCTGTGCTGGTGGATTACTGGGCAGAATGGTGTGGTCCCTGCAAAATGATTGCGCCAATTCTTGATGACTTGTCTTCTGAATACCAAGGCAAGCTGAAAATTGCCAAGATGAATGTGGATGAGAATTCAGAAACGCCTGCCAAATACGGCATTCGCGGCATTCCAACCTTGATGTTATTCAAAAATGGTGCAGTGGTCGCCACAAAGGTGGGTGCATTGTCCAAATCCCAGCTGGCTGCTTTCATTGACAGCCACCTGTAACAACACCTTGATTAAATTGCCCGGCGTGTGCCGGGCATTGAACTCCCTCGCAGCTGCAACCCCCACCCTTCGTTAACCTGTTTACCTCGCGGCGTTCGCCACCTACACAAATAGCCAAACATGTATCTATCTGAACTAAAAACCCAACACGTTTCTGCCCTGCTTGAAATGGCTGGTGGCCTTGAAATTGAAAACGCCAACCGCATGCGCAAGCAGGAACTGATGTTTGCAATCCTGAAAAAACGCGCAAAAAACGGCGAACAAATTTTTGGTGATGGCGTGCTTGAAGTGCTGCCCGATGGCTTTGGATTTCTTCGCTCACCAGAAACTTCATACCTGGCCAGCCCGGACGACATTTACATTTCCCCCAGCCAGATTCGCCGCTTCAACCTGCACACGGGTGACAGCATTGAAGGCGAGGTACGCACCCCCAAAGACGGCGAGCGCTATTTTGCACTGGTAAAAGTAGACAAAGTAAACGGCGAGGCACCAGAGGCCAGCAAGCACAAAATTCTTTTTGAAAACCTGACACCGCTGCACCCCAACCAGCCCCTGAAGCTGGAACGCGACATGCGCGGTGAAGAAAACAACACTGGTCGTATCATCGACCTGGTTGCCCCAATCGGCAAAGGCCAGCGTGGTTTGCTGGTAGCCCCGCCGAAGTCGGGTAAAACCGTGATGCTGCAGCACATTGCACATGCCATTACTGCCAACCACCCCGACATCACTTTGATTGTGTTGCTGATTGACGAACGCCCCGAAGAAGTAACAGAAATGATGCGTTCGGTGCGTGGCGAAGTGATTGCCTCCACGTTCGATGAACCCGCAACCCGCCACGTTCAAGTTGCTGAAATGGTAATTGAGAAAGCCAAGCGCCTGGTTGAACACAAGCGCGATGTGGTTATTCTGCTCGATTCGATTACTCGTTTGGCCCGTGCGTACAACACCGTGGTGCCCTCTTCCGGCAAAGTGCTGACCGGTGGTGTAGATGCCAACGCCCTGCACCGCCCCAAGCGTTTCTTTGGTGCGGCACGTAACATTGAAGAAGGTGGATCGCTCACCATTATCGCAACTGCACTGGTAGATACCGGCAGCCGCATGGATGAAGTGATTTACGAAGAATTCAAGGGCACAGGCAACATGGAAATTCACATGGAACGCCGCATGGCCGAAAAGCGTGTGTACCCAGCCATCAACATCAACCGTTCGTCTACACGCCGCGAGGAGTTGTTGATCAAGCCCGATTTGCTGCAGAAGATTTGGGTATTGCGCCGCCTGCTGCACGACATGGACGAAATCGCTGCGATGGAATTCTTGATGGACAAAATTCGCCAGACCAAAAACAACGCAGAGTTTTTCGAGATGATGAAGAAGTAATTAGAGTCGTCTTTTCAATCCATAGCCCATGCTGCAGTTGCACCATGGGCTTTTTTAATTGCACAATCAGGCAACCACCCACCAAGGAGCGTTTAAATGAATCGCGTGTTATCTCTGCTCACTTTGCTTTCAGCGCTGTTTCTCAGCGGCTGCGGTTACAACACCATTCAAACCAACGATGAACAAGTGAAAGCCGCTTGGGCTGAAGTATTGAACCAATACCAGCGCCGGGCTGACCTTGTGCCCAACCTGGTGAATGTAGTAAAAGCCGAGGCCAACTTCGAGCAGCAAACACTAACAAAGGTGGTTGAAGCGCGCTCGAAAGCCACTTCGATTCAGGCCACGCCAGAATTAATCAATGACCCGGAAGCCTTTAACAAATTTCAGCAGGCGCAAGGTGAATTAAGCGGTGCCCTCTCGCGCTTGCTGTTGGTTACCGAGAACTACCCCAACCTGAAAGCCAATCAAGGTTTTCGCGATTTGCAAACGCAACTTGAGGGTACTGAAAACCGCATTACCGTGGCACGCAACCGTTACATTAAATCGGTTCAGGAATACAACATTACCGTGCGTTCGTTTCCCAATAACCTGACAGCCATGGTGATGGGCTACGAAGTCAAACCAAGCTTCACGGTTGCAAACGAAGCCGCCATTTCAAAGCCCCCCACCGTCGACTTCGGTACCAAGTGATGAACAAGGTGCGCAACGCGATGGGGCAATTCTGGCTGTGTGCAGTGATCCTTTTCACGCCGTGCGCACTTTGGGCCGCCGAGGTACCAGTGCCACCCCTGACCGCCCAAGTGGTAGACACCACTGGCACGCTGAACCCCCAACAACAAGCTGCACTGATCCAAAAGCTTCAGGCATTTGAAGCAGCGAAAGGCAGCCAAATTGCGGTATTGCTGGTACAAACCACACAAGCAGAAACCATTGAGCAATACGCTTTGCGTGTGGCAGAAAGCTGGAAAATTGGCCGCAAGAATGTAGACGATGGCGCAATACTGGTCGTGGCTTTGCAAGACCGCGCGCTGCGCATTGAAGTGGGTTACGGCCTTGAGGGTGCCTTAACTGACATTACCTCCAAACGAATTATTGAAGAAATTATCGTGCCGCGGTTTCGCGTGGGTGATTTCGCAGGCGGTGTGGCGGCTGGCGTGGACCAAATGATCAGGGTGATTGAAGGTGAGCCCTTGCCGGAACCCACTGTAAAGCGGCTTTCCAATTCGCAAAGCACCATCGAAGACATTGCGCCACTGCTGTTCATGGGCACACTTTTTATTGGTGGCTTCCTGCGCAAAACCATCGGCAAACTGCCCGCCGCCCTGGCAACAGGTGGCTTGGTGTTTGTAGTGGCGTGGCTATTCGCGGGTGCAATTATTTTTGCTGTGCTGGCTGCAATTGTGGCCATGCTGATTACTCTTTTCGGCAGCGCAGCGGGCGGCATTGGTGGTGGGCGCGGTGGCTTTGGTCGCGGCAGTGGTGGTTTTGGCGGCGGAGGCTTCGGTGGCGGAGGTGGTGGTTTTGGTGGCGGCGGTGCCTCGGGAAGGTGGTGATCATGGGGCTTAAACGAATTTACAGACACATGATGACGGCTGAACGTCATGTCCGGAAAATTTTCCAGCAAACGCAGCTTAACCGCATTTCGAATGCCATCAAAGCCAGTGAAACCCGGCATTCAGGCGAAATTCGCGTTGCTGTAGAAAGCTCGCTTGAATTGCAACAGCTACTAGGTCAGCAAACGCCACGCCAGCGCGCCATTGAGGTATTTAGTGAATTGCATGTGTGGGACACCGAGCTGAACAATGGCGTTCTCATCTATGTGCTGCTTGCAGACCATGCCAAGGCTTTTGCGCAAGGGCAATTCGAAGAAGGCGTGATGAGTTGCATTGAGGCGGTTAGCGAGAAGTTGATTGAACACTTTCCACACCGCCGGGAAGACGAAAACGAACTTCCCGACGCCCCGGTGCTTATTGGCTAAACCAACCAAGCCAATTTACATTGGCTGAATAGGGCAGCTTTTGTGCACACTGTAGCCCTCAGGCAAACTACACTCGGCGGCTTTTGCATCAATCGAACAGCGCACTTTTTTCAACAGGCGCAAAGCGCAGCCATCGTATACGCCGTCCTTGCTCAAGCTGATTCGGGCCTCGCGCATCATGGTGGTGTATTCCAATTTGTCTGCATCGGTCATTTTCAACCAAGCCTTGTCAGGAATTTGGCGATCAATTTTTTTGACTGCATTCAGGGCCTTCGGCATTTCCTGCGCAACAAAAGCCCTCAGCTTTTGGCCAGAACCAGGCTGAAATTTCGATTTGCGCAGAATAATTTGATAAGTGACCATGGCCACTGGCAACTGGATAATTGCGCCCCGCTTGCCCAAGCCTTTGTAAAGCTCAAGCGGAGAATAGGCGATGGAAGGCGCCACAATAATATCCACAGCGCCATTGTTGAACATGGAACCATAATTGGACACATCGGCAGCAACGGGTTGTGCGCCAACCTGCTCAATTAACCTGCGCTGCGAATCATCGTGCGACAAAGCGGCCACTCGTTTGCCTGCGGCTTTGGCCAGTGAATTGATTTCACGATCGCGCACAAATACATAGGCTGTGCCAAAAGGTAATACCCCACCCACTTCAAAATCACTTTGCTGCATCACACCTTGCAACTGCGGGCTGCCCATCGACTTCAAAGCCATCAGCACTGAATCGTAATTTGGCAAACCACCAATAGCATCCAGGCTGCCGGTAAAGTGGTTGTATTTCCGGGTTCGAATGCCAGTGGCCACAAGGCCGTCGCACACGCCAATTTCAAAATCTTTGGCGGCTACTGATTCATTGGTGTACACCACCGGCTTGAAGCCGTAGCCATTCTTTCGGCCTTCCAGTGCATATTCCTGCGCCAAACCAAAAATTGGCCCTTTTGCACCCAGCAAATCGAACACGCAAATATTGGGCTCTTGGCCGCTTACGGTTTGAGCACGCACCGTGTTCTGAAAGCCCAGAAAAATCAACATCGTTAAACTGAAAACAGCTGCAATGCGCAGGCTGTTTTTTATATATGGATTCATCATTTCTTTCCTGTCTGCAAGGCGCGCAGGGTAATGATTTGCGTCAGGTTGACCAGGGTTTTGGTCATCATCCTGTGCCAAATCAAATCCACCACCACCGCCTTGAATACGATTCGCTTGGGCCCAATGCCCAAGCCTGGTTTCAAATAAAACAGATAGCGCCAGGTCACCAAGGTGCCATCGCCATCCTTCTCAAATTCAAAGGAACCTTTGGCATGGTCAAGCCAGTTCAACAAGGGTTGGCTAAAGCCTGTGCCCTTGTAAACGAACTGCCTGTTCGGAACACAAGCCAATACTTCCTCATCAATGACAGCACCACCCTTGAAGGTAATTCGCTGAATATCGCCCACTTCATTGAACGATTTGCCCTGAATCATTTCTATATGCGTAATGGGTGCAATCAGCGCGTCGCTGTGAATGTATTCATCCGCCTTCAAGCGGGTGTATAAGGCAAAACAGTCGGCCAAAGGCACGGGGATTCGGCATGTACGCTGGATCATCAAGGGTGCTTGGGTCACAATGAGTCCTCTTTTATGGTTGGGTACAACGTATGTTTTTTACTCGTTTTTTTCCAATTCTTAACAAACTAAAGGCCCTGAGAACCCATGGCCGCATGTTATGGCACGCTTTTCGACATGCCGATACGCCGAAATGGATCAAAGGATTCATGCTGGTGGTGGTGGTTTATTTATTCATCCCCATCGACATCATTCCCGACTTCCTGGTGCTTTTTGGCATTACCGACGACTTGATCGTGATTGGCGCTGCCATGTGGTTTTTAGGCAAAGTCATTCCTGACAAAGTGAAAAACAGCCTGCCCCTGGAACAAGCTGACAGCAATTCAAGCACAAGAGAAAACACACAAAACCCACGGCAAAAGGCTGCCGAAGCGACAACCGCGCTGCCTGAAAAAGCAGGTAAAACAGGCTATTTACGGCCTTTCGGCACTGTTTTGCTGTTGGGGCTGCTTGTTGCTGCATTGGCGAGCCACCCCTGGGTACATGCTCAATTTCAAAGCATTGGATCACTTTTTTGAATGTGGAAGTAACAGTTTTACTCTAGAAAAACAAAAAGCCCGGTGATTTCTCACCGGGCTTTCAAACTCCTCAAGTCCTGCTTTTCGTTGAAAGCAGTTATTTTTTATATCACTGCAATCAGTGGCCTGTTGCTGCGCCTGCACCACGTGGAGTACGCACGTCTTCAACCAGGTGCTGAATGTGCTCTGGGGGTGGTGCTGTTACTTTGCTGACCACGTAAGCCGCAACAAAGTTACAAATTGCACCCACGGTACCAAATGCTTCAGGCGTGATGCCGAAGAAGCCGTTGGTACCGCCCACCATGTCAACATACTCGGTGCCCTTGATGAACAAGATACCTTTGTGAGCGAATACATAGAACAGCGTGACAAACAAGCCGGTCAACATACCCACAATCGCGCCGGTGGAGTTCATTTTCTTGGAGAAAATACCCATCATGATCACAGGGAACAGGGATGACGCTGCAATACCGAAGGCCAGGGCCACGGTACCTGCCGCGAAGCCGGGTGGGTTCAAGCCCAAATAACCGGCCAGAACAATTGCGCCCGCCATGGAAATTTTACCGGCCAGCAATTCGCTCTTTTCAGAAATATTGGGATTAAACACGCCCTTGATCAGGTCGTGCGAAACCGCAGACGAAATCGCCAACAACAAACCAGCTGCAGTAGACAGCGCAGCAGCCAAACCACCCGCCGCCACCAAGGCGATTACCCAGTTGGGCAACAGTGCAATTTCAGGGTTAGCCAACACCATAATGTCGGCGTTCACTTCCATTTCACTGCCTTTCCAGCCTGCAGCTGCCGCCTTGGCCAGGAATGCTTCGTCTTTGGACTTGTCGTTGTAATACTGAATGCGACCGTCACCGTTCTTGTCATCGAACTTCAACAAACCGGTTTCAGCCCAACGTCCCATCCAGGCAGGCTTCTTGTCGTTTTCCAAAGCCGCTTCGGGTGCGAACAGGTCGCCACCAGTTGCCACATTTGAGTTGACGGTTGCATGCAAGTTGTAGCGTGCCATTGCGCCAACAGCGGGTGCTGTGGTGTAAAGAATTGCAATAAACACCAGCGCCCAACCGGCAGATGAACGTGCATCTGCCACTGTGGGTACCGTGAAGAAGCGAATGATCACGTGGGGCAGGCCCGCGGTACCAATCATCAAGCTAACGGTGTAAAAGAAAGTGTTCAGGTAGCTACCAGCCGGGGTGGATGTGTAGGTATTGAAACCCAAATCAGTCACAACCTTGTCCAGAGTCGCCAGCATGGGTTGACCGTTGGCCACCATGTCAGAACCCAAGCCCAACTGGGGCAAGGGGTTGCCCGTCAGGTTCAGGGAAATGAAGATTGCGGGAATGGTGTAAGCAAAAATAAGCACAATGTACTGCGCAATTTGCGTGTAGGTAATGCCCTTCATGCCACCAAACACGGCGTACACAAACACAATACCCATACCCACATAAATACCCACTTCCGCAGACACTCCCAGGAATCGGGAGAAAGCCACGCCCACGCCGGTCATTTGCCCAATTACGTATGTAATTGAAGCAACCAGCAAACAGATTACAGACACTGTACGTGCTGTATTGGAGTAATAGCGGTCACCAATAAACTGGGGCACCGTGAACTTGCCAAACTTACGCAGGTACGGCGCCAGCAACATGGCCAGCAGCACATAACCGCCGGTCCAGCCCATCAGGAACACGGAACCGCCGTAGCCCATATTGGCAATCAAACCGGCCATTGAAATAAACGAAGCGGCTGACATCCAGTCAGCCGCAGTTGCCATGCCGTTGGCTACAGGGTGTACGCCACCGCCTGCCACATAAAATTCACCCGTGCTGCCCGCACGAGCCCAAAACGCAATACCGAGGTACAGCGCAAAACTCAAACCCACGATAACGTAGGTGATTGTTTGCAAATCCATTGGCAATCTCCTTAGTTTTCGTGGACGTCGTGTTCGCGGTCAATCTGCCCCATTTTCTTCGCATAATAGAAAATGAGGATGATGAACATGTAAATAGAACCTTGTTGGGCAAACCAGAAGCCCAGTGGATAGCCACCGATGCTGAATTGATTGAGTTGCTCAACAAACAGAATGCCGGCACCGTAAGAAACCAAAAACCACACAATCATGATCTTGGTCAACAGGCCGAGTGTCGCTTTCCAGTAGGCATCACCGCCCTTTGGCTTGCTCATCGCTTGTCTCCTTTTTAAGGTTGTTGTGAACCGCAGGCACGGAATACGAGGTCACATCCCTCCCGAGCCTAGGCTTACAATCGAGTATCAAAGCGAAAACTTACGCCAAACTGAAAGCACTCTTATATTATTAATAGGGCAGTATCCAAAAGTCTGTCGCTTATACAGATCGAGACAGCTGCATGTGATTACCAAGCAGTCTGACGGTGTGACTTAAATACTCAGTTATTGCGAAACAATCTGCAGGTTATTCTGAGCCCGCAGCGTATTGAACTCGTTCACAAATTCATCGAAGCGGTCTTGCTCAATCGCTTCGCGCATTTCGCGCATCAGTTCCAGGTAGTAGTGCAAGTTGTGCATGGTGTTAAGCTGCGCGCCCAGAATTTCTTTGCTGCGGTCCAGGTGGTGCAAGTAAGCGCGTGAGAAATTTTTGCAGGTGTAGCAACTGCAGGTGACATCAAGCGGGCTTTCATCGTTGCGAAACTTCGCATTTCGAATGCGAATATCGCCTGTGCGCGTAAACAACCAGCCATTGCGTGCATTGCGGGTGGGCATTACGCAATCGAACATATCAATGCCCTGCCCCACAGCATTGACCAAATCTTCGGGTGTGCCCACGCCCATCAAATAACGGGGCTTGTTTTGCGGCAACTTCGGCGCTGTGTGCGCCAGAATGCGCTGCATATCGTCTTTGGGCTCGCCAACCGACAAGCCACCAATGGCATAGCCGTCAAAGCCAATCTCTTCGAGGCCCTTCAGTGAAATATCTCGAAGGTCTTCGTACATCCCACCCTGCACAATGCCGAACAATCCGTTGTTGTTTCCCAGCGCATCGAATGAATCTCGGGAACGGCGTGCCCAGCGCATGGACATTTCCATGGACAGGCGTGCTTCGGTGTGCGTGGCCGGGTAAGGCGTGCATTCGTCGAAAATCATCACGATGTCGGAATTCAACACCGTTTGAATGCGCATACTTTCCTCGGGTGTGAGGAACAATTTGTCGCCATTCACGGGACTACGAAAGTGAACGCCCTCTTCCTTGATTTTTCGCATTGCCCCCAAGCTGAACACTTGAAAACCGCCGGAATCGGTCAAAATGGGCCCTTTCCAGCCCATAAACTGGTGCAAGCCACCAAATTTCTCCATGATGTCCAGGCCAGGCCGCATCCACAAATGGAAGGTGTTACCCAGAATAATTTGTGCATTGATCTCGGTAAGATCTCGCGGTGTCATGCCCTTCACCGTGCCATAAGTACCCACTGGCATAAAGATCGGGGTTTGAATTACGCCGTGTGCGGTGGTAATTTCACCGCGGCGGGCTTGGCCTGACGTGGATTTGAGTTTGAAGGACAGTGCGCTCAAGGAAAATGCCTTTTTAGAATTGGCAGTATTTTAAATCATTTCAAGCACATGGGTCTGAAAACCACGTTTTGAGTCACTATTCAAGCAATTCAAGCACTTGTTTGGCACAATGGAATGATTCACAAAATTAGAAGTACCCCATGCAACAACCTGCCAAACCAGAATTCATTCGCGCCGAAAAAGGCGAAGGCGACGCCGAGCTTGACGCCCACCTGTTTCGCCAAGCGCTGGCCCAGTTCGCCACCGGCATTACCATCATTACAACCAAAAATGCCGATGGCAAATATGTCGGGGTCACCGCCAATTCATTCAACTCCGTTTCATTGCACCCGCCTTTGGTGCTGTGGAGTTTGTCGAAAAAAGCCAGCAGCCACGATGCATTTGCCGCTGCCACACATTATGGCGTTAGTGTGTTGTCAGCCGACCAGGAAGATTTGTCGCACCATTTCTCGACTTTCAAAGGCGACCGCTTTGCAGGCGTTGAGGTTATCGAAGGCTTGGGTGGAGCACCGCTGATTCCAAATGCCTTGGCGCATTTTGAATGCAAAATGCGCAGCCGTTACGATGAAGGCGACCACTTCATCATGGTGGGCGAGGTGTTGCGCTGCGACTTCAGGGAAGGCGAAGCGCTGGTGTATCGCTCGCGGAAGTACTTCCGGAACTGATTGGCGCAGCTTCAAAACTGCTTTGTTGCTCAATCAGCGCGCTTATAACCTGCCTATTGCCCAATCGGCGGGGGCTTCTGTTCTGCTTACGGCCCAATCGGCGCGAATCCCGATCTTTTGCCTGAAAACCTGTATTCCCCTTTTTGAAATTCACACTGACTCAATCCGCTCGACAAAACTGATGGTCGATCGGATTGTCAGCCTTTGGCTGAACGTGGCGCGTGAATTCAAACGGGCAGGTTTTCTTGAAGGCAAAGCGATCGGAACATCGCTGCCGATTGAGCTGCACAGGCAGCCGTGAAGCGCGTGATGGTGGGAGAACCGGGCACGGGTGACAATAGGCTGGCCTGAGTTACACTCGCAAACGGCAGTCCGTACCAGCCAGTTCAAGCCAACTCGGCAGTGGGTTTGCCTGTTCCGAACTTCAAGAAAACCGCCCCGTTTGAATCAAGGCTTCAATGCTCGCCTATTGGCGACACCCAAGACCCGACCATCTTTTTTGTCGGGCTTGGGTGAATTGAATGCCTTGCTTCAAAAAGGGATCAAGCGGTTTTCAGTGAGGAAGCAGGCAACCCCGTTGAGTTGGCTACAACTTGACAACCCCGCAGAGTTGACTAGACCGCCGAATCATTCAACGCAGCCAACAAACGTGCTTCAGTCAAATCAGCGTTACATAACTCAATAAACTTGTATGCAAACGACCGCAGGTAATGCCCCTTTCGAATGGCAATGCTGGTGGTGTTCGTCGGCAAATCCGATTCAATGTCAAGCACGGCCAGGCCGGTGTCTTTCACAGGGTTGTAGGCCATGCTGGCAATAATACCCACACCAAGGCCAAGCTCCACGTAGGTTTTAATTACATCTGCATCCAGCGCAGAAATAGCCACATCCAGCGTTAAACCCAGTTTGCGGAAGGTTTCATCAATCTTGATTCGTCCAGTGAAACCTTCCTGATAAGTCACTATCGGGTATTCCGCCACATCTTGCAGCGTTGGCTTGGCCAGTTTCAACAAGGGGTGGCCTTGCTGCACCACCACCTGGTGTTTCCACTGGTAATACGGAAACGAAACCAGATCATCCACATTGCCCAAAACTTCCGTGGCTATACCAATATCGGCCTGCCCATCCAGCAACATCTGGTTAATTTCCTTGGGGCTGCCCTGGTGCATGCGCAAGTGCACTTTCGGAAAAATCTTTTTGAATTCGTTCACCACGGTGGGCAAAGAATATCGCGCCTGTGTGTGTGTGGTCACTACTGTAAGCTGGCCCACATCGCGGCTACTGTATTGCTCGGCCAGGTTCTTGATGTTTTTCGCATCCAGCAACATGCGCTCAACCAGCACCAATAACTCCTTGCCGGGGTCAGTCAAACCCATCAAGCGCTTGCCCTTGCGAATGAACAATTCCACACCCAGTTCTTCCTCAAGATCTCGAATGTGTTTTGAAACACCAGGCTGTGAAGTGTACAAACTGTTGGCCACTTCGGTCAGGTTATAACCCTGGCGAACTGTTTCGCGAATAATACGCAACTGCTGAAAATTCATGCGGCACCCACCACGTCAAAAACTTTCAAGGCCTTGGCTGAAAGGCTCACTTGTTGCCCCTCCTGCAAATTCAATTCCAACGCGCGTTCGGCACTTATTTCTACATCAAAATGCTGGGCAGGTTGCAGGTTCACTGAATCCAGTTCAACACGGGTATTCAAACCGAAACGCAACACGCGCACAACCTTTGCAGGAACACCTTGCGATGAGTTTGTATCAATGTGAATGTCAATTTCATGCGGGCGGGCGAAGGCCAGAACATCTGCGCCTTGCACTATATTTCCACTGGTATTCAACACTGTACCGGAATGTGCAAGATTCGACTCACCCACTTGTATGCCATCATCCAGATGCCGCCCTTTGAACAAATTCACCGAGCCCAAAAAACCATAAACGAAAGGAGTTGCCGGGTGTTGGTATACCTCTTCGGGCGTGCCGATTTGCTCTACATTGCCCTGGTTCATCAACACCACACGGTCAGCCACTTCAAGTGCCTCTTCCTGATCATGGGTTACAAAAATCGAGGTGATGTGCAATTCATCATGCAAACGGCGTAACCAGCGGCGAAGTTCCTTGCGCACCTTGGCATCAAGTGCACCGAAAGGCTCATCCAGCAGCAACACTTTGGGCTCTGGCTGTGAACCTTCTCCGCAATTTCAGCCTTGCTGGGCCGCTCGCTGCGCGGCTTCATGCGCATGCCAAAGGCCACATTGTCAAATACGGTCATGTGCTTGAACAGCGCATAATGCTGAAACACAAAGCCCACATTGCGGTCGCGTACATGCGTGCCGGAAGTGTCTTCACCATCGAGTATCACGGTGCCACTGTCGGCCTGCTCCAAGCCAGCAATAATTCGCAGCAAGGTGGTTTTTCCGCAGCCCGACGGGCCCAACAAAGCGACCAGCTCGCCGCTGTTGAAATCGAGGCTCACGTTGTTCAAGGCCGTGAAATCGCCAAACTGCTTCTGAATGTTTTTGACTTGAATGCTCATGATGATTCCTTAATTAATGCACGCCCTGCTTGGCGGCTTGGTGCTCAACCCAGGTTTTAATACCCAGGGTGATCAAGGCCAGAAACGCAAGAATTGACGCCACGGCAAAGGCCGCTGAAAACTGGTATTCGTTGTATAAAATTTCAACATGCAAAGGCAGTGTGTTGGTTTCGCCCCGAATATGGCCCGACACCACTGACACAGCACCAAATTCGCCCATGGCACGGGCATTACACAAAATAACGC
Organism: Burkholderiales bacterium; assembly: GCA_021299735.1. Taxonomy (GTDB): domain Bacteria; phylum Pseudomonadota; class Gammaproteobacteria; order Burkholderiales; family Burkholderiaceae_B; genus Limnobacter. Next base: position 151,906 of record JAJTEM010000014.1, on the reverse strand, counting down.
CGTACAACAAACCCCATTTAATGTTGGGCAAAGTGACATGCCAGAAGGTTTGCCAGCCGCGTGCACCCAGCACCACAGCGGCTTCTTCCTCTTCCTTGCCTTGTGCTTCCATCAGGGGAATCAATTCACGCGCAATAAAGGGAAACGTAACGAATACCGTGGCCAATACAATGCCGGGCACTGCAAAAATAATGCGCACCTCGTATTCAGCCAACAAGGGCGCAAACCAACCCTGTGCGCCAAACAGCAGCACATACACAAGGCCCGCAATCACCGGGCTAACTGAAAATGGCAAATCAATTAAAGTGATCAGCACATGCTTGCCGCGAAACTCGAACTTCGCGATGGCCCAGGCTGCGGCCACACCGAACACCAAATTAAGCGGTACCGCAATTGCAGCAGCCAGCAAAGTAAGCTTCAAGGCATAAACAGCGTCTGGCTCTTTCAGCGATTCAAAGTAAACACCCAAACCTTGACGGAATGCTTCAACAAACACCGCGATCAAAGGCAGCAACAAAAAGAACCCGAAGAACGCAACACCAGTGGCAATCAGGCTCCATCTAACCCAAGCCGATTCACGGGTTGCTGACGAGCTTTGTAACTTCTCCGCCCGAGAAGTGTGAATATGAAGTGCAACAGCGCCCGACATTATTGTGTTCTCCCTGTGCGTTTGGCAGTCCAGGCTTGAAGGCCGTTGATGGCCAGCAGCAAAATGAATGAAATGATCAACATGACTGAGGCAATGGCTGTGGCGCCGGTGTAGTCGTATTGCTCAAGTTTCGTGATGATCATCAGCGGTGTAATTTCCGACACGTAGGGAATGTTGCCCGCAATAAAAATAACCGAACCATATTCACCTACCGCGCGTGCAAAAGCCAGCGCAAAGCCAGTGAGCAAAGCAGGAAAAACGATGGGCAAAATGACGTGAAAGAACACCTGAAACCGATTGGCGCCCAGGCTGCTAGCAGCCTCCTCCAGTTCACTTTCCATGTCTTCCAAAACTGGCTGCACAGTGCGCACCACAAAAGGCAGGCCAATAAACACCAAGGCCACCAAAATACCGGCAGGAGCAAAAGCAACCTTTAAACCCAGTGGTTCCAGGTACTGGCCTATCCAGCCGTTTCCGGCATACAGTGCGGTAAGCGCAATGCCTGCCACAGCAGTGGGCAGTGCAAAGGGAAGGTCAACCAAGGCGTCGACAATTTTTCTGCCTGGGAAGGTGTAGCGCACCAGAATCCACGCCAACAAAAGCCCGAACACAGCATTGATACCGGCTGCAAGCAAGGAAATTCCGAACGATACCCGGTAGGTGGCCATGATTCGCGGATCGGTCACCGTGCTCCAGAACTCGGCAAAGCTGAGTTCAAAAGTTTTGATGAACACAGCCGACAGGGGAATCAGAATAATCAGGCACAAATACGTGATTGCGTAGCCCAGGGTTAGATGAAACCCGGGCAAGACACGTTTGGTAGAGGAATGCGACGCCACAATAGACCTTAACTGGTTCGGATTGAATACGAAGCAAGCAGTCTATTGGAGGGGCTTTAGATACTGAACGATTAAAAAGTTGGATCGATATAAGAAAAACTTATGATCAACTTTTGACTAAAGGCGATCGATCGAATTGCGCGTCAACAGCCTGATCTTCGACAGGGCTGTGAATCGATTTTTGCTGGATTGGCTCTGCGCCTGTATTTGGCCCAGCGGGATGGACAGCAATTGTTCCCGAAATTTCCGGACAATGTGGGGCAAAGCAGGCCAAGGACCATACCCCGAATCCACATTGATGTGACCAGCATTCCGAATCCAACTGAAACGCATGCCCCATGAATCCGCCCAGTATTGGGAATGAGTGATCTTCATCCAGGGGTCATTGGTGCTGGCAATGAGCATGCCCGGAACTCCAAGGGGTTTGGACGGAATATGGCTCATCAGTGTTGAGGAGGGCAAAGCATTGTCGTGAATCAATCCGGTTGCGCTGAACCTTTGAGGAGAGGCAGGTGCCACCAAAACAACCCCTGCCACCTTGGTTTCATTGTCAGCAATCGCCACCACACTGGCCAGGCAACCAAAGCTGTGCGCAATCAAAATAACGCTACCCGGTTCATCTCGAATGTTCTTGCGAATAGCATCGGCCCAAGCCGCAATAACAGGTTTGTCGAAGCTGATCCCGGAGACCCTTCGGCAATCCGGGATTTCCTGCTCCGCCCAGGTTTGCCAGTGGTCGGGACCACTTCCATTCAAACCCGGTACGGTGATGCAAGTGGGCGCGAGCATATTCACCCCTTCAGAAAGTTAACGCTTGAAGATTTGATCGAATACACCACCGTCTTCAAAGTGGGTTTTCTGGGCTTTTTGCCAACCACCAAACACTTCATCAATCGTGAAAAGCTTCACTTTCGGAAAGCGAGTTAAATCCGCTTTGTTGGTAACCAGCTCGGGCTTGCTGGGGCGATAGTAGTTAGAAGCCGCAATTTGTTGCCCCACAGGTGAATACAGGTAATCAAGGTAGGCTTGGGCCACCACCGTAGTTCCTTTTCTGTCGGCATTGCCCTTCACCAAAGCCACAGGCGGCTCAGCAAGAATTGACACCGATGGCACGATGATTTCGAATTTGTCTTTGCCAAGCTCGTTGATCGCCAGGAAAGCTTCGTTTTCCCAGGAAATAAATACATCACCAATGTTTCGTTGAACAAACGTGTTTGTTGAACCGCGGGCGCCAGAATCCAGAACCGGTACATTCTTGTACAAGGTGGTCACAAATTCCTTGGCTTTGGCTTCGGTACCACCCGGCTTCTTTAAGGCATAACCCCAGGCAGCCAAATAATTCCAGCGTGCACCACCGGAGGTTTTCGGGTTGGGCGTGATTACTTGAATGCCGGGCTTCACCAAATCATCCCAGTCTTTGATATTTTTGGGATTACCCTTGCGCACCAGAAACACAATCGTTGAAGTGTAAGGCGAGCTGTTGTTGGCCAACTTTTTTTGCCAATCGCCTGGAATTTTCCCGGTTTTCTCTGCAATCGCATCAATGTCGTAAGCCAAAGCAAGCGTTACCACATCCGCTTCCAAGCCATCGATTACAGCGCGGGCCTGCTTGCCTGCACCACCATGGCTTTGTTTGATAGTGACTGTTTCACCAGTTTTTTCTTTCCAGTACTTGGCAAAGGCTGGGTTGAATTCCTGATACAACTCGCGCGTTGGGTCGTATGAAACATTAAGCAATTCAATATTTGCAAAAGCAGGTTGAACCAAAGCCAGCGAAGAAATCAAGCCGACCGAGAAAAAGCGGCGAATCCAGTGTGCGTAATTCATGAGAGTTCCTTCCAAAAGTGAGTCGATGGCAGGATGTTATGGAAAGCGAAGCGCAAAGCAAACGAAGTAAATCTTCTTTGCTTATTCGATTTGTACTTCATAAGCATAGACAAAGAAGTTCTTTTACAAGACCGTTCACACGCGCCTAAGATCCGCCCAACTTCACTTTCAAGCGAACTGTCAAATGGCCTCAATCGCACCAACCTTGCCCTCAAACTTTAATCTGCTAACCGAACTTGGCCCACAGGAAAACGTTTCCAGGCTTGGACCATGCAAGCTTGGTGTTACCCGCAAACAAATAGTGAACGTTCATGCAAGCCAATCTGGTTCAGCCCCGGTTATCAATCGGATTCAGTCGCGCCAAATACAAAGCAGGCAGATTCAACACCATTCTGCATCTACAACCACTGGTCAAACCGGACAGTATTTTTTTGCAACTGGCAACCCAGATGCGCTCAACCAGCAGTCGCTAAACACCATATTGAGCCGTGAAAGCAGCTCAACAGGTATTCCTGTCAGTGAACTAAAACAACAGTTGATTGAGTTCAGTCCGTTGGCTTATCTTCAAAACAGGCCGATGTCGATGCTGAAAAACAGCCCATATTGGCGTATTTATGCATCCATCGCCAAGCTTCCCAACAGCAGCGAGGTGCTGGCGCTCACCGGACTTCGATTCAAACCCAACGCGGAACAACAGCGGCTATTAACATTGCTTGCACGCGCCAGCGACGCAGAATTGAATATCCAGAACAGAAATGATGAAGTAAGGATAAGGGCTGTACAGCACTGCTTGGACCAGCTGAACGGACGGTATAATTTGGCAAGGGAAAATGCCTGGGCCTGCAATGCATTCCGCAATGGTCTGCACAACACTGGAAATGACAGTACCTTTCTTGAAATTGATGCACGCCTGTGTAAACTGGGCACCTGGATTACACGCAGTGAAAACCAGGCGTGGTACAAGCTTCGCATGCCGTTGCTAAAAAAAACACCCTTCGGTGCCATGAAGTTCGGATACATGGGTGCGGACAGAACGGATATTCGAATTCACACCAACAACTTCAACACTGCACTTCAAAGTGCACTGACTGAGATCAAAAAATTTCACACGCAACAACTGGATGAACTGGCATACAACCCTTATTTTCGTTATGCATCGAGGGACAAGGCAAAAAAACAAAAGCTGGTCAAGCAACTCGAAAAATTCGAGGCATGGGCCACAACGCTGTCACAGCCATCAGGTTCACGAGGCCATTTACGCATTCTGAAACATTTCGAAGCAATCAATGGCAAACTAAATCGAGCTGGCTTTGTGAAACGCAGAACAGTGATCGACGAATCGATCCAACAGATGCGTGAAGCGGTTGGGAAGAATATTAAGCATCAACCTCAGCGGCCCAATCGCGATCAAATACTCTCGCACCTGGAACACGTGATTGATCGAATCCAGGGTGCATCACGTGTTCGCTTTGTGGCTGGAGGTGTTGCCGGTTTTGGTACAAAAGGCGTCAGTGCAGTTGTCAGCAACATAGTTTCCAGCCTGCTGCTTCGGGTGAAACTGGACGTACGTTGGCTAAGAATGCGCACAGCGGGCATAGAACTGGCCATGCCACCTTATAACCTTGAATTGCATCTTTACTCTTCAACCGCCCGCCACACGCAGGCAGGCTTGGGTGCTGCAGTTGGTCCAAGTGTTGGCCCCTTGGAGGTTACAGCTGGCGCATACGCCAAGCCATGGTCAAGAGAACAACGTCAAGACAGGGGCGTGGTGTTAAGAATGCCACGCGAACGGGGCAAAGAAGCAGAGTTAAAAGTTCGATTCAAAGCCATGTTGCAAGACCTCATGGAACTTTCACAAGGCTCTGTGAACGACGGTAGCGTACTTCGCACCTTGCTGGCACGTTATCCGGAATTGAGTGTAAATTTGATTGGCTCCGCAGGGGAAAACAAACAGTCCATGGCTGCAGGGGTAGAGGTCAATGCGGGCGTCAAATTTGGAATCGGTAAAGTTGCCGCTCACGCTGAACAAGGCGCTCACTTTCATTCCAGAATAGAACGTCATCACATTGATCAAAATGGTGCAATACAGGTGCATCGGAATGTCACTGGCAAACGTTTCCAGGCAGTCGCTGAAGCTCGACTGGAAACGCGAATCGCCGGCATGTCTGAACCCATTCGGCTTAATGTTGCCAGCCTGGATGGATTGAGTGGCTCTAGCGACTGGGCAAATGCAGGAAGACACATCAAACGAGACATCGTTTACCAAGACGGAAAAATTTCCAGCATGTCATTCTATGAGATCGAGTACCAATCATTTTCAGATTTCCGCAAATCCGTGCTTGACCGGCTGGATATTTGGGCGAGCGAGAAAGCAGCCCAAGCAGGAAAATCCATGGACACCACACGCACGGAAATTCTTGAATTTTTAAACGACACCGAAAAACATTTACAAGTGACACACACTTTCGCGGCACGTTGCGAACTTCGCCCCAATATTGCACGGGAAATTGACGCGCTACACGGCTTGATTGAGTTGCATGACCAAAGCGAAAACGACTTTGAAAAACTGATACCCGACAGCGCGCGGCAAAGAATAGAAGTGTTGCTGAATAGCAAATCGTCTTATCAGGAAACCTCGTTCAGGGTGTACGATCGATCAGATATCACCCAGCAAAACGGGCTTCACGCTGCAGCGAGGCTGGAATCGATTCAACAGGCCGAAGGCGTTTATGCTCACAGCAGACTGATGTAATCATGCGTGCGTTATATGAATAGATCATTTAATTACTTCCACTTTTTGTCGCTGGCTTTTAGCATCCTCTTTTTTTTCACAAATGGGAAAGCATGACGAATACAATTTCAACAAGAATTCATCAATTCACCCCGTCCACCAATCAGCAACATCCATTTACTGTCGCGGCGAGTAACCCGCTTGAAAATGAACTGCGACAGGCCTTGGTTGAGTCAAACTTTTCACGCGGAACAATTACACAGGCTGATATTCAAGACTATCTGGACAACCAGGCCTACACAGGCGCACGGGCTGACTACGAACACAATCTGCTGCCCCTTTCCGGAATGGTGGTTCATGCACAAAACACAATCGCGGTTACCCATGAAATCAATAAACTGCGTGCGGCCAACCCTGCACTCGATGAAAACGAATTCCAGAATTTGTTGGGCGAAAAGCTGACCGACATGTTGATGGGCATGAAAGACAACAAGCAACTCAACCTTGCGCATTACCAAGCCAAGAACAATCACAAAAACGGCTATGCCAAATTTCTGCTCTATTCCAACTCCAACACACCGCTACCCCATTGCCTTCAATTGTTTGTTTTCTTGCCAAAACAAACGGCAGAATCACCAGTAACAAACAATCAACAAGCCCAGTCATCCAAACTGATCAATCACCAGCGCGGGCAAAGAACCAAGCTGCACAACCACATTGCACCGTGTGCAAGCTATGTACTTCAAGGCACGCTTGAAGAAACCACCTACTGCCCGATTGAAGGCTTTCGCAAAAACTCCCCACTTGCGATTGAAACCGGTCGACAACGCAGAGAAACAGGGTCTGCGGACGGGTTTAACGAACATGAACTCAACACAGTTCACCGGCTGGAGAACATTGGTAACGACATCGCTATCAGCGTGCATTACTATCGCGAAATGGATGGAATACAACATGAAACCGAGAAGGCAAGCAGTTTGCGCAGGTATGCGGTCGACATAACAGGCAAGGCCAATGTGGCCAACCTGTACCGCGCTTTCAAAGCCAACAAACCAGCCGACATGATAGGTCTTTGATTTGCTTGAAGGCAAAGCGATCGCGACATCGCTGCCGATCGAGCAGCACGGGCCAGTTCAAGCCAACTCGGCAGTGGGTTTGCCTGTTCCGAACTTCAAGAAAACCGCCCCGTTTGAATCAAGGCTTCAATGCTCGCCTGTTGGCGACACCCAAGACCCGACCATCTTTTTTGTCGGGCTTGGGTGAATTGAATGCCTTGCTTCAACAAGGGATACAGCGGTTTTCAGTGAGGAATCAGGCAACCCCGTTGAGTTGGCGACAAGGATTGAAACCCCAACGAGTTGGCGATAAGTTGGCAACGGCGCCAAACGAATCAGCCCCCCTTCCGACCAGGCACCAAAATTACCGCCATCGCCCCAAGTATCAACACCAAAGCAGCAAAGTCGGGCCAATGTGGCACTTCGCCCAAAAAGAAGCTGCCAGCCATCACACCCACCACCGGAATAATCATGATCGACAAACTCGACACCACAGGTGGCAACGACTTCGCCAGGCTAAACCAGGCCACTTGGCAAAATGCGAACACACCAAACGCATTGTAAAAAATAGGCCACCATTGCGACCAGCCTTGCGGTGCTCCCACCTCGGCTCCCTCAAACCAAAAAGCTGCCAAACCCATCACGATGATAGTGGGCGGCATCATGGCGTGGGTGAATGTAAGTGCATGCAAACCCGTTGGGTAATGCCGAATCAGCGTAGTGCCAAAGCCCCAACAAGCCGCCGCAATCAACATTAAAGCAACGCCCAAAGGGCTGCCGGCAATGGCAGCGAATTCAGAAGAAAGCAGCAACATGGCCGCCACCATCGCCAGGCTTAAGCCCACCCAACCACGTCGGCCAACCGGGTGCGCAAATGCAAGGCCCGAGAGCACCGCCCACACCGGCATGGTGTAGCCCAAAATGGCAGCGCGGCCAGAACTTAACTCCTTCACCGCAAGAATGCAGAACAAGTGCCAGCCAATCATGTTGGGAATACAAAGCAATGCAAGCCTGCCCCACATTTCACGGGGTACTTTTAGCGACACCTTCATTTGCCGGGCCACAAACCACATGGCCACCATGCCAAACAACATGCACAGGGTACGAAAATGCAAAGGTGGGTACTGCGTCACCGCGTACTTCATCACGGGCCAATTGAAGCCCCACAGTGCAGTAATGCCAAGGAGTAACTGGATTTGCGGTAGGGATAATTTTGCTGCTGGCACAAAAATGAACGATCATTCAGTAAGGGCCCCAGTGTAGTGCATCAGCCCAACTTTGCACCTAGGGGCTTGCCCTGATCCTGTACAATACTGGCACCTTCCAACTGTTTCCGCATGCAATGGCCAGCAATCGCTTTTCCGAATTTAAATCATTCCCGCAACGCCTTGCGCACAGTTGGCAACACAGCAACTCCATGTTGTGTGTGGGCCTGGATCCCGACATTTCCCGCATGCCTGAAGGCTATGGCACCAGCCCTGCGGAAATTGAACGGTTCTGCATGGAAATTGTGAAAGCGACCGCCGAATTCGCCTGTTCATTCAAACCCCAAATTGCCTACTTTGCGGCCAACCGGGCTGAAGCCGCACTGGAAAACATTTTGGCCTATGCCAATGAAATTGCACCCCACGCCACCACCATTCTGGATGCCAAGCGCGGCGACATTGGCGCCACAGCCAAGCAATACGCGCTTGAAGCGTTCGAGCGTTACAAAGCCGACAGCGTCACCCTAAGCCCTTATATGGGCAGCGATTCCGTCGAGCCCTACCATGCCTATGCCGACCGTGGCCTGTTTCTGCTGTGCCGCACCTCCAACCCGGGTGGTAACGACCTCCAATTCCTGAACACAGAAAAACAGGAACCGCTTTACCAAACTGTTGCCAGGCTAGCCACCACCACCTGGAACCCCCACCAGCAAGTGGGCCTCGTTGTAGGTGCCACTTACCCCGAGGAAATCAGAACCGTGCGCGGAATCGTTGGCGATTCACCGCTGCTGGTGCCCGGCATTGGTGCCCAAGGCGGCGATTTGGTCAACACCGTGAAAAATGGCCTGTGCAGCCAGGGTTGGGGGCTGTTGATTAATTCATCACGCGCCATTTTGTACGCCAGCAACAAGGCTGGTTTTGCAAGTGCCGCCGCGCTTGAAGCACGAAACACCCGTGACGCAATTCAAGCCGCAAAAGCCGAGGCACTTTCAGGCTAGAATCAAGGCAACACATATTCATGTTCAGGTAAAAAGAGCCAAACTGGCCGGCCTGCACTGAGGAGACAGGGATGAAAATACTTCTGGCTGAAGACGACAGCCTGCTGTCTGAAGGTTTGTCGCAATCGCTGCGGCAAGCTGGCTATGCCGTGGATTGCATGTTCAAAGGCAGCGACACCGACACCGCGCTGACCACCATGAACTACGATATTTTAATACTCGACTTGGGCCTGCCCAAAATGAGCGGGCTTGAAGTGCTACGCCGCCTTCGCGCGCGCGGTAACAACATGCCAGTTCTAATTCTGACTGCAGCCGACAGCGTGGAACAACGGGTGCAAGGCCTGGATGCCGGGGCAGACGACTACATGGCCAAACCCTTCGACCTGAAAGAACTTGAAGCACGGGTACGCGCGCTCGCCAGGCGTGGCACGGGTGGCGGCGCCAGCATCTGGAAACACGGCCCCCTCACCTTCGACCAAGTGGGCCGCATTGCCTATATTAACGACGACATGCTCGACCTTTCAGCGCGTGAAGTAGGCTTGCTCGAAGTGTTGCTTCAACGCGTGGGCCGCCTGGTCAGCAAAGAACAATTCGTAGACCATTTGTGTGAATGGGGCGAAGAAGTAAGCAACAACGCGATCGAGGTTTACATTCACCGCCTTCGCAAAAAAATTGAAGTCAACGGTGTACGAATTGCCACTGTGCGTGGCCTGGGTTATTGCCTTGAAAAATTTGTTGAAAAAGAAACCAGTGCCAATTCATAAGGCGGGTTCCTGATTGGCCTGGTACAAGCGCAACCCACTGGCCTCGGGGCAGCAACAACGCCGCTCGTTGTTTGGAGAAATTCTCGACTGGATGCTGGCCCCACTGCTTATTTTGTGGCCCATGAGCATTGGTGTTACCTACCTGGTTGCCAAATCAATTGCCAACGATCCCTTCGATCATATTCTTGACGACAAAATAACCGCGCTGGCCCAAGAAGTAGCCGCGCAGGCACCCAGCAACCAGTTTGCCATTCCCAAAGAAGCCATGGAAATTTTGCTGGCCGACGGCACCGACCACTTGCGCGTGCAGGTGGTCGGTAAAAGTGGCGAATTTTTATTGGGCGACGAACGCACCCTGCCTATTCCACAGCGCGAAGCCCGGCAAATTGGCGTGGTTAATTTTCGGGACATTGTGGTGAACGGCGAAGACTTCCGGGCAGGCCACCTGTGGATTGAGCTACCCACCGTGGGCGAAAACCGGTTCATGCTGATTCAAATTGCCGAAACACTGGGCAAACGCGACAGCTTGGCCAACGAAATCATCAAGGGCGTTATTTTGCCGCAGTTTGTTATTCTGCCCCTTGCTGTATTGCTGGTGTGGTTTGGCCTTTCTCGCGGCATTGCCCCACTGAACAACGTGCTGGATATTATTCGTGCCCGCAAACCCGACGACCTGAGCGCCCTTCAAACCACAGACACACCCGAAGAACTGCTGCCGGTGATCACTGCCTTGAATGAGCAACTGGAAAGGCTTGAACAAACCATCGACACCCAAAAGCGATTCGTGGCCGATGCGGCCCACCAGCTAAAAACGCCCTTGGCCGGCCTGCGCATGCAAGTTGAATTGCTCAGCGATGAAACCGACGAAGCCGCCAAACTGCGCAGCCTTCGCCGCTTGAAGGTGGGCACTGAACGGTCTACCCGACTGGTGAACCAGTTGCTGGCCCTGGCCCGCACAGAGGCACCCTCGGTGTTGCGATTTGAAAAGCTTGATTTAACCCACATTGCCCGCACGGTCACCCGTGATTTTGTACCTGAAGCCATGAACAAGCGTATCGACCTGGGCGTTGAAGTGCCCGACCACCCGGTGTATGTCAACGGACAAACCCTGATGCTGACCGAGATGATGAAAAACCTGGTGGAAAACGCCTTGCGCTACACCCCGGAGGAAGGCTGTGTAACCGTTCGGGTGGACGACAGCCCGCAACGCGAAGCCATTGTGCTGGAAGTGGAGGACGATGGCCCCGGCATTCCCGAAGGCGAGCGAAACCTGGTTTTCGACCGTTTTTACCGCGTGCTGGGCACCAGCGAAGACGGCTCGGGCCTGGGGCTGGCTATTGTGCAGGAAACCGCACACCAACACGATGCCAACGTAAGCATTCATGACAATCCAAAGTCCACACATCCCGATAGGCCGGGTACCTTGATGCGTGTCAGTTTCCCGCCGCGCCACCGGCAAATGGAAGATTGAATGCTTAAAATACAAAATCAACTTTTCTAGAAGCACCCAATGAAAGCAAAAGGCAGCGAATGGCACGCCCCCGAAGACGACAACCACAAACTGGCCAACCTGTGCGGCCCTGTCGACGCCAACCTTCGTCAAATTGAAGCCGCATTGAGCGTGAAAATTGCACGCCGCAACGGCACCTTGAATGTGGTGGGCGACAAAGAAAATGCCAAACAGGCTTTCATCCTGATCAATCATTTCTTTGAAAAAAGCGACAAACCAGTTACAGCCGACGAAATACAACTGGCCTTGGTCGAGCTGAAAAACACCAACACAGTGGTCAGCACCAAAAAGGAAATTCCGCTGATCACAGGTGAAGACGAACCCGTGGTATTGAAAACCAAAAAAGGTGACCTTCAACCCCGCACTGCTCGCCAAAAAGACTACTTAAAGGCCGTGCTTGAACACGACCTGACCTTTGGAATTGGCCCAGCCGGCACCGGCAAAACCTACCTGGCCGTAGCCTGCGCCGTAGACGCGCTTGAACGCGACAGCGTGAAACGCATTATTTTGACCCGCCCCGCCGTGGAGGCCGGCGAACGCCTGGGCTTTTTGCCGGGTGACCTGAACCAGAAAGTAGACCCCTACCTGCGCCCCCTGTACGATGCACTCTACGATTTGGCTGGCTACGAACGCGTACAAAAGTGGTTTGAACGCAATGTGATTGAAATAGCGCCTCTCGCCTATATGCGGGGTCGCACACTTAGCCATGCGTTTGTTATTCTGGACGAAGCGCAAAACACCACGCCTGGACAAATGAAAATGTTTCTGACCCGCATTGGTTTTGGCAGCAAGGCTGTGATAACCGGCGACGTTACCCAAATTGACTTGCCACGCGGCCAGCAAAGCGGCTTGGTGCAAACCCAACACGTGCTGCGCAACGTCAAAGGTATCGCCATGACCTACTTCACCAGCGCCGATGTGGTGCGCCACCCGCTTGTGGCGCGCATTGTTGAGGCTTACGAACGTTTCCACAACCCCGAACGAACCAGCAAGGCTGGCCAAACCCATGACGAGTAAAACAACCAATAAGACCACCAGTAAAACCACAACACCGGTTAGTGTGGCCATTCAATGGGCTGTGCATGCCGACCACCCTCCGTTTTCAGAAGTGGACAACAGTCGGATTCGCCGCTGGGCCAAAGCCTGCTTCATGGACAGGGCTGAAATCACAATTCGCCTGGTGGGGGAAGAAGAAGGCCGGCAATTAAACCGCGACTTCCGGGGCAAAGACTACGCCACTAACGTACTAACATTTCCTGTCGACATGCCGAACCTGGGGCCAGACGCCGGCCTGCCAGTGTTCATGGCCGATATCGTAATTTGCCCCGCCGTGGTAGAACGCGAAGCCGCTGAACAGGGTAAAGACCCGATCGACCACCTGGCCCACCTGATTATTCACGGCTGCCTGCATGCACAAGGCTATGTGCACGAAAACGACAACCAGGCAGAATTAATGGAAAACCAGGAAATTAAAATTTTAAAACGTTTCAAGATATCAAACCCTTACGCCACCCAAGCCAAAAAATAGTGGCTTTTTGCGACCCCAGGGCTTGACCAGTTTTAAAAATTTGGCCATAATCGCGGTCTTCGGTTGACGGCTAACGCCCGAAAACGAAACGTGGGTCGTTAGCTCAGCTGGTAGAGCAGAGGACTTTTAATCCTTTGGTCGTGAGTTCGAATCTCGCACGACCCACCACAAATTCAAGGATTTAGACGCGCAAGCGTCTAAGTCCTTTTTCATTTTTGGCGATCTGGTACCAAACTGGTACCCAAGTACATTCAATTCGGCCAAAGAATCAGGGCAAAAATACTTTCCGCTCAACTACTGCGCAACTTTAAACGAAAGACCACCTTGATCGCAAATCTCAAGAGGCTATCGACCCATTGACACCGTTCTGGGAACAGCCTGTGATAGGGTTTAAAGGCGTCTTGGCAGCTTTGCGGACTCGTTGATATACCCAGAACTCAAACCAAGCGCTGATTCTCGGCAGCTTTGGCTAAAAATGTCGATTTAAAGGCAAGCAAATGAGCGGCAGTTTATCGGCCTTAGCCCTCATAAGCCTGCACGGCAGAAAATGGCCGTTCGTAACAAAGACCGATCGATCATTTACCAGGCTTAGATTGCTAGTTTTTATTTTGCGATACTTTAGAATGACCTCGCATGCTCGGCGATGAATCAGAGACAAGGCCTTAAATGTTCTGCGGTCGCTCTGGTATGCTGGCAAAAAAAGTTCGTAAGACAACACGCATGGACATTTCCACAATTCAGTACTATGACTCCCAAGGTGAGGAAATCGCGAAGCGATATGAGGCAGTCGAAAGCCCTGTGTCCCAATACTTTTCCCATGCTTTTTTGCCGGGATCTAAAGTACTAGAAATTGGAATTGGCTCGGGTCGGGACCTGGCCTGCTTGCTCGCCCATGGATTTGACGTACTTGGAGTTGAGCCCTCTAGTACCTTACGAGACTGTGCTGTCCACTTTCACCCCGAACTTGCTGGAAAGGTACTGGAAGGTGCCCTGCCCGAACTGAATTTAAATAAAGCCGTATTCGATGCAGTACTCTGTAGCGCAGTACTCATGCACGTGCCCTCCAGCGTGCTATTCGACTCTGCTTTAAAAATTCGTGACTGCTTAAAGGCCAACGGTAGACTGCTGCTCTCTCTTCCTCTAGAAAGGGGTGATACCAACGACAGAAACCGAGACCAACATGGTCGACTTTTTTCCCCCTACACACCAGACCAGATTGAAACGCTGTTCACACGCCTTGGGTTTGTGTTGGTTTCTCAATGGGATACAGATGATGCTTTATCTAGAACAAGTACATCTTGGTTTACACAGCTCTATGAGTACAGGGCGCACACAGGCGTTCGCCCACTAGATCAGATTGAGGCTGTTTTAAATCGAGACAGAAAAGAGGCTACGTACAAATTGGCGTTGTTCCGCGCGCTGGCTGAAATAGCACAAGTGAACGAGCGCAGTGCAGTTTGGCTGACAAATAGCAGAGTGGGTATACCGCTAGCACTACTGGCCAATTGCTGGATGCGCTATTACTGGCCAATTGTTGCCTCACCAGAATTCATCCCTCAATCAAATGCTGAAGGAAGAAACGGTAAACGCATGAAGTTCAGGGCTGCACTGCGAAACCTGATCAACGATTTCAAAGACCAGGGCGCTCACGGCGGTTTGACCGCTTGGTATTTAGAAGGACTATCCAATCCAAAGAAAGCTTCGACAATGCTTAAGCAAGTCAAAGCGCTGAAAGCAATTGCGGATACCATTGTTGCTGGTCCGGTTACTTACGCTGGCGGCTCATTGGAAGGCGGTGCAATTTTTGAATATGACACGGTCAGCAAACAGGTGCTAGTACCCGCCACCCTTTGGCGAGAATTGATCTTAATGGGTCACTGGATATCGGAAGCAGTAATTCTTCGCTGGGCAAGCCTAACGGCCAAGTTTGGAGCTAGCAAAGGTGTTGGTATCGAGCAAGTACTGCCGCTATTGGTTGTTTCGCCAGAACCCGAAAGAGCCACCAACCCTGCTCGAAAAGCGTTTGAAAAAGCAGGTCTGAATCGGTGCACGTGGACAAATAAAAAGCTATCAAAAGGCTTTGCAGTTGACCACGCGATTCCATTTTCTCTGTGGGGAAACAATGATCTTTGGAATCTGCTTCAGTCTGATCCAAAAGTAAATTTAAATAAGTCGGACAAACTACCTACGATCGAATTGCTTGAGGAACGACGAATAGCCATTTTCGAAGATTGGGAGATTTTGCGTGAGGAGTTGCCCACAGTGTTTGATTCCCAAGCAAGCGCCTTTCTGGGCTCGTCAGTTGTATCTTTAAATGCTGACTGGAAAACAGAACTATTCAGAATTTTTAAACAGTCCATCGAGATCACAGCGATGCAACGAGGGGTTTCTCGGTGGCAGGGAATTAATTAACATTCTTAACGCTGGAGAGTTATCGTTCGTTGAGATGCGAATTGCTGAATATTAACCACCCCGGCTTTCGTAGATGCCAATTTACGTCTGTCAGCTGTGCAGAACCAGCCGCCGCCTCCGCTCCAGCGCTTTGATCCGCTCCTTCTCGGCTGTCGTCACACCATCACCAGTGCCATTGCTAAAAAATGGGGCTTATTCCAAGCATCCCTACAATTTTCTTTTAATTTTATGCTTTATTTGCTATTATATTTTTAAGAAAATTTTCTCAAAACCAAGATAAGTCGGCTTTTATAACCTCTCACTCCCAATAAAAATAGCAAATAAAGCTACTTTAAAGAAAGGGAGCTTGGCAAAGGAATATAGCAAATGCAGCAACTTATCACCACACTACCAGAACTGGGCCTGGCCGTATCGCAGTTACGGCGGGCGAAAGGGATGACTCAAAAAGAATTGGGACTGCTTGTGGGAATGGGGCAATCAACCTTGGCTCGATTTGAACGAGGCCAGGTAAGCGAGTTCGGCTCCAGAAAGCTGCTTCGTTTGCTCGAAGTGTTGGGGCATGGGGTGCTGGTAACGCCAATGCGTGTTGGGTTTACATTAGATGACGCATTGGCACAGCGCCAGCAAGAGGCCATTGAGTCGGTCGATTCTCGGCGAAAGCGCTGAGGTAAGCACAATGAAACTTACAGTTTTTGTGCATGACCAAGCGGTAGCTACACTGGATTCCCCAGATAACTTCAAACACGTACTCACTTATTATCCCGACGCACCGCCAGAGCTGTTCGCCTCTTTGTTGATGCCAGTTCGAACGGAGTCCTACTCTTATCCGGAATTACACCCGTTGTTTCGCATGAACCTGCCAGAAGGGTTTTTGCTTGGTGTTTTGCAGGAACAGCTTGGGCCTCACGTCGGCGCATCCCCTCTTAACTTGCTTTCGGTTGTGGGGCGCAATGTAATTGGCCGTGTGAAGGTGGCTCCTGTAGGCTCTAACCCAAAAGCTTCTCCACTGGCGTTTGACGTCAAAGACATCCTGAGAGGCGACAATTCTGAAGAGGCTTTTGTTTCTTTGGTTCGGCGCTTTGCGACATCAGGAGTTAGCGGGGTTGTTCCTAAATTTCTCACACCCAACCCAATGCGTGAAGTGAAAAAAAGTACCCTCACTACCGAGCGTTACATAATCAAGGGAACTACCGCCCGCTTGCCAGGCATAGCCCTAAACGAACATTTCTGTATGAAAGTTGCAGAACGTGCTTTCGGGTATGCCGCGAAAACAGAGGTGTCTGAGGATGGTCAAGCCCTTGTTGTGCACCGGTTCGATTATGTCGAAGGCAGTGACACCAGAATGGGCATGGAAGACCTTTGTAGTTTGTTAACACTGCGCCCGGAGCAAAAGTACGAATCAACTTGGGAAAGGGTGGCCAAACGAATTAAAGATGTAACCCAGCCTGCTAACCAGCCCCAAGCCCTGTCTAACTTGGGTAATTTGCTCTTGCTGACCTATGCGTTACGCAATGCAGACTGTCACACCAAAAATATAGCATTGCTGTACAACAGCAGAAATGATGTACGTGTTGCCCCGGTGTACGACATGCTGACCATTTCAGTTTACGACGATTATTGCAAAAACCCGCCTGGTATGTCCGTCAACGGTCGCAGCACCTGGTCGCCCGGAAATTCTTTGGGAATATATTTGCAAACATTTTGCGGCATCAGTACTGAGGAAACTCGACTGCGAATAGAACGCATCTGTGACGCTATGGTAGATGTGTCTTCTGAAGTTGTGCATGCAGCACGCCAATACCCATGTTTCAAACTGATTGGTCCGCGTATGCTCCACATGTGGAATGAGGGCATGAACAGCTTGCATTTGAAAAAAGCATGGAGCCTGCCTTCTTTGAAAGACAAAATTGCACAAGAGGGTTGGGCCGATGTGATGAAGCCGAAAGCCCCAGCCAAAGCTAAAATTGGTCAGTCACAATTGCCTCCCATGTAAATTCAAAAAAAACCGACCCGAAATGGAAGTGTCGCCCTTCTTACACAACTGGCATTCTTCGTGTCACAAACACATCTAAAACTTTCACACCCTCAGTAACAAACAATCACCACCAAAATTTCAATGGGGTTTGCCTGATGAATGTGAAGTCACTTCTCGCCCTTGGCGCAACAGCAGCACTCCTTTCCGCCTGCCTTTCCAGCGGAGACGCCACAACAAGTGCCAGCAGCGGCACTGGCCAGCCAATCGCCCCCAGTGAAACACCCCTGCAATTGTCAGAATTCTCGGTGGCCAATGGCTGCTTTGGATTGCAATCGGCATTCAGCCGGCAATTTGTGCAGCCCGCCGCGGCCCGTTATTCAGCCGGCCCTGCCACACAGGCAGAAAACTTCACCATGCGCCCCACGGAATTAGGCAAATACCTGATTTATGGCAGCGACCGGCAAATGATCACGGCACAGGGCAACACCTTGGTGGCCAGCGCAGAACCCAGCGATGCAGCCGTGTGGCAAGCCAGTTTTGATAAAACCAAAAGCCAGTTCACCTTTACCAATGCAGCTGGTCGATTTTTAGCGCTGGACGAAACAGCTGGCCTAAGCACCACCAGCGAACGAACTGAGCGCACCCAATTCAAATTAACGCCCAGCAGCGATTGCGCGGCCTATCCCGAAATGCCCACCGCCATGGAAGGCACCCCCTACAAAGGGCGCGGAGAAAGCCAACCCATTATTGGCTTTGCCGACGCCCACACGCACATGGGCATGTCCAGTGAAATGTCACTCGACGGCAGCGTGGGCCCATCTGCAGGTGGCGTGTTGTACGGCGAAGTGGTTCACCGCTTTGGCATTCCCCATGCGCTTGGCAGCTGTGAGGGCTTTCATGGCCCCAACGGCATTCGCGATGCCAACAACATTCTGGAAACCACACCAGGCGCACAGCACGACACACAAGGCTGGCCCACGTTTGCAGACTGGCCGCGCCGCAACTTCCTGACCCACCAGGTGATGTACCACGCCTGGGTTGAACGCGCATGGCGGGCGGGCCTGCGCGTGATGGTGAACCACGGCACCAACATTGCAGCACTGTGCCGCGTGGGGCAAACCTATTCCGGCAAGCCGGAAGCCGACTGCAACGACATGAGTGTGGCCAGCAAACAGGTTGAGTACCTGTACGACGTGCAAGACTACGTGGATGCACAGTTTGGTGGCCCCGGCAAAGGCTGGTACCGAATTGTGAAAACTCCGGCCGAAGCGCGCAAAGTGGCCAATGAAGGCAAACTGGCCGTGGTGCTGGGCGTGGAAGTGGCACAGGTGTTCAACTGTGGTGTCACCATGCTGCCCGGTGGCGGGGAAATTCGCAAATGCGACCAGGCGCAAATTGACGAAGAAATCAACAAGCTGTGGGCGCTGGGTGCACGCCATGTGTACCCCTTCCATGATATCGACAGCTCGCTCGGTGGTGCCGGTATTTTCAGTGGCGACGTGATCAACTTCCTGAACTTTCTGGACACTGGTGCTTTCTGGAAAACCACAGAATGCCGCGACTTCCCAAAAAATGAACCCTCGGTTCGTGAGCCTGGCACCAACATGACCACAGCCGTACCCGGCAGCAGCAGCAATGCCCTCAGCAAAATGCTGCTGGAAGCCGTGGGTGGCATTACACCGCTTTACCCGGATGGCAAACGCTGCAATGCCCGCACGGTGACCGACCTGGGCCAATATGCACTGACCGCCCTGATGAAGCGGGGCTTTGTGATCGACATTGACCACGCGGCTTACCACAGCAAAGACATCATGCTGGACCTGGCCGAAAGCATGAGCCCGCCCTACCCCATGGCGTCCTCACATGATGCACATGGCGGGCTGACCAGCGACCAGGCAGTGCGCATGCTAAAACACGGTGGCGTTATTTACCCCTACAAGGGCAACGGTATCAAACACGTCGAGTTTCTGGAGAAGTTGAAATTCTGGCGCAACAAGGCTGGCCTGAACAACACATTGCTGGGGCTAGGTTATGGCGCAGATGGCAACGGCTTTGGTGGGCACCCCGGCCCGCGTGGTGGTGACAGTGTGCCAGTGAAGTATCCATTCACCCTGTTCCGGGGCGAGGGCTGGGGCCCGCGTTACCAATCCTTGCCCGCCATGAAGGTGAATATGCTGACCATTCCGGAAAGCGGCAAGTTCTGGCACATCGATGAAGTTGGAATGGCGCACTATGGCATGGTGGCCGACTTTGTAGAAGAAGTGCGCTTGGAAGGTGGTGGCGAGGCCATTGATGCGCTGTACAACAGCGCTGAAGCCTATGTACGCATGTGGGAAAACGTGTACTACCGCAACAATCCGAAATGATTGTGCATTTGCTTGGAACGGTGTTGCTTGCAACACCGGCCACTGCGCTGGCGCATGCATTTGGTGAGCCTGTGCAGCTGCCCATGCCTTATGGCTTGTACATCACCGGCTCGGTGTTGGCACTGGTGTTGTCGTTCGTGTTGCTAGCTTTTAGTGGCAAACCCGGTGGTAGTACGCGATCGAATACTCACTGGGTGCTGCCATTTCCGGCTTCATCCGCAAAGTGGGTATACCGGGCACGCGCAGCAGGTTCTGTGTTCTGGTTAAGTGCCTTGGTGTTCTGCGTCATCACCGGTTTGGTGGGCAGCAACGACAGCCACCGCAACTTCAACATGACCTTCTTCTGGATTCTGTTTCTGCTGGGCGGCGCATACTCCGCCATGCTGATTGGCGATTGGTACAAGCACCAACATCCTTGGCGTTTTCTAGTGCCCGCGCAATGGCATGGCATTCGAAAATACCCACGCTGGCTTGGCCACTGGCCCGCCTTGCTACAGCTGGTCTGCCTGGTTGCCATTGAACTTTTCTTTCACAGCACACCGCGCAAACTTGCTTTCTTGCTAATCGCCTTCTGTGGTTTTAATTTGGCAGGCATGTGGTTGTGGGGCACACGGCACTGGCTGCAACGCGGTGAATTGTTTGCTGTGTTGTTCAGGATTTTTGCTGCCTGCACGCCGCTGCGCCGAATTCGCAGTAACGATGGAAAATTCCGTTGGCGAATTGCACTGCCCTTTTCCGACCTGCACCGCCTTCGCCTGTGGCACCCTGCTCAGTGCCTGTTCGTGTTGTTTTTGTTGTCCTCTACCGCGTACGATGGCCTGCGGGAAACTGCGGTGTACTTCAATATTTTTTGGCAAGATCCCTTTGGTATTTTGACCATTGCCTTCGGTGATCACCCACTGAAAATTTATCCTCAAGTGCGCCCCTGGTTTATCGCATGGGAAATTGCCTTGCTAATCGTCTCCCCATTTTTTTATCTGGTGTTGTTCGTCGTATTTCTACACATGGGGCGTGCGCTAACTGGTGGGCAACAACCCATCGGCCTGCTTTTGCGCCGCTACTTGCCAAGCCTGGTGCCCATTGCTGTGGTGTACCACCTGACGCACTACTACACCCTGCTGTTTAGTCAGGGTTTGAAAATTCGGGGCCTGGTATCGGACCCCTTCGGCTGGGGTTGGAATATTTTTGGTACGGCAATCACAGGCCGCTTGCCATGGCTTCCCGACATGGCCGACATCTGGACCAGCCAGGTGGTGTTGATTCTTGCGGGGCATGTGGCCGCAGTTTGGCTGGCACACAAGCAGGCCTTGCAACTTGAAAATACCAACAGCCGCGCCACGCTCAGCCAAATTCCAATGCTGGTGTTGATGGTAGTGTTCACCGGTGTGGGGCTTTGGATACTGGCACAACCACTGCAAGGCTAATACGTTTAGAAATGCTTATTCAATTTGCTTGGAAAGCTTGATCGCATGGTTGGCCAACAAAAAAACATTTTTGTACGCCGGGGTTTTATAAACCAACTGGTCGTAAACCTTTCTAATATTTTTTGTGGTGTTGTGGCTGGAATAAACAAGTGAGTTATAGCTGGCGCGTATTTCAATCACTGCATCCACAATGCGCTTCATCTCGAAGTCTTCGCGCACCTCGCTCATCATGCTCAGCGCAAAAATATCCGAAAACGATTCGCTTGGCCTTCCAGGCTCCTGGTAGCTCATGTAGTTTGCATCCGGGCCTAGTTTGTTGAAGCAGTGCGCAATCTCATGCAGGGCTGCAAATTCGTACAACTCATCAACCGTTAATACACCATGCACAAGAAAGGGTTCCCAATAGGACCATGCATGTTTGCCCCTATTAATCACCACAATGCAGTCGCCATGGCTCGACACAGTCGACAACATGGGACTTACTTCCTTTCGTTCAAGCACGGCCACCTTGATGGGTAAATCAAACAACGGGGCCAGTTTATTGGCCATGGCTTGGGTCAATTCGAATACACGGTCAATGTTCTCGGGTGTAGCGTGTAGTTCCTCAACAATTCGATAATCAGCACTGATGGCTGCAATTTCGATTGGCCGCTCAAACCCGTGGGCCACGGGCAACAGAAAAAAAAGCAGCAAGAACCTGAATAAAATCACTGGCCAAAACCCTTTAGCAACACAGAGGTCAATTCATACAAACTGCCCTGAGGTGCACGATTCTTTGGTGTTAAACCATCAGTAAAGCCCATGGCCTTGAAACGGTCCAACAGCTTTTTATCCTTCGAAACGATGAATACCGGCACATCCCAAGGAGTGGGTTCTCGTGACACACTGCCCGTGGGCTGGTGATCACCGATCATCACATACACGGTTTCCCGTGGTTCTGGCTGGCTAAAATAACCCGCCAGCCAGGTGTGAGTGTAGTTGATTGTGCGAAGGTAATCGGGTTTCATGTATTCCCAACTCACAGGCTCTGCCTGGGCGCGCGCGGCGGCAGCAGCATCGAACGGCTCAGGCCCCAACAGTTTTTTCCAGTCAGGCTGATAGGGCGGCACTTGATGAAACGGAAAATGGCTTGAAATAGTCGGGAAAAAAGTAAAACGGGGTTTGGCCTGTTCATTGCGCGGGTACAGCTGCTCAACCCGCGCGGCCGCAAACTGGTCTGGAATTTTCCAGAAACCGAATGCAGGGCCTTGGTAATTCAAGGCGGGGCCATCAATGTATTGGTCAAAACTGTAAAACGCGCGCTCAACCCACTCCCAACCCACAGAGTGATAAAGGCCAAAGGTTTCATAACCTTCCCGTTCGAACACATCCATCAAGGTGGGGCGATTCGTGGTTAGCAGCACATCGTGTTTGCGCGAGTCTTTTAAATCAATGCCCGACAGCACCGACAAATGCGCCAGGTCGCTTGCGCCACCAATGGTAGGCGATACATAAAAGGCCGACACCACATGGCGACCACTGGCCAGTATGGACTTTTCAAGTTGCTTGCGGGTTTGCGCTACAGCATCAGCCGATTCTTTTTGGTCATAAAGTACCGCGCCATAGGTTTCCAGAAAAATCATGTACACATCGCGCTTGTTCAGCGAAGCCAGTGCAGGCTTTCCTGTATTGGCCAAGGCCTCGTCAATCACCGTGCTGGCGGGCAACAACTTTGCCGCACGCGAGGGCACCAGAATGTCGCGAAGCTTCATGGCCTCCTTCCAGTACACAGGCACCACAGCCTTGGAAACAAAAGTGGGCTTTTCGGGATCCTCGGAATAATTGAGCAATACCACAACGCCCGCTAGCAACAAGGCACTCCATAGCCACAGCGTTTTAGCCACAGGTTCAACGGCATGGCTGACTGTTTTCATGGCAAGCAACAACAAGCGGTGGTAAGCCCACACAGCGGCACAAGCCCCCAGCACCACCACAACGGTGAGCCAAACAGGTAAACCTTGAATGCTTACCCAAACGAAGCGCGGAAGCTGTGGCACATCCCAGTACAAATTGACCGGGCGCCCCAATAAATTGGGCACCACCACATCGGCATAATGACCAAAAGCCATTAACAGATACAGCGCTGAAATAACACCCAAGGCCCGCACAGAAGGCTTGCCAAACACGGCAACCCATGCGGACAGCAACATGATCAGGCACACAAATTCTGGCGACACGCCCAGGTCGGGCAGCACATACACGGTGGGCCAAATGGCCGAGAAGCAAAGCGTAGAATTTAAAAAAATCAGCGCCAACAACAACTGGCCGCTTAAGCGCCACTTAGACAATTTCGTGGCACCATCAACAGCCAGTTGGAAACTGCTCTGCAGCGCTGTATTCGTAGAACTCATGACTGCTTCACACCCATTTCGTTGTGTGCGGCTGCCCTTGCGGGCGCTGCACTGACTAAGGAAACGACAAACGCCGCAGCGAAAGGCAAGCTTTGAGAAACCAGCACCAGGCACCAAGCCAAGTTTTCTTTGGAATCAAAACCCAACTGAAAATAAATAAGCCCCACTGCACACAACAACACAAGTGCCAAAACAGATTCATCACGCGCAGCATTCACCGCATTCAACAATGCCATTCGGTTGGCCATTTTTGGGGTGCGTATAAAGGGTATTTTGCGCCCAACAAACAGACCCGACAAGGTGGCCCGCCCTATCGCATA
Source organism: Burkholderiales bacterium (assembly GCA_021299735.1). Classification (GTDB taxonomy): domain Bacteria; phylum Pseudomonadota; class Gammaproteobacteria; order Burkholderiales; family Burkholderiaceae_B; genus Limnobacter. Next base: position 127,913 of record JAJTEM010000014.1, on the reverse strand, counting down.
ACTAAGTGACAAACCCGCCAGGGTCGCTGCCAAAGCGGTTCCAAAGCTGGCCTTCACCTGCACCAAATACAAGGTAAACAGCTTGGCAATCTTGAACGTAAAAAACATGATTGGCACAACGCTGATCAACAGCGGCGGCGCATTAAACCCAACCGGATCGTGGAGCATCAAGCCCGACCACACCAAGGCTAACAGGGTGAACACCAAATTGATGCCGTCGGCAATCCAGGGCAACCAACCCGAAACAAAATGGTAGCGCTGCCCAGCGGTTAGTTTGCTTCGCTTAAACCCAAATAACTGTCCTGCGTGTTCCCGCAAAATTTGCATGGCGCCGTAGGCCCAGCGGTGTCGCTGTTTTTTGTAGTCGGTGAAAGTGTCGGGGATCAAGCCATGTCCGTAGCTTTGATCGATGTACACCGCTTCATGGCCCTGCTCAAAAATTCGCAGCCCCAGCTCGGTGTCCTCGGTAATGGTGCTAACACCCCAGCACCCTACCTGCTCCAGCACTGAACGGCGAACCATGGTCATGGTGCCGTGCTGAATAATGGCATTGCGTTCGTTGCGGGTTACCATGCCCAAATGAAAGAACCCTTTGTACTCGGCATAGCACAGGGATTTGAATGCGCTTTCCTGTCCATCCCGATAATCTTGTGGAGCCTGAACAATTGCAATCTGGGGCTTTTCGAACTCCGGGGCGAGATCACTTAACCAACCGGGCAGTACTTTGTAGTCTGCATCAATAACAGCCACCACTTCCGCTTGCGGGCTGGTGCGTTCCAGTGCGAAATTCAAGGCACCAGCCTTGTAGCCACTCAAGGGGCTTACGTGGAAAAAGCGGAAGCGCTTATCAGGACTTTGGTCAAGCTGCAGGCAATGCGCTTGCACCGGGCGCCAAGTGGCTTCATCTTTCGTGTTGTTGTCGATTACGATCACTTCAAAATTTGGATAATCCAGCCGGGCCAGCGCGTTCAAAGTATCGATCAACATTTCAGGCGGCTCTTCATAAGCCGGTACATGAATTGACACAAAAGGCTGATAACCACTGGCAGTTATAGCATCAGCCTTAGCACCCTTGGGCCGAGACAACAACCTGCGCCGGCCGCTGTACCACATGGCCTCGGCCCATTCATGGGCTTCGGCCAATACGATTACAAACACGCCGACCACACCGAGTAACAAAAACAATGAAATGAGCACACTGACCCAGGTGTGGTAATGCAGGGTGAAATCATAGACCACGTAAATAATCAGACATGAAATAACAAAGGCATTGAAAATTAAAAACGTGCGCCCGCTGTCGCGCAGTGTTTTGCTATCGATCAGCAAAAGGAAGGTTATTAACAAAGCCACCACAATTGACGCAGCAGCAAGCAACTTCCACTGCGGTATGGCAATAATCGGGCGATCGGGTTCAAACTTCGGTTCACGGAATGAATCGAACACACCCCAGTGACCACCTACACTGCCTTCAATGTCTGATTTCCAGGGCTGGTCAAAAGCTTCCATCACATAAAAAACAATGTTTTCTTGCTGTGCACGTGGAATGAAGCGGCGCAAAAACTTCGCCTGATTGGCTTGTGATGCATCAGCCTGCTTGATTGAACGCCCATTGCTGGGCCAACCCACTTCAGTCACTACAATCGGTTTACCAGGAAAGGCCTGCTGCAATTGTTTGTAAGTGTTGATTGAAAAATCAACTGCATCATCCAGGGCAATGCCTTCCCAAAAGGGCAGCAAATGCACGGCCAGGTAATCTACATGCTCGGCCAGCTCCGGGTTTTTCAGCCACACGTGCCAAGGCTCAGCAGTACTCACCGGGATGTCGGTTTCTGCGCGCACCTGGTCCAGGTAGGCAGTCATTTGCGTCAGGTTCAGGTCTTCGCGCAACAGGGCTTCGTTGCCCACAATCAGGCGAACCACATTGTAGGGCGGGCTGTGCGCCACGGTCAGTAAACGCTCAAGTTCTTTTTCATTGGCTTGCAGGTCGGGACTTAACCAGGCACCCAGTGCAACGTTGATGTTATGTGCTTTGGCCAGCGCGGGAATTTCTCCGAATATGCCAGCCACTGTGTAAGTTCGAATAGCCCGTGTTTTACCCGCCAACAAAGAAAGATCACGGTTGATGTCTTCAGCCTTTGGCTCAATGTTGTCGATCGGGCTTTGCCCGGCTTGGTAAGGCGAAAATGCAAAACCTGGAACAACTTGATTCCAGGGCGGTTCCTGCGCAGGCTGGTTGATGTAACCGTAACCCCCAACAACAAGTAACACAAAGGCAAACAATGCAAAAACGGAGGGCATGGGCTTACTGCTTTAAGACAAAGTCAAAGAATTCTATGTTGACCACGCAGAGGTGTCATCTGGAACGGTTGAAATTACCCCTGAAAAACGCCTCCAAACGAAAGGTCAACGCCACATAGGGGTCGCGATTGCCCAAGGTAGGGAAGTGAATTTCGGGAATAATGTCCATGAACAAAACATTCTTGTGAATATCTCGCCGGTAGTAAGCCTGCAAAATGTAGTCCTTGATTGTTTTTTCACCGCGATCGTCACCTACAACAATAATTGCGTAGCGCAACGCAGTGCGAGAATCCAGCACCCTGTTAATTTCTGCGGTTTGAGAAAACACCGTAGAGTCGCGCATTTCTTCAAATTCTGCATACGTTTGAAAGCGAAGGGTTTTTTCCGAATCCAGTGGTTTATTCAAATCGAAATTGGTTCGCACCTGCAAACCACGCTGGTTAAACTGGGTTACCCGGCTTGATGAGTTGATTTGCCATTTGCTTTCGCTGAAATTCCACTGCCGCAGGGCGGAATAACGCAGGTAAGGATCAATCGGTGTACCAAATTTCACACCCAGGCCCAAACCCTGCACCCAAGACTGGGTAGGGTCTTTGGAAGAACGCTGCTCCAGGCCCACGGCCGAATTGTTGGTATCGAAGCGCTCACCGCCGCGCACCTCACGAATACCCTGTTCGGAGAGTCGCCCCAAGGGTTCTTCAATGTCACTTTCAATAATCAGACGCAATCGCTTTTTCGTAGTGGGCAGGTCCACACGAAACCGCACGCTGGGATCGAGCTTGGAATCACCCGGCTGAAGCCGGGTATCCAATGCAACGCGAAGGAAAGACTGGTTTTCAACAAACAGGCTGTCGTCGGTGCCAAAAAACTGGTCAATGCCCCGAGCGGTATCGTCAACAAAGTCGGTCAACTCGTAATGAACCGGTTCAAAATGCTCTTGCAACCAAACTGGCAAATCACTTTCGGTGTTTGCAGCCTGGGCAACACCACCCATGGTAAACACGCAAAAACCAAATACAACAACGGCGGGGGCTATTTTCAAAGCCTTCTCCTGTTCTAGCTGTACTACAGGTCAACACACAGTACCAATGTACGCTTTTAAACAAGGGGGCGTAAGTCCCTGAATCTAGTGATCAATGCAACTAAATACTTCGATTTCACGCGTTTGAACTTTCATCCCCGCTTTTTTTGCGCAACAGACTAACTACCAAGGTAATCACGGTGATCGGTACCACAAAACTCAACATGGTGTTCGAATACAGGCCTAGCGCATCATGCTCTTGCGCATCAAGAATAAGGTACACAACATAGGCTGTGTAATAAGCCAGGAACACGCCACCTTCCCAGCGGGCAATTTCCCGACCGGTCAGGAAAATTGGCAAACAGGCAAATGCCACTGCCAGCATCACCCACATGTCGAAAGCAAGCAATGAAGGGGCAACCTGTAGCCCTACCGGGGCCGCCACAAGGCTTGAAATACCCAGACAGGCGAAAATATTGAATGTACAACTGCCCACCACATTGCCAACGGCAATATCGCGCTCGCCCTTCAGGGCAGCTGCAATCGAGGTGGCAACCTCGGGCATGGAGGTACCCGCAGACACAATCGTCAGCGCGATTACTACATCACTCACACCCAAAGCTTTGGCAAACACTACGGCCGAACCCACCAGCCATTCCGAGCCCAACACCAGTAAACCCAAACCCACCACGATCAAAGCCAGCTGCACGGGCAATTTGGAATCCCAGCTGCCTTGAGCGGCGGCTTTCAATTCCTGCTCATATTCGCTTTGATCAGCCTTGACTTGAGTGCGGGACTGCACAATCAGAAAAGCGGTGTAAGCCACCACGAGTACAGCAAGAATGCCACCATCGGTCCAGGACAGCTGCCCATCCAGGCTTAATAAAAGCAGCAAAACGGATGCCCCAATCATGATCGGCACCTCTTGACGAATCAGCTGCAGGTTAACCACCAAAGGCGTAATCAGCGCGCTTAGGCCCAAAATAAACAGCACATTGAAAATATTGCTGCCCACCACGTTGCCAATTGCAATGTCGGTGGTGCCGCCCAGTGCTGCACCCACTGACACGGCCACCTCGGGTGCGCTGGTGCCAAAGGCAACCACGGTCAGGCCAACCACCAAGGGTGAAATACCGAACGAAAAAGCCAGATTGGACGCACCGCGCACCAGCACATTGGCTCCCATTACCAACAACCCAAGGCCGGCCACAAACAAAAACAGATTTAAAAACATGAAAGCCCCCCTGCGCCACAACCCCATTGTGAGGGATGAAAATTCACCAGATTTCTCACTCTGAATACATTTCTCGTAGGATGGAGATGTTACAGCTTGAATTCTAACAAAGCATGAAACCAGTAATTTTCTGCCTCGAAGATTTTGAAATGCATCGGTTTGTTCTCGAAACACACTTGACACGGCTGCTTGCTGACCGGGTCGAAGTGAAGTACTTCCGAAGCCTGGCGCAACTGAAGGCATCTCATGGCGGTTGTCAGCTTCTGATCTCCGACCTGAATGTAGGCGACTCGAAGGCAGAAAACACCGCCCGTTTCTTGCTTGAATATTGTGAACACACGCCGGTGATTGTTCAGTCCACCGAAGAAGAGCTTCCGTTACAACTGGAAAAACAGGCAGCGGGCAGAATACAGGTAGCGGAGAAAGGCGGCCAGGGGCAACGATTTACGCGAGCAATTGAGGAATTCATTGCGCAGTTTGATCAAAGGGTGGTCTAGGCGCCCTAAGTACTTTTCTACAGCTTGTCCCTGAAAATAAAGTAAGCCGCACCCACAAGGCACAAACCAGCCCACAAATAGTCCAGCTTCAGTGGCTCTTTCATGTAAAACACTGCGAACGGCACAAACACCGTCAGCGTGATTATTTCCTGCATCACCTTCAACTGCCCTACAGACAACACCGTGTAACCAATGCGGTTGGCAGGCACCTGAAACAAGTATTCAAACAGGGCAATACCCCAACTGACCAAAGCCGCAATAATCCAGGGCTTTTGACTCATGTCTTTCAAATGGGCATACCATGCAAAGGTCATGAAAATATTGCTGATCAACAGCATGGCAATGGTGACCGGAACAGCGGGCATGGCAACTCCAGGTTGTGTTGAATCTGTAGAGATGAATTTGCGGTAGTGTAACCAAATAGCCGCACAGAACGAATACGCTAGCTCAACTTGATAACCCCACTTAAGTTCAATTCACTGGGCCCCCCATTCACCATGCTGAAATTCATCAAAACATTGTTGTTGGTTTTTACCCTGTCCGCAGGCAGCACCGGCTTCGCTGCCGAGTTTGATCACAACTACACGGCCTGGAACGGCCTTCTGGCAAAACACGTGAAATGGCTACCCGACAACAAACAAACCGCTGTGGATTACGCGGGTTTTCAAAAAGACCGACAGGCCCTGAAAACTGTGCTGAATGATTGGTCTGCACTAAGCCAGGCCGATTTCAACGGTTTTTCAAAAACCCAGCAAATGGCATTTTTAATCAATGCCTACAATGGCTTCACCATTGAACTTATCCTGACCAAGTATCCAAAAATCAAATCCATCAAGGAAATTGGTGGCGTGTTCAGCAGCCCCTGGAAACAGGAATTTTTCACGCTGCTGGGAGAAAAACGCCACCTGGACTGGATTGAACACGAACAACTTCGCCCCAAATACAGTGAACCCCGCATTCATGCTGCCGTGAACTGCGCCAGCATTGGTTGCCCAGCCCTGCGTAATGAAGCCTTTACAGCAACAAAACTGAATGCCCAACTGGACGACGGCATGCGCCGCTTTTTAAGCGATCCAAGCCGAAACCGCGTAAAAAATGGTGAACTGCAGGTAAGCCCTATTTTCAAATGGTTTGCCGAAGACTTTGAAAAAGGCCACCAAGGTTTTAAAGAGGTGAAGGATGTATTTGCAAAATGGGCCAAAGACATGAGCTCCACGCCAGAAATAGTGGATAAAATCGCATCCAAATCGCTTCCCGTTACGTATACGGATTACAACTGGTCGCTCAACGACATTCCCCGCTAATCCAATTCTGCTTTTACATGCCACATCCAAAAACGCTGCTGCTGTTCAATTACGACTGGGATGAACTGGGGGCCAACCGGCTTCGTGCCCAATGGCCCAGTGTGGTTTCCGGCTTTGATTTATTCAGCTTTCCCAGCAACGCGCGCCTGGCCTGGTTCGACACAGAGCGATTTGTGGCCAAAGCCGCTGTGCTGGCCAAGCTGCAGGGTGCAAAAGCCGTGGCATCCAACCACGAGCAATTTGGCGCCTTGTGCGCTGCACTGCTGGCCGAAAAAATGGGCTGGCCGGGTACACCCGTGAATGCCATTCTGGCCTGCCAGCACAAATTGCATGCCCGCGAAGTGCTTCAACAAGTGGCCCCGGAAGCGAACCTGCCATTTGCCCGCCTGAACGCGGCCTATGGCGGCCCGGTGCCCGAAGGCATTGACTACCCACAATTTGTAAAACCCGTGAAGGCCGCATTCTCGGTATTGTCGCGGCAGGTTAAAAACGCCCAGGAATTGCACGATCACACCCGCTTCGGCCCTTGGGAATTGTGGGTGATCAAGCACCTGGTTGAGCCCTTCGAGCGCATTGCAAAAAAGCGGCTTCCTGAAGCTGGTACGGCACACAGCATGATGCTGGAGGCCCCAATGCGCGGGCGCCAATACAACCTGGATGGCTATGTCTGGCAGGGCGAGGTTCGCGCCTTGGGCGTGGTCGACGAGGTAATGTACCCCAACACCGATGCCTTCATGCGCTTTGAATACCCGAGCAAACTGCATGCGGATGTGCAGGACCGCGCGGCCGATGTAGCCCGGCGCTTTCTGAATGCGGTGGGTTTTGACCACGGCCTGTTCAACATGGAATTTTTTCATGATGAAGCCACGGGCAAAATTACTGTGATTGAATTCAACCCGCGCATGGCCTCGCAGTTTTCCGACCTGTACTTGCGCGTGGATGGCATCGATCTGCATGAAATTGCGTTTGCACTGGCCCATGGCATAAACCCGGCTACATTGGCCCGCAAAGCGCCCACAGCGGGTGCCACCGCCAGCTTTGTATACCGGTCGTTCAACCCAAAGGCCACGGTGCCATTCCCCGGCTTGGTACAAAAAGCTGCTTTCCGGAAAGCATTTCCCGATGCCCTGCTGTTTGAATACCCCAAGGACGCCAAAGAATTGCACAGGGACTTCAAGTGGCTGCGCAGTTATCGGTACGGAATTGTGCACTTGGGCGGAGAAAACCCGCGAGACCTTCGCCAACGCTGCGAACAAGCAAGCAGCCTGTTGGGCTGGCCGGCACCTTACCTTGAAGACCCTGCAGGAACTGTTTTCAACGAAAAGGGTCAGTTCATCGATTTGATTCAACCCAACACCGGAGAAGTATTTTGATTTTTACCCGCACCAACAAGCTACTGATTGCAGCCAGCCTGGTGCTCGGGCTGAGTGGCTGTACCGCAATGACCGCCCAAAACCCAGCCAGCGAATTGACACCCGTGAATGCAGCAGCCATGGAAGGTGCAGACCGCCTGATGCTGTTTGGTGCTGATGTTGTGGCTTACATTACCCAGAACGCCTACGTTCAGGGCAAATCAGAATTCAGCAGCACCTACCAGGATGTTGACTTTCACTTCGCCAGCGCCGAACACAAGGCCCTGTTCGATGCAGAGCCCACCAAATACATTCCGCAGTACGGCGGCTACTGTGCCAACGGCATCATGTTTGGCATTCCTTGGGGCGGCAATGCCAGCGACTTCAAAGTGGTGAACGGAAAAACCTATATTTTTGGCGGCACAGTGTCGCAAGCAGCCTTCGAGCTTGAACTGGACAAAAACATTGCGCTGTCTGATGAATACTGGAACAACGAAATCAAAGGCAACAACAGTTTTATTCAGCGTGCAAAACGCATGGTTATTCGTGTACCGCACTACAAAACCGGTGAAGAACAGGCCGCAGAGGTTAAAGCTGCCGGCAAGCTGGGTACTTGAATATTCAAAATTAAAAGTTAAAAAAACAGCAGCACAAACACTTAACGATTAAAACGTTAATTGTTTGTGCGATTATCAATTCTAGGGTTATTTCCAATCGTTCTGTACAACGAGGTACTCATGAAAAGTTCAGTATTTTCCATTTCACGCCGTTTGTTCTCTGTGGCCGCCATTGCGCTGGCCGCTGGCTTTACCGTTTCAGCCCACGCGGAACAGGTTTTGAAAGTAACAACCATTCCTGAAGAAGCAGCCACCGAGCAAATTCGCAAGTTCGAACCCTTGGCAGCCTACTTGTCCAAGGCCGTCGGCATGAAAGTGGAGTTCACACCCGTGAGCGACTACCCAGCCGCTGTTGAAGCCCTGGTGAACAAGAAAGTAGACCTGGTTTGGTTTGGCGGCTTTACCCATGTGCAGGCCAACTTGCGCTCCAACGGCAAGGTTATTCCAATCGCCCAGCGCGTTGAAGACACCAAGTTTCAGTCTGTATTCATTGCCAAAACCGATTCAGGCATTAAAACCCTGCAAGACATGAAGGGCAAACAAATTTCATTTGGTTCACAAAGCAGCACTTCAGGCCACCGGATGCCGCGCAGCTTCCTGCTGGAAGCTGGCCTGGAACCTGAGAAAGCATTCAAGCGCGTGGCCTATTCCGGTGCGCACGATGCCACCATCGCATCTGTGGTCAGCGGCAAAGTTGATGCTGCCGCACTCGACATCACGGTTTGGAAAAAATTCGTGAATGAAAACAAGGTGGACACCAAGGCTGTAGACGTGTTCTACACCACCCCACCCTATTACAACTACAACTGGACAGTGCACCAAGACATGCCTGCCGATTTGCGCAAAAAAATCCAGAAAGCCCTGTTCGACCTGGACCCCGCAGTACCCGAACATGCGGAAATCCTGAAGTTGAACCGCGCCACACGTTACGTGGACACCAAGCCTGAAAACTACAAAGGTTTGGAAAGCGCCGCTCGCAGCGCTGGCTTGTTATAATCAAACAGTTGATGGGGGCCTGCACTGGGCCCCCGCAGTAATATGGGGAACGCAGCGCAGTGAAGCTTCAAATTCAGGATATTGATGCCTGCCATCCCTCCGCACCCTCCAGCAGCGCACCAGCGATTAAAAAAATGTCGCTGCAAATTGGCAGTGGGGAGCAAATCGCACTGATCGGCCCTTCTGGCGCAGGCAAAACCACGCTGCTTCAGGTGCTGTCTTGCACGCTAAAGCCGCTGAAAGGGCAAGTTGCATTAAACGATCAAAACCCCTGGAGTTTAAGCAAACGCAAGCTGCAAAAACTGCGTGGCCAGTTAATTGTTGCGCCACAAGTTCCGCCCCTGCCACCGCGCCAACGTGTTATCACATCGGTGTTGGCCGGGCGTTTGCCGGCCATGAACCTTGCACAAAGCATCCAATCCCTGTTTTATCCGGTTGATATTCCGGCTGCACACCAGGCACTAAGCAAGCTTGATTTGCCCGAGAAAATTTTCGAACGCGTTGACCGCCTTTCCGGTGGCGAACGCCAGCGAGTGGGCCTGGCACGTTTGTTTGTATCGCCTGCAAAATTGTGGCTGGTTGACGAACCTTTGTCTGCACTCGACCCCACGCGGGCCCGCCTGGCCATGTCAGCACTTACCGAAAATGCGCGCGAAAGTGGCATTACGCTGGTTTGCACCTTACACCAGGTCGATATGGCCTTGGCATTCTTCAAACGTATTGTGGGCCTGCGCCACGGGCAAATCGAGTTCGATTTGCCCACTGAGCAAGTAACACCCGCCATGTTGAAATCGCTATACTCTCAATACGAGCATGAACTGCTGGGCCACCAAGACCGTGAATTGATTGAAAAACAATTCGAGCGTGTGACGCCCGCAGTTGTAGTCAACAATTGCCGATGAACAGCCTGCACTTGCCAGTACACAACCCGCGCTTTGATGTGCCTAAACGCGACCCTGCGTGGCACCAACGGTTGTTCTGGATCACTTTTACCTTACTGCTGCTGTGGCCCCTAACCCACACCACAGAATTTCGGCCTTCGGTTTTGTTCGAACCCGAGAATATGAAAATAAGTGCCAAATTTATTGGCAGCTTCTTTCCGCCGGTGCTGGAACCCGATTTGCTGGCCAGAATTCTGCGCGAAACCTGGAAAACCGTGGCCATTGCAACCGCAGGCATGGTGCTGGCGCTGGTCATCGCTTTCCCGCTTACCATTTTGTCCACAAGGGTGTTATCCGTGTCGGCCATCTCGGGAAAAATGGCTGCCCTGCCCTTCGCAATTCGGCAAACCATTCGCTGGACACTTATTGTTCTTCGCAGTATTCCGGAATTGGTATGGGCACTGGTGTTTGTGCGCGTAGTAGGCCTTGGCCCTACAGCCGGTGTGTTGGCGATTGCCCTTACGTATGGCGGCATGTTGGGCAAAGTGTATGGGGAAATTCTCGAAAGCGGAGAAACAACACCCACTGAAACCCTGCTGCGCAACGGCTCGGGCCGCTTGCAAGCCTTTTTCTACGGCCTGTTGCCACAAAACGTGATGGAACTGACTTCCTACACCGTGTACCGATGGGAATGCGCCATTCGATCCTCAGTGGTGTTGGGTTTTGTAGGTGCAGGCGGCTTGGGCCAGGAACTCGACAATTCCATGAAAATGTTCAACGGTGGTGAAGTTTCCACCATGCTGATTGTGTTCATTTTGCTGGTGGCTATGGCTGACGCAGTCAGCGCATTCTTCCGGAAGCGTTTGATATGAACACCTCGCCACACACAACTTGCCCCACCAAAGCACCACCCGTCATGAAAGGCGGCACTGCCGCCTTGCTGCTGGGCATGTTGGCCTTGATCATTGCCAGCTTCTGGACATTGAACCTGAAATGGGGTGAGTTTTTGTCCCTTGAGGCGTTTCGGTCGATGGGTCGATTCATCAGCGAGTTTTTCCCGATGGACACCCAGGCCGCATTCCTCAGCAAAGTGGGCTGGGGCACGGTTGAAACACTGGCCATGTCCTTGCTGGGCACAGCGCTGGCTGCAGTGGCAGGCCTGGCTTTGGCCATACCCGCAAGCAAACTGCACAGCAACGACAAAGGCCTTATGCGCACCCCCACTCGCTGGGTACTGAATGCGCTGCGCTCCATTCCCGAATTGGTGTGGGCCGCTTTGCTGCTGATTTCAGCAGGCCTTGGGCCTTTTGCCGGCACGCTGGCACTGGCCTTTCACACCACAGGGGTGCTGGGCAGGCTTTTTGCTGAATCAATTGAAAACGCCCCGCCCGAGCCGGCAGATGCGCTGCGCACGCAGGGTGTTGGCAACCTGAAAGTGTTTTATTTCACCACCCTGCCGCAGGTGTTGCCCCAACTAATGAGCTACACCCTGTACCGCTGGGAAAACAACATTCGCGCTGCTGCTGTATTGGGCGTAGTAGGTGCTGGCGGCCTGGGGCAATTGCTGTCGTTTCACATGGGTTTATTCCAGATGGGTAAAACCGCCACCATTTTGGCAGCCATGTTGCTGCTGGTGGCCATTGTGGACAGCATGAGCTACCACCTGCGCCGCACGATGACCCGATGACTTTGTTCAAACCATGAAAACCACAAACCCCACTCCTCAATTCATACAGATTTACCAAGGCCAGGCAGACCACATTCGCGAAGAATTGCTGACAGGTTTGCGCGCCAGCAAGGCGCACACCTCGCCCAAATACCTGTACGACGAGTTGGGTTCCAAACTGTTCGAAGCCATTACCTGCATACCCGAGTACTACCCCACCCGCACAGAAGCACTTATTTTCGCCAGCCACGGGCACGACATGGCAAAGCAGGTGCCCAAGGGCGCAGTGTTCATTGATTTGGGCGCGGGCAATTGCGAGAAAGCAGCCAAACTTTTCAATGTGTTCCACCCGGCACGTTATGTGGCCGTGGATATTTCAGTGGATTTTTTAAAAGGCTCACTCGAATGCCTGCAACGGCAGTTTCCTGAACTTGAAATGGCAGGCGTAGGCCTTGATTTTTCAAGCGAACTGACCCTGCCCGCTGGCTTGGCCCTGAACCCAACGCAGCCCAAGGTGATGTTTTATCCAGGTTCCAGCATTGGCAACTTCACGCCTGAAGAGGCATTGCTGTTTTTAAAACAGGTGCATGCCGTGTGTGGCACCGCCGCGGGCGGTGGCCTGCTGATTGGCGTAGACCTGGTGAAAAGCAAAGCGGTGCTTGAAGCCGCTTACGATGACGCCTTGGGAGTAACTGCAGCATTTAACCGCAATATGTTGCTGCACTTTAACACCTTGGCTGGAACCAACTTTCAACTGGAAGACTGGAAACACATTGGCCTTTACAACACCGAACTGAACCGAATTGAAATGCACCTTGAGGCACTGCGTGATGTGGTGGTGCAGTGGGATGGAGGTGAACGGCAGTTTGCTGAAGGTGAACGAATTCACACAGAAAATTCGTACAAATGGACCCTGACCGGGTTCGATGATTTGCTGAAACGCGCGGGCTTCAAGGCCTGCAAAGCCTACACCGACCCCGATCAAAAATTTGCAGTGTTTTGGGCGCAGGCTTGAAATGAAGAGTTGCAAAAGCAGCTCTTTGGGCTGAGAACCAGAAACTTTAGAAAGAACCCAAGGGGCCTACAGCAGGGCTGATTGCTCCAGCACCAGACTCTTCGCCAATCGCCATGGTTGTAACCTCACCTTGTCCGCCCTCTTCACCAACTGCCAAAGTGGTTACATCAGGACGATCACCGCCTTTCTTCGGCTTGGAAGACGGCTTGCCTGTCTTTTTACCGTTTCCGCCTTTCCCGCCTGACACATATTGAAGCAAGGGGTCATTTAATTGAATTTCTTTCATGATGAACGTTCCGCAATTTAACAATAGATTAAAAATTTTGAGGTGAAACGCCGGCCCAATTGCACAATCAATAATGTGAAACCTTGCGCCAGACCGCATTTACTTTCAAAAGAATAAAAGCACGTGCAAGCGCGCGTTTATCGTTAGCTAACCCAACCTGAGTAATTACTTGCGCAAACAAGTTCCAAAACAACCTCGGTAATACATGGCCCCTTTCAAACAGAACACTGCACCCCAAACCAGAATGATCTAATCAGTCAAGGCACAGGCAACTCACCATACTCTCTGTAAGCTTTCCATGACTGACCTTATCAAAAGCGGCAAACATGGGGGAGGTGTTGAGCTCAAGAAAAACCAGCTCTCCCGTATCCGGGTTTGTTTTGAAATCTGCGGCACCAAAATTCATGCGCAATTTTTTCATCAATTTTCTCAACCGCGCAATCACTTTGGGAACATCCACTTGCTCCAGTTGGGCATCTTGTTTAACCCTGTAGTCCAGCGAGGGGCTCGACACTCGGAAGGCAAACGCATTACCACCAACAACAAAAATACGAATCTCTGGTGCTACCATCCTCGATTGAATCAATGCGGGTATGGCAGAAAAGTCTACATTCACTGACTCAAGTGCTTCGTCCAATGTTTGGCAATAACCGCCACCAGCAACCGGCTTTGCAATACTCGATTTGCTCTTCGAGCGCTCTCGCATGTGGCCAGCATGATTACTTACCCAGGTCTCAGGAATTTCCAAACCACATTGCCTGGCCAATATCAGCGCGGCAACTTTGTTGTGAGCTTGATGGCTAATCGCAGAATTGAACGTTCGAACTGATGGGTTTGCAAGCAGCCACCCCTGCACAGCAGTGAACGACCCCAAAGCCCTGACTGCCACTTCAGGCCTTGGATCATTCATGTGAGCAAAAACATCCTGACGAATAAAAGCAGAACAGGGAAAAGCAACATCTCCCCAAGGACAAACTGCATGACCAGTGTGTGTATCAAGCTCCCAATGAAAAGGCAGACTACTTTTCAAGGGCTGCCTCAAGTCAAACCATTCAATACCCAACCGGTCAGCCGCTTTTGCCAAAGCATCCAGGTTTGGGTCAGAAATACCGCCTGCAATTAAAAACATACGACATACCTAAAAACAAGCTTCGCAGGCCAACACCATAATCCAACTGCTCGCACCAGCCGAGTGACCCAAACAAGAATTAAGAAAAAAAACAAAAACGCGCTAATCTTTTTACCAGGTCATAAAAATAAATCTAACCAACTGGTGTAGCGATAAACAGAGCCAAACTGACTTCCAGCATTTATGTTCACCATCGAAATCAACGTTGGGCATATTGTTAATGAAGCTACCTGAAACCCGATTTGCAACAGTGGGCGAAGACCGTATTGCCTACCAAGTGCTGGGATCGGGTCCGTTTGATCTGGTTTTTACATCGGGTCAAATCAGCCATGTCGACCTCGACTGGGAAGATCCCCTCCTTTCCCGATTTCTCAGGCGCCTGGCCTCTTTCTCACGCCTGATTGTTTTCAACTCTCGCGGTTCGGGTTTGTCCGACCCACGTCCTCAAGATGGCCGCAAACCCTGCGAACACTGGAACGATGAGCTGCTCGCGGTGATGACTGCGATCCAAAGTGAAACTGTGGCCATTGTGGGCTGGAATGATGCAGGGCCATTGGTACTGCCCTTCGCAGCCAGAAATCCTGAGAAAGTGTCTCGACTGGTTTTGATCAATACAACAGCCCGTTATTCGAGAACCGATGGTTATCCGGAAGGCCATGCCGTAGAAGTTGTGCAACAGTTTATCAACTTCGCCCAAAAATACTGGGGTACAGAAAAGTGGGCTTTGAAGGTAACACCTGAATTGGCCGAAGACCCCGCAGCACTTCGGAATGCAGCGCGAATGTACCGCGCAATTGCATCGCCCAAGGCTTTTGCACAAATTATTTCCACACACCTTACGCTGGATGCACGAGACGCGCTGCCCAATGTAAAGGCCCCAACACTGGTAATGACACGGCGTGATTACCCGTGGGTTCCTGTGTCACATGGGCGCTACATTGCCGAGCGTGTACCGGGAGCACGCTTCATCGAACTTCCCGGCTCCAGTGCCACCCCATACTCAGACACTTCCGAACTTGTGCTTGATCACATCGAGGAGTTTTTGACAGGCCGATGCCACAGCGAGGAGCCAGAACGAAAGCTTGTCGCAGTGCTTTTTACCGACATCACCGATTCAACCGGGCATGCCAGCAGGCTGGGGGACAAAAGCTGGCGCCGTTTGCTGGATCAACATGACCGAGTGCAGCTGGAGCAAATTCAGCGCTTCAGTGGCCGCCTGGTCAATTCGGCTGGCGACGGAATACTTTCCACCTTCAAGCGCCCCGACAACGCGCTTCGATGCGCTAAAGCGCTCATTCTGGCGCTTGCTGAACTTGGATTGCAGCTGAAAGCCGGAATTCATTTTGGTGACATTGAACAGCGGGAAAACGGTCATGTTTCCGGTGTAACTGTTCACATTGGTGCACGGATTGCCAGCTTTGCTGCACCTGCAGAAGTTTTGGTTTCAAGAACAGTCAGGGACATATTGCTCGGTTCGCCTTTTCACTTCGAAGAACTTGGGCTACACGAATTACGAGGTATTGACGAAACCTGGATGTTGTACAAGGCGCACTAGCCCAAGAACGTTATTGAGCAGCAATTTGTATTGTCCAGAATTTTATTCCATTCAATTTGTTCAGGGGGTTCTAATGCTTGTCAGCACAAATTCAGGTGTTGTTCAACTTCAGTCGTACAAAGTAAAAAAAGGGCAAAGCTCTGTGTCGGGTTTATCCTCAGGGGCGTTCATGACCGTTCAGCTTCACCTGGCCCATTCCGCCAGTTTTGTTGGGGCTGGCATTATTGCAGGGGGGCCATTTCGTTGCGCGGAATCTTTTCGCGAAGCTGCATTAATTGCAGAAGATGCGTTCATTGAAAACTCGCTGTACATTTGCCTGAATCCACTGGTGCCACAAACTGGTCCAAATGCCGGAAAACTTGCTGATTTGGCCTACCAAACAGCCAAACAAAACTTGATTGACCCGATCGCTAATTTGGCAGATGACCGGATATACATTTTCACCGGCAGCAAAGATGAAGTGGTGTATTCGGATGTAGTAGCACGTACGCGTAAATTCTATGAACTTCTGGGCGTGAAGCCAGAAAACATTGCTTATCACTGCGATATTCCGGCGGGCCACTCAATCATCACCGACAACCCTGAAGATTCTGAATTGGGCACGAACCAGCCGCCTTACATCAACAACGGCGGGTTCATGCAATCGCATGACATTTTGAAACACATTTATCCAAACCTTAAGCCCGCAGCACAAAACCTGAGCGGTCGCATTGTGCGCTTTGATCAAACCGAGTTTTTCAACAATGAAGAACGCGCCAGCATGAGCCCGTTTGGGTATGCATACATACCCAAGGCAGTTGAAGAAGGCGCACCCGCTCGCGTGCATATTGCCTTGCATGGTTGCAAGCAGGGGTACAACTACACCGATTATGTGTTTGGCCGTGCAGACAAGAGCAATCAGCCACCCTATGGCAACAGGTATTTCACGACCACGGGATACAACCACATGGCCGACAGCAACAACATCATCGTGCTGTATCCCCAGGCGCAGGGCTCAGACGGCACCACTGAAAACCCGGAGGGATGCTGGGATTGGTGGGGATATACGGCCACCAACGCACAAGAGCCCGACTACTATTCCCGCGACGCCATTCAAATCAAAGCCATTCACGCCATGCTTGAGCGGCTTGGCGGCTAATCAATCAAAAAGGAACCACACACGCCATGAACGAAATCGTAAAACTTGTACCACACAACATGCCCCCAGTTGAATTGGCTGCACACACACAAACGGCGCACAACCTTATGAAACGGCGGGTGGGGAGAACCATGCGCAATTGCATGTCGACCGTTCAATTAATACCCCAGTTAACACAGGCAGACACGCTTGAGGAACTGTTGCAAATGCAAGGCGCAGTAATGCGTCGCTTGCAACAGCAACACCAGGCCTGGATAGAGGGTTGTACTGCTTTGGTACACGATTACTCTCAAATCAAGCAAGCCAACACAATGACGAAACTTCTTGAACAACAGTTCAACCTGTTCGCCAACTTTGGGCAATTGATGAATGCACAAATTACAGGGCTGGTGGGTTTACAAGAAAACATCGAAGTTGATTTTGGTTACTGGGCACACCAAAAACTGAATCCATAACCCTTGGAGGTACTTTCACATGTTCCAGAAACTTCGCAGTACCCTTATTCAATCAGGCTCAAAACTGGCCAACAACTGGCCTTGGTTGGGCGACAAAGTCAATGCTGCTGCGATCAACAAAACACTGGAAGTGTGCAGGTACCGACCACACCCGTGGAGTACGGTACACGATTATGTGTCGTGGACCTCACTGACCGACCAAACCTGGAGCGCACGCCATTTGCCAGCGGCCAACAGGCAAAACCTGCCACCCCCCAGCGCGCTAAAGGGGCTGTTTGAAAGAAGTACAACTGAGCAGGAATTTTGCAAAAAATCCACCTGCCTTTTCCCTGCATTTGCACAATACCTGACCGATGGATTCATTCGCACCAGAATGCCCAACGAAAGCGCCGGGGAAAAAGACGACCCATTGAGAAAGCAAAACACGTCGAACCATCAAATTGATTTGTGTACCTTGTATGGCCGCACACAGGTGCAAACCGAGCAGTTGCGAATCAAAACAGGGGCAACTGGCAAAAAAGGACAATTAAAATCACAAATATTGAATGGAGAGGAATACTCACCCTTTCTTTTTGACAGCAACACAGGTGCACTAAAACCAGAGATCGACAAATTGGACCCACCACTTGGCCTGGACCGCTGCACCCCTGAAATGCGCAACAAGTTGTTTGCTGTGGGTGGTGACCGGGTGAACAGTGTGCCCCAGGTTGCAATGATCAATACATTGCTGCTTCGTGAACACAATCGACTGGCCCGTGACATGGAGAAGACACACCCCGCGTGGGATGATGAACGGGTGTTTCAAACCGCGCGCAATGCGGTGATCGTGATGTTTATCAAAATAGTGATTGAGGAATACATCAATCATATTTCGTCCGCACCTTTTCACTTGAAGATGGACCCAAGCGTTGCATGGCATGCCCCGTGGAACAAGCCCAACTGGATTACCGCTGAATTCAGCCTGCTTTACCGGTGGCATTCCCTGATACCAGACACGATAAACTGGAATGGAAAAAGCTACCCTGTTGCCGCAACATTCATGAACAATCAATTGTTGCTCGACTCGGGACTTACCAAGGCGTTTGCAAGTTTGAGCGAAATGCGAGCAGGCCGCTTGGGGGCCTTCAACACCAGTGCCGCGCTGGTGGGTTTTGAAGTGAAAGCCATTGAACAGGACCGTTTGTACAAGCTAGATTCTTACTCCAAATACCGGGAATACGTGTCACTGAAAAAGCCACAAACATTTTCCGATGTGTCTAAAAACCGCAAGGTGGTTGATTTTCTGGCCAAGAATTACAAAACACCTGACGACATTGATTTTTACATAGGGCTTTTCGCTGAAGACACCGAGCCCAATTCGCCTTTGCCCGAGTTGATTCAACGCATGGTTGCTGTTGATGCATTTTCACAGGCACTGACCAATCCGCTGCTTTCTGAGCATGTTTACAAACCAGACACCTTTTCACAAATCGGGTGGAATGCCATACAAGGCACGCAAACCCTTCGAGACATTCTGGCTCGCAATAGCCCCGACCAGGGCGGCAGTGCACGAATCAGCATGACACAGGCCAGCTGGAGATATTCATGACTGGGTGATTAACCTTTCAGGATATGGTCTTTTCGCGTTTAGGCAGCACTCTGCGGTGGAACCGCAGTGCAATAAGTGTCACCAAATAAAAATGTCCCGTTCACTGGTATACAGGCATTTTTTGAACTGAAACTTTCCGCAGTAATTGTTGCTGTAAACGCGAAAATCCTGAACAAACGGTCATGAAAATACAACTCCCCAGCTTCTCTCGCCCTCGATTTTCGCCCGCGGAGTCCAACGATTTACGCCCCTCACCAACGCCTCCTGTTGTTGCACGCTCGGCCTTGCGGTCTCGCGGCAGCGAGACCCCCGCCAGGATCGCCTACCCTTTCTCGGCTCGGCCGGAGGGCTATGCAGACCTGGAGGTAACAGACTTTGCTACCCAGGCAGCGGCAGCACTCAAGCCCGTGACCAGTCAAATTACGCAGGAAAGCCAATGTTCAATACAAGCGCCAGGACCGTGAGAAACTTGTGCCACTTTCCGAGACCGGGCGCACTGAGGGGGCTAAGGCACCACGCCTCACAAAACCCACGCGCGCCATGCGTGCCGAGGAGGGGCGAATCGTCCAGGGCCGTAATTTGTACGGCTTTGCCTTTGAGCGGTTGCGCGAACAGTCGTTGGCATTAAGCAAAGTACTGGTACCCTCCAGCCGCAACCCGGCTGGCCTGATCGACGGCTGGAAGATGGCCTTTGAAAGCGAGAAGGAGGTCAAGGCTTTCTTCAAGCGGGAATTCAACATCACTCCAAAAAGTCTGAGCAAACAGGACGAAATCGCCTGGATGGTCGATGAAGGGATAAGACTTGCGGGAGGGAGCGCCGGCGAAGCCCGCAACCAAAAATTCAAAACCAGCACTGAAGTGCAGAAGTTTTTTGAAAGCCGTTTCCAGATGGCAGTCGACAAACCAAACCCAGAACAGCGGGCTTCAATCCTCGCCAGCCGCGCCTTGAAGGCCGCTCCATTTGGAGAACAGATTTTCCAGAACGCTTCCCGCTTCAGGCAGACTGCCTGGGACTTGGGCCAGAACCCGAAAATCTCTGGCCGACCGACCTCTTTCGTCCTTGCAGACGGCACTACCTGCAGGAATACGTCGCGCGATGGGCTATCGGGCTTCGATGTCAGCCTGGGCGACGGCAGTGCGACCCTCAAGTTTATCCGCCCACCGTCCGCCTCGGCCTTCGAGGTCAAGCTGCAACTGGGCGAAGGCAGTGAAATTGCACAGACCGATCCGCAATTCATGAACATGGTTCGCTCACGGTTTTCTCAACAAGTACTCGGTGCGTTGTTCGGCGACACCAAACCCACCAAACTCTCCAACGTGGGTACCTTCCAGGAAATATTCGGAAGGATGCGTGCAGGCATCGAACTTGAAAGCAAGCTGGACGACTGGTTGTACTCGGACCTCAAAAACGCCGTCCGCAACCGACTAAAGGAAGCAGGCGATCCGGTGGTTTTTCAGGGTACAGGCAACTCTTACAACAAGGCCTTGTATGGTGAGAATTGGGGCAGCGAGGTACGCTCCAAAGTAATGGAGCAGATTTTCAAGCAAGCAGGCGAAGGGGAGATTTTCGCCCATGGTTCCTGCGGCTTCCAGCAAGAGGCCATCTGGATGTTTGGTGGCCACATGGTCGCCTACCAGGATGAAGGGAAAACTTACCGCTACAGCGACCACGGTGGCGATCCTCTCGAAGTGGAATGCAAGCAGACTTACCAAAGTGTCAAGCCCTTCACCGATACTGCGGGCGTGTATGAATCCAAGGTAGGCGTTCAGGGTGGAGAATCGCGATGGGTACAGCGCGACATTGCCCCTCTGACCTTGAACTTTTCCATCCCCAACAGCAACGAGACTCGCACACAGATGCTGCGCGATGATGCGGGCAAGCCCATCATCGCCTCGGCTGGATTGCGCGTGGAATCATATCAATCCACACTGGGTCAGAAATTTGGCATTGCCCATTCAGTCACTGGCGACAGCAACGTTATCCCGCCCTACTCAGCAATCGTGACCTTGAAGGAAACTACGCCCCCCGGGCAGGTACTGGCCGACGACCTGGGACGGCCCGTTCTGAACGAGCTTGACGGGCAACCGGTGCAGGAGATCGAGGAGTTGACACTCGAAGCTGTAATCGACGGGCAACCGATCACCTTGCAGACCTCGAAGGTCAAAAGAGCAGCCATTGAGGCACGCCTTAGCCAGAGCGGTGGCGCGTTTACGTACTCAAAAGACGTGATCCGCGAGCTGGCCGAGAAGCAACTTCTGTCTGAAATCACTTACCGAGTGGCAGAGGTCAAGCGTTGGGAACGTGTACCTTTGACACAAATAGGCCAGGACGGTCGGCTAGAGCCCATGCAGGGGCCAAACGGTATCCTGCATACCTATCGGCAAGTCATCCATAAAAATCCTTCGGCTGATATGTTGACCGATCGAGTGTATGCCCAGATACACTGCGTGCATTCGCAAAATGGCTTGAACGTGCCCTACGCCGAACAACTACTGGCCCCAGGAGTCGAAATTGTCGGCCACAGCATTCCGCGAGAGGGCGTGCAGGCAGACACCCCCTTGGCCTCCACCTTCCGCCCCGCGGCAACACGCGGATTCAACAAGCCCTTCGGCGCCTACCAACCGCCTGGAACGCTGCGCGAAAAGGCCGTGATTGAGTCCATGGAAGGGCGCAACTGGCGTACCACCCAGCCCCATTCCGACATGTTCAAGGGTGAGGCGGTTGGCCATCGCGCTGACGGCACCCGCACACTGGGTGAAGATCCGCTGGTTCCGTTCGAGATCAAGCATGAGGTCGATGAGCACCTGCACGGTTCCCGTGCCGGTATAGAAGGCGCGATTACCAGTGGTGTCGCGCTGCGGGACCAAAAGAAGCTGAGAGCTGAGCTGACAGACAAACTGGCAGATGTCCGCAAATCCCTTGACGCGATGAAACATGACCGCTACGACGCGCCTCTGAACCATGCACCATTCGGATTGAAAGAGAAACAAAAGTTTTTGAATGACAGACAAAAGTACTGGAGCCAGGATCTGTATCGGGATCTGGGCATTGTGTCAACAGCCGTGCCTCAGTCGTCCACAGGTAAAACATCAAACGTAACTGCAGCCGCGCCAGCAACAGCAACAGCTGCAACCGCTCGCCTGCGCAAGTTTGTACCAGCAACTGCCACTACAGTGCCCGCTGAGGAGGCAAACCAAGTCACGCCGAATACAAGTGAGGAGCCTAGCCGTGAAGCATTGCTGGCCTTGGTAGATCAGGAATTGTCCATGGTCCGCGATGGTCTTGAAATGGTCACCGACAGCAGGCAGCGTGTGGACCAGGGGCTAGACATGGAGCAAGTCATCCAACGCCACTTCCGCCCGTGGCCCGACAAATTGACCACCACCGCCGAAACAAAAGCGGCATCAAGCCTTGGCAGCTTTTTTGGCGCGGGTGCACAAGGTGCCGCACTGGGGGGTAGCGTAAGCGCTGCTACCGCGCTGAGTGCAGGTACTTTCCTGGGTACCTTGATGCTGACAGTGGCGGGCGTTGAAGGCATGAAGGATGCCGCCACGGACGTTCGCCGCCTGCGGCAGCTGATCAAACCTTTGAAGGCGCATCAGCAAAACCTGTTGGCATTGCGGCGCGAGCTGCAAGGTCAGCCTGGCAACACGCCATCGCCGGCGCTGGCAGCCTCTGTCGAACCCAGTTTGAAGGGCGTACAAGCGCGGCTTCGCGCAGCCAACCGTCAGTTGAACGACAGCATGACCGGAATCCTGAATTCGGGCTTGCTCGCGACTGCAGGAGTAACAGGTATCGCCGGTGGCGCAGTTGCAATGGCGGGTGCCTCAGCTGTGGCCTCGAAAGTTCTCGGCGGCGTAGCTGGTGGGCTGGTCATGGGCTTCGGCGCTATCACGGCCGCACAAGGCGCACACCGCTGGAGACAGCTCCATGGCCTGCCAGAAGCGGTAGAACGCACTCTGGGCAAAGACAACGCGCTGCGCGTTGGCCTGGTGACGCTGCTCGAACACGAACGCGATGCTCGCAAGAGTGAAATCGCCTCGCGCACGATGCTGGCGGCAACTGGTGCGACCAGCATGACGCTGAATGTGATGGGCGCGGCAGGCGCCATTCCGACAGCAGGCGCATCGATTGGCCTTATCGCTGCGGGTGTGGGCATGGGTGCTGCGACAGCAGCAGCCTTCCGTCCAGTGAAAAGTCGTCAACGCGGCTTGCATGCGATTGGCGCCGTCGAACGCACCACCAATCTGCCTTTGACATTTCTTCAAACCCCCGCACACCTCAATCACCTGGTGAACAAGCTCAACAATCAAGGCAACATCATCACCCACTTTCAGCGCAAGATCATCGATGAGCACATGCCCTACAGCTTCCGTGCACACCGCTCACTCAGCAAGGTTGTGCCGCAACACGATCGCCGCCAAATCGCGCAGCTCATGGTCGACAATCCCAAAGCCGTGACAGACGAATCCATGCAGTTCATGCTGCGCGCAACCCAATTCGAACAACATTACTTGCGAGAGAACAAACTGCCGGCATTACAGCAAGAAGTTAATGCGCTGCTTAAAGAGTTCACCAAGACACCGGTGGGTGGCGTTTCTGACACAGCCGGAACACGCCGCAAGATGCTAGCCATGCAGCTAAAAGCAAAGGCCGATACTCTGCTGACTGAGTCGGCTCGGCATTCACGGCTGGAAAGGCTTGAAGAACGACTGAGCAAATTTACTCGCCACCTGGGCAAGGAATTCCTCTCCGACCCAGCGCTGGCTAATGATTGGAAGAACCTGCAGGTGGACTTCATCCTCTCACACGACCTGGCCGCAGAGGCAATGTCGCGCAAGAAATTCAAGGTAGTGCAGGAAAGCATGGAAGCCGCCGCGCGAGAAAACAGTGATACCGAGAAACCGCTGCGCCAAGCGCTAAGCGAGAACATTGACCGCCGCTTCGCGATGATTTTCACCCACGCTTACCCGGACAAAATTGCCTATGAACGGCGTGGCGCGCTGGAACTGGCACGAATGATGTTTATGGAAGAGGCCGCCCAAAGTGAAAGGCAGTCCAGACAGGAGGCGGCATAAACGCTGGCTAGTGGCGATTTAATTTGGGTCACACAGCCCCAAGTCGCCACAAACTGGTCGCTTCCTTGCTTCGGGCATCAAACAAGGCATCGCTTGGATCAAAAGCCTTGCCATGTTTGGGCTTCGCGTCCATTCGGCCCAATACCTTCAAACCAGCCAGTTCAATCCAGCCTAGCAACTCTTCACGCGAGCGCAGCTTTAAGTGCTCCGCCAAATCAGACAAAATCAACCAGCCTTCTCCGCCGGCATTCAAATGCGCGGCCAAACCAGCCAGAAACGCTTTCAGCATACCGCTGTTTTCATCATAAATTGCGCGTTCGATGGGTGAAGTTGGTTTACCGGGCAACCAAGGGGGGTTACAAACAATGAGGTCGGCTTTGCTCTCGGGAAATAAATCAGCCTGCACCACCTTCACCTGCTTGCCCATACCCAAATTTTGAATATTGAATTGTGCGCATTCCAGTGCACGCGGGTCGTTGTCGGTGGCCACAATATTGCTCAGCCAGCGCTGGGCCAAAACCGCGGCCAACACCCCGGTACCAGTACCCACATCCACCGCCGAGCCATTTACCTCACAGGCTTTGGGCAAGGGTGCTTTCAAAACCAAATCAACATACTCGCCGCGCACTGGCGAAAAAACGCCGTAGTAAGGGTGAATGCGGTTGTTGGGCGGGTCACCAAGAGCGGGTAAATCCACACCTTTTTTGCGCCATTCATGCGCACCCACCACGCCCATTATTTCGCGCAGCGAGGCCACAATCATCGGGCCATCCACCTGTGGCTCGCCCCAGGCTTCGGTACAGGCTGCCAACACATCGGGTGCGCGGCGCAAGGGAATGCTGTAGTCGGCATTGAAGGGAATCAGAATGGAACCCAGAATTCGCGCACGTTGGGCTTGAGCTTGGCGATAAAGGTGGAATTTTTGGGGATACTCCACATCAGCCTTGCCCGCTTTGGCCGCTTTGCTTTTCTTGTGTTCCGCATTTTTATCCACCCGGCGCACCAATGCCTGCATTAATTGGCGGGCATTCTGAAAGTCGCTTTGCCACAAAAAAACCTGGCCTTCGCAAGCCAGGCGGTAAGCCATGTCGGCGGTTAGGGTGTCGTCGGCCAGCATCACTTTGCCCGGCACTGCCAAATTGCGTTCCGACTGCCAGCGCGCGCTGAATGTTTCCTCGCCTTTGGTCCAGTGGATTACAGGGTTTTCATGGGCTGTGTGCATGCGGTTTCTCGCGGTGATAGGCGGGTGGGATCGTGTAAACTTCTTCAGGGTCGCAGTGTACCACCTTGGGTGGTTTGCTCCCCAATTCACCCCCATTCAATTAAGTGGCTGTTGTCTTGATTAAACCGTCTGTCGTCATCGTAAGCCCTGCCCTTGCCGATTCCAACAACGGCAACTGGCAAACCGCCCGCCGCTGGCAGCTTTTTTTATCCGAACATTTTAATGTGCGAATTGTGAAGCACTGGGAAAACACGCCAGCCACACAACAGGATGTTGCCATGATCGCCCTGCATGCCCGGCGCTCGGCCGGTTCAATTGCAGCCTGGTCGCAAAGCCGGGGTGTAACCGCCCAAGGAAGCCCTGGGCTGGTTTTGGCGCTAACCGGCACCGACTTGTACCGCGACATTGACACCGATGAAACTGCACAACAATCGCTGGAACTTGCGCAGCATTTAATCGTGTTACAGGAAAAGGGGCTTGAGAAACTAGGCGAAGCCTTGCAAGCAAAAACGAGCGTTATTTTTCAATCCACCACATCGCGGAAAACATTGCCTAAGCCCAAGCGCCGCTTGAAGGTGGTAATGGTAGGGCACCTGCGCGATGAAAAAATGCCTCAAACCCTGATGGAAGCTGCTGTGTTGCTGCGCGGCTACCCAGACATTTACATAGACCACATTGGTGGCCCTTTGGACCCCGAACTGGCCCAGGCCGCAGAGGAAACCATGCAGGCCTGCCCCAACTACCGCTGGCTGGGCAACCAGCCCCATGGCGCAACCCGCACGCGCATTCAGCGTGCCCATGTGCTGGTGCATGCCAGCAAAATGGAAGGCGGCGCGCATGTAATTATGGAAGCCGTGTGCAGCGGCACACCCGTGGTGGCCAGCTACATTGATGGCAATATCGGCATGCTGGGAGCAGGCTATGCAGGCTATTTCCCGCTGGGTAATTCGCATGCACTGGCCAATCTGCTAACCCAGTTGCAAGAAGACATTGTGAATCCGAAACCCCTTGCACCGGGTAAATCCAGCTTATACACGAAGTTGAAGAACCAATGCGCCGAGCGGGCAAAATTGTTTACCCCCGAAAACGAACAAAATGAATTAATCCGGCTCGTACAACAAGCCATTCAAAACAACACTGAAGCCAAACAACAAGAAGTACAGCATGCAAACACCTGATCAACCTATTCTTCGTGACATTGTGCTGGTAGGCGGCGGGCACAGCCATGTGGGTGTGCTGCGCATGTTTGGCATGAAGCCCTGGCCAGGTGTGCGCCTTACATTGATTTGTACGGATATTCACACACCCTATTCCGGCATGCTGCCAGGCTATATTGCAGGCCATTACAGCTATGACGATGTTCACATCGACCTGGGTCGCTTGTGCGCTTTTGCAGGTGCACGCTTGTTCAAAGACGAAGTGGTGGGCATTGACCGCGCCAACCAGAAAGTAATTTGCAAAAACCGCCCACCCGTGGCTTACGATGCCTTGTCGATCAACATTGGCAGCACACCGCAGGTACAACTGGTACCCGGTGCCATGGAAAATGCAGTGCCGGTAAAGCCAATTGCGAAATTCAACCAACGCTGGCTAAATTTGCTGGAACGCGTAAAAACACATGCTGGTAAAACCACGATTGCTGTGGTGGGTGGTGGTGCAGGCGGTGTTGAACTGGCCCTGGCCATGCAGTTTCGCTTGCGCAATGAATTAAGCGCCATGGGCCGCAACCCCGACGAACTTGAATTTCACTTGTTCACAGCCGATGCAGATGTACTGCCCACCCACAACGCTGGCGTGCGTGCCCGTTTCGAGAAAGTGTTGAATGAACGCGGCGTGGTGCTTCACATTGCAAACTTAACCAGCACACCCCTTGAAAAAGCGGGTGTATTTGCGGTGCGCATGGGCAAACCGCTGACTAAAAACCTGCACCTTTTTGTGCAAGGTGCCGACCTGCTGGAATACCGCCCACAAAAAACCTGGTTGGCCTTGATCAGCACGGGCGACAAATATGCAGTAGCCTCCAAGGGTTCACTGGGCTTTGCTGGCGCGTGGGTTTGGCAGTGGAAAGACTGGATTGACCGCCGCTTCATGGCGAAATTCAGTGAGTTTCCTGATATGGACCCGAGTGCAAAAGCTGCTGGTAGCAACACACCGAATTTGGCGCTAACACAGGAAGAAAGCCTGCAAGCCATTTCCGCCATTGCCATGCGCTGTGGTGGTTGCGGTGCCAAAGTGGGTTCAACGGTTCTGTCTCGCGCGCTGGGCAACTTGAAACCGATTGATCGCGACGACGTGCTGGTGGGCCTGCATGCTCCCGACGATGCTGCCATTGTGAAAGTACCACCGGGCAAAGCCATGGTGCACACCGTCGACTTCTTCCGGGCCTTTGTAGACGACCCTTACATTTTCGGCAAGGTGGCCGCGAACCATGCGCTAGGCGATGTATTCGCCATGGGCGGCGAAGCACAGTCAGCCACAGCCGTGGTAACAGTACCCCCCGGGCTGGAATCGAAAGTAGAAGAACTGCTGTTTCAAATGATGAGCGGCGCGGTAGAAGTATTGAACGATGCAGGCTGCGCTTTGGTGGGTGGCCACACAGGCGAAGGCCGCGAACTGGCATTGGGCTTTGCCATCAACGGTTTGGTGGATGAAAACCTGGACGGTGTGATGATCAAAGGCGGCATGCGCCCCGGCGACGCAATTTTGCTGACCAAACCAATTGGCACAGGCACCCTGTTTGCAGCCCTGCCCCAATTAAAAACCAAAGGCCGCTGGATAGATGCTGCGCTCGATTCGATGGTGAAAAGCAACCGTTTGGGCGCGCAGTGCCTGCGTGAATATGGATCAAAAGCCTGTACCGACCTGACAGGCTTCGGGCTGCTGGGTCACTTGGTAGAAATGACTCGGCCTTCTGAAGTTGACGCTGAGCTAGATTTAAGCGCCCTGCCCCTTTTGGACGGTGCACTTGAAATGGTCAGCGCTGGTATCGTCAGTTCTTTGCAGCCCGCCAATGTACGTTTGCGCCGCGCCATTCGCAATCAGGCAGACTACGTGAACGACCCACGTTACCCATTAATTTTCGACCCGCAAACTGCTGGTGGACTGTTGGCCACCGTACCCGGCGACAAAGCCGAAGCGTGCGTGGCGGCGTTGAAAAAACTGGGCTATGTTCACACTGCAATTATTGGTCGTATTTTGCCCCAGGGTGATGCAATTGAACCCATTGTGTTGAAAGGTTAAGGACGTATTTGATGCAACAGGCAGTTCAACAACACTGGAAGAAAACAGCATTGCTAATTATCGCAGTGGTATTGCTTTTGGTATGGCTGAATGCCGATGTATCGCTACAAGACATGCTGGGCGCACAACGCGAACTGGCCATGCACTTCATGGAACACCCCACGCTGGTCACCCTGATTTATTTTGGCGTGTTTGTGCTGCTCACGGCGCTGTGCCTGCCAGGTGCGGGCGTGTTAATGCTGGTGGGTGGTGGATGCATGGGGTTTGGTTTGTGCATGGTGGTATCCACCGCCGCATCCGCTTTGGGAGCCCTTCTTACCATGTTGTTTGCGCGGCACTTCTTCAGATCGTCTGTTGAAACCCGCTTCGCAAACAAGCTCAACGACATCAACAAAGGCATTGAGAAAAACGAAGTGGCTTATTTGTTAAGCCTGCGCCTTGCACCCATCATTCCTTTCGTTGCATTCAACTTGCTGGCGGGCCTTACACGGGTGAAGCCATGGACCTTCCTGTGGACCAGTTTTATTGGCATGTTGCCAGGCACCATGTTGTATGTGAACGCGGGCAATGAACTTGCTAAAGTCAATAGGCTGGAAGAATTGATTTCGCTGGAAGTGGTGGTGTCGCTTGCAGCGCTTGCCTTGGTGCCGTTTCTCATTTCTTGGGGAACGCGGCAATTGCAGCTGCGCAAGGCGGCTTGAGCCCAATCGGCGCGGATTTCAACCGCCGGTTTGTATAGCCCCCTCGGCGCGGGCTCACCAAGCTTGGCAAAAAAGATGGCCAAGCCTTGGCGTCAGCCTTTGGCTGAACGTGGCGTGTGAATTCAAACGGGCAGGTTTTCTTGAAGGCGAAGCGATCGAAACACCGCCGCCGATTGGGCTAAAACCAAACGGTGATCTGCAGAGTTATAGAGATGCGCTGAGGCCGACTGAGCTTTGAGGCCAGCCGCGAATTGCGGAGTGTCGAAGATTCTCCTAAGCCGGTTTAGGCCAACTCGGCAGTGGGATTGCTTGGGCTGCACTTTAAGAAAACCGCCCCGTTTGAATTCATTCGAAGCGATCGGCTTCAAGCCGACACCGAGACTCGGCCATCTTTTTTGCCGAGCTCGGTGAGCAAGAATCAATTCAAAAAGGGATACAGCGGTTTTCAGTGCAGCACAAGTAATTCACGCGGAGTTGGCTATAAACCGCTGCACAAGTAACCTACGCCGTGTTGGCAAAACAACCCAAGCTGAGTAAAAAAAATCCCAGCGGCAATCCGCTTAACGAATGTCGAACAACTCCACGTCAAACACCAAGTCGGTGTTGCCCGGAATTGGGCCTGCACCACGCGCACCATACGCTGTATCAGAGGGACAGAATACGATTGCGCGATCACCCACCACCATTTCGCACAAAGCCTGCGTCCACGCAGGAATTACACGGTTCAGCGGGAAAGAAATTTTCTCGTTGCGCTTGATAGAGCTGTCGAACACCTTGCCATCAAGGAACGTGCCTTCATAGTGAACTTCTACGATTGAATTCGGTGTTGGCTTTTGCGTGCCAGTGCCGCGCTTCTTGAAAGTCAGCTTCACGCCAGAAGGAAGAACAAGTTCGTCGCCAGCAGCGGCGTTGTTGGTTGAATCAGTCACAGCTTTACCCCAGGTAAGAATTAAGACAAGCGCTTATTCTAACCCGGGGTGTTAGGTCAGCTCGAAATTCAGCTGTGAAATCAATAGGTTTTGTAAGGCAGGAATTTGCCGCTCATGTTGATGCTGACGCGATCGCCCATGGGGTGCGGCTCACGCTGCAAATCCATTTTGAAATCAATGGCGCTCATAATGCCATCGCCAAACTCTTCATGAATCAGTTCCTTGAAGGTGGTGCCATACACGCTGATCAATTCATAAAAGCGGTAAATCAGCGGATCCGTGGGTACAGCTGTGGGCAAGGAACCCTTGTAAGGCACCACTTGCAGACAATCCACTGCCTCGGGGGGCAGTGCCAAATACTCACCAATTTTTTTGGCCTGCTCTTCGGTCAAGGTCATTTGACCCAGCAATGCGGCTGTGCTCCATTCCTTGGACTGGCCTAGCACTTTGGCGCAATCATCCCAAGTGCATTTTTTCTTGCGCTTGGCCAATACGATCATTTCGGTTACGTCGGTTCTTTTCATGGTGCACTCCTTTGAATCAAATTAAGTGAGGGTGTTGTCTCGGTGTTGGTGTTCTTGCCAACCAGGGCTTTCAAGCCGGGGCGAACCACAGTGGGTTGTTTATGCCGCTCTGCATTCAACTTGTTGCTGCCGGGCTCGGTGCTGGGTGCAGGTGCTGCACGGTTCACCAAAAAATCAACCAGGTGGTTGCGAATGGCGTAGTACTGCGGGTCGTGGTGTACCGTGCTGCGGGTGCGCTCGCGGGGCATGGTGTTTTCAACAATTTCGGCAATGCGGGCACGTGGGCCGTGGCTCATCAGCATCACTTTGTCGGCCAGCAAAATGGCCTCGTCCACATCGTGCGTGATCATGAACACGGTTTGCCCGGTGGCTTTCACTATTTGCAACAATTCGTCTTGAATGGTGCCGCGTGTCAGCGCATCAAGCGCGCCAAAGGGTTCGTCCAGCAACAGCATTTGCGGCTGAATGGCAAAGGCACGGGCAATACCCACACGCTGCTTCATTCCACCTGAAAGTTCATGTGGCTTTTTGTTGGCCGCTTTGCCCAAGCCCACCATGTCCAGGTATTTCATGGCGTGCTCGGTGATTTCCTCAGGCGTTTTTTCGGGCCAGCGCGAACGCACACCAAACTCTACGTTTTTCAGTGCTGTCATCCACGGCATCAATGCATGGCTTTGAAAGACCACGCCACGCTCTAGCGACGGGCCCACCACTTCCTTGCCGTTCATGATCACATAGCCTTGCGTGGCCTCATCAAGCCCGGCCAGAATGTTCAGGATGGTGCTTTTGCCGCAGCCTGAGTGGCCGATGATGCACACAAACTCGCCCTTTTGAATGTCGAAGTTCACAGCCTCGAACACAGGTGGAACGGAGGCATCGGAAGGCGCATAGCTTTTTACCAAACCTTCCACTTGCAGAAAGGCTGCTGTTTGCTCGCTGGGTACAAGGTCTTTACTGAATATTTTGTGTTCAGTCGTCATTCTTGTTTACTCCTTGTAACTGACCAGCTTGGCCATGCGAGCCAGCAGGGTATCGAGCAACATACCGATCAAACCAATGAACAGAATTGCGCTGATAATGTTGGCAATCGACAGGTTGTTCCATTCATTCCACACGAAGTAGCCAATGCCCGTGCCACCCACCAACATTTCTGCCGCCACAATTACCAGCCAGGCAATTCCCACGGAAATGCGCATGCCTGTCATGATGGTGGGTGCGGCTGCGGGCAATATCACCTTGAATGCTGTGCGAAGCGAACTCACCTCCAGTGTTTTGGCCACGTTCAACCAGTCACGCCGCACACCGGCAACACCGAAAGCGGTGTTCACCAACATGGGCCAAATGGAGCAAATGAAAATAACGAAGATGGCTGAGGTGTCGCTGTCTTTGATCGTGTAAAGGGCCAGCGGCATCCAGGCCAGGGGCGACACTGGTTTCAAAATTTGTATGAAGGGGTCCAACGCTTTGTACAGCAATGGCGACATGCCAATTACAAACCCAAGCGGAATGGCCACCAGCGCAGCCAAACCAAACCCTGTTAGCACGCGGAAAATGGAATAGCCCAGTTGAATGCCAATGCCTTTGTCGTTGGTGCCCCGGTCGTAAAACGGATCGCTTACATGCCCCCACAGCTTTTCACCCACATCGCCCGGGGTGGGCAATGGGGTTTTGCTGCCCGTGGAAGCCGCTTGCCCCACCAACGCCGCATATTCGGGGTCTACATTCACCGCGGCCTCTTCGGGCAAGGTGGCAATGGTCCAAATAGCAACCAGCACCACCAAGATCAAACCCGACAAGGCCCACGGCGCCCACTTTTGTTTCTTGAAGTCTTTCATGCCAATCAACCCTTGGTTCTGGAAATCGCGAAGCTGTTGATGTATTCCTCAGGCTTCTTGGGGTCGAATGGCTTGCCCATCACACTGAATTTTTTGTCCAGCGATGCAGGTGGCTGCATGCCCACTTCCTTCATCAAACGGGTTGCGTCGGTGGCCAGAAATACGTCTTTGGCAATTTTGTTGTAATCCACATCGCCCTTGATTTGTCCCCAACGTTTCATCTGGGTCAAAATCCAGATGGCAAAGCTTTGATACGGGAAGGGGTCGAAGTCGATGCGCTGCGGGTCTTTCTTGATGCCACCCAAGCCATCGGCATAAGTGCCTGTCAACACCTGCTCCACCACGGTGAGCGGTTGGTTCAAATAGTTGGTGGGGGCAATGGCTGCTGCAATTTCCTTGCGGTTCTCCGCTTTGCGGGCATACGCAGTGGCATCCAGCACAGCCTTCAAAAGCGCTTTATAACTATTCGGGTTTTGGGTTACGAATTCTTTGCTGGCTGCGAATGCGCAGCATGGGTGGCCCGACCAAATTTCTTTCGACAGCATGTGAATGAAACCCACACCGTCGTAAACCGCACGCTGGTTCACCGGGTCGGGTGCCAAAAAACCATCGATGTTGTCGGCGCGCATATTGGCCACCATCTCGGGAGGTGGCACTGAGCGAATTTGCACATCGCGATCGGGGTCCAAACCGGCCTCAGCCAGGTAGTAGCGCAACAGATAGTTGTGCATGGAGTAATCAAACGGCACCGCAAACTTGAAGCCCTTCCAGTCTTTTGGATCCCGTTTGTCTTTGTGCTTCATCGCCAAGGTAATTGCCTGGCCATTGATGTTTTCAACAGCGGGCATGGTCCAGGGAATTGCGTTAGAACCCACACCCATGGAAATGGCCAAAGGCATGGGCGACAACATGTGGGCTGCATCGTATTCCTTGGCCAGCGATTTGTCGCGCACCACCGCCCAACCTGCGGTTTTAACCACCTCCACATCCAGCCCTTGCTTGGCATAGAAACCCAAAGGCTGCGCCATGATGATGGGCGTTGCACAGGTAATTGGAATGAAACCCACTTTCAGTTTTTGCTTCTCCAAGGGTCCAGTGCTCTGCGCAAAAGCTTCCTTGGCTGCAGCCAAGGGAAATAAACTGCCGATTGCCGCCATGGCTGTGCCACTGCCCACAGCGCGCAAGAAGTTGCGGCGCAACTGGTCGTTGGGAAACAGCGCATGCATCACTGCGTTCTCAACGGCACGTTCTTCCATCTGTTGCACGGCCAGTTGTTGGTCGTGCTCGGCCTGGCTGTTGTGTTGACCGCAGGCGCAACGCATGCCAAGGCGGGTGTTGGGGTCGAATGGGTTCTTGAAAAAAGACATGGTGAACTCCTATGCGGTCAAGGCACTGCGAAAATAATCAATGTCATGCTGGTACTGCTGGTAGGCCTTGGTGTACTCCATCACGCGGGCCACCTCGGCAATAAATTCTTCGTCGTAGCCTGCGCGGCGCAGCAGGTGAAAACCCACTTCCATGCCGCTGGAAATTCCACCGCCTGTAACAAACCTGCCTGCATCCACTACCCTTGCGCGGCTTACCTGGCAAGCCGGTGCAATTTCAGCAAGGCGATCAATTGGAGTTTTGCCAAGGTGCGACGCTTCAAGGCGATCGGGTTCTTTGCGGTTAGTGGCAGCCAGGCCATCGAGTAAACCCATGCGGGCATATATCCACGAACCCGTGCATACACTGGTCAGCAAACAGTTGCTGGGTAGTGCACGAATATAACGGTGCAAATTGCCGTTGTTCATTTCTTGCCGAGTGCCAAAACCACCTGGAATTAAAAATGCGTCCATGGCGGGGGCATCGGTAAATGCATAATTGGGCAGCACGGTGAGGCCCGCTTGCGTTTGCACGGGGCGCATACTTTCGGCAATCAGGAAAACTTCCAGCTCAGGATCAAACCGCTTGGCCACTGAGAACACACCGTAAGGGGCAGCGTAGTCCACCACTTCGGCTTCCTTGAACACATACACACCCAACCTGAACCCTTGCATTCTGGCCATTGGCGCTTCTCCGGCAACACTTCGTTAAACACGCTTTCAGTGTGCCGCGAGGGTGGCTGCCTGGGTATCACAGCATTTGTGATTGTGTTGTAGTGCTGGCCCTACAAATAAACCATAGACCTGATCATCACAGCCCGTGCTGTTTGGTGTAGTTCACCAGGTCAACCAGGTTTTTCAATTCCAGTTTTTCAAACACACGGGCCCGATAGGTTGATACCGTGTTGCCCGACAAACAAAGCGCCTGTGCAATGTGCTGAACAGTTTCGCCTTGGGCCATCAAGCGAAGAACTTGCATTTCGCGATTGGACAACCGCTCATGCGGTGGCCTGTCAGTTGGTTTTCGTAAATCGCTGGCCATCAAGTTGGCTGTTACAGCGGTTAAATAAACCTGCCCCGCGCAGGCCATTTGAATGGCTTGCGTCAATTCAGCGGGCGAACAGCCTTTGTTCAGGTAAGCATTGGCTCCACTGCGAATGGCACGCAAAGCGAACTGTGCCTCGGGGTACACAGACAACATCACCACACCCAGTTTTGGAAACTCACTGCGCACGCTTTTAAGCACATCAAAACCATCTCGCTCCCCCAAAGCCACATCAAGCAACACCGCATCAAAGTGACCCTTGCGAAGTTTCTGCATGGCCTCTACGCCATCGGCTGCCTGCTCACTGGTGTACTGATCCTCAAACTCATCCAGAATTTGAACCAGACCGCGGCGAATTATCATGTGGTCATCAACAATCAGAACATTCATAAAGCCAGCACCTCGGGCAAACGCAAATTGATACACACGCCTTGCCCCAAAATTGAATCGATCGAGCAGCGCGCACCGATGTCCCACGCTCTCTCCTCAATTCCCATCAGCCCAAAACCCGCGTTGAAAGTACGAACCGCCATGCCACGACCGTTGTCTTTGACTTGAAATATCACCGCGCGCCCCTCGGCTTGCACCCGCACCTCCACCTTGCTTGCACCCGAATGCTTACTGACATTGTTTAGGGCCTCTTGCAAAATTCTGTACAGGGCGGTCTCGGTGGCTTTGCTCAAACGAACATGTTCAAGAATCGGATCGATATCAAGTGAACTCACCACTTTGGTGCGCAGGGAAAACTCGCCCAGCAAATGTTCCACTGCAGCCCACAAACCAAGATGATCCAAAACGCCTGGGCGAAGGTCAGAAAGTATTCGCCGCAAACTTTCCATGGCCCCCTGGGCCAGGTCGAGCATGCTTTCAATTCTAAGGGTCAGTTTTTCATCATCGGCACAGCGATAGGAAAGGGCTTTCAACTCCAAATCGAAGGCGGTCAACTTTGCACCCAGGTCGTCATGCATCTCGCGCGCAATTCGGGTGCGCTCCTCTTCCCGCACAGTGGTTAAGTGTGCTGAAAGCCTGCGCATTCGGTCATGTGCTTTTTGCAATTGCGCGGTGCGTTCAATCACCCTGCGCTCCAGTTCTACCTGCGCTGCGGCACGAATGTTTTGCGCCTCCACCCGCTCGGTGATGTCGTTGAAGGTGACCACAGCCCCCACCACAGTTTGCTCTTCAAAAATTGGGTAAGAAGCGTACTCGGCATGAAAACAACTGCCATCACGTCGCCAAAGCACCTCGTTGTCAACCCGGCAACCCTTGTTGTCCTGAAAGGCACGAAAAATTTGGCACTGGCACACCGGCATCAAATCATGATTCGCATACGAGTGGTGCATCAGGTAATGCATGTTCCTGCCCAACACCTCATCGGCCGAATAGCCCAACATTTCCGCACCGGCTTTGTTGATAAAAACGCAACGCCCATTCAGATCGATTCCATAGATGCCTTCGCCGGTTGAATCGAGTAGCAATTCTAGTTGCCTTCGCCACGCTGCGTGATGAGAAAGTTTGGAAAGATGCTTGAACAAAACGGTGCACCTGAAGTTGATTCAGCTACAAAACTAGCAAGAGCAGTGCCAATAATTTTTGAAAATATTTTTGGAATTTGCACGCACATGGTGCGAAAAAAAAACGACAAAATTTATTTAAAATTACCCACAAACGGGTTGTTGATCATGTATTGATGAAAAAAGCTTTTCAGTTAATTAAATTTGATGTACACATAACTCACCACACCGTTTAAGGAAGGTTACACAACATGGTTACAACAGATCAAAAGCCAGTAGAAGCCGAGGCAAGCAAAGCAACCCCAGCTCCAAAAAAACCAGCAGCAAAAAAACCAGCTGCTAAAAAAGCTGCAGCTGCAAAACCAGCAGCAGCGAAAAAACCAGCCGCTGCGAAAAAAGCAGCAGCAAAACCAGCCGCTGCGAAAAAGCCAGCAGCTGCAAAAAAACCTGCTGCTAAAAAACCAGCCGCAGCCAAAAAACCTGCTGCAGCAAAACCCGCAGCGAAAAAGCCAGCAACTTCACGCGCAAAGGCAGCCACTGCCAGCGTAGCGAACGCTGCAGCCAAGGCAAAGAAGTCCACTGCCAAAGCGAAACCAGCAGCAAAGGGCAAAGCCGCAGCAGCACATTCGATGTTCAGTGCGTCTGATCGCAAGAAGCTGTTGAGCGATGTTCAGAAGCAGATCAAGGACCTTGAAAAACAAGTCAAGGGCATGGTCAAGACGGTTCAAACCGACGTGATCGCCAAGATCAAAAAGCAACTGGGCATTAAGTAATCCAGAAATAGCAAAAACAACAAAACCGCTGCAATACCTTTCGTATGAAAGGCCGCTTGCAGACTTCATTGAAACCCGTGGCGCGAAAGCTCCGCGGGTTTTTTATTTGACGAGCGGATTCATTTGGGTATCAAAGTTGTCCAGGCTGGGGTATGGAACCTTGGCACGCGACTGCAGGGTATCTATCGCGTTGTCCAACTGATCTAGAATCGCAACACGGGCTTCCTGCGTGATGTACGGCACATGATAGGCAGCAAAAGGCTCAAGCACGTCAAAGCCAGCATAACCCAGACTTCCTCTCAACACCGGGCGTAACAAGGTGTTTAAATCACCGTGGATGGCATTCTCGCCAAACATGTGTTCGCGCCCACCCAGCGTGAACGTGACCCAGGCCTGCTTGCCTTTCATCAGGCCTCGATCGTAAAAATTTCGCCCGCCGTAAACCACTCCCGATAAAAACACACGGTCTATCCAGCCCTTCAGAATGGCAGGTAAAGAAAACCAGTACAGGGGAAAATTCAGAATCAGTAAATCGCATTGCTCAAGCAATTTCAGTTCTTCAGCAATGTCAGCAGGGAGTGAATTCGTTTTTTGAGCGTGCCGCTGCTCAAGGGCGTACACCAGGTAATCCGGGTTGCTACGCTCAACAAAATCGTCTGCGCTGGCAACCGGGTTGAACCGTTTGGCATACAGATCCGACACGGTCACGGTGTGGCCCTGTTGCTCAAAACGAATCTTCATGCGATTCATCATCGCCGTGCAAAAAGATTGGGGCTCAGGGTGTGCATGCACGATCAGAATATTCATGGCGTCTGCTTCTTTCAAAAAAGTGATCAACCATGCTACCAAAAGAAAAGGGGCAGCCAATTCGTTGGCGGCCCCTTTTAACTTCCGACTACGGTGCTTTAGATAATGCCGTAAGCCAGCATGGCATCGGCCACTTTCACAAAACCGCCCACGTTGGCACCTTTCAGATAATCAATATGGCCGTCTTCTTCGGCACCGTACTTCACGCAACGCTGGTGAATGTCACTCATGATATTGCGAAGACGCACGTTCAGTTCATCACGGGACCAAGACAAACGCATGCTGTTCTGGGTCATCTCCAAACCAGACACAGCAACGCCCCCGGCATTGGCCGCCTTGGAAGGTGCAAACAAAATGCGCGCTTTCTGGAACACGTCAATTGCACCTTTTTCAGAGGGCATGTTCGCGCCTTCCGACACACCCATGCAACCATTCTTGACCAACAGAGTAGCCTCTTCGGCATTGATTTCATTTTGCGTTGCACAGGGGAAAGCAAGGTCGCAGGGAATATGCCACGGGCGTTTGTCCGCAATAAACTCTGCTTTTGGATATTGTGTCAGGTACTCGCTGATGCGTGCCCGTTTTACCTCTTTCAACTCTTTGATGTGGGCCAGCTTCTCCATGGTGATGCCATCTTTGTCGTATAGCGTTCCCGAGGAGTCAGACATCGTAATTACCTTACCGCCCAAGGCCAGAATTTTTTCAACAGCATATTGAGCAACATTGCCAGAACCACTGACTGAACACACCTTGCCATCAAACTTCAAACCTTTGTGGCTGAGCATGTCTTCCATGAAATAAACCACACCGTACCCGGTGGCTTCAACACGAATTTCGCTACCGCCAAAGGCCAGCCCCTTGCCAGTCAACACACCGGTAAACTCATTTCGAATTCTTTTGTATTGGCCAAACATGTATGAAACCTCGCGGCCACCCACGCCAATGTCACCAGCTGGTACGTCGGTGAACGGGCCAATGTGTCGGCAAAGCTCGGTCATGAAAGCCTGACAGAACCGCATGATTTCCCGATCGCTTTTGCCTTTCGGATTGAAATCGGAACCACCCTTGCCACCCCCCATAGGCAAACCGGTCAGGCTGTTCTTGAAAGTTTGCTCAAACGCCAAAAACTTCAAAATGCTTTGGGTCACACTGTGATGAAAACGGATACCGCCTTTGTAAGGGCCAATTGCATTGCTGTGCTGAACACGGTAGCCCCGCTGAGTGCGTACGTGACCCTGGTCGTCCTCCCAACACACGCGGAAACTGACAATTCGATCGGGCTCCGTCAAACGCTGCAAAATTTGCGCAGCTTCATACTTCGGGTTTTTTGCAATGTAG
Organism: Burkholderiales bacterium; assembly: GCA_021299735.1. GTDB lineage: Bacteria > Pseudomonadota > Gammaproteobacteria > Burkholderiales > Burkholderiaceae_B > Limnobacter. The sequence goes on along the minus strand of JAJTEM010000014.1, from coordinate 88,513 downwards.
GGAATGATGTGTTGCGCAACTTCATGTACTGCCTGGTGAAACTCTGGTTCGCCGGGATTTCTGCGAATCAATCCATTCATGAACTCTTCTAGTTCGGGCGAGCTGCTCATCTCTTATTCTCCTTTTGAGGGTCGGCATTAGACTGCGTGTAAGCATATTACCGAATAGCTTCTAGCTGAGCACTCTGGATTGTTGTGGATATCCCCAAAAAGTGGGCACAACCTCGGGGATAGGATGTGGACAAGTAGTCCAAGCCATTCAAAACATGAGCAATTAGATGGGCTGACTAATTATTGTGCAAGCTCGGTTCTGGGGAGCCGTGTTTTTGAATTTGTGTGTGCCGGTAAATGATAGAGGCCTCCATTCTGTTCTTGGCTTTCAACCGATCCAGAATGTCCTTCACATGACCTTTGACGGTCTTGACGCTAATCTTCAACAGTTGGGCAATTTCCTTGTTGCTGCGCCCCGCCCCAATCAACTCAAGTACCTCCACCTGCTTTTGTGTCAGCGCTTTTGACACCGCAGGAATTTGCAACAGGTCAATTTTGGCCTGGCTTAACCCCACGCGAATCAGCTCCATCATCTTTGCAAAGGGCGTGAACTTTGAAAACGCTATAAATCGGTCAAGCTGATGGCGCCTTAGCTGCCCCATCACTTTCTCGTCGTTTGCTGTAATCAACACCGGGATTTCAGGAAACAAAGTTTCAAACAAACCAATAAAAGTTTCGGGTTGAACATCGCGCAGATGAAAATCGGTAATGATCAAGGCGGGAAACTCCTCGATCGCAAACCGGGCAGCCTCCTTCAAAGTCGAGAACTGGCGAATGCGCGCATGGGGTGCCACATCCTTCACCATTTCAACCAGGCCGAAACTGATAATCGGATGATCATCAATCACGTACACAATTTGTCGCTCCAGGCTTTCCAGTCTTTTACCCACTGCGCTACTCACAGAAACAATTCACCATGATTTAACTTTAATTGACAAATTGTTTGAGTGATGCGGGAAATAAAGCGGGTAAATCAATTCAAATCGAGGCTTCAAGCAGCAAATCGAAAAAGCATTGACACATCGTCAATCGCTAAACTAACATCTAATCCCATGAACTATGTAATCGAACGTCGCGAAGAAGAAAAAGAACGCCGCCGGGAAGAAATTCTGGATGCGGCCGAACTTGTTTTTTCTGAAAAGGGCTTTGACGCAGCCACCATGGACCAGGTTGCACGCAAGGCGAGAGTATCGCGCGCGCTGGTTTATGTGTACTTCAAAGACAAAGCCGCCCTGCATTTGGCAATTTGCCTAAGGGGTTTGCGCACCCTGCGCGACATGTTTGAAACTGCGCGAAAAAAGCACACAACCGGGGAAAGTCAAATTCGTGCCATTGGGCATGCCTACATGCAGTTCTCAGAACAATTTCCCACGCACTTTGCCGCCATGTCGAGGTTTGAAGCCTCTTCACCCCACATGGCACTTGGCGACCCCTGCGGCTCCACACTTGAAATGATTCAAGCGGGGCAAAAAGTTCATGAAGAAATGGTACTTGCACTGGCCACGGGCATGGCAGACAAAACACTGCGCTCCGACCTTGAAAACCTGATGCAAATTTCCATTACCTTGTGGGGCTTCACACACGGCACCATTCAGCTGGCGCAAACCAAGTCGGTTTTCATGGCCAGCATGGGTATCAGCAAAGAATCGTTCATGAACCAGGCAGTCGAACTGGTGATGCAATCCCTGATCAACCGCAATGGCGGAGGCAAAAAATGATCACTGACAAACTGGCCAGCGCCCACAAAAGGGGCGCTTTTTTTTACAAGTTGTTTGACACTCGTCTAATAGCTGCACTGTTGTTAATTGCGATTCAAACACAACAGGCGGGGCATGCTGCAAGCCCGCTTGACAACTACTTAAGCCAAGCCATGACCAACAACCCAGCCTTGGCACAAGCCGGTTTTGAATTGGAAGCGGAACGTCAGCGGCTGGAAAACCTGCGTGCGCGCTTTTATCCCAGCCTTGCATTGCAAGCACGGGCCAGCGTGGCCGAAGGCGGACGCACCATTGATTTCCCGGCGGGTGATTTGCTCAACCCGGTGTATGCCACACTGAATGCGCAAGCCATTGCTGCCGGGCAAGCGGCGCGCTTTCCAACAGTACAAAACCAGTCCATTCCCCTTTTACGCCCTACCGAACAAGACACCCGTTTGATTGTGCGCGGTCCAATTTATGAGCCTGTTCTGGACCAACAACTGCAAGCGCAAACACAGGCCGTAGGCGCGCAAGAAGCAGCACAAATGCAGGTGAAAGAGGAATTGGTACGGGACCTGCACACCGCCTATTGGCAATACGCGCAGGCAATGGCTCGAATTGCCATTCTTGATGCCAGCTTGCGAACCCTGAAAGAAAACGAACGCATTAACAATGTGCTGTACAAAGCCGGTGAAACCACGCTGGATGCCCCCAAACGCGCGGAGGCGGAAACACTTGAAATTCAAGTAGTATTACGCCAAGCCCAAACACAGGCGCTATTGGCCAAAGAATATTTCAACCTGTTGCGCTATGCGCCCAAGGACAGCGCAGTTGAACTTCCAGAAGAAGACCTGAGTGTCGGTGCGATCCAGAAATTGATGGATGAACTCACACCGAAAACACAAGGCAACACCCCTGCACCTGCGCTGACCCGGCTAGAACTAAACCTGGCCGCTCAACGCGCCCAACTGGATGCAAGCCGCGCAACTTACAAACCCACACTGGGCTATTCCATTGAAGGGGGCTACCAGGGGCGCGACTACAACACGGGCCCCAACACCGGCTTTGCCAGTGCATCGGTGGTGCTGAACTGGACCCTCGCCGATGCTGGAATACGCAGCAGCGAAGTGGCACGCAGCCAGGCACAGGTACAGGCACTAGAGGCCCGCGCGCGGCAAGTGAGCCGACAACTACAACTGGCCAAACTTCAGGCCAGAGAAAACCTGCTGGTGTCGCTGGACAGCATTCAGGCACGTATGGCCCAACAGGCCGCGTCTGAAGAAAGCTTGCGAATCAACGAGCGCAAACGCAATGCCGGCGAGACCACACAAGTTGAATTTTTAAGTGCTGAACAAAGCGCAACGCGCGCACGTTTGGGCTTGGTGACTGCTGTGTATCAAGCCCGGATTGACCATGCTGTCTGGCAATACAACAACCGAAATATTCCCGAGCCAAGCCCACAGGAAGGAGCTCAACCATGAAACCCACACTCGTTATTTCCGCACTCTACCTGTTGGTTCTCTCAGCTTGCGGCCCAGCCACCCCCGAGGAAGCACCCACAGTTGAATACAGGCTGGTAAAAACAGAAACGGTACAAAGCGGTCCTGCTTCAAGTTTGATTGAAGTGCCCGGTATCGGCGCCTTTCGAGATGAAACCCGATTGAGCTTTAAGGTGGGTGGCGTTATTGAAAAAATAAATGTACGCGAAGGTGAAACCGTTGCGAAGGGCCAGCGACTGGCCGCCCTGAACAAGCAAGATGTGAACGCCGCTGTAAGCCAAGCGAGTGCAGGCTTTGAAAAGGCACAACGCGATTTGCAACGCGGCAAATTACTTCGTGAACAAGAAGTGATTTCCAAAGTGCAACTGGACAACCTGGAAACCGCGGCACAAGCTGCGCGCGCACAACTAAGCCAAGCCCAGTTCGCAAGCCAAACCGCAGAAATTCAGGCACAAACAAATGGCGTGGTTCTAAAACGCTTTGCGCAAACCGGTGAAGTGGTCGCCCCAGGCCAACCCATATTGCTGCTTGGAAGCAAAAGTAGCGGCTTTGTTTTAAAAGCAAGCCTGGCCGACAAGCAAGCCGTGCAGGTACAGCTTGGCGCCAAGGCAGAAGTGCAATTCGATGCACTGCCTGGTGTGAAGTGGCCCGGAAAAGTAATTGAACTAAGCCAGGCGGCAGACCCTGCCACGGGTACTTACGGTGTGTTGGTTGAAGTGAATACAACAGCCCATGAAAACCTCAACCTGCTTTCCGGCATGCAAGGCCGTGCCGGTATTGAACCCGTCAACTTCAACGGCACTCGCAGCTATGTGCCTATCGAAGCGGTGGTGGAAGGCGACAACAAAACCGCCTGGATATACACAGTGCAAGCGAACAACACTGTGAAACGCCAAACAGTTACGGTGGCTTTTGTTCAGGGCGACCGGATTGCACTGAGTGACCCCTTGCCTGAAGGCACACGTGTGGTGAGCACGGGTGCAGCCTACCTGCAAGACGGTGAAACCGTGAAAGTTCAGGAGTAATCCGGATGAAACTCTCGGACTTTTCAATCAAGAATTACCAGTTCACGCTGGTGATATTTTTCCTGCTGAGCGCCATTGGTATCAGTGCTTATCAAAACATTCCCAGAACTGAAGACCCCTACTTCGACATCAGCGCCTTTCGCATCAATGTTATTTATCCGGGCGCAGACCCGCGCGAAATGGAACAGCAAGTGGCCAAACCCATTGAAGACGCGTTGCGCAGTCTCGATGATTTGAAAGAAATGCTGTCAACTTCCCGCAACAGCGGTGGCGTGGTGTTTGTGCGTTTCGATGCAAAAGTGGATGTTGATAAAAAATTCGATGAAGTCAACCGCGAACTGAACAGCATTCGAGACCAGCTGCCTGTAGGCATACAGAAACTGGAAATTGAACGAATCAACCCTGGTTTCACCAACATCATTCAATACTCACTGGTGTCGGAAACGGCAAGCTATGCCGATCTGGCCAATTACGCAGAAGATTTGTCAGAGGCATTTGAGCGCATTTCATCCGTGCGTGAAAGCGAAAGCTGGGCCTACCCCGAACAACAAGTACGAGTCAGCCTTAATTTCAAGAAACTGGCGGAATTGGGGATTCAAGCGGCCGATGTTGCACGCGTTATTCAGGGAGAATCGCTAAACATTCCCGGCGGCCCCGTAGAGGAAGGCGCGCGGCGTTTGAACGTTCAAACATCAGGGCAGTACCGAAGTGTTGAAGAAATCAGAAACACTGTCATCGCAGGTACCGGTACAGGTGGTGATTTCGGTGGCCGGCTGATTCGAGTGGGCGATGTGGCCGATGTGCAATGGGACTACGAAAACCAGGAAGTGATGGCTCGCTTTAACGGCCAGCGCGCCGTGTTCGTGACCGCCAACCAGAAAGACGAACGCAATATTTTTGTGACACAAAAGGCACTGCAGGAAACAGCAGACGAATTCGAAAAAACACTGCCACCGAACATTAAGTTGGAACGCGGTTTCGAACAATATAAAAACGTTGAGAAGCGGATTGATCGCCTTACATTCGACTTTGCCCTTGCCGTGACGCTGGTGCTGATAACCCTTCTTCCCTTGGGTTTGCGTGCATCGGGCATTGTGATGGTCAGTGTGCCCTTGTCACTGCTCACCGGCTTGGCTTGTTTGTACTACGCCGGTTTTTCATTGAACCAGCTTTCAATTGCAGGCCTTGTGGTGGCCTTGGGCTTGCTGGTTGACGATTCAATCGTGGTGATCGAAAACATTGCCCGTTACCTGCGCATGGGCTACAACCGGGTAGATGCTGCACGCCTTGCCACCAAGCAAATTTCACTGGCAGTAGTGGGCTGTACTGCAACCCTGTTGTTCGCATTCCTGCCCCTGTTAATGCTGCCGGACAATGCCGGAAAATTCATTCGCTCACTGCCTGTGGCCGTGGTATTTACGGTGATTGCATCACTGTTTGTTGCGCTCACCATCATTCCGTTTCTGGCAAGCCGCGTGCTGAAAAAAGAAGAAAATGAGCACGGCAATGTAGTACTACAAAAGCTGATGGGGCTGATCGACAGAATTTACACACCACTGCTGCACCGCGCTCTGCAAACGCCAAAAACCGTGGTGGCGGCATCGCTGGTGTTGTTTGTGGCCAGCCTGGGTTTGGCACCACTGATGGGCATGTCGTTGTTTCCCAAAGCGAACACGCCACAATTTATTATTGAAGTGGGCTTGCCACCCGGCTCAAGCATTACAGCCACAGATGCCGTGGTGAAACAGGTTGAAAACAAGCTGGCGAAGTTTGAAGAGATCACAGCGGTGATGGCCACAGTCGGCGAAGGCAATCCGCAAATTTATTACAACGTGTTTCAGCAAGACAAACAATCCAATATTGGCGAATTATTTGTACAACTGAGGGAGTACAACGACAACACGCCCAAGTTACTCGACAATATTCGCAACGAACTGAAAACAATTGCGGGAGCCAACCTGATTGTGCGTGAGTTCGAAAACGGCCCACCCATTGATGCACCCATTGGTATTCGACTGGTTGGCCCTGAAATCGAAACGCTTCGAGAATTGTCTGCACAGGTTGAGCGAATCATGCTGGCGCACCCTGGCACACAAAACGTGGACAACCCCCAGCGTACCGGGCGTAGCGACCTGCGCTTGAAGGTTAACTTCGAAAAAGCCGGTTTATTGGGCGTGAATTCAGCCGAACTGGACAAAGCTGTTCGCCTGGCGATTGCCGGTACACTTGCTGGCGAAATTCGCCAAAGCAATGGCGATGCCTACTCAATCAGTGTGCGTGGGCCTGCCGGTGTGCGCAGCAAGCTCAGCGCGCTGGACGACTTTCATGTCATTTCACGCACAGGCCAGGCAGTACCCCTTACGCAACTCACCACGCTTGAACTGGATGACAACCTGAACAGCATTTACCGTTTTAACCGAGAACGCGCCGTGCTGTTAACCGCTTATACGCGCACGGGCTACAACACCGAGAAAGTCAGCAATGAAATTGCAAAACAAATTGACCAGATGGGCCTGCCCACCGGCTACCGCTACAAAATGGCAGGTGAAGTAAAAAGCCGGCAGGAAAGTTTTGCAGGTTTTGGCACCGCCATCCTTGTCACCATATTCGGCATTCTCGCCATTCTGGTGCTGGAATTTGGCAGTTTCAGAAGCACATTGATCGTGTTGTTTGTAATTCCGCTGGGCGTGACAGGCGGTATGGTGATGCTGTTCCTCACCGGTAACTCACTCAGTTTCACAGCAATAATCGGTTTTATCGCGCTGATTGGTATTGAAATCAAAAACTCGATTCTGCTGGTAGATTTCACAAACCAGTTGCGCGAGGAAGGCAAGGGGCTCGATGAATCGATTGAGGAAGCCGGCAGAATACGCTTTCTGCCAATTTTGCTGACCAGCGCCACTGCAGTGGGCGGCTTGCTGCCCCTGGCGCTACAAGGTGGTGGGCTTTACGCTCCAATGGCGTGGGTAATTATTGGCGGGCTTGTTTCGTCAACCTTCATTGGACGACTGGTTACGCCGGTGCTGTACAAGTTACTGCCGCCCGACCTGCAGAGGACATAGCCTAAGCCCTTGATTTCACCTACAATACGGCCTCAATGCAATAGGACACACTGAAATCATGAAAAAACCCGCAGGCCGCAATGGTAGCGCAGGCCGCACTGGCGAATCGGGGCGCTCTGGCCCACCGGCACGCCCCAGCAACCGCAACAAAACAGCCGCCCCGGCGAAGCCCGCCCCTGCAGGTCGCGGCCGCCCGGGAAGCGCTACTGGCAAGGCCGAAACAGCGGCAGGCAAACCTGCCGGAAAAACTGACCGCAACCGTGCAGCACTGCGCAGCGCGCCTGTGGCACCAGCCGCAGGCACTGCACGACCACGCCGCAGCAAGGTCACTGGCACAAATACCTTGGATATGCTCGACCCGTTCGAACCGCAACGCTTAAGCAAAATCATGGCTGCCAAAGGGCTGTGCTCACGCCGCGAGGCAGATTACCTGATCGAGAACGGTTGGGTGCGCGTAAACGGCAAAGTGGTCGACGAACTGGGAGCCAAAGTACTGCCCACCGTGACAATTGATCTGGACGCCCGCGCAAAAAATGTTCTGGGCAAACAGGTCACCATTCTTTATCACAAGCCAATTGGCGTGGTGTCGGGTCAGCCCGAGGGCCGCTACAAAGCCGCCATGGAATGCATAAGCCTGGAAAACCAGGCCGACCGTAAAACATCCACCCCATTTCAGCCGGCCATGCTGAAAGGTCTCGCGCCAGCCGGAAGGCTTGACATCGATTCCACCGGTCTGCTGGTGCTAACGCAAGACGGCCGCATCGCCAAGCAACTGATTGACGCCAACAGCACCGTAGAAAAGGAATACCTGGTGCGGGTAGAGGGTGAACTGACCGACCGGGGGCTTGAAATGCTGCGCTTCGGCCTTAGCCTGGACGGCGAAGCCCTGAAACCTGCCCGCGTAAGCTGGCAAAACGAAGACCAACTACGTTTTATTTTGAACGAAGGCAAAAAGCGACAAATTCGCCGAATGTGCGAAATTGTGGGCCTGAAAGTGGTGGGCTTGAAGCGAGTACGCATTGGCCGCGTGATGCTGGGCGATCTGCCCGTGGGGCAATGGCGTTTACTAACCCCGGAAGAACGATTCTGAAAGGGTAAAAAATCCACTCTATTCGGGTGATTGATTAAACACCGGGTCCGTTATTCTCGAATTTAACATTTGGATCAAGTTAAATTCGAGAATTCACCGTGCACGCCCAGCACTCGGCACTGAACCAACAAGCATCCCAACCCCAGGTTCAGCTTTCCCCTCAGGGATTCTTTTCGTTTCCTAGCAAACTCTCTGGCACTGCAGCAAACGCGACTGATTTGACATCCATCCGTATCAATGCCGACTGGCTATGCGTGGTAGTCAGCTTTGCCTGTCTGATCTTTGCAATTCTGGAAGGGTTTGCCTACCACAATGTTACTCAGGCTATCGCATGGGGGGGTCCGCTGTTTTTGGGCAGTCTTGCAATTACTCGCTGGCATGCCGGGCAACCTTTAACCATGCACATCAACGCAGCACTTCTGGTAGGCATGGGTGCCTTGCATGTGCATATTGCACGTGGTCTGCCTGAATACCACTTCGGCTTTTTCATGTTATTGCCCGTGATGCTGGCCTATCGGGACACGCGCCCACTGCTCAGCATGGGCTTTTTCATTGTGATCCACCACATTGTGTTCGACATGCTTCAACAAGCAGGGTATGAATGTTACATATTCCGCGGCCCGTTTTCGGGCTTGCCTGCTGTGGCGCTGCATGGCTTTTATGTCGTAATTGAAGTGATGTTGTTGTCGGTGATTGCACAAACTCTTCGACAGCATGCACTGGTCGCCGAAGAAAGCACAGCTCTGCTGAACTGCCTGAGTCAGGAAAAAGGCATCAATCTGCGGATGCGTGCACAAAAAGATGAGTACGGTCATATTTCGCCCATGGGGCAAGTATTCAACGACTACGCAGACAACATGGCCTTTGTAGTGGCTGCATTCAAAATGCTCCGAACAGATATTCGGGAATTGTCACAAATTGCCAAAGAACTGGGTGCGGACAATACCCAGCAAATGGAAGACAGCTTGCAAGCGTCGAAGAAGATACGCGACTTTGTTCAAAGTCTGGGCAATCAAACCCGCATCGGGCAAAGTACAGCCGAATTATCGAAGAAGGTGACTGAAGACAGTTTTGATTTGCTCAATGAACTGAATCAGTCACTGGAACAGCTGCAACGAATCAGCAAACAAGCTTTCGATTCAAGCCAGCAAATTCAAACCCTGTACAAAGAATTTCAAAAAGAATTGACACCGGCCGTGGCACAACAACTGCACACAACACTGGGCACGCTGGACAATCTGAACGAACGCACCAACGGATTCATGGCCAGAATGGACCTGCTAAAAAGCGGCCTTAGCGCCATTGAAAACCAACTGGTAGCGATAGACCGTGCCACACACCAATGGGTTGAAAATGGCCACGGCAACCAACGCCAGGGCTGGGAGGTATTGGGTGCAATGGAAGGCATGCAGGCGCGCACGGAAAGCGCGTTTAAAACCCTTACCAACACAGTACAAACGATTTTGCGTTCTGATGAATTAATGCGTGAAATGGAAAACCGGTTATCAAGGTTTGACATATGAGCTTGAGCCATGTTTTAGACGACCCGGTGATCAACGAACTATTGGACAGCGTGACGTCTCGATACGCCCTGCTGGGAAAAGTTACTGGCGAATTAAGCCTGATTGCCGCCAGCAAACTGTTTCGACAGGAATTGGGGTTCAAGTCGGGTAGCGAATTGATCGTCAGCCGTTATGGTATGGCCATTTATCGAGCCTTGTCGAACTCGCTGCAGCAACAACAAGGCTGGACAGGGCATGTAAAAGTGAATGAGCAATGGCTGCATTTGCAAATGCTGGCACTCGGCGAATTTGGTGTGCTTCAGGAAAACGAGACGACACACCCCCAATTGCCCCATACAGCGCCTGCGATCAATACTGTCAAACAAAACCACAATGCAACCGACAAAACCGACACAAAAACCCCAACCAGTGTATTGCTGAATGTTGATGACAAAGGACGAATCAAAAAACTAAGTCCTGCGCTGGAAGAGTTTTTAGGGCAGAGCAGCAAACAACTGGAAAACCTGGATGCCGCCAACCTGGTATTTCGCACCGACGTTGGCCACTTCAAGCGACTGCTTGATCAGGTGAAGTACCAAACGGGCTCCACCGAGGGCTCCTTTCGCCTGCGCAACACATCCAATGATGTGGTGTATTTTGACTGGACAGCCGCCTGTATTGGTGCGGATATTCTGCTGATAGGGCGCTCAAGCAATATTCATCTTGAAGAGGCGTTGTTGAAAAGTGAAGAACGAATCAACAACATTCTTGAGTCAATGGACGATGCTTTTTTTGCAATCGACATGAACGGGTATGTGAATTACCTCAATGAAAAAGGCGCAGAACTTCTGGGCAAAGCTTCACCGTTGTTGCTGGGCCGCATGGTGTGGGAACGCGCCCCCCACTTGAAGAAAACGCCCTTGTTCAAATACGTAAACCAGGCCAAAAGCAGCATGCAGCCTGAAACATTCCAGTGGCAAGACCCTGCCAACGAGATGTGGTACCAAGTAAAGGCGTACCCCAGCGATGAATTGATATCGATTTTCTTCACCGACATCAGCGCGATCAAACGCAATGAAAGCCGAATGCGGTACCAGGCCACGCATGACTCACTCACAGGTTTGCCAAACCGCCTGGCGCTTTCACAAACCCTGCAAGAGTTGCTGGGCAATGACCAGGTCCAAGACTTTAAAATGGGCTTGCTGTTTATTGACCTGGACGGCTTTAAAGCTGTGAACGACACACTGGGTCATGACCGCGGTGATGATTTGCTAATTGCAGTTTCCAAGCGATTGCGCAGTGTGGTCAGAAGTTCGGACATTGTTGCCCGTTTGTCGGGCGATGAGTTTGTGATCACCTTACCCTATATTACTGACCAGGAAACCGCATTCAATGTAGGCCGCAAGGTGGTGGATGCGGTCAGCAAAAAACCATTCGAGCTTGGTGAGAAAAAAATTTATGTGGGTGCTTCGGTGGGCGTAGCCTTGTTTCCAACCGATGCTGCCGATGTTGAGGGCCTGCTCAAACATGCCGACATTGCCATGTATCAAGCCAAACAGGCTGGCAAAAACACAGTGCGTGTATTCCATGCCAACATGAGTGCCAGCTTGCAAACCAAAGTAGACCTGGAAAACGATTTGCACGATGCAATTTTGCACAACCGAATTGAATTGCATTACCAACCGCGCTTCAACTCGAATGGCTCCATTTGTTCGGTTGAAGCCCTGGCACGAATGCGTTCGCTCACAGGTGAATTAATACCGCCAGCAGAGTTCATTCCCATCGCCGAAGAAACCGGTTTAATCATCCCCATGGGCGAGCAGGTCATGCACAAGGCCTGCAAGTGGCTAATAGATACCAACAAAAAACTGAAACAACCAATCAGCGTTTCTGTGAATGTATCGGGTATTCAGTTGCTGGATGGCAAACTGTGCAGCACTGTTGAAAAGGTACTTAAGCTGACGGGGTTACCCGCGAATTTACTTGAGCTTGAACTGACAGAAACCGTGTTGATGCAAAACCAGGATGCGGTTTTACAAGACCTTAACCGCTTGCATGAGCTGGGGGTTTTCTTGTCGATTGATGATTTCGGCACGGGTTATTCCTCGCTGGCCACCTTACATAAAATGCCGGTTCAAACGATTAAACTGGACCGATCGTTTGTAAGCAACCTGCCCAACAAAGCCGACAGTGTTATCTTGTCGCGAACGGTGCTGGCCATGGCGCGGGCCTTGGGCTTGGGTGTAGTGGCCGAAGGCGTTGAAACCGCCGAGCAGCGAGACTTCCTGATTGAGTCAGGTGTGCTTGAGCTACAAGGTTTTGGGCTGGCACGGCCAATGACTGCAGATGATTCACGCCAGTTTGTGTGGGCCCAGCAAATTACCAGCGAGAAGGCGAAGAAAATTCTGGCTTGAGCGCGTAAATCACTCGGCGGTTTGTTTAGCCCAATCAGCTCGTATTCCGCTCTTTCGCCTGAAAACCTGTTTATCCCTTGCTAAGCCTCGCGATACCTGAGAACGACCCTCCTAAAATGCGGGTCGGGCTCGTTCTCTGTCGCCCATGTTGGGCGACACCGGCCCTGCTCGGCACGCAAGGGCAGGTTTTCTTAAAGGCGAAGCGATCGAAACACCGCTGCCGATTGGGCCGAAAACCCAGCAGTGATTTGCGGGGCAGTTGGAGATACGCGAAGGTCGGTCGTGCTCCGAAACCAGCCTTGAGTTGAGGGTTGGAAAAAATTCGCCTACGCCGGTTTAGGCCAACTCGGCAGTGGGATTGCTCGGGCTGCACTTCAAGGAAACCGCCCCGTTTGAATTCATTCGAAGCGTTCGGCTTCAAACCGACACCGAGACTCGGCCATCTGTTTTGCCGAGATCGGTGAGCAAGAATAAATTCAACAAGGGAATAAGCGGTTTTCAGTGCAGCACAAGCGAACCACGGCGAGTTGGCAGGAAAACGCAGTACAAGCCAACCATCGCCGAGTGGACAATTAAACCCAATGCTCCCTACGCCCTACCCTCAGCCTTCGCATCCTCAAGATCGAACTCAACCCCAAACCCAATCGATCCGCGAAACACTTTCACCTTGACCAAGGGCCCAACAGGGCGAAGCTGATCCCATATCCAGCGGGCAATGTTCTCTGAAGTAGGAAGCTCGATGAATTCATTCAAGTACGAATGGTCCAGCCGTTTGTGCACCGCGCCCACGTGCTGGCTTAACAGGCTTTCAGGCACCACATAACCATCGGTGGCCGGGCCTTCAAACCAAACCTCGGCAGTATAGCTGTGGCCGTGCAAGCCAGGCCAGTCGGGCAATTGGTGTGCTACGTCGAAGGTAAACTGTTTAAAAACTTTCATGGCATTCCAATTACTTTGTGGGTTTGCACACTCAAACGCCACTGGGGTTTGTTCAGGCAGGTTTGTATAGCCGCCTGCATGTTTTTGGCTTTCTTCACAGGGTCAGAGTCGTCCATGGCCTGCACAAAATAGTGCTCAAAATTCAGTTGGCCCAAAGCATTCAAATCCTGGCCCAACTGCGGCACCACCACTTTCAATTCATGCCCGGAGGTTTGTACCAGCTCACTACCAAATTTTGGGCTTACACAAATCCAGTCCACACCTGCGGGCACTGGCAAGGTGCCGTTGGTTTCAATTGCAATCTCAAAGCCTTGCGCATGCACAGCATCAATCAGGTCAGAATCAAGCTGCAAGGTGGGCTCACCCCCTGTAAACACCACATAAGGCTTACCAGCGCCATGCGCGCCCTGATAGGTGTCTGCAATCGCCTGTGCAATGCCTTGCGCAGTTTTAAACTTGCCGCCGCCAATACCATCCGTGCCTATAAAATCGGTGTCACAGAATTTGCACACCGCAGTGGCACGGTCTTCTTCCCTGCCTGTCCACAAATTGCAACCGGCAAAGCGACAAAATACAGCCGCCCTGCCCGCTTGGGCGCCTTCGCCCTGCAGGGTGTAAAACATCTCTTTGACGGTGTATGTGGCCACGGCGATTTCGCTTGTTTGTTACAGGCGCAATGCTACTTGAATTGGGAAAGTGTGCCCAGAAAAAGGGCAAAAAAAAATGCCCGATATGGTTAATCGGGCAAACCTCAGAAGCAAAAGAGGAGGGATGTGAGACCTCAGTTTGCAAGCAGTCGGATTTGCCTGCAAGTCCATTTTTCGAGGCTTTCCTCGAAACTCCAGAGTTACATCCAAGATTTTTGACTAGAAGGAAAATTCAAAAAACCGCCAAATAGTGTCAGCGCTTTGCTTTCCGGTGAACGTTTGTAAGCGCGAACTAAATTTAGAACAAAACACCCAATTCATGCCAGGTGTTGTTTTATTTTTCACGGCGCAGTGTTGATGTGTTGTCTGCTTGCTTTTTAATTGTCGCCGGGAGCGTTTAAACACCCAGCCAAGATTGCCCTCATTTTTTCAAGGCCCTGTTCATTCATGCGTTCAATGTTCCTTTCGGGGATCAAATCCACCTCGGGATAATTGTCGATGGCAATGCTCAAGCTGTCCTCACGCAACAGGTGCAGCATGGGGTATGGGGAACGGTTGGTATAGTTTTCAACGTCGTCAAGCTCGGTGCCACCAAACTGGTAATCCGGGTGAAAACTAGCCACTTGGTAAATACCTTCCAGGTTCATGTTCACCAGCAACTCGTCGGCAGCTTCCAGAAAATCGTTGTACTGGTAGAAACTTTGCAACACCTGCGGATGAATCAGCAGCGTTGTTTCTACCGATTCCTCCACGTTCAACAAGGTCAACTCATGAGCCAGTTCATCCAGCAAAGCGGCTTCATCGGTCGCTTTGCTGACCACAAAACGCACACGTTCTTTCACCAATTCGCGCTTGGCAAATGGGCACAAATTAAAGCCCACCACCACCTGTTCTACCCAGCGGCGGGTGGCTTCAATCACTTTAGCATCTGCAACCTGGATCATTTAAAACGGCAACTTCACTTCGGGAGCCACAGCCAAAATCGCCGCCTTGAACTCGCCCTGAATACGTGCCAGCGCGGCATCGCTGTCTGCTTCAAAACGCATCACAACCACCGGAGTTGTGTTCGATGAGCGAGCCAGCCCGAAACCATCCGCATACTCGGCACGCACGCCATCAATAGTATTAACCGATTCCGAACTTGGAAACTTGCCTTCCGCCTGCAAACGTTTCACGATCTCGAAGTTCACACCTTCGGCGGTTTGCAACTGCAACTCAGGCGTGCTCGATGAATTGGGCAGCGCATTCAGTTCTGCGCTTGGGTTGTTGGTGCGCGACAAAATTTCAAGCAAGCGCACACCAGCATACAAACCATCATCAAATCCAAACCAGCGTTCTTTGAAGAATACATGGCCGCTCATTTCTCCGGCCAATGGTGCGCCGGTTTCTTTCAGCTTGGCCTTGATTAATGAATGCCCCGTTTTCCACATCAGCGGCTCGCCGCCTGCGGCCTTCACAGCCTTGGCCACATGGCGTGTGCACTTTACGTCGTAAATCACCATGGAACCAGGGTTGCGTGCAATTACATCGCGAGCAAACAAAATCAGCTGACGGTCGGGGTAAATAATTTCGCCATCTTTGGTGACCACGCCCAGGCGGTCGCCATCACCGTCGAAGGCCAAACCAATTTCAGCATCGCCATTTTTTACACAGGCGATCAGGTCTTGCAAATTTTCGGGGTGGGCTGGGTCGGGATGGTGGTTGGGAAAGTTGCCATCCACTTCACAAAACAACTCCGTTACCTCGCAACCCAAAGCCTCATACAAGGTTTTTGCAAATGCGCCCGCAACGCCATTGCCACAGTCCACAGCAATTTTCATAGGGCGAGCCAGTTGAATATGCCCCAAAATATTACCCAGGTAATCGGGCCACACATTCAGCTCTCGGTAATTACCGCGCTTCACACCCGGCACCACGCCACGCACGGGCTTTTCGGTTTGAATCCACTTCAGCAAGCCTTGAATGGTGTCGCCATACAAGGTCTCACCAGCCACCATCATTTTCAGGCCGTTGTACTGGGGTGGGTTGTGGCTGCCTGTAACCTGCACACCAGTGCCATTGCCCAGTAAAAAAGTGGCGAAATAAACCAGCGGTGTGGCCACCATACCCACATCGACCACATTCACCCCTGCATCCCGAAAACCATCGGCCAGGGCACTGCACAGGCGTGGACCACTCAAGCGCCCATCCCGCCCCACCACAGCCTCATTCCTGCCACGGCCAAGTGCCAACTGCCCCAAGGCACGGCCAACGCAATAGGCGGCGTCTTCGGTCAAGGTGTCATCCACAATGCCGCGAATGTCATAGGCTTTGAAAATAGAGGGCGAAATGTTCATGAATAAATACCTGAAATAGTCAAAATAGAAAAAGTGTAAGGCCGAGGCCCTGTTGCACTGCATGCCTTGAATACCTGGACTCAGGGCATAATACTACTTTCGTTGTTTTGGTTTGTTTTCAATATGGCCAACTATGTGATTGGCGACGTTCAAGGTTGTCTGGATTCCCTGCTGAAACTCTTGAACAAAGTTCAGTTCAATTCACAACTCGACAAGCTGTGGTTTGCAGGCGACTTGGTCAACCGTGGTCCCCGCTCACTGGATACACTTCGGTTTGTGCGCGGCCTTGGCAAACAAGCCCACACCGTGCTGGGCAACCACGACCTGCACCTGCTAGCCCTGTGGTGCAACAGCGGTCGCAGCCACAAAAGCGATACGATTGCTGAAGTGGTAAATGCACCCGATGCGGAAGAATTGATCCACTGGCTGCGACACCAACCCTTGGCCCTTGCTTTGCCACCTACCAACAACGCCTTGAACAACGCCTTGTTGACGCACGCCGGCATATTGCCACAATGGAGTTTTGGTGACGCTTTGAGTTACTCGAACGAGGTACAGCGGGTATTATCAGGCCCCCAATGGAGTGCCTTTATGGCCGAAATGTATGGCAACAAGCCCAATCGCTGGGATACTGCACTAGAGGGATTTGATCGCCTGCGTTTTATTGTGAATGTATTTACCCGCATGCGCATGGTGCAAGATGACGGCAAAATCGATTTCAAATACAAGCTTGAACCCGCTGACGCACCGCCTGAACTGAAACCCTGGTTTGAGTTTGAACGAAAGTTCTTAAATGAAGGGCCCATCGTATTTGGACATTGGTCAACCTTGGGTCAAATTAAAAACAAGACCACTTTTTGCCTGGATACGGGCTGTGTGTGGGGAGGAAAGCTCTCTGCACTTTGCCTGGAAACTGAAGAAATTATTCAGGTGGATGCCATAGAACCACCGTTGCCCACTATTGATTGAGTAAATAGCAAACTGCAAATAAGCAGAAAGTTAATAAGCCACGGGGCGTCTCTACTCCACGCCGCTTGTTTTAGTGCACAGTGCGCGAATTCGCGTGTGCGCTTCATCGCTGAGTTCATGCCGCGTGCGCCCTTCGGTGTTAACTGGCGCATGAACATACAGCTGAACAACAAACCCGGTTTCGCTGTTCAATAAAACCTGTATGTTCTCAAGCAAGGTTTGCTCGCCAACAAAAGCTGGCTGTGAAGAAAATTTTCCATCGGGTGTGAAGTACTGCAAGCTGACCGGCAACAACGACACATTGGCCTGAATGGCAGGCTGCACAAAATTGCTGTGAAAATGCAAAGGTGTGTGGCCAAGCCCGGTTGTTCCTTCTGGAAATACCGCCACGCAACGCCCGGTGCCCAACACCTTGACTGCTGCGTGAATAACATCGCGCACCGCGTGACGTTTACCACGCTCGATAAAAAGAGTGCCACTGCGCCTGGCCAGCAAACCGCCGATGGGCCATTTGGAAATTTCAGACTTGGCGATGAAGGTAACCGGGTGAATGCTGTTGAAGGCAAAAATATCCAGCCAAGACACATGGGTGCTGTACAGCAAACAGGGCTTATGAATGGCGTAATTGGATTCAGGCGCCTCAAACACAACCTTCACCTGCACATTCAAAATACCCAGCAACTGTCGAGCCCAGCGCTTCTCGATCGCTTCTTTGAGGCCTTTGCTCAACACAGGCCAAAAAACCAAGGCCACCACAAAGCCGTACAGCAGGTGGATAACCAAACGAAGCAATACAAAAGCTTTACGCATGCCTTGAGGTCCCTGTGCCTTTTCTTGAAAGAAGCCCTCAGGCCGCCAGCACTTTCATTTTGCTTTTTTCAAGGCTGCTGTAGCCCACATTGCCATTCACCATGGTCAGCTGTACTTTGCCCTGCATGGGAAAACCATTGAACGGGGTATGCTTGCCCTGGCTGATCAAACTGGCCTCGCCCACCACCCAATCTACTTCGGGGTTGAACAGGCAGATGTCGGCGGGCATACCAGTGCGCAAGCTACCCGCTTGAACTTTGATGATGTCGGCCGGGTTGCCGCACAACAATTGAACAATTCGTGCTGGTGGCACATTTTGCTCACGCATCCACTTCACTGCCAGGGTCAGCAACAACTCCAGCCCGGTTGCACCTGCTTCACTTTCTGCAAACGGCAACAGCTTGGCATCATCATCCACGGGGGTGTGGTCGGAGCAAATTGCGTCAATGGTGCCATCCAGCAAACCCGCGCGTATGGCATCGCGATCACGCTGTTCACGCAAGGGCGGAATAATGTGAGCATTCGGATCAAAAAATCCGATATCGAGGTCAGTTAAATGCACATGGTGAATAGCCACATCGCAGCTTACGGGCAAGCCCTCCGCCTTGGCTTGGCGAACCAGTTCAATTCCCTTTGCAGAACTGATTCGGCAAATGTGCATGCGTGTGCCGGTAGCGCGCACCAGTTCAAAGTAGGCTTGCAAGGCAATGGTTTCTGCCATTACCGGAATGCCGCTTAAACCCATGCGGGATGCGTATGCGCCAGCGTGGGCCACGCCGCCCTGGCTAAAGTTGGGCTCGGTTGGGCGCAAAAACACCGTAAAACCAAAATTGCGGGCGTACTTCATCGATTGCAGCAACACACGCAAATCCCGAACTGGTGATTCAGCCTGACTAAAACCCACACAACCCGCCTCAGTCAATTCGGCCATTTCAGTCAACGTTTCACCTTTCAAACCAGTGGTCAATGCACCCAACGGGTACACCTTGGCTAGGTTCAACTGGCGTGCCTTGAACTTCAGCATTTCGATCAGGCCGGGTTCGTCCAGCACTGGCTCGGTGTCAGGTGGGCATACCAGCGAGGTAATACCCCCTGCCATCGCCGCCTCTATTTCGCTTTCCAGCGTGGCACGGTATTCATAGCCCGGCTCACGCAGGCGTGCCGACAAATCAACAAGGCCTGGCAATACCCAAAGGCCGGTGGCGTCAATTGTTTTGCTGGGCGCAAAGTCAGCAGGCATTTCGCCCTTGGGAGCAACCGCCACCACACGGCCTGCAGCCACGGCAACATCCATCACCGCATCAGCACCAATGCTTGGGTCAATGACACGTCCACCAGAAATCAACACTCGCATTGTTTTTCCTTTATGGGCAAATTCACGTCAAGCGCTTTTGCTGGACGAAGCCAGAATACTCATCACCGCCATGCGCACGGCGATACCAAAAGTGACCTGATTCAAAATTACGCTTTGCGGGCCATCGGCCACCGCTGAATCAATTTCCACGCCACGGTTCATGGGACCGGGGTGCATTACGATTGCGTCGGGTTTGGCATGGCGCAGCTTTTCTTCGGTCAGCCCAAAGTGCTTGAAATATTCTTGCGCCGAAGGAATTAGCGCGCCCGTCATGCGCTCTTTCTGCAAGCGCAGCATAATGATCACGTCGCAATCTTTAATACCTTCCACCAGGTCGTGATAAACACGCACACCCATGTTGTCCAGGTGGCTGGGCAGCAAGGTATTGGGGCCCACCGCACGCACTTCAGGGCAACCAAGGGTTGTGAGTGCGTGAATATCGGAACGCGCAACGCGGCTGTGCAAAATGTCGCCCACAATCGCCACTCGCAGCTTTGTGAAATC
This sequence comes from Burkholderiales bacterium, assembly GCA_021299735.1. Taxonomy (GTDB): domain Bacteria; phylum Pseudomonadota; class Gammaproteobacteria; order Burkholderiales; family Burkholderiaceae_B; genus Limnobacter. The sequence goes on along the minus strand of JAJTEM010000014.1, from coordinate 68,615 downwards.
TTTTTTGTAGTGGCGAATGGTGTACATGTCCAGCAGTGCCTGCGTGGGGTGCGCATGCCGCCCATCGCCCGCGTTGATGACATGAATGGTGCCACCACTGGTTCGGTTCAAATGCTGGGCCATGAAGGTGGGTGCGCCACTTTCAGAATGGCGCATCACAAACATGTCCGCCGACATGGCAGCCAGGTTGTCGATGGTGTCGATCAACGATTCGCCTTTGCTGGTAGATGATGATCCAATATTCAAATTCACCACATCGGCCGACAAACGTTTGGCTGCAATCTCGAACGTGGTTCGGGTTCGGGTTGAATTCTCGAAGAACACATTGAACACTGATTTGCCGCGCAACAGCGGCACTTGTTTCACCTCACGATCGGTCACCGACAAAAATGATTCCGCCGTGTCCAGAATACGGTGGATCATTGCCTTGGGCAGCCCTTCAATGCTCAAAAGGTGTATCAACTCACCTGCGGCGTTAAGCTGAGGGTTATTCAATTTGGTTTTACCTCCAACTCCAGGCGGAAAGCACCTTGATCATCTTGAGTCAATACAAACGCTTCATTGGGTTTCAGGGGCAAATGCTTGCCCACATACTGCGCATCAATTGGCAATTCCCGGCCACCGCGATCGAGCAATACAGCCAGCTCAATTTTCGCCGGGCGGCCGAAATCAAACAGATGATTCACAATGGCGCGCGTGGTGCGGCCTGTGTACAGCACATCGTCTACTAACAAAATGGTACGGCCTTGCACATCGAAAGGTACCTCAGCAGGCTTGGGGGCAACTTTTAAGCCGCGCTCGGAAAAGTCATCGCGATAAAAAGCGCTGTCCAGAAAGCCACAGGGCAAAGTAAAGCCGAGGTCTTCGTGCAAACGCTGTGCAATCCAGGCGCCACCACTGTGCACACCGATAAGCCCCAACTCGGAACGGTCAGGAAAGGCCTTTTCGATTTGATCGCGCAAACGGGCATAAAGGGCTTCAGGGTTTGGCAGGCTCATCGTCCCTCCAGGAAAAATTGTTCCAGAATCAGGCAGGCACTGCCCATGTCGACTCGGCCTTTGTTCTCGCGGGCAGCTTTGCCTCCCATGCAACTTTCAATAATTGCACTGGTGTAACGCTCATCCACCACAGAGCAAGGCAGGGAAAAGCGCCCCTCCAGCTGGCGGGCAAAGCGTTCACAACGCGCAGTTAATTCATTCTCAGCACCATCGGCTTGCCGAGGCACCCCCACCACCAGTCCTTCGGGCTGCCATTCCTTAATCAGTTGTTCAATTTTGCCAAATCGCTGTTCATCGTTTTGAGCCTCAACCACAGCCACGCCGCTGGCGGTTTTGGTCAGTGAATTACCAAACGCAACGCCAATCCGTTTTAAACCGAAATCAAACGCCAGGTACTGCGTGGGCTTGGGCGATTGCACTAACTTGGTCATTGCTTAAGCGTGTCCGGCTGCGCCGCTCATCAAGGCGGGGTCAATTCCCAACATGGCATAGGCGCTGGCAAAACGTTCCTCTAGGGGCATGTCGAATAATATTTCATGATTGGCTGGCACGTTAAGCCAAGCATTCTGGGCAAGCTCTTCTTCAAGTTGTCCCTCGCTCCAGCCGGCATATCCCAATGTAACCAGCCACTTGCCGGGGGCTTGCCCACGGGCCACAGCTTCAAGAATATCGCGGGAAGTAGTCAGGGAAATTTCATCATTCACTTTCAATGATGAATTCCAGTTCAAAGGCTCGGTGTGCAGCACGAAGCCACGTTCTGAGGCCACTGGCCCCCCCATCATCACCGGGAAATGGGCTGGCATATAGCCTTCCACTTCCACATTGATTTTTTCCAGCAAACTTTCGATGGCCAAGTCGGTGGGCCGGTTAATGACCAACCCCATGGCGCCCTTGCCGGAGTGCTCACATAAATACACCACGGACCCGGCAAAACTGGGGTCGAGCATATTCGGCATGGCGATCAACAACTGACCGGACAAGCTAAATTCAGTGGATATGGAAATTTCGGTCTCGCTCATGCCAAAATTGTAATGCCTTTTAACTGTGCAAAAGCGGGTCGGTGTTCCTCTACCCGCCTTAAAGCGCACAGATCAACCCAAATTTAAGTTGTTCCCATGCCTGCATCACTTCTGGAAAACCATCCCCTGTCCACCCAACCCAAGCCAAGCCAATATGCCAAAGGGCTCATGTGGTTTCGCCGCGACCTTCGCACCCACGACAACGCCGCCCTGTTTTATGCCCTGAAACATTGTCGGCAAGTGCACTGCGTGTTCGTATTTGACAAAACCATTCTGGATGCCCTGCCCAACAAGGCCGACCGCCGCGTGGAATTTATCTGGGAAAGCTGCATGGCCTTGAAAAAGAAGCTTCAAAGCTTCGGGGGCGATTTGCACTTGGTGCACGATCATGCAGAGAACACTATTCCGGAACTGGCGGCCAAACTGGGCGTACAGGCGGTGTTCACAAACAAAGACTATGAACCCGCAGCAATACAACGCGACATTACCGTGGGCCAAAGCCTGCAGGGCAAAGGCATTGAATTGTTTCGGTTCAAAGACCAGGCAATTTTTGAAGAAGATGAAGTACTTACACAGGCAGGCAAATTTTTTAGCGTATTCACGCCCTTCAAGAATGCATGCCTGAAAAAGCTGAATGAATTTCACTTAACGCCCTACCCCAGCGAAACCCGCATGCAATCGCTGGCGGCAGATAAAAACCTGCCGGCCCCCAGCCTTGAAGCCATGGGCTTTCAGCGTACCAACTTGCTGGAAATAATCAAACCCGGTGAAGAAGGCGCGCTGGATGCATTTGAAGACTTCTTGGGGCGAATCGACAAGTACAAAGACAAACGCGACTTTCCTGGTCAAAAAGGCGTCAGCTACCTGAGCGTGCACAACCGTTTCGGCACCATTTCCATTCGCCGGTTGGCCAAAGCAGCCCATGATCGGTTTAAACTCAACGGCAGCGAAGGTGCCATGGGTTGGTTAAATGAACTGATTTGGCGCGACTTTTATTTCCAGATTATTTACCACCGCCCCGATGCGGCTGAGAAAGCCTTCAAGCCTGAATACGATCAAATTACGTGGGACGACGATGACAAGGCCCAGCGCCTTTTCAAAGCCTGGTGCGAAGGCAAAACCGGCTACCCGCTGGTGGATGCAGCGCAGCGGCAACTGAATCAAACCGGCTTTCAACACAACCGCCTGCGCATGGTCACCGCCAGCTTTTTAACCAAAGACCTGGGTATTGACTGGCGCTGGGGCGAAAAGTATTTTGCCGAACACCTGAACGATTTCGATTTGTCGGCCAATAATGGCGGCTGGCAGTGGGCCGCCAGCAGTGGCTGTGACGCCCAGCCCTACTTCCGTATTTTCAACCCCTACAGCCAATCGGAGAAATTCGATGCCGATGGCAAGTTCATTCGCAAGTACTGCCCGGAACTGGCCAAACTGTCCAACAAATACATTCACAACCCGGCCGAATGTCCACCGTTTGAATTGCAAATGGCAGGAGTAATACTGGGTGAAAACTACCCAAGGCCTGTGGTTGAACACGATGTGGCACGGAAGAAAACGCTGGAAAGATATGCAGTGGTGAAGAAAGCCAAGGAAGACTGATTTTGTCCGAACTTAGGATGGTCAGTGCGTGTGCCTTCACCCATAATCAGCGGTGAAATTAAAGTACCCACACTGATTCAATCAACAAGAAGGAGAGACAAAATAATGAGCACAGTGAATGCCTACACCACCGTACTGCTTTACGCGGGCTGGATATTGCTACTGGCCCTTTTCTACGCAACCCCGCGAATTCCACAAGCCTTGCTTGGCCAAAAACGCATCGACAGCTGGGAACGTGGCAAGGAATCCACCGACCCCATGTTTTTGCAACGTGCCAAGGCAGCGCACCTGAATAGCCTGGAAAACTTTCCGGTATTCGCAGGCGTGGTGGCCATGGCCGGCCTGATGGGCCAGATTGAAGCCATCAATGGTATTGCAGCGTTTGTGCTGTACGCCCGCATTGCGCAGAGCGTTGTACATATTAGCGGCACTTCATTTATTCAGGTGTTTTTGCGTGCCAACTTCTTCTTGCTACAGGTATTTATCACCCTGTATATGGTTTACCTGCTTGTGTAGGCAGCGATAACGGAACTACGGCCTAGGGACCATACACACAGCGAGGGTGATAAACCGATACCCGTTTGTATGGACCCAATTCGCCAAGGTAAACCAACGAGTGACCCGAAAGTCGACGATCCCAGTCCGCCCGCAGGTCTGAACCCGTTGCGGCGCGCGAATGCAATGGTTGTCGGGAATATGCCGGCGCTCAAGCGAGCCAACGCATTGATTTTGACTGGACTGCAAAAGGAACTGGAAGCCATCACACCAAGGCGAACATCGCCAAGGGAAATTTTCGTGCAACCTCGGCCAAACACCAATGCCGCTACTCAAGTACAAGAAATACAGGTGGATGCTCGCTTGCCTAACTCACCAGTGAATCAAAATCCAACCACCAGAATTCAACTAACTACCCAAACTGGCCCAAGCGCCAATACTGAATCACAATTAACGCATCAGACCAAACAAAATCTGAAAAGCAAAATTATAGTCAAAGTTGCAGAATTGGGTTCTTACCTGGCCAATAACCCATCACTGGCCCCGCTAGTTGAGGCCCTTGTACCCTTGGGCCAGGTTCACCAGCCATCAACACGTCCAAGCCCTCAACAAGTACGCACATTACTGGGAATGATTCGCTACTTGACGGAAAATTCAGTAGAGGCCAGACAGAGCCTTCTGTCACAGGTTAAAAGCATATGTGACTTGCACGATCAACTTGAACCAGTTGTGACAAGAACGTTTACTACATACATCGCAAGGGGTGGAGACCAGATTCTTGTCAATCCTGAATCTGAGGGACAAAAACACTGGATTGCCGGATTCATCAATATGATCAGTGATGAAACAGGAATCCCTTCAATACCCAGCCAGCAACTAAACAACAGTCAAAAACAACAAATCTTCAAGGCCTGGATCAATATCGCCACGGCAGTAGAAGACAAAAACAAATCGGAATACGGCACGCTACGAAATCAAATCATTAAGCAAGAAACCACAAGACTGAAGAATTCCCCAGTTGGAATGTCTAAGGTGATGGACCAGCAGGCGGCTGTTTGCCGAGAATTGAGCATCATAGCATCGGCTGTATTTGCGGAATTCGGTATTCCCTCCAGAGTGGGATCTGGAACTGTGTTTAAGAACACCAGCAACCCCGGCGCCCATGTGTGGCTGGAAACTCTTAACCAGAATGGTGGCCTGGAATATATCGTGGACACCAACTGCGCGAAAGATTTTTTCAGTACATTCTTTGACTACACAGTAAGACTGAATGGGGTAGTTTACCGACGTGATGGCGGCAAACAAACCGTTGTTAATTATCAAATTGAGCGTTTGTACGATACAGCCAGAAAAGAACTGTAACGGTTAGCCAAGAATGAATCCAATACGCCCAAACCAATTCTCAGGTAATCACAACCTTCAGAATACCAACACAACGGACCTGCAAAATGTGCAATCAGGGTCGCTAAGTGGTGTGGGTAAAATTCGGGGGGGCCAAAACAATAACTCTCTAGACCTACCTCCTTTGCGACGTGCTGCAGCACTTGTAGCGACTGGCCTGCAAAAGGACCTGCTGATCAATCATTTACACCAAAAACCGGGCCCACCTACCTCAGCAACACCGAATAATATCCAATCCAATCGAAAAGCTTTTGTATATCCGCCCAGCTTCAGTAGCTCGCAAGCTACTCAACCACAGGCAAAACAGAACTACCGCCCTCCCCAAGCGCATCAAAATACTCGAAAGGCATTACTGACAGAGAACCAACAACCAACACAACGCTTCTCAAACTTGTCCAATCGCTTAAAGCAACCAGCACACCAGTTACCGATAAGCAGCAAGAGCAGCATTGACGCGGCAATCATCAGGGGATTAAGCGATGTAAAAATCAATCGAGCGAGCCCACCTCAAAGCGATGCATCCAACTTCAGCAAGAATGTGGACTCGAAAGTGCCTGGGTTTCCAAATCTGCATCGTGGCACGGCACCTGCCGACGGAGACTGCCTGTTCCACTCATTAATACAACTGGCTGGTCCTTCAGTCGCGAAGGCGATGGGCGTGCCCGTCGAGACACTAAACCCAAATTCAGTTAGAAAACACGTGGCTGCACAACTAGTAAGCGATTTCCAACTGTTCAACTTGCGTGTTATCAATTCCGAGCATCTGAAAGTGTTGACAGCGTTTGGAGACATTCCAGACGAAAACGGGGAGGGAGCGGAACTGCCCTCATTCTCAAAACAAGATCTTGTCTCCTTGTTAGGCAGCGAGCAACGCGTCAAAGAATTTGAAGTGCTCGACGCGAACCAAAAGGCACATGTTATTCGAGTTGCAACACCCCAACAATTTGGCGGCGTCACAGCCGACGCCATGCCAAAACTGATCGCAGATGCATTTTCCGACTTGAAAGTGGTTGTTCATCGACGGGACGTCTCCGCCGATGTAACGGAACAGCACAATACGTTTTCCGGTCAAAGCGCACAGCCACAACATACCGTACGTCTATTTCTCGAAGACAAACACTATGAACCGGTTTTTGAAGGTCCGCCAAGATAGTTCCATAGCGAAACAGGGACTGGAATAAATTATTTCAACAATTTATTCTTTGTGCAATGACGTAATCACAATACGCACAATCCCCGGAGTCATCATGAAAAAAATCAAACTTGCCTTGGCCATCTCATTGGCCATTTGCAGCCTTCAAGCCAGTGCGGACGAATTCCGTATCAACCGCTTGTTTGTACTCGGCGACAGCTTAAGTGATGGCGGCACTTACACGGGCACAGCCACACAAGGTTTGCTCGGTGCGGGGGTTCCCGCTGGCGCTATTCCTGATCGGATGAAGTTCACCACCAACTCACCCACCGCACAAATTTGGGCCAATGTGGTGGCGAACAAGCTGGGAATCCCGCTTGATGTGGATGTAATCAATGGCGTTAGCAACACCATCAACGGTGGCAATTACGCGCAGGGCGGTTCACGCGTTTCAAACCCGGCAGGCGTTAGCAATAACCCGGGGATCGGCATAACAACAATTCCCGTTACTCAACAGGTAGATCGCCTGTTGGCAGACACCCCAAGGTTTAACCGCAACGATCTTGTCGCGCTGTGGGCTGGCTCGAATGACGGCTTTATTCAATTCGCCACTGTTGCTGCGGGTGCAATCACACCAGCAACAGCTTTGGCTGAAATGTCGATTGCAGCAACTGAATTACTTGCACAAATAGATCGCCTGAAAGCTGCAGGCGCGCAGAACATTGTGGTGGTCACCGTTCCAAACCTGGGTGCAACGCCACAAGCGCAAATTATTGAAGATGGCTCAGTCAGCGGCACCGCAGCACCCGGTTCAATCGCATTGCTCAACGCCTTGTCCGCCAGCTTCAACAACACGCTTACTTCCGCTGCGGCCAGCAAAGGCGCAGTAATTGTTGATTCAAACCGTTTGCTCAATGCCGTGATCGCAAACCCGGCGCGCTATGGCTTCACCTCGGCAACCCCTTTGCAACCGGCATGCGGTAACAATGGCGGCAACGACCCCAACACGTTTTTCAATACCAGCCTTACCTGTATTCAGGGTGTGAATGCCGCCGCTGACAGCGAACAACGAATTTTTGCCGATGGGGTGCACCCCACGGCTGCTGCACAACGCCTGTTTGGCGAAGCAGGTTTTGCTGGCCTACAAGCCGCAAGCTTGAATGGTGTGCTGGCCGTGGCGCCACTCACCCCAATTCGCCAACATGCGCTGGGTTTGGAAAACAGGCTCACCGCGCTTGCCTTGGTGCGTGAGGACTCAACAGGCAAAGCCACCCTGCGCCCTGTAGGCGACACGGAATGGTACGGCGGTGTTGAGATTGGGCAGTTCGAGCTTGACGCGCAACAAGTGCAGGCAGGCCTTGATGCTGATACACAAATTGTGAAATTTGGCGGGGACCGCATGATTGCCCGCAATGCACTGCTCGGTTTTGGAATAAGCATCGACAAAGCACAAACCGACATCGCCAACAATGGTGGCGGCTTCGACAACGACATTGTGTTGGGCACCGTGTTCAGTACCATTGCACTGTCTAAAACTTTTTACCTGAACGCCGCGCTGGCCCTGGGTAAAATTGACTATGACATCACACGCCAGTTCACGCTAGGCCCTTCACTTGAGCGCTACACCGCCAACACCGAAGGCGATTTTTCTTCCGCCCGCGTCGGGTTGGGCAGCATTCACAACTTCGCGCAGGGCTGGACATTGAACCCACAACTGGCCTACACAGTTGAAAAAATTGAACTACAAGGCTACGACGAATCCAGCGGTGCAGCCAGTTTGAGTTTTGGCGACACGCAGTACAAAGCTGAACGAATCAGCCTTGGATTTTTAGTCACCAAAGCGCCGAGCACCAAGGGTGGCTGGCGCCCACTGCTGCGCTATTCAATTGAGTCTGATCAAAACAACAACGACTTGCAAATTCGCATGGGCCCAAACCAAAACACCTTGGCCACCATTCTGGCGCCGCGGCCAGACGGTGACTTTCAATTGCTTTCAGTGGGCACCGCCAAAGAGGTAGGGGCTGGTGTGTTTAACATCACACTGTCCAGCACCCTTGGGCAATCCGGGGTTAAAGGTTTAAGCCTGAGCGCGGCTTACAAGGCGGTGTTTTAAACAAGGCCTTGCCGCTGCGCAACATGCCACTTACTTAATTGCAGAAAACGCCGTGTCAATTGCTACCCTGGTGGCTTCAATCACGGCGTCATCATGAGTAACAGAAACAAACCCCGCTTCATAAGCCGAGGGGGCGAGGTAAACGCCTGCATCAAGCATGGCGTGGAAAAATTTATTGAAACGATCGCGGTTTGATGCGCTTACTTCCGCAAAACTAGTGGGTACTTTCTCGCTGAAGTAAATACCGAACATACCGCCAATGCTGTCGGCACAAAAGGTTTCACCGTGCGCGTGCGCCATCTGGTTAAATGCCTGCACCAATTTGCGGGTTTGGGTTTCCAGCTTTTCATAAAATCCCTGTTGCTTTAGCAAACACATGGTGGTCAGCCCTGCGGCCACTGCAACCGGGTTGCCACTCAATGTGCCTGCCTGGTATACAGGGCCAAGCGGCGCAATGCAGGCCATAATGTCTTTGCGGCCACCAAATGCACCCATGGGCATGCCACCACCAATAATTTTACCAAGTGTGGTCAAATCGGGTGTAATGCCATACACACCTTGCACGCCTTGTGGCCCCACGCGGAAACCTGTCATCACCTCATCAAAAATCAACACCGCGCCGTACTGGGTACATAGCTCGCGCAGCGTGTTCAAAAATTCATGTGTGGGTTTGATCAAATTCATATTGCCAGCAACCGGCTCTACGATCACGCAGGCAATACTGCTGCCACTGGCTTTGAACAACTCGTGTAATTGCTGAACATTGTTGTAGTCCAGCACACGGGTGTGTTTGGCGAAGTCTTCTGGTACACCGGCTGAAGTGGGGTTGCCAAACGTCAGCAAACCAGAACCTGCTTTCACCAACAGGCTGTCTGCATGGCCATGGTAACAACCCTCGAATTTCACAATGGTGTCGCGTCCGGTAAAACCACGGGCCAGACGAATCGCGCTCATGGTGGCCTCGGTTCCGGAACTCACCAGCCGCACTTGCTCCAGCGAAGGCAGCATTTCACACAGTGTTTCAGCCATCACAATTTCGCCCTCGGTGGGCGCACCAAAACTCAAACCACCCACGGCGGCTTCCTGTACGGCTTTGATTACCTCCGGGTGCGCATGGCCCAATACCGCAGGGCCCCAAGAACCGATGTAATCAATGTAGCGCTTGTCATCCGCGTCCCACACATAAGGGCCGTTGGCACGCTTGAAAAAACGCGGAGTACCGCCTACGGAACGAAATGCCCTCACAGGCGAATTCACGCCTCCGGGAATCGTTTTTTGCGCCCGTTCAAACAACACTTCGTTCTGGCTCACTTCTTTACCGCTCATTCTCAAGACTCCGCTTATTTAAGTGCATTCATTCACTACATCGACCCACTGCTGCGCCACACTGCAAACCTGCGCTGCGTCGGGTTCCATTCCAAATAAACCATTCACCACCGCTACAGCGTGTGCACCAGCGTTCATTAATTCAGGCACCCGCTCTAGCGTTATTCCACCAATGGCCACCGCAGGCACACCCAAGGCACGGGCCCTGCTGAACAATTCAAGTTCAGCGCGCACCGCCTTGGGTTTTGTACCACTTGGGTACATGGCGCCAAAAGCCACATAACTGGCGCCATGTTGTACCGCTTGCTCAGCCAACTCAAACTGATTGTAGCAAGAGGCACCCACCACCCTTTGGCCTCCCAAGCGGCTTCGAGCCATGTTAATCGCCTCATCGGTTTTGCCCAAATGCACCCCCACCACAGCTCCACCTTCAAATTTTGAAAACTCAGCCGAAGGCACATCATTCAAAATCAGGGCTGCATCGTATTTCTGGCACAAAGCATTCAGTTCGCCCACAAACTCGAGCAACTCAGTTTGCTCCCAATTTTTTTGCCGGCACTGAAACAAACGCACGCCACCTTCCAACGCCGCTGCAACACAATCGACAATCGCGTCGGGTGTCCATATGGCAGAACGTTCAGGCGTAATGGCGTAAACACCTCGAATGAGTTGTCCTCTCAATGAATTGCTCTGTTGATTGTTAGTTCGGGTTGTCATAGCCCTCATTCTCATCATCTTCCAGATGCTGCATCAAGTGCATACGGTCGGGAATTAACTGCCCTTTTCCCGCAACGAAAGCGCAACTCAGGGCTTGCCATGTGTACTCCAGTGCCAACTCAACTGCATCCTGCACACTCAAGCCTTGCCCCAGGCCAACTGCACAGGCACTTGCCAGCGTACAGCCAGAACCGTGGAATTGCCCCGGCAAACGCTCACACGGAAATTCCACAACCCTGTGCCCCGCCACATACAAACGATTCACAACATCACCTGATTCCAGGTGTTCACCCTTCAGCAACACGGCCTTACAACCCATTTGCAACAAGCGCTCACCCGCTTCATCCACGCTGTTTGCACCGGTAAAAGCCTGTGCCTCGGGCCAGTTGGGCGTTAACAAATCAACAACCGGGAAAAGCTCGTTTCTGTAGCTGTCAAACAAAGCTTGCCCGCCAAATGCATCGCCCCGGCCGGAGGCCCGAACTGGGTCAACCACCAGCGGCACGGAGGGCCACAGGGCTTTTGCTTTTAGCACAGCAGCCACCGCGACAGCACTGCCCAACACACCGGTTTTAATGGCGCATGGTGCAATGCCATCATCGAGCAAGGTTTTTAATTGATCCTCAATCCAGTCCAGGGAACACGCCTCGAAGCGCGCCACCCCAACCGTGTTCTGGGCAGTCAGCCCGGTGAGAATAGTCAATGGGTGAGCACCAAGCGCAGAAACAGTCAAGGCATCAGCTTGTAAACCTGCGCCAGCGGTGGGGTCTGATGCTGAAAAGGTCAGCACCAAAGGTACGGTCAATGTCATTCAAAACCCAAAAAAAACCAACAACCTTTGTAGTCGGCTGCCAAACTCAGTATTATCCACCCGTTGCAATTTTTTTTCTGGAAGTAGCTCAGAATGAACACATGGATTTGTTTGATTTGCGGTTGGGTATACGATGAAGCTGTTGGCGTGCCCGAAGACGGTATTGCACCCGGCACCAAATGGGAAGATGTTCCTCCCAACTGGGTTTGCCCGGAATGCGGGGCTCGCAAAGAAGATTTTGAGATGACTCAAATCTGAAAACCCCAAAACCCTTGGATCAATGACCGAACCCAAAGCCGACCCAGCCAAAGCGTTTGAAGACCACGCCCCAACGCCGGTGAGGCCGAGGTTTGTTCGGCAGCTGGGGCGCTTTTCAGCAGGCTTGTTGATCACCGCCGCGGCCTTGGTCGTGTCAGGCCTGTTCGTAAAAACCCAGTCCGACCGCATTCGCCATGCTCAGTTGGCGCAAATTAATTTGATTGAGGGCCGCCTACAGCAGGAATTGCTGGCACTTAACAGCCCGGCCAACGAGAGCGTTCAGCCTCAAAGCCTGAGGGCACTGCTCGGTTTGGGGCAACAAGTGAGCCAGCAAAGCAAAGGCATACATTGGTTCGGCTCCCTGCACAGTCAAACCCTGCAAATTCTTCTAACCCAAAGTATCGAGGCGCTGTCTCGTCCCGTGGCTGGCATCAATTCAAGCCAGGAAATCCAACGCCAGCAAGAAACCCAAATCCGGCTGGATACGCTTCCAAAACTTGCTCAACTCAAAACACACATTGATCAAGCCACCAATGGCTACCTGGTATTGCTCTTCGGCTTGGCTGCACTGCTCACCGCAATTGGTATGACCCTCGGAGTTCAATGGAATACCCATCGCAAAACCATGGCCCTTGGCCGTCGCGTGCAAATGTTAAGCCGCGCCTTGCACAGCCAACAGGAAAACGACCAAAAGCGCGAAGGGGCTCATGCTGCTCTGGAGGGTGTTTTAAAAGCACTGAACAAAAACCAGCAATTGGAACACCGCAGCACGTTACTGCAAATTGGCCAACAGCTTGAAGAATTAAACCAGAGTGGAAGGGCAGTATTGCAGTTTGCAAAATCATTTCACCAACTGTCCAACCAAGGCACACAGGTAGTGAAATCAACATTGAACAGCGAACAGCGCAACGCAAAAGCAGAAAACCACATGGAAATCATGCAAACCCAACTGGAAGGTTTGCGTTCTGATATTCGAAGCGCTGCGCAGGGTTTGCGCAAGGCTGGTGAAGTAAGCCGCCAGCTGCTGGGCAGACTTGATGCCTCTCAAATGGAACTGACCCTGACTGAACCAGAAAACAACCGTCAACTCCAGCAACTGGTAGAGCAAAGCCAACAGGCCTTGAAAGAATCAATTGAGGGCCTGGTACTGGCCAGCCAGAAAATCAACATGGGTCAGCATGAATCCAACAAACTGGCTGAATTCATGGCGGTCAATCAAACCGCGTGGTCTAACTTGCTCAGCCAGGTTGAACAGGTCGCAGAATCAGCAGCGCGAGAATCAGAGAGCGCCTTGCGTCTGGCGAAACGCTTGATGGAAAAAAGCCAGTACACCGCACTGGCTTCGTCGAACAATCAGGCGGCCAAGGCACCACCACAGCTACTGCCCTGACCCGCCGTGCAGCCATAACAATGGTCGCCAACCACTACATCGATTGAATCAAGCGCGGTTTGTGTTAAGTCAGCCAAAGTTAAAGCCCTGCCCTGAGAATCGCGCACAGGCCAACCCAGCTGCTGGTTGAAATCGCAATCGTACAGCTTGCCTTCATAGTCAATCGACACCAAGCTGCGACACATTACAGCCGCCAGGTTGCTTTCACGATAGGCCCCTTTCAGCGTATTCATGTAGGTTTCAAACGTGCCCTTGCTGATCAGGGTGCTGCCAAAACGGGCAATCGGCATGTTGGTAATCGTCACCAGTCCGGTAAAACGAATACCAAACTTCTCAAACAGCACAGCCTTGTAATCGGCTTCGAGTTTTTCTTGCAGAGGAGGCAAAGAGGGGCCCTGCGGGTTAAACACCAAGGTCAGCCGCAGTTTGTCCCCATAGCCCAGGGCATTCAGTTTTTGCAAACCCGCAATGCTGGCATCAAAAACACCTTTGCCACGTTGTTTGTCAACATTGTCTTCAAGGTAACAGGGCAAAGACGCAAAAATTTCCACTTCATTCTCAGCCAAAAATTCAGCCAAATCTTCATAGCCAGGTTCACTGAGAATAGTCAGGTTACAACGATCGATTACATGCACGCCCGCTTTGCGGGCTGCAACCACCAGTCTCTTGAAGCGGGGATTCATCTCGGGCGCGCCACCGGTTAAATCAAGCTTTTTTACCCAGCCTTGGTTCATCAAGGCGATCAACTGATCAATTTGTTCATCCTGCATCAGCTCAGTACGGTTTGGGCCGGCATTCACATGGCAGTGCGTGCAACTTTGATTACACAGATAACCCAGGTTAACCTGAATCGTTTCAAGATTTAAGCGCTTCACGCTGGGGAAGGTGGTACTTTTCAACAAATGAACTACTGAGTGCATGTAGGCTCCGGTTTCTGTGCGCCGCGTGGTTATTTCGTTTTCAGATAATGAGAGAATCAAGGCTTGCAAGCAAGATTGATCCGGTTTGATTATCGCGTTAATCGATAGTAACAAACTTACACAAGTCCATTCGCTCAAGCCATGATTCAAGTTACAGTCAACGGTGAAAATCGTGAAATGCCCGAAAACAGCACCGTGGCCCAGCTCGTCGAAAACCTTCAACTGACCGGCAAGCGTATCGCTGTCGAACTAAATGGCGAAATTGTGCCAAAAAGCCAGCACGCCACAACACCACTTAACGCCGGGGCCAGCCTTGAAATTGTAGTGGCCGTGGGTGGTGGCTAAACAATCAGTACCAATCAGGAGCAGTCCCCCATGAACAACTCGACTGAAAAGCACAACGACACCTGGAAAGTAGGCCGTCGCGAATTTACAAGCCGCTTGCTGGTGGGCACCGGCAAATATGCCAGCCTTGATGAAACCCGAGACGCGATCACTGAAAGCGGCGCAGAAATTGTGACTGTTGCCATTCGCCGCACCAATATTGGTCAAAATGCGGGTGAAGCCAGCCTCCTTGATTACATACCACCCAGCAAGTTCACTTACCTGCCCAACTCGGCAGGCTGTTACACCGCAAAGGATGCGGTACGTACCCTGCGCCTGGGGCGTGAACTGCTGGATGGACACAACCTGTGCAAACTTGAAGTGCTGGGCGACCCCACCAACCTGTACCCCGACATGGAAGAAACTCTGATTGCCGCCAAAGAACTGGTGGCTGATGGTTTCGACGTGATGGTGTATTGCTCCGACGACCCAATTTACGCCCGAAAACTTGAGGATGTCGGTTGTTTGGCCATCATGCCGCTGGCCTCCCTCATCGGTTCCGGCATGGGCATTCTGAACCCCTGGAACATCAACCTGATTCTGGAAAAAGCCCAGGTGCCGGTCATTGTAGATGCTGGCGTCGGCACTGCCTCTGATGCCGCAATTGCCATGGAATTGGGTTGCGCAGGCGTACTGATGAACACTGCAATTGCCAAGGCACAACATCCGGTGCAAATGGCCCGAGCCATGCGTTTGGCCACACAGGCCGGTCGCGATGCCTTTCTTGCGGGTAGAATGCCGAAAAAGTTTTACACGGCTAGCCCGTCTTCCCCTGTGGAAGGCGTTATTTCTTCCAGTTCAAAATGACAGACCACACCCCTGACAATCCGTTTCGCGACCAGCACATCAAAAGTTTTGTGAAGCGTCGGGGGCATATTTCACGTGCTCAAGAACGGGCCGTGGAAGAAGGCATGCCCAAATGGGGCATCGCCTACAGCGCGCAAACTCACATTGATTTCGACAAGCAATGGGGCACGCAAGGCCAGCCCAACTGGCTTGAAATTGGTTTTGGCATGGGCGAAACTACTGCGAAAATTGCGAAGGCGCACCCCCATGTCAATTACCTGGGCGTTGAAATTTACACCGCTGGCGTAGGTTCGCTGATCAAGAAAATCGAAGAAGAAGGCATTCAAAACATTCGCATCATTTCGCACGATGTGGTGGATGTACTTCGCGACATGATCCCCGACACCAGCTTGGACAAAGTACTCTTGTACTTTCCCGACCCGTGGCGCAAGGCCCGCCACCACAAGCGCAGGCTCATTCAACCGGAATTTGTCGCCAAACTGGCCAAAAAAATGAAACCTGGCGGCGTGTTGCACTGCGCCACAGACTGGGAAAACTACGCCCAACACATGCACGATGTACTTAGCGTTGCGCCCGACTGGCAAAATATGGCTGCAACGCCTTTTGCGCCGCGCCCCGACGACCGTCCGCTCACCAAATTTGAAAACCGGGGCCTGAAACTTGGCCATGGCGTATGGGATCTGCTTTACCAGATACGCTGAGCAAGGCACAAACGGACCTCCCCTCTTGCGGTATGCCCTGATACGCCCGAATTTGATCTAATCAATCACGATCTTGGCAAACTCAACACAGCATGCTTTCAACGCAAAAAAACGGACTATTGCGTGCGCTTGTTTCAAAAAACGAGCCAACTTCGCTTAATACCCGTACCTTGATGGTTTGCGTCGCCTCCCTGCTTGCCTTGTCGCTTTGTATTTATGCCGTCCTGAGCAAACAGTTCTCTGCACAGCATGCAGATCAAATTGATCAACTACTCAAGGCCAAAGCGTCTCTGATCAATCAGCCTCAAAGCACAGGGCTTAAGCAAGCAGTTTCCATGGCAACAGTGTTTTACCACCAAGGTAACTTGGCTGGAGCGCAAGCCACACTGGATTGGCCAAAAGGTTGCCAACTGATCTCTGGCACTCAAGGATCTGCCATTCAGCGGTTCAAATGCCGCGACGGCATAAGACTGCACGCTTTGGAGACCTTGTTGCCGCCCCAACAAAGCACGGAGCAGCAAATTACAATTTGGGCCACGCACAGCTCCAATATGTCGTTTATAAACATGGGGATTGAAGATGCACTGGGCTTGGCCATCCTGGTATTGGTAATTAGTGCCCTTTGCAGTCGATGGATCAGCCTGTCCATCACCCAACCGCTGGCAGAAATTACCACGAGTGCCGAACACATAGTCGACGGCAATTACGATCTTCGTCTTTCAAAAAGCCCAATCCGGGAAATTGACCAGTTGACATGCACTTTCAACCGAATGGCAAAAAGTCTTCAGGAACGCGACAAAGTCATTCGCCGCACGGCTTACAAAGACCAACTAACCGGCTTGGATAACAGGGCCTATCTGACTCTCGCCCTGCGAGAGCGTATTCAAAGCGCACGCGAGCCGGTAAGCATCGTGATCTGGGGTGTTGATAATCTGGACAATATCAATGAAGTACTGGGACACGAGGTGGCCGACAAAGTACTGATCAGGGTCGCCCGCAAAGCAGCGCGAATTTGCCGGGAACATTTGGTGATTGCCCGACTTGAAGGCAATATTTTCTGCATGCTTTTACCCAGAAATCTACTTGACAACCTGCTGAACACTAACGCCTTAAAGCGTATACTTCACAGCACGCTGCGGGTACAAAACTACCAGCTTGAAATACAAAGCCATGCGGGCCTGGCACACTATCCAGAGCATGGACAGTGCCCGGAAACACTGATGCGACATGCAGAAATTGCGCGCCAATTGGCCAAGAAAACACGCCAAACCAGCATTGTTTTTGAAGCGCGACTTGAACAGCGCTCGGCCAACCGGCTTGAACTGATCGCCCAGCTTCGCAAAGCCATTACTGACAACGAGTTCTGTCTGTACTTTCAGCCCAAGCTGAACCTACGCACCAACAATATTAACCAGGCTGAAGTGCTATTACGCTGGAACCACCCAACTCACGGGATAATTGCACCGGGTGCGTTTATTGAGCTTGCCGAACAAACAGGCATGATTCGGGACATTACCCGCCTGGTAATAGAAAAAACCTACGACGTCATCAATCTGTGCACCAATCAAAACATCAGACTGTCAGTCAACCTTTCAGCCATGGATCTTGAGGACTTCGGCCTGATCGACTTCATGCAGAAAATGAACAAAAAACAACCAGATGCTTCACGCCACATTGTTCTGGAGATAACAGAGAGCGCCGCGATGCGCGATCCGGAAAGGGCGCTGGACATACTCAATCAACTGGCCGCCATGCATTTTCAGATTGCAGTCGATGACTTTGGCACAGGCTACTCCTCACTGGCTTACTTAAAACGCTTTCCGGTAACTGAATTGAAAATCGACCGTTCACTGGTGCAGGGTGCAGATATGGACACCGACGGCCAAATCATTCTGGAATCAACCATTGAAATGGGCCATATCATGGGCTTGTTGGTCACCACAGAAGGCGTGGAAACACAGGCCGAATACGAACTGGTCAGAAAACTGGGAGCTGACTACGTTCAAGGTTACTGGTTATCCAGACCCATGCCGTTTGAGGAATTCAAATTGAAACACCTGGTTGGCAACCACGACCAACTGGTTCAACACCTCTAAACCACTCAAATAGCACTTCAAAGTTGGTCGCATTTGACCCGAGCTGCCTGTGCTTCGATATGATGTGGTAATAGCAATTCACACACCTGAAGCATCACCGTGAAAATGAAACAATTCGATGTCGCCATTATTGGCAGTGGTTTGGCTGGGCTCACCACAGCGCTTCAATTGGCCGACAAACTCAAAGTAGCCATAATTTGCAAACGCTCGGTTTCCGATTCGGCCAGCCGCTGGGCACAAGGTGGCATTGCCGCTGTGCGCGACCCGGCCGACAGTGTGGCCGAACACGTGCAAGACACCCTGGTAGCCGGAGGAGGCTTGTGCGAACGAGATGCCGTTCAATTCATCCTGGAAAATGCATCGAAATCAATCGACTGGCTGGTAGAGCAAGGCGTGCCTTTTTCTCGCGAAGACGAAGAAGGCCCCAGCAATACCGAACCGAACGGGTTTCACCTCACCCGCGAAGGCGGCCACAGCCGCAGGCGAATTCTGCACGTGGCCGATGCCACCGGTGACGCTGTGCAAACCACACTTGAGGCCAAGGCACGCAACCACCCCAACATTCAACTGTTTGAACACCACATGGTAATCGACCTGATTACCGGAGACCGGTTGAGCGAAAAGAAGGCAGGTATTCTGGGCGCTTACGTTCTGGACGAGCAATCGCAACGCGTACTTACTCTGACCTGTCCCTACATTGTTCTGGCCTGTGGCGGTGCCGGCAAAGTGTACAACTACACCACCAACCCGGACACCGCAACCGGTGATGGTATCGCCATGGCCTGGCGGGCGGGTTGCCGAATCGCCAACATGGAGTTTATCCAGTTCCACCCGACCTGCCTTTACCACCCTTATGCCAAAAGCTTTTTAATCACCGAAGCGGTACGCGGAGAAGGTGGTTTACTGAAGTTGCCCGATGGCACACGGTTCATGCCCGATCACGACGAGCGGGCCGAACTGGCCCCACGCGATGTGGTTGCGCGCGCAATCGACTTTGAAATGAAAAAGCGTGGCCTGGATTGCGTATACCTTGATATCAGCCATGAACCGGCCGAAAAGCTGAAAAAGCACTTCCCCACCATTTACAAACGCTGTCTGGAACTTGGTATCGACATCACCAAGCAAGGCATTCCCGTGGTGCCTGCAGCGCATTACACCTGCGGGGGTGTTGTAACCGACCACAACGCCCGCACTGATATTCCCGGCCTGTATGCCGTGGGCGAAACCGCCTACACAGGCCTGCACGGCGCCAACCGCCTTGCCAGCAACAGCTTGCTGGAATGCGTGGTACTTGGGCAAGCAGCCGCCAACCATATTTTGAGCAAACCCCACCGTGAGACTATCGGGCTGCCCGATTGGGATGAAAGCCGGGTTACCGACCCTGATGAAGAGGTTGTGATTTCCCACAACTGGGCTGAACTGCGCCAAACCATGTGGAACTACGTGGGCATTGTGCGCACAGACAAACGCCTGGAACGCGCGCAACACCGTATTCAATTGCTGCGAGAGGAAATTCTGGAGTTTTACAGCAACTTCCGCGTAAGCAGGGATTTGCTGGAATTGCGTAACCTGGTCGATGTGGCCGATTTGATCGTGACCAGCGCTTTAAGCCGCAAGGAAAGCCGTGGTTTGCATTTCAGTGCAGACTACCCAGGCACGCTACCCAAAGCTTTTCCCACGGTGCTGCAGCGCCCCAAGAAAAAGTGAATTGGTGCCGGGCTACGTAGTACTACACAGGGCTAAGCCAACACCAATACTCGGCCATGTTTTTGCCGAGATCGGTGAGCAAGAATTAATTCAAAAAGGGATCAAGCGGTTTTCAGTGAGGAAGTAGGCAACTCCGACGAGTTGGTGTCAACACTGGCAACTCCAACAAGTTGGCCTATCTAAAGCCTCAATCCAAAACCCGCAATGAGTAATCCACCGCCGTAATGTCTTTCGTGAGAGACCCAATCGAAATACGGTCCACACCGGTCTCGGCAATTGCCCGCACCGTGTGCTCGTTCACTCCGCCCGAAGCTTCCAGAATGGCCCTGCCCTTGTTCACCTCAACCGCCACCCGCATGGCTTCAAGGCCAAAGTTATCCAGCAGAACCGACTTGGCTCCCGCCTGCAACGCTTCTTCAAGCTGTACCAAACTTTCGACCTCAATTTGTACGCTCACATGTGGAGCACCCAGCGTGTCTGCATTGGCCAATACCTGTGCAATGCCTCCCGCAGCAGCAATGTGGTTTTCCTTAATCAAAATGCCATCATACAAAGCCAGGCGTTGATTCAAACCGCCCCCCACACGCACGGCATACTTCTGTGCCAGTCGCATTCCAGGCAAGGTTTTTCGGGTGTCCAGAATGGAAGCATTGGTGCCCTGGATCAGCCGCACGAAATGGCGGGTACGGGTGGCGACAGCCGAAAGCAGCTGCAAATAATTCATCGCAGAGCGCTCTGCAGTCAGTAACGGCCGTGCATTGGCATCAATTTCACACACCACGGTCCCAGGCTGCACCTCATGTCCTTCAGGTACTCGCCAATCCAAACGGGCATCAGGACATAACGCGTTGAATACCCCATTGAACCAGTCCTGACCGCACACCACAGCCTTGTCTCGGCACAACAACTGCGCAGTGCACCGCTTTCCCTCGGGAACCAACAGGCCTGTCCAGTCTGTATTGCCCATGTCTTCGGCAATCGCATCGTGTACGTTCTTTATCAAAGCAAGCTCAAGCGCTGGCCCAAACGATTGAAACAGTTCCGAACGATTCATGCTGGCCCAACCCCTTTGTGCGCCTGCTCCAGTCGGCCCTGTCCCCTCGGCCCTGAAATACCGTGGGTTTTCGCGAAATCCAGCATGCGATCTATGCAGCGGTAGGCCTGTTTACCCAGCACTGAATCTACATGCACCTCCCCCATACCAGAGTCAAAACCTGTCCTGAGAACATCACGCAGGTTTTTCAAACCATTCATCGCCATCCAGGGGCAGTGAGCACAACTTTTACAGGTGGCCGAATTGCCTGCAGTGGGTGCTTCAATCAATGTTTTACCCGGTGCAAACTGACGCATTTTGTGAAGAATACCGTTGTCAGTGGCCACTATATAAAAGTCAACACCCGGTGTTTGAGTGGCTTTGATCAACTGAGTGGTCGAGCCAACCACATCTGCAAGCGCCACAACATCAGCAGGTGACTCCGGATGCACCAACACCATAGCCTGTGGATATTGCGCTTTCAGCGCCTTGAGTTCCTCAGCCTTGAACTCGTCATGCACCAGGCAAGAGCCTTGCCACAACAACATGTCAGCGCCGGTTTGTTTTTGAATGTACTGCCCTAGATGCCTATCGGGCGCCCAAATCAGCTTTTCGCCCTTGGCATGCAAATGGCCAACAATATCCAAAGCAATGCTTGAAGTCACCATCCAGTCAGCGCGCGCCTTCACGGCCGCACTCGTGTTGGCGTACACCACAACGGTGCGATCAGGGTGTTGATCACAAAATGCATTGAACTCCTGTGCCGGGCAGCCAAGGTCCAAAGAGCAGGTGGCATCCAGGTCCGGCATGAACACGCGTTTTTCTGGGTTCAATATCTTGCTGGTCTCGCCCATGAATCGCACGCCAGCCACCACCAGGTTCTTGTGCTGGCTTTCTCGACCAAAACGCGCCATTTCCAAAGAATCAGACACGCAACCGCCAGTTTCCTCGGCCAGGTCCTGCAACTCCGCATCCACATAATAGTGAGCGACCAAAACCGCATCACGCGCTTTCAGCAAAGCCTTGATTTCCGCTTTTAGTTCAGCGCGCTCTTGCGGGGCAGGTTGCTCAGGCACTCGCGCCCAAGCCTGAGAGGGTTTACAACTCAAAGAGGGATTTAATTGCGAGGGGAGATCAAACTCCACAGGCTTGATGTTTACTTGATTCACTGAAACGCTCGGAATAACGTGTTCGAATCCGATATTTTACACCTCTGAACCAGGAAAATCCTTTAATTTCCAGGACGGAACAACTTGCTGAACTTTCCCCCATAAGCGGTTACTTAGGTTGAGCATTCGTAAAATGCTGCAATGCAAATAGCCAAAAACCAGGCTTTTCATTGCATTTTCAATTTTTTGATTACTCCTGGAGCAATTCAATGTTCAAGCAATCCGTTCGGACCCTTTCTATTATTGCAGCACTTTTCTCGATGCACACTGCCGCCTCCGCTTCTTGCGTTGGTGCAGACTGCCAAGTAGACATCACTGGTAGCTTTGGTTTCACCTTGGGACAAAACACCAATGGCATTTTCGTTCAAAACAACCGTGGCTCCAATGTAGCTGTTGTTGGCCTAAGCAACCTGGTTATGCGCGATAGCGGCGACATCACTGCAACCGCAAATGCAATTGGCAACAACATCAGCATCTCCCTGAACGAAACATCTACAGTTCCCGTTCGTCACATTTCTCAAAGCAATTACGGCAATCAGGCTGCATCAGTAGCTGTTCACCAGCAGTGGATTTCCAACACTGGTGACGTTACTCTTGAATCAATCAGCATTGGTAACAACCTGAGCTTGACCCTGGAAGATGTCAGCATGAGCAACTTCTCTGCTGCACAGTGCAACGTAAGCAACAACGTGGCAAGCACAACATTCGTGTGGGATCCAACAAGCTTGACAGCCGCTTCAACAGCTGTTGGCAACAACATTTCAATCAATGCCGTTCGTCCCTAATTGAACTTTTTGCCCCGGGAGCATTACTTAATTGTCCTGTCTGACTTGGCGGGAAGATTGCCCGGGGCAATCCATTCTTTACAGTCAAATCCAAGTTAAACACTTATGGAAAAAAATCGAATGAAAAAAACGACAGTGCTTATTGCCTCGCTTGCCTTGCATGCAACCGCCACATACGCCCAAACATTTGAAGGTAGCGTTAATTCATTCGAGACACCTTTCGGCATGAGAAGCGTTACCGATATCGATTCACCGGCGGGCCCTCGACGTGATGCGAATTTTAACCGCACACAAATTGAGTCTCCTGGCTTCGGCTTTTCAGCAACGGCAATTGGCAACCTGATTAATGTTCAAACCGAAGGGAACAACAACACAGTGGTCATCAATGCCACACAGATTAACAACAGCTCACAAAATGCCACGATAGACGGTGGCTTTTAAAGTCGTAACTCATTCCGTTGCCGAACACTGAAAAGGTTTTTTACTATGTCCCGTTACCCGTCATACAAGATTGCATTCATCACCGCAATGGCTGCCTCTGCCAGCGCCTGTACAACGCTTCCCTCTTTCAGCGAAGCAGAGTACGTCAGCCCTTTAGACGGAGCCAGCGTAGTAGAAAACACAACTCGTTACAGCAGCGCGCTTGAGTGCCTCAAGCCCATGATCGGCGGGCGTGGTCCTACAGCCAAGCGTTTTGCAGTGGGCCGAGTTAGCGACTTCACTGGAAAAGAAGATCTTGTAAACGGAAAACGGATCTCACAAGGTGCGGCACTCATGGTGATATCTGCCTTGGCCAAAACAGGTGTTCCAATCGTAGAACGATTTGATACCAACGTGGCCGACATGGAACTGAAGTATGCCGACAATAAACTGATCACAGACAATCCAGAAGGTAAGGCGCACCGACAAATTCTGTCCGCTTCAATTCCTGGGTCGGATTATCACATCGTTGGCGGCATCACTGAAGTAAACTACAACATTCGTAGCGGAAGTCTGGAAACCTCGTTCCGATTCATCGGTGCAGCAGCGCGTTACTTCGTCATGAACGTAGCGGTCGACTTGCGTGTTGTGAACACAAAAACACTGGAAGTGGTAAACACGCAGAGCCTGCAGAAGCAGATTATTGGTACCGAACTGAACGGTGGATATTTCCGGCTGTTCTCCGATGGATTGGCCGATGTGAATGCAGCTGAACGCACACAGGAACCTATCCAGAAAGGCTTGCGCATGGTAATTGAGCATGCCGTGTTCAAAATGATGACTGAAATGAACAACCTGCCTGCTGAAAATTGTGCATATCAGTCCACTCTTGCCAATACAAAGGCAGCAACCAAGGTTGCAACAAAAGCAACACCAACAGCAAAACCAGCACCTATCGTACTAACACCCCCGCCAACTTCCAACACAGCACAAGAAGACAGCGTCATGATTGATCCCTACACCGGTGAAATCATTCGTGACAAAAAAACGTCCACTGCATCAACTGCTGAAACAGCAACGCAAGGTGAAAGAACTGTACTGAAAGGTCTATTTGGAACCTCTTCAACCTCATCTCAAGAGACTACTGACACCTCAAAACGGGAAATGCAGGAAAAAATGCTGTGGGGTAACAGACCTCAAATTCGTTAGTGTTCATTTCTTAAGTCAATAAAAAAGCCTCAAATCAATTTGAGGCTTTTTTATTTATATCTCCGCTTGATCAATCCGATCAATTTTCAAGCTGAACGTCATCTTCTGAAATTGGTGTTGCCAAAATTTTATCAATTCGCTTTTGGTCCATGTCCACCACTTCAAAACGCCAACCTTCCCAATCCACCGTATCGCCCGTGGCTGGCAAACGACCAGTCAGCAACATCACCATTCCACTCAACGTGTGGTAACGCCCCTTCTCTTCCTCAGGAACACTTTTAATGTTTAAAGTGTCCTTCAACTCGAGAATTGCAATCGCGCCGTCCAGTAACCAGGACCCATCTTCGCGCTGCACGGCCCAGGAGTCTTCCTTGTTGTGCGGAGTAAATTCACCGGTCAAGGCTTCCATCAAATCGTGCAGGGTCACAATGCCTTCAAGTTCGCCGTACTCGTCAATCACGAAAGCAATATCCATGTTATTGCTGCGGAACTGGGTTAGCAACTCCATGCCTGTAAGGGTTTCAGGCACAAAAACGCACTGCTGTAAATTGGTGGAAAAGTCGGGCATTTTGCCCTGTGCAGCGTAGGCCAAAGCCTGCTTGGCGTGAATTACTCCAATCAGGTTGTCGAGGTTTCCATCCACAACCGGAAAACGTGAATACTCCGATTCGATTACTCGCTTCAGGTTTTCTTCTTGGGGCAAGCGAATATCCAGGTACAAGACATCGGACCGTGGAATCATCAACGAACCCAATTGGCGATCGTCCAAGCGGAATACGTTGCGCAACATGGTGTGCTCGCTGCTTTCGATCACGCCGGAAACAGACCCCTCGTCCAACATGGCATGAATTTCTTCCTCAGTCACGCCATTGTCCGTATTTTCCTTCACCCCCATAATGCGCAACAAACCACGCGTGGAGAAGGATAAAAACATGACGAAAGGACGCGTGGCAACTGCCAGAATTTGCATTGGCCGCGCCACCAGGCGCGCGATTACTTCCGGGCTGATTTGCCCAAGACGTTTGGGTACTAGTTCACCAACCACAATCGACACATAGGTAACACCAACCACCACGATGGCAGTGGACACCACATCAGTCATCGCCACTTCCAGTCCAAAAGTTTGAAGCCAGAGTGCCAAAGGTTGAGCCAAAACCGCTTCACCCACAATACCGCTAAGCACACCAATCGATGTGATACCAATTTGCACAGTCGATAAAAACTTGGTGGGATCTTCAGACAACTTGAGTGCTACCGCAGCGGATTTATCACCCTCTGCGGCCAACTTCATCAAGCGGGCCTTCCTGGCAGTAACCAGCGCAATCTCGGACATGGCAAACAAGCCGTTGGTCACAATTAGACCAATCAGAATCAGCACTTCCATGTCAATTCTCCTTGCCTTGCGGGCGCAACAAAGGTTTGAAGCACAAGGCTTGTTTGAGCATTGGCGGTCGGGAAGAACTTTGTACTAAGACGCGCAAAAAGCGCTTGGAAGGGGGTAGCCAAGAAAGGCCGAGTGAAGTTTGAACAACTTCGACAACTGGAACTATCCATAGATGGTCGGGAAAGGCCCGAGCACTCCTGTATAAAAAAAACACCGCCTAATCGTACAAAGACGAAGGGGCGGTGTCAATTTTTCTTTTAAAAATCAGGTCTTGTGGTAAATCTCAGACCCTTTCTTGATGAACTCGATGGATTTTTCTTCCATTCCCTTGTTCAAGGCATCTTTTTCCGAAACTCCCAGCTTTTCAGCGTATTCGCGCACGTCTTGGGTAATTTTCATGGAACAGAAATGAGGGCCACACATGGAGCAGAAATGCGCCACCTTCATGCTTTGCTTGGGCAGGGTTTCATCGTGAAATTCACGTGCCGTGTCGGGATCCAGGCCCAGGTTGAATTGGTCTTCCCAACGGAATTCGAAACGCGCTTTCGACAAGGCATTGTCGCGAATTTGAGCGCCAGGGTGCCCCTTGGCCAAATCAGCGGCATGGGCAGCAATTTTGTAGGTAATGATGCCGTCTTTCACGTCTTTTTTGTTCGGCAAGCCCAAATGTTCCTTCGGGGTTACGTAGCACAGCATGGCGCAACCGTACCAGCCAATTTGTGCGGCACCAATGCCGCTGGTAATATGGTCATAACCGGGGGCAATGTCGGTGGTCAATGGGCCTAGCGTGTAAAAAGGTGCTTCATGGCATTCCTTCAACTGAATGTCCATGTTTTCTTTGATCAATTGCATGGGCACATGGCCTGGGCCCTCGATCATTACCTGAACATCGTGCTTCCACGCGATTTGGGTGAGTTCGCCCAAGGTACGAAGCTCGCTAAGCTGGGCTTCGTCATTGGCGTCCCACACCGAGCCTGGGCGCAAACCATCGCCCAGAGAGAAGCTGACGTCGTAGGCCTTCATGATTTCGCAAATCTCTTCGAAATGCTCGTACAGGAAGCTTTCCTTGTGGTGCGCCAGGCACCACTTGGCCATGATGGAACCACCACGGGAAACAATACCGGTCATGCGGTTTGCGGTAAGCGGCACATAGGCCAAGCGCTTTGCCATTCACTTTCTCTAGGGCCTGGTAAATGGGTACGGTACCAATGGGCACTGGGCTGTTGCGCAAAATCCATTCGCGGGTTTCGTGAATGTGCTTGCCTGTAGACAGGTCCATGACTGTATCGCCACCCCAACGGATGGCCCAGGTCATTTTCTCGACTTCTTCACCAATAGATGATGAAACAGCCGAGTTACCAATGTTGGCATTGATTTTCACCAGGAAGTTGCGGCCAATGATCATCGGCTCAATTTCAGGGTGGTTAATGTTGGCTGGAATAATGGCGCGGCCGCGTGCAATTTCATCGCGCACGAACTCAGGCGTAATTTGCTCGGGAATTGCGGCACCAAAAGACTGGCCTGGGTGCTGACGAGTCAGCAAATCAACCATTTTTGCGCCAATTTTTCCGCCGGCGCTTTTCAGGCTTTCAATGTATTCCTGGCGGCGCAGATTTTCGCGAATGGCCACATATTCCATTTCAGGCGTAATAATGCCCTGGCGGGCGTAGTGCATTTGCGTCACATTCTTGCCAGCCTTGGCTTTGCGGGGCTTGCGTTGAAGGTTAAAACGCAGCTCGGTCAATTTTGGGTCGTTCAGGCGTTCGATGCCATAGGCAGAGGTGGGGCCAGTGAGCAGTTCAGTGTCGTTGCGCTCTTCAATCCAGGCACTTCGAATGGCTGGCAGGCCAGAACGAATATCAATTTTTGCATTTGGGTCGGTGTAAATGCCCGAGCAGTCGTACACATAAATTGGCGGGTTTTTCTCGCCACCAAAAGAGGTGGGCGTGTCGTCTTGAGAAATTTCACGCATGGGCACCTGAATGTCGGGCCGGGAGCCCTGCACATACACCTTGCGGGAATTTGGAAGTGGTTTGACCGCGGCTTCGTCAACCTTGGCGGTTGCGGCGATAAAGTCTGGATTGGCGCTCATTAATACTCCTGTTGGGCGTGAATCGTATTGTGCCGGGTGCATAAACATTCCACCCAGCAAAGCCCAAGGAGCACAGCCAGTGAAACGCTTCCTGCAAACAGCATTATCTGCACAGGTGTGAGGGTTTTTCTCACCCGGCAACAATTTGCCAGGACCCCTGCGTTAAACTTCAATTAGCCTAGAGTATAGGCTTGTGCTGGTAACACCTCAATACGCGGTTTGCACAAGGCGCTCTTTTTGTTCAACTTTATCGGATCACGCAATTCAATGGGCAACAGACTCAGTTCAATTACCACCCGCACCGGCGACGACGGCACCACTGGCCTGGCCGATGGCAGCCGCTTGGCAAAAAACGATTTGCGCGTACATGCCATGGGCGATGTTGACGAATTGAACAGCCACATTGGTTTGATACTGACAGAAGCGTTGCCTGAGCGGCTTGCCACCGAACTGACCCGAATTCAACATGACCTGTTCGATTTGGGCGCCGCCCTTTGCATGCCGGGTTTCGATGTGTTTCCACCACAGGCAGTGGCAAGGCTAGACCACCTTATCAAAGAATTCAATGAGCCCCTGCCCCGCCTTGAAGAATTTATTTTACCCGGCGGCAGCAAGGCTTCAGCTTACACGCACATTGCGCGCACGGTGTGCCGCAGGGCGGAGCGGGTACTGGTCGACCTGAATCAACAACAAAAGCTGCCCGAAGACCTGCTGCTGTACATGAACCGGCTTTCCGATTTTCTGTTTGTGGCCTCCCGTTGGATTCACCACAAAAAAGGCGTTCGCGATGTGCAGTGGAAGAAAGGATTCAACCGTCCTCAAGAATAACTTCGAGATAAAACAAGTTTTGCGGTTTCAATTCCGTTCAGATTTTTTCAGGCGGTGAAGAAGCCTCTGGTCGGTTTTGCTCCACGGGGTCTTTGGGTGGATAGAAAAATTCACCCGGTGTTGTCCAAAACCTTTTTGCAACGCGACCAGCCAGTGGAAGACTTTCAAGCCGACGAACGCCTCGCGCACGCAGAGCAGTAAAAAACGCCAGGCTGAAACTGACAACCAGGTTCACCATGCCGATCAGGAAAACACCCAATCCAGCCACTGAAATTTCCAGCCACCCCAACATGAATTCATGCGCCTGAATGCCGTAAGCCATATTGGCTGCTGCGAAAGTAATGTGGCGAATATCAATAGGCAGACCCAGAATCAGCCCCACGAAACCAGCTGAACCCAGCATGCAGCCGAAGAAAAAGTTACCGGCCAAAGCACCCGTGTTTTTGCTAAGGTAATCGGCCAGCTTGTTGGTCCACACCACCCCGAGACGCTTGCGCAACCAGCTTAGTTTACGGATTCGATCAGGTATGCGGTGATAAATCGACAGGTTGTCGTAGTAACCAGCAATTACACCCGCCAAAAACAGAAATACCCCGGCAATGGCCGCATGGGGAAGCGCCGCTGAAAGCAAAGGGTTGAGTTCAAGCAACATTTTCTCGCCTTTCTCGATACCCACCGGAGGCTGCCCGAACAACAGAGTAAGCCCTACAGCCACTACAAAAGCGGTTGCAAAAGCGGGTAAAACATTGCCCCAAATGGAAATGAATTGGGTACGCGCCACTTGCACAATCAGTTCTACCACACGGTCGACGGAACTGAGCCTTCCGTTGGCCGCATCAATGGCCGCAGCAATTCGCGCTGCTGTCATGGCGGGCTGTTTGGTGGCTATGGTAAAACCCAACAGGTGAATGATCACAAAGCCAATGCCGTAATTCAGGCTAAAAAAAACAGCCTCCCAGAATGGCGGTAATTGCCAACCCGAGATAGCGGCCTTGAACAGCGACAAAAAAGCGATAACAATGCCTGCACCCATTGCAGCACGGGCCACTTTCCAATATTCAGAACGTGTTTCAGTGGCGTATTTTTCACCAGACTGGCTTGCGTGCTCTGTAATGCGCAAAGCCAATTTGTCAGTCAGCCCACGCCACAAATCGCCAATAGAATGCTTTCTGTTTTCTTCACGCGTGAGGGTGCAAAAAAACTGCACGCAAGTACCCACCCGGTCGTCGGTGGGCAGCGCGCCCAACAGTTGCAACAAGCGCCGCATGCGGTTAATCGATTGCTCCAGCCGAATCAGCTGCATGCTTAAAGTAACCGAAATGCCTTGAACGCGAGCCTGCGCGTAGGCTTTCTTTATCTGTGCTTGACACTGGTCTAGCAATACGTCCAAGTGATCGCCCAGATCGTGCAAAGGCTCCATCTGACTCAGTTTTTCGTGAGCCTGCCCTATCATGTTTCGCAACTCCAGGTGTTGCTCGACAAAAGGCGAAGTATGCCGTTCAGCAATACCCAAACATCGAACAACTTCTGAGTCGATTCCCAGCGCAGCAATTCGTACCGCCAGCATTTCCATCGCCTCCAACATTTCATGTTGAATGCGTTTCCACAGGGGCATGGCTGGGTTCAACCACTGAAGCACATGAAACAGGCGGGTCCAGCTGACAACGCTGATCGATTCCAGCCACTCATGATCATCGGATTTGGTGAACATCACGCTGAGGGATTCGCGCAGGGTTTTGTCTTCAACCGTGGCAGGCAACAGGCGCTGAAAAATACGGTTTTTCATGGCCTGACCAAAGGTTTCATTGCCCAGAATGCCAAGTTCGGCAAAGGTGTACCGGTAACGGGATTCTTTTAGAAACTGTTCAAGGTAACCCTTGACCTGCACACGCAGGTCCTCGGACTGCTCAAGCGCTTCCACCAGCATGGAGAATCGCCGCTCGATTTCGAAGTCGGAGCCAGGCGCCCCTTCTCGAAACCATGCAATCAGGTGACACAAGTGGACAATGTCCACTTCATGCTCAGCTTCTGGAGCCATCCCTTTCAGGATGGTCAGCAGCGCACCTCGAATGTTGTAGTTTGGGTTCTTTGCCATATTCTGAATACTTGGTCAGAAAGCCAGTGTACCCGATGAACTGGCTATTTACTCCAACTGTCCTTCAGGGTGGTTGCCCGGTTAAACACAGGGTTGTCCAGCGTATTGTCTTTCAGGTCGTGAACGAAATAACCATGACGCTCAAATTGATACACAGTGCCAGTGAAAGCGTCTTTCAATCCTGCTTCCAGATAGGCTTTCACTTCTGTCAGTGAATTCGGGTTCAAACTGTCCATGAAGTTCTTGCCACCGGAATCGGGGTGCTCTTCAGTGAACAGGCGATCATAAAGGCGCACGGTGGCTGGCAGGCAATCTTCCGCATCCACCCAGTGAATGTTGCCTTTTACCTTGTAAGTATCTGCACCTGGAGTACCCGATTTGCTGTCCAGAAACACATTGGCATGCACAGCAATTACCTTGCCGCTTTCATCTTTGTCGCAGCCGGTGCACTCGATTACATAGCCGTAGCGCAAACGAACCCTGTTGCCGGGAAATAGGCGGAAAAACTTTTTTTCCGGGTTTTCCTGAAAATCCTCGGCTTCAATCCACAGGCGCTTGCCAATGGTGAACTGACGCATGCCCAAATGCGGGTGGTGTGGGTGAACAGGCGCAGTGCACAGGTCGGCCCAGTCGTCGTCTACGTTGTCCAGAATCAGTGGAATGGGATCAAGCACAGCCACGGCCCTGTGCGCTACCGGGTCGAGTGTGTCGCGCAAAGCGCCCTCAAGCACGGAGTAGTCGATCCAGGAATCAGACTTGGACACGCCGATGCGAGCACAGAATAACTGAATGGCCTCGGGGGTGTAGCCACGGCGGCGCAAACCCACAATGGTGGGCATGCGGGGGTCATCCCAACCGCTTAGTTTGTTTTCAGTCACCAATTGTTGCAGCTTGCGCTTGCTGGTTACCACATAGCTGAGGTTCAAGCGTGCGAATTCAATCTGCTTGGGCAGTGGGTGGCTTAGCAGAGGTTTTAACTTCGTACCATCGACAGCCTGTTGTTCACTGGCCAGGTTGTTCAGCAGCCAGTCGTAGAACGGGCGCTGGTCTTCGAACTCAAGCGTACAAAATGAGTGGGTAATGCGCTCGAGTGCATCTTCGATAGGGTGCGCGAAGGTGTACATCGGGTAAATGCACCAGTCATCGGCGGTGCGGTGGTGAAAAGCACGGCGAATGCGGTAAATGGCGGGGTCGCGCATGTTCATGTTTGGGCTGGCCATGTCAATTTTGGCACGCAGTACGGCTGCGCCATCGGGCAGCTCACCGGCGCGCATGGCACGGAAGCGAGCCAGGCTTTCAGCGGCTGGGCGATTGCGGAATGGAGAATCGACACCGGCCTGGGTCAAGGTACCCCGATTGGCTCGCATGTCATCGGCATTCTGTTCATCCACATAAGCCAAACCAGCCTGAATCAGAAACTCAGCGGCCTGGTACATGAATTCAAAATAATCACTGGCGTAGTACAAATTGTCGTCGCCAAAGTTTTCCCAGCGAAAACCCAACCAGTGCACCGCATCCAGAATGGAATCAGCGAATTCTTCGCTTTCCTTTTCTGGGTTGGTGTCATCAAACCGCATATGGCAAGCGCCACCATATTCTTTGGCCAAACCAAAGTTCACGCATATTGCCTTGGCATGCCCTACATGCAAGTAGCCATTGGGCTCTGGCGGGAAACGCAGGCGTATGGTGGCGGGGTCGGCGGGTGCCCCCTCGTGTACATCAGCACCACCAGGCCTACCAGCCCAAGGACGTACTTGGTACTCGGGCTTTTTCAAGTCCGCATCGATAATATTGCGAAGGAAGTTGGAGGCGGGGGCGTTATCAACCCCGGGAGCGTTATTTTTATTTGCAGAATCAGACATCAGCACATCCTTTTGGCGAATGCGCTGATGTTAGCAAAAACAAACCTTAGGCAACGGCCAAGGACTCGCCCTTTTTGGAAGAAATTCCAGTAAATGCAAAATCCAGTTCGGGCTGCTTGCCATTCATGATGGATGCAATTGAACGGCCGGATCCACAAGAATGAGTCCAACCCAGCGTTCCATGGCCGGTATTCAAATACAGGTTTGAAATTTTGGACACGCCAATGTACGGTACATTGGATGGCGTGGCTGGGCGTAAACCGGTCCAGTAAACAGCCTTTTCAGGGTCGGCCATACCGGGGAACAATTCCATCACCCGGCGAGTAATCGCCTTGCAACGCACGTCGTTCAGGTTGGTACTGTAACCGTTCAGTTCGGCTGTACCCGCAATACGCAATTTGTCTCCAAGGCGGCTGAACACCAGCTTGTACTCGTCATCGGTCAGGCTTACCTGCGGGGCCTTGCTGGCATCGTCAATTTGCAGGGTGGCCGAGTAACCTTTGGCGGGGTAAATCAGCAGGTCCACGCCCAGGTCTTTTACCAACATGGGGCTGTAGCTGCCCATGCAAAGCAGGTATTTGTCAGCTTTCAGCACTTGAACCTGACCATCTGCACCGCGAACACGAACGCCGCTAATTTTGCCACCTTCTATGTCCAGGCCCAGAATGGCTGTGTCGTACTTGAATTCAACGCCCTTGGCTGCGCAAAGCT
Organism: Burkholderiales bacterium; assembly: GCA_021299735.1. GTDB lineage: Bacteria > Pseudomonadota > Gammaproteobacteria > Burkholderiales > Burkholderiaceae_B > Limnobacter. Next base: position 35,153 of record JAJTEM010000014.1, on the reverse strand, counting down.
TGGACAGGTTTTGAGTGAACACGTGTGCATCACCACTTTCATCTGCTTCAGTGTAGGTGGCGCCAGCGATTTTGCTCTTCACTGTGGCCAAAGCAGGTTCAAGACGAACGGCCTCGTTTGCATCAATCACTTTGCGGTCACAACCGAATTCACGCATGATTTCAGCGGGTTCCAGTGCATCGTCAAATTCTTGCTGATTGGTGTAGAAGTGCAAAATACCTTTGGTCAAGCAGTTGTATTCAATGCCTGTTTCTGCGCGTAATTCCTGCAGGGTATCGCGGCTAAAGGTGCCCAAATTCACCATTTGAATAATATTGTGGCGGGTTTTTTCAGGCGTACATTCACGCAGAAACTGCATGCCCCAGCGCCACTGGCGTGCATCGGCACGCAAACGGAACAGAAGTGGAGCATCTTCTTTCATCAACCACTTCAGCACCTTTTTGGGCGCGCCCGGATTGGCCCAGGGTTCAGCGTGAGAAACGGAAATTTGGCCGCCGTTGGCGAACGAGGTTTCCATGCCGGCAGCGGGCTGACGGTCCACCACGGTAACGTCAAAACCTTCTTTTTTTAAAAACCAGGCAGAAGTAATGCCAGTAACACCAGCACCGAGAACAATAGCTTTCATGAGGAATAAGCTCCACAAACAGTAAAAGGGCTTCGGCAAACAATTTGCCTTGTAGCCCCTCTCTGTCCGTTTGCCTGAAAGATTCACAACGAGTTGCGTTGCTTGCCTCTTCGGCGGCTGTACTTACGCAGCGATTGGCCGCGCACAGCGCTCTCCAGATTTGAATTCCTGAACCTGTACGGAAGCCTGAGCGTTCATGGGGATTGCGCCTACGGCGGGCAAGCACATGTACGTGCAGGCCACTCTCCAGATTCAGTTTATAATTGTACTACTGCGAACCTGGAGAAGCCAGTCTAAATTATTTCTTCAAGGCATCACGAATTTCACGCAACAACAGAATGTCTTCGGGTGTGGGTGCAGGCTCAGCAGGAGCAGCCTCCTCTTCCTTGATCAATGCTTTGGTCAGCTTGCTGACCTGGCGCACCATCATGAAAATAATGAAGGCGAGAATAGTGAAGTTAATCAAAACCGAAATGAAACTGCCGTAAGCCAGCACTGGCACGCCAGCAGCCCTCACAGCAGCCAGTGTGGGGGCCACGTTGGCCGGCACCTCGGCCAACGGCAAATACAAATTGGAAAAATCAAGGCTGCCAAAAATACGCCCAACTACCGGCATAATCACGTCGTCTACCAGGCTTTTTACAATGCCGCTGAACGCGCCACCAATAATCACCGCCACGGCCAGGTCAATCACGTTGCCCTTTACTGCAAACGCCTTGAAGTCTTTGAGCAAACTCATGTTGCCTCCTGTTCAAATGTATATCAATGTAAAAGTCCAATACCCGCGCAGATTATCCTTGTGGAATCCTTTCGGGGCAATACGGCAGGTGCTGGCTGGTGATAAAATCGCACCTCTTTGATTCAACAAAAGAAAGTGAGCCATGGCAGGACACAGTAAATGGGCCAATATTCAGCACCGTAAAAATCGGCAAGATGAAAAACGCGGCAAGGTGTGGACAAAAATTATTCGTGAAGTCAGTGTAGCCGCCCGTGTAGGCGGCGGTGACGTAGCCACCAACCCTCGCCTGCGCCTGGCCATGGAAAAGGCCGCAGCCGCCAACATGCCCAAAGACAACGTACAAAGGGCAGTTGCAAAGGCCACAGGTGAAGCCGAGGGCGTGAACTATGAAGAAATTCGCTACGAAGGCTATGGCGTGGGCGGTGCAGCAGTAATTATTGACTGCATGACTGACAACAAAGTGCGTACCGTGGCTGAAGTTCGCCATGCACTCACCAAGCACGGCGGCAACCTGGGCACTGATGGTTCGGTTTCTTTCATGTTCAAACATTGCGGCCAGTTTATTTTCGCACCAGGCCACAGCGAAGATGCAATCATGGAAGTGGCTCTGGAGAATGGGGCAGATGATGTTGTTACTTCCGACGACGGTGTAATCGAAGTGACCTGCCCTGTTCCAGAATTTCATACCTTGAAAACGGCTTTTGAAGCCGCCGGCATGAAATTCGAAAATGCGGAGCTAACGATGAAGCCAGCCAGCGAAACCGAGCTGGAAGGCGATGACGCCATTCGAATGCAGAAAATAATTGACATGCTGGAAGACCTGGACGACGTGCAACAGGTTTACACCAACGTGATCATCAACGAATAAAAAAGTACGGAGTGCTGCGAACATGAAAATTTTGGTGATTGGCTCTGGTGGCCGCGAACACGCCATGGCGTGGCGCATATGCCAAACCCCAGGCGTGACAAAGGTATTTGTAGCACCTGGCAATGGCGGCACAGCCCTGGAAGCCAAAATGGAAAATGTACCTATCGGCGACTTGAATGCCCTTGCTGATTTCGCAGAAAAAGAACAGGTTCACCTTACGGTGGTCGGCCCGGAAGCCCCATTGGCTGCAGGTGTGGTTGACCTGTTCCGCCAGCGCGGCTTGCGCATATTTGGCCCAGCCAAACTGGCTGCACAACTTGAAAGCTCAAAAGACTACGCCAAGGCTTTCATGAAGCGGCACAAAATTCCCACCGCCGAATACGAAACCTTCACCGATGCAGCCAAAGCCCACAATTATGTCAATGCCAAAGGTGCACCAATTGTGATCAAGGCCGATGGCCTGGCTGCTGGCAAAGGTGTGGTTGTGGCGATGAGCCAGGAAGAAGCCCACCAAGCCATCGACGACATGTTGTTGGGCAACAGCATGGGCAGCGCTGGCTCGCGTGTGGTGATTGAGGAATTTCTGGAAGGCGAAGAAGCCAGCTTTATTGTGATGGTTGACGGTGTTCATGCCCTGCCTATGGCCAGCAGCCAGGACCACAAACGCCTGCTCGATGGCGACCAAGGCCCCAACACTGGCGGCATGGGTGCTTACAGCCCGGCCCCGGTGGTTACGCCCACCATGCATGCCCGCGTGATGCGCGAAGTAATTTACCCAACCATTGCCGGCATGAAAAAAGACGGCCTTGTTTACACCGGCTTTTTGTACGCAGGCCTGATGATCGACGACAAGGGCGACATCAAGGTGCTGGAATTCAATTGCCGCATGGGCGACCCTGAAACACAACCCATCATGATGCGCCTGAAAAGCGATTTCGTGAATTTGCTGGACCACGCGATTGATGGCACGCTGGACAAAGTTGAAGCCGAATGGGACCGCCGCACCGCGCTGGGTGTGGTGATTGCAGCGCACAACTACCCACAAACCCCGCGAACAGGCGATGAAATTACCCTGCGTGCCGAAGCCAGTGACGAAGCTGTTGTGTTTCACGCCGGCACTGTTGAAAAAAACGGCAAAGCAATCACCGCAGGTGGCCGCGTTTTGTGCGCCACTGCTCTTGGCGACACCGTGCGCCAGGCGCAAGCCAAAGCTTATGAACTGGTGGACACCGTCAGCTTTGATGGCATGCAATTTCGAAGCGACATTGGCTACCGGGCAATTAACAGAAAGTAATTTGAAACCAAAAGGCACTTCAAGCATGACACCTTCCGAGCTGAACCAGGCAAAACAATACCTTCAAGGGTTACAAGCCAACATTATTGAAGGTATTGGTCAGTTCGAAAGCAAACCTTTCTTGAACGACTCCTGGGAGCGGGCAGAAGGCGGTGGCGGTTGCAGCCGCGTGCTTGAAGAAGGCAGTTTGCTTGAGCGTGGCGGCGTGAACTTCAGCCATGTAATGGGCGACAAACTACCGGGCTCGGCCACAGCCAGCCGCCAAGGTTTGGCCGGCGCAAGCTTTGAGGCCATGGGTGTTTCACTGGTATTTCACCCACGCAACCCCTACGTGCCCACCGTGCACATGAATGTGCGCCTGTTTGCAGCCACCACCGTGGAAGGTGAATCGGTGTGGTGGTTCGGTGGCGGCATGGACCTGACCCCCTACTACGGCTTTGAAGAAGACGCGAAACATTTTCACCAAAGCTGCAAGAACGCGCTTGACCCATACGGTGCGCATTACCACGCAAAATTCAAAAAGTGGTGCGACGAGTATTTTTACCTGAAGCATCGCAAAGAACCCCGGGGCGTGGGCGGTGTATTCTTCGACGATTTTTCCGAGTTGGGTTTCGAGCAAAGCTTTGCGCTAACTCGCAGCGTGGGCGATGCCTTTTTGAAAGCTTACCTGCCTATCGTTGAACGCCGCATGAATATGGCCTACGGCGAACGTGAACGCGACTTCCAGGCTTATCGCCGTGGCCGCTACGTTGAATTCAACCTGGTATTCGACCGGGGCACACTGTTTGGCTTGCAAAGCGGTGGGCGCACAGAATCCATTCTGATGAGCATGCCCCCCCAGGTGAAATGGCGCTATGACTGGAAACCTGAGGCGGGCAGCACCGAAGCACGGCTATACACCGATTTTTTGGTGGAACGCGACTGGTTGGCCGCCTAAACCATGCCCACACGGCAAATTTGCATCATCGGCGGCACCTTCAACCCCGTACACATGGGGCATTTGCAAATGGCGCGCTCGGCACAGGCGCAATGCATGGCCGATGAAGTGTGGTTCATGCCCGCAGGCCAACCTTGGCAAAAGCCCAACACCGACCTGGCCCCGGCAGCAATTCGTAAAAAACTGGTTGAACTGGCCATTGAAGGCGTGCATTCCTGGCGCCTGGAACCCTTTGAAATTGAGCATGAAGGCCCCACCTACACTGTCGATACGCTTGAAAAACTGAGCGAGAAGCACCCCGACCACAAGTTTTCTTTCGTAATCGGTGCCGACCAACTGGCCAACCTGACCAGCTGGAAACACTGGCAAAGCCTGTTCGATTACGCTCGCATTGGCGTGGTTGACCGCACCCAGTGGGGCGATTTCAAGGTACCCGAGGCTTTAAAACGACACTTGCTGCAAGACCGCCTGTTTCGAATTCCTATGCCGAGCGTCAACATCAGTTCAACCCAAATTCGCAGGCAATTAGAGTTGCTAAGCAGCGCCAATCGCGAAGTGGCAGAAACCGCCCGCTACAAACTTGAGGCCAGTCTGCCCACTGCCGTGTTCAAGTACCTGACACAGCACCCAATTTATGGTCGCACCCAGCCCTGAAAGTTGTTAGAATTCAGGCAATTAACAAACCTTTGGAATTGCATGGAATTGCGTAAACTGCAGCGCGTCGTGATTGACGCCCTCGAAGACATCAAGGCACAAGACATTGCCATCTTCGACACGACCCACCTTACCGGTGTTTTCGACCGAGTCATCATTGCCTCGGCAACCAACAACCGCCAAACCCGCGCTTTGGCCAACAACGTTCGAGAAAAAACCAAGGAAGCTGGCGGTGAAGTATTTAGCACCGAAGGTGAAGACACGGGCGAATGGGTGCTGGTCGACCTGGGCGATGTGGTGGTGCATTTGATGCAACCCGCCATTCGCGAGTACTACAACCTTGAAGAAATTTGGGGCGGCAAGCCCGTGCGCGTGAAGCTGAACCCGCACAGCCTGAGCAAACCCATGCCTGGTGTGGATTATTTCCCGCAACAGGCTGAGGCTTATTCCAGCCAGTACAACTAAGTTTTTCTCTTCGCTTTGAAAATCCACGTTATTGCCCTGTCTCACAAAATTGAGCCATGGGCCCAACAGGCGGTAGACCAGTTTCAGAAACGTTTTCCGAACGACTGGAAACTGACCATCAAAGAATTGAAACCAGAAGACCGGTCTGCGGGCAAACCTGTGGACCAAATTCTCGCCAAGGAAGCCGAGCGCATTCGTGCGGCCATTCCCCTAGGCGCGCGAGTGGTTGCACTAGACGAGCGGGGCGAACGCCACACCAGCAAAGCCTTGGCTGATCAATTACAGAAATGGCACAACAGCAGTGAAACCCTGTGCCTGTTGATTGGCAGTGCAGATGGGCTGGATGAAAATCTGAAGAAACAATGCCAGGGCATGTGGAGGCTTTCTGACCTTACCCTACCCCACGCACTGGCGCGCGTGCTGCTGGTGGAAGCGCTGTACCGCGCATTTTCAATTACCATTGGTCATCCTTACCACCGCGAATAAGCAGCACAATGAACACACCCGTTCGCCCAGAACACAGCGGCTTGCCTGCCCGGGTTTGGCTTGCTTCACGCAGCCCGCGCAGGCTTGAATTGCTTCAAACCCTTGGCTTGGAAGTGCAGGTATTTCTGGCCCAGAACAGCCCGGAAGCGGAAGCGCTTGAAACACCGTTTGAGCATGAAGACCCTTTGCTGTACGTACAGCGGGTTACACAACTGAAATTGAATACAGCAATTCAAGCCATGCGTGCGCAGCAATTAAGCGGCCTGGTATTGGCCGCTGACACCACTGTGGCGCTGAATGGTCACATTCTTGGCAAACCACAAAATGCTTCTGAGGCATTTCAAATGCTGCAAAGCCTTTCCAACACCACCCACCACGTACACACCGCTGTTGCAGGCGCCTGGCTACAAAGCAACGGCAGCACAACCGCGCGCCAAAATACTGTACAAACCTCGCATGTTGAGTTCGCAACACTTCCAGAAAACTTTATTCAAGTTTACATCGCCAGTGGCGAGCCTTTCGACAAAGCAGGTGCCTACGGCATTCAGGGGATCGCTGGGCAATATGTTCGCCACATTTCCGGCAGTCATTCTGGCATTATGGGTTTACCACTGTTTGAAACCAGCGAATTGATACGCCACATTCAAACAGCGGCCCAAAGTGAAGCTGCAACAAGAATCGATTAATACCCAAAGAAGCAAAAAATGATGAACGAACAAATACTGGTGAATGTGACACCGCAGGAAACGCGCGTGGCCATTGTTCAGCACGGTGCTGTGCAAGAACTTCACATTGAACGAACATCAACCCGGGGTATTGTGGGCAACGTGTACCTTGGCAAAGTGGTGCGAGTTTTACCTGGCATGCAGTCCGCGTTTGTTGATATTGGGCTGGAACGCGCCGCGTTTTTGCATGTGGCCGACCTGTGGGAGCACCGCACCTACAACCACCACCAATCGAAACAGAACGGCAACCCACCGCCCGCCATTGAGAAAATGGTGTTCGAGGGGCAAACCATCATTGTGCAAGTCAGCAAAGACCCCCTCGGCACAAAAGGTGCGCGCTTAACCACACAAATCAGCCTGGCTGGCCGCATGCTGGTACACCTGCCGCAAGACCCACACATTGGCGTTTCGCAGCGCATTGAAAATGAAGGCGAGCGTGAGGAACTGCGGGCAAAACTAACCCGCCTGCTGCCTGAAAACACAGGTGGCTACATTATTCGCACCCACGCTGAAGAAGCCACAGATGAAGAACTGACAGCCGATGTAAATTACCTGCGCACCCGCTGGCGCGAGATGCTGGAATTGACCCGCACCAAACCGGCCCCCAGCCTGATTTACGAAGACCTCACTATGGCGCAGCGCGTGGTTCGCGACTTGGTCAGCACAGATACCCAGGCCATTCTGATTGACTCCAAGGAAACCCTTAAAAACCTGCTGACCTTTGCAGAAACTTACGCACATGAAACCAAAGACCGTCTTCAACTGCACCAAGGCGAGCGGCCCTTGTTCGAGCTTTACAACATTGAAGACGAATTGCAAAAGGCGCTGGGTCGTCGGGTTGAATTGAAATCGGGTGGGTATGTAATCATCGACCAAACTGAAGCGCTTACTACTATTGATGTAAACACCGGTGGTTTTATTGGCGCACGCAACTTTGAAGAAACGGTTTTCAAAACCAACCTGGAAGCTGCACATACAATTGCACGACAACTTCGCCTGCGTAACCTGGGTGGCATTATCGTGATCGACTTTATCGACATGGGCACTGAGGAACACAAAAAAGCAGTACTGAACGAATTGCAGAAAGCCCTGGACCGTGACAGGGCGCGAACCAGCGTGACCGACTTTTCTCCGCTGGGCCTGGTTGAAATGACCCGCAAGCGCACCCGAGAAAGCCTGGCGCATTTGTTGTGTGAACCCTGCCCCAGCTGCCAAGGTAAAGGGCAAGTAAAAACAGCGCAAACTGTGGCCTATGAAATTATGCGGGAGATTGTGCGCGAAAGCCGCCAGTTCAACCCCAAAGAATTTCGCATACTGGCCAGCCCTGCAGTGATCGACCTTTTTCTTGAAGAAGAGGCACAACACCTGGGTATGCTGGAGGAATTTGTGGGCAAGCCAATCACCCTGCAAGTCGACAACCTGTTTGTGCAAGAACATTACGACATCATTCTGACATGAACCTGAGCATAGCCAGCCAACAACGCCTTGCACTTCTTGCCCAAGAAAGCGGCAAGCGTGTGTTGCTGCCCTGCCCCTTGAATCAACGTACATTCGATTTTTCCAGCAACGATTACCTGTGCCTGTCCCAGCGTGGCGACATTTTAGAGGCCGGCCATGAATGCGCCAAACAATACGGCGCCGGTGCTACAGGCTCTCGCTTGTTGTCGGGTAACCTGGATTGTTTTGAGGCACTGGAAGCGCAGATTGCGCAATTTAAAAATGCCGAGGCTGCACTGGTGTTTTCAAGCGGCTACCAAGCCAATGCCAGCGGGTTGGCTGCGTTGCTGGACAAAAGCCTGTGGGGAAGCACTGAGCCTTTGGTATTTACTGACCGCTTGAACCACGCCAGCCTGCACCACGCCTGCCAACTGGCGGGTGTAAAGCAAATACGTTTTCGCCACAACGACATGACGCATTTGGCTGAACTGCTCAGCAAACACATTGAATCAACACAGCCAAAAATTATTGTGTCAGAAACTGTGTTCGGCATGGAAGGTGATTTACTTCCCATTGAACAACTTGCAGAAATTGCCTTGCAACACAAAGCCGTGGTGTATCTGGATGAAGCCCATGCCACCGGGGTGTGGGGCCCAGAGGGTCGAGGGCTGGGGGCCATTCAACACCCAGCAATTGATTCGCTAAAAGCCATGGGCCACTGGGTGATCATGGGCACCTTCAGCAAAGCCGTGGGCGTAAGCGGTGCTTATATTGCTTGCAGTGAAATATTCAAGCAGTACCTGGTCAACCGCTGTACTGGCTTTGTGTATTCCACCGCGCCCTCGCCTTTCGTTATTGGGGCGGTCAGCAAAGCACTGGAAATTATTCCGGGCCTGAACAAAGAAAGGGCCATGCTGCACCAGGCAGCTGAAACACTGCGCCAGCAAGTGCATGACATTGGGTTCGATACAGGCTTATCGAATACCCACATTGTGCCCTTGGTGGTGGGCAGCAACACAGCATGCCTAGAACTGAAAAGCCATTTGCAGCAGGCTGGAATTCGAACATCTGCAGTGCGCCCACCCACAGTGCCACCCAACGCCGCGCGGGTACGGCTTGCATTGAACACTGGCCACGCACCCGCAGTGTATGAACAACTGCTGCACGCATTGGCTAACTGGAAGGTGGTTGCATGAAGCAGCCCGAGATTACCCAAGTGCTTTTAATAGCCCACGGCTGGGGTTATAACCACCGTTTTTTTGACGCGCTTTTGAATGAATTACCGACAGAAGTTAAAACACACACCCTGTTTGTTTGCCTGGAAGCAGGCTACTTTCCCGAACAAGCCCAGCAAGGCCTAATGATTTACACCACTGGTAGTAATAAAGTTGCTACCACTACAGTAGGTAGTTGTACCACTGGCATGTGGGAACATTACCCCGCAGAAGCACTGCACAGCCTGGTGCTGGCGCATGCCGAAGTACCCTGGCTGGGTTTGGGACATTCGCTGGGGTTTTCAAAACTGCTAAATTTTTCGGTGCGCTGGCACAGCCTGTTCAGCTTGCATGGGTTTACGCACTTTACCAACAACCGCGTGCTTGCCCGAATGATCCGCAAGGCCGAACAAAACATGGCCGAAGTGCTTGGCGATTTTCATCAGCGCTGCGGGCACATTCCACAATGGGCTACCCTGAATGAACAAGCCCTGCTGGCCGATCTTCGCAGCATGCAAGAATTGAACGCCGAAAAGGCATTACTACAGGCCCTTGCACAGGGTGCTGAATTGCACGCCTGGGCCAGCAACAGCGATGAAATAGTGCCGCTGGCTTTGGCACAACAATGCTTTGACAAGGCACTGAAACAGCAAAACCGTATGCTGCTCACACTGGCTTCAGAGCATGCGGGCATTGCCACCGCCACCGCGCGGTATACTGACACCTTATTACCCCTTCTCAGCCAGCATTAATTTCAAGCTGTATTGAAATGTCTGAATACGCCTTACCGCGAAAACTGAATTCAGCCCAAGCTGCCTCGCGCCGCTTCTCTGATGCTGCCCGCGATTACGATCACCATGCGCGCGTACAAAAACATTCTGCCCAACACCTTTGCCAGTGGCTGGATCAAATGCTGCCACTCAATTTCAAGCCCAACGCTTGCGTGGATGTGGGCAGCGGTACCGGTTTTTTAACCGAGCATTTACTGAACAAATTTCCGCAAAGCGCCGTGCATGCCGTTGACCTGGCGCAAGGCATGTTGACCGAACTAAAACGCAAATACCCCACCGAACGCCTGCACACCCACCTGCTCAATGGCGAGGAATTGGCAGTAGAACACCTGTGGATTCCCAACCATTCACTGCTTGTTTCGGGCATGTGTGCGCAATGGTTCAGCAACATTGAAGAGGCCATTCGGCGCTGGCTTTCAGTGTCCAACACCGTGGTTTTCAGCGTGCTGCTGGCAGGCTCATTTCAAGCCTGGGAAGTGGCGCACGAGGACACTGGGCAAACCAGCGGTTTACGACCCCTGCCAAGCGATGAACAGCTAAAACAAATCATGCATGCATTGGTGGCTGAAGGCATAGCAGCCCATACGGCACACCACACCAAAAACTTTCTGGATCACCACCCCGATGGGCTCTCATTTGCACGCAGCCTGCGTGCCATCGGCGCAGACCAACCACGCGTAAACCACACACCGGTTAACTTGCGCAAAGTGATCAACGCGCTGGGTGAGGCCTGCACCATGAACTACCACATTGGCTTTTACTACCTGGAACGGCCGTGAAACACTTGTTTGTAACAGGCACCGACACCGGCATTGGCAAAACAATTACCAGTGCCTGGCTGTGTAAACACTGGCAAGCTGATTACTGGAAACCAGTACAAAGCGGGCTTGAAGGCGGCAGCGACAGCGAATGGATTGCCCGCTTAAGCGGCTGCGCAGTACACCCGGAAACTTACCGTTTAAGCCAACCTTTGTCACCGCACCAGGCTGCTGACATTGATGGTGTAAAAATTCAGTTAAGCGATTTTGTGTTACCACAAGCAGAACGCTTGGTGGTAGAGGGTGCCGGCGGTTGCTTGGTTCCTTTGAACTGGCGCGAAACCATGCTCGACCTGATGAAAGACTTAAGCAGCTGTGCCTTGCTGGTGGCCCGCAGCGGCCTGGGTACCATTAACCACACAACCCTCTCGCTACGGGCTTTGAAAGCCGCTGGCGTGCCTGTGCTAGGTGTTGTAATGGTGGGTGAAACAAACCCAGCCAACCGCGAAGCCATTGAACACTTTGGCGAAGTGCCAGTGCTGGCTGAATTGCCGGTTTTCAGCGAATTAAGCTCTCAGGCTTTGGCTAGCTTCAGCATACCCGAACGCCTTGTTCGCGCGCTCGACAGCCTGTAACCCGCTTACAGTTCACATGAAACAACTTGGCCACACAAAATTGCTTGAACTGGATGCGCAATACTGCTGGCACCCATTTACGCAAATGCAAACCGCCCAACCGCCACTGGCAGTGGTGCGTGGCGAAGGCGAGTTTTTGTTCGATGCCCAAGGCAACAAGTACTTCGATGCTGTTTCAAGCTGGTGGGTGAACATTCACGGCCACAGCAACCCGGCAATAGCGCAAGCCATTGCAAAACAAGCCCTTGAACTTGAGCATGTGATGTTCGCCGGAGTAACCCACCCGCCTGCGGTACAATTGGCCAAGCGATTAATGCAAAGCGCCCCCGCCCCCATGGCCAAGGTGTTTTACTCCGACAATGGCTCTACTGCAATTGAAGTAGCACTGAAAATGGCCTTTCAGTATTGGCAGAACAAAGGTGTGGGAAACAAAAAGCGGGTTATTGCACTGGAAGGCGGCTACCACGGTGACACCTTCGGCGCCATGGCCACGGGTAAGTCCAGCGGCTTTTACGACCCCTTTGCACCATGGCTTTTTCAAGTGGATTTCATACCCACAGGTGTGTGCGCCTGCACCGAAGAAGAAGCACTGGCTGCGCTAGACACGTTGCTCGCAAACAGTGCCGGTGAAATTGCAGCACTGGTATTGGAGCCGCTTATTCAAGGTGCCAGCGGCATGCGCTTTATGCGGCCAGCCCATGTGGCTGAATTGTGCAAACGCTGTGAAGCTGCTGGTGTGCTGGTTATATTCGATGAAGTGTTCACCGGCTTTGGCCGCACAGGCACCCTGTTTGCAGCCGAGCAAGTGGCAAATTTCGGCGGGCAAGCCGACATCATTTGTATTTCAAAAGGGCTTACCGGCGGCTTCATGCCCATGGCGGCAACTTTAACCAGCCAAGCCATATACGACGCGTTTTTAAGCGACAAGGTTGGCCATGCCCTGCTGCACGGCCATTCCTACACTGCAAACCCATTGGGTTGTGCCGCAGCTTTGGCCAGTCTGGCTTTATTCGAATCCGAAAGCACCTGGGCAAATATTCAACGCATTGAAACCACCCACCAGCGCTGGCTACCCACACTGGCTTGCCACCCCCTGATTGAAAACCCCCGCGTGTGCGGCACCGTGGCTGCCTTTGAGCTAAAATTCAACCACAGTCAGTGTGGTTCAAGTAGTGGCTCCGCTTATGGCTCAAATACCAGCCAATGGATACGCCAATCCTTTCTGGAACTGGGCATTGTGGTGCGCCCCTTAGGCAACACAGTGTATTGGGTACCGCCATATTGCTCGGCACCCGAAACAATCGAAAATGCCTACCAAACACTGATGCAAGTATTACAACGCTGGGGCAAACTAATTGCACCTGGCCCCGGAAGCGAATTGTTCTGAAGGATGCACATGGAAAGCCAAATTACCTGGGTTGAAAACAAAAAAGCAGCACCACCCACACTTGAAAAGCAGCGCTGGAGCGTGGAGGCCATCGAAGCCCTGTTCGCACTGCCATTCAACGACCTTATTTTCAAAGCCCAGCAAGTGCACCGTGAACACTTCGATGCCAACACCGTGCAACTTTCCACGTTGCTGTCAATTAAAACCGGGGGCTGCCCTGAAGACTGCGGTTACTGCCCACAATCAGCCAAATACAACACCGGCGTTGAAGCTGAAAAGCTGATGCCTATCGACGAAGTACTGAAAGCCGCCCAAGCCGCCAAAGACAAAGGCGCAACCCGTTTTTGCATGGGTGCTGCCTGGCGCAGCCCCAAAGACCACCAGGTGGAAGCTGTGGGCGAAATGGTAACCGCCGTAAAAGCCATGGGCCTTGAAACCTGCGTAACCCTGGGCATGCTGAAAGAACATCAAGCCAAACAGCTACAAGAAGCCGGGCTAGATTACTACAACCACAACCTGGACACCTCACCCGACTTTTACGGCGACATTATCAGCACCCGCACCTACCAAGACCGCCTGGATACGCTCGACCGTGTTCGTGATGCGGGTATTAAAGTGTGTTGTGGCGGTATTGTGGGCTTGGGTGAAACCGTTACTCAACGTGCCGGGCTTATTGCCCAACTGGCCAATATGGCAGAACCCCCTGAAAGCGTACCGATCAACAATTTGGTGAAAGTGGAAGGCACACCACTGGCCGACAACGAAGAAATCGACCCGCTCGATTTTGTGCGCACCATTGCCGTTGCGCGCATTACCATGCCCACCAGTTTTGTGCGTTTGTCAGCAGGCCGCGAAAGCATGAATGAAAGCACGCAAGCCCTTTGTTTCCTAGCGGGCGCCAATTCAATTTTCTATGGCGAAAAACTGTTGGTAACAGACAACCCGGAACTGGAACGCGACACCAAGTTGTTTGAGAAACTGGGCTTAAAGCGACTTGAGAATTAAGCTTTAAAACTCCTTGTTTTTAATCAAGAATTTTCAAACATCGAACTAAAATACCTGAATTAAATCAATGGTTTGGCGGGACGAAGGTAACCCTTCTCCCGCTTTATGCATTTGAACTTTGCGCGCATAATTAAACCCTTACATGCAAGACAGCCACAATTTATTGAATCGCGGCGTTTTGAGGGGAATAAGAAGATGAAAAAAACACTAATTTGCGCTTGCTTGGTGCTAACACCTTTGCTGACACCTGGCCTGGCCAACGCCCAAGCTGGTGGCGTATCACTGAACATTGATGCTCAAAACCCATTGAGCAAATGGGGCCGCTGGACCAGTTCTGAGAACGGTGGGCTGGGGTACGGGTTCAAGCTAGGGCAAGAACGTTACAAAACCCCGATGGGTGCGAAATTCGGTACGGGTGATTGGGTATTCAAACTAAGCCGTGAAGAAGGCAACAAACACCCGGATTTGTTTTTTGGCTTGAAGGTATCAGAAAGCCAACTTCAAACCACATCGCTGGGTTGCATGAGCAACAGCGGCAGCGCCACCCGCTACAGCAGTACCCTGTGCGGCGTTCAGTTGGATATGAATTTGCAGTAACTGAGTTCAGACCAGATCGAATCAAGTTAAGTTTGCAGAGAAAGCACCTGAATATAACCGCGTGCTTTTTATTTGTATTTTGAAGTTAAATAGAAAAAGCCACCCAGAGGTGGCTTTTTCAAACTTTTTATTCAAATCAAGCTTAAGCTTGGCGTTGAATTAGAAGTTGTGACGTAGACCAACTACGAATGAATCGTCGTCAGCTTCAATGTTTGCACCAGTTGCTGCAACGAAAGCATCACGGTTTGTTCGGTTGAAACCAACGTATGTACGTGTGCGCTTGCTAAAGTCGTAGTAGTAAGAGATTTGAGCTTGGGTATTGTCAGTCTCTTGGTTCCCACCCTGAACACCCGCAGTCGTAGTGGCACGACCATTTTCAGCCTGTGCGTATAGCGCCTGAACTCCGGAGTTTGCGCTTAGCGGCAACAAGCCGGAAATTGCAATTTCGTTGTCGCTATTGCGTGTACCGTAGTACTTGTTTTGACCAATCAAACCAGCCAACTGGAACGCACCGAAGTTATACTTGGCACCAAACTGAATCTGGGACTTCAGTGAATTCAATGCGTTGAAGCCTGTTACTGGTGTGTTTTCAACAGCTTCAGAACCTTCGATGCGTGTGTAACCACCGCCAAAGGTCAATGCGCCGATGGTATAGTCAGCAGCGATTGAAGACTCGCGACGATCGTTTTCAGTGCTTGGAACTGCGCCGGAAGCAGCATCAGTTCCACCCAAGGCATGACGTGCAGAAACTTTTACACCGGCGATGGTGTTTGCGTAACCCAATGAGTTACCAACACGTTGTACACGGTTAATTACAGCGTCGTTGCCGTTAACAACAGTCAACTGACCTGCATTATTGTTCACGTTAAACATGTATGCAGAAGCTTGGTTATACAGTGGAGCTTGTGAATCGTTACCACCATCCTGTGAACCAATAACGAACGTGCCGTAGCTACCTTTCAAACCCAGGTAAGCATGACGTGTGTTCATGTTGGTAGCGCCAGTGTTAACAGCATCAGTGTCAACGCCAAATTCGTAAGCGAAAATTGCGCTCAAACCACCGCCCAGATCTTCAACACCACGTACACCCAAACGTGAAGAATAGTCAGCAATGTTTGTGCCATTGCCGGAGCTGTTTGCACCGTTAACGTCGGTAGTGTTGTGCTCGATGGCTTGGTGTACACGACCATACAAAGTTACATTTGATGAATCAGCAAATACTGGAGCGGCAAATGCCAGACCCAGAGCAGCAGCTACTAGCTTCTTGTTCATATTTCACCCTTATTAGTGTTGGTTGAATCTTTGCCGCCATTTACAGCGGCACGAGAGACAATGTACACGGGGACCCTAGGGCCGACCAACCAAATCATGGTGTAAGAATGGGTAAATCGCTGTTTTTGTCGCTGACTTGCAACAGGAGAAATTGATCAACTTCATGGTTTTATAATGCCAACAATTCGCACCAATTACCCTGAGAAGCGCAAAAAGCCTTGTTAATTAAACGCTTATAATTTTGGGCTCAACCCAAATCGACATTAAAGCGCAGGCCTGATTGAGGCACCTCTTAACTGTCACTTTTAACCAACAAAAGGCGATCTGCACGCCCCATTTCCGCACAAATTAGGGTGATAACCTCTGAAGCACTGATCACCCGATCCGCGTAAGCAATCAGGCCCATGGCCTGAGGCAAGCCGAGTTGCAGCCAGCTTGGTTGGGCTGCGTTTAACTGGCGGGCCAGCAGTCGATTCTCACCGGCAATAGCGGCCACAGTTAAATGCACGCCCTCACCCAGCTGCCAAAGGCCGCCTTGCAATGTTTTCCACTGGGAATCCAAACTGTCCAAACCAGCGGGGTGTTCTTCGGCGTACAACAAGGCCACAGCTTTGACCAAGCCTGGTGATACTTTTCGATAAAGCTGGGTGGCATGGGCCAAAGCTTGCGGCCCGGCCTGCAACAGGGGTCGCTCGGCCTTAAGAAAACTCGACAAGTGCCGCTGAATAAATTGCCCGCCAACCCCCAGCACTTTTCGCACATGCTGAAATTGTGCAGCCACATTCCTGTTCAATTCAGGCTCAGCCGCCTGTGCCGAAACCCCGATACAAAGGCTCAGCTTCAGGCTGCGCAGCTTTTTAAACTGGGCACGTTGTTCAAGATAATAGGAAAGGCGGGTTTGCGCTGGGCGGCGAGGTTCCAGCGTGCGCAGTGGTATGTATACCGGCACCCGTTCATCCATTTCAAATAAAAACAGGCTGCTGCGGGGGCCAAACAACACCCAATCAGCACCGGGATACTCTGTTTGCAGTTGCCCCAAGGCTGCGCGTGCTGCCAGGGCATTGTTTATTCCTTGGCCAAACCAAACACCAATTCGGTGAGATGCCGGCAAACTAACAGGCGAATACTCACGCATCAGGAACGGCCTAGCCGTGGGGTTTGAATGTTGCCGACCAGGCCATCAATATTGCTTTGCTTGCCAAACTGGGCCAACACAGCTTGCCTGCCCAGTGCCGCCATGTCCCGGGCTTTGTGGGGTTCAGCCAGCACCGCACCCAATGCCTGCACCCACGCTGCGAGCGCGCCAGGCGCGTGGGGTGCTGGGCACACATATCCAGTTACGCCACTTTGAACGGTTTCCGGTAAGCCACCTACATTGCTAACAACCACTGGCACACCCAAACCCAAAGCTTCAATTTGGCTCATGCCCAGGGGCTCGTAACTGGAAGGCATCACCAACACATCGGCACGTTTAATCAACGGTGCAACCGGGTTCAACATGCCGGGCAACACCACGTGCTTGCTTAATCCCAAGCGCTGCACTTCGGTTTCTATTGCGTGCCGGGTTTCACCCTCGCCTGCGGCCACATACAACAGGTTTGGAAACTGAGGCAGCAGGGCTTTAACCACCTGCAACATAAAGCTATGCCCTTTTTCAACCCTGAACATGGCCGCATGTGCAATGACCGGGCGCTGTTGCAAGTCATTCAAGCGGGCATCCAGCTCGGCGGGCAAACCAAGTGCGGCGGCGGCGGTAATACTTTCAAAGTCAATGCCGGGGTACAGCACACTTATTTTCTCAGGCAGCACGCTACCGTTTTGCAGCAATTGGTCTTTCAAAGCCTGGCTGGGTGTAAATGTTTGATCAAACATCTGGTTATAAGTAAATGCTTTGGCTGGGCCGGGCTGGTAAGTGCGCATGCGGATTAAAGTGGGCCGGGGCTTTAGCAAACCAAGTTTTGCCAGGGCATGCACTGTAATAGAGCACAAATTGGCATCGTGACCGCTGTGGCACACCACGGCCACGGGCCTGTGCTGCCTCACCAAATTAGCGAACCGTAAAACACTGGGTGGGTGTATGGCGTTTCGAAAGGCCACAAACTCAACATTCAAACCCAGCTTGTAAGCCTCCTGCGAAATTCGGCTACCCGGCCTGCACAATATATAAGGTGTATAGCCCTTGGCTTTCAGGCCCACGGCCTGTTCAAGCAACTGCAGTTCTTGACCACCGATATTTTTAGAACTTTCAGAAAAGAAAATGCTGGTCATTTGATTCAGGCAACAAAATTGGTTGAAATCACGGTCTATATTCGCTTTGTGTTTAATTAGCGCTGATGCTGACTTAGTTCGCAGTTTAATGTGCCGCCACGTGCGCATGGGCGTAAATTCACTCTAATCAATACCGGGTTGAAATACTTTGCAGAAAATTTTGGTGATTAAACTAAGGCACCACGGTGATGTGCTGTTAACCACAGCCTTGTACCATGCCCTGCACGATCAGTTTCCGGGCGTGCAGATAGACACGCTGATTTACAATGAAACTACCCCCCTGTTACAAAACAACCCGCACTTAAACCGGGTGCTGTGCATTGATCGGAAGCTAAAAGGTTTTGCAAGGCTGAAAGCAGAGTTAGGCTTGGCGTTTCAAATAAGACGTACAGGTTACGATGCGGTAGTGCACCTGACAGACCAATGGGTTGGCGCCCTGCTTGCACGCTTTTCGGCAGCGCCAGTGCGTGTACAAATGGCGTATGCGAAACGCGATAAAGCGCTGTGGCATGCCTGCTTTACGCACCGCGTTATCCCACCGCCCCGTGGGCAGGCACATGCAGTGGAGCTTAACCTGCTGTGCCTTGAAGCTTTGGGTATAAACCCCCGCAGTGTGCAAGGTGAAATGATTTTGCGCCCAAGCCCAGAGAACCTGGACAAGGCAGACAAGCTGCTTACCGAACACCATGTGCACGGGCCGTTTGTTTTAATTCACCCGGCTGCCCGCTGGCCTTTTAAATGTTGGGAAGACGACAAGTTTGCTGAGGTTGTTGTGCATTTGCTGAGAAAGGGCTTGCATGTGTTACTTACCTGCAGCCCCGACCCGGTTGAAGTGGCCATGACAGCCGAAATTGAACGCCTGGCCCGCGCCGGTTTTTCTGAAGGCTCAAGCCAACTGGTTAATGTGGGTGGCAAAATGAGCCTGCCTTTGTTGGCGGCATTGCTGAAGTTGAGCAAGTTTTATGTAGGCGTGGACTCCGCCCCCATGCACATGGCGGCTGCATTGAATGTGCCGCAGGTGGCTCTTTTTGGTCCTTCTTGGGTGCAGGAATGGCGGCCATGGTCAGACAAAGCCACAGTAATTTATGCTGGCGATTTTGGGCCACTACCCCACCCCGACAGCATCAATACCAACGACACCACGCGTTTGCTGGCAGCCATTCCCACCGAAGTGGTGATTCAGGCGCTTGACCAACTTGTATAGCTACCTAGGTACCGATTCAACCCCACCTCAAATCGGGTTTCAATTTGGGGTGGAGTTCAATTTATTGATCAGCGATTTCGCAAGCTTGGAACTTGAATAATCTGAAATATGATCCCCGTAGCTGTACAGGAAAGCATTGTTTTCCGTTACGCCACATCGGTTCGCGGCAACATCGCACAGCAAGGGAGCAGGATCGAACACCATCAAATCTGGCTGAACCTTTCGCAAACCCTCAACAAAACGCTGATAGGCATCCGTACCAGCCAAGTGATCAGAGTAAAGCAACTTGCAACGTGGATTGGGTTTTCGATAAAACACTTGATCAAGAACCGAAAACGATGTCATGGGGCCTTCGATGCAGTCGTTTGGATCGGGCAAGGTTGGGTGATCCATCACAAAAACCACTCGCTTCCCGGAATCTCGAAGTGTTTGAACCAAGGTTGAGTAATGCTGCACCCATGTCTCCACCATTTTCTGGCTCACTGGCGGATCAATAAAGCCGGTCTTACTATTCAACTTTGTGTATCCACGTAGTGCATTACCTAACACCACCGTTTGAATATTCTTGTCATCCAAAACGCGGCTCAGCGAGGCCGCTTCAATACCCTTTGTGGGATCGTAAAGATAGTTAACCGGGCCAATCATGATCCAACTTTGAGAGGGGTCTGATTCACGTGACAGCCCGTAGTAAAGCGCCTCGCCCTTGCTATCCCCCAGCACTGCCATATTGGGCGTGGCCTGTTTGTTGTCGTGAAGACACCAAATCATGATGGGATGATCATTTTTATTCAAACCGCAATTTTGGGAATGAGTACCACGGTCAGCGCCAATAACAAGCGTTTGGGGGTCGGCATTCAGCTTGTTGTGATGCCTGAAACCCAACCCCTTGTTAGCCAATATGCAATAGCTGAAAAGAAATACGCACAACATTCCGAGACTTAAGCCAACCACAACCAATCTTTTTCTGGGGCTAAAACGAAGCGGTTTTTCAATCAACCTGTAGGTAAGCCAAGCCAGCGCCACACTGGTCACAACCAAACTCAATCGAACGGATTCCGAGGGGGTTTCTCCCTCAAAAATTCTCGCGAAAACGAGTAGCGGCCAATGCCACAAGTAAAGTGGGTAACTGATTAATCCAATCCATACCATGACCGGATTACTGAGCACCTTGCGGTTAAAAGTAGATCCAGAAGTCATCAATAGGGCTGCGGTGCCCAACACTGGCAACAATGCCCAAGCCCCGGGAAAAGCGCGTGTTTTATCAATCAAAACCAAGCCGGCAATTAACAAACACAAACCTACAATCGATAGGATGGATTGATTTTTAGCAACCACGCTGCCGTGCCTGAATACCCACCAAGCCAACAACCCGCCAACGAGCAATTCCCAAAACCGGGACAATGGGGAATAGAATGCTGCGGCAGGATTAACCTGAACAAGCCACAAGGCATAAGCGAATGAGAGAGCGATTAATACAACAGTGGGTGTGGTGATGCTGCGAAGGTAACGTTTAAAAACAAGCAGCAAAATAGGCCAGAACAAATAAAACTGCTCCTCAATTGCCAACGACCACATGTGTAACAAAGGCTTGGTTTCAGCCGGGTTGTCGAAATAACCGGACTCACGCCACAGAATGAAGTTATTGATAAACAATGCACTGGCGCCGGTGTGTTTCGACAGCTGCTTGTATTCATCGAAGGTTAAAGCAAGCCAGCCAACGGCCAAACAAAATACCAAAACTGTCAGCAGTGCAGGGAAAATCCTGCGAACCCGCTTGGAATAGAAGTGCGAAATTGTGAAATCTCCGGCGTCCTGTTCGCGGAGAATAATTCCGGTAATTAAAAAACCCGAGATAACAAAAAAGACGTCTACGCCAATAAAGCCACCGGGCAACAGACCGGGAAAGGCATGGTACAAAACCACCCATGTCACGGCCAAAGCCCTTAACCCGTCAATATCTGGACGATATGTATTGTGACTGCCCGCCGCCATAGAAAAACCTGCAAAAAACAATTCAATAAACTGCAGGCATTAAATAGGGTGTGCACTGGCAGCCGACATGATTCTTTCAAAATTCAAGCGCTCGATATTACTTGGAATCGCTTGTATTTTGGTTTTGAATAGAGTGAAGGTAGTGATATTTACCTTGTTTAACCAACAACTCTTGATGCGTGCCTTGTTCAATCAGCTTGCCTTGGTCCAGCACAATGATGAAATCCGCCGAAGTCAAAGTAGAAAGCCTGTGAGCGATTACCAAGGTGGTTCGCCCATGGCGCAGGCGCTCCATGTCTTCCTGCACTTCGCGCTCTGCCTCGGAATCAAGCGCCGATGTGGCTTCATCGAGAATAAGAATGGGCGCATTTTTCAAAAATGCCCGCGCAATTGAAATGCGTTGGCGTTGACCACCAGATAGGCGCAAACCATTGTCGCCCAAAACAGTATCAAGACCATGCTCCAACTTTTCAATGAAAGGCAGTGCATTGGCCATGCGGGCTGCATTTAAAATATCTTCATCGCTAGCACCCCGCATTTCGCCGTAAGCAATGTTGTTGCGCACGGTGTCGTTCAGCAAATGGCTTTCCTGGGTAACCACTGCAATTTGGCGACGAAGACACTGCAAGTCCCATTGTTTTAAATCAACGCTGTCCAGCTTCACCCTGCCGCAGGTGGGCTCGAGAAAACGGGGCAGCAAGTTAATCAGCGTAGACTTTCCTCCGCCCGACACACCCACAATACCCACAGTTTGACCGGGCTTTACCCACAAATTAATATCGATTAGCGTAGGCGCCTCAGCGCCGGGAAAGGTAAGCCCCACATTATTGAATTCGATATAGCCCAAAGCCCGATCGGTTGTGTGGGTGCCGCTTGAATTTTCGATGGAACGATCAACCACCCGGAATACATTGTCGGCAGCGGCTAAACCTTTTTGTAACTGCTGGTTAATATTGGTAAGGCGCTTGACCGGAGCCAGCAGCATCATCATCGCGGTCATGAAGGATGCAAAATCCCCGGCTGTCATGCTGTTGCTTTCGGCCAAAATTCCCGCGAAGTAAACCACTGCTGCCACGGCTACTGCAAGAATCCACTGAACAATTGCAGAATTGGCTGCACTGGTGGCCACCAGCTTCACGCGGCTTTTCATGATTTCATCCGCGCTTTTCATGAAGCGATCAGTTTCAACTTGTTGCGCGCCGTAAATTTTGATGATCTTTTGTGCGCCGATTACCTCGGAGATACTTTGGACCAAATCTGCATGCGATGTTTGCGCGCTGTGCGCAAAGCGGTTCAAGCGCTTGGCTGCCACCGACACGCCAATGGCGATCAAGGGAAGAATTGCAAAACAGATGAGCGTGAGCTGCCAGTTGGTGTAAAGCAGAATAGCCATAAGGCCAATCACAATTGCACCATCCCGAATAAGTACAGTGATGATATTGAAACCTGCTTCAGTTACTGCATCTACGTTGGTAGACACGGTGGAAATGATTTTTCCTGCGGGTTGTTCTACAAAATATGAATTGGGAAAACGCAAAATTCTGGACAGCATGTCAAAGCGCAAGTCATGAACCACCAGCCCGGCCAGCTTTGCGCTGCAATACTCATTGATATAAGAGGCCAAACCGCGAACCAGGAACAATACAACAATAATCACCGGCAGCCACTTTGCCATTTCAGTGCGCTCGCCGGAGAAGTTCTCGTCAATCAGCGGCTTCATCAGGCTGGCAAATAATGGCTCGGTAACCGCGGCAAATACCAAAGCTATTAATGATGTTGCAAAAAGTGGCCAGTAACGCAAGCTGTAGGAAAGCAACCGTTTGTAGAGGCCTGAGGTGGTGTAATCGATGATGTCGGACATGCCTGCTAACTAGAATTAGGTAAGGGGTATTTACATCTTCCCAGACACATAACTGGCTCAAGATGCTTGTGAATACTGCCCCGCCGAGCCCCAATGCTCATTTCAGGGGATTCATATGACACGTAGCAAAGAGTAACATTTAGAACCGGGATCGGAGTATCTCAATCCGACCCGACGGAGCCCTTGGCTCAGATCTTGAACCAACTGCTGCTGCACCCCGATGTCTACACCTAGCTCTGCACCGTCGCAAAATCAACCGCTGTTCCGAACAGAATCGCTTGAAAGCCTGAGGATTCGCCCTGAGGGTAGCGTAATTCTTGCACCTAAATTTTCCGGTTGGGTAATTAGCGGCTTTTTTTCTCTCATCGCGATCTGCATTCTGATTTTATTGTGGCAGGGCAGCTACACCCGCCGAGTTACAGTAAGCGGGCAACTGCTGCCTGCTGATGGACTGATCAAGCTACACACACCACAAAGAGGCGTGGTTATTAAGAAAAATATCACTGATGGGCAAGTGGTGGCAAAAGGAGATTTACTGTTCGTGATCGACAGCGACCGAACCGCCGATGGTGCCAAGCCAATGCAAGCGGCAATTGCCGTTCAAGTGGGCAGCCGCAAACAATCCCTGCTAAGCGAAATGCAACGCTACCGGCAGGCACAAAAAGAAGAACTGGACTCACTGGAAAGGCGTATTGAAAACCTGCAAACCGATGCCAGTACAGTGGCTACCCTGATTGCGCAGCAAGAACAACGTTTGAAACTTGCGCAAGAAAGCCAAAGCCGATATCAAAAACTGCTGGAACAGAACTTTATTTCGGGCGAAGAAGCACTGCAAAAGCAGGTCGAAGCGTCTGAACAATTGTCTAGGCTTAAAACCTTACAACGTGATGCGCTTTCAGGGCAGAGAGACCTTATCGCACTGACTCAAGAGCGCGACAATGTGAAGCAAAAATACCAGGCGCAAATTGCACAACTGGAACGGGATATTTCACTGGCCACACAAGAGCTGACAGAAATTGAGGGCCGAAGACAAGTGCTTGTCACCGCCACCGAAGGTGGACGCGCCACACTTGTTTCCGCTGAAGTGGGTCAGTTTGTAGACAGCGACAAAGCACTCGCAACCTTGATACCCGAAGAAAGTACCCTGATTGCCAAGCTGTATGCGCCAAGTCGCAGCATCGGTTTTGTTCAGAAAAACGATCAGGTTTTGATTCGTTACCAAGCATTTCCCTATCAACAATTTGGTCAACATGAAGGTGTTGTCCGTTCGGTATCCACTTCATCCATATCTCCAGCCGACCTGGCCAGTGTCATGGGCACGAGTGTACAACCGGGCGAATCGTACTTTTCGATTGACGTGGATCTGAAATCACTCTCTGTGAAAGCAGGGTCTACTACTCGCCCACTTCAGCCTGGCATGATCCTTGAGGCCGACATTCTTCAAGAAAACCGCAGGCTTTACGAGTGGATACTCGAACCCCTGTATGGCATGACTGAACGAGCTGCACCATGACGCAATATCTAGAACAGAAGAACGACGACCTTTCGCTGAACTGGACCGAAAGATTGTCATTCGGCATGGGATCATCCATGCCCGTCATATTGCAAACCGAGGCTGCAGAATGTGGGTTGGCTTGTCTTGCCATGATTCTGGGTCATCACCGATTCATAACCGACCTGCCAACCTTGCGCAGCCGACACAAGCTGTCAATGACCGGACTCACGCTTGCTGATTTGTCTGGCCTTGCGCATCAGGAAAAACTGGGAACCCGGGCTTTGCGTCTTGAGCTGGACGAACTGCCCCAACTTCGCCTGCCCGCGATTCTTCACTGGGATATGAATCATTTTGTGGTTCTGAAAGCAGTGAAAAACAAAAAGGTCATCATTGTTGACCCTGCCGTTGGTGAACGCCAGTTCGACCTTAAAGAGGTCTCAAAACATTTCACCGGGGTTGCGCTTGAACTTTGGCCCAACCCGGGATTCGAACCCAGAAAAGAGAAAACCAGAATACGGATTTCTCAACTGATTGGGCAAATGACCGGGTTCTGGCCAGCACTGTCGCAAATTCTTTTGTTGTCGCTGGCGCTGGAAGTATTCACTTTGATATCCCCTCTGTTCATGCAGTGGGTACTCGACTATGTGGTGGTTTCCAAAGACATGCAGCTGATGAACACGCTGCTGATTGGGTTCGGGTTGTTGCTGGTATTACAAATCAGCACCGGGGTTTTGCGCTCATGGTTGCTCATGGTGTTTGCAACAAATGTGTCAGTGCAGTGGCAAAGCAATGTATTTACGCATTTAATTCGGCTGCCCTTGTCTTACTTTCATGCACGCCACCTTGGCGATATCGTATCCCGATCGGGGTCTATTGGTGAAATACAAAACACACTAACCTCAGCATTGCTGGAAACTATCTTCGATGGTTTGCTGGTTACGCTGACGCTGGTACTGATGTTCATGTACAGCCCGGCGCTGGCTTTTGTAGCCGTGCTTGCCGTGCTGATTTACCTGGGCATCAGGTTGATGTGGTATCGGCCATTTTATGCCGGTACAGAGGAAAGTATCGTACGCGATGCCAGGCTTTCAAGCCACTTTCTGGAAACCATTCGAGGCATTCGGGCCATTCAGCTTTTCGAGCGCCATCAACAACGAAAAAGCACCTGGCAAAATTTGCTGGTTGAAAGCACAAATGCTCACCTGAAACTTCAAAAGTACAACATCCTGTACGGCTTGATGCGCGATTTTCTCGCAGGTGCTTTTGCGCTTGTAATCATTTGGCTAGGCGTGAGCAAAATCGCCGACGCCGAAATGACGGTTGGTATGTTAGTGGCCTTTGTGGCGTATCGAGGGCAATTCGACGACAGAGTGACGGCACTGATTGACAAAGTCATTCAAATTCGACTTCTGCGACTGCAAGCTGAAAGACTGGCTGACATTGTCCTGACGCCGGTACTGCCGGAGTATAACAACACTGGGCTGCAACAACACAGCACAAAATCAGCCGATCACAAGCCGCCCAAAATCGAAGTCAGGAATCTCGGCTTCCGGCACAGCGAGCAGACGCCTTGGGTACTGGAAAATTTCAATTTGAACATTGAACCTGGCGAGGTATTGGCGATCACTGGCCGCTCAGGTTGTGGCAAATCAACTTTCGTCAATTTACTGCTCGGTACCTACAAACCGCAACAGGGTCAAATTCTGCTCAATGGTCAGGCTCTCAAGCAAGAAGAGCTTGGCAAATGGCGCAGTCAAATTGGCACCGTGATGCAAGATGACACGCTGTTCGCTGGCTCCATCGCAGACAACATCTGCTTTTTTGATTCGAAACCAGACATGGATCGAATCGCTCTCTGTGCATCAATGGCAAATCTTCACGAAGACATCGAACACATGCCAATGAGGTATCAAACACTGGTCGGTGACATGGGAACTACCCTGTCCGGCGGACAAAAACAGCGACTGCTTTTGGCCAGAGCGCTTTACAGGCAACCGCGTGTGCTCATTCTTGATGAAGCAACCAGCCAACTCGACATTGACTCAGAGGCGCACGTGAATGCAGCAATCAACAGTTTATCCATGACGAGAATTGTTGTTGCCCACCGCCCCGAGACTGTTGCAAGTGCGAACCGGGTAATTGAAATTCATGAAGGACGCGTGTGCTTCGATGGCTCACCGGCAGACTACATCAAACACAGAGCCACTTTGCCCAGGGTACACAATTGAGAACCCCCAAGCTTGTAACAACCGGAATACTTGTTTCACTTACACTGACTTGTGCAAGTGCCTCAGCAGTTGCTGGCCAGCAAACACTTCAGCTGAGTCAAAGCCTTTCTATTGCGCAAATAAAAACAACTTCGAGTTCGGCAAAACGGATCTCGGTTGCAGACATCTTGGAGCAAAGCAAAAGCTGGATGCCAGGTACCGAATCGTGTGCAATTAAAGCAGATCAAGGCAAAAACCTTTCACTCACAAAAACCTTGCAAATCGTTCTGTGTCAGCACCCTCAACTTGTAGAGGCCCGGGCAAGAATTGAAGAACAAATGGCCGAGGTCAACCTCAGCAAGCTGGAACGTCGTCCGGATGTTCAAACCGTGTTGCAGTACACGGCTGAAAAAGACCGTCAAGCCAACTTTTCTGATGCAACACGCAAAGGCGTAACAGCCGGACTATCGGCCAATTGGGTACTTTTTGATTTTGGGCAACAGTCAGCCAATATTCGAGCGGCAAATCGTCAGCTAGATTCAGCCATCGCCTTCGAGAAAAGTGTATCGCTAACTGTTTTGCGAGAGGCGCTTGAACAATACATTAGCGCCTCAACAGCTTGGGCCAATTTGGTTGCCGCGCAGAAAACCTTGAAAATAGCTCAACGAACCGAGGAGTTCGCACGGGCCAGGTATGAATCCAAAGTGGGCAACCAGATTGATCAACTTCAAGCCAAAACCGCCGTTCACCAAGCCCAACTTGGACTGTTACAGGCCCAAGGCGAATGGGAAGATGCAAAGACTACCCTTGCGGTTGCCATGGGATTGCCGGAACAGAAAGACCTGACAATCGACTCAACCGAACCAGACCCCGCGCTTGATGTGCCCGAGATTGCAGAAGCCGGTACGGCTCAAATGGAGCGCTTGCGCCAGCACCCTTCGGTTAAAGCACTCGAATCGCAAATTCTTGCGATTGAAGAACGTCGAGAAGCATCTCGTTTGTCCTATATTGGTCAAGTTAGCTTGGACTTTTTTACTGGCCGAGTGAATGATGAAATTTCGGGGTTTCAGGCATCACGCACCAACGCTATAGGCAATATTCGCGCATCAATTCCCCTGTTCACTTCGGATATTCAACAAGCGCAAGAACTCAAACTATTGAAGCAACAAACATCAGTGCAGGCGGAGCAGGAAGAAGCAATTCGTGA
Source organism: Burkholderiales bacterium (assembly GCA_021299735.1). GTDB lineage: Bacteria > Pseudomonadota > Gammaproteobacteria > Burkholderiales > Burkholderiaceae_B > Limnobacter. The sequence goes on along the minus strand of JAJTEM010000014.1, from coordinate 7,030 downwards.
ATTGCAAAAAGAGCTGAAACAGGCCCGGCAAGGCCTGTTACTGAGCAGAAACACCCATACCATCAGCAACCAGTTATTGAACACAGCCGAGCTTGCGCAGGAAATGGCGTTGGGCCGATTCAAAGCTGGCGTAGGTTCAATTATTGAACTGCTTGATGCGCAAACAGCGTTAACCAACGCCAGAAGACAGCAAGCCGGTGCGAAAGCCGACGCGCTGCGCCAGCAGGTTCGCCTTCTGTTGGTCAGCGGTCAATTTCAATCGCCTGCCAGCAATTGAGTGACTAGAACAATATCAAATACTTAAGGAACTTTGCCGAGCCGACCTCCCACTTAGTCAAGATGTTCAGCTGGTTTCTATGCTTAGCGAAGCCTTGGCTTGATCATCCTCAACCACCACTTTATCTATGAACACTCAGGAGTTTTTATAATGCGCGAGTTAATCGGCGGCGAACTTATTCATGTTTCAGGCGGAAAATCCAAATCCTCTGGCGGCAGTTCCAAAAAGGGCAGTTCAAAAAAGGGCTCAACTACCCCAGTAACCACACCAGTAGTATCCACACCTGCTCCAGTGGTTACATCATCTAGCTCAAGCTCCTCTAGCTCCAGCTCAAGCTCCAGTTCTGCTGCGGCTGCTGCATCTGCTGTTGCTTTTGGTGGTATTTCCATCAACATTCAACAAATCACAACTGGCCTTCCCAGCTGGTGCTAAATCGTTTTAGTTTGTAAATATCAGCAAAGCCCAAGCCAAATACTTGGGCTTTGCGTTTTGGCTTACGCCAATAAACAGCCTGAATCGGAGGTTGAAATTGCTGATCGAAGAAATGATGCCCGTAGAAAAATCCAAAGTCTGGGAATTATTGGAAACTTTGTATCAGCAAGAGGGACCCGATGCCTGGAAAAATGGATTAGTGCCCCAAGGGTCTACATCCAATTGCTACATCGCAGACACCTATGCTGCAATCGTTGCTGGCTTTATTCAGGACCTGGAAAAAAATGGATCTGCGGTTGAGCCCCTCGTTATTGAACTCGGTGGCGGAAACGGAAAATTTGCATGGCAATTCATGCAAAGAATGGTTCGCTACCATCGCACACCCAATGAAAAATCACCCGGATTCCAGTACCTTTTAACGGATGCCTCTGAATCGAACATTGCGGCCTGGAAAGAAAACTCAAGACTCAAACTTTTTGCTGATCGTGGCTGGATACAATTTGCTCATCTACGGATTGATGAGCAGTCAAAAATAAAAATTGACAATTCCGTTCTGGATCCGAAGGCGCTATCGAATCGCCCTGTTGTGATTATTGCCAACTACTTGTTCGATACGCTTCCTTGCGACATGTATGGAATCAAAGACGGGCAACTGCATCAAATATTAATCAGCCTGGAAGAAGACAAAGTATCGGCGGACAGAAAGTCGTTCACATCGCTGAAGCCCACTTATGAATGGAAAGCAATCTCAAAAGCGAATACCGGCAGTGAACAACTCGATTCGATTGTTCAATCGTATACACAGGAAACACACACATGCGTTGTGCCTGTTCCCAGGTTGGGTTTCAAATTCCTGCAACAGTTTACTGAACGCGAACAACCTTTGCTGATGTTGGCCGGTGACATGGCGTTCACCGATCCCAGCCAATTCCCGGCACACCCACCCCTGATTTTTGATACCTACTTCGCTCATTACACAAACTTTCACGTGTTTCGAGAACTGTTCAAAAAACAGGGTGGCGGCATGCGTGCGCAACGACACCATGATCCCGACTTTTGCACAGCGGCTTTCTTCATGCCGGGAACAAGCGGTAAAGCAGAACACTTTTCTGCAACACTGGATGCCGCGAAGTCACATTTGTCTGAATTCAGCCCGTACGATGCCCATGAAATGAATGACCTCCTTAAATTGGGAGTTCACGAACCAAGCTACAGGCAAATTTTCTCGTGGCTACGACTTTCCCGCTTTGACCCTGATGTGGCACTGGAATGTATACACCCACTGTTGGAGGCGATTCATCGTTCAGATGAAGGGCTGAATAAACAAATGCTTTGCGACAGTTATTTGGAAGCTTACGCACTGTACTTCCCTGGCACCTCAGACACAACCTTTGATTACGCCACGGCGCAATTGCTTCTGGCAATCGGGATGAATCACCACGCACTGGCATTACTGGAATCTTCAATTGCTGAATTTGGCAGAAAACCAGAACGTCTTTATGTGTACGCACTGGCTTTACTCCGGCTGAAACAAAACGACAAAGCCAAAAATGTCCTTGAAGAAGTGCTGAGCCAAGACCCTCCCCTAGTGCCTGCCATGCGCGTGTATGAAGAAAACTTTGGGGCAAAGAATAAAGCCGCACCAACCGAAGAAAAGAAAAATTCACTTTCTGTTTCGATTAGTGATCCTGAAGTTGAAAAAAAAGCAAAAGCTTTACTTGATGTGGAAGGTGCGGTGTTGTTCGAGGGCATGTTTCCAAAAGCCCTGATCGACAAAACCCGTGAAACCTTTTTAGCTCATTTCGAGGACTTGAAAAAAAGCGAAATGGGCCAACCCAATTTCGTGGGTAACAAACGTTACACGTTTCCAGTACGGGTTGTAGAGCCATTCAACAACCCCAGCCTTTTCGCCAATGAAACCATGGTGAAGGTGCTCGAGGAAAGCATGGGGCAGCGGCCTATTATCAACGCCTACGGCGCTGTGGTTACCTACCCAGGTGCAAACAGCCAGCACGTTCACCGCGAGCATCCTTTGCTGTTCACCAAAGATGAACACAATTGTATGCTGCCCAATTATGCAGTTACAGTACTTATTCCTTTGGTCGACCTAAACCCAACGCTGGGTGGCACACAACTTTGGCCACGAACCCACACAACCGGGCTCGATGCTAGCCAGGAAGGGCCAGCCACAGTGCTGTATGCCCAAAAAGGCGATGCACTAATGTTCGACTACCGAACGTTCCATGGCGGTATGCCCTGCCTGGCAGGAGAACTCAGGGTTGTATTGTTTATCACCTACAGCGTGCCTTGGTTCAGAGACACATTGGCATTTGAATCGCATGATGCATTGGCGTTGTCGAAAGATGAGCTGGAGTGCATACCGGCTCAATACCGGGATTTATTCAGGTTTGCGCGCAAAAAATAAAGCCTTGCTAATGGGTATTCGATCGAATGATTGAATACCCCCACAACTTGAATGCCAATTGGTTAAAAACCGATTAATTAAACGCTGTTTAATTAAATACCCAGGCGGCGTTTTTATCACCCAGCCAACCCTGCATTTGAATCAACAAGTCTTCCTCCGGGCGTACTTTCCATTCGCTGCCTAGTTGCGCCACGCAAGCCGCCTGGCCGTTGTGGTAGTCAATTTCCACCAAACAACCCTGCTCAGGGTCTCGGAATGGTTCCAGCATGGTACGCAGCTTTTCTGCATCCGATTGCCCGTTCATGCTTAGCCGCAAGCGGCTTACAAAATGGGCACGCGCACTGGCGAGTGAATATAGGTTTTCGGCCGAAATTCGTAAACCGCCAGTGTAAGAATCTTCAGACACCTTGCCTTGCAATACCAGCAGGGAATCTTCTTTCAACAAGTTGCGATTGGCTTCAAATTGCTCATTGAAAATAGACAATTCAACTTGCGCAGTGGAATCATCAAGCAACACAACCGCCATTTTCCCGCGCTTGGTCATCATTGTGCGTAGCGATGCGATGACACCTGCCATCCACACCAGGTCGCGGCCGGGCGACAAATCTTTCAGGCGCAATTTCACAAACTGGCGAACCTTCGCTTCATCGGCCTTGAACAAGTGCCCACTGAAGTAATAACCCAGTGCTGCTTTTTCTTCTTGCAGTTTTTGTCGTTCGCTCCAGGTGGGCACGTTCACCAAATCGGGCGGCGCATCGCCACCCAGGTCTTCACCAAACAAACTAACCTGTGCAGCGGTGGCCGCTTGTTGCGCAGCCCACTCCATGGCCTGCCCTGAACTGGCCAACAATTTTGCACGGTCGGGGTTCAGCGAATCGAAAGCACCCGCTCGTATCAGCGCTTCAATTACCCGGCGGTTAATCTGTTTGCTGTCTACACGTTTTACAAAATCGAACAGGCTTGTGAATGGGCCATTGGCATTGCGCTCGGCCACAATGGCTTCGCAGGCCGCCTGGCCGGTGCCTTTCACAGCCCCCAAACCGTAGCGGATTGCGCTGGCGCGTTTTTCACCATCAATGCGCACCGCCGTAAAACGGAAGTTGGACTGGTTCACATCCGGGCCCAGCATGGTCACCATGGTGCCGGCTTTTTTGCCCGGCACCTGGCACATGGCCATGGCATCCTCAACAAACACCTTCACTTTGTCGGTGTCGTCCATGTCGGAACTCATGGATGCCGCCATGAATTCGGCTGGGTAGTGAGCCTTCAACCAAGCGGTGTGGTACGCAATTAGCGCATACGCAGCCGAGTGCGATTTGTTGAAACCGTATTCCGCAAACTTTTCCATCAAGTCGAAAAGCTGCTTGGCCACTGCCGGGTCTACACCTCGCTCGGTGGCGCCAGTCGTGAAAATTTCACGTTGTTTCGCCATTTCTTCGGGTTTCTTTTTACCCATCGCGCGGCGAAGCAAATCGGCGCCGCCAAGGCTGTAGCCCGCCAGAATTTGGGCAACCAACATCACCTGCTCTTGGTAAACAATCACACCGTAGGTGCTTTTCAGGATGCCTTCCAGCTTGGGGTGGAAGTACCACTCCGCGCGCCCCTTGCCAGTTTTCGAGCTTTCCTTTTTACGGGCAATGAAGTCGTCCACCATGCCGGAACCCAAAGGGCCGGGGCGGTTCAGCGCCATCAGGGCGATGATGTCTTCAAAATTGTCGGGCTTCAGCTTCTTTTCAAGGTCTTTCGCTGAACGCGATTCAGACTGAAACACAGCAGTGGTGTTGCCCTCTGAAAACAACTGGTACACAGCGGGGTCGTCCAGCGGCAAGTCTTCCAAGCGGAAGTCGCGTTGGTCTTCATAGTTCTCGCGCACCCAACGCACAGCCCAATCCAGAATGGTCAGGTTGCGAAGGCCCAAGAAGTCGAATTTCACCAAGCCCACGGCTTCCACGTCGTCTTTGTCGTACTGCGACACCACTGAATCGGTGGAACCATCAGCACAATACAAAGGGCAGAAATCGGTCAGCTTGCCCGGTGCAATCAACACACCCCCCGCGTGCATGCCCACGTTTCGGGTCAGGCCTTCCAGCGGCCGGGCCACTGCAATAATTTCACGTGCTTCGTCTTCGTTTTCCACCCGCTCTTTGAATGTGGGTTCTTCATTCAGCGCGCGCTCAAGGTCCCAGGGGTCGGTGGGAGTTTGCGGAATCAGTTTCGACAAACCATCGCAATACATGTAAGGCATGTCGAGTACACGGCCTGCATCGCGAATAACCGCTTTCGCGCCCAAGGTACCGAAAGTGGCAATTTGGCTAACTGCATCGCGCCCGTAATTCTGCTTTACATAATCAATTACACGGTCGCGGTTGTCCTGGCAGAAGTCAATGTCGAAGTCAGGCATTGAAACCCGTTCGGGGTTCAAGAAGCGTTCGAACAGCAAGTCGTAACGCAATGGATCAAGGTCGGTAATGCCTAAGGCATACGCCACCAGCGAACCGGCACCAGACCCCCGCCCCGGGCCCACCGGCACGCCATTCTTTTTGCCCCAGTTAATGAAGTCCTGAACAATCAGGAAGTAACCGGGAAAGCCCATGCCGATGATGGTGTCGCATTCAATTTTCAAACGCGCTTCGTATTCCGGGCGCATTTTTTCCCGCTCCTCAACATTCGGGAACAGGTGCACCAAACGTTTCTCCAAGCCTTCTTTGGACAAATGCACCAGGTAATCGTCCAGCGTCATGCCATCGGGCGTGGGGAATGCGGGCAGCTTGGGCTTGCCCAATTCAAGCGTTAAATTGCAGCGCTGGGCAATGCGAATGCTGTTGCGAATGGCACTGGGAATGTCGGCAAACAGTTCTGCCATTTCCTGCGCGGTTTTGAAATATTGCTGCTCGGTGAAGCGACGCGGCCTGCGCGGGTTTGACAATATTTCGCCCTGCGCAATACACACCCGTGCCTCATGCGCGCGGAAGTCTTCAGGCTTCAAAAACTGGATTGGGTGGGTAGCCACCACGGGCAGCTGCAATTTGGCCGCCAACTGACAACTTAAATTCACCAGGTTCTCGGCCTGGGTTGACCCATCACGCTGCAGCTCAATGTAATAGCGGCCTTCGAAATACTTCAGGAATTTACGGGCCGAATCTTCGGCGCGGGCCATGTTACTGCCCAGCAAAAACTGGCCAATGTCGGAATTTGCAAAACCCGACACGGCGATCAGGCCATCGCATCCTACTTCATCAAACCACTCAAATTTCAGCGTGGCTTTGCCGCGTTTCTGGTTGCGCAAAAAGGCCCGGCTTAACAACTCGCAAAGCTGCAAATAGCCTTTGTGGTTTTGCACCAGCAACAGCACACGTGCAGGCTGTTCTTCATCGCGATCACTTTCAATCCACACATCGCAAGCAGCAATGGGCTTCACGCCCGCCCCGCGCGCCTTGCCGTAAAACTTGATCAAACCAAACAGGTTGGACAAGTCGGAAATAGCAAGTGCCGGCATGCCGCAACCAGCAGCGGCCTTAACGGCCTCGCCCACGCGCACCATGCCATCCAGCACCGAGAATTCGGTGTGCATGCGCAGGTGAACGAATGTGGAAGGCAATGTGAGGGATGAATTTATCATTCTGGCATTTTACTACCAAGTGGCTGACAAACCATTCGGCATGACAAATCCACAGACTAGAACAGGGGGTGGGCCAGCTGCTGTGCGGCAGTATTTGACTTCCTTGTTGGGTTTCGATCGAAATAATCGTGACGAATCGTTATGTTTTCATAACTAAGCGGAAGGTAATACCCCCTGCAAATAAACGGGATCGGAAGTAGAATTTTCAACCATAGAGGAAGAGAGTTCTGCAATGAAACAATCAAGGTTTACCGACAGCCAGATCATGGCAATCCTG
>JAJTEM010000034.1 GCA_021299735.1 Burkholderiales bacterium | reverse complement strand
TGCTCGACATAGATCAAAGCCTATTTTTATTGTTCCCACAATCACTAAGTGAATCTTTAAGTGGAACCCAAGTCAAGCCTTTTGGTCTGAATTTTAAGTGTCAAGCGTTGTATACTCGGCGCGAACCCATCACAACTTTAAGGAGATGACTGTGATTTCATCCGCGTTTGCGCAATCCGCAGCCGCTGGCCCGGAAAGTGGCCTTTTAAGCTTTTTGCCTCTTATTTTGATGTTTGGTGTGCTTTATTTCCTGGCTATTCGCCCCCAAATGAAGCGTCAGAAAGAACACAAAGCCATGGTTGAAGCATTGCAGAAAGGCGATGAAGTCATTGCATCGGGTGGTTTGCTGGGCAAAATCAGCAAAATCAACGAATCGTACATCACGCTGGAAGTGGCTGAAATGGGTGACAAGCCCGTTGAAGTTGTATTGCAACGCGCTGCTGTGCAAAGCCTGCTGCCTCGCGGCACCCTCAAAGAAACTCGTTAATCAAGCCGTCATGAATCGATACCCTGTCTGGAAGTACCTGATGATCGCCATTGTGTTGGTGCTGGGTGTGTTGTACACCCTGCCCAATTTTTATGGCGAAGCGCCTGCTGTGCAAGTTTCAAGTGGAAAATCCACCTTGAAATTGTCTCCTGAATTGGCTGATCAGTTATCAAGTCAGCTTGCGGCGCAGGGTACGAAGCCCGACGGGGTGTTTTTCGAAAATACCTTGGGTGGTGGGTCGCTGAAATTGCGGTTCAATACGTCTGAAGAGCAGTTGAAGGCGAGAGACTATCTTCAAAGCCAGCTTAACCCGGACGCAACAGATCCTGATTACATCGTTGCCCTGAATTTGCTGTCTCGTTCGCCAGATTGGTTAACGAAAATAAATGCTTTGCCCATGTACTTGGGCCTGGATTTGCGCGGGGGTGTGCACTTTCTGCTGCAAGTGGACATGGCCGCAGCGTTGGAGAAGCGCAAAGACGCCTTGCTGGCGAGTGCCAAACAAACCCTGCGCGAAAAAGACCTGCGCTATGCCAGCGCACCGCGCACGCCCGCAGGTTTTAACCTGACTTTCCGGGATGCAGAAGCGCGCAGCAAGGCCCAAGCTGCATTGGCCAAGGAATACCCTGATCTTCGACTGCTTATCCCTGAAAACAGCACCGAATTTGTGCTTGTTGCCACACTGGCTCCGGAAGTTGAACAACAGGCCCGTGAATATGCATTGCGTCAAAATATCACCACGCTGCACAACCGAATCAATGAACTGGGTGTGGCTGAACCGGTGATTCAACGCCAAGGCGCAGACCGAATTGTGGTTCAGCTGCCCGGTGTTCAAGACACTGCCAAAGCCAAAGACATTCTGGGCCGCACGGCCACTTTGGAAGTGCGCATGGTTGATGACAGCCCGGAGGCTCAATCGGCCTTGGCAAGCGGAATTGTTCCGTTCGGACTTGAGCGCTACACCGAGCGTGGTGGTCGCGATTTGTTGTTGAAATCGGAAGTGATTTTAACTGGTGACAACCTGACGGATGCGCAGGCCGGGTTTGACAATCAAACCCAGGAACCTGCTGTGCACTTGACTCTGGATAGCCAAGGCGCCCGAATTTTCCGAAACATCACTGCTGAAAGCATTGGCAAACGCATGGCGATTGTGCTGATCGAGAAAGGCAAGGGCGAGGTGGTTACAGCGCCAGTTATCCGCAGTGAAATTGGCGGTGGTCGCGTTCAAATTTCAGGCAGCATGAATACAGTTGAATCTGCAGACCTCGCCTTGTTGCTGCGTGCAGGTTCACTTGCTGCGCCCATGGATATTATTGAAGAACGTACCATTGGCCCAAGCCTGGGTGCCGACAATATCGACAAGGGTATTAATTCAACCCTCTACGGTTTTGTGGTGCTTGGCGCATTCATGATTGTGTATTACCTGTTGTTTGGTGTGTTCTCGGTGTTTGCCCTGGCAGTCAACGTGATGTTGTTATTCGCATTGCTTTCTGTGCTGCAGGCTACACTAACACTGCCAGGTATTGCCGCGATTGCGCTCACTTTGGGTATGGCAATTGACGCCAACGTGCTGATTAATGAGCGTATTCGTGAAGAACTGCGTGATGGTGCTGCCCCACAGCAGGCAATCTTTGCCGGCTACGACCGGGCATGGGCCACCATTTTGGACTCAAACATCACCACGCTGATCGCTGGTTTGGCCTTGCTGATTTTTGGTTCAGGTCCAATTCGTGGTTTTGCCGTGGTGCACTGCTTGGGTATTCTTACGTCAATTTTCAGTGCGGTGGTGGTGTCGCGTGGTGTGGTTAACCTGTGGTACGGCCGTAAGAAGAAACTGGACTCTGTCAGTATCGGGCAAATTTGGCGCCCCGACAGCGATACAGCCGTGGCCAAAAAAGCCTGACTAGCAACAAACACACCAACGAACAGAGTAAGAATAAATGGAATTATTTAGAATTAAAAACGACATTCCGTTCATGCGGCATGCCAAAGTTTTCAACATCATTTCGTTCCTCACTTTTGTGGCCGCGGTATTTTTCCTGTCCACCAAAGGCTTGAACCTCAGCGTTGAATTCACCGGCGGCGTGTTGGTTGAAGCCCGGTATTCCCAGCCTGCTGAACTGGAAAAAATTCGTGAAGGTTTGCGGGCCACGGGTATTGAAGAACCTCAAGTACAAAACTTTGGTACTTCGCGCGATGTGCTGGTTCGCCTCGCGGTGAAAGATTTGCAATCGGGCGTATTGGGCACAGAGGGCAAACTGAACCAGCAAGCCATGACTGAGCTGGTGCTAAGCTTGGGAGGTCCCGACGTGAAGTTGATGCGTGTGGAGTTTGTGGGGCCACAGGTGGGCCGGGAGTTGGCTGAAAATGGCGTGATCGCCTTGATGGTGGTGATCATCGGCATCATGATCTATTTGGCAATGCGTTTTGAATGGAAGTTTGCTGTATCAGCCATTGTGGCCAACTTGCATGACGTGGTGATTATTCTCGGTTTTTTTGCCTTTTTCGGCTGGGAGTTCTCCCTGTCGGTTTTGGCGGCAGTGTTGGCGGTCTTGGGTTATTCGGTAAACGAATCGGTTGTGGTATTCGACAGAATTCGCGAAACATTCAAGAAAGTACGGAGAATGACCGTTGAAGAAACAATAGACAATGCAATTACCCGAACCATCTCGCGCACCATCATAACCCATGGCTCAACTCAAATCATGGTGTGTTCGATGTTGTTTTTTGGCGGCCCAACTTTGCACGGGTTTGCGTTGGCGTTGACCATTGGTATTTGCTTTGGTATTTACTCTTCTGTGTTGGTTGCAAGCCCCTTGTTGATGTGGATGGGCTTGACCCGGGAAGACCTTGTAAAGCCGGTGAAGAAAGACAAGGAATTTGAAACCCCTTAATCGGGGCTAGTGAGCGAGGCAGCGTGGACAATACCAAAGACCTTTCGCCGTTGGCCAAAGGCGATATTGAAATAGGCAAAGCGCTGCCCTTCGCCATATTTGATCGAAGTGGAGTACTGCTTTTGGCTGAAGGCCAAGCGGTTAGCAGCCAGAAACAGCTTGATGAACTGGCAGCCAAGGGTTTGTATCACAACCCCAGGTGGGCCATGAAGTTTGCGATCCAAGCTGCCAAACCTCAACAAGTCGATTCAGCCGCATTGCCCAGATTACTCCCAACCAAGCAGACCTTTGAAGACCCCTTCGAGACTGGTAGTCAATTGAAAATGTTTGCTCCTGGGCAGACCAAAGAACCATTTCATGTGCGTTTAATTGGCAGTATTCCGCAGGCGGCCATTTTGATTACACACCCTATGCGGGATGGCAAATGTGTTTTTACCAAAGAGGGGCAGGTTTGGGAGTTTCAAGCCACTTATGGTTTGGCGCTATATCGCTTTAGTTCAATGATTGAGAAGGTGTTGCTGTCGCCGCACCCATTGATCGTAATGTCTTGGCCGCATGAAACACACCTCGAGTCACAGCCAATTCGTCGCGCCCGCAGGGTGAACTGTGATTTGCCAGCAACCCTTCGCGTTAACATTAGTCAGAACGATTCAGCCGAGCCAATTACGGCCGTAATTGACAATATCTCAACTGGCGGGCTTGAGCTGTTGTTCGCCAAGGCGGTGTCATTCAGCATTGGGCAATCCATATCGATTGCGTTTCAGATTGCTCTCGATGACCGAAAATACTTCATCGAGTGTGATGCCGAGGTGGTGTCAAAACCACGTGACTCAGGCCCATCTTCGTCAACCTACGGATTTAGCCTGAAGTCTTTGAGTGATGAACAATTTGCCGTGATTCACGCATTTGTAAGCGATCGCTTGAATCACCGGCTTGGTCCACAGTTGTATTACAAACAAAAAACCTAAATTCGTTTGGCCAGTTCAGCTGCTTTGCCAATATAACTGGCGGGTGTCATGGCCAGCAAACGGGTTTTTTCGTCTTCAGGCAGCTCAAGTTGCAGGATAAAGTGCCTTAGACCCTCTTGGGTAATACCTTTGCCACGGGTTAACTCTTTGAGTTGCTCGTATGGGTTGGGCAGACCATACCGGCGCATCACGGTTTGTACGGGTTCGGCCAGCAATTCCCATGCGTTGTCGATGTCGGCAGCGATTGCTGCCTCGTTCACCTCAAGTTTACCCAAGCCGCGCAGGCAGCTTTCATAGGCCAGTACTGCATAGCCGATGCCCACACCCAAGTTGCGCAGCACGGTGGAGTCGGTCAAATCCCGCTGCCAGCGCGAAACTGGTAATTTCTCAGCCAAGTGTTTAAGCACGGCATTGGCCATGCCCAGGTTACCCTCAGCGTTTTCAAAGTCGATGGGGTTTACTTTGTGGGGCATTGTGGATGAACCCACTTCACCAGCCTTCAGTTTCTGCTTGAAGTAGCCCAGGGAAATGTAGCCCCAAATGTCGCGGCTCAGGTCGATCAGAATGGTGTTGGTGCGGGCAATCGCATCCATTAAGGCGGCAATGCCGTCGTGTGGTTCAATTTGAATGGTGTAGGGGTTGAAAGTAAGCCCCAGGCTTTCAATCAAATTGCGGCTCAGTTTTTCCCAGTCAAACTCGGGGTAGGCTGACAAATGCGCATTGAAGTTGCCTACTGCACCGTTCATCTTGGCGGGCAATTCCACAGCCTTGATGGCGGCTATGGCGCGCTCCAAGCGGTGCACCACGTTGGCGAATTCTTTGCCCATGGTGCTGGGGCTGGCGGGCTGACCGTGTGTGCGGCACATCATGGGCAGGTCTGCAAACTGGTGCGCATAATTGCGCAAGGTTGCCACCATTCGGTTCAGTGTCGGCAAAATAACCTGCTCGCGTGTTGCTTTCAACATCAGCGCGTGGCTCATGTTGTTGATGTCCTCGGAAGTGCAGGCAAAGTGAACGAACTCCGCTGATTTTTTCAGTTCTTCATCGGCTTGAAACTTTTCCTTAATAAAGTATTCGACGGCTTTTACATCGTGATTCGTCGTGGCTTCAAATTCTTTGATTCGCTGTGCGTCGGCCTCTGAAAATTCGGTTTTGATGGCATCCAGTTTTGCCAATGCTTGTGGCGAAAAGGTCGGGAGTTCAGAAAAACCCGCCTTGGCGAGTGCCTTGAGCCATTCAATTTCTACGATGACTCGGTGGTGCATAAACCCTGCTTCAGAGAGCAAAGGGCGCAAATTGGCCACTTTGGACTGATAACGGCCGTCAAGCGGGCTAATTGCGGTTAAGGTGCTTAAGGAGTCTGAAGAGATCATGCGAGCAGTAAAAGTTGAGATATTTCAAAGCGTTGTATTGTAACCTCTCCCGTTGGTTACTGCTCGTGCTGAGTGGTGTCAACGGCTGTATTTTGGAATATTGCTTGTTCAATTCGTAAAACTGTTAGACACTTTTAGGTCGTAAAAACAAGACGCAATCTCATCCAGGATTGTATTTAGGAGAACTGTGATGAAACTAGTGGGATCCCTGACTAGCCCCTTCGTGCGCAAAATTCGCGTTCAGCTTCAAGAAAAAGAAATTCCGTACGAATTTGTTTTGGAAAATGTGTGGGACGAAAATACCCGAATCACCGACCACAATCCCTTGGGCAAGGTACCTTGCCTGATTCTGGATGGTGGTCAACCCGTGTTCGATTCCTTGGTCATTTCAGGCACGCTTGAATACATGATGCCTACAGTGCCCCTGTTGCCTACCAATCCCAATCAGCGTGCCTTGGTTAGAACCATGGAATCGCTGGGGCAGGGTATTAGCCAGGCTGCGGTGGATATTCTTCTTGAAAAGAAATTCCATGATGGCGACAAAGTAAGCCAGGTGTGGATTGACCGCCAAACCCAAAAAATTCACCATGGTTTGGCTTGGGTTGCCAATCGTATTAAAACCACGCCCGGTTTTTACCTCACCGAGCAATTCAGCCTGGCTGACATCACCGTGGGTTGTGCGCTGTTTTATCTCGACTTCCGCATGCCGGAATTGAAGTGGCGCGAGTTGTATCCAGAGTTGAATGAATATTCCGAGCGTTTGGCCTGCCGCCCCAGTTTTGAAGACACGAAGCCGCAGTAACGCGACATTCCATTAACGAAGTACATTAAGTCAGTTTCACGTAAAAAGCCCCGATTGGTTTGTAATCGACTCGGGGCTTTTTTATGGTCAACGCAAGAGCAACTTAGGTGCAACTTAGGCAATCACGCCACCGCCCAGGCACACATCGCCCTGATACAGTACGGCACTTTGCCCGGGGGTAACGGCAAACTGGCTTTCCTCGAAGTTCAATTCAAAGCCCTTTTCGGTCAGTTTGAAATCACAAGCAGAATCTTCTTGCCTGTAACGGGCTTTGCAAGCCATATGTGTGTTTGCGGGCGCATGTCCTGAAATGTAATGCGCTTGTTCTGCGACAAGTACTTTTTGATGCAGCCAGGGGTGGTTGTGCCCTTGTACTACATACAGCGTATTGTTTTTCAAATCTTTTCGGGCCACGAACCAAGGCTCGCCGTTGCCTTCTTTCTGGCCGCCAATGCCAATGCCTTTGCGCTGGCCCAGCGTGGCAGTGGGCAGGTAGCGGTTCAAAAACTCGCGGAAAGGGCGCTCGCCAATGAAGCAAATGCCGGTGCTGTCTTTTTTGGTGGCGTTGGCCAAACCCAGTTCAAGTGCAATTTTCCGAACTTCGGTTTTTTGTATTTCGCCCAGCGGAAACAGGGTTTTGCTGAGTTGCGCCTGGTTCAAGCGGTGCAGGAAATAGGATTGATCTTTGCTGTGGTCAATTGCCTTGAGCAGCTGAAATTCTCCATTCACTTCCCGAACGCGCGCGTAGTGGCCTGTTGCAATGTAATCGGCCCCCAGGCTGTAAGCATGGTCCAAAAAAGCTTTGAACTTGATTTCGCTGTTGCACAGGATGTCGGGGTTGGGGGTGCGGCCTGCCGAGTACTCGCTAAGAAACACCGAGAACACGCGGTCTTTGTATTCACTGGCGAAGTTCACGGCTTCAATGTCAACGCCCACCACGTCGGCCACACTGGCGGCATCCAGCCAGTCTTGCCGGCTGGAACAGTATTCCGAGTCGTCATCGTCTTCCCAGTTTTTCATGAAAAGACCAATTACGTTGTAACCCTGCTGTTTTAGCAGCCATGCCGACACCGAGGAATCTACCCCGCCCGACATGCCAATAACTACTGTTTTTGCCATGATGCTTACGATACGCCGGGGGGCATAGGCCCTGCAAGTACGCTGGGATGTGTGTAAACATGCTCAAGCGGCATGATGGGCTGCTTGCCGGCTTTCCAGTTCAGGAAATCTTCCACGCAGCGCATTACCAGGGGGCTTCGGTGTTGATCCTGACTGGCGCGAAGTTCTTCAACTGTCATCCACAGGGTGCGAATAATGCCGTCGTCCAGGGCACGCTCAGTGTGGTGTTTAACCACCTCGGCTGCAAATGCGAAGCGAAGATAAGTCACATCCTCCAACGTGCGTGAGCTGGTGTAGCGACTCATGTAAACTCCCAACAACCCTACAGGTTTTACTTCCCAAGCCGATTCTTCCAGTGCCTCGCGCGCAGCACCAAATTGAGGCGTTTCACCTGGGTCCAGGTGGCCTGCGGGTTGGTTCAGCTTAATGCCATCGGTGGTGTGTTCTTCAACAATCAGGAACTTGCCCTGATGCTCAACAATGGCCGCTACTGTAACGCTGGGTTTCCAGACTTCTGACATGGCTATCATTCGCACTACTTAAATACGGTGCGCCGAGGGTAGGGAGTTAAAAAACACGTTAGAATAGCAGGGTTAAGGTGCTTGTGCTTATTTTTTGAGCGCAGTTAAACGGGAAGCAGGTTCAAGCCTGCGCTGCCCCCGCAACGGTAAGTAAGTGCGGGTGTGTCATTTTGCCACTGGTAGTAAAGCTGCTC
The DNA here is from genome assembly GCA_021299735.1 of Burkholderiales bacterium. GTDB lineage: Bacteria > Pseudomonadota > Gammaproteobacteria > Burkholderiales > Burkholderiaceae_B > Limnobacter. The sequence continues at coordinate 17,245 of JAJTEM010000034.1, read as the reverse complement.
TAAACGCAGCAACTGGGAAGGCGACACATCAAAACTTACAAGCCCGGATACCGGCCTTGACCGTTCAGCCTGTCCCATTCAGGCGAGCGACTGGTGCTGCGGGGAGGCAGTGCGCAGGCGGCTAATTGCTTCCAATCGAACTTTTTCCGTAACTCATCCTGGCGTATTGCCCAAGGTGTTGTTGCGCGCACTGTTCATTCGCCTGTTATTTGTCTTCTCCAGTGAATTTATTGCTGCACGGTGGGTGCGGTTTAAACCTCAAGGTAAGTTCATGTTGAAGCGTATTCGTAGTCAGGCCGCCGTTGGTACATCGGTTGCTGTTTCTTTTTTTGCATTTTCCCCCATGGTTTTTGCCGAACCTGTCGGCTCCAAAGAGGTGGTAATCACTGCAAATCGTTATGAGCGTTCTTTAAGTGACGTTCAAGCCGATGTTACTGTGATCACTCAGGAGGACATTCAACGTTCGGGCGCCAGTAACCTGACCGATCTTCTCAAACGTGCTCCGGGCGTTCAATATTCAAGCAACGGTGGCGGGCAGCAAACCTCAACCTTGTTCATTCGCGGATCGGACAGTAAACACACTTTGTTTTTGGTTGATGGTCAGAGAATTGGTCCGCTGGACGGATTTTCTCAGTCGCAGTTTCAGCATTACCCCTTAGATCAAATTGAACGAATTGAAATTCTGCGCGGCCCTGGCTCCTCTTTGTACGGAAGTGACGCAATCGGTGGTGTGGTGCAAATCATCACCAAGAAGGCAGCCCGTACAAGTGGTGGTGATGTGTCAGTTTCGGTGGGCAACAATCACACCCGCAAATTGACAACGTCGGGTACCTTGGCCGGTGAGCGCGGCTCGGTGAGGCTTGGCGTAGGGCATGAGTACAGCGATGGCATCAACGCCAGCCGTGACAACAGCGGCAAGGATGCCTATCGGATTACTTCCGGAAGCTTCAATCTGTCTTATGACCTTACCCAGCAAACACAATTGAGTGCAAGCGCACTGGCAACGGATGTAAACAACGAATTTGATTCGAATCCCCAGTTTAATCGGGACAATCAGACTGTTTTGAACGCCGGGGTGAAGCATCAATGGGCCGGCGGTTCAGAGTCTTCAGTTCGTTTGGGCAGTTCAACAGAGGAGCTGGAGTTTCCTTTGTTCGCGTTTGGAACTCGTACCTTTCAGAATCAGTTTTCTTTGGATCACCGATTCAAGGCGTTTGGTGGCGTGATGCTGCTGGGCTATGAGTACCTTGATCAACGTTTTAAGCAAACCACAAATTTTCCGCCACCTGCAGGTGCACCTAACATCGATAACACGCAGGTGAACAGTGGCTTGGTCACTTACACTCGTGATATTGCCAACTACACGGTTCAAGGTAACTTGCGATTTGATGCAAACTCAAACTACCAAGATGTAACAACAGGCCAGTTGTCGGTTTCCCGCGCGCTGAATGAGCAAGTGAAAATTGGTGCCTTGGTTGGCACTGGCTTTAAGCGGCCGAATTTCAGTCAGATTTCCGGGTTCGTCAATCCTTTTGCGGCCGGTTTTGCCGGGGTCAATCCAGCTGTGCTGAACACCGGGTTAAAGCCTGAGGAAAGCGAAAATTATGAGATTTATTCGACATTCCGCAACGCGTTTGGGCAATCCAGAGTGTCTGTTTTTCAAAATGTGATTCAGGATTTGATTGTAGGCAATCAAATTTCAGCTGGAAACACGCGGTTCACGAATGAACCGGGGGCTTCGAAAATTGAAGGAGTTTCTTTCTCTCACGAGGGTGAATCAGGCCCTTTGGTGTGGGGCGCTTCGCTGGATATTCTCTCTGCAAAAAATGCGCGTGATGAACGTTTGTTGCGTAGGGCCATTCAAACAGCAAAGGTGTATGGTAGCTACAACCTTCCGAAGGGGTGGTCGGTGGGTGGTGAAGTGTTGTCGAGCAGTGAGCGAGATGATATTGCTTTTCCCGGTGGTCGCGTGAAGTTGGGTGGATACACTTTGATCAACGCCAAGGTTGGGTACGAGCTAGATGCCCGCAACAACTTTGCTCTTCGCCTGGACAATTTGACCGGTAAAGACTATGAGATCGTTCGTGGTTTTGGAGTGGCCAAGCAGGATGTTTTGTTGACTTACATGCACAAGTTCTAAGCCATGTTGATGCGCGGTTTGTTGTTTTTCGCGGCACTGTGGTGTGGCTTGCCAGCAAAAGTGCAGGCGAGCCAAGTTTGCGTGCGTGACGACACAAGCCAAACCGTGTGTGTAAAGCAAGCCCAGCGCGTGCTGGTGCTTGCCCCACACCTCACCGAAATTGTGGATTTCGTTGGGGGAATGAACAAGGTGATTGCAGTGGATGGTTCCAGCAACTTTCCAGAGACCGTGAATGCTTTGCCCAAGTTGGTCAACCCCTGGGTTTTGAGTGCGGAGGCAATTCTCGCCCGAAAACCCGATTTGGTGCTGGTGTGGCAATCGGGCATTTCAATGGATGTCGTCGAACAGCTTCGCAAAGCCGGTATGGCTGTATTTGTCAGCGAGCCCAAAAAAATTGATCAAGTGGCAGGCACCATGCGCCGGATCTCTAAGCTGTTGGGCACAGAGCAGGCCAGTGGCCCCAAGGTGGATGAGTGGTTGCAGCAGTTCAAGGCGTTGCGTGCCCAGTACAGTGGCCGACCCGCGGTGTCGGTGTTTTATCAAGTGTGGAATCAGCCTTTGATTACTTTGGGCGGGCAACATGTGGTGTCGGAGGTCATTGAGCTGTGTGGTGGCCGAAATGTGTTTGAGGATCTGCCAAACCTGGCGGCGCAGGTCAGTGTGGAGGGGGTCTTAAAGCGCAAGCCAGAGGTGCTCTTGGCCAGTGGCTCTGAACGGGATCATCAGGGGTTCGTTGCGCAATGGTCTGCTTGGCCCCAGCTGCCGGCAGTGAAAGGTGCCCATGTGTACACCGTTCCCAATGATATTTTGGTACGCAATGGCCCGCGTCTAATTCAGGCTGCCAAGTTGGTGTGCACGCAGATTGAACACGCTCGCCGATGAATTTTTGGTTCAGAAGCAGCCCTTTGCTTTTCACCGTACCCCAATTAATGCTTAGATCAATCACTCAACACACTTTCAAATGATTCAATTATTCTTTGACAAGAATTATTGTCAGATGCTGGGTTGTGGTTATCCCTCAGATTGGTGGATACTACCGTGCTATAGTCCGCACCAGCAGTGTATTTGCAGTTCCTAAACATCAAATAAAAGCGCTTTCCCACAAGGAGAAGTTCCATGAAAATCGGAATCCCGGCCGAGACACGGTCCGGAGAAACGCGTGTAGCCGCAACACCTGAAACGGTGAAGAAGCTCATTTCTCAAAAACACGAAGTGTTTGTTCAAGCTGGTGCAGGTATCGCCAGCTCGATCACCGACCAGGCCTACAGCGATGTGGGTGCAACAATTGTTGATCGTGCGATGGATGTAATCAGCAATTGCGACATGATCCTCAAGGTGCGTGCGCCCGCTGAAAATGAATTGCCCGCTTACCGCGCTGGCCAGGTAGTTGTCGGCATGCTGAACCCCTTTGACAATGCCTCACTGGAGGCCATGAACAAGGCTGGCCTGACTGCATTTGCACTGGAAGCTGCGCCCCGCACTACGCGTGCCCAAAGCATGGATGTGCTCTCTTCTCAAGCCAACATTGCAGGCTATAAAGCCGTGATGATTGCGGCCAATGTATACCAGCGCTTCATGCCCATGTTGATGACTGCTGCGGGTACCGTGAAAGCGGCCCGTGTACTTATTCTGGGCGTGGGTGTTGCCGGTTTGCAAGCGATTGCAACTGCAAAACGCTTGGGCGCAGTGATTGAAGCATCGGATGTTCGCCCTGCCACGAAAGAGCAGGTGGAATCGCTGGGTGCCAAATTTGTAGATGTGCCGTTTGAATCAGACGAGGAGCGTGAGATTGCCCAAGGTGTGGGTGGTTATGCTCGCCCAATGCCAGAAAGCTGGATGAAGCGCCAGGCTGCTGCGGTTCACGAAAAAGCCATCAAAAGCGACATCGTGATTACCACGGCGCTGATTCCTGGTCGCAAAGCGCCCACATTGCTGCACGAAGAAACCGTGCGTGCCATGAAGCCAGGCTCAGTGGTCATCGATCTGGCAGTTGAGCAGGGCGGCAATTGCCCCTTGTCCAAATTGAACGAGATTGTCGATCTAAACGGTGTGAAAATTGTGGGTTATGCAAACCTGCCAGCCATGGTTGCCGCAGATGCTTCCGCACTGTACGCCCGCAACGTGATCGATTTCTTGAAGCTTGTTTTCGACAAGGAAGGCGCCTTCAAGATCGACATGGAAGACGACATTGTTGCTGCGTGCCTGATGTGCACTGGCGGCGAACTCAAACGCAAAAACGCTTAAGGAAGGAGCCAACATGGACGCAATTAGCCCCACCGTGGTCAACCTGATTATTTTTGTACTGGCAATTTACGTGGGTTACCACGTAGTTTGGAACGTAACCCCAGCGCTGCACACCCCGTTGATGGCGGTGACCAATGCAATTTCCGCAATTGTGATTGTGGGTGCCATGTTGGCAGCCGCGCTGACTGTAACGCCCCTGGGCAAATTCATGGGTGTGCTGGCTGTGGCCTTGGCTGCCGTGAATGTGTTTGGTGGGTTTTTGGTCACCCGTCGCATGCTTGAAATGTTCAAGAAAAAGAACAAATAAACCAACAGCGATCTGGAGAAATTTATGGAATTGAGTTTCAACGCAGTGACGCTGTTGTACCTGGTGGCGTCAATCTGTTTTATTCAGGCCTTGAAAGGCCTTTCACACCCTACTACATCCCGCATGGGTAACACCTTCGGCATGGTGGGTATGGCCATTGCCGTTTTGACCACAATTGCACTGGTGTTCAAGCTGGCGGGAATTGCAGGGCAATCAGCAGTAACCGGCCTGGGCTGGGTACTGGCAGGTTTGGTGGTGGGCGGTGGTTTGGGCACAGTGATGGCCAAACGCGTCGAAATGACCAAGATGCCTGAACTGGTCGCTTTCATGCACAGCATGATCGGTTTGGCGGCTGTGGCTATTGCAATTGCCGCTGTGGCTGAGCCGGATGCCTTCGGTATTACAGCAAAGGGCAATTTTGACATTCCACTGGGCAACAAAATTGAGTTGTTCATTGGTACTTTCGTGGGTGCCATTACCTTCTCAGGCTCAGTGATTGCTTTCGGTAAATTGAGCGGCAAGTACAAATTCCGCCTGTTTCAGGGCGCACCTGTGCGTTTCGCCGGTCAACATCAGCTGAATGCAATTTTGGGCATTGTGATGGTGGGTTGCGGTATCTGGTTTGCAATTACGCAAGACTGGACACCCTTCATCATCATGACGATTGCCGCTTTCATTCTGGGCGTTACGCTGATTATTCCAATCGGTGGTGCCGACATGCCAGTGGTGGTGTCCATGCTGAACAGCTATTCTGGCTGGGCAGCTGCAGGTATTGGTTTTTCGCTGAACAACAGCATGTTGATTGTGGCGGGTTCGCTGGTGGGTTCTTCCGGTGCAATTCTTAGTTACATCATGTGTAAGGCGATGAACCGCAGTTTCTTTAACGTGATCTTGGGTGGTTTCGGTGGCGAAGCCGATGCAGGTGCAGCAGGCGGTGGCCAGCAGCGCACCGTGAAAAGCGGTTCGTCTGATGACGTGGCCTTCTTGCTGACCAATGCTGAAACCGTGGTAATTGTGCCTGGTTACGGTTTGGCCGTGGCCCGCGCACAGCATGCCCTGAAAGAGTTGAGCGAAAAGCTGACGCACATGGGCGTAACTGTGAAGTACGCCATTCACCCTGTTGCAGGCCGCATGCCTGGCCACATGAACGTGTTGCTGGCAGAGGCTGAAGTGCCTTACGACCAGGTGTTTGAGATGGAAGACATCAACAGCGAATTTGCGCAAACCGACGTGGTGTTGGTATTGGGTGCGAACGACGTGGTAAACCCCGCAGCGAAAGACCCGAAGAGCCCGATTGCGGGCATGCCAATTCTGGAAGCTTACAAAGCCAAAACCATTATTGTTAACAAGCGCTCCATGAATGCCGGTTATGCTGGTTTGGACAACGAGTTGTTCTACATGGACAAAACCATGATGGTATTTGGCGATGCCAAGAAAGTGATTGAAGACATGGTGAAAGCGGTCGAGTAGATTAGCCGCAGCTTGCCTGCTGTTGAGAAAGCCCTGTGAGAAATCACAGGGCTTTTTTTATGCAGCATACCGTTGCATTTGGAAGAATCTTAGGTGAGCTTGTAAAGCCTATCGGCCTTTGCTGTTTTGCCTGGAAATTTGAATTCCCGGCTTGTTTGAAAAGTTTGCTCAAAGCGTCTCGCTAAAAAGCAGGCGAGCACGCGCAGACTAGGCAAGGTGAGCAGCCTTCGAACGCATGCTTGCTCCCCCATGCTTAATCGACGTGAGCTAAACCCCAGCCACTTCCCGAATCCGTTGCACCACCAGCTCCGTGTGCTCCATCGGCAAAAAGTGTGTGGCATCTGCCAGCACCTCAATGCGCGCCTTGGGTAATCGTTTTTGAATTCGTGAGTGGGCGCTGGCCGGAAATGTAGATCCCTTCGCAGCTGCCAGAATGTGAATGGGGCAGCCTGGGTCACGAATCCATCTCGCGGCATTCGGCTCAGTATGCTGAAAGGTGAGCGATTCCCAGCTTGGTGGGCAGGCCAGTTCAACTTGATTGTTTTGTGTGCTGATGAATCCGTGCTGTACGTAAGAACTCAACCATTCATCACTCCAGGTGCTGAAAGCTTTCTTGTTGCGGTAATTTTCAAAAGCGTCCTGGTGTGTTGGAAAGCTTGCCCGCCTGCGGGCAGCAGCGGCAGCCATGGCAATTCGATTTGCAAAGCCAAACCAGTTTGCCAGGCGCAGCGCAAAACCCTGTTTGGGATCAAGAAGCACCGGTTCTACCAAAACAAGGCCTTTGACTTTGTCGGGGCGCTGGGCTGCAGCGGCAAGGCTGGTGGTAGCCCCGATTGAATGGCCCGCCAGCCACATGGGTTCGCTGGCCTGATCAAGCACAGCGACCAAATCTTTGTAGTAGGTGGTCCAGCCGCGAAAAGTTTTTGGGTTGGCTGCCGAGCGGCTTTCGCCGTGCCCGCGCATATCCCAAGTGAATACATCAAAATGTGGAACCAGGTCTCGCAGAAGTGGGCTGTAGGTTTTTGAGTTAAAGCCCGTGGCGTGTGCCCAGTGAAGCTTGGGTTTGTTGCTGCAATTTGACCAGCGCATCATTTGTATTGCGCTGCCGTCGTGAGAGACAATAGGGTATGCGGATTCGATCATTCGGTGCGTTCAAGCCACATGGCATCGCCGTAACTGAAGAACCTGTATTGTTGCTCAATTGCATGCTCATATGCATGAAGTATGTTTCTTTTCCCGGCAAAAGCAGACACCAGCATGAGCAGGGTGCTTTTGGGTAGGTGAAAGTTAGTGATCAGCCGATCTACCACCTTAAAACGATAGCCTGGCTTGATAAATATTTGCGTGTCCCCTGCGTGGCCAGTGTGTGCAAATTGTTCTGCATTACTCAGGCCTTCATCGGTATTCAAGTTGCAGTCAGTTTCGGTTGCCCAGGCCTCCAGTGCCCGCAGCGAGGTTGTACCGACTGCAACTACCTTGCCGCCATTTTTTTTAGCTTTCAGTATCGATTCAATCAGTGAAGCTGAAATTGCATATCGCTCGCTATGCATAACATGCTCATCAACGTTGTCAGTTTTAACTGGCAAAAAAGTACCTGCGCCAACATGCAGTGTCAGGTTCAGTAGCTTCACACCGCGGCCCTGGAGCTGTTTTAGCAACTCGTCGGTAAAATGAAGTCCGGCCGTTGGCGCTGCCACCGCACCAGGTTCACGCGCAAACACAGTTTGGTAGCGCTCGTCGTCCTGTGCGTTGGCGCTGTGTTCAATGTAGGGGGGCAGAGGCAAGGAGCCGTATGTGTCCAGTAACTGCGGCAGGCTCAAGCCACTTTCAAGCAGTTCCAGTGTGTACATCATGTCGTGCTTGGCCAGAACGCGGGCTGTGGCAGCACCTGCCAATATCACTTCGCTGCCTGGTTTGGGCGCTTTGCTGGCCCTGATCATGGCGGTAAAGCGGTTGTCATCCAGTATGCGCTCAAGCATCACTTCGATTTTCCCGCCGCTCGCCTTGTAGCCCTGCAACCGGGCTTTCAACACTTTGGTGTCGTTGATCACCAAAACATCGTCAGGCCGAACTAAATTCAAAACATGCGCAAACTGACGGTCTTCGATGGGTTTGTTGCTTTCGCAAACAAGAAGGCGCGATATGCCACGCTCATTTGGGGGGTGTTGAGCAATCAGACTTTCGGGAAGATTGAAATCGAATTCAGACAGTTTCATGGTTTTCATTCGTTGAAACTGGGAGCTGGTGCCGAGGGCGGGAATCGAACCCGCACGATATCTCTACCACTGGATTTTGAGTCCAGCGCGTCTACCAATTCCGCCACCTCGGCAAGCCCGCAATTATGGCAAAAAACGACATTGAATACAACACCCGTTTGAAGAAATTAGCCATTTTTTTTAATTTAGTGGAAAACATGCCCCTCTCGTGGGATTACTCATCGTAGAGCAAACTCACATACTGAAAACGCACGTAATTAAAAAACAGGTTTGTTCACAATGTCTTTCAAGTGGAAATGGTTGCTAACTACTTTTGTGGCCCAGCTGCTGCTGGGAGGTATTTTTGCAGCCATTCAGTTCACACACATGAGCAAGCTGGCTGAAAAAGACTTGCTGCTTATCCAGGAAAGTTTTCAGGCAGAGCTGACCAAGGCCCATCTGGTTAAAAACAGTGACTCTCTGAACACCTTGTCATCGATGGTTCGGGATTTTTACCTTCGTCACAAGCCGACAGCAGTTTGGGTAAATGAGGGTAGTGAACTTACCTTTGCGATGGGGGACGTGCCCAAGGATCGCGTCATGTCCGACAACCCGATGTTGATCATTTTTGATTTGCCAAAAGCGGGGCGACAGCTGCAGGTATTGTTCGATGACAGGGAGGTGTATCGCAGTCGCAACGACATGTTGTTTTACATGGTCGGCGTTTTTATTTTAAGCGCGCTGGCCTGTTCAATGATTCTGCTAGGCTTAAGCAACACCCTATCGGCTCGGCTTGAAGATCTTCGTAGCAAGGCTATGGAATTGCAGTCCGGGAAAATTCAGTCGCGAATCAAGGTTGCAGGACGGGATGAAATATCCTGCCTTGGTGCTGCCTTTAACAGCATGGCAGAGGCCATTGAATTGCAGATGATGGCCATGGAGGAGAGTCATGCAAGGTCTGTGTCCGAGAAAAACCGATTGGACATGTTGCTATCGTCGCTGGCCAGCGGAGTGGCTTATCTGGACGAGAATTTCAATGTGTTGTACGTGAATAAAGCGTTGGCAAAAATGTTGAAAATCGAAGTTCTCGATCCCGACTCTGCCAAGTTGGACTCAATATTGATTCGGGCGGGTGTGGTTCGAGAGCAGCGGATTCATCTAAAGGACCTGGTGACTGATTATTTTGGCAACCATGAAATGCCCGTTGAGTTGAATTTTACAGACGGAAAAGTGCTTCAGTTCCGATTTGCGGTTTACAGCGATAAAGTTCAAGGTGCACATGCTGTGCTGATTGTGGACGATGTCAGCATTCGTAAAAACGTCGAGAATTTGCGCAACGAAGTAGAGCGCGATCCGCTGACTGGAGTATTGAACCGCCGGGGATTCGAGATGACACTTGAGGCTCGGCTTTCTCGTTTGCTGCCAGGAGAAACCTTAGGTCTAATGTTTCTTGATCTCGATGGGTTCAAGTCGGTGAATGACACGTTGGGGCATAAAGCAGGAGATCAAATTTTAAAGACCAGCGCCACGCTGCTCAAGGGCGCTACCCGAAATGTAGACCACGTAGCACGTTTGGGTGGTGATGAGTTTGCGATCATCATTGCCCGTTGCAATATCCAATTGCTCAAAAACATTTCGGAACGAATTATCGAATCGTTTGCTTGTGACAAGCTATTGGTCCGAGTAAGACAAAATCATGGCTTGACCGTATCTTGCAGTATAGGTGCGTCCATGTATCCATTGCATGGTGATTCCATCCAGCAACTGCTTGATGTTAGTGATGAGCAAATGTACCAGGCCAAGAAGTCGGGTAAAAATTGCTACCGAATCGCTGGTGTGGTTAACGAACCGGCAGTCACTCATGCTGAGGCCAAGGTGTAAGTGATTGGTCCAGAGTTTTCATGGTTAGCCCCAGTGTCGTGGGTTGTAATTAGAAGGTAGCCTTCTAGCAACTCAACTGGAGGCCTTGCCCATGAATATCGTTTGGCTGGAAAGCGAAACCGTACGTACTCCCCTGCCGCGCCCCGGGTGCGCGCACACCTGGACTGAATACCCTTTCACCACCGCGGATACTTTGAAAGATCGCATCAAAGATGCAGAAATCCTGATCATTAACAAAGTAAAAATTGGCCCAGCTGAATTGGCTGCAGCCCCCAAGCTGAAGATGATTCAATTGGTTGCTACAGGTACCGACAATGTGGACAAAGTTGCTTGCGCCGAGCGTGGTGTGAAGGTGAGCAACGTGGTGAATTACGGCCCTGAATCAGTGGCGGAACACGCCATGGCCTGCATTTTGCAGCTGACCCGCCGTGTGCCTGAATGGGAGGCCCTGGTACACGATGGCAGCTGGAGCTCCTCTCGCTTTTTCTGCTTGCACACTTTGCCCATGCGTGGTCTGCATACCCAAACGCTTGGCGTGTTGGGCAGTGGCGCAATCGGCGGCAAGTTGATTGAATTTGCCAAGGCTTTTGGCATGACCATTCTGCACATTGAACGCCAAGGCGTAGACAAGCCGCGGGACGGGTATGTGACCTTTGAATATGGTTTGGCCCACAGCGACGTGCTGAGCCTGCACTGCCCGTTGAATGAGCAAACCAAAGGTTTGATCGGCCCTGCCACCATTCCAAAAATGAAAAAGGGTGCTATTTTGATTAACACCGCGCGCGGTGGCTTGGTGCAATTTGATGCCTTGAAACAGGCCATCGAAAGCGGCCACCTGGGTGGTGCTGCACTGGATGTGCTGGAAGTAGAGCCACCCCCGCGAGATCACTTAATGGTTCAATGGCAGCACCCGCGTTGTATCATCACACCGCATGTGGCGTGGGGCACTGAAAGTTCCCAGGCCAATGCAGGGCGTTTGGCCATAAAACACGTGGATGAGTTTATTGCCGAAAACCGGTAAGCCGACGAAGCCGCCCAGCTGTTGTATGAATAGAACATTTGCTGCACCTAGCCGGTGCAGCAAGTGAATTTAAAGCAATTGCACAAATATTAAGCACCAAATAGGCTTAGAATGCGTGCATGACACAAACCGAACCGTATACCACCAGCGCCGCTGAAGAGACTGCACTCGCGAATGTAACTTTTGCCGACTTCGCGCTGCACCCCGACATCCAGAAAGCCATTGATGCCCAGGGTTACACTCAGCCGACACCCATTCAAGCCAAAGCCATACCGATTGTATTGACTGGTGTGGACGTGATGGGCGCCGCCCAAACCGGCACGGGTAAAACAGCGGGTTTTTCGCTGCCCATTCTGAACCGCTTGATGCCGCTGGCCACTGAAAATACCTCGCCAGCCCGCCACCCGGTTCGTGCCCTTATTTTGACGCCTACCCGTGAATTGGCTGATCAGGTTGCAGCCAACGTGCATACTTATGCCAAATTCACGCCGCTGCGTTCTACCGTGGTGTACGGTGGTGTAGACATTAACCCCCAAATTCAGGCATTGCGCCGCGGTGTTGAGCTGGTAATTGCCACGCCCGGCCGCCTGCTGGACCATGTTCAGCAAAAGAGCATCAACTTGGGGCAAGTGCAGGTGCTGGTATTGGACGAAGCCGACCGCATGCTTGACATGGGTTTTCTGCCCGACCTGCAACGAATAATTAATTTGCTGCCAAAAACACGCCAAAACCTGTTGTTCTCGGCCACGTTTTCGCCTGAAATCCAGAAACTGGCCAAAAGTTTTATGGTGTCGCCCACGCTGGTCGAAGTGGCGCGCCGCAATGCGACTTCCGAGAACATCAAGCAGGTTATTTTTGCGCTCGACAGTGAAGAAGACAAACGCATGGCCGTTTGTCATCTGATTCAAAGCAAAGCGTTAAGGCAGGTTATCGTATTTTCAAACACCAAACTTGGTACAGCCCGCTTGGCTCGCCACCTTGAAAAAGAAGGCGTTTCAAGCACCGCCATTCATGGCGACAAAACACAGGCAGAGCGAACCAAGTCTTTGGAAGCCTTTAAAGCGGGTGAGGTAACTGTGTTGGTGGCAACCGATGTTGCCGCCCGTGGTTTGGATATTGCTGATTTACCCTTTGTGATCAACTACGACCTGCCCACCACGCCCGAAGATTACGTGCACCGCATTGGCCGTACTGGCAGGGCCGGTGCCAAGGGTACCGCATATTCGTTTGTTGTGAAACGCGATGAACGCGCCTTGAAAGACATTGAAAAACTGATTGGCAAGGCCTTTGTTCGCGAAGAACTGGAGGGATTCGTGCCCGGTGTTCGCGCGCCGCGGGAAGAACGCGGTGACCGCGAAAGTCGCAATGAAGGCCGTGGCTATGAGGGTCGATCAGACCGTCGCCCCACACGCACCGGTGATGAAGCTGCGCCAGCCCGTGAACGTCGCCCTGCAAGGGACATGTCCTATCAAGGCGCACGTTTCAATGACAACGCGCCTATTCACCGTGATGCAGAATACGAGCGCCTGCGCGCGAAGTTGGCCCAAACACGGGTGAAAGATTCACTGTTTAACCAGCCTTATCAAGAATCCAAGGAAGACAAAGCGGCTGCTGAAGCCAAAATTTCAGGCCAACCCGCCTCGGCTGCAAGCAAACCAAAAAGCAAAAATGCAGCACCAGTGGCGTTTTTGTTGGGTGGTAGCCCTAGAAGCTAGGGCTTCACGCTGAAGTTTGCCGTGCAGCCTGTGCCGCCCGGTAGTTGGCCCACACTGGGGCCGCCAATTCAAGCCACTGCAATGCTGTAGTGGCTTTTATTTTGCCCAAGCCAAAGTGTTGCCACACGGCATTTAAATTCAATACCGGGTCGTGTTCTGACACAGCCAAGGCACCAGTTTGTTTGGAAAGTTTCTGGCCGTCTTCGGCCAGTATCACGGGCAAGTGCCAGTAAGCCGGGGGTTGAGCAGTGGTTTGCCGATCAAGCCTAAGCTGCAAGGCTTTCCACACCGCAATTTGTCGGGCGGTGGTGTCGGCCAGGTCTTCGCCCCGCACAATGTGCGTTACCTTGCTGGCCAAATCATCGACAACGACGACTAGGTGGTAAGCCCAGAAACCATCACCCCGTTTCAGCACAAAGTCGCCACTGCTGGTGTTCAAGTTGTCCTCAAACAATCCAAGTCTGTGGTCTCGCCATTCAATGGGTTCGGGCGGGCAGCGAAAACGAATGGCTCGGGCGTCGCGGTCTGCTGGCATGCCATGGCGGCAGGTACCGGGGTAAACGCGGTTTTCGCCAGCGGCACGAAGGGCGTTTGCTTCATCAATTTCCTTGCGGGTACAGGCGCAGGGGTAAGTCAGATTCAGTGTACTTAGCTGTTTTAAAGCGGCCTCGTACACAGCATGCCGTGTGGATTGCACCCACACTTCGCCTTGCCATTGAAGGCCGTGGCGTTTCAAGGTGTGAACAATGTGGTCAACCGAGGCTGAATCGCAACGCCCCTCGTCAATGTCTTCAATGCGCAAAAGCCATTGCCCGTGGTGTACTTTGGCATCCAGAAAACTGCCCAGTGCCGTGGCCAGTGAACCCAAGTGCAAGGGGCCTGTGGGGGAAGGGGCAAAGCGGCCAATGTAGGGCGGCTTTGGCAATTGTTCGGGCATGTTCAGCACGGGGTGTACGCTTGGTTGTCAGCTTGGTTGAAAGTTAAGTTCTACGGTGGCCAAGTGTTTGGTCCACCAGTCCAGTGCTTTGCCTTGGCTGCCGCGTTGCCAGGCAAAACAAAGGCTGCTTTGCCGGGTTGCATCTTCGGTTTTTTTGACGATCAAATCGCCATTGGCCACTTCCCGTTCAATCAAGTTCCAGGGCAGCCAGCCGCAGCCCAGCCCGGCCAGTTGTGCTTTTACCTTGGCCTGTAAGTTGGGCACCGTCAGCACAGCCTGCCCGCTTTGCAAACCCAAAGTAAGCGGTTTGAAATTTCGGGAGGTGTCGCCCACGGCTACGGCGCGGAATTGGCGTATGGTGTCGATGCACAGGGGTTCTTCCCGATTGGCCAGCGGGTGGCTTGGCGCCACTGCAAACACAAACAGCGACTGCCCAAAACTTTGAATGTGCAGGCCCGTGGCGCTGGCAAACTGGTTTTGGTCCAGGCGGCTGCCAATCAATAGGTCGGCACGGCCTGAATACAAAGCCTCCCAGGTGCCCGAGAGCACTTCGCTCGAGAAGCGCAGGCGCGTGGGGCTTTCCAGCGCATCAAAGGCCTGTATCCATGGAATGGCCTGTTCAAACGGCACTACGGAATCCAGCACAATGCGCAACTCGGCTTCCCAGCCGCTGGCCACGGCTTTCACGCGTTTGGTCAGTGCGTCGGTACTTTCCAGTAATTTCCGCCCTTCATCCAGCAAGGCTTTGCCGGCTGGCGTTAGCTTGGCTTTGTGGCCTGAGCGGTCATATATCAACACGTCCAGGCTCTCTTCAAGTTGCCGCAGTTGGTAGGTAATTGCCGAGGGCGCCTTGTTCAGGGCCACCGCAGCGGCTGCAAAACTGCCCCGCGCTTCAATCAATTCAAGCAGGGCAAGGCTGTCGAGGTTGATGGTCATGGGTTCAGTTTTTTTGAATAAGTTCGTCAAATTCTACGCCTTGTTAGGCTGTATGGCACCTTCTACACTGAACCCCACATTGAATAGGAGGTTGAACATGTTCCAGATCAGAAAATCCGGTGAACGCGGTTATGCCAACCATGGTTGGCTTGAGAGCTACCACAGCTTTTCTTTTTCCAGCTATTACGACCCCAAACACATGGGTTTCGGCCCGCTGCGCGTGATCAATGAAGACTGGGTTCAACCACAAACCGGTTTCGGTACACATGGCCACCGCGACATGGAAATTATCACTTACATGTTGGGCGGCGAGCTGAGCCACAAAGACAGCCTGGGCGGTGGTTCTGCCATCAAGCCCAATCAAATTCAGCGCATGAGTGCTGGCACCGGAATTCGCCATTCAGAAATGAATGCGCACAAAACCGATGTGGCACACCTGCTGCAAATATGGATTGAGCCTTCAGTGAATGGCGTTGACCCCGGATACAAGGATCACGATCTGGATGTGGCCACGATTACCGGCCAACTTGGCTTGATTGTGACCGGCGACAGGGCCGAGGCTGAGGCGAAAAAAATAGCCTTCATTCACCAAGACGCAAGAATGTATGCAGGCCGCTTGAGCAAGCAAAGCCTGCACCGCGAGTTGGACCCCGCGCGCAAAGGTTATTTGCATGTGGCCAAAGGTTCGCTGAACGTGGGCAATGTGCTGCTGCAAACCGGCGATGCATTGTTGATCGAAGGTGAGCGTGAATTGAATTTGGATGTGAGTGAACAGGCCGAGGTGCTTTTCTTCGATCTGCCCGCTTGATTGTTAAAACATAGAAGGAGTAGAAAATGACACAAGTTGCAGTTGTTTATCACAGTGGTTATGGCCACACAGCGAAAGTGGCCCAGGCGGTTCAACAGGGCGTGGAAGCGGTGGCGGGTGTGCAAAGCCACCTGATTTCGGTGAACGATGTGAATGACGCCACATGGGACGTGTTGGCCAAGGCCGACGCCATTATTTTCGGATCGCCCACTTACATGGGCGGCGCTTCGGCCGACTTCAAAAAGTTTGCAGATGCATCCAGCAAAGTGTGGTTCAGCCAGGGCTGGAAAAACAAAGTGGCAGGCGGCTTCACCAACTCCATGTCGATGAGCGGCGACAAGCTAAGTACCCTTCAGTATTTCGTAACCTTTGCCATGCAACACGGCATGATCTGGGTGGGCAGTGCTACACCCGGCGCCCAAAAGCCAGGTGACGTGAATGAACTGAACCGTGTCGGTTCCTGGGTGGGTGTAATGACTCAATCGGACAATGCTCCTGCGGATGTAACCCCACCTGCTTCTGACCTTGAAACCGCGAAGATTTACGGCAGCAGGGTGGCGGAGTTTGCGAAGAAGCTGTCAGGCTAAGCTTTCTGCAGTTAATCACGGGTAGCTTGGGCGAGTTACCTAATCAGGAAATGGCTGAGACGCAAGGTTCATTTCTGAATTTTGTTATTGGGGGAGGAGTTGGCTTTGCAACCTATGCAGCTCAGCAAACCTACTATGGCGAACCAATTACCCTGCAGGGGTCATTTTATTCTGCAGGTGTCGGTGCTCTGACTGGTGGAGTTGGCGGATCGCTCATAAGTGCGGCTGGCGGTGGTTTTGCTGGTAACCTTGCTTGGAGGCCAGGAATGATGGGTCTAAATTACGGTTTTTCACAATACCGCTCTTACAGAGGCTGGTAGAAGCCATTTCAAGTGCGCTTAACTGCGCACTTGAAGCACCTAGAGTCATTAAGATGTCAGATTTAATTATCCTTCTAGTTATTTATTTAAAAGAAAAATTCCTTTTTTCTAAATGGAATTATCTTAGACTTTTCTTTGTAACATTATTTTTAGTTAGTTCTATTTTTTTACATGGGGATTGCTGTTCAGTGAAAATTTCGATTTGTCAAAATTACTAAAAATATCGCTTTTGCTTGGGCTGGCGTGTTCTTTTATAGTTATCGTAGTTGCCTGGTATGAACGCAGGCGACATGAGAGAAAGAAAATAGAAAGATGAGTTCATTGAAGAATTCTTACCGATTTCTTCGAAGCCACCCAACGGTGAAGTGTTCAATCGTTAAGTTTTAAATCATGGTTCTTAGCAAAGCGTCGCTTTTCGTATTTTTTATTTTTACCTTTATTGGCGGGTACGCTTGCGCTGAGTCAACTCTGATGAATCCATCATCCGTTTTAAGTCTCCAATTAAAAAGTTGGAAGACTATTCGGGATGAAGGGATTGTTAAACAAGATTTGGATTTCTCTTGCGGGGCAGGGTAATCCCCCCATTTTTAACGGGGTTCGAAAGTAGAGCTTAGGCCGCTATGGCCAACTTCATTTTGGGTGTGATTCCACCAATCGCCATGTTTGGTCTTTCGTGATTGTAAA
>JAJTEM010000013.1 GCA_021299735.1 Burkholderiales bacterium | reverse complement strand
TTTACAATCACGAAAGACCAAATATGGCGATTGGTGGAATCACACCCAAAATGAAGTTGGCCATAGCGGCCTAAGCTCTACTTTCGAACCCCGTTAAAAATGGGGGGATTACCAAAGCACTGCGCGTTCGTACAGTGAAACATTCTTTAACGCCTGGGCAACTGCTGACAAACCCGTGCTGAACTGGATGGTTTGAACGTTAAACCGATGTGTGGGGTTGTTGTTTGCGTCGGATTGCAGGAATTTGGCAAGGTGACGTTCAAACCGCTTGCTCAGGGTATGGAGTTCATCTTCTGACAACAATCCAAGGCTGTTGCAAATCAAGCTGTCCCACGCACCGTAGCCGTTGTCCAGGTGTAGTGCTTCAATAGTGGCCAACCAGTCTAACCGGCAGCCAGGTGTGGCCCTGTACCCCCGTGCAAGCCTGATCCAGGTTGTTACGCCCGACCTGAATACATCGCCCACATAGCCATTCGAATCATCTGCCCGGTTGAAAACCGAGGGGTGCGAATCCATGAATGCAGAAAACAACTCGAACGCCAGCTTGGGGTTGTACTCGCCAAACGCTGCAATGTCATCAGCCAAGGTCTGAAGGTTGTCAGCAAATGCGGCACCTTCCCGGTAATCAATGAATTTCTTGCTGCGTTTGATGGATGACAGGCGAGCCTTGATCAGTTTGGCAAATTCGCTGTGATCGTGGCGCTTTAAACCAAGCGTAATACGGGAGTCGACTTCTGGGTTTAGGCCGTACAAGCTTTGTAGCAAGAGCTTAAGCGAAGGGGTATCCAAATCGTTTAATAGTGGCTGAAGGTCTTTGGGAAATTTTTCTGGCATGGGGGGTGTGTGTCGCGATGTGGCGTTCACAAGTTTACCTTGTCTTGTCAACATGGCGAGCAATATGACGAGATTTCCCGCAATTGACAGTTGACCGGCCATGATTTTTCTATCAGAAAATCTTGTTCAATGACAGGCGGCATTACCATTTAAAGTGCTGCAATTCTAATTTGGCATATGTTTGGCATATGCTGTTCAAATCAACCGAGCCACTTTTTGTTTCGCCTGCTTATGTACGCGATCCAAAAACAAACCCCTGCCGTGCAAGCACTGACAGGGGCTTCAAACCGACACTTGGAAGCAACGGTTTAAGTCATCAATTACGTGTCTTGATTTATTTCTTTTTCTTCGCAGGCTTTGTATTTACCTTGGTCTTGAGGCTTTGGCCTGGAGTGAATTTTGGTACTACGGCTGCTGCAATCTTGATGGTTTCGCCTGTGCGTGGGTTACGACCCTCGCGTGCTGCTCGTGCACCGGTTTGAAATGTGCCGAATCCAACCAAAACAACTTTATCGCCATCGGCCATTTGCTGGCTTACTGTGTCGATGAAGGCGTCAAGCATTTTACCTGCCGCAGCCTTGGAGCATTCACTTTTTGCGGCGATGGCGTCAATCAATTCGGTTTTGTTCATTGTTTATAGTTCCAAAGAGTTAATGAGCATTAGTAAAATGCCACGGAAAACCGCATGTAGCAAGGGGTGTGGGTCGTTTTACACCAAATTATTTGAGGGTTGAAATCATAAATTCGGAAAAATAAGACATTTGATAGGTGTTTTTTGAGCCATGCCTGTCATTTAACGCTTAATTTCCAGCAGCTCCACCTTGAACTTCAGTACTGAGTTGGGGGGAATAACGCCAGCTATCCCTCGTGCGCCATAAGCGGTATCGGCTGGGCAGGTCAGCGTAGCTTTGTCACCCACAGACATCGCGCTGACACCTTGCGTCCAGCATGGAATCACGCCGCTCAACGGAAAAGTGGCTGGCGTGCCTCGCTTATAGGAGCTGTCAAACACGGTGCCATTGGTCAAAGAGCCTTCATAGTGAACGCTCACGGTCGAGTTGCTTTTTGGTTTTTGCGCGCCCGTGGATTTTCCCTCAATTGCCACGATGACACCTGAGGGTAGTTTGATCTCTTCTGCAACAGCACTGACTGGAAAGAGCCACAACGAAGACAGAGCAGAGACTGCGGACCAAAGAATTGAATTTTTCATATGGAATAAACAACTTTATTGAGGTTGAGTAGGCACCAATAGAGGTGGGTGTTTTGTGAATGCGGTACAGAAAACCAATTACAAATGTAGCGCAATATTGGATTTCAAAGAGAAAGGGGCCTCTTTAATCATTTGTTGGTGTCATTTACACCGGCGAATATGCCTGGTAGCGCCTTACTTGAAAGCAGAACGGAGTACGTGTGCTTGGCAACTGAACTCTGGCAATTAACCGTTCCACTCACCTTTTTAAGGTTGTGGCTGATGAATAATGACAATAGAAACCCAACGATTACCGCAAATAAACAGCCGAGCTTCTCTGTCCAGAGTAACATCCGAGGCTAATAAAAAGCCGATTGACGTGGGAGTTGACAGCCACAAGATCGAGTTTCATTTGGAATCACCCAACACTCAAAAAGTGCAAACTGTGGTGGGCGCGTCGTTTGATTCGCCGATGAGCGATGACTTTTTGGCTGGCATTGCTCCTCGTTTGAGAGAGCTAGGTACTAGCGGTGCCACCCTGGTTAGTTTTGCGAGCACCAACAGCTTCGAGCGTCTTGCACAACAAAATAAACCGATGCCTCTTCGCAGAAATTCAACAAGTATTATTGAAAGGATTCAGGCTTCGCTGACTTCCAATAGTGGAAATGGTCTGAAATTGTCGGATGAAGTCACTGTGATGGGTATGACAATTGCGCAGCGCGGAACCGATAACTCCGGAATTCCCTGCCTGGAAGGTGAAATCGAAATTAGATTCTCAGACCCGCAAATTAAACACAAAACAATCAAGTTTCTTGAGTTCAGTCCAAGATACGACGGCCATAGCTTGGATGAGAACACCCTGTTGAATGCGCTAGAGCATGTTTCAAATAAGACTGCGGCCGGCGTACATCCTCACTTTTACAGCATGAACGGAGTTGGACGTAGTGCCAGTTTGTCTGTGTTGTACTCATTTAAAGAAATGTGCACTGAAAGAAACTGTGGCTTCAAACAAGATGAAGTGGAAGGCCACTTGAACAGCTTAATAAATCAAGGACGTCAACAGCGTAACGAACACTTTGTAAACACGGCGATACAAAAAACTGAATTATTGAATGCATGCATTACGCTAAACAAGTTAGTGCACACTCAGCAAAAGCGGGGTGTGGATGAACAACCCAAGCAAGATTATAAGCATGTGATAACTACACCTAGAGTATCTAAACCCGCTGCAGTAATAGCTTTAAATACACCCCCCCAAAAAACGATCGTGATCAGTGAAACAATTGAAAAGTTGGCCACCGATAAACCTGCATCAATTTCTAATCCCCAGGCGCTGCCTTACATGCCTATTAATCTTAAAGGTATTGGTGAAATTGTCGTTGACGCCAGTAAATTTCCATTTCCACAAGTGGGGACAGAGCAGGCAAAGCGGATTGCTAAAGATGTTATTTTGGCCGGCTTTCATGGAGACGCTTTGGGTGCTGATCTTGAAGCAAAAACCTACGACGATAAAAAAATATTCTTGTTCGGAACATGAATTATGAGAATAAGAAAGCTTTCAGGGATACATCTTCAGACACGCAGCGCGACAAGCTGCTTATTGAGCAATTAAAACAGAATAATGGACCCCAATCGGGGATACGACATCAAGCCACAGACGACACCCAGCAGGGCGTGTTGAGTGCTAATTCGAAAATGCGTTGGATATTGGGTGGTGAAAATGACTTGGATGAACTCGCAAAACAAACGATGCAGGCATTTCATAAGCCGCGATTTCCATCCGAGAATCAGAGACCAGATGAAAAGCCGACAGTAGATTTTAGTATACGAGGAGGAGCCAACACATATTACATGTGCAAATTTACAGACAAGGCGGCAAGCGATTGGCGTGATGTCGCCATTGAAGATATTCATATTCAATATGATCACAACCGTCGGGTTGTTGGTGTAAACAGATTGGGTGCACGTGCTGGCGGTGCAGGCAACGGCGGTTTGATGCGAATAGGTTATGATCTTTTGCCTCTACTTGCATCGGATGCTGGTATGCAAGATTTGATCGAACAAGCATTAATCAGTAATCAAGTCACTCACCCTAGCTCGTTTTCAGCGGTGGCCAGTGTTGGGCAATCGGTATTGATGGCCAAATGTATTGATTTGCGAATCAAAGCCGAGAAGGCGGGTGCGCCGCTTATCATTCCTCCCAACTTCTTTATTGACACCCTGCATGAAGTTGCCGTGGCTTTGGAATATCCGGCCCAAAAGTTTGGCTTGCATCCAGGTTTATCGCGAGTGCCCGATAAATACGGAAATTTTTCGTCGGATCAATGGCGTGGCGCAAGACTTCCGAGTGAGTTTTTAAAGGCTTCCGACCAAAGTGCTGAGGTGATTAGGGCAGGTTCTGTTGAGCAAGCGCTTAAAGAAAGCCCAAAGTCGGAGGTGTCTAGCGAACATGTTAATTCGATTTTACAGCGTTGGTCTAGCAACTCCTATCTAGGCGCAACATTCCCTAGTATTGTGTTTCTACTTGAGAAGTTCGGTCGTGGGGACCCAGCCCACGCAGTCAACATGGCTGCTTTGGTGACAAAAGACAGCGACACCTGTGCAACGATTATTGCGCAGGTGATGGGTGCTTTGTATGGTTCAGAATGGGTTAATAAGGAGCGTGAAAGTTGTATAAACTCGCAGGGACAGTCAACTTTCACCGAGAACTTGGGCGGAGGTTTTGAGGTGGCCAATTTTCTAGGTCATATTGATAATTTCTACGATCTAAGAGCCAACCTTCGACCCAGGTAGTTTTAGTATTTTGATAATTCCCGCACTGCCGTGTTCAGAATTTTCCGATGTAGAAGTCCCGTTGAATTTCATTCACGCGAGCCGGGTTGTTGGCATAGTGGGTGAAGTCAGAAATGCCCGTTTCGTTTAGTACTTCCTCGTCTAGCCAGCTCACTTTGCCTGAAAAGTGATCACGCTGATTGATCAATTCAAATGCTGCATCGGCCATTATTTCCGGTTTGCGCGACACGTTTAAGCCTTCCTCGCCGCTGAACATGCCCACGGCTGCTGTGGCAATTAGTGTTGCGGGCCACAAGGTTTTCACCGCGATGCCCTTGGCTTTTGCCTCTTGCTGAAAGCCCATGCTTAGCAGGGTCATGGCGTACTTGGTGGTGGTGTAGGGGATGAATGCACCCAGCCAGCCTTCGTCAAGGTTCAAGGGTGGGCAAAGGTTCAGCACGCTGCCTTGGCGGGCCTGCAAGTAGGGCAGGCATTCGCGCATGGTAATGAGTGGTGCACGTGTATTGAGTGCATGCATCAAATCAAATTTTTTGGTTTCGGTTATGCCCAGCTGGGTAATGCCCAAAAAGCCTGCATTGTTCACCAACAAATCGATGCCACCAAATTCTTGAACAGTGGCTTGCACTGCACGTTTTATTTGTTCTTCATCACGCACATCGGTTGCAACGGGCAAGGCTTTGCCACCGGTCTTCACAACTTCCTGTGCAACCGAATGGATGGTGCCCGGCAACTTGGGGTTGGGCTGGTCAGATTTCGCCGCAATGGTTATATTTGCGCCTTCTCGGGCAAATCGCAAAATAATTTCCCGGCCAATACCACGGCTGCCGCCTGTGATGAACACGGTTTTATTCGCCCAGCTGCCCATGGTGTTTCCCTTGTTTTTATTCAATCAAACGTTCAGTTTAATGCAGCTTTAATCTTTTGTTTAGCGTGCGTTCTCAAACCAGCGTTTGTCCATGGCGATCATGTCGAATTCATAGCGATAAAACACGTAGCCCTGTTGCATCAAGTCACGTTCCAGTGCTTGAAGTTCGTCTGCATTCAGGTTCACGATTTCCAAGTTGATGATGGTGGGTTTGAATTTCGAGAAATCGAGTTGTTTGAATACGGTGTAGTCGTAGCCTTCGGTGTCGATCTGGAACACATCAATGCATGGCAAATTGTTGCGCTCAATCAAGGCCATCAGGGGCATGCACTGAACCTCTTCAACCGTAACGTACTGCTGATAATCTTTCAGTTTTGTGTCGCTGAATGTAGACATGCCTTTGAGCCAGTCGGGCAGTTTGTGCTTCACGATCACTTCAGGTGCGATGCGGTACAGTTTTTTGGTTTCTACTTGCTCGGTAATTGCCACGTTTTCAAACGCAAGGCCCTCGCAGCCTTTGTAATTGTTGCGTGTCCGTTCCAGCATGTCTGGCAGGGGTTCAACCAACACGCCGTGCCAGGCGAAGTTGCGAATGAAGGGGTGAATGGGGTCGTAGCTGACGCCGTCCATCGCACCCACTTGAAGAAACTGGACCGGTTTTTTTTGCTGGCTGATGGCCAGGAATGCATCATTGGGGTTGGAGTACGGTATTTGCCCGTGGCGTTGTTGCAGTTCGCGTTTGTAATCTGCATACGCACCGGCTGCATGCTTTTGGTTGGTGACCACCCAGGTTAATGCGTTCTCACCGTGGTTCACATCCATTAACTGGGCGGGCGCAGTGCTTGCAAAACGAATTCCCCATTGGTGTTTTTGTGCCTCATGGTGACAGGCTGACAATGCAATTTGATCGAGAAACCAAAGTGATTTTCCCTTGCGTAAGTTGTCGTCGATAAAAGCGACTACCTGGGCGATGTAACGTTGTGCAGCCGGGGTGTTGTTCAGGTACAGCATACCGGCGGCCACATGTTCCCAGAACGGTGCTGCTTTGGGTTGGCAAACAATGACATCGCTGTTGCTGGCCAGTTCGCCTATGGTTTCTTTCCAGGGTTTGCGCCACAGGGCATCTGCATCCAGAAGAATGACCGGTGCGTTTAAATGCGCCAGCAGGGCTTGGCTGGCGGCAAAGCGGCGGGTTGCAAACTCAACCACTTTGCTTGGCGATTTCAAATCGATTGTTTCTTGTGATGCAGTAATTTCAAGTTGTGGATACTTCGTGGCCAACCCGTGCAGGTGTTGCACAACACTGGCATTGGGTGTGTACAGGTGAAAGTGCACCAGCAAATCTGCTTTGTTGTGTTCAACGACTGAATACAACAAGGCCAAGGCGTGTTCATAAAAATATTTATCGTCACAGGCGATCAGCAGCGTGGGTTTGCTGCGCGTGGTGTTGCTTGGTTTAAGCAGCCACGGGTAAGGAAATTCGGTTTTGTTTGTGTGGGCTGCCTGTGCAAGGCTTGCGAAATCAACGGGTTCATCAGGCAGTGCGCCAAGCTTGTACATGCAGGCCATGCTCATCAACTTGATTAGTGAATTGCTTTGATGGGCGCCGGAATCAACCAGCTTCAACAGGTAGGGCAAGGCTTCTTCATAGCGTTCTTCCATGGTGTAAACCATGGCTACAATTTGTTGTAAGTGCGGCGATGTATCCACCACTTTTTCGTTTTTGCGCACCAAGGCCATGGCTTCATCAATTTCGCCAATGCGGTACAAAATTTGAATGGCATTAATCAGGTATTTCACACTGGGCACTTTTTGCAGCACGCGCATCAGCCCGTCGCGAATTCCTTTTTTATAGGCAGCCGGGAGTGGGGTTTGAATGCCGTTGCGGTGTTTGTCCATCGACAAATGCGATTGGGCAATCAGCAGTACCATTTGTTTGAGTGCCAGGTCTTTTGTGGCGGGCAGCCCGGATTGAAGACCATGCAGTGCTTCTGCACACAGAATGGGATCGCAGGAATTGGTATCAATCAGGGGTATCAATTTGTCTTTGGGAATTTTTCCAAACTCATCGAAGAAGTATGTTTTCACCAGAATGTCGCGGTAGTACTGGTGCATTTCTTGGGTGCGTTTGAATTCCGTCACGTGTTGAGCTCCTCGACCTGTTGTTTGGGTTTGTCGATCACAAGAATAACCCAAGGTGTGCTAAGGCAAAACCAGAGAAAGGGTGGTATGCCAGGGGGTATACCGGTTCAGCGCACCGCTTGCCCGCCACAACAAACCCCGTTGCGTTGTGTATTCAACACGTTGTGAATAAAAAGTCCTTTCAATTTCAAGGGCTTGTTTCTATAATTCGCTTCCCTTGTTTCAACCGGAGCATGCCATGAAACCAAGAAACCATGTGGCCATTCAGGCCAAGGTGCGGGGTGGCGCAGGTGCCCACCGCAAAACCACCAAGCAAAGCCGCTGTGCGCAAAAAGCAGCGGTTCAAAAAGAACTGAATGCGATCAAAAAGGCCAGTCCTAAAGATTGGCCTTTTTCTTTGGTGCTGCACTAATGCCTTTTCGTGTTGCCCAAGAAAATAGAAGTGCGGCAGTGTTTAACACGGGCCGGCATGTGTTGGCAGATGCCTCGGGCGCAGGGCAGGGGCGCTATTGCATGGCGGCCGTTTGCATGGAAAACGGCGAGGTAGTTCAATTGCACAGTGCACCCTGTGGTGCTTGCAGTTCGGTGCTGGCCGAGCAGGAATGCATTGAATGGGCCGCAAGGCTGTGGCCCGGTTCGACAGTGTGGAACGACTGCATACCCGCAATTGAAGCGGTGTTGGCCCAGCAACCTGAGATGACCGGGCAACTTTATTGGCCCACACCGCGCATGCGGAAACCTTTTCACGACATGGTGCACAGTTTGTCCGTGAAGGCGCGGGATATGGCAAGTCCCGCGCGATGGAGTTACGCTTTCGCCACTGATGGATCGGCCCGCTCAATAATTGATTTCACATCCATTCCCTTGGGCAAAGCGCCATAGTTGTGGTGGCCCTGTGCAGCAAGGCGGCTTGCGCAGAATGCTTCGCTAACTGCTGAAGGTGCATGACGCACGAGTAGCGATGCTTCAAAGGCCAATGCCATTTGGTCCACCAAGGTTCGCGCGCTGTATTGCAGGCCATGCATGTCGGCTGGGTTTAACTGCATGAATTGTTGGTTCAGCTTGTCCAGATACTGGTCCAGAATTGAATTGCCGCCGCGGGCCTTGTTCAGTTCTGTATTGAAGGCCATCAGCACTGCGGGTGTTTTACCAATTGCGCGAAGCACATCCAGGCACTGCACATTGCCGCTGCCTTCCCAAATCGGGTTGATGACGCTTTCGCGGAACAGGCGCGGATAAATTGAATTTTCCATCACGCCACTGCCGCCAATGCATTCCATCACTTCATAGCTGTGTTGTGGTGCTCGCTTGCAAATCCAGTACTTGCCCACGGCGGTGGCCAGGCGGGCCAGGTGCGCTTCGTGTTCATTGCTGTCTTTTAAATCGAGCGCACGGGCCATGCGCATTGAAAAAGCCATGGCACCTTCATATTCAAGCTGTAAATCAGCCAGTACGTTTTGCATCAAAGGTTGATCAATTAATTTGGCACCGAATGCTGCGCGTTGTTTGCAATGGTGAATGGCGTTGGCCAAGCCCGCACGCATCAAGCCTGCGGATGCGCCCATGCAATCGAAGCGTGTAAGGCTAACCATTTCAATAATGGTGGGCACGCCACGGCCTTCATCACCAATTAGCCAACCCTGCGCACCGCGAAATTCCACTTCGCTGGATGCATTGGATTTGTTGCCCATTTTGTCTTTCAGGCGAATTACGTTCAGCGCGTTTTTGGTGCCATCGGGCAACCAGCGGGGCACAGCAAAACACGACACCCCAGCCGCGGTTTGCGCCAGAATCAAAAATACATCGCACATGGGGGCCGATAAAAACCATTTGTGGCCCACCAGGGAATACATTTGCCCCGCACCGGGCTGGTTAACCGGCGTAGCCAATGTGCTGTTGGCCCGTACATCTGATCCACCCTGTTTTTCAGTCATGCCCATGCCCACGGTGATGGACTGTTTTTCATCAATCGGCACATTGCGTGGGTCGTAACCACGATTCAGAATTTTGGATTCGAAAATTGCTGCTACCTCGGGCTGCAACCGAAAGCTTGGAATGGAGGCAAATGTCATGGTGACCGGGCAGCCGTGGCCCGCTTCTACCTGGCTTTGAATGAATGCCTTGGCACCACGCACCACATGTGCGCCTTCTCGTGGATTGGTCCATGGCTGGCTGTGCAGGCCTTCTTCAAGGGCTGATTTCATTAGCTCATGGTAGGCACTGTGGTAGCGCAACGAATCAACCCGCGTACCGAAGCGGTCATGGGTGTCCAGTTCGGGTGTGTATTTGTTGGCCAAAAAACCCAGTTCAAGGTATTCCGGTTTGCCGCACTTTTCGCCAAAAGCAGAAATTTCGCCGACGCCCCAAGTGCCACCTTCGCGCTGAACACCTTCAAGCAGCGCTGCATCGGTGGTGAACAGGTTGTAGCTGTGCAATTCGCTGGCCACATTGTGTACCTGGTGGGTTTCGCCCACGATTGGGTTGGCCTGCAATTCTTTGGCGGTTTTCATGGCACTTGTTCCTGTAATTTTTGATGTATTTTCTAATAATTACTTAAATATATTTGTTATGCAAATAATTGTAATTAACCTTGCAGAAGGTTGACCCCTGTTTTTCACCCATACCGTGCTGGTTTTTTGTACAGCGTCATGGTAGAACAAAGATGTGCTCACCACGGAGAAATACCATGGCAACAACGCATCAAGTTGAAATTGACCTGAACACCCTTGTGATGTTGGTGAATGAAGTTGCCAAGGAGGATCCGCTTGATTACGGGGACCTGGCTGTAGATGAAATGGCCTTGCGCCATTCCTGCTGCCTGGGGGCGATGACCATTCTGCAGAATGCGGCCATGTTCAAGGCCGAAGACCTCATTTATGTGTTGCTCAGCTCGATGGCAAAGTTGATTGAAGAGAACGTGCTGCTTCATGCGCAGAACGTGGAGCGTGGTGAACAAATACGAAGTGAGTTGGTCGTTCAAATTCTTGAGCGGGCCAAAAAAAGACGCTGAGCCGAAGCAGACGCCAACAACTTTTCTAAATCGCCTGATTATCTGGTCTTTCTGGCGACCAGCACGTAACTTTTTTTAGTGATCTCCGAATATATTGCCTGTTAACCGGCTTTTTGCGCCATGTGCTATTTTCGGAGACCCAATTATGTATGACGTAGTCAAAGACTACTATGGTAAACAGCTTCAAAGCAGTAGCGATTTAAAAACCACGGCTTGCTGCGATTTTACTTCTATTCCGTCCTGGTTGAAGCCTTTGCTGTCGAATATTCATGACGAGGTACTTAGCCGTTATTACGGTTGTGGCCTGGTGTGCCCTACTGATTTGAAAGGCAAGCGTATTCTGGATTTGGGATCTGGTTCCGGGCGTGATGTATACGCTTTGGCGCAACTGGTGGGTGAGGCTGGGCATGTTGTTGGCGTTGACATGACCGAGGAACAATTGGCCGTGGCTAATCGTCACCTTGAATACCATCGCGAAAAATTTGGCTACGCCAAAAGCAACGTGACTTTTTTACAAGGCTACATAGAGCGCCTGGATGAACTTGGGCTTGAGGACAACAGTTTTGATGTGATTGTTTCAAATTGCGTGGTTAATTTGTCGCCTGACAAAGATTCCGTGATTCGAGAGGTTTATCGCCTGTTAAAACCAGGCGGTGAGTTTTATTTTTCCGATGTCTACTCCGATCGACGCATTCCGCCGCACGTGGCGACTGATTCGGTTTTGTACGGGGAGTGTTTGGGCGGTGCCATGTATTGGTACGATTTTTTGCGTTTGAGCACCGGCAATGGTTTCACCGACCCACGCTTGGTAGAAGATCGCCCCCTTGATATAACTGATGAACGCTTGAGCAAACTGGTTGGGCAAACTCGTTTTTATTCAGCCACTTACCGCCTGTTTAAGCTAGAGGGTCTTGAAACTGCCTGCGAAGATTATGGCCAGGCCGTGATTTACAAAGGGAGCAGCGAAAACCAGCCACATGCATTTTTGCTGGACAAACACCATTTGATTGAAACCGGCAAGGTATTTCCGGTGTGCGGTAACACTTACAAAATGCTTCATGACACGCGCTTTAAGGAGCACTTTGATTTTATTGGCGACTTTTCCCGTCACTTTGGGGTGTTTGAGGGATGCGGCAGCGTGATGCCTTTTGACAAAAACAACGGTGGTAACTTTGCTGGCGGAGCGTGTTGCTGATGAGCTTCTCTCACCATGCAAGTAAAGTACTGCTGCTGTGCAGCTTTTGGTTTTCTTTTTTTCTGCCATTGACTGCCTTGTCTGCCGATAACAAGTTGTCATTGACCGGGTCAAGCACAGTGGCACCTTTGGTGCTTGAAATAGCCAAACGGTTTGAACAGAACAATGCAGGAGTACGGATTGATGTTCAGACTGGTGGTTCGGGCCGTGGTTTGGCTGATGCCCGCAGCGGTGTGGCTGATCTGGGGTTGGTATCGCGTGCGTTGAAGGCTGAGGAAAGTGATTTGCAAAGCTTTACGATTGCGCTGGACGGAATTGCTGTTATTTTGCACAAAAGTAATCCGGTGCGTGTATTGACCAAAGAACAGATCATTGGAATTTACACGGGACAAATTCAAAACTGGAAGGCGGTCGGCGGTAAAGACCAGAAAATTACTGTGGTTAACAAGGCCGAAGGTAGGTCAACCCTGGAATTGTTTGCCCAGTTTTTTGGCTTGAAAAACGGCCAGATCAAGTCACAAGTCGTGATTGGCGACAATCAGCAGGGAATTAAAACTGTGGCAGGTAACCCGGGTTCAATTGCTTATGTGTCCATTGGCGCTGCAGAATTTGAGATAGACAGCGGTGTGCCAATTCAAATGTTGCCCATGAATGGTATCAAGCCAAGCACAGGATCAGTTCGGGATGGCAGCTTTCCCTTGTCGAGGCCCTTGAATTTGGTCAGCAAAGGTTCGCTAAGCGGTTTGTCAAAAAAGTTTGTGGACTATGCACAAAGTGCTGGCGTGCATGATCTGGTCCAAGAGCAATTCTTTGTACCCGTCAAACGCTGACCGTCGCCTCGAGTTTTTCAGTCTGGCTCTGACTTTGGTCACGGCCAGCCTGATTGGCTTGGTGCTTGTCTTCGTATTGCTTGAATCACTGCCTGTGATCAATGCTGATGTAGGCAGTTTTTTTGATCCATCACAAGCCTGGTTCCCGCTTGAGGGGCAGCGTGGATTGGTTCCCATGATTGTGGGTAGCCTCTTGTGTACATTTGGCGCAATTGCTTTGGCTTTGCCCTTGGGAGTGGCATCAGCCCTGTTTTCGCAGTATTACGGGCATGCCAGCCTGGTGCGGCCTTACCGCTGGCTGTTGGGCTTGCTCGCTGGAATTCCTTCTGTTGTGTATGGTTTTTGGGGGTTGACTGTATTGGTGCCTCTAATTGCCATGTATCAACCGCCGGGTGCCAGTGTTCTGGCTGGGGTCATTATTTTGGCATTCATGATTTTGCCAACCGTCGCCTTGGCAGCCGAATCTGCTTTCAAGGCAGTGCCCGCTAGTTACTTGTTGGGCGCACACGCCCTGGGTATTGGCAAAGCGGCTATTGCTTTCAAGGTGCTTTTTCCGGCGGCCAGACAAGGTTTGGTGGCCGGTGTGGTTCTTGCAGTTACCCGTGCGCTGGGTGAAACCATGGCTGTGTTGATGGTCACGGGCAATGTGGTTGAAATGCCTTTTAGTGTATTTGACCCAGTGCGTACTTTGACAGCAAACATAGCAATTGAAATGGCGTATGCAACGGGTGAGCACCGCGCTGCGTTGTTTTTCTCCGGGCTGGTATTGACCGTGCTGATCATGCTCATGGTCAGTTATGTTCACCGTAGAGAGTATGCACCTTGAGTAATCATCACCAGAAGCTTCTTGCCACCGGCCGATTGAATTCAGACCATTTGTTTGCGGCAGTTGTATATGCAGCAGCGACCGTGGTTGCTGCCGTATTTGTATGGGTGGTACTTGATTTATTGCTCCACGGTTTTGCCAAACTATCCTGGGAATTCGTCACCGAATTACCTCGCAGTTCCGGTCGCAAAGGCGGTATTTCCAGCATATTGGTCTCCACGGCTTTGATCTTGCTGATTACATTGCTTGTCGCGGTTCCCCTTGCTTTTGCTGCGGCGGTTTGGCTTTCAGAGTTTACACGCCGGGGGGGCAAGTTAGCAGTGTATGTGCGCTTGTCACTTGACGTATTGGCGGGTGTGCCGTCGATTGTATTTGGCTTGTTTGGCAGTGCTTTTTTTTCCGTATTCATGGGCTTGGGTTATTCGATTGCTGCAGGTGGTCTAACACTGGCCTGCATGGTGTTGCCCATTTTGACCAGAACCACAGAGGCAGGTCTTTCTGCCGTACCTGACGGTTGGCGGCAAGGCGCTGCTGCATTGGGCTTAAGCAAGTTTACAACCCTGTGGCAAATTCTGTTGCCTGCAGCAGCACCGTCAATTGCAGCAGGTTTGATGTTGGGCATTGGCCGTGCCATGGCTGAAACTGCTGCCTTGATTTTCACAAGTGGTTATGTCGACAGAATGCCTGAAAGTATTTTTGATTCTGGCAGGGCTCTTGCCGTGCATATTTTTGATTTATCGATGAACATTCCAGGTGGTGACAAGGCCGCTTACGGCAGTGCGCTGATACTGATCCTTGCTATCGGATTGATCAACGCATTGGCATTGAAGTTATCAGACAAATTGCTGGCCAAAAGGATAGTTGCATGAATGAGTCTTTCGAACCTGATGACATGCAGCCCCCCGGAGCCACCTATACTTTGGGTGGCTTGCAACAGGTTGTTACCTGTTGTGTTCCTCGTCCCATTATTGATGTGAAGAATTTGCGGGTCAGCTACAACGGAACTGTTGCGCTGGATGAACTGAGTTTGCAGATTCATCAAGGTTGTATCACCGCTCTGATTGGCCCGTCAGGTTGTGGGAAAACAAGTTTTCTGTCCAGTCTGAACAGGCTCACTGACTTGGTTCCCAATGCGCGTGTTGAAGGGCGGATTGAGTTTGACGGTTTGGATATTCACGATCCCAAGGTCGACGTACGCGCTTTGCGCACCCATGTGGGCATGATTTTTCAGCGACCCAATCCCTTTCCCCTCAGTATTCGCAAAAACCTCGAAATGCCTTTGAGGGAGCATGGTGTGACCAACAAACAGGCATTGATGGAGCGAATTGAAGGTGCGCTTAGCGATGTGGGCTTGTGGAGTGAGGTGAAAGACCGATTGGATAAGCCTGCGCTGGGTTTATCTGGTGGGCAACAGCAGCGTTTGTGTATTGCCCGCGCCTTGGTGCTGGAACCCAAGGTACTTTTGATGGACGAGCCTTGTAGCGCGCTTGACCCTCTTTCCTCTGGTGTGGTCGAAGACCTAGTGTTGCGTTTGAAAGGTCGATACACCGTAGTGATCGTGACCCATAATCTGGCACAGGCCAAGCGGATTGCAAATTATGCTGCATTTTTCTGGATGAAAGAAAAAGTTGGTAAATTGATTGAATTTGGCCAAAGCCGTCAGATATTCGAAGCCCCAAGCCATGAGTTGACGGCCGCTTACATATCGGGCGTGCGGGGTTAACCACCCCTTGGGAGACTCAAGTTTTTAAAAATTCTGCCGTTATTGTTCGTAGGCTCAGGAGAACAGTATGGATATTTCCCCATCCGCCATGGCCAATGCCACGGTACAAATGAAGCAGGCGCAAACGATTCAACAGGGTCAAATTGCGGTGTTCAAGAAAACCATGGACATTGCTGAAAATTCGATTGCGCAGCTGATCCAATCGGTGCCGCAGCCGCCTTCATTGGCCACCAGTGGCAATTTGGGTACCAAACTCAACGTGTACGCATAAAGCTTGCGCAGTTTGCCATTGGGTATTTGGTTTGGTTTCTAATCAAGCCTTTGTGGCCAGCATCAGGAAGCTTTGCCTTGCGGCTTGCTCAAGCTGTTTGCGGCTAAGGCTCGGGTCGTTGTCTTGGGCCAGTTGCGAAACCAGTCCGTGTATTTGAACCACAATCATTGCGGCCCGAAGTTTGTACTCCGCTTTGCTTATTTTTGGCTCCAAACCATAAATCAGCTTGAAAATTTCTTTTCTTTCACGGGCATACACCGCCTCGACCAAGCGCGCTGCAAACGGCAGGCGGTTCGACAGGGCATAAATTTCTGCCAGCACACCAAAGGTTTCTGGTCTGCGAATTTCTATCAGGATTAAATCAACTATTGTTTTGAATCGCTCAAGCTGGCTTTTGTCGCTCATGGCGTTCATCACCTGCGCAACTGCCGCCTGGTAGTTGTCCATCACATAGGTAAGCAAGGCTTCAACCAGCGCTTCCTTGTTGCTGTAGTAGTGCTGTACCGTGCTTAGCGAAATACCCAACTGCGTTGCCACGCCACGCATACTTAGGCCTGCATAGCCCTCAGCGGCCAATATGGCCTGGGCTGTGCTCAGTATTTCTTGCGAACGAATTTGACCTTTGTCAGTGGTGGCATGTGTGTTCATGACCTTTACTTTAACTCAAAAATATCCCTCACGTTGACAAATAGGTCGGGTGACCTATAATCGTAGTTATGCAACCGGTCGGTTGACCTATAACTTTGAGAGTGCGAAGAGACAAATGAGATACCCCAAGCCCAGCTGGATGAATTCCGACCTCGAACTTTATCGTTCCAACGTTCGCCGTTTTGTGGAAACGGAAATTAAACCCAACCAACACAAGTGGGCCAAACAGCAACATGTTGACCGTGAACTGTGGACCAAGGCTGGCGAAATGGGCTTGTTGTCTGCGGATATTCCCGAGGAATACGGCGGTGCTGGTGGTGATTTCACGCACATGGCGGTGTTGTTTGAGGAATTGGCCTATAGCGGCGACCGTTCATTTGGTGTGCACGTACATGCAATTGCAGCCCAATATATTTTGAACCACGGCACCGAAGAGCAGAAACAATACTTCCTTCCCAAAATGGCCAGTGGCGAAATGATTGGTGCAATTGCAATGAGCGAACCCGGTGCGGGTTCAGACTTGCAAGGTATTCGTACCAGTGCAGTGAAAGAAGGTAACCACTATGTTGTGAACGGATCCAAGATTTTCATTTCAAACGGCTACCTGGCCGATGTGATTATTCTGGTCACCAAAACCGATCCAACTGCCGGCGCCAAAGGCACCACATTGATGCTGCTTGAAACCAAGAAAGCTGAAGGGTTCAAGGTAGGTCGCATTCTTGAGAAGTTGGGCCAGAAAGGGCAAGACACCTGCGAATTGTTCTTTGACAATGTTCGCATTCCAGCCCAAAACGTATTGGGTGCCGAAGGCATGGGCTTTATGCAATTGATGGTTGAGCTGCCCTATGAACGCTTGATGTTGGGTGTGGGTGCCATGGCTGCTATTGAAATGGCCATTGAAATTACACTGGAATACACCAAAGAACGCAAGGCATTTGGCAAGTCGATTTTTGAATTCCAGAACACCCGTTTCAAAATGGCGGAACTGAAATCCCAAGCCGTAGTAGCCCGTGCGTTCATCGACAATTCGATTGAAAAACTGGTGGCCGGCAAACTGGATGCTGCCACCGCATCGATTGCCAAGCTGCACTTGAGCGAGCTGGAATGCAAGGTGATCGATGAATGCCTGCAGTTCTTTGGTGGTTATGGCTACATGATGGAATACCCGATTGCGCAGATGTATGCAGATGCCCGTGTGCAGCGTATTTATGGTGGTTCAAGCGAAATTATGAAAGAGATTATTGCACGCTCTCTGTAAGCCAATTTCTTGTCAAAAAACCCCGCCGCGACAGGCGGGGTTTTTGTTTGTAAAAAGCATGGATCTGTTTCTTGATTGGATATGTGTTAAATATTATTGACAATATTAGTAACAATATTCGAATCTGCTCAAGCGGCTTCGGTGTAATAGGTGCATCCAACCATTGACAGGTGTACTCATCATGATCAACCAAATCCCAGTTGCCAAAATCCAAACCCCCAACGCCACACCCACGGTAACCCGCAACGGCCAGGCTGTGGCCGAAGCTGAACTGCTCCAGTGGGGTGATGAAATTTCCAACACTTCAGCCACGCAAATGGAAATTCGTATCCCGGCGCGTGGTGCAGGGCAGGGCGATACGTTGCTGGTATTGCAGCCCGGTGCGGCAGCGCGTTTGGAGGAAATCGGTTCAGATATAGCTGGTGCAGCATCACGCACCAAGGTGGTTGCACTCACTGAGGGCGTCGAGCTTTACGACATTGATGACGATATTTCCTCTGCCATTCTTGAGCAGGGCTCAGGTGAAATGTCGGGCCTCGTGGGTGCTGGTTTACTGGCTGGTGGCTTGGGCGGTGGTGCTGCCGCTGGTTTGGGCGCAGTGGCAGCAGGCGCATTTTTGCTGGGCGATGACGATAACAACAGCGGCGCAGCTTCAAGTGGCGGCGGCGCGGGTGGTTTGGCTGGTGGTGTTGAATCCGTTGGCGATGGCCTTGAAGAAACACCCTTGGCACCAGTAGCAGGTGTTACCGATGCAGTTTCTGATGGCCTCCGGGCTAGACAGCGACACTGAAAGTACCCCTTTGGTACCGTTGAGTGATCCTTTGACTGAGACCTTGGGTTCTGATGCCGGAGCTGTTGATGGTGTTGCTGAAGGCTTGGCTGATTTAGGCAATACCCTTGCCGGTGATGACAGTTTGCTGGCGCCACTGACATCTGGTCTTCTGGCCCCGATTGTAGGTACCAGCGGTGATACCAGTGATACGAATGGTTTGCCAGGCACTTTAAATGAGGTAAGCGAAGGCCTGACCGATTTGACTGCGAATGATTCTGCGCTTTCACCCCTTGATCCAGTGACCAGTGCTGTGAGCGAGGGCGTGAATGCCCTGGCTGATGGGGTTGAAACACTGGGTAATGCAATCACTGATGCATCTGCCCAAGACCCCACTGGCCTGATCGGTACTGTGGGAGAATTGTTGGGTGGGGACACAGCAACTTCTGGAGGCTCGGGTACCGGCGCACTGCCAACAGACGGATTGCCACTGGACATGCTGACAGGTGCACTGCCAATTTCAACGGATGGTGGAGGCCTCGACTTGTTGGCACCTCTGACCGGTGTCTTGCCTGTCTAAATATTCTTGATCAGCATTAATACCGCGACAACAACGCACATGATGCCGAATGCCTTTTTCAACAGGGCACTCGGCATTTTGCTTGACAGCAGGCGGCCGCCCAACATGCCACTCATTGCTGCTGCAGCGAAAGTAATCCCGATTTCATAGTTGAATGCACCGGCACTGACGCTATTGAGCACCCCGAAAGTTGAAACTATCGCGATAACCGCCAACGAAGTAACGGTTACCGATTGAACGCTTAAATTGGTAAAACGCTGCAAGGCGGGTACAAGCACAAAGCCGCCACCCACACCCAGCAAACCAGATAGAAAGCCCGCCACTGCCCCAGAAAAAACCAGTGCACGTGCGCATGGCCAGGTCCAGATAAACCGGCCAGTTTCGGGGCTGCGAATACAAGGGCATTTGCTTTTCTCAGAATCGGGCGGCGCATCAATCGCATTCATTTCAGAATTGGCTACACCCCGAAAAGCATTGAAGGCCACCCACAGCAGCACCCCGGCAAATGCGAGTCCCAATGCTTTGGTATCCACTTGCCGTGCAAGCCAAAACCCCACAGGCGATAGCAGCAGCCCGACAAAGCCCATCAACGCGGCTGCTTTATAACGCACTTCGCCTGCGCGCAAGCCCAGCGCAGCGCCGAATGTAGCGGCTAGCCCTAATGCCAGCAAACCGATTGCCGATACTTCTTGCACCGGCAAGCCTGTTGTAAATACAAGCAGCGGAACAGCAAGTACTCCGCCACCTGCACCAGTTAATGCCATCACCAAACCAACCAACAGGCCCAAAGCCAAGGTAGCAATCATGTAAATGCCTGTTTCAAGAGTTTATCCACCGCATTCTGCGTGTTGAATATTTTTGTAACAACCGAACGTTGTATTCCGGGCGACAAAAACAATAGATGTGTTTATTATATGCGTATTTGCGCATATTTATAGCATCGAGGCCAGCAGATGATTTTCAAGCAGCTTTTTGAGCCGGTATCCAGCACCTACACCTACTTGATAGGTTGCGAGCAAACCGGGCAGGCCGTGTTGATTGACCCAGTGGTGTCCATGATCAATAGAGACCTTGCGGTGTTGAGTGCGCTTGGTTTGAAACTGGCTTACACATTGGATACCCATATTCATGCCGATCACATTACAGCTGCGCTGGAATTGAAACAAAAGGTGGGCAGTAAAATTGCGGCGCCTGCGTTTGATCGTTTGCCTTGTACTGACCATGCCATTGAAGAGGGGCGACCATTTTCAGTGGGCAGTGTACACATTGAGCCTTTGCACACACCCGGCCACACCGATGGCCATTTTTCCTATCGCCTTGGCGAGCGGGTATTTACCGGCGATGCCTTGTTGATTGACGGTTGTGGGCGAACTGATTTTCAAAATGGTGATGCCCCAACCCTTTATAAAAGTGTGAGGGAAAAGTTATTCAGCCTGCCAGAGGACACCCTGGTATATCCCGGCCATGATTATCAAAACAGGCGGGTATCTTCGATTGGGCAGGAGAAAAGCCGCAATCCTCGTTTGGGAGATCAAAAAACCCTTGAGGAGTTTATCGAGATCATGCGCAATTTGAATTTGCCTTATCCCAAGTTTATTGATTATGCAGTGCCGGGCAATCGCCTTTGCGGGGTGTGTCCAAGCCATTTGCCAGAGGAACTTGAGAAATACTGTCAACAGATTACTGAAAGTAAACAGGGTTGATTGATTCAGTTGTTCGGTGAACGCAGTTTTTGACATGAATTACCTTGTATGCTCTCGTTTTGTACTACGGTAATTCACATCGAATGTTATTGAATCACGAATCCAGTCAACTAGTTTTAATCGATTATCAAGAAAAACTGATGCCAGCCATACACCAGGCAGACGATGTTTATAAAAATGCCTTGATATTGGCTACACTGGCTAAAAAGCTTCGCGTGCCAGTATTTGGTACAGAGCACATGCCTGACAAAATAGGGCCTTTTGTGCCTGCCTTAGGCGCATTTTGCAAAGCAACCATGCGCAAAACCCACTTCAGCGCTTGCCCGGAGGGGTTGATCGATTTATTAACCAGCAAGGCACCAGCTGGCAACGCACGTAGTTTGCCCAAGCATTTGCAAAAGAATAACCAGGAATCAGAGCGGCCCAGTATCGTGATTGCTGGCGTTGAGGCCCATGTGTGCTTGCTACAAACTGCACTCGATTTACTCAATGAAGAAATGGAGGTGTGGGTGGTAACTGACGCCTGCGGCTCTAGAACCGATAGAAACCGGGATGCTGCATTTGATCGCCTTGCAGGTAACGGTGCAGAATTGGTAACTACCGAAATGGTAGTATTTGAATGGTTGGAAAGTGCAGAACATGAGCATTTTAAATTTGCACTTGATCTAATTAAGTAGGCAATTCAAATTTTGGTTTGTGATTAATACTAAATTTAATTACAATTGCGTTTTTTAATAAACCTTTTAAAGTAAAAATGAAAAAACTAAACTTATCCGCGCTAAGCGCTTCCGAACTTCAGCAATTGAAGTCAGACATTGAAAAAGAATTGAACGATCGCAGCTCTAAATTGCAAGCCATCGAAGAAGTCAAGAAACTGGCAGCTTCAAAAGGTTTGAAGCTGGAAGAGCTGTTTGCTGAATTGGGTGGTAGCAAGGCCGGCAAGGGCAAACGTGAATTGGGCCCAGCCCCAGTGCGTTTTCGCCATCCACAAGACTCGTCACTGACATGGTCTGGTCGTGGCAAGCGTCCGAACTGGATGAAAGAAGCCATGGATAAAGGTTTGACAGAAGATCAAATGCGCGTTTAACGTCGGTTTGTATCGAATTTCAAAAAAGCCGCTGGTTTTAATTGGCGGCTTTTTTATTTGTGCAAACAATATTTGTTTATTGGTCAACCCGGAACGACAATCACTTCGTCCGTTTTAAACAACCCTCAATTTTAGTCCCTATGCTGCACGTGGCATATGTTGTAACGTCGATTACACATTTGCAGTCTAGTGTGTACTCATGCAGTGCAGTTAACCAGATCGCAATTTAGAAATATAACAATCATTCAAGCGTTCCCGCTTGTTCATCAGGGTTTTGCAAAAAGAAATTACCGATTCGTCGTTGGCTTTTAACGGGCCACCGACATGTTTTTCATTGCAACACAGAGAACCAGAGGAACACAACCCATGGCGAATGAGCAGGTCCACATTGATCAGATTTTTTCCCTTTCAGCATTGCGTTCGG
The DNA here is from genome assembly GCA_021299735.1 of Burkholderiales bacterium. Taxonomy (GTDB): domain Bacteria; phylum Pseudomonadota; class Gammaproteobacteria; order Burkholderiales; family Burkholderiaceae_B; genus Limnobacter. Next base: position 77,389 of record JAJTEM010000013.1, on the reverse strand, counting down.
ACAACTGGAGACACCTGCTGGGCCTGAGCCGTAAGTGGGTTAGCGGAAAAGCCAGTCTGCAAGAGGTCAGCGACAGTTTCAAAAAGCTTGAGCCGATGGAAATGTTGCACGCCTACCCTGGCCCCAAATTGATCGGGAAGCTCTCGCAAGACCTTGTAGAAGAGCGTAAGGAGTCTTTCACCGAACTGGTGGCCCGCCTTTCCTTTTCCATTTTAACGCGCTACTACAAAGAAGATCCCAACGAGTGGAGCGTGAACCCTGACGACAGTCACGCAGACTCGTTTAACTCACAGGGAACTCACCGCCCTTATTTCGAGGTGGTGATTGTTGCGCCAGACAGAACGCACAACGTGGACAGAAATGTTCAGGCCTTGCTTGCTCAACGACAGAAAGACGATGATTTTATTTACGAACCGCTTGTTGTTCATACCTTTCAGGATGCATTCTGTGCTGTTGCCGTAAACAACAACATTTGCGCAGTGGCCATTTTTGACGGCTTTGATTTCAGCAGCCGCATGCCCGTACCGCAACTGAATAAAACCATGGAGGAATTGCACATTCACGCTGATGAAGACCACATCGGCTTGCAGTTGGCCTCTGTAATTGCAGAGTATCGGCCAGAACTTGATTTGTATTTGATGTCGGACCAGCGTCCCCAAGACATTACAGAAGACCCGCGCTCCGTGTGTTTGAAGCGCGTGTTGTATGCAGTTGAGGAGCCAACCGAATTGCATTATGCGATTCTGGAAGGTGTGCGAGATCGTTACGAAACACCGTTTTTCGATAACTTGAAAAAGTATGCTCACCGGCCAATCAGCACCTTCCATGCGTTGCCAATTGCGCGTGGCAAGTCGGTGTTTAAATCGGACTGGATTCGCGACATGGGCGAGTTCTATGGCAAGAATTTGTTCATGGCGGAATCATCCGCAACCACTGGCGGTTTGGATAGCCTGTTGGAGCCCAAAGGCAATATTAAAAAAGCACAAGAAAAAGCAGCGCGTGCCTTCGGGGCAGAGCATTGCTTTTTCGTAACCAACGGCACCAGTACTTCCAACAAAATGGTGCTGATGGCGATTGCAAAGCCGGGCGATATTTTTATTGTTGACCGCAACTGCCACAAGTCGCACCATTATGGCGCGGTGCTGGGTGGGCTGTACCCGTATTATGTGGAAGCCTACCCGATGAAAGAGTATTCAATGTACGGTGCTGTGCCTTTGCGGGCGATTAAACAGGCATTGCTAACCTTGAGGGTAGAGGGCAAGCTTGACCGCGTGCGTGCCGTGGACATGACCAACTGTACATTTGACGGCCATGTGTATAACACGCGCCGCGTGATGGAAGAATGCCTGGCCATTAAACCCGACATGGTATTCTTGTGGGATGAAGCCTGGTTTGGCTTTGCTCATTTCTCGCCATTCTTGCGCCCACGCACTGCCATGGGGGCAGCAGCCAATATCGAAAAATGGATGAAAACACCCGAAGCGCTGCAGGCTTACGAGGCCCAGCAGGCCGAGTTGGGTACCAACCCTTCCGATGAAGTTTTGCTGAATACCCGATTAATTCCCGACCCACGCCAAATTCGCCTGCGTGTTTACCAAACACACTCAACGCACAAGTCCATGTCTGCAATTCGGCAGGGCTCCATGGTGTTGGTGAAGGATGTTGACTTCGTTCAAATTGAACCCCAATTACATGAAGCTGTGTTCACCCACGCAACCACCAGCCCCAATCAACAACTGATTGCATCCATGGATGTGGCAAGGCGGCAGATGGAACTGGAGGGTTATGGCTTGGTGAGCAATGCAATTCAAATTGCATTGGACATTCGCAATCAGATTAAAACCCATCCCTTGATTTCAAAGTACTTCAAGGTGCTGGGTGCCGACGACATGATTCCCGAAGAATTTCGCCAAAGCGGATTCAAAGACTTTTTAACGCCAGGTACCAACTGGAGCGATGCCGCAGTTTCAATTCGCGATGATGAGTTTTTTCTCGACCCCACCCGCATTACCCTGGTGTGCGGTACAGCGGGTTATGACGGTACACAATTCAAAACCCTGCTGGCAGACGAGTTCAATATTCAGGTGAACAAAACTTCACGAAACTCGGTTCTTTTTCAATCCAACATCAACAACACCCGAAGCGACGTGGCGCAGTTAATGCGCGTGTTGTTGGAGTTGGCCACACGTGTAGACAGTGAACTGGCCCGTGCAGGGGCTGAGGGTGTGAAGTGTTTCGAGGACCGCGTAATCAGCTTGATGACGGATGTTCCGGATTTGCCCAACTTCAGTCATTTTCACGATGAATACCGCTCGGATGTTGGGGGAAAGCCCTCGGTGGAAGGCGATATTCGCACCGCGTTTTTTAAAAGCTGGGATGTATCAAACAACGAATATGTTGGTTTGTTCAGCGAGGAATGCGACAAACGTTTGAAAGAGGGGCCGCCCATGGTTTCTGCCAAGCTGGTTATTCCTTACCCACCTGGCTTTCCAATCATGGTACCGGGGCAGGTGATCAGTCAGGAAATTATCAATTTCATGCGAAAGCTGGATGTGAAAGAAGTTCACGGCTACGACAGCAGCCTTGGCCTTCAGCTTCTGAAGCTGAAGTGAATTGACTGATTGATTTTTACATCACCTCTGGCTTCCAGTATGGTCTGGAAGCCGCATCAAACTTTTGTCTGGAAGGCTGACCATGGTAATTGCTGAATGGATATTTTCCACTTTACGCTCCAACCCTGAATTGTCTATTTTTCTGGCGCTTGCAATTGGCTACTGGGTGGGCGCAATCAAGCTGGGCAGTTTCAGTTTGGGCACCGTCACCGGTACTTTGCTGGCTGGCGTGTTGATTGGTCAAATTGGTATCGAGATTTCACCGCAGATCAAATCAATCTTTTTCATGATGTTTCTGTTCGCGGTTGGTTTTGGGGTGGGGCCGCAGTTTGTGCGCGGTATTGCAAGCGATGGTTTGCCGCAGGCCATTTTCGCGGTGCTTATTTCCGTGCTTTGCTTGATGTCGGTTTACATTGCCGCCGTTATTGGTGGTTACGGCCCGGGCATTGCGGCAGGTTTGTTGGCTGGTTCGCACACTATTTCTGCGTCGATCGGGTTGGCCACCGATGCGATTAATCGATTGGACATGACCCCTGCTGAAATTCAACAACAGTTGGATTTAATACCTGTGTCGTATGCAATCAGCTACCTGTTTGGCACAGTGGGCACTGGTTGGATTATTGCCTTTCTTGGGCCAAAAATTCTGCGTGTGAACATTGTTGAAGAGTGCAAGCGATATGAAAAAGAAATGTCGGCAGGCGCTCCGGCCGATGGCATGCATTCAGCCTGGACCAAGTATGCGGTTCGCGCTTTCAAGTTGAATACACCGGGCTTGATCGCCGGAAAAACAGTGAAGCAGGCCGAGGCTGCTTCAACAGATCGTATCTTTCTGGAGAATTTGCGCCGTGGTGGTCAAATCATCAAATTCACCGAGGACACTGTTCTGGAACTCGGCGACATCATCGCAGTATCAGGCAAACACGAGGCCTTGATCGAATGGTCCAACCGTGCTGAAGACATTGCCGACCCCGAGTTGCTGAATATTCCAGTGGAGTCTGTGGATGTTTTTGTCACGTCAAAGAAAGCCGATGGAATGTCCTTAATCGAGCTGTCCAAACAGTCCAATGCCCGTGGGGTGTATGTAAGTCGCATTCGCCGTGGCTCAATGGGTGTGGATATTCCTGTGTATGCACAAACCAAGCTGAACCGGGGCGACATTGTCACCATTACGGGTTCCAAAAAGCACGTGGATGAAATTATCAAGGAATTTGGTTTTGCGGATCGCCCAACCAGCGTGACCGATATGGTACTGGTTGGTGCCGGTATTGTGTTGGGTGGTTTGATTGGTGCCATTACGGTTCCAGTGCATGGCATTCCAATCACTTTGTCTACTTCGGGTGGGGCACTTATCGCAGGTTTGGTGGTGGGGTGGTTGCGTAGTTTCATTCCGAAAATTGGTACCGTGCCCAGTGCAACATTGTGGTTCATGAATTCTGTGGGCCTGAATGTATTTATTGCTGTGGTGGGTATTACTGCAGGCCCCACATTCATTGCTGGCCTGAAAACAGTGGGCGTTGAAATTTTCTTCTGGGGGCTTTTCGCAACAGGAATGCCCATGTTATTGGCACCATTGATTGGAAAATATATTTTCAAATTCGATCCGGTGATTAACTTGGGTTGTTGTGGTGGTGCACGAACCAGTACGGCATCGGTGGCCATGCTGGCCGAAGTTGCAAAAAGCAATGCACCCATGCTGGGTTATACGGTGCCCTATGCAGTTAGCAACACCTTGCTAACTCTGTGGGGCATGTTCATCGTAATACTGGTGGGGTAATTGTTGGCCTGCTGTGTGCTTGCGCGCTAGGGTGCATGTTGTTCAGTTGTATTGCTTTTACTGCTGAATAACATTAAGCCTGCACCGATAAACACCAATGCCAATACACACAGCGTGATAAATTCCAGGCTCACTTCTGCAAGCGAAGCGCCCAACTGGTTGATGCTGACAAAGCCGTGAATACCCGAGGTGGTGGGCAGCAACCAACGCAGGTAATACAAGGTGTCGGGCAGCGATTCTGCAGGCCAGCTGTAGCCCGACATGAACAGCATGGGTACCGATGTAATCAGCAGCATTTGCAGGCCCCTTTCGCGGGTTTTGAATGCTTGGCTGATTAACAAGGCAAACGCTGATATGCAAATGCAAAATACTGCTGAAAACGCCAACAGGGTGCCTGTGTTGGCAATTTGCGAATACGCTTGAAAACGCGTTGCCACCAGAAAAAAGTAAAGCGTATTGATGAATGCAATCGTAAAAAAAACCAGCAGCATTCCAAAATAAGCTTTTGAACCTGTGGGTTGTTGCTTCAACTCAGCCAACTTTCCAAGCAACAAGGTGACACCGATCAGCAGGGTTTGCTGAATAATTACAACCATCACCGCCGGTACAATGGAGTGTCCATAACCGTCGTTTGTGTTGAACAGTGATCTGGAATTGAGTTGCAAAGGACGAAGGCCGTCGAGCGCAGCTTGTTCAGGCATGCCCATGCTTTGCGTTTTTTGCAGGGTGATGACTGCACCCATGGTGAGTGTGGCCTGTGTTGCACTGGCCAATGCTTTGCTGCCCGCCAACAAGTAGCCACCGTGGCTGGCCAGTTGCACGGTGGGCACTCTGCCTGCCAATAAATCATTGTTGAAGTTTTTCGGAATAATCACCATGGCCATGATATCGCCTTGCCAAAGGCGCTTCGAAATCAAGTTGGTGTCGTTGTCAATTTCAATCACATCCAGGTTCGGCGCAGCACGCAACAAGCGGGTTAATGTGCGGGATGAGTAGGAGTCATCTTGATCAATCACCAAGGTGGGAACTGACTCAACCTGTTCATAGCTGTATGGGTAGGGATAGAAAAACGAATACACCAAGCCTGCGCCGAACAAAAGCAGCATGGCGCCTTTGTCCTGAAGAATATGACGCCAGGTGCTTGTGAAATATTCAAAAACAGAACTCATCGACTTCCCCAGTTGGCTGGCTCAAACGCATTTTGTTTAAGCAGCATGTATGCGGGGGCAAAGGCAAGCACCAACATCAACAGAATGATTGCAAACGGCTGCAGTGCCTCATTAAGCGGTGCACCTGCTATCCACATTTGGTTGTACAGTTCAAGCCAGTGGGTTAGAGGAATTATGCTGGCCCAATATTGGGCAGCATCGGGCATGGCAATCAAGGGAAACGCTTGCCCTGAATAAGCAAAGGCGGGTGCACTGTAAAAGCCACCAACGCTTAAACCCATTCTGAAATTTTTTGTGGCGGCTACAATTAAAATTCCAACAGCCATGGCAGCAGCAGTCATCACAAGCAAAGTAAGCCAAATTGCGAACAGACTACCGGTGTAGCTGTTGGGCGCCTGTGCTTGAAAAAAGCCTACGAATATCAACGTATAAAAGTTAAGCGCAACAAAATAGGGCAGGGTTTTCGTTAGCAGCGCAATAGAAAGTGAGCCATTGCTTTTGGCAAGCCACTCGCCAGCAGTGCCGTCCCGCAACTCACGACCTACCGCGGTTACAGCCATGATAATTGCCAGAATATGGAAAAGTGCAGCTATCAGGGTTGCGCCTAAAAACACCTCGTAATCGGGGCCTTCATTGAACAGCGGCAGGGCGTTCACTGAAACTGGCATGGCTATGCCAATAGCAGCATCTGAAAAAGCGCCCCCCATCTTGAGTCTTTCCAGGCCTATTCCTACGCCAGCAGTTAATACAGCACCGGTAATATTTCTCTCGATCGTGGAGGAGTAGGTAGAGTATTGGCTGTTCAATTGCAGCACCAATTGCCCCGGGTTGCCACTGAGAACACTTTTCTCCAACCCTTTGGGTATTACCAGTACTGCAAAAATATCGCGGCTGCGAATTGCATTGATAGCCGATTGTGCGCTGGTGTAATCTCGCACCAATTCAACGCCGGCTGTGGCATCAACCAAACGGCTGATTTGTCGAGACACACTGGTGTTGTCTTCATCCACAATTGCAACAGGCAGGCTGGTAGGTTGCCCCGCAGAAAAAATCCACCAAATCAGCGCAAACAATACCGGCATCATCCCCAGTGTTAAAAACAAGTCACCCTTGTCGTGACGAAGGTGATTTAGCTCGCGCTGAAGTCCTGCTTGAAAGGCACTCATTACTTGTCCATCGACAACACAACTGTCATCCCGGCCTTTAAATTCGGGTTGGGTTCAGTGGGGCGCGCTTCGATTTGAAATGTTTTCAAGTCGTAACCCGGTGTGCCTTTCACTTGTTTCCAGTTAGCGAACGAGGGCAGGGGGTTTAGCTTGCTCACCTTGAAAGTGAGGTCTTTGTTCAGTGCAGGCACGTGGGCGGTGAATTCCGTGCCCACAGTGAGCGCGTTTAATTTGTCTTCCCGAATGTTCATCACAACCCATACATCGTTGGGGTCGATCAGTGTAATCACGGGGTAGCCTGCTGGTGCAAGTTCGCCAGTTTTGATCACAATGTTCGCAACTTGCCCGGCAATTGGCGCTACAGATTGCGCTTCGCTTCTGAACACCTGCACTTCTGAAACAGCGGCTTTGGCACGCCTGTTTTGTGCTGCGGCTGCCCTTAGTTGTTCTTCACGTGCACCTGCTGCAGCCATTTGATAAGCGGCCTGCGCGGCTTTGGTTTTGTCTGCACTGGCTGCTGCCTTGGCAGAAATTTCATCCAGTTGTTGCTTTGATACCAGGCCATCGGCATACAGGTTTTGAATGCGTTTTAACGTGGCTGCAGTCAAATCGCGTTCAATGGTGGCGCGTTGCATTTCAAGGCGTGCAATTTCAACCTGTTCGCGCCGCAGGCCCGCTTTGGCCTCGTCTTCCACGGCTTGTGTGGCATCTTCAACTGCCACAGCCTGTTCAAGTTTGGTGTCCAGTTCGGGGCTGGAAAGCTCAAACAGCAGTTGGCCTGCCTCAACCATGTCACCCTCAGAAACAGGCAGCTTGATGACACGGCCAGGAATTTTGCTGGCAACCCGAATTTCCCTAACCTCAATATCGCCGTGAATTAATTCACCGCTTTGTTTGGGCAGAAACCACCACACGGCTGCAATCAGCAATATGGCAACAAGTACAAAAATAAAAGGCCGTGCTTTCATGATGGTTCCCTGGAATTGCTACAGGCGTTTTGTTGCAATAGCGTTGGAAGAATGACGGGTAATAGTTCAGGTTGACCACTTAGCTGTGTGAGGTGGGCCAGGGAACTGATGTATAGAAATGCAGCATTCAGCGATTTAACCTGAATGGCTGCAAGTTTCAGTTCAGCCTCGGTCACATCGAGGGAAGTTGCAAGCCCTTCTTCAAATGCACGATTTTGCATGCGTGCATTTTCTTTGCCCAGCTTGATGTCTTGCGCCAAAAGTTCAAACTGCTCCCGGTGTTCCAACACCGCACGGTAGGTGCTTTCTATGCCCAGTTTGATGTCGGCATCCGCTTGCTCTTTGCTCAGCCTAACCTGCTCACGTTTGACCATGGCCGCCTGAATGCTGGAATTCCTGCCCACTGGTGTAATGAAATTGTAGCGAAATCCCAGGCCCAGGCTCCAATCGGGTTCAGTCAGCGGTGTTGCATCCGGGTTTAACTCGTAAGTGCCTGCGAAAAAAAACTCGGGCAGGTTTTTTCCTTTTTCAATCTCAATCAACCTGTCAGTTTGGGTTAATTTTTCAGCCAGTTTTTTGTAGGCGGGGTTTGCATTCCTGGCCTTATCAACATACCAGTCGGCAGTGTTTGAAAGCGGTTTGGGTTCAGGAATATCTGTGGACAGGCACAGCAATTGTTCCACTTCCAGCAGGCTTTTCAGTGCAGCCTGCAGGTCGGTTTGTTGCCTTTTTGCAAGCAGCAATTCCCGGTTGGCCTCGGCCAGGGCAACATCGGCCTGCATTTTATCAAGTGCAGTAATCAGGCCTTCTTGTTGAAATCTGGCTGATTTGTTGACAAGTGCGCCGATCGTTTTAACTGCCTGTTCACGCACAACCACAACCTGATTGATCATTTGATTGGAGAAGTACAGATCGGAGAGTCGCTTCAGAAGTTGCAGCTTGATTATTTCCAGATCGGTTTGCGATTCCGATACCCTGGATTCGGCAATTTCGCGTGTCGCTGTGGTTCTACCGCCGGTGTAAAGCGGCCACAGAACATTCACCTGGGAACGTATGCCGCTCCTCTCGATATCAATTTCAGTTCTTCTATTGATGATCGGAATCAGGAATGAAATTTCTTTTTCATAGGCAATTCCGGCAACGGTCAGGCTGAGTTGCGGCAGGTTCAGGTTGCTCAAGGCCTGGTACTCGAACTCTCGTGCTTGAATGTCCGATTGTTGAATCAGGGTTTGGCGCACTGTGCTAAGCCGCTTCTCGGCTTCAACGAAACTGAGTGCGGGCTCTATTGCGGCAGGACCCAGTGGCACAGGTTCGGCGGCATGCACCTGCGTGCACAGGGCAGCCGCCACCAGCAAGGTCAGCTTTTTAAAACATGCAGGCATACAACCTCGCTTAATCGAGCCCTTTGAATTTCAGTGGTGCCGAGGGCTCGAAGTAGCCGCTGCTTTCGCCAGCATAGGTTTTGCCTGTGTCCAGCGTCAATTTCCGAACGCCCGCCTTGGTTTCAAAATTCACCTTCTTCAGATCAACCCATACCACGTTGGGGTTCAGCACGTTTTCAAAGTAATAAATCAGGTTTTTCTGGTCAGCAACAACCCGCCAACGTGTGTTGGAAAGGTGTGGTTGATCTGCAGTACCAATGCCGTAAGGTACCGAAACATTGCGCACAATACTGAATACGCTTGCAGCAGCAATTTTTGGATCGCTGGTTTGCGGAATCATGTTCAGGTAGTAAGACGCGCGAACGAAGCGATCGGATGCTTTGGATGTACCAGGCAAGAACACTTGCCCTGGAATACTTTCCCAGTAGCCCTTGATCGCAATTTGCTGATCATAGGGCGGGTCATTGGTCATGACCCGATGGGTTTTGTCGTGGTGAATGGTGAGTTTGCCGCCAATGTACTCAAAAATTGCGCTGTCGCCTGTGGCATCAGACAAAGAAAGGTGCACGGTGGTGAACTTGTCAGTGCCGGGAATGAAATCCGAAACAATCGCAAACTTTTCCTGTTTGAAAAAGCTGACTGCTTCTTGCACCGTTGCAAAATTGTCCAAGGCATATTGCCCCCAGGCGGAAATCGTCAGCCCTTTGGTTTTGCCTTTAACGTCAAATTTCGGATATTCGGAGGCCACCAGCCACAACATGTTGGCGACCAGGCCTTTTTCATTCATGCCGTCGGGCGTGGAAATATCCCACGAGCTGGCCGCAATACTGCCGTACTTGGAGCGCCAGGTAATTGAGTTGGGGCCCACTTCGCCACTGCGTTCCATGCCCTTGGGGAATATCCACAGGTTGGCTGGAATGTCGATGGAGAAATCCATACTGCGACCAGTCAAAACCGTGTTTTCGGGGCCGATGTAAACGAGTCGGGTACAGGCTTGCGCCTCAGGTGTTAATGCAGCAGAGCTTGCAATGCAGGCACCCAATACCAATGACAACACTTTTTTCTTGAACAGCATTGTTGCATTCCTCTTCATTCTGTAAAGATGATGAAATGCCCTGAATCATGCGATGTTTTAGTTTTTAAAAAGTATACGTCATTATTTGTTACGAACGTAATTGTGCGTGAGACCTCACTTGATTATGACAGTTGATGGTTTTTCATCAGGCCGGTGAATCTGGTTTTCACCAAGCCTGAAATTTAACCCAAACCTCGGGCCAGGTCTTTTTTCAAATCTGCCACATCTTCCAGGCCAATTGCCAAACGTATCAAACCCTGTCTAATGCCGGCGGCTTCACGCGCTTCAGGGCTAAGCCTTCCGTGCGTGGTGGTTCCCGGGTGCGTAATGGTGGTGCGTGTGTCGCCCAAATTCGCAGTAATCGACATCAGCTGGCTGCTGTCAATCACATGCCAAGCTTTCGCGCGTGCATCGTCTTCGTTGGTTGCCTTCACTTCAAATGACACAATTGCACCGCCGGTTTTTTGTTGCTTCATGGCCAGCGCGTGTTGCGGGTGGCTCGCCAGGCCGGGGTAATACACCTTGCTCACAGCAGGGTGTGCTTCAAGCCAGGCGGCAATTTCAAGTGCCGCAGCCGATTGCGCCAGCATGCGAATGTTCAAAGTTTCAAGGCCTTTGAACAACACCCATGCATTGAATGCTGACAGGGTGGGGCCAGCTGTGCGAAGCACCGGCAGAATTTTGTCTTTCAGCAAATCTTTGGGGCCGCAAATTGCCCCGCCCAACACACGGCCTTGGCCATCCAGGTATTTGGTGGCGGAATGAATAATAATTTCCGTACCAAAGTCGACAGGCTTTTGCAAAGCAGGTGTGCAGAAGCAGTTGTCCACAACGTTGTAAATGCCGTGTTTTTTGGCCAGGTCGCTCAGCGCCCTCATGTCCAGAATTTCAGTCAGCGGGTTCGACGGTGTTTCGCTGTAGAACAACTTGGTATTCGGTTTGATTGCTTTTTCCCAGGCTTCCATGCTGGTGCCGTCCACGAATGTGGTTTCAATCCCGAAGCGGGAAAGAATATTCACAAACAATTGTACCGTGGCGCCGAACAAGGCTTTCGAGGCAATAATGTGATCACCGGCATTGAGTAAACCCATGCAGGCTGTGGTAATGGCAGCCATACCACTTGAGGTGGCCAGGCAATATTCCATGTCTTCAAGCACAGCCAGGCGCTGTTCAAACATTTGCACGCTGGGGTTGGTGAAGCGGGCGTATACATTGCCTTCCTCGGTACCGGCAAAGCGAGCAGCGGCCTGTGCAGCATTGTCGAACACGAAGCTGGAAGTTAAAAACATGGCTTCGGAATGTTCACCAAATTCAGTGCGGTGACTGCCGGCGCGAATTGCTTTGGTGGCGGTTGCCCATTCAGCAGGGTTGGCCTTCGGTTTGTTATTGCTCATGATTGCAGTCCTTGCGCAATTCGAGTTTGTACAGTGTGTTTGCCCAGCAGGTTCATTACTTTGTCAATTGAAGGGGTTTGCGTAATGCCTGTGAGCATCAATCGCAGTGGCATGGCTAGCTTGGGCATTTTCAAGCCGTGGTTTTTAATGGTGGTTTTCACCAAACCATTCAGCGCTTCAACATTCCATTCCACGCCGTTCAAGCCCTCATTGAATTCGGCCAAGGCAGCACGAACACCCGCTTCATCCAGCATGGGTTTTAATTCTTCGGCATTCACATGTGGCACCTTGTAAAACAAGGCGGCCTCGTCGCGCAGTTGAACCAGTGTTGAGGCGCGCTCTAGCACCACGTCAAGAACATCATTTAGTTTAGGGCCTTCAAATGCATTCACGCCGCTTTGCTCCAAGCGGGTTTGCAAGTCAGACAACAGCAATTGTTTCGGTGCCTGTTTCATGTAGTGGGCATTCACCCACTTCAGTTTTTCCGGGTCAAATTGCGCAGCCGATTTCGACAGGTTGGTTGAATCAAACCATTCAACCAGTTGTTCGCGGCTGAAAAGTTCATCGTCGCCGTGGCTCCAGCCCAAACGGGCCAGGTAGTTGATCATGGCGTCGGGCAAAAAGCCTTCTTCGTGGTACTGCACCACACTTACAGCACCGTGGCGTTTGGACAGCTTCTCACCGTCGTGCCCCAGAATCATGGGCAGGTGTCCGTACACCGGCTGTTCACCGCCAAGTGCCTTCAAAATATTGATTTGGCGCGGTGTGTTGTTAATGTGGTCATCGCCCCGAATAACGTGGGTTATTTCCATTTCCCAGTCGTCAACTACTACGCAAAAATTGTAAGTGGGTGTGCCATCTTGGCGGGCAATAATCAGGTCGTCCATTTCTTCGTTGTTGATTGAAATGGGGCCTTTCACCAAATCGTCCCAGCTTACAGCGCCGCTCAGCGGGTTCTTGAAGCGCACCACGGGCTTCACGCCAGTGGGTGGCGCAGGCAGTACCTTGCCCGCCTCGGGGCGCCAAGTGCCGTCATAACGAATACGTTGGCCATTTTCCCGCTGCTTTTCACGCATTTGATTCAATTCTTCTTGCGTACAGTAGCAAAGGTAGGCATCGCCTTTTTCAAGCAGTTTGTCGATCATCGCTTTGTAGCGATCCATGCGCTGCATTTGAAAAAACGGGCCTTCGTCGTAATCCAGGTTCAACCAAGCCATGCCATCCATAATGGCTTGCACGGCTTCGGGGGTGGATCGCTCAACATCGGTGTCTTCTACACGAAGAATGAACTGCCCCTTGTGGTGGCGGGCGAATGCCCAGCTGTACAATGCGGTTCGGGCACCACCCAAATGCAAATAGCCAGTTGGGCTGGGTGCAAAGCGGGTTCGAATTGTTTGAATTTTGCGATCAGTAGACATGGATTAGTGACTTTTTTTCAAAGAACTCATATTATAAGTTCAAGTAAATTCTTAAGTTTCGGCTATTGGTTATGGCAATGCATAAATTCGACCGGCGTTCATTCATTAAAGCAGTAAGTACACTGGCGGTTATTGGCTCGGTAGAACCTTTCTTGAACCGGGGTGTATTGGCAGCAGGGTCCGATCTGGTTCCACCCCCTGATCTGTTTGATCCGGGCCTGGTTGACCTCACTTTTTGGCTGCAGCCGCGCACCCTTGAAATGGTACGCCCACAATCGGGCGAACGCCTGAATATTACTTACTGGAAAGACGGACATCTTAACCCAATCGCCTATGAACAGATTTGTGGTTTGCTTCGAGACGTGCAAGCAAATCAGGTTTTCCGCATGGACACGCAAATTATCGATACCCTGTGGGCCGCACAGGCATTTGTGCGCCGTTATGGCTTTGTTGCACCTGTTGAAATTACCTCGGGCTACCGCAGCCCCAAAACCAACGCCCGTTTAATTGAGGCGGGCTTGCCTGCTGCGCGCAATTCTTTGCACTTGAAAGGGCAGGCTGTTGATTTCCGTTTGCCCGGCCTGCATCCCAAGGTGCTGGGTGAGCTGGTGGAGGGTTTCCGTGCGGGTGGCGTGGGCTTCTATTTCCGCGTGGGCGCAAAAGGTGGCTGGATTCACGCTGACACTGGTCCGGAGCGTGTTTGGCGTGGTTAAATAAAGCCATCTAGAAAAACAACAGTGCGAGGGTGGTTTTTTGGCAGGTTTCCAGCAGTTCGCAAGGTCAGCCACATGGCTCACCAGAACAGGCAGTTTTTTTTGTGCAACTGCCTTGTTCCTATCACTGGCCGCATGTGGCAAAGCGCCCAACAATCCTTATGTTGAAACGGCGGAAGACAAAAAGCTAAACACCCTTTACACCGCTTTTACTGCACGCCCTAAACACCTGGACCCTGCGCAGTCCTACACATCAGACGAAGCTGAATTTACCTACCAAATTTACGAGCCGCTGTTTCAGTACCATTACTTGAAAAGGCCCTACCAGCTTGAACCCTTGGCAGCCGCGGCAATGCCTACGCCGGTTTATCTGGACGGTGCAGGCAACGCTTTGCCTGATGATGCGCCGCTGAATGCGGTGAAAACCAGTGTGTATACCATTCAGCTCAAGCGCGGTATTCAATACCAGCCTCACCCTGCGTTTGCCAAAGACGCTCAAGGCAAATTTTTGTACCACCAGCTTGGCGATAAGGCCCGCAATTACAACAGCCCCATGCAGTTTGAACAACAGGGCACGCGTGAACTGACCGCGCATGACTACGTTTATGAAATCAAGCGGCTTGCCAGTTCGCGAATTGTGTCGCCTATCCTGGGGCACATGGGTGATTACGTGCAAGGCTTGGGTGAATTGTCAAAAACCCTACAAGAACACGACAAGGCGCTGAAGGAAAAAATTCAGAAAGAAACAGGCAGCGCTTTTCCTCCCGCAACAGCCGATTTGCCTTGGCTTGATTTACGTCAATTCGATTTGCCCGGTGCCAAAGCGTTGGACGATTACACGCTTGAAATTCGCGTGAACGGCAAATATCCCCAATTTATTTACTGGCTGGCCATGCCGTTTTTTGCCCCAATTCCTTGGGAGGCAGACGCGTTTTACAGCCAAAAAGGTTTTGTAGAAAACAACCTTGTGCTGGATTGGTGGCCTGTGGGCACCGGTGCGTACATGTTGACCGAGAACGATCCAAATTCCCGCATGGTGTTGTCGCGCAACCCCAATCACCGGGGTGAGCCTTACCCTTCAGAAGGCGAGCCAGGTGACAAAGAAAAAGGTTTGCTGGCCGATGCCGGTAAAACCATGCCGTTCATTGATCGGGTTGTGTTCACACGCGAGAAAGAGGGCATTCCCTACTGGAACAAATTTTTACAGGGCTATTACGACACCTCGGGCGTAAGTGCCGACACCTTTGATCAAGCGATTCGCGCCAGCGCCGACGGCGATGCAGCCTTGACCCCTGAAACAGCATGTTTTACCTGGGTTTTAATTGGCTAGACCCAGTGGTAGGGCCAGGCAATTCTGCAGAAGATGCGCGCCGTGCAAAGCTACTTCGCCAAGCCATTGCAATTGCCATGGACTGGGAAGAGTTCTCGCAAATTTTCACCAATGGCCGGGCAGTACCGGCGCATGGGCCGGTGCCCCCTGGGCTGTTTGGCTTTGAGGAAGGCGAAGCTGGCTACAACACGCAGGTGTACAACATTGTGGATGGCAAGCCAGTGCGCAAGCCGGTTGAAGATGCCCTGGCCTTGCTGAAGCAGGCGGGTTATGAAAATGGCATGGATCCAAAAACCAAGCAACCTTTAACCCTTGCGCTCGACACCACGGGGGGTGGGCCCGGTGACAAAGCCCGTTTTGATTGGTACCGCAAGCAGTTTGCCAAACTGAATATTCAACTGGACATTCGCGCCACGGACTGGAACCGTTTTCAGGAGAAAATTCGCAAGGGCAATGCCCAAATTTTCTTCCTTGGCTGGAATGCCGATTACCCCGACCCCGAAAACTTTTTGTTCTTGCTGTACGGCCCCAATAGCCGTGCGAAAACCGCCGGCGAGAATGCATCAAACTATTCGAATGCTCAGTACGATGCGATGTTCGAGCGCATGAAAACAATGCCGAATACCGAGGAGCGCGCGCAAATTATTTCCCAGATGACCGATCTGGTTCAGGACGATGTACCTTGGTTGTTTGCTTTTGTGCCGCAGCAATATGGCTTGATTCACGAGTGGTATGGCAACGTGAAACCCAACGACCTGGCCCGCAACAGCATCAAGTACAAAACCATTGACACGGCCAAGCGAGATGAATCGAGAAAGGAATGGAACAAGCCCGAGTGGTGGCCAATTCCCGTGCTACTGATTGCCTTGGTGTTTTTTGTTTGGCCCGCGTGGGCGGCATGGAAGCGCCGTGAACAAGCCATGGGTATTCGTGAAGACTTGGCCGCCACCTTGGCAAGCAGCACCGGAGGCAAGCGCTGATGGGAAACTATTTGCTTCGCCGTGTGTTGTACGGTTTGTTGGTGCTGTTGGGCGTTAACCTGATCACATTTGTATTGTTTTTTCAGGTGAATAGCCCCGATGACATGGCCCGTATGGCCTTGGGTGGCAAACGGGTTGCGCAGGAATCGGTTGATCAATGGAAGCGCGAGCGCGGTTACGATTTGCCCTTGCTGTACAACACCCAGACCGAAGGTTCGGGTCAGTTGACTGAAACCATTTTCTTTCAAAAATCGGTGCCCATGTTTGTGGGCGAATTTGGCAGTTCTGACGACGGTCGCAACATTGCCAATGAAATTGTGAAACGCGCAGGCCCTAGTCTGGCCCTGGCGGTGCCCGTGTTCATTCTGGGCTTGTTTTTAAATATCGTACTGTCGCTGTTGCTAACCTTTTTTCGCGGTACCTACCTTGATTTAACGGGCGTAGTGCTGTGTGTGCTGGCCATGTCAATTTCGGGTCTGTTTTATATCATCGGCGGGCAGTACCTGTTTTCAACCACATTGGCGCTGGTGCCTATTTCGGGATTCGATGCCAGCGCTGAAGCGTGGCGGTTTTTGATACTGCCGGTCATCATTGGTGTGGTCAGTGGTTTGGGTGGCGGAACCCGCTGGTATCGCACCATTTTCCTCGAGGAAATCAACAAAGATTATGTGCGTACCGCCCGCTCCAAGGGTTTGTCTGAAGTTCAGGTGTTGGGTCGCCATGTGTTGCGCAACGGTCTTATTCCGATTCTGACTGGTTCGGTCACGGTCATCCCGCTGCTATTCATGGGCTCGCTTATTTCCGAATCATTCTTTGGCATCCCGGGCCTGGGCAGTTACACCATTGAGGCCATTCAGTCGCAAGACTTTGCAATTGTGCGTGCCATGGTGTTCATTGGTTCAGTGCTTTATTTGGTGGGTTTGATTTTGACTGACATTGCTTACACCATCGCGGACCCTCGGGTTCGTTTGGCGTAAAGGGAGCATAGGTTCATGATGCCCACTTTGCTGCTGACTGATGTGTTGATCTGGTTACTTGTATTCGGCGTGCTTGCCTATGCTCGCAGCGTGATCAAAAGCCCGCTTTCACGCGCCTCTTGGAGCTTGGTATTTCAATCGAAAATTGCCAGCGCCAGTTTGGTGGTGTTGTTGTTGGCGGTGGTCATCACCTTGCTTGACAGCATTCACCTTCGCCTGAACACCGAGCAACAAAGCCGCTATGCCAGTCCGATTATTTCTGTGCTCGACGTGGCTTTGGGCCCGCTGGCCTACGAGCGTGAAAAGTCGTATTCCGCGCCCTTGGCCACCCGTTCCTTGAGCAAGGAAACCATGGAAGTGAATGGTAAACCTGTGCGCGATTATGCCCGCTTGAAGTTTGGCGGTGCGCATTTGAGCGATGAAAGCTTAAAGGGGCAAGACCTGATCAAACGCGCTTACCAAGGTGCTTTGGGTGGTTCAGTGCTGTGGGCGTTTTTGTTAGCCGCTTTGTGGGTTATTCGCAGGGCCATTGCCGATGCCGCGCAGCAAAACAGCATTACCGTGTTTACCGGCAGTGGCGCCTACCACGCAGTGGTGTGGACCCTGTTTGTGTTGTGTATTGCGGGTGGTGTGGTGTGGAAGTGGGCTGAAGCCTACCATGTGCTGGGCACTGACAAAGTGGGTGTCGATGTGCTGTACATTGCCTTGAAAGGCTTGCGCACAGCCATGTTGATTGGATTGCTTACCACGCTGCTTACTTTGCCTGTGGGCATTGCCATGGGTTTGGCAGCGGGTTATTTCCGTGGCTGGGTAGATGATGTCATTCAGTACATTTATACCACTTTGAATTCAATTCCGTCTGTGTTGCTGATTGCAGCCACTGTGTTGATGTTGCAGGTGGCGCTTGATGCCAATCCTGAGGCCTTTGCATCCTCCGTTGAAAAAGCAGACCTTCGCCTGTTTTTCCTTTGTGCAATTTTAGGCCTCACCAGCTGGACCGGTTTGGCCCGCTTGATTCGCGGTGAAGTACTAAAAATGCGAGAGCAAGATTACATTCTGGCTGCGCGGGCCAGCGGAGTGTCCAGCGCAAAAATTCTGTTCTCGCATTTGTTGCCGAATTTGATGCACCTTATTTTGATTGCCATGGTGATGGATTTTTCAGGCCTGGTGCTCGCAGAGGCGGTGCTCAGTTATGTTGGCGTTGGCGTAGACCCTAGCACCTTCAGTTACGGCACCATGATCAATGCCGCACGCCTTGAATTAAGCCGCGAACCCGTGGTGTGGTGGAGCCTGGCGGCAGCTTTCGTGTTCATGTTGTTGTTGGTGTTGTCGGCCAATTTGTTTGCCGATGCCGTGCGCGATGCGTTTGACCCACGTGCGCGCCAGTTGAAACAATCTTTGGTAAGGGTGTAAGCGTATGAGTTTGCTCAACATCCAGGGACTAAGTACGCGGCTGGCCAGTGAGGCTGGTTGGGTGCATGCGCTTGATGACATTTCATTGGCCATTGAAAAAAGCCAAACTTTTGCCTTGGTGGGCGAATCAGGTTGTGGAAAATCGATGACCGCGCTCAGCATTGCCCGCCTGTTGCCCGACAGCGGCGCCATTGTGGCAGGGCGGGTGAGCTTGAGTGAACCTCATTCAGGTAAACGTGCGGGCAACACTACGGAAAGCACGGATGTATTGCGCATTAGCGAAACTGTCATGCGCACTTTGCGCGGCAAGCGCATCGCCATGATTTTTCAGGAACCCGGTACTAGCCTGAACCCAGTGATGACAGTGGGTGACCAGCTCACTGAAATTATTTGTTTGCACACAGGTGCCACCAAGGCACAGGCTTTGAAAGAGGCTGAGGAATGGTTGGGCCGCGTGGGTATTCCCGAGCCAGCCAAGCGATTGCAACAGTACCCATTCGAAATGTCGGGCGGGCAAAAACAGCGGGTCATGATTGCCATGGCCTTGAGCGTAAACCCCGATTTGCTGATTGCCGATGAGCCTACCACTGCACTGGATGTTTCCATTCAGGCGCAAGTGCTTGATTTGCTAAAAACCCTGCAGCGCGAGCAAGGCATGGCGATGCTGCTGATTACGCACGACCTTGCAATCGTGAAGCAAATGGCCGATACCGTGGGGTTGATGTATGCAGGCCAGTTGGTTGAAAAAGCCAGCACGGCCGAGTTTTTTGCAGCACCAAAACACCCTTATGCACATGCGCTGGTGAAATCGCTTCCCAGCCAGGCTCAGCGCGGGCAGGCATTGTATGCGCTTGAAGGCCGAGTGCCTTCATTGGTGAATCCAAAACCTGGTTGTCGTTTCGCTGCGCGTTGCCTTCACGCGCAGGAAAATTGTAGCCAAAGCACACCTGAGCTGCTCGACGCCACGCAAACCCACAGCGTGCGTTGTTTTTACCATGGCGATTTGTCGTTCACAAAGCCCGGCACTGATACCCCCAACTTTGCAAGCATCAATTGCTCAGGAACGACACCCAAGGTAGTGCTGCAAACAGTGTCTTTGTCGGTGGCTTATCCTGAGAAAGGTGGTTTGCTGCGCAAGCAATTCAAGCCTGTGCTGAACAAGCTCGACATCACTTTGCTACAAGGCCGCACGGTGGCTTTGGTGGGCGAATCGGGCTCTGGGAAAACAACTGCGGCTCGCGCCCTGTTGGGCTTGTTGGGCAGCAATGCAAAGGTAGGCGGCGATGTGTTGATGGACAGCAGGCCGTTGCGACAATGGGCAGAACGCGGCCCGCATGGCTGGCGTTCAAAAATTCAGTTTGTTTTTCAAGACCCCTTTGCTTCGCTGAACCCGCGCCACCGAATTGCTGAAATTCTTGAAGAACCGTTGCTCAGCTTGCGCCCCGATCTTGATGCCGACGCTCGAAAAGCTCGTGTGTTGAAAGTAATTGATCAGGTCAGCATGCCCGAGGAGGCCTTGGCCCGTTTCCCGCACGAATTTTCCGGCGGGCAACGCCAGCGCATTGCGATTGCACGTGCCTTGGTGTCTGAACCCAAAATTTTGATTTGCGATGAACCCACTTCAGCCCTGGATGTATCGGTGCAAGCCCAAATATTGAATTTGCTGAAACGCCTTCAGAATGAAACAGGTGTGGCCATGCTGTTCATTACCCACAACCTGGCGGTGGTGCAATACTTGGCCGATGAAGTGGTGGTATTAAGGCATGGCGAAGTAGTTGAGCGCGGCTCGGCTGAACAGTTGTTTGCCAACCCGCAGCATGCCTACACCCGTCAGCTTATCGATGCAGCGCCGGTGCTGTAATTTTGAGGGTCAAGATTCCCGGCTACCCGGCGCCAGATTGTTGGGAATACTTAATTTCATGCCGGGTTTAATCAGCTTTTTGCTGCCAAGACCGTTTAAACGCTGCAAGGCCTTCACACTGACATCAAAGCGTTGCGCTATTTCTCCCAAGGTGTCGCCCTTTTTCACGGTGTAGCTGCGTTGTGCCTTTTGGGTTTTGTATTCTTTCAGGCTTGCCCGAATTTTTGCACTGTGCTCAATGGGTACCAGCAGCGTGTTACTGTGAGCTGCGTATAAAACTGGCTGGTTTAAACCCGGATTCAGTTTGCGAATTATTTCAAGTTCAACGCCTGCCAGCCGCGCTATTTCCCGAAGATCGATGTCACCGTTTCGCTTGATTTCTGCGAAATACGGTTTGTTGGGGACTTCGGGCAGTGTCATGTCAAAGCGTTCCGGGCTTTGAATCAGGTTTTTAAGTGCCTGAAGTTTCGGAATGTAATGCCTGGTTTCTTGTGGCAGCTCAAGATTACCCAGCGTGGGTTGCAAGCCTGCATCCTGTGCCTTTTTTACTGCCTTGAGTACAGAGCCTTCCCCCCAATTGTATGAGAGCAAAGCCAGGTGCCAGTCGCCATGCATGTCGTAAAGGTAGGTCAGGTAATCGAGCGCTGCACGGGTTGAAGCCACTAAGTCCCTGCGTTCATCCACCCATTTGTTTTGTTTCAAATCAAATTGGCGACCCGTGCTGGGAATGAATTGCCACAAACCTTCAGCTGCGGAGGGGGAGCGTGCATGCGGGTTGAACTGGCTTTCGATGAAAGGCAGTAGCGCGAGTTCGGAGGGCATGCCTCGTTTTGCGCATTCTTGGGCGATAAAGTAAATAAAGGGCTCGGAACGCTGCAGCATGTTTCTTACCAAGCGCTTGTTTTTTAGCAGGGCGCGCTCACGTACCCTAACTGCTTGGGTGTCCAGGTCGGGCATGGAAAAGCCCTTGCGTATGTTTGCCCAAACATCGTCTGGCTCTCCGGCAAAGTCCAGGGTAATCAATTCAAACGGACCTGTCATTTTTAATTCAAGGCCCGGATTGGGATCAACCAACCCAAACAGCTGTACTTCTTGGTTGTCAGTGTTTAATGCAGTCTCGGTTTTCAGTGTAGTGGCCCACACCAATTCAGGGGCAGCAATTAAACCTGCGACAATGCTGAGGATTGCCGTTATGGGACCAGTAACGGCCACCTTGGCGGATCGAGTAATTCTATTTTTGAATGAGTCGGGTTTCAAACAGCTTGGGTGCCGGTTAGGGCTATCGCAAAAAGAACATGCATCCTATTTGGAAGCTCTGTTTGGGTCAATTTAGAGTTGACCCATGCCCAACCTGAGTGATACCTCTTGAATTAATTCAAATAAATGTGTTTGTAACAAACGTGTCAACTAATCATCACATTCAGAAATTGTCTTTTGCTTCTCTAATCTGTTTAAATTCAAGAGGATTTTTGGCGTTAATAAATAAATTGCTGAGCCTTTCTTCCCTCAAAGTTGTCGGAATCGTGCTTTCCCCTAGTTCACGAATTCTGCGCACTTCAGTTTCCCTTTCCTGAATGGTTTTGGAGTCGGGTGAATAGGCTCTGGCGAATCGCAGATTGGATTCGGTGTACTCGTGTGCGCAAAAAATACGCGTATTTGCCGGAAATTGATTGAGTTTTTGAAGGGATTCGAACATTTGTTGAGGGGTGCCTTCAAACAGGCGTCCACAGCCACCTGAAAACAGTGTGTCGCCAGGAAACATCCACACCTCGTCACTTTTCATGGTGTCTTTCAACTCAATCACATACGCTAAGTGATCACTCGTGTGGCCGGGAACCTCAATAACCTGTGCTACCAGGCAATGCACATCCACGGTGTCACCCTCACGTACAGGGCGGTTCACCTGCGCAACCCTTCCGGTGGCCGGTCCGTAAACTGAAATGCCTTTTGCTGCCTTGCTTAAAAGGGCATCTATTCCACCTACGTGGTCCATGTGGTGATGGGTGATCAAAATACCGCTAAGATGGTAACCATTGGAATCCAGGAAACCTTGAACTGATTTGCTACATCCCGGGTCTACCACCATGCAGGCCTTGCTTGGTTCATGAACAATCGCCCAAAGGTAATTGTCCTGAAAGGCCGGGATGCCGTAGACCGACCAATTCGAAACTTGAGAAGACTTGAATGATTCCATCTGAACCCCTGAACGACTTGAGTGCACAACAGGCTCAAATGTTAGCACTCGATGCCTGGTTGAATACGCCAGCCGGCCGTTACTTTACAAGCCGTGAGCAGGCCTGGATTGATTCAGTGGTGCCCGACCTGTTTGGTTTCAGGGCCGTGCAGTTGGGTACACGGCTGGTAGATGGCCTTAAAGAAAGCCGCATACCCCACAAGGCATATGTTCAGCAAGGCTTGGTGGCCAGTAAACCCGATGGGGTTGAAGTGATCACGCCCGATTGTTTTGCCGAGTTTGAAGAATTGCCTTTCGAAAGCCAGTCGTTGGACATGATTGTGCTGCCCCATGTGCTTGAATTCTCTAAGGATCCACACCAGCTGCTGCGGGAGGTTGAGCGCGTGTTGATGCCCGAGGGCAGGGTAGTTATTACTGGTTTTAACCCGATGTCGCTGTGGGGCTTGCGGCACGCGGCCTTGAAACGTTGGGCACCTGTATGGCCCGAAGGGTGCGAGCCTATCCATTTAAGCCGCTTGAAAGACTGGCTGAAGCTGCTTTCTTGCGAACCCGAGTTTGGCCGGTTTGGCTGTTATCGTTTTCCAGCGTTTACCGAGAGTGGCTTAAGCCGAATGGGTTTTATGGAACATGCTGGAGACCGCTGGTGGCCAGTGTGTGGGGCAGTTTATTTTGTATGTGCGGTCAAAAGGGTGCGTGGCATGAGGTTGATCGGCCCGGCCTTTAAAGACAAAAAAGTATCTGCACGCCAACTAAAACCTGTCGCCAATAAGGCGCTGAATAAAACACCTACAATAGGCGACCGTGGATAAGGTCAACAGGATTAAAAAGTGACAGAACAGAGAATAGCCAACGTCGTGATGTATGCAGACGGGGCGTGTAAAGGCAACCCTGGGCCGGGTGGTTGGGGGGTGTACTTGCAATCTGGCGAACATGCCAAAGAACTGTGCGGCGGTGAACTGAATACCACCAATAATCGCATGGAACTGACCGCTGTGATTGAAGGTTTGAATGCCTTGAAGAAACGTTGCAGCATCGACGTGTACACCGATTCGCAGTATGTGCGTAAAGGAGTATTGGAGTGGATGCCAAAGTGGAAAATGAATGGCTGGAAAACCTCTGACAAAAAACCGGTTAAAAATGCAGATTTGTGGCAAATCCTGGACGAAGCCAGCGTGCGTCACTTGGTGCGCTGGCATTGGGTTAAAGGCCATTCAGGCAACCCCGGCAACGAGAAGGCCGACGCGTTGGCAAATCTTGGTGTAGAAAAGGCGATGAAACAATGAGATACGTGGTACTGGATACGGAAACAACCGGCCTGGAAGTTCGTCAGGGCCACCGCATTATTGAAATTGGTTGTATAGAAGTAAACGGACGGCAAGTGACCGACCGCCACTTCCACCAATATATTAATCCCGAGCGCGAAGTGGACGAGGGTGCTTTCCAGGTGCACGGTATTTCCGATGAAATGCTTGCTGATAAACCCAAATTCAAGCAAATCGCAAAAGATTTCCTCGATTTTGTGCAAGGCAGCACGCTGATTATTCACAACGCATCATTCGATATCGGATTTCTGGATGGAGAACTGGAGCGCCTGGGTTTGGGCAAGATGGGCGATTACGTGGACGGCGTGATTGATTCCTTGGGCATGGCGCGTGAAATGTTTCCAGGCAAGCGCAATAACCTGGACGCGTTATGCGACCGCTTGGGTGTGAACAATGCGCATCGCCAGTTACACGGCGCGCTGCTGGATTCGCAAATTCTGGCTGAAGTATATTTGGCGATGACCCGCGGGCAGGACAGCCTGGTGATCGATCTGAACGCGCAGCATGACGACGATGGCGTAGAGCGAATCAAACTGAGTGCGCTGAATTTACCCGAGCCCGAGCCCACCGAAGAAGAGTTGGCACTGCACCTTGCTTATTTGGCCGATATAGAAAAGGCAGCCAAAGGGCCAAGCGTGTGGAGCAAAATTAGCCAAGCGACCGAAGAACCCGCCGTTTAAGGAGGTTTGCCATGAAAAAGGCAATTGCATGGGGTGCAGGTGTTGTGGTTGGGGTGCCTGTTGTATTGGCAGCCACCGCAGCAATTTTGGTGAACACCATTGACCAACAGGCTTTGTTGAACAAAGCCAGCGCGGTGGTTAAGGAAAAGCAGCAGCGTGATTTGGCATTCACTGGCCCCGTGCAGTTAAAGTGGTTTCCTTCAATTGGTGCCGATTTAAACGGCATTACCCTGTCTGAATTTCAAAGCACCGATCAGTTTTTGAAGGCAGACAAAGTGAGTATTTCCCTGGCCTTTTTGCCTTTGCTGCGTTCTGAAGTGGTTGTGGATGCTGTACAAGCCAGCGGTGTCTCGGTGAATGTGGTTAAAAATGCCAATGGCAAGTTTAATTTCGACGACTTGAGTAAGCCACAAAATAAAGAGCAAGCCCAAACCGAGCCTGAGCCGCAAGCCAGTGAGCAGGCATTGAATTTTTCAGTAGATTCCATTGCGCTCGAAAACCTCAATGTCACGTATGCAGACAAACAAACAGGCCTGCAGGCCTCGCTGAACGGCTTTGCCATACAAAGTGGTCGAATTGAACCAGGTACACCCACCGACATTGCCTTGAAAGGCAATGTGAAAGCCAACAAGCCGCAAGCTGATTTGAATATCGACCTGAACACTCGACTTGAGTTTGGCTTGGGTGAAAACCTGTATGCAAATTTTGAGAACCTGAAGTTTGCCGTGCTGGGACAGCTTGACAAGCAGCAAGCCGATGTGAATGTGCAGGCCAGCACCTTGAATGTGAACCCCAATACCCTGGAAGTGAAGGTGCAGTCGCTGGATGCCAAGGCCAAAGGCCAGCTTCCTAATGTGGGTGCTTTCGATGTCAGCCTGGCTTCACCCTCGCTTGAGCTTAGTGACACAGTGGCGCGTGGCGAAGCAATTAATTTAAAGGCCGCTCTGAAGCAGCCCACGCGCAGTATCAATGCCACACTCGATTTAAATGGTTTGCAAGGTAATTTGAAAGAGGCCGTGACTGCAGCCCTGAACACCACCGTGAATTTGGTGGAGGGTGAGCGCACTTTGAATTTAAAGCTGGCCAGCCCAACGAGCTTTAGCACGAAAAGCCAGTTTATTGAGTTGGCGGCATTGTCTGGCCAACTGAATGTGAAAGACCCAGCTTTGCCCAAAAAGGAAGCAAGCATGCCCCTTGCGGGCCGCCTGGCAGTGAACAACACTGAAAAAACTGCTGAACTGGATTTGAATTCAAAATTCGAGGCCACCAGTTTTGATTTGAAGGCGGCTGTGAAAAATTTCAGCAAACCAGCAATTACTGCAGTGCTGAATGCTGACAAGCTGGATATTGATGCACTGTTGCCGCTCAAGAAAACGGACGGTGCTGGCAGTGCTGAAAAACCTGCTGAAACCGCCAAAGACACGCCTGTGAATTTAAGCCCGTTGCGTAACCTGAACCTTGATGTCACTGCAAAAATTGGCGAGTTGAAGGTGTCAAATATTCAGGTACAGCAACTGAGAACGCAGGCTGTTGCGCGAGGCGGCAAGCTGACCATTTCCCCGCTTGATGCAAGGTTGTACGGTGGTTCAACCGCTGGTGTGATTACTGCCGATGCGAACACCCAAACCGTGACCGTGAACCAGAATATGACCGGCGTGCAAATTCAGCCGGTGATCAAGGCTTTGCTCGACAAAGACATGGTTGAGGGCAAAGGCAATGTGGGGATTAATATTCGAACAACGGGCAACACTGTGAACCAGATGAAAGCGGCTTTGAACGGAAAGGTCTCGGTAAGCCTTCAAGATGGTGCCATCAAGGGCATCAATTTGGCCGAGAAACTCAGAAATGCAAAATCACTGTTGAGTAGTGGCAGCAATTCCACCCAAAAAACCGATACTGCGCAAAAAACCGATTTCAGTTCCCTTTCCGTTAGTTTCGACATTGCCAAAGGTGTCGCCAATTCAAGCGATTTGAATGTGATGGCACCATTGTTTCGAATTGGTGGTGCAGGGCAGGTTAATTTAGTGAGTAATTCACTGGATTACCTGGCCAGAGCCTCTGTGGTGGCCACCAGCACCGGCCAGGGTGGAAAAACTCTTGATTCCGGTTTGAACGGGGTGACTGTGCCTGTTCGCTTGTATGGTCCTTTCAGTGCCGTGCAGTGGGAGCTGCAGTTCAAAGATCTGGCCAAGGAGGCCGCCAAGGCCAAACTGCAACCCAAAATTGACGAGAAAAAACAGGAATTGAAAGGCAAGGCTGAGGACAAAGTAAGGGACGCGCTCAAAGGCTTTTTAAATCGGTGATTTCAATAACAAGCGGCATCAGACCCCGCCCCATGGGGGTAGGTTTTTTGCGGGCAAATAGTTTGTTAACATCAAACGCAATTACAACTAAAACGGTGCCCTTGTGTCCGAACCCGCAAATTTGCCGGTCATTGAGCTAAGTTATGCCATTGAGCTGTTGTCCAAAAAGCTTGAAATTCAGCCCGCTGATGCTGAGCATTTAATTCGACTGGCAAAACTGCTGCATTTGTCACGTGGCGACACTTTGTTTGAGCAAGGCCAGGCCAGCGAGCATTTTTATTTGTTGTTACAAGGCCAGTTAAAAGGGCAGCGTGTTCGCCCCGATGGCTTTCAAGATCTTTCCTTGTCCTTTTTCCCCGGTGAAATGATTGGTGAACTTGGTTTTTTTGACCATGCACCGAGAACGCTCACCATTTCAGCCCGCAGGGATTGTGTGTTGCTTGAAATTGATCACACTGCACTGAAGCAGTTTGGTGAGTTCAGTCGCTCGGTGTATCACCACCTCATCCGGATGCTTGTGTCCCGATTCAAGCGTGAGCTTGGATACAGCGGCCCATCGAAACAACACCAGTTCATTTTGTTTCAGTCTTTTGTTCGTCCCGAGGGTTTTAGTGCACAGGCCATTGAAGATTTTCAATCGGCCATGTCGCGGCATTGCGAGTTGCGACGCTGGAAACAGCTGAGTGACGTGACACCGCACAGCTCAGTCAGTAACAAAGACTGGGTGGTGGAAATGATCGAGACCGAACCGATAGAAGCGCTGGATGATCGGCTGATTGAAGAACTCGATTGCCTGGTAGTAATGCTCTGTGCCAGTACCCTGAATGATTCACGCAGTTGTGAATTGCTGAGGGCACAGCTTAAGTGCGCTGAAGATGATTTGCCAGTGTGGTTTGTACTGGTTCACGAAGCTGCCTGGGTTGAGCAATCGGTGGTAGAGCGCATACGCAGCAATTTTGGCAGCGGCTTCAAGCTTTTGCATGTGCGGCGCGGCCACTATTCCGACAATGCGCGCGTGGCAAGGCACATTCTGGGGCTTACCCTCGGTTTGGTGTTGGGCGGCGGAGGCGCTCGCGGATTCGCACATGCCGGCTTTTTTCAAGCTCTGGAGGAGGCTGGCGTGGTAGTCGACTCTGTAGGGGGTACCTCTATGGGGGCTTTGGTCGGTGCGCTTATTTCATCTGGCCGTTCGGCTGCTGAAGTGAATAAGGCACTGTCCACAAGTTTCAAGAGGGGTTTGCCGTTCAAATTAAAGGACTACTGGATACCGAAACACGGATTCGTGAAAAGCAAGGCAGTCGACGAGGTATACCAAAATGCTTTTGGTGACTTGTTGATTGAAGATCAACCCATTCCGTTTTTTGCTATTAGTTGTAATTTGACAACGGGCAACCAGTTTTTGTTTGAGCAAGGTCCTTTGTGGAAGGCTGTACGAGCCAGTACCTCCATCCCGGTATTTTTTGAACCGTTCATGGCAGGCAGGCAAGTGATGGTGGATGGTGCGCTGGTCAACAATGTGCCCGTCGATTGTATGCGCGCCAGAGGTGCCCGGAAAATTCTCACAGTTGATGTTGGCCTTGAAGAGGACATCACCGCACACATGGTCGATGAAAGCAACATACAAATGCCCACCATGATGAAGTCGCTGATGCGGGTAATTGAATTGGGCGGAATCGAGAAATCCAGGCAAGCAAAAGTGATTAGCGATCTGTATGTTCAGCCTGCCATCGAGAAAATAGGGTTGATGGAGTTTGAACGTAGAGAAGAGATTGTTGCCTTGGGTTACGAGGCTGGGTGTAAGGCAATTCCAGATATACTGGCGTTGCTTCACAGAACTACATAACAACGCAGTTGTCATTCTTATGAGGCTTTGATGCAAAAACACTCAACGGTAGAGGTGTTGGGTTGCAGCGGCAGTATTGGTATTCCTGGACAAGGAACAACAAGCTTCCTGATCGACAGCGATATTCTGATCGACGCAGGCACAGGGTTGTGCGAACTTGATTTCGCGCGCCTTGCGCAGATCGAGCATGTTTTTATTACCCATTCCCACCTGGATCACATTTGTGGCCTGCCCTTCCTGATCGATACGGTGGGCGTTGGTCGCAAGCGCCCTTTGCGCGTGTATGCGACCCTCCCCACAATCAGGGCCTTACGTCAGCATATTTTTAATGAGGAAATATGGCCAGATTTTGCAAAAATACCTACGGCAGAAAACCCTATTCTGGAGTATGTTGAAATACTGCCTGAAGAGGAATTGGTGTTCGGTGAGCGCAGAATTACCACGGTGGCGGTAGACCACACCGTGCCTGCTGTGGGTGTTTTCCTGGAAACCCCAACCGGAGGTTGGTGCTTTTCTGGGGATACCCACAAAACAGACCGGTTATTCACCCTTATCAATCAGGCAAAAAAGGTGGATTATTTCTTTATTGAGGCCGCGTTTCCTGACAAGGAACAATGGCTTGCAGATTTGGCCAAACATTTGTGTCCAAATTTGTTGTTTGGAGAGCTAAAAAAGTTAAACGCAGCATGTGAAATCTGGATTAGTCATCTAAAACCCAGAGAGCACGACAAGATTCAAAAAGAGCTACAGCAGTATCCGGGAAGCCAGCCGCTGCGCGTTCTGTCGGCCGGAATGACTTTTAACATTTAACGGTTAGACCACAACTCTATGACATTCAAACTATCCGCAGTCGCCTGTGCAGTGGTGCTGTTGGCTACTTCGACCATGCAAATTGCGCGAGCGCAAGCCTTGCCGGAAGGCATACCAAATACAAACACCCAGCCAAACGCCGACGAATACAAGGAACCCAGTTTTGAAGTTCAGGGGCCTGAATTGGTGCCCCGGGCCCAGGTCATGGCTGTGCTAAGTGGTTTTTCCGGGCGTGAAATTACCTTTTCTGACTTGCGCGCTGCCACTGGGGCAGTGGAACAACTGCACGCCGAGGCTGGCTACGAAGTGGTACGTGTGCTGATACCTGAGCAGGAAATAAAGCCTGGGGAAAGGCTCAAGTTGCAAATTGTCGATGCGCGGCTGGATGTAATTACCGTGGCCGGTAACGACTTTTTCACGGCGGAATCCATTCAACAAAGCCTGGTGGTGTTGCAACCTGGTGCTTTGATCAACACCGTGGACATGGATAAAAACCTGCGATTGATCAATGACAACCCGGCAAAAATTGTTCGTGTACGGCTGGAGCCCAGCGACAAACCCGGTTTGGTCGATGCAAAAGTGCAAGTATCCGATCAAAAACCAGTGGCGGCCTACTTGACGCTGGACAACTCGGGCACCAATGCGACAGGCGATTTTCGCATGGGCCTTGCTTTGCAACACAACAATGCCTTTAACAAAGGCCACATGGCCTCGTTCCAGTACGTGACCTCGCCAGGCCGTTGGTCTGATGTTGAGGTATTTGGCCTGAACTACAAAGTGCCTTTTTACAGTGTCGACTCCTTGCTTGAACTGGCTTACAGCGATTCGAACGTGGATGCAGGTAACTTGAGTGTGGGGGCCAGTTCCGTGTCCGTTTCTGGCGCCGGTACTACTGCCGCAATTCGCTGGGTGAAGTTGCTGGAACGTTTGGCCGGGTTTGATGCACGGCTTACGTTTTCTCATGAAATCAAAGAGTTTGTCAGCCAGGTTCAATTGAACGGCACGGGTCCAAGTTTGGTGCCAGAACTTGAAAGCAGACCGGTGGGGGTTTCCTATTCACTCACCGAGGCACTGGATTCCCGTCAGCGCGCGTTTCAAATCGGTTATTTCAAAAATTATGTGGTTGGTGGTAACAATTCGACCACCCAGTATCAGCGAACAAACCCGGCAGCCAGGGCAAATTTCGACGTAATTCGAGCCAATGCGAGTTGGTCAGAGCAAGTGATGCCTGGCTGGCGGCTGACTGCACAAGTGGATGCGCAGCACACTGATTATTCCCTGATTCCTGGCGAGCAATTCGGTGCAGGTGGTGTTTATTCAGTGCGCGGCTTTGAGGAGCGGGTTATTTCAGCAGACCGTGGCACAAGGCAATCGCTTGAGCTGATGGGCCCGAACGTCAGTAAAAAGTTTGGTACTTTGTTTGAGCGTTTGCAGTTTGTTGGGTTTGTAGATGCTGCACAGTTGAAGTTCAACAATCCTGTGTTTGGGTCGCCTGTAGAACCACATTTGATGTCGTATGGCGTGGGCGCCCGCTTTGCTTTTTCTGCCAAGCACCAGATCCGGGTTGACCTGGCCAAAGTTGTGTCAGGAGTGCCCATTCAACCACATGGTGATGTGATGTTGCACGCCACCTTTGCCACTTCCCTCTGAGGAAAGACACCATGAAATCCAATCGTCTTTCAAGCCGTATTGCAGGTACCCAGTTTCAGCGCAAAGCGGTTGCTTTGGGCGTTGCAATGGCAATTGCCAGTTCGGCTTATGCCAACCCCACAGGAATGTCGGTGGTTGCTGGGCAGGCCACTGCACAAACCATTGGTAATTTAATGCAAATTACCAACACACCAGGCGCCATTCTGAACTGGCAGCAATTCAATATTGATGTGGGGCAAACCACGCAGTTCATTCAGCAAAATGCAGCGAGCCAGGTATTTAACCGGGTTACTGGTGGCGATGTTTCCCAAATTCTGGGCACCCTGCAAAGTAACGGGCAGGTGTTTTTGATCAATCCGGCCGGCGTATTTTTTGGGCAAGGCGCTGTAATTGACACTGCAGGTTTTTTGGCCAGTACCCTGGCCGCCTCAGACACCGATTTGCTCAATGGGCATTTGCGTTTCAACGATTCAACTGGCACTGCCGGCAACATAGTTAATCAGGGCTCTTTGACCACGCACTCAGGCGGTTCAATTGTGTTGTTGGCCCCCAGCATTGAAAACAGCGGCATTATTCACGCAGACGGTGAAGTGTTGTTGGCTGCCGGGCACAGCGTAACCATTGTAGACATGAAGCACCCCACCATTGGTTTGACCGTGGCTGCCAAAGAAGGCGACAAGGCAGTGAACCTTGGGCAAATTGTCAGCAAAAATGCATCGTTGTTTTCGCATTTGGTGAAAAACAGTGGTGTTGTTGAAGCCACAGGCGCTCAAGTTGGCCAGGGCGGTGTTATTCGCTTTATTGCACAAGGCGATGCCTTGGTAAGCGGCAAGGTGCTTGCTGAAAGTACCCAAGGCAAGGGCGGTGAAATAGACATCACTGGCGAACGTGTGGCGGTGTTAAGTGGTGCCCGAATTTCAGCAGATGGTGCCGCAGGCGGTGGCACTGTACATGTAGGTGGTGGCTGGAAAGGGCAGGATGCAAGCATTTCCAATGCGCAGCAAACCGTGGTGCAAGCCAACACTCAAATTTCTGCCAATGCAACAGTAAATGGCAATGGTGGTGAAGTGGTGGTTTGGGCCGATGGGCACACCACTGTAAATTCTGAAGTGCAAGCCAAGGGCGGTGCATTGGGTGGCAATGGCGGTCGTGTAGAAACCTCTGGAAAGCAAACCCTGGCCCTGAATGTGGCCGCGAACACATCGGCACCCAAGGGTGAGGCGGGGCAGTGGTTGATCGACCCTGCGAACCTGACGATTGTTGCAAATGTGAATGATGCACCATCGGGAAGTTTTAATCTTGAAAACAGCTCAATGAGCCCGTTTTTCTCCACCGATGATATCTCTCCAACCTTCTCGCCCACCGAATCTTATCTGCTGAACAGCACGGTGGTGAGTGGTCTTGAAAACAACGGTTTTGTGCAAATTTATACAACAGGCACACAACCAGGCGAAGGTAACCTGACTATTTCAGCGCCTATTTTGATTGATGAAAATTTTTCTCAGGTGACTGGTGTTAATCCTTTGCTGTTTTTAGAAGCGAAGGGTGAAATCAATATTGATGCTGCTGTGGGCTTGGCCCCCGGGCAATTGGCATTTGATGGTTTTGAATTGAACCTGAGCTATGACATTGCGAAGCCGGTTTACATTGATGCCCCGCTGTATTTGGGTAACACGGGCAGCCTCACTTTATCGCCTTACGATGTAGGCACTGCCTTGCCCACCAATACACAAGGTCAGCTACCTCTGGATGGTGTGAACCTGTTGTCGGGCATGAACAGTGCAAATCCTGGCCAGGCTTTACAGTTGAACAGAATTTCTGTCAGCAGTGCCATCGCCACTGATCCGACGACCAATCAAAATTTGAATGTTACCGGTGGCAAAACAATCAAGCTGAATGTGTTGGGCGCCAACTTGATGGTGAACGACTTTAATCTGTTCGCTTCGGAAGTGACCCCTGCAACTGACATTCGCATTGGGACCGATAGTTTCGGCTTGGCAACGCCAATTCCAGGCAGCTTGCAATACAACCGAATGGATGCAAACAGTTTGACCGTAGACACAGGCAGTGCCGTATCAACGTTTACTGTATTTGATCCCAATCTTTCATTTGACATTACACCCAGCACCACGCTGACCCAATTGGTGTCCAGTGGTACGGTCACGTTCAACGGCGGCTCCAG
Source organism: Burkholderiales bacterium (assembly GCA_021299735.1). Taxonomy (GTDB): domain Bacteria; phylum Pseudomonadota; class Gammaproteobacteria; order Burkholderiales; family Burkholderiaceae_B; genus Limnobacter. The sequence continues at coordinate 44,173 of JAJTEM010000013.1, read as the reverse complement.
CAATATTCTCGAGATTGACACGAATGCGGGCACCATGAATTTCCTTACCGGGACAGGCAGCAACTCCAGTTTTGGTTTTTACCGAGTTGGCGATCTAACTGCAGGTGCTGGCAGTACCATCAATCTTTCAGGTTCCGACTTGTATATTCAGAAGGCGATTCTGAACGGCACATTAAACCTGATGCCCAGTTCCTTGGGTTCACCTTCTATTCTTAGTGTAATCGACACCGACCTGAATGGTACTTTGAACATGGGCGCCGGCTTTAACACTGCAAGCTTTCAGGCTCTTGGAATGGGCGCTAATTCAAGAATAAATTTGTCTTCAGGATCTAGGCTTGAGCTGGGCCGCACATTCTCATCTTCCTCGGAAGCGGGTACCACCCCAATAATTCCTGCAAAGCAGGAAGGCGCTTACATTTCCAGTACTCAGGGGCAGTTTGTGGCCCAGCAGGGTGCGTTAATTACCATGAATGGAACGGCGACAGACCAAATCGTCCTATCCAATCCGCCTTTGCAAACTGCAGAGGTTGCCAGCTTTCCCTCTGGTGGCGCAGTGATTGACATTACAGGTTTGGATGGTCGCCTGGATGCGCCTGTGACCATTCAAGTCAATGGCTTTCAGAATTCCATTCAGACTGGCACTTCAAACTTCAACTCCGATGTTGCGCCAACACAAATCACGAACATGGTGATTGAGGCGGCAAATATCCAGGTGAATGCGGGTGGTGATGGGCGTTCACTGAGGATTGGGGAAGTGCAGTTTTCTCAGTCCCCCGGTATTTCGCCGTCCTCCACCACCGATTTTGAACCTTTGGTGAATCTCGATTTCAATGGTTCGCTGACGGTGAACAGCGGTCGGGTGCGTCTTGAAGGCAAGAATGTATCGACCACAGATGGCGCCCTGAATGTAAACGGTGCAAATTCAACTTTGGTGATGTCTGGTAACTTTACTTCTGCAGATTTGTATGTGGTCAACCGCACTAACGGTGGTCGCCTGGCTGCTGAGGGCCTCTGGGACAACAGCCTTGTGAATGCTGGCAATGCCGCAACTTCGGCTCCGCTTTCCAAAGGCAATATTCTGGTGGGCGATGATTTGGTGGTCACAGGTGGCTTGTTGACCAGTGCGGGTACTTCCAATTCAATCAATATTTTGCCCGATTCATTTTTGGAGCTTCGCAACACCGAGGTAACTACCACAATCAATGTGTCTCCCACTGGGGCTCTATTGCTTGCTACTCAGGACATTGCTGCTACCCCAGAGGCTACAGCAGTGGCCCCCGCAGTATTGAATGGCGCCACTATCAACATGGGGGGCGATGCCTTTCTTATCGTTGAGACAGATTCGACGGGTGTTGCTAATTTAAACGGCACCGCAACCATTAGTTCGGGAGCTCAGGGTAACCTGATTATTGCGGGCCGCCGCACAACCGATGCATTGGCAATTGATGCCATTCCCGACACCATGACCTTGAATGTAGGCAGTGGTATCCGATTGAACGTAACTGGTAATGCACCCAGTTTGCCCCCGCCTTTGCAGTTATTCTACGGAACATCAACAGCGCCGCAGCGCCCCGTATTTTTGGTGGGGCAATTAACGCCCGAGGCCGTGGCCATTGCCGAATATGAGGATTTTGATGGTTTCTCTACACCCATCACAACTGTGCTTACCGGTTTTGCAAATCCCTCCTTTGTCATTGATGGCACCCCCGATTCACAAGCTGTCAACGGCTTCACATGCTCGGCATTTGATTTCTGCGTGAAGTTTGATGTTGCCCAAAACGTAACTTATTCAGGCATGGTGATGAGCAGCCTGGGCGGAAGCAATCCAACACTGGCGAACAGTGGGGTGGCTTTTGTGGCTGGCGCTGACCTAAGCGGTTTGCAGTTTGCATTCCAGACCCCGGATGAAATCACCTTTATGCAAGGTTTGAACGTGTTAACAGTTGCCGACTTGACAGGCGGCAAGCGTTTGGTGAATGCACCGGGTTCAACTGTGCGTTTTGGCAATAACATGGCCAATGAAACCATCTCCAATAACCTTGAAAACAACGGCATACTTGAATTGCAGGGCAATTACACGCTTTCGGGTTTACTCACCGGTAATGGTATCTTGAGCAATAGCGGCACATTGCTGTTGAGCAATGGTTCAGGCAGTGTTGTTCAAAACTCGATTTTTAACAGCGGCACAATCACGAACACCGGTTCCTACACTTTCACCAGTTTGGGTTCATCAGGTACTGCAAGTTTCTTTAATGCAGGTACTTTGAATTTCAATCCCGGGCAGTATGTTTTTGGCACGGGTGGTTATGTTCAAACTGCGGGTAACCTCACTGTTCAACCAGGCGCTTCTCTATCGGGAAATATCAGCATCAATGGTGGCGCTTTGCGGGGTTTTGCGACAATCAGCGGTAATTTGAACGCACAAGGCGGTCGAATTGTTCCGGGTGCATCGCCCGGCTTGATGACGGTTACCGGAGATTTAAACCTCGATGCAAACAGTATTCTTGATATAGAAATTCAGAGTGATGGTGGTATACCAGGGTCAGACTTCGACTACATTGTTGTTCAGGGCAGCGCGAACCTTGCAGGCCAATTGAACTTGATTGACATTTCTGGTGGCACCCTTGCCACTGGCAGTCAGTACTCTTTCCTTGAGGCGAGCGCAATCAACGGCAGTTTTGCCAACGTCGCAATGTCGCCAGCGAGTATCGTCTATACCTTTGCGCAACCAACCATCGACACGCTTAGCCAGCCTGTTCGCATGTTTACACAAACGGTTGCCACGGGTAATTCTCCTACGCTAACGCAAACTACTGGCACTACCAACTCAACCGTTGGCCAGAACCTGAACCAAGCGTTCACTACAACATCCACTTCAACAACCATTTCTGAGCCCAGCAGCACGAGTACTACATCTACAACAAGTACTCAGCAAACCCAGCAAGAAGAGCAGGCCGTTGAGGTGGCCAGTCAAAGCACTGCCGGGACTACCATTTCACAGCAGTCTAACGACATTGAGTTGAAGACCACAAAAAGTGATCCTCAACGGGCTTCAGCGGTGTGCAAATGAGGACCATCAACATGCATAAATTATCGGCCCTTGTATTGCTAGCTTTTGGTTTTGTTGGCAGCAACATGGCGTTTGCGCAAAACATTCAACCCAAAGACCTTGCACCCGCGGGAGCAAAATCGGTTAGCGAGCCCACCAAGGCAGTTGTGGGCAGTATTAAAGCGGTAACCGGCTTGGTGAATTTGCAAACCGCTGAGGGGAAAAACAAGTTTGCAGGAGCGGGCACCAAGCTGAATGTGGGCGATGTGATCAATACGCAGGCAAAAAGCACTGCGGTGCTTGAATTTGTGGACACCACACAAGTTGCTTTACGCCCGAACACACGGTTCGTGGTTGAAAACTATGAATACCAGCCAGAGCAACCGGTTGCCGACAAAGCGGAATTCAAACTGGTTAAAGGTGGTTTGCGTACCCTCACTGGTTTAATTGGCAAGCGTGGCAGTGCCGACGCTTTCTCAATGAAAAGCGAAACAGCCACCATTGGCATTCGCGGAACCGACTTCACTGCAAGAATTTGCAAAGGCAACGAATGTACTCGACTGGCCAAAGGTGAATCGGAAAAAGCAACGGCAACCAACGCCTCCACCGCTGACGTGGCTGGGCGAGTTTCACAGTTGACAGGCGAATTGTTTGCCATTTCTGCAGAAGGCAAACGCCGTACCTTGCAAAAAGGCTCGGCTGTATTTGCCGGTGAAACCGTCGATGTGTCTGAGGGTGGTTTTGGGGTTCTTAGCATGGCTGATTCCACACGGCTGACCCTACCGGGCGGCAGTTCCATGCAAGTGGCCGCATACCGCTATGCACCTTCTTCTCCTCAAACTTCGGTGGCTTCGTTCAAGTTGTTGAAAGGCGCAGTTCGAGCGGTTACGGGCTCAATTGCCAAAGCTGAGCCCAACAATGTGAAGTTTTTCACTGAAACAGCAACTGTGGGTATTCGAGGCACTGCAATTGACATCTCATGTACATCGGTTACAGGCGGTTTGGTGGTCTGCTCGGGCGGAGCAAACCTGACAGTTGAACTGCGTAACGGCAAAATTGTTGTGACCTCGGCGGGTGTCAATTCTGAAATCCTGGCCGGACAGTCGGCCATTATTCCTGCAGGTAATACGAATATTAAGGTTATTAATTCCCTGGCCAATGTGTTGGGTAATGTGCCAAATGCGGGCCCGTTGCCTGAGACTACGCCCGCCAATTTTGAAAGTCTGTCGTCTACACCAGTGCAGTCGCTGACACAGGGCCAAGGTTCAGAAGAAGGTTCACAGCTTTACGTGGCCGTGAATGATGGCACCATTGTGATCACGAACTCTAATCAGGATCCGCTTGAAGTGAACCGCGGTGAGGGTGCCTTTGTTCAAACACTGAGCAACCTTCCCCCCAAACTGCTGACTTCACCGCCTGATGTCATCGTTCAGGATGCCACCTTGTCCGCACCGCCGTTCTCGGCACCGCAGTGCGCACCCTGAGGGCAATTGACGCATGAGCAGACTGATCAAAACTTGGCGAAAAATTGCAGGCAAAGTATTTCGGATTTTTGTAGGTTTGTCATTAACGGCGATTGCTGCTTTGCATGTGTTGGGTTTTGCGCCCAATGAAGTGGTGAAGCGTCTTGATTATCTGGTTTACGATGTACGACTTCGGGCAGAAGCCCAGTTGCCCGAACTCGATCCGCGAATTGTAATTGTAGATATCGACGAAAAAAGCCTGAGTGAAGTAGGGCGTTGGCCATGGTCAAGAGATGTCGTGGCCAAGCTGATTATTGAGTTGACTGACAGGCTGGGCGCTGCTGTTGTTGGGTTTGACATTGTGTTTGCCGAGCCTCAGCAAAGCGATGCTCTTCTTGCACTTGACACGATTGTTGAAAACAAGCCTGCTTTAAGTGGTCAAATTCAGGAACTGCGGTCAGAGATTGAAGCCCGTTTTGATCGCGATGCGCAGTTGGCACAAGTGTTGGCCGATCGGCCAGTGGTTTTGGGGTATTACCTGAACCAAGATCCCACTGCGCTGTCCGGCGCTTTGCCAGCAGCGTTGTTCAAGCAAAGCCAGTTGGGTAGCCTTACCTTGGACAGCACAAGCTGGCAGGGTTATGGGGGCAATATTCCCGTGCTGCAAAAGCAGGCCGATGGCGGCTATTTCAATCCGATTGTCGACGAAGATGGCACGGTTCGTTCCGTTCCTCTGCTTGCCAATTTCAACGATTCTTTTTATCAAAGTTTTGCGCTGGGTACGCTTCGGCGCGCACTGGGTAATCCGCAGGTAATACCGGTTTTTCCAGAAGGTGTGCCTGATGATTATGGTGCTGTTGAATTGATCGCATTGCGATCTGCCGATGTTGAGATGGATATTCCCGTGGAGCGTGGGCTGCTAACCCGGGTGAATTATCGTGCAACGGGTGGGCCGAATGCTGGTGGTTACCGCTATGTATCGGCAGCCGATGTTCTCGCGGGTGCCTTGAAACCGGAAGACATTGAAGGCCGCATTGTGTTGATTGGCACCACCGCGCCAGGTTTGCTGGACCTTCGCAGCACACCGGTGAACCCGGCCTATCCTGGTGTTGAGGTGCACGCCAACATTATCAGTGGCATGCTCGATGGCGTATACAAACTGCGGCCCGAGTATTCTCAGGGTTTGTTGTTCATTACCGTATTGGCTGTAGGTATGGTGTTAAGTTTCACATTGCCATTATTGAGTGCAACCTGGTCACTTCTGGTTGCGCTGCTTGTGTTGGTATCGGTCGTCACAGTTAATTCCTTGCTGTATTTCAAGGCGGGTTTGGTGCTACCCGTGGCGGTGGTGCTGTTGCTTGTTTTGGCCATTTTCATGTTCGATGTGGCCTATGGTTATTTGGCAGAATCTCGCAGCAAGCGGCAAATGGTCGATCTGTTTGGTGAGTACGTGGCGCCTGAACTGGTATCGGAAATGGCTGCTGACCCTGCACGTTATTCCATGGAAGGCGAGAGCCGTGAACTCACGGTATTGTTTTCCGATGTACGTGGTTTCACTACCATTTCTGAATCGCTTCAACCCAACGAGCTTCGAGAGTACATCAATGAATACCTTACGGTGATGTCAGAGATTATTCGTTCTCATCGTGGCACCCTGGACAAATACATTGGCGATGCCATCATGGCTTTTTGGGGCGCACCTATTGCAGACGCCGAGCACGCCGAGCTTGCTACCAAAGCTGCGATCGCCATGCAAGAAGAAGCAGTTCGCTTGAATGAGCGACTACTTGCCCGCAAGTGGCCCACATTGGCCATTGGTGTAGGTATTAATACCGGACAAATGCGAGTGGGGGACATGGGCTCCAAAATTCGCCGTGCTTACACAGTGATGGGCGATGCGGTAAACCTTGGCTCCCGGCTGGAAGGCATCACCAAAACTTATGGTGTGGGTGTTATGGCTGGCCCGCAAACCGTCATGGCAGTACCAAGCTTCGTGTTTCAAGAACTGGATGCAGTGAAGGTAAAGGGCAAGAACGAGCCAGTTTCAATTTACGCACCTTTGGGTGAGCGCACGGCGATGACTGATGATGACATCGAGCAGTTGGAACAATGGAATATTTTCTTGAAGATGTTTCGCGCGCAGCAATGGCAGGAGTCACTTAAGCAGTTAAATGACTTGCGTTTTTCCAAGCTGATGAATCCAACTTTGTTTTTGTTGTATCAAAGCCGTATTGAATATTTCGAACTAAATCCCCCAACCGAAAACTGGGATGGGGTGACTCAGTTCGACACCAAATAAAACGAACTGATCTGATTCAGGTCAGTTCGTTTTGCTGATTCAAGTACACCTCGGGTGAAATACGGAAAGCCGCGCCAGTGGGACATGCGCGTACACACGCCGGGCCACCATCTTTGCCGTGGCACAAGTCACATTTGTAGGCTTTCTTGATCGAGTTCGCATCGTACTTCACTGGCCGTTCACCCAACGGCCCACCCGCACCAAACAGCAACCAAGAGAGCAGGCCAGTTTTTCTGGGTGGTGGTTTTACCCGCAATTCAATCGCATTGTATGGGCAGTTTTTAGCGCAGTTGCCACAACCAATGCAGGTGTCTGCAATCATCACTTCGCCTTTTTCATCGCGGCGAATGGCATCGGGTGGACAATCTTTCATGCAGTGCGGCTGTTCACAATGTCGGCAGGAATGCGCAAGGTGAATGTTCTGAAAGGTCGGTCCGGCATCTCGGTCCAGGCGGGGTATTCCATCGTGGGTTTCTGCGCAGGCACGCTCGCAATTGTCACAGTGCACACACAGGTTTTCATCGATTACCAAGGCGTTGGTTGCATCCCCCAAACCTTGTTTCATCAGGAAACGAATCAAGTCGCTATCCCGTTTTGCAGTGCTTTCCCTGAAAATGGCATCGTGAACCCGCTTGCCAATTTTCGCTTGCAGGGCTTTTTTCCAGTTTTTGTTCTTGCTCAATACATCGATGACCGCGTCGGCTTGAATCAAGAGCACCTCGGTCAGCACCGTCGCGGTACACGTTGTTTGGCGGTCGGTTCCATCGACCAAATCAATTTCACCCACATAGCTGCCTGCCGACACATAGGAAAGCACAGAGTCCTGGCCATCCAGCAACTTGGATACCGACACTGATCCTCGCCTGATCAAGTGCAAACCGTCTGTTTTATCGCCTTCAGTGAACAGTTTTTCACCGCGAACGTAGCGGGTTACACTGATACCAGAGGCAATCAGTTGTTCAATTTCATGGGCTTCCAGCTGCGGTGCAAGGTGAGTAGACAAAGCCCTGCGCACGAAGGTTTCATCCAGTGTTCGGCGTACTGCATCGACAGAGGCAATCAGCTTCAGCATGGCTTTGCGGGGTGTTTCAATCAGTACACATTTGTCGCCGGCATAAACCGTGGCAGTACGGCGGCGCCCGGAGATCAGGCCCATTTCGCCAAAATAATTGCCTTTGTCCAGGTTAAGAATAAATGGCCTGCCATCCTTGTTGACCAATTCAATGCCAACGCTGCCCTGCACAACCGCAAAGAAGGTGCTTGTGTAGTCGCCCTTTTTGAAGATGACTGAACCTTTTTTGGGTTGGTGAAGCGTTGATTCAAGCATGAATTCACGCAGTTGAAGACGGGTCATCTGGTTGAACAGGGGTACATTTTCCAGAATCATGTCAAGTACAGCTGACACGGAAATATCACCCAGGGGTTTGAATTTATCAGCCAGCAATGGTTCGTCTGCGGGTACAACCGGCAAGCCCATGATGGAGTCGACCACCTCATGCCCCTGGTTCATGGCCTGTTTGATCAAGGGGTAGCCACCCAACGCACCGACGATAAACAGGCCGGGTACATTCGATTCATAAATTTCGCTCAATGCGGGCACAGCGTTTGGATCGCTGTTGGGAAACTTCACCCCGAAACTTTCAACCAGTCCACGGGGCGGTGTAGCTCCCAAACGGGCGATGATTCGGTGCACAGGCATGCTCTGTTCACCTTCCGGGCCTTTGTAACGGTAGTTGAGCGTGGGCTCTCCCTCCTTGGCATCCGGAATTTCTTCAATTGCACTGGTGCTGGTGTTGTAGAAAATACGTAAATCTTCATTCCTGTCGGCTGCCAGAATCTGGTTCAGGTTGCCTTCTTTACAACGTGCAAATTCATCTTTGCGGTTGATCAGAATTACCTTGTTGTTGCCCATCAAAGCCAATGCATTTTCAATGGCTGCGTCACCGGCGCCAATCACAATGATGGTTTCATTGTTGAATTCGTCTGGGTCGGCCAAGGTGTATTGCACATTGGGAAGATCGTCGCCAGCAGTTCCAATTTTTCGAATGTTACCCTGCAAACCGATACCCAATATCACAGTGCGGGCAGTGGTGGTGGTGCCATCCTCACAGGTCAATTCAAATGGCCCTGCACCATCATTTAACTTGGTTATTTTGCTAACCGTTTTCTTGTACTGAATATTGATTTTTTGATCAAGCAGTTGGGAATCCCAAGTGCCCAAAATAGTTTCCCGTTTTCCAGCTTCAAATGACATGCCACTTCGCAGCGGCAAAAAGCCTGGCTCGGCCATCACATGTTTGCCTTTCTGATATTTGTAAATGGTGTCCGAGGCATGGCTTTCACCTTCCAGCAGCACATATTTACAGCCCAGCTCCTGGGCCCGCGATGCAGCAGACAAACCTGCAGGGCCAGAGCCCACAATGGCAATGTCCAGTTCAGCTGCTACATCGGCAAACATGGGTTTAAGGTTCTCTTTCATCGCTTATGCTCCCACTGCGGCTTTCAGAGCCAGCAATTCGGATTGAAATGCCTCACGATCGTAGGCCTCATCATTGCTGAGCAACTTCAGCAAACGGTCCATTTTTGAATTCACGGTTTGCGCAATTCGCGAGTTTCCTTTGCGTGCAAGGCCATTGGCCACACTGCTAATCGACATATAAGCCTGCTCTGCGCCCGCGAAATCGGCGTATTGGTTGCTGGCCGCCATGCTCACCAGGTCTTTCAGGATTTTTTCCAACACTTGCTCACTAAATGGCACCGTGGCAACCACTTTGCGCACCGTATTCAGTTGCGCATGTAGCACGTTTGCAGCGCGTTCAACCTCTGCCATATTGGCCGCTGGCGATGTGCTGGCAACATGCAACTGGTTCACCAGCTTGGCAATGTCGCCACTGTGTTGTGGCGCGGCAGCGCGAACAATCGCCTGTACCATGATCAGGCTGGAGTTGTTGATGCGTGCCTGCCCCGGGCTGCGCGCAAGGTCTTTGGACCAGTCTTTTTTGCTCATGGGCGAATGGCAGGCATGGCAATCGAACATCATCAGTTCAGGCATGATGCCCTGGCGATTGCGCTTCGGGTTCGCAATCAATTCGAGCAAGTTGGCACTGCTGGCAAACTGGCCCATGGCCCAAATTTTTCCGGAATCGTAGGCGCCTTTGCGTTGCATCCAATCATCGTCAATTTTGTAATGCGGGGGCTCCAGCGCCATGAAGGTATCGACTTCAATCGAAATGCGCGGGTGGCCGGCACCCATAATTTGGTGGGTGATCGGTCGGCTGGAGTCGCCCACATGGCAACTGGTACACAGCTTGGCCACGGCATAGGGGTCGCTGGTTGGGTACAAGCCGTTCTCAATATTTTTCGCATGGCTGGCTTTGGGCTCTACATGGGTTTTAATCCACTTTTCAGCCGGACCGTGGCAGGCTTCGCAGTTCACGCCATCACTTTTGTCAAAGCGTGGGCCTTGCTTGGCAGCTGGTACATTGTGGCTGTGGCAATCCAGGCAAACCTTGGCCTCATGCGCTGGCTGGGCCAGCCCCATGTTTTTTGCGATTCGTTGCGACTGTGCATTTTTAAGTACTGCATAGGCTTGCGTATGCGGGTCTTCACGCAGCCAGGTGGTGTATTCATTTTGCAGAACAGGCGTGGCTGTGCGTTCCGCAATGCTGCCGTGGCAGGTGCTGCTGGCGCAGTTCACCGTGCCCACTGATTGGTGGGGCGACTGGTGGGGCATGGTTTGCGCCATGCCGATTGTGGGTATCCCGATGGCAACAGTTGCGCACAGCTTGAGCAACAAACGATTCACAACTTGGTTCAGGTTATTGGCTCGCATGGCTTAATCCTTTCTGAAAGCCACTGAATTCACTTTGGGCTTGGGCAAGTAGTTTTCCTTTTCAACCTTGTCGGTCACAGTCCACAAACGGCCATCGGGGCGCAGGTAAAACGCCTCCATTTCCTTTCGGGTAAATGGACGTGAACCAATGCGGCCAAACACGGCGATTTGCCCGCCAGTTTCATCCACAGCGCGGTCGCGGTCCAATCCTTTGGACACCGACAAGGCCGGGCTTGGTGTTTTGCGCCATGCAATCAATTCTGGCATGGGTGCGGGCGAGAAGCCGTAGAACTTGGGTTGTGTGTCGGGCGAGGTAAGCTGCAACACTTTCAAGCCATTTACACCATCCGCTACATAAGCAAACAGTGAGGCGTTGGTAGAACCTACCACCACATCGTAGGCGTCATTCAGTTGCCCATCAGCCGTGTACTGTTGATACACCACTGGTTTGCGTGGCCGTTCAATGTCTACAATCACCAGCCCCTGTTTTTTCGCTGCCACATAGGCATAGGTGCGGGCCAGGTAAACGCGTTGGGCATCGTCCATTGGCACCACCGCGCCAGTGTGTTCTGGCTTTTCTGGGTGGGTAATATCGATCACTTCCAGGCCCTTGGCTGTAGTTACAAACAGGTAGCGGAACTGCACTGCCGTGGCGCGTGCATCCTGCAAGGGCAGGGTGGTAATGTGGCGTGGTTTCAATGGGTTGTTGATATCAACAAACACCAGCCCCTTGGGTGTGGTGATGTAAGCGTAGTGCCCACCCAGCGTAATGTGGCTGGCCCCATTCAACACACCGTTTTCATTCCAGGTTACAGCCCGTTCAAAGAAGTTGTTGCGGGGTTCACCATCAGCCAGCGTGTTCACATTCACCGCAATCAGGCCTTCTTCACTGTCGGTGATGAAGGCGTAGTTGTAAATTGGGTGGAAAGGCTGCTCCATGTTCGTAATGCGCATCAAATCACCCTGATTGCGGTCAGGGTTGATGTTCTGGTTGGTTGGCAAGGCCATGCAGGTGGCGTTTTTGCTGGCCACATGGGTATCGTGCCCCAGCGGGCTGAAAGGGGCTGTAATCACCCGTTGGCTGTAACCCTTGTTGGCCACGCTGGCTGCATCGTAAGCTCGGAAGCCGCCTTTGCCTTCAGCTACAAACACGTATTCACCACGCAGTTGAATACAACTGGCAATGCCTTTGGTGGTGTGGTCCATCAAGGCTGGTACCACGGTGTCAGCCAATTCACGCTTGCGGTTCAAATGGTTTTGGTAATAGTCGGGGTAAGCGTATTTGTGCAGGTAGCTGCCAATTACGGCTTGTGGTTCATCCCATTCGGTCACAGTCACCGCTGCAATGTGTTCAGTACCACCCAGCCACGCATTGAAACCCACGAAGTTCACGAAGTTTGTACCTTGCAACAACAGTTGGGCCATGATGGCGTTGTTGTCATCGTCTCGGGACAAATGGCAATCGGTACAGGTTTTGGTTTCTTCCTTGCGCTCGGTGTGCGGGTAGTGTGGCGCAAATGCCTGTGATGAAAAACCGCTGGACGCAATCGGGGGCTGCTGAATGTAAATGCGCTCGCGGTTGGCGTTCATCGATGACAACACCAAAGCCGAACTGGAACGGATCGGTGCAATGCGGTTGCCTTTCACCGGCCCGTGCACACCAAGCTGGAACATATCGTCGCGTGCCACTTGTGGGTTATAAGTGGCGTAGTTGCGGGTTTCTCCGCCTTCATAGTGAAGGCGTTCGGTTTTCCAGTTGGCCTGAATGGGCAGGTGGCAGCCTGCGCAGCTGGTGGTCCAGCTTAAGTGGCAGGTAAAGCAGGTCATCTTGTCGTTGTCGTGGGCCAGTTCCTTAACGCCTGGGCCCCATTTCCCATTTTGGCCTTCTTCGCCAGCACCCATTAGCTTCGCGCGGGCAGCTTTTGCGTTGTACCTTGGGTGGTCTGGGTTCATGTTGTCCTTGACCAGGCTCATTTCCCATTCTTTGTTGGGGTCAAGCGCTGCGCGCTGGTACAGCTTGCCATCACGCCATTCAAAGCGCTTGCGGCCATCTTGTGTGCGCAGTTGGGTCAGGTCGGTGCCGCCGGGGGGCGAAGCAGGTCCGCTGGTGCGCAGCGTGGGGTATTTGGTGGCAGTGCCATGGCAATCGGCGCAGTCCACTTCAACTGCGGCAGCCACTTCACCGTAAATGTGGCCATTGCCGTGCATGTCTTGTGCAAAGTGGCAATCCACGCAGTGCATACCAATGTCCAGGTGAATAGAACTTAAGTGAACCGCTTTGTCGAATTTCTTGGGGTCATCATCAGCAACTACATTGCCTTGCGCATCCAGCAAGGCACCCTTGCGGTTGCGCTTGAACACGGCACGGAAGTTCCAGCCGTGGCCATGGTAATCGGCAAACTGGGTGTCTTTCAGTTTGCTGTTGAGTGTGGAAACATTCTTCAGGAATTCAGGGTCACTCCACTTGCCGCGCACCGCAGCCTCTTCAGGGTTGCGGTCCAGAATTTCACGCATTTCGGAATCGGTGGGGTAGCGTTGCTTTTCAGGCCACATGTGTGGCGCATCGCTTTCGTAATCCCACATGATGTAGCCGTAATAGCTGTTCACAAACACGTTGGGTTGGTGCATGTGGCACACCATGCACTGCGAACTTGGAATGGCACGCGTGAATTCGTGCTTCACCGGGTGGCCACTTTCATTTTTTGCAATGGTGGGGTCGATTGTTTGTGTGGTGCCATCGTGGCCCAGCTTGGCGTAAGGGCCTGCGTGTTTCGGGTCGCGGTCGTTCGTGTAAATGGTGTGGCAACCAGTACAACCCGAAGAGCGGTAATCGCCGGGTTGTTCATTGGTGCCCAAAAACCAAAGGTGCGGGTCGTTCAGGCGTGTTTTGGTTACGTTAATCAAAGGCACTGCAATACGCTGGCCAGTGCCCGGCCCACGGTTGGATTGTTTAATATCCGGGCGGCCTGGTTCATCCAGGCGTTGAATTTGACCCAGTACGTTGGGCAAACCCACCTCAGGGAATATGCTGTTGATTACTTTTCCGCCACGCTCAAACACCCGGAATATGTCGCCAGGTGGCGTGGTTTCCCATGCAGGCAAGGGGGCAAGTTCATTCAAAATTCCCTTGTGAACAAACAGTTCATTGCTCGCATCCACCGGGTTTTTCAGCAAACCAGGTTTGCCATCTTGCGTGTAGGCTTCGCCCAGAATATAGCGCTTGTAAGGCAAAATTCCGTTGTTGTAAGAAGCACCACCCCACAGCATCGCCGAGGTGCTCATCAAACTGCGTTCTTGCGCCTGAATGATTGGCAAGTGGCATGCACCGCAGGCTTCGCGTGCTACCCGCAAATCGCCCGGGTTAATAAACCGAATGTAAGCAGGGTGTTCTTTGTTCAGCTTGGCATAGGAACGCTTTGGGTTTGCTGAGGAGGGGTAGTTCCAGAATTTTTCATTGCGCGGCGCAATGTGGGCTTTGTCCAGTGCATCCCGGTATTCTGGTGCAAAGCCTTTTTCACGTGCGGCGCGGGTGTGGTCGTAAGCCAGCGAACCCTGTTTTTGCTCCGGCCCATTCCATTTCACGGTGGCATCACCACCATGGCAATCCGTGCAGCCCAACACCACACCGGGGTTGGCATGCATGGTGTGCTCATCGGTTTGGGTGTGGCAGCTCATGCAGCCTTCGGTTTTTGCGAAGGCTTGCTGGGCGGTTTGGCGTTCTGGCGCTGCAGGCGCCATGGTGTAACTTTTTTCAGGCAGTTTTTCACTGGCGGCCAGTGCAATTTGATTAATGCCGAGCATGCCAAACATGCTTAGGGCTGAAAACGCGGCCACTTTAAAACCCAATGCAAACCGCCAGCCCGACCGGCGTTTGATGCTGGCGGGCTGTGTTCGAGGGGCAATTGCGTTATTCAAATTCATCAACAAGCAACCTGCGTTAGAAACTTAAAATGACGTTGAACAAAAACGAGTAAGGGTCTTTGTCTTCAGGAAACAATTCCTTGTAACCTTTCCCTGGCAACAGTTTGGCAAAAGAGCCGTTCACTACAATGTTTTGCGAGAAAAATGGCCGGTACTGAAAACCCACCGAGGCATCAATTCCCAAATCGCTGGAGGGTGCGCGCTGTTGGCGCAACGTACCCAGTACGTTGGTATTGTCAAATTCAAGCTTGTTCACATTGGCGACCAAACGAAGTTCTGGCAATACATCAATATCGGCACCCACACCCAACAACACCAGACCGGGATTGATGAAGTTGGATTGCCCCTGTTCCTTGCTAGAGCGCAAGGATGGCAGTACGCCATTTCGCCCGGATAGTGCTACACCGCCGCCGCCGATTAGAGGAATATTCTGGCGAATGAAAAAGCTGGTGTCTGCCCCTGCAAATTGGGGGTTTTCGAAAATGGCATCGAAGCCTTCGGCCTTGCCATCGAATGGGTCCTCGTCACCTGATGCATACAAGAAGCTTCCGCGCAGGCGGAACCAGTCGAAATCCCTGGACAACTCGGTGGCATGGAAAAAGGCATCAATGTCTTGCTCGCGCTGTGCAAGCGGGTGCCTGTCAGTTTTACCAGTGGCGTAATAGGTTGAAGTGGTGATATTCAAGCGGCCATAGTGACCGTCGCCACTGAAGCCGAAGTAATCAACATGGTAGCCAAAAGGCTTTTGGTCACCGAGTGAAGAGGGGCGCGCCAAAAAGCCGTTGGCATCAAAGTAGCGTTCACCGTCTTCGCTGTTGCGGTTGTGTATATACGAAACCTGGCTGGTGAAACCCAAAAATGGAAAGTCTTGCCTATACAGGTTTGCCACCAGAAAATCGTCGTCCCGCAAGTCCTGGCGGATGTCGTTCAGACCACTGTTGGTGTCTTTTTCAACACGTTTGAAGTAGCCGATGTTGTATTGATAAATGTTGTTGTTTCGGTTGCCAAACAGGCGAATACCCATGGGCAAATCCTGAAACAGGAAGCCACGGAAATCGCTGATGAAGGGCTGAATACCCACCCGCAAGCTATCGAAGTCGTAACGATCTGATACGTTGCGTAGGTGCACATCCACAAATGCTTCTTGAATGCCCACAAACCCTTCGCGGCGAACTTCGCCGGAAGAGGATGAAATTTTCAGCAAGCGGTCTTCATTCACGCGCACATCGGTGTAGTTGAACACCGGGGTGAGGCGGAATTCGTAATCTGGTGGTTTGAAAGTGGTGTTGCCCTTGGTGAGGGACAAACTCACGATCAAGTTGTGCGCAAAAATAGCCTGGTCACCATTGCCGAAAATATTCGCCTGGCTGGGAACAGTCGATGTGGCTGGCGGCACCGGCACCGGGAAATTGCGTTGCTCGTACAAGGTGTCGGCAATAATACCCAAGTTGAAAAACCAGTCTGGCCCCAAGGTGTTTTGCAACACGGGCAAGTCGCCTTTGATTACGTTCTGGTTGTAAGGGTCGTACAGCGGAAACTTGAAACCCAATGATTGCATAATGCGCCAGCGGTCAGGCACAGCCACAGTTTCACGGGGTAAGTTGGGCTGTGGTGGTTGCACCTGGCTAGGGTCAATTACCGGAATTGCAATGTCGCGGGGCACAATCGGTGTGTCTCGGCCTGGAATGGCGCGTTGCACCTGCGGTGTTTGCACAGGTGAGCCTGGCACCTGCGCCTTGGGCACTAAGCCGGGTGTGGCATTGTGTGCGGGGCGTATGCCATTGTTGGCCTGGTCTTGCAGCACGTCGGTAGAGAACGCGCGGGGTGCAAACACGCCCAGTGCCTGTTCGCCAAATTGCCCTGTGCCTTGTTGAATCCAACCGTCGGTGTTGCCTAGCAAACTGTCTTGAATTCGAACCCGGTACCAACCATTTTTTTCTTCGAAGGCATCAACCAACTGGCCTTTAAAAAACTCGCCAATGGCGCGTGCGCTTTTTTGGGGTTGCGAGTACACAACCGCACGGTTGTCAAAAACTTGCAGCAATACCAGCGGGCGTTCCGCTTTCTCCAGTTCAGCTGTGTCTGGTATGCCTGCTACTTTACGGGTCACTTTTTCGACTGTCTCTGTAACCTGGGCAATAATGGTCGGTTTTGTTTCGCTTCGAATGTCGGCTCGAATTTGTGCAATTGCAGGCAGCGGCAACAAACCGGCCACAATCAGCCCCAAGGCCAAGGGTTTCAAACGCATGGTGTTGTTATTCTTGTTCATGGTGTTGGGCATACGTTTTGCGCACTGCTGTCGTTGAACGGGGTTTGTGGGCACTGCACATACTTCAAAAACTGGCCGGAACGGGACAATTCGTTGGCGGTGAGCAGGGTAGACGGGAATGGACGCATGTTGCTGCTGACCGCTGCGGCGCCATTAATAACACCCAGGTAACCGATCATGTCATCCTGATCAACACCGTCACCGGAAACACCAACCCCGCCCACCAGTGTGTTGCCTTTGTAAATCGGGAAGCCACCGGGGAAAATTTGCAGTCCGTTTGAAAAGCGGCTTTGACGCCCTGCGGGAATATTGGCTTCATCTACACAGGTTTGTGCTGCTGGCGGTGTGAATACATCCGCCGCACGAGTAGTTGCTGTCAACGTGCCCAGCACCTTGTTGGCCACAATATTCAGTTGAAAGCCAACGTTGAATGGGCTCCATTGCGAAATTGGTGATGAAAGGGGGCCTGTTGGCGTACCCACTTCACCGTCTGGAAAGTAGGGGCGGTGCGCATTGCCGATTGCGCGAGCCGAGAATGCAGCGGTTCCGTTCAGTACGTTTGGACTTTGTGAGAAGAAGGTGTCCATGGCATTTGCAAATGCGGCATGGTTGCCTGCATCAATTGCCGTGAAATCAGTCAATGCTTCGGCTGAACTGAATGCCAGTGCGGAACGTGCTTTTTGAACGGATACATCAGTACCAAAAATTGGGGCATCTGATGAACGAACCAAACCTAAAATGTTCCCATCCGCGTCAACCACCGACACGGTCACCTCTGCTTTGGAACCCAAGGGGTTTCGAATTTGCGCGCGGGCCCGGTTGGCAATCTTCATGCCTTCAACCAGAATATTCTGAACCTCGGCCTGAGTCAGGTTGCCACCAGCGCTAGGCGGGAAACGCACTGAGGTGTTGTCCGTCGGGTCGGTGATCAGGGTAAAGGTGTCCAAGCCATTGAAAGCGGGTGCCGAGGTGGCCACGTAACCCGATTGACTTGTGCCATAGGACGTTCCGGCAATTACGCCTGCTGCCGCCTTGTAGCCAGTAACCGCCACAAAATTTCCGTTACCTGCAAGTGCCGCTGGCGCCGCTACTGCGGGTGTGGTGTTGGAAAACTGAAAGGTTTGCCCGTTTGCTGTAATGCGGTTTGCACGAATTTGCTCGGGCGCCCGAAACGAATCGGGCAGCGCAGCAAGTGCAATTTCTTCTTCAAGATCAACTTCGTTATCGAGAATATTTCGATCAAGACCATACACGCCTTGAGTGGCTGCATCAGTTGATGCAATTACACCAATACCGCCCACTACTCGGCCTTCCTGATAAATCGGGAAGCCGCCGGGGTCAGCAGACAATCCCAATGGTGAGCGTTTGGGGCCAATGGTGGCATTTTGCGACAGCCACACGTTCAAATCAGAGCAGGGCAGTTGACTGAACTGCACACCATACAGCGGGCCGCTGGGTTGCCCGGTTTCACCGGGTTGAAAAAATTCCTGAACAATTTGGCTGGCAGTGCGGGTACTGAATGCGTTCCCTGTGGAAGACAAATAAGCACCTGTGATTGCTTTGGCAATTGCCGCCAATTCGCTGGGCACAGGCGTAAATCCGTCAAGACCCCTGCCATTTGCACCAGCCAATCCGCTTGTAATGATTACGTTGGGGCTGGAATTGGTCATTCGATAAACAGCAAGCACGTTACCAACACGATCGGTAATGGCGATGGTTGACTGCACACCGCGAGAAATTGATGCCTGCACCGCGCGGGCAACAATGTCGTTAATTTCCGGCACCGACAAACTTTGTGTGCCCAAAGGCTCAATATTGAAGTTGGCTTGAGTTGAGCTGGCGCCCCCACCGCCACCCCCACCGCAAGATACCAACGCCAAGGGTGTTGCCAGGCAAACAGCCACTGCCATGGCTATTCGTTTTAATTGTGTTGTTTTGCCTGTTACGGCATTGCTGTCCGCTACTGCATTTGTGCTTTTACGCATCGACTTCTAACTCGCTCATCTTTGTTTTTCAATGAACTTGCCGGTTATTGGCAAGTCCCCAGTGCACTGCTGGTCTGTCTACTTAAGCTACTGCGTCGAATGGCGATTACTTCGCTGCCAATTCTTTGTTGTGTATGTGGTATTCGTGGCATACGCCACAGTTTGACTGCACTTTATTCAACACCGGTTTACTGCCAGCATGGCAACTTTGGCACCCTTCAATAGCTGGCATCAGCACGTCACTGGCTTCTTCGGATTTGGAAGCCTTGTGGCAACTTTCACAACTTTCAAATTCGTGCGCTTTGTGATTGAACTTGGCCATCGGCATCCACGGGTGCGCCGGGTTAATTTCAGCAATTTCGTACTGTGGCATTCTGGAGCCAGAAGTTTTGGTATTGCCCAAGCCATTGACAGCTTTCACCTCATGGCAAACCGCGCAAGCCGTGTTTTCAAACAACTCCACAGTGGCGAAAGCCGCTTGGGCACGCGGGTTGCCGCTAAGGTTTCGCAAGTTGGAACGGTTCGGGTTTTCCTCGCCAGGGCGGGCGCGCAACACGGCACGCTGTGCATTAACCTTGTTGCGTTCTTCAGGGTGCAGTGCCAGGTAGCTGTAAAATTCTTCCACTGTGCTCAGCACCGCACTTACCGGGCCATGTGGAACCTGGCGATCGGGCAGGGCAGGCTCGAAACTCAGTTTGTGGCATTCCTGGCAATGGCTTTCCATGCTCAGCGTTTTGAACCCGGTGGCCGTATCGGCCGGCTCGTGGCAGTTGGCGCATTCCATCACCACCTTCTTGCTTGGGCTGTCAATTCCCTTGGGGTCTAGGTGAACATCATGCGGAAACTTCAGGCTGGTTTTCTCAACAATCGGTGTATTGGCCACCATGCGAATACGGCGCAAGTCGGCTGGCTTTGGGCCAGTTGCCACAGTAATTCTGAATGCCGGGTGCTTATCGCCCGCGAAATCGCTCACAGCAAGCGTTTCGGTTTTTGGGGCCACGGTTTTAATGTCGCTGTGGCAGGCGGCACAATCTGTACCCACGAAATGTTTGTTTTGTTCAGCCAGGCTTTCGCGCCCTTTGTGATCCCGGTGGCAACTCGCGCAGCGGCCTTCTTCAAATGAGGTATCTGGCAGTGTTTGTTCAGCCACGTGCAAACCCATATTGCTGTGGCACACCAGGCAACTTTCATCCTTGACTCGAGAAAAATCACCAGCGTGACAAGCCTGGCAATCGCCTTCAAGGTTCGAATGGGCTGAAGCCAGTGGGCCAGGGTTCCAGATTGAATCCAGTGCAAGTGCAGTGGTATTGCGCACCTTTACCATAGAGTCGCTTTGCAAGCTGGGGTGCGCATTTACCGGCAGTTGTTCAGCGGCCACAGTTTGTGGCTTTTCGTTGGCCACTGTGGGTTCAAACCCAAACAGTTCGGGTGCCTGCATGGCCACCAAAGGTAAAACAAGAAATGCAAAAAGAATGGGTACAAAAAGTATCCACGACAGCGGCCGTTTTAGCCCCAGGGGTTTTTGTAATGCCTGTTGTTCACGCTGCAGCGGACTTTTTTCTTGTTCGGCCATGTTCGCTTACCAGTAAATAAAAACGGACAGCACGTGTGCAATCAGCGCTGCCAACAAACCAAATGACAGTGGAACATGAACGGAAAGCCAAAGTTCAAGCCAATAGCGCAGGTGGTAATAACGGCGTAATTGCTTCAAGGCGCGCAGCCGCTGCACCTGATTTTTGTAAATCTCGGAGAGACTGTCTACCCGCATCATTTCATGTTGAAGGTACTCGACTGCCTTTTCGGTGGCGCAGTTTTTCACAGCCCCTTTGCGTTGGCTGCCGCGGTTGGGATAAATGCCTTGCTTCTGTGAGTTGGTGATTACTCGTGTCACCATACTCGATTCATTTTTAGCCAGTTTTTGTGCGTCTTTGTCGAGCGTTTGAATTTGCGCAACAATTTGTTCGGGGCTTTGCCGGTTCAATACATTCGACATTTCAGCGGGATAGCGCAAATAAAAGCTGAGCCCCCAAACACCCGTGCCAATAGTGGCCATGGTTAGCACATAAGCCAAAGAATGCACATTCCAGCCAATTTGAAAGCCAGTGTGCAAAGTGGCCACAACCGACAAGGCCAGCCCCAGGTAAATGTGTGCCGATACCCAACCACGCAAATTGCCCGACTCATTGGCGTACTGGCGTTTGCGCACGCCAAACCACATCAGCCACAGTATGAGTAGTGCGCCGATTGTTCCTAGTGTGTAGCCAAGCCAGGTACCACCGTTGGCATTAATTCTTGGTTGGTCGAAAAGATAAGCAAAAGATGAAATGAGCGTGAGCAGCAAAGCCCATTTCAGGAAAACAAATCTTTTGTAATTAAACAGGTTGTCCTGAATCATGTGTTCAGCGCCTAGGCAAATGGTCAGAGGTAATGCTGCTCAGGGTTTACGCTAATTTCTGTATGGTCGTCAATGTTACGTCATGATTGGTGATGTTAGTATCCCTACTTCATGTCTGGGGGTTAACAATTGAGTCTTGGCGTGGCCTTTGTGGGCTTTATCTTCCTGTTTTTTCTAGTATTTTCCCTATATTTTGCTTGGAGCGGATTTTTTTTCTCCAATGGTCAAAAAACCACCAACGGGGTAGGAACCGTAGAAGACTCGCCCGAGTGGCGTGCCTTTTTGAACCGGCGTCAGGAAATTGAAACAGACCCCACGCTCGATGCTTCGAGCAAACAGGTACTGATCGACAACTGGCTAAGCATGGCCAGTGAAAGCAAACCGCACATGGCCTCGGCTGGCACCTCTGCCCCCGGTTTGGCATGCCTTACACCTGCAACCATGCCTTGGTTGATTGCAGTAAGTTTGGGATTGGCGGTTTTGTTCACTCACTTCATCGGCGCAATACACGCAGGTGCATTCAAGTGGCCTGAATTGAACTCTGCCAGCCGATCAGCGCCCAATGTTGATCAAGCGGTTACCGCCTCCGCTGGCCACCCCGGTGATGGCGCAAGCCTTGAAGACCGACTTGCAGGTTTAAAAGCCAGGCTTGCAGAGCAGCCCGATGATTTGCGTGGCTGGGTGTTGCTGGCGCGCACGCACGCCTCCATGTCCAATTTCCTTGAAAGCGCCAACGCGCTGAAAAAGGCGCTTGAATTAACCCCGGGTCATCCTGACATTCTCGCCGACTTGGCCGACATGACCGCGATGGCGCAAGGCCGGCAACTGGCAGGTGAACCCGAAACATACATTGCGGCAGCGTTGCAAAGTGACCCACGCCATGAAAAGGCACTTGCCCTGGCGGCCAGTGCAGCAGAGCAGGCTGGCGACCAGAACAAAGCACAGGTTTACTGGCAGTTGCTTAGCCAGGTTCAGCAGGCCAGCCTGAAGAACTCATCATCAAACCCGGCTCAGGGCCCGGCGCCAGATTCCGCCGCTGCGCCAGCCGACACGCTTGCCACTGTGAATGTAAAAATTCCGGCTTCCGCTTTGAAAAGCCTTGGTCAAAATTCAGCGTTGTTTGTATTCCTGAAAGCCCAGGCTGGCCCCGGCATGCCACTGGCTGTGGTTCGCGTGCCTGCATCACAGCTAACCGCAGGCGAACAGGCTGTTCGAATTGGTCCCGGTGATTTCATTCAGGAAGGTGTGCTTGGCAATTTGCCCGACAAGGTTTACCTCCAAGCGCGCTTGTCGATTCAAGGCGTGGCGCAAACCGGTGCTGGTGATATCGAGTCGAGTTGGCAAACGCTTGGTTTGAATCAATCTGCAACCAGTGTTGCACTTACCTTGCCTGAAGCCTCTGCGAAGTGACGATGCAAATTTCGCTGTCTGCCACATGCCTGCAAGTGACAACGCCCAAGCTGGAAGCGGCGGGCGTGGTGCTGTCGGGGCCAATTGGGTTTGCCTTAAAGCCTGGCGAAGTTAATGTAATTCGCGGTGGAAATGGCGTTGGAAAATCAACCTTGCTCAGATTGATGAGCAATTCCATGCCTGGCGTTTGCGTGTTGTTCAAACCCGAATTTGGTTTGCGCGATGAATTGCTGGTCGACACTCATTTGAAAATTGTATTGCAACACCTGGGTGTTGGTGCACACCAAGTTGAGCCATTGCTGGAGCAGGTGGGCCTGGCCAATTGGCAGTTCGAACGTATCGGCACGCTTTCTTCCGGGCAACGCGCGCGTTTGGGTTTGTGCAACTTGCTGGCAGGCAACTTCAAAGTTTGGTTGCTTGATGAGCCCTTGAATGCGCTAGACCACGAAGGTGTTGCCACCCTGGCCCGTGCAGTGGGCACCCATTTTCAGCGCGGTGGCATTGTGTTCATGGCCACGCACGTAGATGCAGCCTTATTGGCACAGCACCTTGCCGCACCGGTAAAGCAGGGCACTCTTGAGAACGGCAAATTGACTGGAGAATTTGCAACGCACACCGTAGTTGAACACTCCCAGCTTCAGGCCCATTCCGTTAAGGTTACCTTGCCCGCGCTGTTGAAACGCGATTGGGCAGTTGCTTTGGGCAATCCACAAGCTTTGCTTTGGGGCGCCTTGTTTCACTGGATGGTTCTTAGTTTTTTCGGAATCGGGCTGGGAAAGCCCAGTGCCGAATTTGCGCAAGTGGCAGTGTGGGTTAGTTTGTTGCTTGCCTTGTTGTTGGGCGCCAAAGACTGGTTTGCAGAAGACCATCGCGTGGGGTGGCTTGGTTTTTTAGCAGGCCTTAATCCCGACAACACTGCTTTGTATTGGCTGGTGCGAATTGTTTTTCTGGTTTTCTGCCAAGTACTGGTACTGGTTCCGGTTACTGGCTTGGTGGCTTTGCAGCTGGGTTTGAATTCTGCACAAACCCTTGACCTGGCCTTGGCGTTGACCGCAGGTATTTGGGCAGTGGCGCCCTTGTTGGGCCTAATCGCATTGCTGGTTATGCTAACCCGCGGTGGTGCTGTTCTGGTTTATTTGCTCGCTTTGCCATTGTTGGTGCCGGTGCTTATTTTTGGGCTTGAGGCCAGTCAGGCCGCCACCATGGGGCGCAGCGCAATTGCACCGCTTGCTGTATTGGCAAGCCTTGGTTTGTTGGGTTGTTTGCTTGGGCCAGTGGTGGCCAGGCGCATTGTTGGTTTAATACAGGAATAGCGATGTTTGCACAGTTGGCGTCCCCACCAAAATTTCATGCACTGGCCAGCAGGCTGTGGTTATGGCTGCTTGCAGCTGGTGTGTTGTTGTTGGGTTTTGGTTTGTACACCGGTTTGTTTTTGGCGCCAGTTGATGTGCAGCAAGGCGAGGTTTACCGGGCCATTTACGTGCATGTGCCCGCCGCGTGGATGTCGATGTTTCTGTACCTTGTGGCCTGTGCCTATGCGTGTTTGAACTGGGTTTACCGCAGCGATGTATCAGCGGTCATGATGCGTGCCATGCTGCCCACCGGTGCGTGGATGACCGCCTTGGCCTTGGTTACAGGTGCGCTTTGGGGCAAGCCAACCTGGGGCACCTACTGGGTGTGGGATGCACGAATGACCTCCGAACTTTTGCTGCTGTTCATTTATTTGGGGTTGATTGCACTGGGCCAGTTGAGCAACAACCCGGCCAAAGCCGATCGTGTTTTGGCAGTTGGCCTTTTAATTGGCGCAGTGAACATTCCCCTTATTTATTTGTCAGTTGTGTTCTGGAATACGCTTCATCAAGGCTACAGCGTATCGATGAGTGGAAGCAGAATTCATCCCGACATTGCCATGGGTATGTGGCTAAGCGTGTTGGGTTTTTGGTTAATTTGTGCCAGCACAGTGTTAAACCGTGCGCGGCGCTTGTTGGTACAAAGGCGTTGGCTTTAAAGGTTGAAAGAAATGGTTCTGGATGCATGGCAAACAGTATGGGTTTGTGTTGGCGTAAGCCTGTTGATTATGGTGTTGGACGCCGCACTGGCAAACCGTGCAGGCCCCAGTAAAACCGATTTGGTGCGCCAGAAAAAGCGTGACAATCGAATGGCCGGGCTTGAGCAAGGGGTGATCAATGAAGGGGTTAAGCAATGAGTAGCGCACGCACACACAGGGCTGCATGGCTGGCCGCCATTGTGGTGGTGGCTTTGGGTTTTGGTATTGCCTTGGTGAAGGTGTTTAACGAGAACCTTGTTTTTTTCTACACACCCACACAAATACTGGGCGGTGAAGTGCCCAAAGGCGAAAAAACCTATCGCTTGGGCGGCATGGTGGAAGTGGGCAGCGTTCAACGCGAAGCCGATTCACTCAAAGTTCGCTTTGTGGTTAGCGACATGAACAACAAAGTACCCGTTGAATTCACCGGCATTGTTCCCGACCTGTTCAAAGAAGGAACTGGTGTGGTTGCAGATGGCCAATGGGATGGCACCACTTTTGTGGCCTCGGAAGTTTTGGCCAAACACGATGAAGACTACATGCCACCTGGAGTTGAGCAGTGATCGCATTCATATCCCAGTTTAGTTTGGCCCTGGCCACCGTGTTGGCCCTGTTTGGTGCCGTGGCAAGTTTTGCAGCGGTGCGTGGTGTGTACAGCCATTCCCCCGCTGTGCCTTTGCTGAAGTCGGTTCAGCGAAATGTGCTGCTGGTAACCGGGCTGGTCAGCATAGCTTTTATAGGGCTGGTGTATTCATTCATCATCAGCGACTTTTCGGTTCGCAACGTTGCAGAAAACTCCAATCTGTCCTTGCCGGTTTTTTACAAAGTGGCAGCAAGCTGGGGTTCTCATGAAGGCTCCTTCCTGCTTTGGGTGCTTATGTTCGCTGGGTGGACTCAAGCCGTGGCCTGGGCCAAGTTTGAAGTGTCAGCCTGCTTTAAAGTGCGTGTACTGGCCACCCTGCAATTGGTGCTGGTGGGCTTTCTGCTTTACCTGCTTATTGCCAGCAACCCCTTTGAATACCTGAACCCCGCACCCGTAGATGGTCGCGATTTGAACCCGCTGCTGCAAGACATCGGCATGATTATTCACCCACCCCTGCTGTACATGGGCTATGTGGGTTTTGCGGTTACTTTTGCTTTTGCTGTGGCAGGTTTGCTTGAAGGCCGCTTCGACATGACCTGGGCCCGCTGGAGCCGCCCATGGACCAACGTGGCCTGGGCTTTTCTCACCATGGGCATCGCCTTGGGCAGCTGGTGGGCTTACCGGGAATTGGGTTGGGGTGGCTGGTGGTTTTGGGACCCCGTAGAAAATGCATCACTTATGCCTTGGCTGGCGGGTACCGCGCTTATTCATTCGCTTGCTGTTTCAGAAAAACGAGGCGCCCTGAAAAGCTGGACCCTTCTGCTAGCACTGACAACGTTTGCCTTGTCGCTGTTGGGCACATTCCTTGTGCGTTCTGGCGTGCTTACTTCCGTGCACGCATTTGCAACCGACCCCGAGCGCGGCGTGTTCATTCTCGCCTTGCTGTTTATTGTGGTGGGTGCTTCCTACATTTTGTATGCCCTTAAAACAGGCGAGGTGGGGCAGGGTGGCAACTTCAAAAGCACAGGGCGAGAATCGCTGTTGCTGTCGAACAATGTGTTAATGAGCGCCGCACTGGTTGCTGTAATGCTGGGCACACTCTACCCACTAGTGGTTGAAGTAATTGGTGGCAGAAAAATGTCAGTAGGCCAACCTTATTTCGAAGCCATGTTCGCCCCAATTTTATTGCCCGCCGTGTTGCTAATGGCCCTTGGCCCCGATTCCCGCTGGCGCGAAACACCGCTTGCGCAGTACTTAAAACCCGGCGCAGTGGCCCTGGGTGCATCCGTGTTGGTGTTGCTGGGGGCAGCGTTGTTTCATGGTTATTTCAGCCTGCTGTGGGCCATTGGTGTGGTGTGTGCCGTGTTTATGGCGGTGGCCACATTGGCTCATGCTGCGGCGGCAACACGCAAAGCAGGTGCAGCCATTCCTGAAAGCGGTTTGCTTTACCGCATGCGCCGCTTGTCACTTTCCTATTGGGGCATGGTGCTTGCGCATTTGGGCGTAGCAGTTTTCGTGGTGGGTGTTAGCTGGGTAAAAACGTTTGAAACCGAAACCGATGCGGTGTTAAAGCCGGGCGAAACTTCTGAAATTGGCCCATGGCGCGTAACCTTCATTGGTGTTGATTCCGTGCAAAGGCAAAACCACGTGGCCGCGCTCGGCGTGTTTGAATTAACGCGTGGCAGTGGCAACGTAATTCACTTGCTTGAACCAGAAAAGCGCCGCTACCAAAGTTCTGAACAAATCATGACCGAAGCCGCAATACACAGCGACTGGTTTTCAGATGTGTATGTTGGCCTGGGCGATGCGGTTCAAAGCAGCAGCAATGCCGGGGCGTGGGGAGTGCGCCTGTATTACAAACCCTTGATCAACCTGATATGGTGGGGTTGCGCGCTAATGGCATTGGGTGGTTTGATTACCGTGTTTGATCGCCGCTACCGCCCCGGAAAAAACAAGGTGACCGCATGATCAAAAAACGTTTGCGCCTATATTTGCCAATTTTGGTGTTGCTGTTTTTAGGTGTGTTTTTGCTGCGCGGTTTGTGGCTAGACCCTAAAAAACTACCCTCCGCATTAATTGGCAAACCTGCCCCTGCAGTGGTGTTGCCGGTGCTCAGTTTCAGCGGACCAGAAGCCGGTTCTGTGCAGCTTACCGACATTCAAACCCTGCAAAATATTGATGAATTAAAAGGCCAGCCTTGGGTGCTGAATGTGTTTGCCTCTTGGTGCCAGGCCTGCCTTGTGGAACACCCGCATTTTATTGCCTTGGCCAAAGAGAAAAAAATAAAACTGGTGGGCTTGGCCTATAAAGACGACATTGCCAACACCCGCCGCTGGCTTGCCCAATACGGCAACCCCTACGATATGGTGTTGGTTGACCAGCAAGGCCAGTACGGCATTGAACTGGGTGTGTATGGCGTACCTGAAACTTTTTTACTCAACGCCAACAACACCATTATTCACAAGCAGGTTGGCCCCATACCTGCCAATTACTTTGACAGCATGGCAACGCCTGCCATTGAGGCTTCCCGATGAATGTGAACGACCTAAACGCCGCTGAAAAAGAGCAGTACAAAGAAGTAGCCAGCGAACTGCGCTGCCTGGTTTGCCAGAACCAATCGCTGGCCGATTCACATGCCTCCCTTGCAGTCGACTTAAAACAAAAAGTGGCGGAGCAAATTCGCGCTGGTAAAACCAACGAAGAGATTAAAAGCTTCATGCAAGACCGCTACGGCGAATTTGTAATTTACAAACCTGCTTACAGCATGGAAAACGCCGTGCTGTGGCTGGGGCCATTTGTGGTGTTGGTAGTTGCTGTGGTGCTGGCCCGCAAAGTGGGCAAGGGCAAGGGTGCTGGCGAAGCCAAAGCCGCTGTGGTTGATGCAAACGCACAGTGGGCAGAGAAACTGTACGCGGAAACCAAAAACAAAGCAGACGAATAATCACCCCCTGCAAATGTGGGGTGGTGCACTTTGGCCTGTCAAGAACAACAAGGCTTGGCAAGGGTTTCAAGTACTTCTTCATTCGCGGGATACTGGCTGAACGGGGTAGCCAGCTTGCTGTTGAATACCGATTAATTTACATTCTGAAACTATTGCAATTTCATCGCTGCTTGGCACATTGGCTTTGGTACTGGCCTGCGGTAGCCATGGTGGATCGAGAAAGTTAGCCTAATTCCCATTCCTACACCTTGCATGAGCTTTGCTACCAGAAGGTGAAATCCTTCGAGGTTACTAAATGCACAGGCTAGAGAAAGAGTAGTGCCGACAATGCCTGTTTGTGTGTTGATGCCGAAACCTTTCGTTTAACACTGAGGTACTGCAAGAATGCTTCAACTTGTGCAGCAGACATTTCTGCCGGGTGCTGCAAGTTGTGAAACCGAATGTAAAACCGAACCCAATAGACGTAGGTTTTTTCGGTTGTGAAGGAACTCACTCGGTTGGGTAGCCACAGGGGTGATGTTCGGATAAATGGATATCGCCGTTATTGTTCGATAAAACTAGTTAGGTCGCGGGAGAAGCCATGGTTGTCCAAGCTACGAGCCTTGTACTTGTCACGATCCTACTGCTTGGCTGTGCTGCGCACACTTCTACTCAACTCAATACACCGAGTACCAACAAGCCAGCGGGCTCGGAGAGTTCACCGTTAATTGCACCTCAAGGTTCGTCACGCAAGCCTGGAAATACACCACCGTCCGCGCAAACTGGTCAATCAATGACTCCTGATTGGGCAAATCTTTCCCGCACGTATTCATGTTCTGGTTTGGCGGAGGCGGAGGCATATGCTTTACTGAGTGCCGGCCACACATATCTCGACGCGGATGGCGATGGACATCCTTGTGAATGGGGTCCGAGAAAGCCGTTGGTTACATCAGCACCGACGAGATCGTCGAATTGTCACTACGTGTCCGGCTATCGCAGAAAAAATGGTTCGTACGTCAGTGGTCATACTCGTTGCCGGTGACCTAACCCATCATTGCAGCGGACTGCCTATGGCGGCCGCTGAATTCATTCGTTAGACGTCAGGGTCACGCCGTTGTTCACTTCAGGGTCACCCCTAGAATTTGGGATAGCTTTCGTTCGCAACCTACTACCACTATCATCTACTCAATATTCCCAACCATCGAGAGGAACTCAAGTCATGAGAGAGGTCACCAATGTTGATGCTGCGCGACAAGCAGTTTCCCAAATCGTCAAACCACAAGCACTGGAGATGTTGTGGATTGAGATCACCAAGAAGTGCAATCTCGAATGCGAACACTGCTACACAGGCTCTCATTCTGGCCTCCCACTTGATGAACAGATGACGCCAGAGAAATGGCGATCCGCGATTACACAAGCGTATTCGTTAGGGTGTAGGTCAATTCAGTTCATAGGCGGTGAGCCCCTTATTCACCCCGAAACGAATGGCCTCATCGAATACGCCCATAAAATGGGTTACGAGTTCATTGAGGTGTACACAAATGGAACAGCATTCAATCAAAAAACCGCAGAACTCTACAGCCGGCTAGGAGTTCGCGTCGCTTGTTCCGTCTACTCTGATAAGGAGCAGGTTCACGACACGATAGTTGGCAAGAGGGGAAGCCACAAGAAAACAATGTACGCGCTTGAACTCGCTGCGGCCGCAGGAATTCCTGTTCGTATTGGCTATATAGAGATGCCGCGAAATGCAGGCGACTTCAGTGCCACCAGTCAAGCGCTTCAACGAATTGGAATCCTCAAGGTACGATCAGATAAAGTACGCCCGTTCGGGAGAGCGAGACAAGACGACACTCAGCCCCAATCCGCGAGTTATACCGGCCTTTGCGGGCAATGCGGGAGAGGAAGGCTTTGCCTTACGAACGATGGCTCAATTTTCCCCTGCATTATGAGTCGCTCGTTTAAGTTAGGAAGCTTTTTCGAGTCATCATTCATTGAAATATTGAATGGAATACAACTCAACTCATTTAGAAACGGAATAGAATCAAGCCGAACACCAAAAAAAGACCCTAGTCCTTGCGCTGTTTGCGGCCCCGGAAACTGTGGACCAGATAAAGGATGCAGCCCAGATAAACCCTGTGTGCCCGACCATATGACATGCAATCCAGACACTTGCATGCCTGGCGGAGGAGATGGTTGCCCACCACACCCATAGAAGAACTAAGCCGTTTTGAGCTTACTTTACACACTGAATGGTCGGGTTGATAGGTGACAGAATGTCAGGGCTGATAGGTAACACTTTGGGAGGTGTATTCTTCATGTCAAGCGCAAAATGGCCTAACTGGTTGGTCAAGCTAACGCAAAAGCTGCGCTTTTGTTCCCTCCATGCTTCGCATTCCGGCGCAGCTTACCGCGGGCGTTAGGCCGAAAATGAATGACGGCGACGATTTCTATCTTCAAGTTGCTTTTGCTCTTTCTGGCTGTCAGTTGGTCGAGCAAGAGTTGAAGTTGTACATAGCACATGCCCTTGAGCTGGTAAAAAAGTGCTTAGGTAGCCGCATGGTTTTTAGAATGAGTGGAGACGACTATGAAGATGCTTCACTAGAAAAGCTGATCGGGGTATTTCGCAAGCTATCTGACAACACGGCTCTAATCGCTGATCTTGAGAAATTTAAAAAAGAAAGAAACTTCCTCAGTCATAAAGGTATTGCGTACTGCCTTGATCCCATGGGAGAGCTAGGAGAAATGTCGGTACAGGAAATTATGCCGAGATTGACGGGAGTCCAATCTGAAGCTGAGCGCCTTCGGTTAGCAATACATGAAGAAGCTTTTAAGTTTTTGGCGCATTTATATTTTGAAGAGTTCCCGAAGTGAAGCCTAATAATTCCGTCGAGAGGGACCGCCCACCAGCTGCGCTTGTGGGTTCCCTTCTCGGCTTCGCTGCTGCGGTGGCCCCTCACGTCAAACGTTATTCGGCTGGAAAGGGTATTGCAATATGCTGACTGTGGAAGATTAGCCATGAATCAAGAGTGGATTCTCCAAATAAAAGAAACTCGCCGAGCATTTTCTAACGCGACCTGGGTTCCATTGAGGGCATCCATAAATGATGAGAAGGGAAATGTCAAAAATATAGGCTACATCAGCGAATATTTTGGGTGTGGGTCTGCCGCGTTTCCGCCAGAACATCGGGAGTTGGTTGAGGAGCGCCTAAGCTGGGGTGATATCGGCATAGGTCATACCGTAGCGCCTTATGCTTACGAAGATGGCCATTACGCATCGATTGATCAGTTTCAGTACAACGATAAAGAGCCAATAGGCGTTAATCTCGTCTTTGAACATCCTCAGCCAGTTGTTGGTGGAAAACAATGGATATTGAATCCTGATCTGGTCGTTGCGCTCCGCCTGATAAAAGAAGGAACGAACTGGGTTAGACCTGAAGAGAATTTCGTTGTGGTCGCCCGCGAGAGTTTTGATGAAAAAGGCGAACATCGCCTAATCGAAATCAAGCGAGAATTTCTACTTGACTATCTGGCTGCAAGAAATCTTTCGCTTCGCCTCTCTTATTACCGTCAAAGAGTGGAAAATGTGCCTCTGCTTGAAGGCAGCGAGTACGCAAATCTAAAAGAACGTAAAGAGGAGCGAGACGGCGGCCGATTTGAGCTACTAATTCGCGATATTAATGACGTTTTCGGAGGGAGCTGGGCGATGTTCCGTGCTTGGCGAACGGACGTCGATGAAGATGAAGACGCCCCTGTAATGGGGCCAGAAAATGACCATAACACCGGCCATGAAAGCTCGAAAGGACATCGTGGCGGTTTTGAAGGTGTTCGGGTCGAGGGTGAATTCTGGCGAGATGAATGGATTGAACATCAATCTCAAAGCGTGCGAGTTCGTGGAGATGCAGACAAGAATCTCCCTCAATTCATCGTCGAAACCGATGGCAAACGCATGGTGTCTTCTGAACTAGATAACGAAGACATTGGTCGATGGCTGTGGTTCCGTTCCAGCGTAGTTACTGAACTTCTTAGTAGTCGCGGATTCACGCTAGAGTGGTTTACGGCAGAAACAGGTGGCATTTACTCAACATCTGGGTATAGGACTCACTTCGGACTTAATTCTTCTGACCTAATTACCGTCTATGCTTATGATGTCGCCCGCCTAGCCGCATGGGAGCAGCATATTTGGGCTGCACATAACGTTGCCCCGGAAGGTAAGGTATCTAATGAGTTGCTAGCGGCGCAGGTCAGAGCTCAGCCGGCATCCACACATGCCGTTGAAGTCTTGCTATTTCAGAGTATGCGGATGCTAGAGGCAGGATTTCAGAAAGAACACCAAATCTCTTTGTTCACTCATGACATAGATGACGCGGAAGCTATGCAGCAGATTTCTCGCTTCGCGAGCAAGGATCAAGCGTCATTGCTAAGACTGGCGAAAGAGCTTGTCCGCGTATTTTCGGATCGACTCAACATTCGCGACCTTCGCAAACTTTCAACCCACGCAGAGAAAGATAAGCTTGGTTCAAATAAGCTTCTGCAAGATATATTGTCTCGGAAAATTGGAATTGAGAAGGCCCGCCAAGTCTTTGCCGAAATCGCTGGCGCCTATGACATGCGCGTAGGTGATGCACATCCGACTGGATCAAAAGTTACAGACGCCATTAAGCTTGCTGGTATTGACCACAACTGTTCGTTCCTAAGACAAGGTGAACAACTAATTCACAACTTCGGGCGATCCGTTTGGTTTATAGGGAAAGGTCTCTTTGGACAACCGGAACGACATGAAAGCTAGGTAGTATGCTGCATAACAATTCGCTCAACGCGGACGTACAAAAGCGGCGCGTCACGCCACTTTTGTACGCCGGTTAGATCAAACGTTAGGGCGCACCACCTCGCCATGATTGAGAACCCTTGCGACCTCTCTGACGCCGACTTGCGCGAGTGGGCGTACCACGAAGAAGTGGAGTTGATGGAGCAGGACGAAGACCTGCTGCTCCACGACGTCCGGTACATGCCTGTTCTGCTGGAGTGCGCTAGAGATCCAGACTGTCCGAAGTCTGTCTACATCTTCAACATCATTAGCTATTGCGGTCAACTGCGACTGCTGCACAAGGTTTTAGAGGAAACGCGCAGTCTGAGCGAAACAATATCCACGCAGCTACTCCTCCCCGGTGGTGAGCGATTGGCGGAGTTGCAGTACCTCATTTCCGCCGCAGAACTGCTTGCGTCACCGCGAGAGATCTCAATCGAAGCCGCCGATCGCCTAGCGTACGATCTGCTGGTTCGAAATACCGCTAGAACGCTAAGCTTCACAGGAAGCGTCGTCGACGAATACCGCGAGTACACGTACGCTGCGCCGTATCAGAACTACCTCTATGTCAGTCCGGAGCAGGGTGTGTGGGTCTATTCCAAGATGCAGCGCCTCCATCGTGTGCCCTAACCCTTCCATCGAGGCGACGTCCAACAGCAGGCTTCGCCTGCTGTCGGCCGCCCCTCATGTCAAACGTTAGGTTCTTTCATGCAAAAAAACCGTAGATTTGTCGCTCACATTGACATTCTTGGAATGCGAGCCATGGTGGACAGAGATCCCGAAATGGCATGGAATGTTCTGTCCGGCCTAGCTGATGTGCGAGACCACATTGGACAGCTTCGACTGACGCGAATCGAAACAGCACATCAGCAAATGCTTGCTGAAAGCGTGTACAGCGTCATGTTTTCAGACACGATTGTTCTGTTCACCAAAACTGACTCTAATGACGACCTTCAATCTATTCTTATCGCGGCAAGCGAAATTTTGCACAAGGCCATGTGCAGGCTTGTTCCAGTGCGCATCGGTATTGCAGTAGGACAGTTTTTCTTCAATATTGAAGAGTCGCTTTATTCAGGTCCTGCTTTAATTGAAGCATACGAAATCGGCGAGGCTGCGCAATGGCTTGGTATTGTCACGTCTCAAGATGTCTTCATTCAATCAAAAAACGCAGGCTTTCAATCTGGCACCGAAGATATAGTTGTCTCAACTCAAATACCAACTGATAAAGGCCTTTTCCCCGGGTTTGCAGTAAATTGGATTGCCTGCTTCAGTCACGACTTCAAAGTCAAGCCACCAATTTCTGTTGAGTTGTTTTACTCACAGTTTGAACATGCATTTGGGCCTTTTTCAAATCTCCCGGATCGCCAGCGCTTAAAATATGAAAACACAGTCAAATTCATCAATGAGTACCTGCCAAAAACCTAACTTGTTGTTCAATCTGACGCCAACCTTGCGGTTGGTTCCCTCCAGTCGCTGCACTCATTACGGCGCAGCTTAACGTGGGCGTTAGGGCGCACAAATGACCTTCGCCGACATCCTAGCCGACTTGAATGAGTGGCACTTCTTCCAGGAGTTCGTCTACTCCAAGAACACATTTCGCCCAGCGTCACCCCAGACCGAGGTCGAGCTGGCCGACAACGTACTCTGGCTTGGGAACATCCTTTTCGCCTTTCAACTGAAAGAACGCGAGGCGACACCCAACACAACCGACGCGATCGAGCGAAAATGGTTTGAGAAGAAGATCCTAGATCAAGCTACGCGGCAAATCCGCGATACCCTTCGCTATCTCGAAGAAAATCCCACTATCTCGCTGAAAAACCATCGAGGACACGAGCGTCAACTTGAGTTGAAGTCGATATCGCAACTCCATAAACTTGTAGTCTACTTGCCCAGCCAGCAACTCCCAAGCGACTGCTTGGCTAAGAAATATCATGAGAGCAAGACCGCGGGCGTTATCCACATAGTCCCGGCTCATGACTATCTCGGGATAGTACGAACTCTGTTGACCCCAGCCGAGCTCGCGGACTACTTTGACTTCCGCGAAGGGTTGATTGAAGTATGGGGAGCAAAAGTCAATGAAGTTCCGGAGCCGGCCCTAGTTGGCCAGTTCTTGGAAGGGGATTCGTCCAAGCCACCGTCCTTGGACTTTCTTGCGCAACTGAAGGCACTTGATCATAGAGCAGATGAGTGGGATATGTCGGGGGTCATTTCTAAGTTTCCCGACAAAGTCACGACCGAGAACGAACCCACCGATTACTACCCCATCGTTACCGAATTGGCGTTGCTCAAGCGGAACGAGCTTCGAGAGTTCAAGGCGCGGTTCCAGCTGTCGATCGACAAATCACGCGCCGACGAATTCACACGGCCCTACCGAATAGCTATCCCTCGCACCGATTGCGGGTTCGTGTTCATCCCTTTGACCAAAGAGTTGTTTCCACACAGGCGCAACGCGCTACTGAACATGACCCTCGCACACAAGTACGACCAACGCCTATCAAAGTGCATAGGCATCGCGATTGGCAATCATGAACAGGGCTGGTTCAATGCTGAATGGTGCTACGCCAACGCGCCTTGGGCGTACGACGCAGAGATGGACACGCTGCTCGCAGCGAACAACCCATTCCGCGCGGTCAAAGTAGGTGAGCTGCCTCGCTACACGTACAAGCACCCGCCTCGGAGCTGACGCAGTGCGCCCTAACCCCTCGCTCAACCGGACCCGCTACGGCAGGCGCCGCGGGCTGGTTAGCTCGAACGTTAGGGGACAGGTGAGTGTTGCCGTGCCTTTGCAAAACATCAGGTCTTTCATCATGAAACGTCTTTACCTATTGGGTGCGCTACTCGTTGGTTTTTGGGGAGTTCAAGCGGGCACTCTCGAGGGCGAAATGGCTGCCAAGCGTGGCGACTACAAGCTCGCGCTCGAGGAGTTTGTTCGAGCTGCTAGCAATGGTGATGCCGAAGCAGCAAACTACGTGGGTTGGATGTATCTGGCGGGCAGAGGTGTGCCAACGAACTATGGTGAAGCTCTCCGGTGGTATCGATTGGCAGCTCAGGCGGGACATCGAGTTGCGCAGAACAATCTCGGTCACATGTATCGAACTGGGCTCGGCGTGACTCGCGACTTTGGGGAAGCAAGGCGCTTGTTTGAGAAGTCGGTAGAGCAGGGGTATCCCGAGGCGAAGGCGAACCTTGCTCTGCTGTATTGCAATGGGGAAGGTGTGCCGAAAGACTTGGCGCTTTGTGCAAAGTGGAATCGCGAGGCGGCCAACGACGGCAATGCGCAAGCGCAGTTCGCGATGGCCGTCCTAAGCATTGGCGGTGCTGGCATTCCCAAAGACGAAGTCGAGGCACTCTGGTGGGCCGAAAAGGCCGCGGCTCAAGGGCATGCTGGAGCCCGCACATGGGTTCGAATCATGCAAAAGGAGTCGCAGGCGAATTCGTCCCCTAACCCTTCGGTGAACACGGACTCCGCGCGATAAGCCGAGCAGAGCCGGTTACCGATACGTTAGCCCTCAAGGAGGGGCGCATGACAGACGATACCCAATGCACAAGCCGGAACATTCCGCTGCCGCTGCAGCGGGAGATTCGCCAACGCTGCGGATTTGGCTGCGTCGTATGTGGGTTGCCTCTCTACGAGTACGAGCACATGGAAGAGTGGGCCCAAGTAAAGCGCCATGTGGCCGATGAAATTACGCTTCTTTGTGATCGCCACCATCGCGAGAAAACCGGTGGACTTTTGCCGAAGGAAGTAGTTCGCCAAGCTAACGCAAACCCCTTCAACCTTCGTGAGGGTGTTTCGAAGCCGTATGACCTACATTTCGCCGGCAAGCACGCGGAAGTCGTTATTGGGGGGAACAGCTTCACTTGCGAGGATCGAGGCTACGGTACTGTCATGGTTCCAATAAGCATCGATGGCGTCGCCCTGGTCGGGTTGATACTTGGTGACGGACACCTGCTCCTGAACTTTGTGGCATTCGACGAATGCAATGTGCCCGTGCTTCATATCAAGAACAATCAGTTGTTCTACTCCATGAGTCCATGGGATGTTCAGCTAGTTGGCACTACCCTCACTTTGCGCGAAGCGCACCGCAAAATTCTTCTTGAAATCGAATTCGCCCCACCAAACAAGGTAGTCGTGACGCGCGGGCGGTTCCTCAGGAATGGCGTCGAGGTTCTTGTACGGCCAGATAACATACTTGTGACGAACAACAGTACGTACATCAGCGGCTGCCATGCTCACAATTGCCATGGAGGGCTCATCCTCGGACATCATGAACGACCTATGGGAGGGTTCATGGCGATTCAAGGGATTCCGCGCTACTTGGGTGACCGAAGGGAGGCGCTCAAGTTCGAGAAGGAGTGTCAGGAGGGCGCGCCTTGATGGCTAACAGGTCGTTCGACGCGGACACGCAGCGGCATTGCGCCGCGAGCCGTGCGCGGGAGCATACGTCTCGCGGCGCAATGCCACTGCGTGCCGGTCAACTCCGACGTTGGGCATAAAGGAGAGCACCATGGCAAAAATCGCGGACGCAACTTTCAAAGGCAAAACCGGCAGCTACAGCCTCGAAGTCTATCCGGCTGATACATCGTTCAATGCCGTTGGCGCTGTTTACATCTTCACTAAGCGCACGCTGGATTCGGACGGTAAAGGCACGCATGAGTTTCTGTACATCGGGCAAACGGAGTCCCTAAAAGATAGAATCCCAAACCACGAGAAATGGCCCTGCGTAAAAAAGCATGGCGTCACCTGCATCTGCGTCCATCAAGATGGCTCTGAGAAATCACGCTTAAACAAGGAAACTGACCTTCGTGCAGGCAACAGCACTTCATGCAACGACCAGTAGCCATGCCCACAAGTCGAACGCCCGCGCTCCGCGCGGTCGTCGTCTTAGCTGATGCGTTAGCCCAAATAAGATAAGCTGCGATCATCAAATCTTTTGGAGGCTCCATGCACAAACAAAAGCCCGCTGCCCCGTATATTCGGGCTGCTTTATTCATCTTGGCTGGCAGTGCTCTTGGCTACATAGTCGCGTACGTATCCGGGATGAATCCATCCTTCGTACCGTTGATATCAGCCGGGATCGGCCTATTCATCGCCTTTGCAATTCCAATCTGGCAAGCACTCTTCTTCAATGTTCCAAAGCTTGAGGTAGAGATCAGTTCCATTAAGCGCTCAGTCAGTGAAGGGGCAACAATTTCTCTGAATGACCACGCTGAACTGTCAGTGCTAAAGCCGGAACGCGACTCGGGACCTTATCCGTATGCTTTCGTAGAGGACGGTGAGCCGATGTTCTTTAGCCGCCCTGGATCTAGATCTACGTCGTCCGGTGAAAAACTCAAGGTGATCGATGCTCTACTTGAGCGCGCAAAGCAACAGATTAAAGATCTTCCTGAGCAGATAAATGAACGCCGGCGCGACCTTGATCGGCTTCAATCGCTTGCCGTGGGGGCGTTCACAAGATTTGAGTGCGAACAGTTCAACCGCCCACTTCCAGACGAGGTCGAGTTTGATGCTAATGATAAAGAAGGCACGCTCAATGCTCTTCGAGACCGTTATCAGAAGCGCCTTGAACGTATGGAGAAGAGGTACACGGAACTGCAGAGTAGTCTTCCCATCGCAGAGCGCAAGTTGGAGCTATTGAAAGCGGAGCTGGTTGACAACCGGTCATTCTTTACCGTCTCTGCTTCATTGATAAATTCAGGCCGCACAAACACCGCTATAAAGGTTCCCGCCTTACTCCGCGTTTTGATCGGCGAAGGCAACTACATAGACATCAAGCTCAGTTTGAAGGACTTTGAGAATAAGTCCGAGATCTCAGCCAACGGTACGCGAATTGTTGTCTTTGAGTCACCAGAAATAAGCGGCTTCCCGGAAGAAGATCGCCGCCTAATAAACACTTATTGGGGGCAGAGTGTCAGCGCCCGCTTGTATCTGGAAGACATTCATGCCCGCGCTTATGGGTCGAACCGCATTGCATTCGCCGAAGGTCTTTACCAGAAGATCATCTACGATCGACTTGCTCAGGTCGCGTCTTTCGATCACTCTGGAAAGAATGCAGGCTAACCCGTCGTTGCAGGGGACGCTTCGCCAGTCGACGGTGTGTCCCTGAACTTCAACGTTATGCGTCATGACTGAGCAGCGCTTCTTCGTCTCACGGTTTGCACTTGTCTTTGGGACAGCCACGTTGATAGCCTTTACAGTATTGGTCCTATACATCGGGTGGGACACATATATTATTGCCGCTCAATACGATGTATCACCTCAATCCTTGACCCTCCTTAGAATCATCTTTGTGTTCTGTGGTGTTGTGTGTTTAGTGCTTTGGATCAAATTTCTCGCGTTGATCCGTCGAAGAGCCGAGCCAGTGATTTCGTTCAAGGCGGATAGCGTCACTTACCAAACCAACATTGGAAAGATGGTCTCGATACCATTGTCAGAAATATGGGGCGTTGAAGTTGAGACACTTGGACCGCAAATGGGTGGCGGACACATCCTCATCCGTAGGTCAAACTCACAGATCGACAAAATCTACTACTACAATCTTGGCGCTTCGTACGAAGAAGTGTTCTTGGCTTTCAAGGAAAGGGCGCCCCACCTTCGCCAGCCCTATAGTACTGTCTTGCGCCTAAACCGTGCCGCATAACATGGCGCTCAATCTATCTCTCTCCCTTCGGTCGCTGAACTCTGTGCGACAAAGCCGCGCAGCGACGATTAGCTCTACGTTAAGTCACAGTTCGATATGTCCCACATAAAAAATGTCAATTTTTGACATTATCAGATAAAATTGGGTTTCCTTTTTAAGGAGGAAATCATGGGAATGAACGTGAATTTGACCCCGCAGCTCGAGGAACTGGTGCGCGCAAAAGTGGACTCAGGTATGTACACCTCAGCCAGTGAAGTTGTTCGAGAAGCGCTTCGTTTGATGGATGAACAGGATCAACTTCGCCGAGCTCGTATGGATGAGCTGCGGCACGAAGTTCGAAAGGGCTTGGAAAGTGGCGCAAGCGAGCCATGGGATCCTGCTACCGTAAAGGCAAAGGCGCGCGCCCGTCGTTCGAGCAAGTTGGCTTGAAATGGTGAGAGTCATTCGCAGGCCGCTGGCTGAACTCGACATTCTGGAAATATGGGGCTACATTGCCGAGGATAGCGTCACCGAGGCTGATCTCTGGATTGACAGGCTTGATGAAAAGCTGCGGCTTTGGGCAACGCAACCCATGATGGGTCGAAGCCGAGAAGAGTTGGCCAGTGGTCTTCGTAGCTTTGCTTTTGGACGATATGTCGTGTTCTTTCTACCA
This sequence comes from Burkholderiales bacterium, assembly GCA_021299735.1. Classification (GTDB taxonomy): domain Bacteria; phylum Pseudomonadota; class Gammaproteobacteria; order Burkholderiales; family Burkholderiaceae_B; genus Limnobacter. The sequence goes on along the minus strand of JAJTEM010000013.1, from coordinate 3,904 downwards.
ATCTCTGATGGGCTTGATGTTGTGCGTGTTTTGCATGCTTCTCGGGACATAAATGAGCATTTTGATGCGACTTAACTGGTCATTGCATCGGATTCGCATTCTGCGAACCGCTGAATTCAAACGTTGGGCATCCTAAAGTATGAAGCTCGGTGAGCTAAAAAGTCTTGGTCACAACCTTGCAGATTCCTTTGCAAGTGGGATTGGCTTGTTGGTTGGAGTTTATGAAATGGATGTCTTCGCTGAAGCCGCCGCGTCTGACTCTGGCTATGTTGAGGTTAACTTTCTAGACGCTAGTACAACGGGCAGTACTATCTCGGAAAGACTTAAAGGCGCAATCAAATGTTATAACAACGCGCTTCCCGAGCTTTGCAAAAAACACAGCATCGACCCGAGTCAAATTAAGACTCTCATCGCCAGATTTGGAACCGACTCTGTGTATGGGCCGCACTTCACGGTTTCTGTTGAGAGTATCGACGGTCGCAGTTCCACCGACCGATACATTGGTTTTCCTGGGAGGCGTATGCGCACAAGAAGTAGAAATAATTGAGACGACAAATTGTTCCAGCCATGCCTAACATATCGGTCAAGGTGCGGCCTTTGGCCGCTAGGACGTCCCGCAAGCGGTCCGCCCCTTACCTTAAACGTTAAACCTCATGAATGCCTCGTATATCGACGAAATGGTTTCCAAATCGCTGGCCGGTGAGCGAAGCGTGTACGTTGGCCACGTTCCTGACCCCGAGTGTTATGTTCAGTCCATTCGCCAGAGCTTCTTGGATAAACGGATAGAGCCCGATCTCCGGACGGTGATAATTGAGCCCCACATCGTCCACTTAGTGGATTTGCCGGTCGGACCGCACATGGTGTACTTCGTCACTGAAGATAATCCGCTCAGCGTCTTTTATGATCCTTCCAGCCAATCCTTTGGTGCAGCGTGGGGCCTTGACGAAAGCACGGGTCAGTACGTTGATCTTGGATTTAGATCCGACGATGTTCTCGCCATGGCGGCGGCGTAGGAATAGTGAGGTGAAGAATGGGGTTTAACAGATCGCCTAACACGGAAACGCAACTGCAGTCAGTGGCTTCGCCACTCTTGTTGCGTTCCGGTCAGCTCCAACGTTAGGCCTATTAAAGTATGACCGAGACATGGAAACCAACGTCGGAACAATCCGACCGCCTATTCGCCGAACTTGGACGGTGCTTGTACATCTATCAGTCTATTGAGATCAGACTAAAGTTTCTGCTTCCACACATGGTCGTCCCTGGCACAGAGGCACACGCCAAGAATGAAGGCATAGCAAATTGGAGAGTATTCCTTGATTCAAAGGAAACAATGGGGCCGTTGATGCAGCGACTCAAGGATCGCATCAACACAGCGCACCGTGACCTGTTCGAAGCAACTTGGACTCAGATCGTCATGCACAGAAATGAGGTTGTGCACCATTTTGCCAGTCAACCGTTTGCAGGCCTTGCGACTGAAGCAGAACTTCAGGAGGCAATGGAGTATCTGCATAAACGGCGCGTACTAGCAACCCCGATGTTGGAAATGCTTCAACAGTTAAGCCAGGCGTTCGCAGTAGTTCTCAAATCAGAGGAATCTCTACATGATTCGGCTCAATTGCACTAAATCTGGCCTAGGTTCGTTGGGTAGCGTGGACAATGTTGTGTCTTCGTGCAGCGGCCTAACTATAGGTTCAATACAGACAAAAATGCTTCGCATTTTTGCCGATTAACCTAGGCGTTAGGCAAATGTAAAGTTTCATCTATAAATAATAAGGAAAAATAGTGCCCACACTTAATTTACATCACTATAAAAATCAAAATCAACCTTATGTCGCAAAGATTATTTCTGATGGTAAAGGGAAAACCTCTCAGTCCTTTTTACCAAAAGTTCTGGTTAAAAAGTCAGCAGATGGTACCTATGGAGATTATCAGTCAACAGTAAACGAAGAGGGGTTTTATCGTATTGGAAACACTAAGCCAGAAGACGGCGGCTATCGTTTATTTTTTACCACCCCCACTGGCAATAAATTCCCATTTATCAAAGACAATGCTCAAATCGAAGACATTAAATCGAGAATCGCTCGTGGTGAAACCATCTCTCAAATTGTTACTGCCTTGGGTCTTTAAATGCCTAACCCATCCATCAAGCGGGACTGGCGAAAGCAATTTTCGATGAACCAATTTTCAATAACGAGGGTTGAGCCACCAATGTCGCCAGCCCCTTATCTCAAACGTTAGACCTCCGATTCGCCCATCTGCGTAAGCGGCCAAATTTATGACCATTCCAAAGGTTTTCGTTTCGTACTCACACGACTCCCAAGCGCATAAGAAATGGGTTTTAGAACTGGCGACCCGATTGCGAAAGGTTGGCGTCGACGCCGCGCTCGATCAATGGGATCTAGGGCCGGGAGATGACATACCGCTCTTCATGGAGCGGAATTTAGCGAGTGCCGATCGCGTCATCATGGTTTGTACGGAGAAGTATGTTGAAAAGGCCAATGCCGGAACAGGAGGCGTCGGATACGAGAAGATGATCGTTACCGCTGACCTGATGAAGAAGGTCGATTCCAACAAAGTGATTCCAATTGTCCGCCAGGAAGGAACCCACCTAGTTCCCGTGTTCTTGAAGTCGAAGCTGTATTTGGATTTCTCGCGAGAGGATCAGTTTGAGGAGTCGTTTGACGATCTGACGCGCTCCATTCATAACGCCCCGTTGTTCGTGAAGCCGGAGATCTCAACAAGTCCGTTCGAACCAGTCGCAGGAGCCGCCAAACGTAGCGGAGATGCCTTGCTAGAACTAATGTCCCTTCTCATGGTCGCCTTTGAGATGAAGCGTGATGGCGGCTACATACCCTACAAATACGTTGCAGAGCGTTGGCCTGGTTCGCGGGCGATGCTGGATATTCTTCTAGAGCAAGCTAAATCCGACGGTCTCATTACGGCAATAACGCCTGCGTATATCGACATTACATTGAAGGGCAAGATGTATGCGGTTGAGAACAAGCTTGTCGAGTAACTTACTCACACGTTTGTCTAACCCGGCAGTCAACCGGACGCTGCGCGATAAGGCTGCGCAGCGCCGATTACTTCTACGTTAGACATTGGCGCCATCGGAACACAAATACCATGGATTTTATAAGCACTTACGGCAAAGAAATCGTTGCATTACTTGTGCCTTTTGTTACTTGGTTTCTTAATGTTGGGGTAAAGCCCAGAGCAAAACTAATTTGGACCAGTCCCCACTCGTTCACGTTTCTTGTGCAAGAGCCTCTTCGAGATGCCGAAGGAAATGTTTTGAGTTCGAGTCAAAAAGTTGAGACCGCATCAATTAAAATCATAAATACTGGTAGAGATACAGCAAACAAAATTGAGATGATTTTCAATTGGAAACCTCATTACATCAACCTGTGGCCTGTCCGTCATTACGAACAAAAAACAGATCCAGATGGTCGCCACATTTTGATATTCGAAAACCTGTCTCCGAAAGAAGAGATTGGGATCGAGGTTATGAGCATCAATGCCGATCTTCCGGCTCTACTTTTAGTACGCAGTGCAGAGTGTATTGCGAAGAACGTTGCTCTTACTTGGTTCCAATTCGTTCCAGCATGGAAAGTCAATATTGCACGTACGTTAATATTGGTTGGTTTTAGCACGTCAGTTTATTGGCTCATTTCCTTAATTCAGTTCCTCGTTCTGAAAACACCTTACTAAATATGTCTAACCTTTCGGTCAAGTAGGACTGCGAAACCGGCATGGTTTATCCGGCCAGTCGCATTCGCGCCGCAGCCCCTTACCTCCAACGTTGAGGCTGTAAAAAAATTGATTTTCTGTAAGCCGAGTCCCTTGTTACCGTAGTTCTGGAATTTTGCGCTGCGCCGTTTTCATGGGCGGTTAAACAGCGCTG
>JAJTEM010000033.1 GCA_021299735.1 Burkholderiales bacterium | reverse complement strand
CTGCCCCTGGCGGTGGTCGCCCACGGTTGGATAAAAAGGTGAGGCTTCCGGGCTTGAGCTTAACCAGGTGCTATGTGATCAAGCCGGAAGTGTTTGGGCAGGAATGACCCGTGTTCGGGTTTATGGCCATGAACACGGGTAGGTGGGCTTAATGGGCCAGAACAGACAAATCCCACCAGCTAAGATCAAAGTCAACATAGGTAACGCCATGTTGCTTTTTCAGGTCTCGCTTGATGATTGACTCAAGGTGCTTCGGGTTGCGTGCCCAGGCATGGCCTTTGGTGGTTCTGGGCTTGCGAAGTTCATTTGTGCCGATTTGGTAAAGGTCGATTTCGAACGGATAGTATGCCAGGGGCATGATTTGCTCCGGTTGTTGATAACGTCATCAACATGCCATCCTTGGAACGAAACGATCAAACGAAAGCGAATCACAAGTGCTATTGACAATGCATCACCACGTCCGCCGGTCACCGTTGCTTCAACCACCGTGGCTATGATCCCGTAAGCAACCCGGAACCCATGGTCTAGCCTACTCAATCAAGGTATATTGCTTGCTGGCAATGTATTGCTATAATGCAATACATGAAAGCCACCCAAGTTATCAAAGCCAAAGAAGTTCGGGACGATGGAACCATCATTGAAGTGGTGGTCTGGAAGCTGCCCGCTAGCCTTGAGCCATGCACCCACAAATTCAAGTACAGGCTTTTCTATGGTGTGCCAGGCATATGTCGGGTGCGGTACGACAATGAATTGGGTAAGGGCGACCATCGCCATGTGAATGAGCGAGAAGAGCCATACCAGTTCACCAGTTTGGAAAGTCTGCTGCTGGACTTTCAACGTGACATAGAGCAATGGAGACCAAGCCAATGAAAGCGATTATCGAGGTAAGCCCCAAGGGAAGCATGTTCACAAGGTTGCTGAAGTCTGCCCGTAACCTGGATGCGGGGAAGACCGTTGCCGGTGATTATCACCTTGCCTTCGAGTCTTCAAAGCTGCTACTGGCTGAGTTAACCACCGCACGTATTGCGTTGCTGGAAGAGCTTCGCAACGCAGGCCCACATTCCATTTATGGTTTGGCCAAGCTGATTGGTCGGAACTACTCCAATGTCCACAGTGATGTGGCCAAACTGATTGAACACGGTTTGGTGGCCAGAACAGACGATGGGAAAAAGGTGTACGTACCTTTTGACTCAGTAGAGATTCATTTCACCTTGTCTGCTGTTAGTCATTAAGCCACTGGGTAAGTGGCCCGTGATTGGTTCGTGCTTTCAATAGGGCAAGCCCCATTGATTGGTTGGCACTTTGCCCCTGTTGGCTATCAAAAATATGCTTTACTAGACTCTATTGATAGACTATCATTAAAGCCTTGATCCCAGTGATAAAGGCAGCATCATGAAAATTGGTTACGCACGAACAAGCACCTCCGACCAAGTAGCCGGTATTGAAAAACAGGTAAGTGACCTGAACGCCTATGGCTGTGACCTGGTGATTGCTGAACATGTATCGGCGGTGGCCGGGGAGCGCCCCGAGTTTGACCGTGCCTTGGCCATGCTAAGGGCAGGGGATAGCTTGGTGGTAACAACCATGAGCCGCCTGTGTCGTGCCACCAAAGACCTTGGCCACATTCAGGAACGCTTAGAGGCGGTTGGTGCTGGGTTGGAAATTCTCGACCTGAAGCTGGATACAGGCACAGCCATTGGCCGAATGACGTTGACGATCATTGCATCCGTAGCCCAAATGGAATGTGAGCTGATGAAAGAGCGCCAATCCGTTGGGATAGCCAAGGCAAAAGAGCAGGGCAAGTACAAGGGCCGTAAGCCCACCGCCCAGGCGAAAGCCGCTGAAGTGCTACGGTTGAAGGCCTCCGGGGCATTGACCAATGACGAAATAGCCACGCTGGCTGGTATTGGTGTTGCCTCTGTGTATCGAATTTTGAAAGCCGCTGAGCCAGTCAGTGCATGAATTTGTTCCCAGCATTTGCTAACGTTGGGAACAATTTCAACCCATCTTGGGAACAGCTAAACGTAAGCCAGTAAACGGTTTCAACGATTTGTTCCCAATGTTCCCGTGTTCCCAAGGAAAAAATAGACACGCCGGGTTTTGTTGACTCAGTGAAGGCGGTGAATGACTACTCGGTCCGTCAATCCATTGCGCTGGAATAAGGGGTCAGATAAGGGGTCTGAGTAACGGCTAATGGCCGAAAGCCTTTGCTGGCGGTGGTGGCTGAATCCTCTCGTCTCCGCCAGAATGGAAAAGGGATCCCGTTTGGGATCCCTTTTTTTATTTCATATTTTCAAATAGCCTGTGCTGGGCCAAAAAACTCAAAGTGCTGCCGCTCGGCTGGTACTCCCAGTTTTTCCAATATGTTTTTCACGGCGCTCATAAAACCAACTGGGCCCAAAAAGTAAACCTGTGCATTGTTGGGCAGGTTGTTTTCTATGGTTTGCGGTTTAATCAAGCCATGCTGGTTTTCATAAATGTATTCGGTGGCGATGTTGCTGTGTTGTTTACTCAGTTGTTCTGTGAGGTTCTTGAATGAATGCTGCAATTCATTTTTGCAGGCATGAATGAATCGCACCTCGCGTTGGCCTGCGGCTGCCTTCAGCATGGCAATGGCAGGTGTTAGCCCCACGCCAGCGGTAATCAACACCAAGGGGTCTTTGCTGTCATCAAGTACAAATTCGCCACAAGGTGGGCTTAGCTTTACGGTATCGCCTACAGCAAGTTTACTGTGCAGGTAGTTTGAAACTACTCCACCTTCTTCACGTTTCACAGAGATTCGATAATAGTGTCCGTTAGGTGCATCAGATAAGGAGTAGTTGCGCATTACCGTTGCATCATCAATGTTCATGTGCAAGGTGATGTACTGCCCAGGTTTAAAGGTCATGATCTCTTTGCTGTCAGCGGGTTTCAGGTAAAAAGAGGTGACCAGCTCGCTTTCTTGCTCTTTGTTGGCAATTGTGAAAGTACGTTGCCCCTCCCACCCTCCAGTGGACATGGCTTGTTTGGTATATAGATTGGCTTCTGCATCAATCAAAATATCGGCAAGCTGGCCGTAAGCGGCAGCCCAGGCGTCGATAATTTCCGGAGTGGCTGCAGCGCCCAGTACCTCTTTCATGGCCTGTAGCAGGCATTCGCCAACGATGGGATAGTGCTCTGCTTTCACGCCCAGCGCTACATGCTTGTTCACAATCAGGTTAACCGCGCCCATTAGCACGGCTGGGTTGTCAATGTGTTTGGCATATGCCAACACTGCATTGGCCAGTGCGCGGGGCTGTGTGCCCTTTTGTTGATGAGCGGGGTTAAAAAAGGTGGCCGTAACTGGGTATTTGCTGAACATCAGTTTGTAGAAGTGTGTTGTCAATGCCTCGCCACCTTGTTCAAGTGCCGGAATGGTTGCCTTGATCCACTGTTTTTGATCTGTGCTGACTGTCATGTTTTTCTTCCCTCTGATTGGATTGTAAATTGCCACATACTTCTCGATGACAATCACTATCAAGATGTGTGCCAGTTGTTTGTTATTGCTTAAATTATTGAAATAAAAGATAAAATATTTTTGTTGTTTGTTAAATATTTAAATAATTTGTATTTTTAACAATTTGTGTTTATTGTCATTTAAACAATGTTTGTTTAAATGACAATAGGGTTGCAAGCCATGGAAATGTCCAGTTTTGTATTTGCGGTAATTGAGGATCTTGGTGCTGACCTGGATTCTTCAACCCGCTACATGCGCTATGTCAATTCATTGGCAGCGGCATTGCCTGGGCATGCGTGTGCCTTGCTCAAAAAAGAAGGCTCGGCTCTCAAGCCGTTGGCCGTTCGTGGTTTGACACCTGACAGCCTGGGGCGTCGATTTGAATTGAATGAGCACCCTAGGTTAAATGCGATCGTGACTTACCGTGGTGTGACTCATTTTCCGAACAAATCCACGCTGCCTGACCCCTATGATGGTTTGCTTGAAGGCGTACATGTCGGTGATTTGAATGTGCACGACTGCATGGGTTGCGCTCTGCATGTAGATGGCAAGCTGTGGGGGGCCATTACCCTTGATTCACTAAAGGCTGGTGTGTTTGATGTGAGAGTAGAGCGGGCCATGGCGATGTTTGCACGTTTGGGTGAGGCGGTTGTGCGTGTGGCTGAATTGGCTGAACGTACTTCAACCGCTTTGGCACTGGGCCAAAATAGCGGTGAGAGTTTGAGGGCCTTGGAGGGGGTTCAACTGGCCCGCCGGGAAATGATCGGAGACAGTAAGTCCATTCGTGAGTTAAAACATGAAATCTTGACTGTGGCCAATAGCCAGCTGGCAGTGCTTATCCATGGAGAAACTGGTGTTGGTAAAGAATTGGTGGCGCAGGCTTTGCACGCGATGTCTGACCGGGCAAATTTGCCTTTGGTGGTTATTAATTGCGCTGCATTGCCAGACCAATTGATTGAAAGCGAGTTGTTTGGTCATGTGAAGGGAGCGTTTTCCGGAGCTGAGCGTGATCGGCAAGGCAAGTTTGAGTTGGCAAATGGCGGCACTTTGTTTCTGGATGAGGTAGGGGAGCTAAGCGCATCGGCCCAAGCCAAGCTTTTGCGGGTTTTGCAAAGCGGGCAGGTGCAGCGCGTGGGTAGCGACAAGGAACACCGCGTGGATGTGAGAATTGTGGCGGCCAGCAACCGCGATTTGTCTGCTGAGGTGAAAGCGGGGCGCTTCCGTGCTGATTTGTATCACCGTTTGTGTGTTTACCCTTTGTATGTGCCACCGCTTCGCGAACGCGGCGACGATGTGCTTCTGCTTGCTGGTTATTTTCTGGAGCAAAACCGCAGCCGTTTGGGGTTGCGCAACTTGCGTTTGGGGCGTGGCTGTGAAGCCGCATTGAAGCGTTACAGCTGGCCGGGCAATGTGCGGGAACTGGAACATACTTTGGGGCGTGCAGCCTTGAAAGCGCGGCGAGACGAGCCTGGGCTTATTGTGACCGTTGGGCTTGAGCACCTGGACCTAGTGGATGAATTAGAGCCTGCGCTTGGTTTAACTGTTGACAACCTTTCGATGATTAATCGCTTGGTAACAAGGACAAGCAATCAAACCGGCACCCCTACGGGCTTAGAAACAAGCCCTATGACCTATCGGGATGCGGTAGATGCTTTTTCGAAAAATTTGATACAGCAGGTGCTTCAGCACAATGCCGGAAACCGCGCCGCAGCAGCAAGGCAACTGGGGCTCGATTCTGGCAATTTTCATCGAATGTTAAAGCGCCTTGGTTTTTAAACTTTCCGGAAATCAGACAGCGTTACTAATGGATTCACCCGTTGTGTTTTCCTGCAAATATTGCAGTGCTTCGTTCACTTGATCAATCAAGATCAATACCAAATGGTCTGCACCGGTTTCATCCAGCGCCATTTGAATGGCTTTGAATTCACCGCGAACTTCAACAACGGACGGCTTTTTATCGGTAGTGGCCTGAGCAATTCCTTTTTGTAGCAGCACAAGTGTTTCGCCATCGGGGCGGCCACGTTGGCAGGCGTCCTCGTAGAGAATGATGTGATCAAAAAAACCGCCAACCAAGCGCCCCTGTTCGATGATGTCCTGGTCTCGTCTGTCCCCTGCAGCGCTAATAACCACAGTGCGTTTGACTGCAGGAATTGTTTTCAGCGTGTTTACCAATGTGGACACGGCATCGGGGTTATGGCCGTAATCGGCAATGACGGAGCCACCTTTGTGTTTGAAAAAATTAAAGCGACCCGGTACTGTGGCTGGGGTAGACTGGAAGTTTGCCAGTGCTGCCCGAATGGTGTTGAACGGCACGTTCACACCCAATGCGGCTGCCACGGCACACATTACATTTTGCACCTGGAAGGTAAACAGGCCGTTGTTGGTTAAGGGCACGTCCATCAGGTCGATGGTCGTTTCCATGCCGTCATAACTTACATTGATAACCCGGCCATCGTGGATAATCACAGGGCGACCCTTGGCCTTGTGCGCAGCCACAATTGGGTTGTCGGGGTTGCTGGTGAAAAACAGCACGCGCCCCGGTGTCAGCTTGGCCATATTTGCGGCATGGCGGTCATCGGCATTCAGCACGGCTAGGCCATTGGGTGCCACGTTTTGTACCAGTACGCTTTTCAACAGGGCCAGGTCTTCAACGCTGTCGATAAAGTTCAAGCCAAGGTGGTCGCCTTCGCCGATGTTGGTCACAATGCCCACATCGCACATGTCAAAACCCAGGCCCTCACGTAACATGCCACCGCGCGCGCATTCGAGGACGGCTGCGTCTGCTTCGGGGTGAACCAGCACTTTGTGTGCACTTTTCGGGCCGCTGCAATCGCCTGTGTCGATGAGGTGGCCATTCACCACAACGCCTTCTGTGCCAGTAAAGCCAACGCGCAAATTGTGGTATCGAAGAATTTGTTCTATTAACCGAACTGTAGTTGTTTTGCCGTTCGTGCCGGTTACTGCCACCACTGGAATTCGGCCGTTTTCATCTTTCTTGAACATCAGATCGATGATGGCTGCACCCACATCACGACCTTTGCCAATTGATGGCTCAAGGTGCATGCGCAAACCGGGTGCCGCATTCAACTCAACAATACCGCCACCTTGGGCTTCCAGTGATTCGTCCACGCGCTCGCACACCACATCGACGCCGCATACTTCAATGCCAATTTGTTGGGCAGCCTGAATGACCATTTCGGCCAGGGCAGGGTGTACGTTGTCAGTCACGTCGGTGGCGCTGCCGCCGGTGCTCAGGTTTGCATTGTTTCGAAGTACAACCCGTACGCCCTGCTCGGGTACCGAGTCGGCGGTGAAGCCCTGTTTTTTGATTCGCGCAATTGCGATTTCATCAAGACGCAGTTTGCTCAATGCACTGCCATGGCCTTCGCCACGCAAGGGGTTTCGGTTTTCAATTTCAACCAGTTGCGCTATTGAGTGTACGCCGTCCCCAACCACGGAAGGAGGCTCGCGGCGTGCCGCAGCCACCAGCTTGTCGCCCACCACCAGAAAACGATAATCATGGCCCGGGATGAAGTCCTCAACGATAGGTACGCCACTGCCATATTTTTTTGCGGCATCAAAGGCAACACGCAAGTGTTCTTCGTCGACAATGTTTACGGTAACGCCTTTGCCTTGGTTGCCGTCGCTGGGTTTGATCACAACACCCTTGCCGGTGATTGAGGTCAGTTCTCGAAAAGCATCGACTGCTTCCTCAAAAGTTTTAACCAGTTTACCTTTTGGGGTTGGAATACCTGCGGCGGAGAGAATGGCCTTGGTAAGGTCTTTGTCCTGGGCTATTTCTTCAGAAATGGCGCAGGTGGTGTCCGTTTCTGCTGCTTGAATTCTGCGTGCTTTGGAACCCCAGCCCAATTGCACCAGGCTACCTTGGGTTAGGCGGCGAATCGGTATGCCGCGGCGCAAGGCTGCATTCACGATTGAACCAGTGCTTGGCCCAAGTTTGCAGTCTTCATAAAGTTCTTTCAGTTTTTCAATTGCTGCGCTTGCGTCAAAATCGTGACCAGCCAATGCGGCTAATATAAGTTGGTGTGCCTCTTCAAAGGCGGCACGAGCCAACCCTTCTTCCTCGTACTGAACCACTACACGGAAATAACCTGTATTGATGTTGTCTGCAACGTGCGCAAAGGTTACTTGGGAGCCAGCTTCAACCTGAAAGCGCAGGGCGGTACGACTTAATATATGAGCCAATGCTATATTACTTTGTTCGAACCCGGTGGCTCGAAGTGAGCCGATACCGGGCAGGGCACTGCGAACCCGCATTTCAATGCTGGCAAACCGGTCGTAAAGGCGTTCATTTTCCTCACAAAACACCAAAGCTTCGATGCTGGTGTTTTTGCTCCACAAATTGGGGCCGCGCAAGGCGCGAATTCGTTCAATTTTCATGATTTATTAACCTGTTGTGTGCATCTGCATTGGGTTTAATAGCGCTTGCGAATATCGGCGCGCAGCAGGTGGTGCGGTACATCCATGGCCCAGCCTGCCGCTGCAAGTGCCAATGTTTTGGTCAAGCTTTGCGGTGGCTGTTTCAACGGTATTGGGCTGCGTCGCTCGGACTCGGCCCGATTGCCCATGAAGTGGATATTCTCGCCTTGATAAGTTACGGCCATGCCACCGTTTTTCACATGCTCTTCGACCACAGGGTTGCTGTTGGTGCTGCTTATCCAGATTACTTTTCCGTCGCACAGGTCTTTCAATGGGAGCAGGCTGACTTCATCAGCATTGACAACGGCATGGCCGCTGCTCAGAACCAGGTCTATGACCGTGCGCATCACATTGAAGTGTTGCTCTTTGGTAAGGATGTCCCATTCTTCCAGCCCGTCAATGGCGCCCAAGCTTGTGATCACAGCCAAGCTTGCGCGGTCATAGGGAAGGCCTTCAGACAAAATGGTGCTTGCCTTGACCTGCATTACCAAGGTGTCCAGGTTTTTGTTGATCAGGCAGTTGCGGCCCGATTGCCAGTTTGCCGAGGGAGCTTTGTTGATTGTTCTGCCATTCATGAACAAACCCTGTTCACAGGCCAAGCCAACTCGATGGCCTTGATCTTCGAGTATCTCAGTGAGTTCAGGCCCAAAACCATCAATTTCAGTACCGCCAGAGTAGGAAATGGTTGGAATACGGCCGTTTTCTTCACCTGGAAACAGCGATTCAATGATGGGTTTGCCTACATTGCGAGCCTGGCCCTTCGCTGGCTTTATGTGCATCAGCAGGCCGGGGCCTGCATTAACCTCGACCACAGCAAGCGACTGCCCCTTGGGGCTTTGGTCGATGTGCTCGCAAACAAGGTCGATACCCGCCACATCCAGGCCAACCACGCGTGCTGCCATGCAGCATAGGCGAGCAATTTCAGGGTGAATCAGATCGGTTACATCTTCGGATGCGTTGCTGTTGCGCTCAACAATCACCTGGGTTCCAGCTGGAATGATTGAATCGGCTTGGTAACCTTGGCGCTGAGCTTCAAGTGAGGCGACCGGGTTTGATGCAAGGCGAATTGTTTTCAAAGGGGTAATTTCAGTTTCCCCACGCCTTGGGTCGGTATTAATTTGCTGGTCGATCAGTGTTTGCAAACTTGATTGCCCATCGCCTTGCACGCCGACTACTTCACCGCGCGAAACAGCGGCTACTTGGTAATTTACTACCAGCACCCTGTGTTCGGCGCCCCGGATGAATTTCTCGACAATTACGCCGCTGTAGCTTTCTTCGTAGGCCAAGGCCCAGGCTTTTTCAATGTCGCTTTGCTTCTCAAGTTCAAGTGAAACGCCACGGCCCTGATTGCCATCCACTGGTTTTACTACCACAGGAAGTCCAATTTCCTGTGCAATTTCCCAAGCGCGCTCGGCTGTTTTGGCAAACGCGCCTTCCGGAACCGGTACTCCGCATTGTGCAAGCAGTTCTTTGCACAGGTCTTTGTCAGCGGCGATTCCTTCGGCAATTGCCGAGGTTTTTGATGTCTCGGCAGTCCAGATTCGTTGCTGTTTGTTGCCATGCCCAAGTTGCACCAGGTTGCCGTCGTTCAAGCGCACAATTGGAATGCGCCTTGCGTAGGCTGCATCCAGAATATGCTGTGTGCTGGGCCCCAAGCCATGCATGTCGCAGTGGCGTTTAATTACTTTCAGTTCGGCTTGCAAATCGTAATCGGTGCCATCGATTGCAGCGTGCAACAGGCGCACGCCTGCCTCCAGGCAAGCCATGCCCACTACGGGGTCAGGGGTGCGGAACACCATTTTGTACACGCCTTCCTTGCTGGTCATGCGCGCCTTGCCAAAACCAACCTCTAGCCCAGCCAGTGTATGCAGTTCAATCACGATGTGTTCCAGCATGTGGGCGGCGTAGGTGCCTTCGCGCACACGCAGAAGGAATCCGCCTGGCTCACCAATTCCACATCGGTGGTCAACCAAACCGGGTAGCAAGGCCGTTAATCGCTCGTAAAAACCTGGTAACAGGTTTGAAGGAAATTGTTCCAGTTCTTGAATATCGACCAGCGCTTCAATGCAGCTTCGATAGGTCCAGATATTGGGGCCATCAAGCCACATGGTGCGGAGTACTACAAGGCGTTTTTGCGTCATAAGCGAAGTGTCAGCAGGTTTAGTGTCTCGGATTGGATTTTCGATCAATGTTAACTCCGTGTCGCTGGAAATAGTGGTGTAACATCAGCGAATTCGCGAACTGAGGGGGTAATCTCATTGAAAATCGTTGGATTTTCACCGTCTGAAAATGAAGTAAAACGCCTTTCAGAGGTTTGGGCCGCAAATTCACCGATTCAAGCGGTGTTTGTGGCTGACATGAATACACGGTGTGAGTTTTCTCGCAGCCTGGTGGCTTTTAACGCCGATGAATTAATTGTGGTAGACAAGGAATTGCAGATGCCGGTTTTCAAGGCACCTTTCTCAAGTATCGAGAAAATTTCCATGTCTGATCACTCGGGTCTTTCTTCGGTTTTAATTCAGCTCGATTCCGGGCCGGCATTTCGCTTCTATGCAAGCTTCAGTTTGCACCGTGCGCTTGAGGAATTTGTGGAGTTGCTTGAAACCGCTGTGCGTGAATTCGAGCAGGGCACCTCGCACACCACGCAGATTCAGCACCCGGTGCCGCGCTTGCTGGCTGACGAGGATTTGCAAGAAAGCGGGTTTGAAGAGCCTGTTTCTTCCCGAGCTTTGTTGCGCCTGTGGCGTTTTGCGCACCCCTACCGCTGGCGCCTGTTTGCAGGTTTGATTCTTACTTTGTTGTCTACCGCCGCAACCCTGGTGGCGCCTTACCTTTCCATGCCGCTGATGGATGAGGTTCTGATTCCCTTTCAAAATGGTCAACCCATGAATACCGAACTGGCCACGTTTTACCTCAGTGGCTTGTTGATTTCGGCTTTGGTGGCGGCTGGTTTAAGTTGGGCCCGCACATATTTGTTGGCGCTGGTTTCCGAGCGGATTGGCTCGGATTTGCGAACCACCACGTTCAATCACTTAATGGGTTTGTCGCTGGACTATTTCAGCGCCAAGCGCACTGGAGATTTAATTGCTCGTGTGAGTGCTGAAACTGACCGAATCAATCTGTTCTTGTCGTTGCATGCGCTCGATTTCATCACCGATGTGATCATGATTGTGATGACTGCCATCATTTTAATGAACATCGATTTTGAACTGGCCTTGCTCACCTTGCTGCCGTTACCGGTTATTGCCTGGATGATCCACCTGGTTCGAGAAAAGTTACGCACCGGTTTCGAGAAGGTAGATCGTGTGTGGGGTGAAGTCACCAACATTCTTACCGACACTATTCCAGGTATTCGTGTGGTGAAGGCTTTTGCACAGGAACGCAGGGAATCGAACCGCTTTCTAAAAGCCAATACCCGCAACCTGGAGGTGAATGATCGAATCAATAAAACCTGGTCGTTGTTTGCACCCACGGTCAGCTTGCTGACCGAACTGGGTATTTTGGTGATTTGGGCATCCGGTATCTGGATGATCATGAATAACGACATTACCGTGGGCGTGCTTACAGCCTTTCTGGCCTACATTGGCCGCTTTTACAGCCGGCTTGATTCCATGAGCCGAATTGTGTCGGTAACCCAAAAAGCCGCAGCGGGCTCCAAGCGAATTTTCGACATTCTCGATTACAAGTCTTCGGTACCCGAGGCAGAGAACCCGGTAAAAATTAATCAGCTAAAAGGTGAACTTGAACTTCGCAATGTGTCATTCCGTTACGGCAGCAGGCAGGTGCTCGATGGCGTGAACCTGAAGGTAAAACAGGGCGAAATGGTTGGCCTGGTGGGTCACAGTGGTTCCGGCAAGTCAACTTTGGTGAATTTGCTGTGCCGTTTTTATGACGTAAGTGACGGTGAAGTATTGGCTGACGGCATCGACATTCGGCAAATTGAAATGGCCAGTTACCGCCGCAACATTGGCCTGGTGTTACAAGAACCTTATCTGTTTTTTGGCACCATTGCAGAGAACATTGCATATGGCCGCCCAGATGCCACCCGTGCAGAAATTATTGCCGCGGCACGGCTTGCACATGCGCATGAATTCATTCTGCGCTTGCAGCACGGTTACGATTCCTTGGTGGGTGAGCGCGGGCAAAGTTTGTCGGGTGGTGAGCGCCAGCGAATTTCAATTGCGCGTGCGTTGTTGATTGATCCAAAAATTCTTATTCTCGACGAGGCCACCAGCTCGGTCGATTCTCAAACCGAAAAAGAAATACAGAAAGCCTTGGACAACCTGGTGCAGGGAAGAACCACGATTGCGATCGCTCACCGGCTTTCAACATTGCGCAAGGCCGACCGCATTGTGGTGATGGACCGCGGCAAGGTGGTGGAAGAAGGGCCACATGATGAACTGCTGGCCGCAAAGTCGCATTTCTGGCATTTGCACCAGGCCCAGGAAAAACTGAAGCAGGAGCAAGCCCAATATGAGTAACTGGCAATTGCGTGAATCAACGCAAGGCAAATTGGCTTTGTACAAAGGCGATGCATTGGTGGCTGACCAGGTAATGCCCGTGTTGGCGTTTCCCTTTTCAGCACCCGATGAAAGCATTTCTATTGTGGACGAGTACAGCAAGGAGCTGGCTTGGCTGGACAGGCTTGACCAGCTGGATGTTAATTCCCAGGCTGTGGTGAAGAACTACCTGGCCGTGCGCGAATTCAGGCCTATGGTCCTTCGAATTACCTCGGTGTCCACCTACTCCACACCCAGTATATGGACCCTGGAAACAGACAAAGGTCCCTGCAAGTTTGAATTACCCACGGATGAAAGCATTCGCCGCCTTGGCGGTAATCGCTTGGTATTAACCCATGCCAATGGCATGCAGTTTATTGTTGAAGACTTGTTTGCGCTTGACTCCCGAAGCCGACAAATTCTTGCCCGTTTCATGGCTTAAAAAAACACCTGTGGTTTTTAACCCCACAGGTGTCAGAATTGTCCTGGTACTACGGACAGGAGAGAGAAAAAAAGCTACTACTGGTTACAACGGGTACTACGGGTTTTACTGCTGTTAAATGTATTACGGCACTGCAATACAATTCTTAAACGGTTTCAAGCATGCTTTCTTCGTTGAAGAAGCGAGCAGCTGCATCCTGCTTGGTTTTGCCTGCCCTTGAGGGCATATTGCAAAGACCACATTCATAGTTGTCCACCAGCTCATAGGTGTGTACAACGAAATTGCCATCACATTTTTTGCATGCGGTGGTGGTCAACATGCCCGCATCAAAAAACTTTACAAGGCGCCAAGCGCGGGTTAGCGAGAGCACTTCAGGCAAGCCTAGCGTTGTGATCTGCTCGCGATAAAGTTTGTAAGCTTTTACCAGGCATTCGCCGTCTTCGAGGTCCGTGTGCTTAATGCATGTGGAGTAAAAATTCATGAATAGCGAACAGTGAATGTTCGGTTGCCAGGTCATGAACCAGTCGGTGGAAAATGGCAGCATGCCTTTGGGTGGCGATTTCTGCTTAATTTCTTTGTACAGGCGAATGAGGCGTTCACGTGACAACTGGGTTTCGCTTTCCAGAACTTGTAAACGGGCGTCCAGTTTGATGAGTTCAGTTGCAAGTTGGATTTGGATGGCCTCAGCCATCAAAGATTTAATCTTGGACATTTTTTTCTCCAGCGCACCTACCGGTGCATGAACCACGGTTAATTGCCAGTGTGCTTAAACTTCAGTTTTTGCGCTGCGGCCAGCCATCAAAATGGCGGCATGCATGCCTGAAATAGCGCGGTCTTTTCCGTGGTCGGAGAGTAGTTTCCAAACCGTTGGGTCTTCGAAACGAATACTACACATGGGCATATTGCTTGCTGCAATGCGCAAAACCTGTGCAGTAGTCAATTGGTCCAGCAGTACGGCAGTATTTTCGTCGATACCCAAACGGATGAGTGCTTCGGCTTTGTCTTCGTTAATCAGTTGTTTGGCCAGAAGCAGGTAAGATAAATTGGCTTCGCGAATTTGTTCCAGTAGTTCATTTGCTTTCATTTTGAACATCCTCCTATTCAAATCAAGCAATTTTTTTAAGAGGGTTTCGACGCTTCCCACAGACATCGATCCCAGTGAATGTATTGTTGATGAAATGAAAAAATAACTAAGCCAGCCAACTGCTGTAAGCGAGATCAGTGAGCAGCCACAGCGCTTGTAAGAAAAAACCAGACAACGAGACGGGTGAAACAACAATGATCAATACATTCATGAATTGGGTATGCCGCAAGCTGATTGACTCCAAATGCAAACAAATGGGCCTGTTGAAAAGCAGTGTTAACACGGTTGACGGGCGCACAGTGTTTTTCAAGGGGGGGCAAGGGCCCAATATGGTGTTGGTTCATGGCTTTGGGGCCAACAAGGAGAACTGGCTGGCACTGGCCCCGCGCTTGATGCGCCATTACACGGTGTGGATTCCGGATCTGATTGGTTTTGGTGAATCGGACCGCCCCGGCAACGCGCGCTATTACATTGAGGAACAGGCTGCCCGCGTGGCACGTTGGTTGGATACCGAGGGTGTAAAGAAATATCATGTCATGGGTAATTCCATGGGCGGCTACATTGCCGGTGCACTGGCTGCGAATTACCAGGACCGCGTGCTCAGTGCCTGCTTGTTAAACCCAGCTGGCGTGAAGGGCGCGGAGCACACTGCCGTTGGGCGTGCTTTTGCGGATGAAGGGAAAATTATTCTGGCTCCCACCAACTTTGAAGAATATGAAAAAGTGGTTGACCTGTGTTTCAACGGCAAAGCACCACCCATGCCCGGTGTCATGCGCAAATATTTTGGCCGAATGTCAATTAACAACAAGGCCTTGCTTGACCGGGTATTCATGGAATTCGTAAATCCCGATTCGAATGTGAGTTTGAACGAGATGGTTCAGAAAACCACCGTGCCCCTGATGGTGGTTTGGGGTGATTCAGACCAATTGGTGCATCCCAGTGGGCTGGCTGTGTTGAAACAGGCCCAACCCGCAATCGTCGACTTAATGCTTGAAAACACGGGCCACTGCCCGATGGTTGATAGGGCTTCGCTGGTTTACAAAGCCCACTTGGAATTTATGCCAGCATCTTGAAGGGTTGGGCTTGCTCAATTTCAAGTGCAAGCTCAATCAGCCTGAATTCATGCCCCATGGCAGCAGCAAAATGCACACCCACTGGAATGCCTTGAGGCGTGTGGTGCATCGGCAAGCTTATAGCAGGTGCGCCCGATACGTTTTGTGCTGCCGTAAATGATGCAAAATTAATCAACCGTTCCCGTGCCTGCTCAAAGGGCAGGTCGAGTGCCAGATAGCCCAGGGGAGGCGCGGGCTGTCCCAGCGTGGGGCTTAGCAGTACATCAAGCTCGGCAAATGCCGTAGCGTATTGGGCTTCAAACTGATAAAGCCTGCGCAAAGCAAACGGAAACTTCAGCAGATTGCTTGTAAAGTGTTTGGCCAAGCCATGGGTGAGGGGTTCAAGTTTCCCTGTGTCCATTTGACGGTCCACTGCCAGCTTGCCAAGGTGAGCAATGGACGCAGCCAGCATGCCCCAGTACAACAAGAAGTCATCTGCAAACTGGGCGTTGATTGGTACCTTGATTTCCTGTACTTCATGGCCCAATTCCACACACAAGGCGGCTGCTTTGTGAACGGCCTCCACACAGGCGGCATCCGTTTCATGGCCAGAAATTTTCTGGGTGAACATACCAATTTTCAGGCGCTTGCGGCCTGGGGCTGTAATGTGCCCCAAGGGTGGCAGGGCTGGGTTTTTGTAATGTTCCTCAGCCAAGGCGAAAAAGGCGGCGGTGTCTCTTACGCTGCGCGAGACAATCCCATCGCTCACAATATTAATGGGCAGGCTTTTCGCCATTTCATTCATCAGCAAGCGCCCACGGCTTGGCTTTAAACCCACCAGCCCGCAACAGGCTGCGGGAATGCGAATTGAACCGCCGCCATCGTTGGCATGGGCGATTGGAACAACACCTGCAGCCACCAGCGCCGCGGAACCGCCCGATGAACCTCCTGTGCTGTGCCCTGGGTTCCAAGGGTTGTGTGCCGGCTCTGCTTTGCTGTATTCCGTGGTTGCTGTAAGCCCGAATTCAGGCAGTTTGGTTTTGCCTAGCAACACGACACCAGTGTCGATCATTTGTTGTGCTACTGCA
Organism: Burkholderiales bacterium; assembly: GCA_021299735.1. Lineage (GTDB taxonomy): Bacteria > Pseudomonadota > Gammaproteobacteria > Burkholderiales > Burkholderiaceae_B > Limnobacter. The sequence goes on along the minus strand of JAJTEM010000033.1, from coordinate 6,135 downwards.
CTGGTGTATTTTTTTGCGGTGTCGGGCATGGCTGCCGAGCCATGCCGTGTGGGCAAGCCATGCAAATCCAGGTTGTCTTTCAAAAAACCAGGTATGCCCTGAAATGCCCTGAAGTTGCCTTGCTTGTCGTAAAAACTGGCTTGGGCCAGCGCCGATTCTTTTTGAAGACACACTGTAGCGTGCAGCGCCTGGTTTACTTTCTCAAGCCGCTGGTAGGCCGCTTGCACCAATGCGGTTGCAGTGGTCTCACCGCGTTGAAGTTGCCTGGCAAGGCTCACTGCATCATGGTGGCCCAAGGCGTCAGTATTGTTAAAGGCGTGTATTTGTGTTGGATTAATTGTCATTGTTATTGGTCTGCGTTGTTGCTCATTGCATGGCTGTCTCTTCCTTCAGTCTAAAATGAAATGTTTGTTGCGTTTACTCACTTAGCCTTACATGGTTCAAAAAAATAAATTACTGCCGCCCCATGGTTCGTACTCTGCTCCATGTCCCTGTGGCAACAGCGCTTACCCGGCTTGTTGCCAACCTTTTCACCTTCAACTTCAGGCAGCGCCTACAGCCGAAGCGCTGATGCGTTCGCGTTACAGTGCCTATGCCTTGGGTTTGAGCAGCTACGTGCTGTCAACTTGGCATGAAAGTACACGCCCGAATCAGCTTGATTTGCAGGGGGAACTTGCACTAGGTAAGTGGCTGGGTTTGAGTGTGAAGGGGCATTGGCCACAAGGCAACACGGCCGAAGTGGAGTTTGTGGCCCGTTACAAGCCTAACCAGGGGCCCGCCAGTCGCCTGCATGAGCGAAGCCGTTTTGTGCTGGAAAACGGGCACTGGTATTACGTGGATGGTGATCTTTTTTAAGATTAAAAATTTTTTAAAAAGAGGCCTTGAAATTTTTCAGGGTGGTTCATAAATGAGTGGTGTGGGAAATGTCTCTGTGAGAGTTTCCCCGTGTTTTGAACAACTGATTTTTTGCTTCTCAGGAGAATGAATCATGGCAACAATCGACCTCACCCCTTTGTACCGTAGCACCATCGGTTTTGACCGCATGGCCAGCATTCTGGATGCTGCAATGCGCACCGACAATTCAACAGGTTATCCACCCTATAACATTGAAGCACTTGAAGAAAACCGTTACCAAATCAGCGTGGCAGTGGCCGGCTTTGATGAGAAAGAGCTTGAACTGGAAGTAGAGCGTGGTGTGTTAACCGTGCGCGGTCGGAAAGCTGATGAAGAGGGCAAACAGTATTTGCACAAAGGTATTGCGTTTCGCAGTTTCGAGCGTAAATTCAACCTTGCAGACTATGTACAGGTGGAGGGTGCCAACCTGAAAAACGGTTTGTTGGTGGTTGAGTTGCGCAAGGTGATCCCAGAGCAAATGAAAGCGCGCCGAATTCCGATTGGTGAGACAAATCTTCGAACCATCGAGGCAAATGAGGACAAACAAGCCGCGGCCTGATGTTTGCCCCGGAGCCTTTGAAAAAAGCAGCCTATGGCTGCTTTTTTTTTGTTTAAACTGGTGGTTATTGAACAATTCACGACAAGCCCCATGGCACAAACCTTTCGAGTTGTATTTTTATTGTTTGTATCTCTCTCGATGTGTCTGTCAATGCAGGTTATGGCCCAGCCCGGCAGTTTGCAAAATGCCAATAGCCTGACATCCAAAGCCAGTCTCGCCTTTCAGGATGGGCAATATCAATCTGCCGTTCGTTTGGGGCAGCAAGCACTTCAAATCGCAACGGAGCGCGAGTTTCCTGATTTGATTTGGCGAGTGCAGGTGCTTTTAGGTGAGTCGTATCTAAGGCTGGGTCAAGCCAGCCTTGCCGAACAGGCGTTTAGGGGGGCACAGGCAGCCGTGGATTTGGTTAACGGTAGTTTGTCCAGTGACTCGGTTAAATTGCAATTTGGAATTGGTAAAAGCCAAATTACTGCGCGTTTGATTGATTTTGACATTGCAGCAAATAATCCCACTCAATTGTTTGAAGATGCTGAACGTGGCCGTGCCCGCGCTTTTGTGGATTTGCTCACCGAGACAGAGTTAAGCCTGAGCGATGATCGGGAGACTAACCAGCGTGTGAGAACATTGGACGAAAAAATAAGAACCCAGCGTTTTCAATTCAGCCTTCAACGCCCTGGAAGTAAACGCAGCAACGTCATAAAAACTGAACTTAATGATTTGCTGGAACAGCGCGCCAAACTGATGGATCAGCTAGCCGCCATCAACACCGAGTGGGCGGCGGCGTATAGCGTTCGTTACGCGACCCTGCAGCAGGTGCAGGCCCGACTGGCCACGCGTGAAATGCTGGTGTACGGCGTTTCTGGCAGCAATCCAAATGACATGGATTTGTTATTTGTTCAGGCAGGTTCAGCCACGATTAAACGCATTCCTAACGGGCAAGTGGCCCTGAACCAGGCCTTGATTGAATTCACGGACGCGATTGCGTTGGCAGACAAACGCAAGCAGGAAGAATCACTTATTCGCATTTCCAAAGTGCTTGAATTGCAATCATGGCCAAAGGCTGAATCTTTTTACATTGTGCCCAACCGACAGTTGAATTACGTGCCATGGTCTGCAATTGGGTTGGGCCAGTGGGTGTCTGTATTGCCCAATGGCAGTTGGTTATTAAGAACCGTGAACAATCGCGCCAAAATTCAAGGTCAATTAATTGTCGGGGATCCTGATTTTGGTGGTGAGTTACCACAATTCCGTTGCAATCGGCTTTGTATTTTAGTAATCCGGGCGGTGGCGCACAAACCATGACTGCTGAAGATATTTTTTGGAGCCCTTTGCGTGCTGACCTTGTTGTACTGTCCGCCTGTGAAACCGGTATCGGGAAGGTGCTGGAAGACAACGACATTGTGGGTTTGCTGCGCAGTTTTTACATGAACGGAGCCAGTCAGGCCGTCAATACTTTGTGGCCTGTATCTGATCAAGGTGTGCAGCAATTCATGACAGTTTTTCATGAACACTTGCATTTGGGCAGTGGCACAGCAATCAATAAGGCTGTGCAGGCCAGTAAACGGGCAGGGCATCCACCATCCGTATATGCCGCCTTTGTCTTGAATGGTTACACACCTTATTCGGTGGCACCTTGATCAAAGCCCCAATGCAGGCATTCGGTCTGCTGGCGATTTCGTTGTTAATCAGTTTGGCATGCTGGTTTTCATCGGTGTATTTTTCTCCATTGACACAGGTGGAAAACTGGTTGCTCGACCTGCGCGTGGCCTTGTTGGCGCAACCAGCAACTGATACAAACAACATAGTGATTGTTGGCATAACCGAGGAAACTCTTGAAGGCCTTCGCTATCGTCAACCCGTTGACCGCGCTTTGCTGGCTAATTTACTTGAGCGAATAGACCGTGCCAGCCCAACTGTAATCGGGCTTGATGTTTTGCTTGACCAAGCTACGGAGCCAGAAAAAGACCAACGTTTGATGCACGTGTTACAAACACTGGAAACACCTGTTTTTGTAGCATATGCCACGCCACAGGACAATTTAACAAAAAGACAGCTTGATTACCTGAACATGTTTGTTCCCCAGGCAAAGCGAGCCCTGGTTAATTTGCGGCGGGATTCCGTAGATGGCGTTGTACGCGGGGTGCTGGCCGAGGATAGTTCGGGTTTACAGGGTTTGGCCAATGTAATGGCCAACAGCAAGCGTCAAATTGAAATTCTCGCTCTGCAACGCGGCAGCGGTGAATCTCTGAGCGCATTTCCAGTGTATCCCGCCCATGTTATTGAAAGTTTGCCTGATTTTTGGTTTAAGGGGAAACAAGTGCTTGTTGGGGCAAGCCTGCCCATGCAGGATCGCTATCCCACTTCGTTTCAAGCCCTGTATGGTTTGCAGGAGGGTGCAAGGCCCGGTGTGGAAATTCATGCGCATGCCATTTCGAACTTAAACAGTGAAAGCGATTACCAACGATTGGGTGCAGCAGCACATTTGCCAGTATTTCTTCTGTTTACATGGCTTGCGTTGCTTGTTGGAAAAAGCGATTGGCACTGGTCGATCAAGTTTTTGTGTATTGCCAGCCTGAGCGTTATTCTTTGGGCTGTGGGTATCGGATTAATGCTGTATTTTCAGCTTGTGCCGTTGGTGCTTACCCCATTATTGTGTTTACTGCTGGCAGCGGGCGCAGGTGTTGTCGTGGCCAGCCGGCAGCATCGTTCGCAAAAGATCTTTATCCGCAGGGCCATGTCACATTATATCGCGCCTGAAATTGTAGCCGATTTGCAAAAGCACCCTGAGAAGTTGAGCTTGGGAGGTGAGCGCAAAGAGTTGTCCATGGTATTCACTGACATCGCAGGGTTTACCAGTTTGTCTGAACGGTTGGAGCCCCCAATTCTTTTGGATTTGTTGAACCAATACCTACACGGCATGAGTGAGATTGTTGCCAGGTACCATGGCATCGTTGACAAGTACATTGGTGATGCAGTGGTTGCCTTGTTTAATGCACCGCTGGACGTATCTGATCACGCGCTACAGGCCGTTTTGTGTGCATCAGAGCTTGATCATTTTGCCCAGGCTTTCATGCGAAATACCAACGCCCAAGGATTGCCTTGGGGTGAAACGCGAATTGGCGTGCACACAGGTGAGGTGATCGTGGGCAACATGGGTGGAGAAAAGCGTTTTGATTACACCGCCGTGGGCGATGCCATGAACATTGCATCTCGCTTGGAAGGGGCCAACAAATACCTTTCCACCCGCATTTGCATTAGTGAAAATACAGTGCTGGCAATAAATTGCAGCAAGCATCATGAATTGGGTATTGAAGAGGTTGCTCGGGTAGTTCTGAAAGGCAAGGCAAACGCCATGCGTGTTTACACCCTCCATTCGAATTTACCCCCGGGGTGGTCGAATACCAAATTGCCGTGCTCCCTGATTGTTCTGGAAGGCAAGTAAATATGTTCAGAATTGTGTTCACCACGCTTTTGATTTTGCTTGCGTTGAACAGCCACGCACAGCAGTTTGTTGTGATTGAGTCCAGTGCGAAAAACATCACGGTGGGTGCCATACTTGATCCGCAATTCAATCTCGAGTTGCGCAACCAGGAAAAACTGACGCTGATAGCCCAAACCGGTGAAGCCCATGTGGTAACAGGGCCTTATCGTGGCGCGCTGGGCAGTTTGAAATCGCAGCTGGCTGAATCTGTTAATGTCCGTTTGGTACTTGGCCGAATCCTGAGTGAACGCAGTGATAATGTTCGGACTCTCGGCACAGTTCGGCGTTTGGTCGCGTCGACCGATTGGTTTCTCACACAGAACAACCAAGCCTGGAATTTGATCTCTGCCGAGCATGATGGAATTCAGTGCGTTGTGCCCGGTGGGCCATTACAACTGGTACGTAAACGATCACCCCTTGCGGAGCAGGCGCAATTACGCGCGTCCGATGGTTTCTATCAGCCTGTTCAATGGGATTCTGACCAAAGCCATGCGCCATGGCCAGTTAATGTTCCTGTTGAAGAAGGTCGCGTGTATTTGTTGCGGCGAAATGTCGGCAGTATTCCTTATCGAATTCAGTTTAGGGTACTTGATGCCGATCTTGGGCAGGCCTCTCCCGCATTTCAAATGGCCACACTAATTAGCCGAAATTGTTTGCTGCAAGCCAAATGGATTCAAAATGCTGCAGGTTTATAGTGTCTCTGACAGGGCCATACAGATTGACTGCCCAGCTTGTTCCGTGTCGGAGTTAATGGCTTTGGCAGACGCATTAACCGTGCAATTGATTCAATTGAAATGGCCTTTGTTTCAAGTGATCCAGGCAGACCAGTCTTTCTCGCTGGTATTTTTAGAGCCACCTGTGGGCCAATTGTGTTTGTCTGCCATGGTGGCCGTGCTAAAACCGCTGCTTCCGAAATTGCAGCAAGCGACCAACACTTTAAAAATACCCGTTCGTCACCACCGGCTTGTTGTGAATTATGGTGGCAGTGCAGGGCAAGACCTGGACTGGATCGCTGCGCAAACGGGTTTAAGCACCCGTGAATTGATCAGTTTGCACAGCAGCGTAATTTATACAGTGCAGTTTCTTGGTTTCCTGCCCGGTTTTGCTTACTTGAGTGGCCTTCCTGATTTACTCCATTTACCCCGCCGCAGCAGCCCGCGTTCCCGAGTGCCAGCCGGAACCTTGGCGATTGGGGCAGGGT
>JAJTEM010000032.1 GCA_021299735.1 Burkholderiales bacterium | reverse complement strand
CAACAACTAGTTGACATCGTTTAGGGCGTGGACTACCAGGGTATCTAATCCTGTTTGCTCCCCACGCTTTCGTGCATGAGCGTCAGTGTTATCCCAGGGGGCTGCCTTCGCCATCGGTATTCCTCCACATATCTACGCATTTCACTGCTACACGTGGAATTCTACCCCCCTCTGACACACTCTAGCCGTGCAGTCACAAATGCAATTCCCAGGTTAAGCCCGGGGATTTCACATCTGTCTTGCACAACCGCCTGCGCACGCTTTACGCCCAGTAATTCCGATTAACGCTCGCACCCTACGTATTACCGCGGCTGCTGGCACGTAGTTAGCCGGTGCTTATTCTTCAGGTACCGTCATCCCCCTAGGGTATTAGCCCAAGGGATTTCTTCCCTGACAAAAGTGCTTTACAACCCGAAGGCCTTCTTCGCACACGCGGCATTGCTGGATCAGGGTTTCCCCCATTGTCCAAAATTCCCCACTGCTGCCTCCCGTAGGAGTCTGGGCCGTGTCTCAGTCCCAGTGTGGCTGATCGTCCTCTCAGACCAGCTACTGATCGTCGCCTTGGTAGGCCTTTACCCTACCAACTAGCTAATCAGCCATCGGCCGCTCCAATAACGTGAGGCCTTGCGGTCCCCCACTTTCCCCCTCAGGGCGTATGCGGTATTAATCCGGCTTTCGCCGGGCTATCCCCCATTACTGGGCACGTTCCGATGTATTACTCACCCGTTCGCCACTCGTCAGCATCCGAAGACCTGTTACCGTTCGACTTGCATGTGTAAGGCAATCGTGATTCAAAGCCATTCTTTTCGAGAAAAGAACAAACCTTAAACCTACCTGGTTAGTGCCCACACTTATCGGCTGTTAACTTGTTAAAGATCGCTTCGAAATTTCTGCTATCCTCACCGCTCTTCGTTACTACCTCATTTACTACCTGAGACCCTGAAGAACCGCTTGTTTGCTTCGTTTCGTGCTGCTTGTCGTGCAGCAGAGAAACGAGATTATGCACATCCTTTTTCAACCTGTCAAACACTTTTGGCAAATAATTTCAAAGAATCTTCACATGAAAGTTAGACCGAGCGTAAAAATACTGCAATCACAAGGACTTGGAAGTCGTCGCGAATGTGAAAATATTTTTTGGAATTCTGAAATTTTTCGCAACGGAATTCGAATCGACCCGGAAATTGATGAAATTTCACTGGGCGATTCCCTTTTAATTGACGGAAAAAGCTTTGAAATTACCCAATACAAGTACCTGTTGATGCACAAACCCGCCGGCTATGAGACTTCTCACCTGCCCAGCCACAATCCCTCGGTATTCGATCTATTGCCTAAGCACTATATAAAGCGCGGCATGCAAGCCGCGGGAAGGCTGGATGTAGACACAACCGGACTTCTCCTGTTTTCAGATGATGGCCAATTCATTCACCGCCTTATTAGTGGGAAGGTAGGCACCAAGCAGGAAATTGAGAAAATTTATGAGGTAACAGGCGCGCGCCCTTTTACGGACTTACAGCTGCAACGCTTGATCGATGGCGTAGACCTGGATGATGAACCCGAAATCATTTACGCCAGCAGGGCCAATTTAATGGCTGATGGAAGGCTTGAGTTGGGCATTACCACTGGAAAATACCACCAGGTAAAAAGAATGGTGGCTGCTGTAGGCAACCATGTGGAGGCACTAAACCGCCGAGTGGTTGGCCCCTATGAATTACCAACCGACTTGGCTGCTGGTTCCTATATAGAAGTAGACCCAGCCCCTGTACTGAATAGGGGTGCGGCGAAAGCGGCCTGAATTAAAAGGCTTTATTCAGCCTTGAGCCTTCAAAAATGGCCTGAATTCTCAGCCATTTGTGTATTGTGTGAAGAAGCACTTCGAGTACAATACGTGGCTTAAATTTTAAATCCTCATCAAACTCATGAAAACAGCACAAGAAGTTCGCCTCGGCAACGTGGTTATGGTTGGCAAAGACCCCATGGTGGTTTTGAAAACTGAATACAACAAATCGGGCCGCAACGCCGCCGTTGTAAAAATGAAAATGAAAAACCTGCTGACCGGTGCAGGCATGGAAAGCGTTTACAAGGCGGACGAGAAGTTCGAACTGTTGGTGTTGGAACGCAAGGAAGTTACTTATTCCTACTTTGCCGATCCGATGTATGTTTTCATGGACACGGATTACAATCAGTATGAAGTGGAAGCCGAGAACATGGGCGATGCATTGAACTATCTGGATGACGGCATGGAATGTGAAGTGGTGTTCTATGATGGCAAGGCGCTGTCGGTTGAATTGCCAACAAGCCTGGTTCGGGAAGTTGAATACACAGAACCTGCGGTACGTGGCGACACATCAGGCAAGATCATGAAGGCAGCCCGTATCAAGCCCACCAGCTTTGAAATTCAGGTTCCAGCCTTTGTTGAAATTGGCGACAAGATTGAAATTGACACACGCACAGCGGAATATCGCAACCGTGTGAAATAAGTTCGCCAAAATGGCGTATTTGTTTGGGCCCCATTGGGGCCCTTTGTTTTTTCAGGCATCTGGCACTTTATGCACATTGGAATTGTTTGCAAGGTAATCGATAATTTCGGAGATGCTGGCTTTTCCCTTCGTCTGGCCAAGGCTTTGGTCGCGATGGGTCACAGTGTTGATTTGTTTCACGATGAGCCGACCACTTTTCAGGCGCTCTATCCGCGCCATGAAAATAACAAGCTGAGCTTGATTGATGCGACTGGGATTGACTTCGAAATTCAGCGACTAAAAACCCCGGAGTTGATTCTGGAGCCGTTTGGCACATCCAGCGAGCAAACAAAATTCCGTTTTGATTCTGCACTCAAACGCCTATTCCCTGAAACACCTTGGCTGCTGATTGATTATTTGTCATCTGAAAGTTGGGTGGAAAGCTTTCACTTGAGCAACTCAGCAGACCCTAGCACTGGCCATGTCACGACATTTTTTTATCCTGGCTTTACTGACAAAACCGGGGGGCTGATTCATTGCGACTACCCAACGCACCTGATTGGCAAACGGGCTGCATCAGACGCAACAAGCCTGAACATTTTCGTTTTCGCTTATCCGAACGCGCCGATCAGAGAGTTGATTGACTCTTGCAATGCAATGAATACTCGTGGAAGTGATCTGCAAATTGGACTTGCGGGAAATGCAGCAGCGCCAGAACAAGGCGATTGCGCCAACGCCATACCCTTTGTTGCGCAAAGCGGGTTTGATGAACTGCTGGCGACATATGATGTGCTGTTTGTTCGTGGCGAGGATTCGTTTGTTCGCGCGCAGTTGGCCGGCAAGCCATTCATTTGGCAGATTTACCCCACTGAGGACAATGCGCATGCCGAGAAACTGGCCTGCTTTTTTGATCTGTATTCGACCGGGCTTGGTGCAGATTGTAAATTGGCACTGTGGAATTGCTGGCTGGGCTGGAATGGAATTGGATCAGAGCCAATGCCTGATTTTGGCAAGTCATGGATTGCACTACTGCCGCACTTGCCTGAATTGCAGACCCATGCGCTAAAGTGGCAATCTCGACTGCTGAACGGGCGAGAGCTTGTAAAGGAAGTTCTTACATGGCGCAGTTTACAAACCCCTACTTTGAATGAAAAGCCTGATTTATAGGGCTTTTTTCCAAGAAAAGAAAGCACCGGGAAAGGCAGACACTGAACTCAAGTTCGATACTTGGATTCGGTCATGCTGTCATTTCTTCTCTCTTTGAGTTTTGGTCTAGGCTCAATTAACCTGACGGAACTGCCCGCACACCAAGTTGAACAAATTGCCAAAGAAGTCATGAGCGAGCTAGAGAGTGAAATGCGGATCAAACCGACATTGATGGTCACAGAGCGACCCGAGCCGACACCCTTGGGTGCCTTGGCTTATGCCAATGGCAAATGCGTGGTGATTGTGAATACCAATGAGACTGCATGGGCACAATGGGGACGGTTTTTGAACAATAGGAACCGTGCACTGTGGCCGCAGATTATTGCTGCATCGGTGGCACACGAGATGGGGCATTGCTTCAGGGAAAGCCGATCTTTTGTGGCCAACTATGAAGTGAATCAAGAAGAGCTTCGGGGTATTCAAAACCCAGGGGGCATTGGCCCGAGCCCGGACATGGTTTACAAACAAGAGTTGTTTTCTGACACCGTAGCGATTCTCTACGCCAGGGAAAATGCGGGGAACGAGGCTGAATCTGTGATCGAAACCATGATTCAGGCACGTGAGAAGTACAGCGCTGATGACCCCACCCACAACACGTCCAAAACATTGAGCCGCTTGATTGCGAAGGACACAAAACGCCGAGGGGATGAAACTTTTGGCGTGGCTGCCACGCGTTTACTTTCAACGCTATAAAGCAACCTTGCTCTATTTGGCTCGAGGAAAGGCGTTGTCATAAACGCTGGACAGGTGATCAAAATCGAGAGCGGTGTAAACCTGGGTCGATGCGATAGATGCGTGCCCCAGCAGTTCCTGAACAGCTCGCAGGTTTTGAGTGCCTTGTAACAAATGACTTCCAAACGAGTGACGCAACATGTGCGGGTGGAGGTGCTGCCCCAGGCCACTTTTGGCGGCATGATCTGCAATATCCCGCTGTGCTTGTCTTACAGTCAATGGATGGCCTTTGGCCGAGACAAAAAGGGCGTATTCCTGTACCCGCCCTTGCTTGGTCAAATGAACCTGCCGTGGCTCGGTAAATTCTTCAAGACGTGCTTTCAAGGCGTCAACAACCGGCACGATGCGGGCTTTATTTCCCTTGCCGACAACCCTCAGTTCACTTGATCCACCCAACACTTCTGCACGGAGCGCCAAGGCCTCGCTGATTCGCAGCCCAGTGCAATAAAGCAATTCGATTAACACATGCGCCTGAGCAAAACGAAACTCTTGTGGCAGCGGTTTGGCCAGCAGGGCAGCCAAGGGATCGATGCCCACGGCCTTGGGCAAGGACCTCGGCAATTTGGGTGTTTTCAGCCCCAAGGTGGGGTCAGTTTCTACAGCGCCGTTGTTGAGCAGGTACTTGAAGAAACCACGCCAACTTGAGGCCAGGCGCGCCAAGCTTGAAGGTGCTGCACCATTTGCATGGCGCTGGGCAAGGATTGATTTAAGCGCAGTTGTTGTAACCTGATTTGGCGGCGCACTGATCAGCAACAAGTCTCGGTAGGCCGCCTTCACGGAGTTATCGCTATAACGCCGCTCAAGGCGGAGAAAGTCGAGGTACTGCTGAATCAGGATTGAGTGTTCTGGAGTCTGCTCAGCGCGGCGCATGCGGTTTCAGCCAGAGTGTTCAGAAAATCAGTTTCAAAGGTGGGCGAGAATCGGTCTTTGTCGGGAGAACCAAAACCCAGACAGCCAAAGGTTTCGGGACTGACGCCAACTCGCAACGGGATCAACACCACGGAACGGGGCACGACTTCTTCCCCTTCAAAAACGGACAGTGTGGGTGCATTCTCGGAAAACCCGCAGTACAGGCTTTTCATGCCATCCACCAGTTCTTTGTCGGCACTGCTGTCATCAGAAGTGGCGTTTGCCCACAATTTCAAACGAACAATTGGCACCAGAAATTTTTTCTTGATCGCGTCGACCAATACTGCGGGCAGATCACTGGCGTTTTTGACCGTCAGCAGAGTACGGGTGATGGACTGCAGATTGTCGATAATCGCCTGGTTTTCAACCGCCGCATGGGTCATTTCGACCACTCGGTGCTCAAGAGATTTGACCTTTTCACGCATGGCTTGAATTTGACGTTCGTGCAGCGATGCAACATTTCCGGCGCCTTGCTCGGGCAGTTTCACAAACGCGAGAATGCCCGGATTCTTGATTAGAAAATCAGGGTTTGCCTTTAGAAAATCAGCAACCTGGACGGCCTCATCAGTCATAAGTAAAACTCTCCTTCGAAAACTGTTTGCGCTGGGCCAGTCATCAAGACGTCGCTGTCTTGCTGGCCACTCCATTCAATGGTGAGGGTTCCGCCGGCTTTGACAACATCGACACGCTCGGCCACAAGCCCCATTTTCATGCTGACCACTGCTGCTGCACACGCGCCTGTTCCACAGGCCAGGGTTTCACCAACCCCACGTTCGTACACGCGAAGGTGAACGCGACTGCGATCGACAACATGAAGAAAACCCACATTGACCCTTTCAGGAAAACGGGGATGTGATTCAAGTATTGCGCCCAGGCGTTGCACCAATTCGTCAGAAGCAGGTTGATCCAGGAGAATAACCACATGGGGATTGCCCATGGAAGCAACACCAACCCACAATTCTTCGAGATCAGGGCCTGAATCAACGGGGAGCTTGTATTGCGTCAAGCCGCCCACCTTTCTGCTGGCAAGGCCTTCTGCGATGAATGGCACATTGACTGGATCCAGTTCAGCGGGTCCCATGTTGACCTTGACCCAATTGTGTTTGATCAATTCAGGCTGAATAATGCCGGCAAGGGTTTCAACGGTGATTTGATTTTGGCGGGTCAACCCTTTGTCAAAAACATACTGCGCGAAACAGCGGGCACCATTGCCGCACTGCTGCACCTCTTGACCGTCTGCATTGAATATTCGGTACTTGAAATCAGCTACGCTGGAAGATTCAACGATGAGAACCTGATCTGCGCCAACACCAAAGTGGCGGTCTGCCAGACGCTTGATCAAGCCTGGGCTGAGGTCTATTTCGGCTGCGCAATTGTTGAGCACTACGAAATCGTTGCCCGCACCGTGCATTTTGGTGAACTTGAGTGTTGTCGAGGTTGCCATTATTTGAGTTGCCAAAAAACTTGGTGTGTTTGTTACAAGTGTCAGTATATTCTGGACTCGCCAGCCGGACGGGTTTTAAACCGCTTGTGCAACCACAAGTACTGTGGAATGTTGTCTTTCACCCAAGACTCGATGTGGTGGTTCATGGCCTGTGTTGATTCAGTGTCGTCGCTGAGAGGAAAGTTGGGCAAAGGCTTGTGAATGTGAATGCTGTAACGACCATTGCTGTACCTGGTTGTAACGGGCACAACCTGCGCTTCAAGCAACTTCGACAGGCGGGCCACTGCGGTAACGGTGGCGGCTTTTACGCCAAAAAAATCAACAAAAACCGAGTCGCGCTCACCGAAGTCCATATCGGGCAAATAGTACAAGGGGCGCCCTTTTTTCATGGCTGAAAGCAAGGGGCGAACTCCCTGCTGGCGAGACAGAAGCAATTGATCGCCAAATCTGGAACGGCCTTTCAATATAAGGGAATTCAACACCGGGTTTTTCTGGTTGGAATACATGGTGACCATGTCGATTTCCAGGCACAGACGACTCCAGGCGGCATCAAGCCCTAGAAAATGCGGGGCCAGAAAAATGGTTGGAGTTTTGGCATCAAGAATGGCCAAAGCCTCAGGATTTTCAATTCGAACACGGTCGCGCACAACCTTTTCATCGCCTGACCACAACCAGGCCCTGTCAAGAAAAGTGCGCAGGTAAAAATAAATATGCGCAATGGCCCAACTGATGCGCTGAACCACCGAGGAATCGGGGAAGCACAGGGAGAGGTTGGTGAGGGCGACCATTCGGCGCTCGCGCGCCAGCGCAAACAGTAACAAAGCCAACAAAACCGAAATGGAAGTGGAAATAAACCTGTAAGCGAAAAACGGTAGCCGCGCCAACGCGAACCAAATTGAAATGAAATATTGAGTCACGATCGCTCTTCCTGGCTGTGTTGGCCTTTTGGAGGCTTATAACGTTCGTAGCCCCAGTAGTATTGCTCGGGGCGCATTAAAATCAGTTTCTCCATTTCCGCATTCACTTGGGTGGCCGCCTCGACAGGATTGGCGCTGAGCGACTCAGGGCCTTGATACAACTCAAGGCAGAACCCTTGCCCGCCCGGTTTTCGGTAACCAATTGCCAAAACAATTGCTGCGCCAGTGGCGTTGTGAAGTCGGCCTGGCAAGGTCATGGTGTAAGCAGGCTGACCAAACATAGGGGCCCATACACCCTCGCCTTGAGCTGGAACCTGGTCGGGCAACATGCCCACTGCCTCGCCGCGCTTCAGGGCTTTAAGCAGAATTTTCACGCCACCCAGCGTGGTGGGTGCGATGGCGACGTTGTCTCGTGCCCTGCTTTTTTCAATGATGCTTTGGAGTTCTGCCTTGCGATTCGGGCGATACAGCACGGTGATTGGAGCACGCGTTGAAAAAATTTGCGCGGTTGATTCGAAACTTCCCATGTGCGGGGTCAGGAAAATAATGCCCTTCCCTTTGGCTTGGGCACGTTGAACGACGTCCCAGCCAGAGATGTTGGTGCAACGCGCTGCACCCTGCTGAGTTGAAAGGCCCCATAGAAAAGGGAGCTCGAGAAGCGCCATGCCAGCGTGCTTGACCGAACCCTTTACAGCATTAAGACGAGCCAATTCATTGCCGGGGAAAGCTATCCTGGAATGCATGTCGATTTTTTGACGATAATTGGCCGACAAACCATAGACAACCCAACCCAGCAGGGCTCCTAGCGCATGCAAAACAGGCAAGGGAAAAAGAGAGAATGTTTTAAATAAAAATTTGATCATGAGGCAGATTGTAACCAGTGCGCGCTTTGCCTTCGCCTTTAAATGTTGTATATTTTCGGAGTTCGCTGAGTTAAATGACAACTTGCGGGGCGAACTAAAACAAATCTGCTAAAGCGTCGCCGGGCTTCAAACGAACATGGCGGCAACAACAACCCCCTGTTTTTTTGGAGCTTTTTTATGTCTAATGAATTCTTCTTTACTTCCGAGTCTGTTTCGGAAGGCCATCCGGACAAAGTTGCAGACCAAATTTCCGACGCGGTTTTAGATGCAATTCTCGAACAAGATCCCAAGGCGCGCGTAGCAGCTGAAACACTGACCAACACGGGTTTGGTGGTGATGGCTGGCGAAATTACGACCACTGCACAAGTGAATTACATCGACGTTGCCCGTGAAACGCTGAAGAAAATTGGCTACGACAACGGCGATTTCGGCATCGATTACAAAAGCTGCGCTGTCATGGTGTGCTACGACCGCCAAAGCCCTGACATTGCTCAAGGCGTGGACAAGGCGCATGACGATGGTTTGGACCAGGGCGCTGGCGACCAGGGCTTGATGTTTGGTTACGCAGTGAATGAAACCCGCGAATTGATGCCACTGGCCATTAGCCTTTCTCACCAACTGGTTCAACGCCAAAGTTTATTGCGCAAAGACGGCCGCTTGCCTTGGCTGCGCCCAGACGCGAAATCGCAGGTAACCATCAAGTACGTGGACGGGAAGCCTTACTGCATCGACACCGTGGTGCTTTCAACCCAACATTCGCCTGATATTGAACTGGCTACCCTGCGTGAAGCGGTAATTGAAGAGGTGATCAAGCCTGTATTGCCCAAGGAACTTGTAAAAGGAAATATCAACTTTTTGGTGAATCCGACCGGCCGCTTTGTAATTGGTGGCCCACAGGGCGATTGTGGCTTGACTGGCCGCAAAATTATTGTGGACACCTACGGTGGCGCAGCGCCACACGGTGGCGGCGCGTTTTCGGGCAAAGACCCTTCCAAGGTAGACCGTTCAGCTGCATACGCAGGCCGCTACGTGGCGAAAAACGTTGTGGCAGCTGGCCTGGCGGAAAAGTGCCTGGTACAGGTGAGCTACGCGATTGGTGTAGCGCGCCCCACTTCAATCATGGTGAATACATTTGGCACAGGCAAAATTGATGACAGCACAATTACCGAACTGGTGGGCGCTCATTTCGACCTGCGCCCCAAGGGTATTGTGAAAATGCTGGATTTGCTGCGCCCAATTTATGCAAAAACAGCTGCCTATGGTCACTTTGGCCGTGAAGAACCAGAATTCAGCTGGGAGCGCACGGACAAGGCCGAGGCTTTGAGGGCTGCAGCCGGTATTTGAAGGTATTTGACCAGTTTGCAGATTAATCAGGAAGAACCCGGCTTGAATACTGTGGCCTTCCTGACCCAACCCTGTTACAATTTAGTGCGTTCGAGGAGCGTTGCGACACACCCATGCTTTATTGGGGTGCTAGGCTCGAACAAGAAATAAACAACGGCGCTCACGCTTCTTTCTTTATGAACTTTAAAAAGGAGGGCGTGATGAACGCCATTGCAAAACCTATCACCGCCAACGGCGAAAACGATTTTTTCGTAGCCGACTTGTCTCAGGCCGATTTTGGCCGCAAAGAGATCGCGATTGCAGAAACTGAAATGCCCGGCTTGATGGCCATTCGCAAAGAATTCGCTGCATCCCAGCCCTTGAAAGGCGCCCGCATTACCGGTTCACTGCACATGACGATTCAAACAGCTGTGCTGATTGAAACCCTGGCAGCACTGGGCGCGGAAGTGCGTTGGGCCTCTTGCAACATCTATTCAACACAAGACCACGCGGCCGCCGCAATTGCAGCAGCCGGCATTCCTGTGTTTGCATTCAAGGGCGAATCACTGACTGATTACTGGAATTTCACCCACCGCATTTTCGAATGGGCAGATGGTGGTTATTCCAACATGATTCTGGATGATGGTGGCGACGCAACCATGTTGCTGCACCTGGGTACCAAGGCTGAAAAAGACATCAGCGTGCTGAACAACCCCGGCAGCGAAGAAGAAATTTGCCTGTTTGAATCGATCAAGAAAACACTGAAAACTGACCCAAGCTGGTACTCGAAGCGCCTGAAAGAGATCAAGGGCGTGACTGAAGAAACCACAACAGGTGTGCATCGCCTGTACGAAATGCACAAGAAGGGCGAGTTAGCCTTCCCAGCCATTAACGTGAACGATTCTGTGACCAAGTCGAAGTTCGACAACCTGTATGGCTGCCGTGAATCACTGGTTGACGGTATCAAGCGCGCAACCGATGTGATGATTGCGGGCAAAGTGGCTGTTGTGGCTGGTTACGGTGATGTGGGTAAGGGTTCTGCACAGGCTTTGCGTGCTTTATCAGCCCAGGTTTGGGTTACTGAAATTGACCCGATTTGCGCATTACAAGCAGCGATGGAAGGGTACCGCGTAGTGACCATGGATTACGCTTGCGACAAAGCAGACATTTTCGTGACCGCCACCGGTAACAAGGACATCATCACCCATGACCACATGGTGAAAATGAAGGATCAAGCCATTGTTTGTAACATTGGTCACTTTGACAATGAAATCGACATTGCCAGCGTGAAGAAGTACCAGTGGGAAAACATCAAACCACAGGTTGACCACATTATTTTCCCGGATGGCAAGCGCATCATTATGCTGGCTGAAGGCCGTTTGGTGAACCTGGGTTGTGGAACAGGTCACCCCTCTTTCGTGATGTCTTCAAGCTTTGCAAACCAGACGATTGCACAGATCGAACTGTGGACGCAAAACGAGAAGTACCCAGTGGGTGTATATGTGTTGCCCAAGCACCTGGATGAAAAAGTGGCTCGCTTGCACTTGATGAAAATTGGCGCCCAGTTGACAGAACTGAGCCCAGCGCAAGCCAGCTACATTGGCGTGAAGCAAGACGGCCCTTACAAGCCTGACCACTACCGCTACTAAGAAGGACTGGTTCGCCATTGCGCGCAGACCTTGCATTGGTTGAAAAAGGCCTGTGCCCCTCAAGGGCGCAAGCGCAGATATTGATCGATCAAGGCAAGGTGCTGATGCGCATGGGGGTAAACAAGCCGTCTGTTGTTGTAAAGAAAGCATCGCAACAAATTGAGCCCTTTGTGGTGCTTGAGTTGATTCATTGCGATGCACCAAATTTCGTATCGCGTGGTGGATTGAAATTGCACCACGCACTTGAACACACCCGTATTGAAACCGAGGCGAAGCGCTGTATTGACTTGGGACAATCTACGGGTGGATTCACCGACTGCCTTCTTCAACGGAATGCGTTGAGTGTGGTAGGCGTTGATGTTGGACGTGAGCAGTTGCACCCAAGTTTGAGAGCGCACCCAGCTGTGTTGGCGCTGGAAGGCGTGAACGTTTACAAGATAAATGCAAGTGAACTTGAACAGGAAATTGCCGCGCTAAGGCCCGATTTCATGCCATTCGATTTGGCTGTTGCAGACCTGAGTTTTATTTCCCTGCGCAAGGTGTTGCCCAACATTGCCAACTTGATGCCCGCAGGATGCGAAGGTTTGTTTTTGGTGAAGCCTCAATTTGAAGTTGGGCCAGAGCATATTGGAAAAAATGGTTTGGTAAAAAACCTCGACGATTTGATCAAACAGCTGGAAAACGACGTGAAAACCTGTTGTGGCCGGCTCGATTTGACTGTGAAAGATTTTTTCCAGTGCGAGTTAAAAGGCGGCGATGGTAATCAGGAATATTTTGTGTACGCAGCAAAAAGTAACCCTGCTGCGGCAAATCAATAAATAGGTGAATGAACACACCATGATGAATATCAGCTTTGAGTTTTTCCCGGCGAAGACCGAAGAAGGCGCAGAAAAACTTCGCGCCACACGTGAAAAACTGTCTGAGAGAAAGCCAGAGTTTTATTCCGTTACCTTTGGTGCGGGCGGCACAACCCAGGATGGAACGCTTTCAACAGTGCTGGACATCAAGGCGGCCGGCGAAGAGGCAGCGCCTCATTTATCCTGCGTAGGGTCTTCCAAAGAAAAGGTGGGCGCGCTGTTACAGCAATATAAAGAACACGGAATCAGGCGTATTGTTGCGCTTCGAGGTGATTTGCCATCTGGCATGCTTGAAACAGGTTCCTTTCGCTATGCAAGCGAACTGGTTGAGTTTATTCGACAAGAGACAGGTGATCACTTTTTTATTGAAGTGGCTGCTTACCCGGAAACACACCCCCAGGCAAAAAGCCCTGCAGCAGATGTGGATGCTTTCGTGCACAAAGTGAATTGCGGTGCTAACTCGGCGATTACGCAATACTTCTTCAATGTGGATGCGTTTTTGTATTTCCGGGATCAAGTGCAGCACCGCGTTAACGTTCCAATCATTCCCGGCATCATGCCCGTGACCAATTTCAGCCAGCTTGCCCGTTTTTCGGATGCCTGTGGCGCTGAAATTCCGCGATGGATGCGAAACAGGCTGCAACATTTCGGCG
The DNA here is from genome assembly GCA_021299735.1 of Burkholderiales bacterium. Taxonomy (GTDB): domain Bacteria; phylum Pseudomonadota; class Gammaproteobacteria; order Burkholderiales; family Burkholderiaceae_B; genus Limnobacter. Next base: position 8,093 of record JAJTEM010000032.1, on the reverse strand, counting down.
ACGATCGTGAATCCATCCGCGCGTTTGGGCTTGAGGTGGTATCAAACCTGTGCGAGCAGTTGATTAAGGAAGGTGCCCCTGGATTGCATTTCTACACCATGAACAATGCACAGCCAACCTTGGCTATTCTGGACCGAATCGGTTATTAGGATTTCGTTCAAGACAACTGGCTGGGCGGGATGGCGATAACTTCCCGCTCCGTCACGAGGAAATCAAGTATTTCATCGTGTTGTTCAGAAAAATTATCTGTTGACTCAGTGAAGGCATAGGCCACACCTACAGTGACTGGTTTGTTTGGCATTCGACTCAAAGTTCGGTCGTACCAACCCGCACCATAACCAAGCCTGGCGCCCGACCTGTGAAATGCCACGCAGGGAACAAGCAACACCAGTGGCTGAACCCATGTTTTATTTTTGGGAACCGGGATGTTGTAACGGCCAGCCTCCAGTTCGTCGCCTGCAGCGAAGCTGGCAAATTTGAGTACAGGGCCTGTTGGTGACCCACAACAGACCGGCAATGCCCACTGGAAGCCAGCAAGTGCCAAATTATTCGTAATATTAAGTACACTCGGCTCGCCGCGTGTGGGATGGAACAGGCCCACTGTGCAAGGCTTGAACGTTTGGAGTAGAGTAATCAAAGATGCAGAAATTTGTTGGCTAAGGCCATTTATTTCATCGGGCTGCAGCTGATTTCGATAAGCCAGCGCGCTTTGTCGCAATGATTTTTTCATGACAGGAACAATGACAATTTCTCACCACATTTCACGTTGGATCTCGCTACCTTTGCTGGCCTTGAGCGCCTTGACATTTCAGCCCGCCTTTGCCAACAAACAGACAGAGGGAGAATTGATCAAACAGATCAATTCTGCTTACGTAGATGGCGCTTATGACAAGTTTAACCGCTTGACGGCGGAGTTGCCCCAAAAAAGCATTTTCAGACCCCAAGCTGATATCTGGCAGTTTCGGTTTTTTCACAAGGGTGTGGAAAAGCAGTTTCCGGACCGGGAGGTGGTCTGGAATAAATCTGAAATTTTGCCACTGCTGAACAAATACGAGAGCAGTTGGCCGGCAGAACAATTGAGAAGAGACTGGCTGGAACAATTGGCGCGTACCGGCCAATGGGCCACCTTTTCGGAACAACGAAAACTCTTGCGCTACCGCCCTGATCAAGGTGTGGAATGTGCAGACCTAATGTATGCGGCCGAACAAGGGCAGCTGGTGAGGTATAAGCTGGATGCGGTAATCAGCTTTGACAAACGTTTGCCAAGAACATGTCGTGCACTGCTGAAGAACCTCTACAAATTGGGAGCGGTGGAGGCCACGGACTTGGACCGCCATGTGCTGCAAATGGTCGCAGCGAATCAGGCAAGCAATGCAATCAAATTTGTTGAGGATTTGAAAGATACAGCCTGGGGAAAAACGATAGACAACGCCACCTTAAAAGAGGCAATTTCCAACCCTGATAAATACCTGAAATCGGCTGCTCGGACTGAAGATACAGATCTGTATATAGCGGCCGCACTGGCCAGAAAAGCAGTTGACGACCATGAACGTGTTGCAAGACAGATTACGGAAACTTACCGGGGCAAGCTGTCGAAGCGTTCTGAACAATGGCTGTGGGCCCACGTAGGCTATCGCGCAGGACTGGTGTGGGACAGAAATGCGCTGAGCTACTTCAAGCGCAGCATACCTGAGGTTATGAGCCAGGAACAACAAGAATGGAAAGTGCGTTCAGCCCTGCTTTTAGAAGACTGGAATGCCGTACTTCAAGCTACGAATGAAATGAGCCCGAACGTGAAAGAGGACAAGGCCTGGTTGTATTGGCGCGGGCGAGCACTGGCGCAGTCTGGCAAATTGGTGGAGGCCAGGCAGGAATGGATCAAAGCCAGCAGTCCGTTCTCTTTCTATGGAAAACTGGCACATGAAGAACTGGGTGATACAGTTACAGCCCCGAAACGACCTGAATTGTTAAGTGCCGCAGAGTTGGACTGGGCAAAAAAACACCCTGGCCTGACACGCGCACTTGCACTTTATGATGCCGGATTGCGTACAGAAGGATTTTGGGAATTCAATTTGCAGGTTGCGCAGATGAATGACCGGCAGTTGCTTGCGGCCGCCACTTGGGCTGAACGCAATCAACTTTACGACCGGGCGATTGCGGCAGCAGACCGCACCGAGACTGAGCATGACTTGAGTTTGCGATACCTCACACCGTTTCGTGAAAATATGCGAGCAAAAACTAGGGAAATCGGCGTGGATGAGTCTTGGGTTTACGGTCTGATTCGCCAAGAGTCTCGCTTCATAACCGTTGCTCGTTCTGGCGTGGGCGCCAGTGGCTTGATGCAGGTGATGCCTGCCACAGCCAAATATGTTGCGAAAAAAATTGGTATGTCCAATTTTCAACCAGCTGACATCACTGAAATTGAAACCAACCTGACTTTGGGTACCAGTTACCTGAAAATGGTATTTGAGCAACATGATCAATCGCCGGTACTGGCTTCAGCAGGTTATAACGCAGGCCCAAGCCGCCCCGCTCTTTGGAAACGCAGGCTGGGCGACCGGAAGATTGAAGGGGCAATTTTTGCAGAATTGATACCGTTTGATGAAACACGTGGTTATGTAAAGAACGTTATGTCGAATACGGTGGCTTATTCCCTGCTGTTGAACAATGCCTCGACCCCTTTGAAACAAAGACTGGGTATCATCTACGGATCCAAGTAATCAGGTGAATGCTGTTTGTATGACTAAAACTAAAAACGTATTGGTGATTGGTGGCTCAGGCTTTCTGGGCCAAGCGGTGTGCAATCAACTGGCCAAAGCGGGCTATCGGATTACGGTGCCTACCCGCCGTTATGACAAGGCAAAACATTTGCTAACCCTGCCAACCTGCCAAATTATTGAGGCAAATATCCATGACCGTGCAACCCTGGGTCGCCTCGTGTCGGGACAGGATATCGTTGTGAATCTGCTGGGTGTACTACACAGCAAACCGGGAAAACCTTACGGTCAAAACTTTCGCGTTAATCATGTTGAATTTCCAAAAGTCTTGTGCACAGCCATGTCCAAGCATGGTGCCAAGAGAATTGTTCACATTAGCGCCTTGGGTGTAGGCGTGCAAAACCCGGCGCCATCCATGTACCTTCGTTCCAAGACTGATGGCGAGGCAGTGGTCAAGGACAGCGGACTGGCATGGACCATTCTTCGACCCTCCGTTGTGTTTGGTCGGGAAGACAAATTCCTGAACACCTTTGCCGCGCTTGCGAAAATAGCCCCTTTCATTCCGCTAGCTGGTGCGGGGGCGCGTTTTCAGCCTGTTTCGGTTGGCGATGTTGCAAAAGCCGTACTGACATGTGTAAATGATCGAAGCAAAGAAACACTGCACAACACCTATGACTTGGTAGGTACCGAAATATTCACCCTGAAGGAATTGGTAAAGATTTCAGCCCGTGCCGTGGGCAAAAGCCCATTGGTATTTGGTATTCCCGATTTAGCTGCAAAGGCACAAGCGTTTTTGATGGAATTGGCGCCCGGCGAACCATTGATGAGCCGAGACAATGTCGACTCAATGAAAATTGACAATATTCGAACCTCGGGCAAGATTTTCCCCTTACCCAGCTATGAATGCCTGTCAGTGGTCGCCCATGAATACTTGAGGGCCAAGCACTTACCTTCTGACCTGGATGAATTTAGGGCTCGAGCTCATCGGCAAGACTAGCCGCTAAGCCTTGATTCATCGTACAATTTCGCTTTGCACAACGCAGCCGCACGTGAACCGATTGGCTGCGTTTGTTTTTAAAGCCCACGTTTTGCCTGAACACTGTTGATAGAGAGTTTTACCGTGACAGACCACTTGATGAAGACCTATGCCCGCCAGCCGATTGCTTTCACCCATGGTGACGGCGCCTGGATGTGGTCCACTGAAGGCAAGAAGTACCTGGACGGCCTGTCTGGTATCGCGGTAAATGGTTTGGGACACAATCACCCCAAGCTGGTCAAGGCGATAGCCGAACAGGCTGGCAAGTTAATTCACACATCCAACCTGTATGGCGTGGTGGAGCAGTCACGCCTCGCTGATCGCCTTTGTGAAATCTCTGGTATGGATGAAGCCTTCTTTTGCAATTCAGGCGCCGAGGCCAATGAAGCGGCCATCAAGCTGGCCAAGTACTATGGCCATAAAAAGGGCATTGAAAACGCAAAAATCATCGTAATGGAACGTGCATGGCATGGCAGAACACTGGCAACCCTCGCTGCAACGGACAGCCCCAAAGCCAAGGTAGGTTTTGGCGAGTTGCCCGGCGGTTTCGTGCGCGTGCCTTACAAGAACTTTGCTGCAATTGAGCAGGCCGCTGACGAAAACCCCGAAATTCAGGCTGTGTTACTGGAAGTGTTGCAAGGTGAAGGCGGTATTAATGTAGCTGACACCGAGTATTTGCAAGCCCTACGCAAGCTGTGTACAGCAAAAGGCTGGCTACTGATGATTGACGAAGTTCAAAGCGGTATTGGCCGTACCGGCAAGTGGTTTGGCTACCAACATGCAGGCATTCAGCCTGATGTAATTACCTTGGCCAAGGGGTTGGGTTCCGGCGTGCCAATTGGGGCATGTTTGGCTTGGGGGCCTGGCGCTGGGGTATTCACGCCGGGTACGCACGGCACCACATTTGGTGGTGGCCCCTTGGTTTCTGTGGCTGCCTTGACGACCATTGAAATTATGGAAGAGGAAGGCCTGTTGGCCCATTCCGAGCAAATGGGGCAACTGATTCGCGCTATTTTGTCGCGTGAGCTTGCCGGTGTTGCAGGCGTTAAGGACATACGTGGCCGTGGCCTGATGGTGGGGATTGAATTGTGGAAGCCTTGTGGCGACCTGGTTGCGATTGCGCGCGACAGAGGGTTGATCATCAATGTGACCCGCGACAACGTAGTTCGCCTGTTGCCGCCACTGGTAATTAAAAAAGAAGAAGCAGAAACGCTGGCCATGGAATTGGCCCCCTTGATTAAAGCGTTTCTTGAACAATCCGCATAAGGAGGAACCGGCCTGCCAGGCAAGCCGGTCTACAAAAATGCCTATCAAACATTTTTTGCAGTTCAACGATATTTCGAAAGACGAGTTCGAGTATTTGATGCAATCGTCTCGCGATATAAAGGCGAGATTCAAGCGCTACGAGCCCTATTATCCGCTGCAAGACCGAACCCTTGTGATGATTTTCGAGAAAGCATCCACGCGTACGCGCCTCAGCTTTGAAGCGGGTATGCACCAGCTGGGCGGCTCGGCCATTTACCTAAACACCAAAGACTCCCAATTGGGCCGCGGTGAGCCGGTTGAAGATGCCGCGCAGGTTATTTCTCGCATGTGCGACATTGTGATGATTCGCACCTACGAACAGGAAATTATTGAACGATTTGCAGCCAACAGCCGCGTACCAGTGATCAACGGCTTGACCAATGAATACCACCCCTGCCAAATTCTGGCGGATATTTTTACATTCATTGAACACCGCGGCAGCATTCAGGGCAAAACCGTGGCCTGGGTTGGCGATGGCAACAACATGTGCGCCACCTGGCTGCAAGCTGCTGAACTGCTGGACTTCAAAGTGAACATTTCCACCCCCAGCGATTACAACATTGATCCGGCGAAAACCAATATCAAGGGCACCCACCACGAGTGGTTTGAAGACCCGATGGACGCTTGCAAAGGCGCTGACCTGGTTACCACCGACGTGTGGACCAGCATGGGTTTTGAGAATGAGAACAAGGCACGCCGCCGCGCATTTGCAGACTTTCAGGTAGACACTGAAATGATGGATGTGGCGAACCCGCAAGCCTTGTTCATGCACTGCCTGCCCGCCCACCGTGGCGAGGAAGTGGCGGCCGAAGTAATTGATGGACCAAAGAGTGTGGTGTGGGACGAGGCAGAGAACCGCCTGCACACCCAGAAAGCCCTGATGGAATTCCTTTTGTTGGGCCGCAAGTAAGCGGACCTGTAACAACCCTTTTTGAATCGAGAACCATGAGCGACATCAAGAAAGTAGTACTCGCCTATTCCGGCGGTTTGGACACATCGGTTATTCTGAAATGGCTGCAAGACAACTACGGTTGTGAGATAGTCACCTTCACAGCCGACTTGGGCCAAGGTGAAGAACTGGAGCCTGCGCGCCAGAAAGCACTGAAGTTTGGCATCAAGCCCGAGAATATTTACATAGACGACGTGCGCGAAGAATTTGTGCGTGACTTCGTGTTCCCCATGTTCCGTGCGAACACTGTATACGAGGGTGAATACCTGCTGGGCACATCAATTGCCCGCCCTTTGATTGCCAAACGCTTGATTGAGATTGCACGTGAGACAGGGGCTGACGCGATTTCCCATGGCGCAACCGGCAAAGGCAATGACCAGGTTCGTTTCGAACTGGGCGCCTATGCACTGATGCCCGGTGTGAAAATTATTGCCCCCTGGCGCGAATGGGATTTGCTAAGCAGGGAGAAGTTGCTGAAGTATGCGGAAGATGCAGGCATTGAAATCGACATGAAGCACAAGAATGGTGGTGCGCCCTATTCAATGGACGCGAACCTTTTGCACATCAGCTTTGAAGGCCGCCACCTTGAGAACCCAAGCGCCGAGGCAGAAGAAGCCATGTGGCGCTGGACAGTGAGCCCAGAGGCTGCACCAGACCAAGCCGAATACCTGGACATTGAATACGAGAAAGGCGACATTGTTGCCTTGAATGGCAAGAAAATGAGCCCAGCCACTGTATTGACAGAACTGAACCGCTTGGGCGGCAAGCATGGTATTGGCCGCCTTGATTTGGTTGAAAACCGTTATGTGGGCATGAAGAGCCGTGGCTGCTATGAAACCCCAGGCGGCACGATTATGCTGAAGGCGCACCGCGCCATTGAATCGATCACATTGGACCGCGAAGTGGCCCACTTGAAAGATGATTTGATGCCCCGCTACGCCAGCATGATTTACAACGGCTACTGGTGGGCGCCTGAACGTGTGGCCCTGCAAACATTGATCGACCACACCCAAAACCGATTCACTGTTCGACCAGAACATTGCGACCTTTGATGAAGACGGTGGCGCCTACAACCAGGCTGACGCCGGTGGCTTTATCAAGTTGAACGCCCTGCGCATGCGAATTGCGGCCAATGCAAAGTTGAAACGCGGCTGATTTAAACGAAGCTGATTGAAACATAACCAAGCGAAACGGCTGGTTTACCCTCCAAAAACCGCTACCCACAAGGTAGCGGTTTTTTTATATCGACACCAAATTTGGCTCGGGCTCAAGCAAGACACCAAACTTGGCCTGCACTTCTGTTTGAATGTGGTGAATCAACTGAAGTAGCTCAGCCCCCCGCCCGGCACCCGTGTTCACCAGAATCAAGGCTTGCTTGTTGTAAACCCCAACACCACCGAGTACATGGCCTTTCAAGCCGCATTGATCAATCAGCCACCCCGCCGCCAGCTTCACCAAACCTGCACCGGCCGGGTAATTCACAATATTGGGGAAATGTTGAATTAAACCCTGCGCCTGTGCTGCCGAAATAATGGGATTCTTAAAAAAACTGCCACTGTTGCCCAACACAACTGGATCGGGCAATTTTTCAGTGCGAATTGCGCAAACCGCTTTCAGAATATTCAAAGGCGTGATGGGACCAAATTGAGAAACGCGCTGAGCCACATCGCCATACCCCAATACCGGCTGCCAATTCACTGGCAGCGCGAAATCAACGGCAGTAATCACATACCTGCCAAACCCAGCATGTTTGAAAACACTGTCGCGATAGGCAAACTCGCATTCATCCAATGTGAATGTGCGCTCAGCCTCCGTTTCCAGATCGAAGGCATGTACGGCAGAAACACAGTCTTTTAGCTCAACACCATAGGCCCCGATATTCTGAACAGGGCTTGCACCCACACAACCGGGAATCAGGGCCAGGTTTTCCAGCCCCCCCCAGCCCCTAGCCACTGTCCATTCAACAGTTTGGTGCCAGTTTTCCCCACCCCAAACCCGCAAGTGGTGGCAAACACCGTCGCAACCCAAATACTGACGGCCCTTAAAGGCCACCTTCCAAACTGTGGCATCCACCTGTGGTTTGATA
>JAJTEM010000042.1 GCA_021299735.1 Burkholderiales bacterium | reverse complement strand
TTTGCGAACTACTTCTTGCACATGTCGGATGTAACGTTTGACATGCGCAGCAACCGAATGGAAGTGCACCACAAACGCGCTGAACCCTGGACTGTTACTTTAGTAGATACAGGCGAAAACTCGATGACCGGCGGGCGCTTGAACCGCGTGCGCAAATACATTGAAAACGATGAAGCCTTTTGCTTTACCTATGGTGATGGTGTTGGCGATGTTGATATTTCCGCCAGCATTGCGTTTCACAAGCAGCACGGCAAAGCAGCCACGCTAACAGCCACTTACCCACCTGGGCGTTTTGGCGCGCTAGACATGAAAGAAGGCCGCGTGCTGAATTTCAAGGAAAAGCCCAAAGGCGATGGCGCGATGATCAATGGCGGCTTTTTTGTACTAAGCCCAAAGGTACTTAAATACTTGGGCGGAGACGACACTGTTTGGGAACAACAGCCCTTGCAGCAGCTTGCCGAGCACGGTGAATTAATGGCTTTTGAACACCACGGTTTTTGGCAACCCATGGATACACTGCGCGACAAGCACTTGCTTGAAGAACTGTGGGCCAGCGGCAAGGCGCCCTGGAAAAAGTGGGACTGAAAAAGTGACTAGCAGCGTGAACCCAGAATTCTGGAAAGGCAAGCGGGTTTTTTTGACCGGTCACAGTGGTTTTAAGGGCGGCTGGGCAGCACTTTGGCTGCAAAGCATGGGTGCAATTGTGAAGGGTTTTTCCCTGCCACCACCCACCACGCCAAACCTGTTTGAACAAGCCAACGTTGCCAGCGGCATGGAAAGCGAGTTTGGCGACATTCGCGATTTGGCTGCCATTACCAACAGCATGGTGGCATTCAACCCCGACATTTTGATTCACATGGCTGCACAACCGCTTGTGCGGCTAAGCTACCGTGAACCGGTTGAAACTTATTCAACGAATGTAATGGGCACCGTGCATGTGTTCGAGGCGGCGCGCAAATGTGGCAACCTGAAAGCCATTGTGAATATAACCACCGACAAGTGCTATGAAAACCGCGAGTGGGAATGGGGCTACCGCGAGAATGAACCCATGGGCGGGCACGACCCCTATAGCAACAGTAAGGGCTGCGCTGAATTGGTAACCAGTGCCTACCGCAAATCGTTTTTTAGCACACCCGGAACACCTGCACTGGCCAGTGTGCGCGCGGGCAACGTAATTGGTGGCGGCGATTGGGCTGAAGACAGGTTAATACCCGACATTTTGCGGGCGTTTGAAAAACAACTAGCCGTAGTTATTCGAAACCCGCTGGCCACTCGCCCTTGGCAACACGTACTGGAGCCCCTAAGCGGCTACTTTGTGTTGGCCGAAAAACTTTACAACACTGAAAACAGGCAGTTGGCTGAGGGCTGGAATTTTGGCCCCAAAGATGAAGACGTTCAACCCGTGGGCTGGATTTGCGACCGTATGGTAAAACTGTGGGGCGCTGGGGCCAGCTGGCAGCTGGACCAACAACCCAACCCGCATGAAGCGAATTATTTGAAACTGGATATTTCAAAAGCAAGGCACCATTTGAATTGGCAACCCCAATGGAATTTGGGCACCGCCCTGGAAAAAATTGTGCAATGGCACAAGGCATGGCTTGCAGGTGAAAATGCACAAAAGCTTTGCCTGCAGCAAATTAACGAATACACCAATACCCGAACACAGGAAGCCGCATGAGCGAACCCATTACATTTCACAAAACCAACCCTGAAGCGTTACGCGCGAAAATTGCGGAACTGGTTCAGCAATATGCCGATGCTGTGCATGCCCCAAAAGCATTTGTGCCCGGTGAAAGTGCTGTGCCTGTATCCGGCAAAGTGGTGGGCGCACCAGAAATTCAGATGATGGTTGAAGCCAGCCTGGATTGCTGGTTGACCACAGGCCGCTTTAACACCATGTTCGAAGCACGCCTTGCAAAGTTTTTAGGTGTGAAGCATGTGCTTACGGTGAATTCGGGATCTTCAGCCAACCTGGTGGCGTTTTCAGCGCTTACCAGCCCAAAGCTGGGCGAGCGTGCCATTAAACCAGGCGACGAGGTAATTGGTGTTGCAGCTGGCTTCCCTACCACGGTAAACCCAATTTTGCAGTTTGGTGCAGTGCCTGTTTTTGTAGATGTAGATTTACACACCCACAACATTGATGCCACAAAAATTGAGGCTGCAATAAGCCCAAAAACAAAAGCCATTATGTTGGCGCACAGCCTTGGCAACCCGTTTAACCTGGATGTGGTTACCGCGCTGTGCAAGAAGTACAACCTTTGGCTGGTTGAAGACACTTGCGATGCTTTGGGTGCCAAGTACAAGGGCCAAACTGTAGGCACCTTTGGTGACATTGCAACTTTAAGCTTTTACCCCGCACACCACATTACAATGGGTGAAGGCGGCGCAGTATTTACCAACAACGATGAACTGAAAGTAATTGCAGAAAGCTTCCGCGACTGGGGCCGCGATTGTTACTGCCCCCCCGGTAAGGACAACACCTGCGACAAACGCTTTTGCTGGAAACTGGGTGAGCTGCCAGAAGGGTACGACCATAAGTACACCTACAGCCATGCGGGTTACAACCTGAAAATTACCGACATGCAAGCTGCCTGTGCACTGGCACAAATGGACCGTCTGGAAGGTTTTATTCAGGTACGCCAAGCCAACTACGACTACCTGCGCAGCAAACTTGAAAGCCTTCAAGATTATTTCCACCTGCCGGTGGCAACGCCCAATTCGGAACCCTCGTGGTTTGGCTTCCCCTTGGTGCTGAAAGAAGAAAGCGGCGTTAAGCGTGTGGACCTGCTGAATTACCTGGACCAGGCCAAAATTGGAACCCGCTTGCTGTTTGCAGGCAACCTGACACGACAGCCTTACATGATTGGCCGCAACTTCCGCATTAGTGGCGATTTAACCAACACCGATATTGTGATGAACCAAACCTTCTGGCTGGGTGTGTACCCCGGGCTGACCACTGAGCATTTGGACTATGTGGTGCAAAAGCTGGAAGAGTTTTTTGGGGTGGGGTTTTAACCTTGCAAAGCCGATTCAATCCAGCGCAACTTCGTAAAACCGTGCTCGACATGGCATGGCACGGAAAAACCGTGCACATTGGCTGCGCATTTTCTATTGTTGAGTTATTGGCAGTATTACACCGCAACCACTTGCGATTCAACGACAACCAACCAGATGCGCAGGGTCGCGATTATCTGGTGCTTAGCAAAGGGCACGGCGTGATGGCGCAGTACGCGTGCATGCTGGAACGAGGCTGGCTGAACGCCAAACATGTGACTGAGTATTTCGCAGATGGCAGTGACCTAAAAGGCCTTTCAGATTCACGCATTCCTGGGCTTGAGGTTACATCTGGCTCGCTAGGCCACGGCTTCTCGGTTGGCGTGGGAATGGCCATGGGTGCAAAACTGAATGGTACTGATCAGAAAGTGTACGCACTGGTTGGAGATGGCGAAATTAATGAGGGCCCAATTTGGGAAGGCGCGTTATTTGCCGCACATCACCAGTTGAATAATTTGATGTTGATTGTGGACGAAAACGGGTTTCAGGCCATGGGCACTACCGATGAAGTACTTGCTCTTGGCTCGATTGCTGACAAATTAAATGCGTTTGGATTTGAAACAATGTCGATTGATGGGCACGATGAAAAAGCCATCGACGATGCCGTAACCACCTTATGGGCCAGCAGGCTGACAAAGCCAAAAGCAATTGTGGCCAAAACAGTGAAAGGCAAAGGTGTTTCATTCATGGAACACAACAACATGTGGCATTACACGCGCCTGAACGAAGAAACATATGCACAAGCTTGCGCAGAAGTGATGAAGGGACAGGCATGAGAACAGCTTTTTCCAATGCACTTGTTGAGCTGGCCAAACATGACCCGAAGGTGCTGCTGCTGACCGGTGACCATGGTTACGCCTTGTTCGACTCTTTTAGAAAGGAATGCCCTGCGCAATACATTAATGCGGGCATTGCAGAACAAAATATGGTGGGCATGGCGGCAGGTTTGGCGCGAATGGGGTTCAAACCTTTTGTGTATGGTTTGGCTGCATTTATCCCAGTGCGTGTAGTTGAGCAAATTAAACTCGATATTGCACATGATAATTTGCCGGTGGTATTGCTGGGCGATGGTGCCGGATTTGTTTACAGCCACTTGGGAACCAGCCACCAGTCTACAGAAGACATTGCATGTACCCGCGCAATTCCCAACCTTACAATTCTTTCACCTGCAGATCGATTTGAGCAAACGCTTTGCATGGAATGGGCCTATGAATGCAAGGGCCCGGTTTACATGCGCATGGGTAAATCCGACCGTGGCGATGTTCATGCTGCACCGATCAACGCCCCGCTCGGTTCGATGTTTAGTTTGCGACAAAACAGCTCGGCTGATATTGCCTTGATTGCAACAGGTTCAATGGTGAAAACAGCACTCGAACTGGCAGATACAACACTGCAACAGGCCTCGGTGTACAGCGTACCCAGCATCAAACCACTGGAAACTTCGCAGGTGCTTGAAGTAATTAAAAAATACCAAGTGATAATTACGCTTGAGGAACACCACACTGATGGCGGATTGGGCTCACTGGTTTGTGAAATAAGCAGTAGATACGCGCCGCGCAAGGTACTTCGAATTGGTGTTGAAGACAGGTTTAGTCACCACTGTGGTACCTATGATTACCTGCTGCATGAACACGGCCTAAGTGCTGAGAAAACAAAACGCAAGATCCTCGACTTGTTGAATGAATGTGCGCCATGAATATAGCCATTTTGGGCGCGAGCAGCCTGATTGCAAAAGA